>NZ_CDSAWY010000004.1:0-929584 GCF_977109285.1 Rhizobium yanglingense
TCAGCCATTTCCTGCTGAAGACCTTCTTGTGAAACAGCTCATGGCCGATGCCGGCGTAGCCGGCGAACTGCCATAGGACGGCGTTAATATAAAAGGCTGCGAAAGCAAGAGCGGGATAGGCGCCTTCCCATGCGCGGACCATCGCGAAGAGCAGGCCGGCATGGATGCCGATCCTGAGCGCAAGGTGGGAATAAGCGATCCGGTCGTTCGGTGCCGTGAGTTCCCGGAACTCGTCCTTCGTCAACAGGCTGCCGATTTTGATCTCGCTAGCACCCATGATCAGAGCTCTATGTTGACCAGCGCAAAGGCCACAAGGCTGTTTGCGACATGGAAGACCACCTGCGATTTCGAGAACTCCGCCAAATACTCGGTGACGTCCCCGTGGATCTTAGAATTGTAGTCATGCCAGACGATAACGCCGCGTTTGACGATGCCGAATGCGTTTTCCGTATCCGCCCGGACGATCTGGTGCTCATGCCCGCCATCGATGAAGATCATCTCGGCCGACTGGAAGGCCTCCTTGAAATTGATCGTCGTCGAGTCTTCCTTGACGAGCGTGAGGCGCTTCCGTTGCGCCTCGGTGATCGACGCGAGATAGGCCTCGCCGTCGATTTCCTGGCGCTTGCGGAGATAGTCGTCATTCTGCTCGGCGGACGACAAGGCGCTGCGCTCGTCAGTCTCGGCTAGATGCGCCGTGAGGCCCTTCGGCAAGTCGATGGAGACCACGTCGCAGTCTCGGCGTGTTTTCGATGAAAAGGCGTGTGGTGAAACCTTTGTACGTGCCGATCTCGATGATCTTGCGCGGCGTCACGATCTTGGCGAGCAGCACCAGGACAACCTGGTCGACAAGCGTGATGCTGCCGATTTCAATCGGCGGCAGGCTGGCGGTATACTCTTTCGCGATCTTCAATTCGTCGGCGAGTTCCAAAAGCGCGCGCAACTTCAGTTCGTGAACTTCCGATCTCGCGGCAAGCGCGGAGCGTAACGTCGCGGCACTTTCAATGAGCTTTTGCATCCCTGATCCCGTGATTCCATCCATTATGATTTAATCCTTTGCGATTTCTATTGCGCCTGCATGGACTTAGAGACGTGTGCTGATGCGGGCGATCCGTTCATCCAGTTCCGGGAACAATCCTCTCCAGTAGGAATAGTGATTGATGAGGTTCCGATGGGCGATGGGTAGATCGGAGGGCTGCAGGTAGCCCTTCTCGATCGCGAGATCGAGCATTTCCTCGTAGTAGGTGATCGAGTAGATGAAATAGCGGTTGGCCACCGGATTGGACTGCGAATTGGAGTGCTGGCGGAAATAGGAGAGGGGCATGGGATGCCCGACGATCGCTCCGCGGAGGGAGAGCCCAACCCAGGACGAAAGATCGAGCGGTCCGGAAATGATGCCGTCCACGACCTTGAAAAGACCGAAACGGCCAGATTCATCGAAGCAATCGGCCGTTCGCATGAGCACCGACGAGAATTCCCCAAGCAGGTTATGATGCTTGACGGCGGTGATGCGTATGAAGTCGCGGCCCTCGATCACCTTCAGAGAGCCTTCGACCATCAATCCGTTGCCGAAATTCGTAACCTGGTTCCGCTCGTCGATGAAATAGCGCGGGGAAAACGCAAGTTTCGTCCCTCGGTTCTGTGTGGCTTCAAGCGCCTGAAGCAGGTACTGGATGCAGAACGGATTGAGGACGTCGTCGTCGAAGAGATATTTGATGTACTCGCCGCTGGCGAGCCCGGCGAGCCGTATGACGTTTTTGTACTCGGCAGGATCCGGATTGCGGCTGTACTGAACAACGCCTGAGTATCTTTGGCAGATCTTCTCGATCGCATCCGTCGGGCAATCGTCGGAGACAATGATTTCCGTGTCATCGAAACTTTGCGCGATCGCGCTTTTCAGCGCGAGTTCAAAGAAATCGGGCTTGTAGGCCGGTATACAGATCGACACGCGCGGCAAATGTTTCTCCCCTCAGGTACCTCTCTCAAGCCGTTTAAAACGTCTGCCCCGTTCCGCCGGCAAGAGCGATGGTCGGCGCTCCGAAGAACCGAAGCAGACCCGCTTGCCATGCTCATAGAGCGCGAGTTGCACGAGGCTTGCGGAGGGCCAGGCGGTAGGCAAGACCGCAATGGCTCGCCCGGCGATGTAATTGTAACTGAGAGGAGAAAATGGCACGCCCTCGGGGAGTCGAACCCCTCTTCCCAGAATGAAAATCTGGTGTCCTAACCGATAGACGAAGGGCGCTTCCTTCGTGGTGGCGCCCTTATAGTCAGCACTTTTGTGCGCCGCAAGCGGCAAAACGCGAAAAATTTGCGATCACGCAGATTTTTTCGAGGCTTGTGGAAAAGACGGTTGTTGCAGCCCGTGTCGGGACGAACAAATCATCCTGCGCGGATTTGTTCAACCTTCGATGTCGGCGCGTCGCCGGGATCATCATTTCGGACTTGTCGGCGGAAAAATCCTGCTCTGCAATACCGTCGGCGCTTGCTTTGCTCGGCGCGAGGGCGCCCGCCGCAAAGCTGTTCCCGGCCTGCCCGAATCATGGATCGTTACTCTATTTTCTATTCTAAATAACCATATGATTTTATTTGATAAATTTGGTACGCCCTACGAGAGTCGAACTGGTCTTTACAGAATCTGAGAATCTGTCGTCCTAACCGAACGACGAAGGGCGCGTTGTGTCGGGTGCCGATAGGAACACTCGACCGCTTTCTCAAGCGTACCGATAAACAGACACAATGAAAAGAAAAATGGCACGCCCGGGGCGCCTCTCGCCCCCGGCCGTCTCCAAATGACGACGCAAACCACACGCCATACCGCCGAACCGTGGAAGTAGGATGCTCCCGAGCGAGATCATGGCCGCTACAGGGATAAGAATGTAGCAGTGCAGACGTACTTGGGCCGCGAACTCAACGAAGGAACCCGTCTCGGGGGACGCCGCCGAACTGCTTTTCTGATAGTTGAAAAGGGTTGGGGTTCCGGGGAACATGCTTTTTAGCGGGGTCGAGGTAAATGTTTACCCGTGGAGCTACCGGAAAACTGTCCGGATTGCTGATTTTATCGATGGATTGATGGCACGCCCTAGGAGGAAGTCTTTAACCCCTCTTCCCAGAATGAAAAATCTGGCGTCCTAACCGATAAGACGAAGGGCGCTTCCTTCGTGGTGGCGCCCTTATAGTCAGGCGCTTTGGATCCGGCAAGCGGGAATTTCGGATTTCTTTCAAAAAAATGATAGGAAATCAGAGCCTGTGTGAGAGACCGATTATCCGAGCTGAATCAATAGGCTGCCGACTGTTCCTTTAACGGGATGCTGCGGCGTTGCCGCAACGTGATGCGGGAACTGCGCGCCCGTCAGATGGCTCTTGCATTCGGTGCCCTGGCGCGTCCGGCGCCACAGCTCCAGTTCCAGTCGCGGCTTTTGCCGGTGTCAGAGATGGACCGATTCGGCGTGGCAATAGGTGCCGACGCCGCCGCGGTCCGGCCAGGGATCGGATAAAGGCGGCGATATCCCCGTTGGAGACGCCCTCGATCTTGATATCGGCGGCATCGGCAGGTCTTGTGCATCGAATTCTCTCGGCGCCGCCGACCATGCGGTTATGCCCCGCGTCGCGATATCCGGAGGTGACGATGACCGGCTTGCCGAAATGGGTTTCGACCGCCTTGATGACATTGAGCATCCCGGGCTTAACGCAGCCGACTTCGACATTGCCATTTTGGATGTGCAGGCCGTTCGGTGCCACGCGCGTCATGCCCGGCAGAGACGCCTTCTCAAGGAGCCCGGCGAGGCCGCCGACGAGGTTCTGCTTCGGAGCGGCATAGAGCGCATTCTTATCGACCCGCCTTGCAGGTTTCCTGTCGCGAGCGATTGCCGGTCTGATAGGCAGGTGCAAGCCGTGCGCTGGTTTTCTCGGAGGATTGCTGCGGCAGAAGCATCGCGCCGTCCTGTGCCGGCTGGGCGGGCGGCGGCGCGCTGAAGACGCTGCTGCGCGCGGCATCGATGCCCTGAACGGGTGCATAGGCGTTGGCGTCCGCCGGCTGCATGATCGTTGAGGTCGTGTTGTTCTGCGGCCTCGCCGGCTGGGCGGAAAAGATGCTCATCGCGTTCGCATTGATGCGGCTTGGCTGCATCGCCAAGCCGCCGATATTGGCGGGCTGCGTGGCCGCAGTGCCGGCGGACATGGTGGCGGCGTTCGGGATCCTGCGCTGCCGCCGTCTGCTGCGCGCCCGACACATTCGTGACCATCGGATCACGATAGGCGCCGTTGGCGGTTTTGCCCGGCGTGTTCGCGGCAAGCTGCTCGGCTGAAGGATCGGCAGCCACGGCAGCTGCGGAATCGAGGGCCTTCTGGTTCGAGACGCAGCCCGACAGGGCAACCGCGGCAACAGCGATGAGAAGCGCGCCCGTGGCGGGCATCCGCTTTTGGAGAATGAGCAAGCGACGGTCTCCGTTGGTGCGGAGAACAATTCAACCGCGTCGTCTTCCGCTTCGAGTCGGCCGGAGAGTGCCTACGGGGCGGGCTTGCGGCAAGCGCGAAGCGGGCGCGGCGGCCCGAAATCGCAAAAACCGCAAGCCTCGCAAAAGCCTCAGCTTACCAGGCGCCGGTATTGCCCATCGAAAGCCACGGCTCGGCCGCCGGAAGCTGCCGTTCTTCTGCAGGATTTCGATGGAAATCCCGATCCGGCGAACGAACGAAGGCCATGCGGCCGTCGCGTGGTGGACGGTTGATGGTGATGTCATTGTCCATCAGATGCCGGCAGGTCGCATAGATGTCGTCGACCTCGTAGGCGAGGTGGCCGAAGTTGCGTCCGCCGGTATACTCCTCGGAATCCCAATTGTAGGTAAGTTCGAGGCAGGGGGCGCCATTTTTCTCTGCATTTGTGATATCCTCGTTTGCGGCGAGGAAAACCAGGGTAAAACGGCCGCTTTCGTTTTCGGAGCGCCGGATTTCCTTCAGGCCGAACAGCGTGCCGTAGAAATGCAGGGAGGCATCCAGATCCGTCACCCGGACCATAGTGTGGAGATAACGCATTCTATTTCCTCTCTAAAATGTGGGAGCTGCTTCGTTATGTGGCGGGGGGTCAGCTTCGGGCAAGGCATGCGACTAAAATGAGCAGTTGGGAATAACCGAAAACAGGACTTGCGCTTATCCGTTACCAAGATGTTAATCTTGATTGCAAGAATCAGTTAACCGTAACAGTGTGACGCGTATTGAGGGGCTGGCGACATGGCTGACAGGATTTCATCGAAGGAATTCACCGATATCGACGAGCTGTCCAGGGGATGCCGTCGACCTCGTTGAAATCACCGGTGTCGTCAAGTGGTTCGATGTTGCCAAGGGCTTCGGCTTCATCGTCCCGGACAACGGCATGCAGGATGTCCTGCTGCACGTAACCTGCCTTCGCCGCGACGGTTACCAGACGATCCTCGAGGGCACGCGCATCGTCGCGCTGATCCAACGCCGCGAGCGCGGCTATCAGGCCTTCAAGATTCTCTCCATGGACCAGTCGACCGCCGTCCATCCGTCACAGCTGCCGCCGGTGCGCACCCACGTGCAGGTCGCCCCCGACGAGCGGCCTGGAGCGGGCATTGGTGAAGTGGTTCAACCGCACGAAGGGCTTCGGCTTCTTGACGCGCGGCGAGGGTACGGAAGATATCTTCGTGCGTATCGGAAACGCTTCGCCGCTTTGGCCTGACGGAGCTTCGCCCCGGCCAGGTCGTCCTCGTCCGCTACGGCGACGGCGACAAGGGCCTGATGGCAGCCGAAATCCACCCGGATATGCCAAGCCCGGCAAGCCGGTCGCACTGATGCCTCGCGGCATCGCAATACAGGCGATCAAAGGCGCCTTTCTGGCGCTTTTTTTCATCCTGGCCGTCTCCGCCTCTGCCCAGCAGCAACCGCATTTCGACAAGGAGCCGTTGGTGATCCAGACTGCCTCCGGCAGGATGCTGAATTTCACAGTGGAGATTGCCGCCAGCAATGAGCAGCGGCAGTACGGCCTGATGTTCCGCAAGGAAATGGCCGAGGATGCCGGAATGATCTTCGACTTCGGCCAGCCGCGGCGGGTGACCATGTGGATGGAGAACACCATTTTGCCGCTCGACATGCTCTTCATCGATAGCGGCGGCACCATCCGCCACATCAAGGAAAATGCCGTGCCCTATTCGAGGGCGATCATTGATTCGATGGGCGAGGTGAAATACGTCGTCGAGCTGAATGCCGGCATCGTCAGGAAATTCGAAATCAAGGTCGGCGACAAGGTCGCAAGCGCCACGGTGACGAGGAAAAAGTAGCGGCGCGCCGAAGCGTCGGCCCGATCTCTTGGAATTACTGCTTTCTCACCGGCTTGGCCTTGGCCTGGATCAGGCGGTCCATGAAGAGCGCCATCTTGCGCTTTATGGTGCCGTAGGTGCCGAGTTCGAAGTCGCAGTGATAGCAGGTGATGATGTCGCTATCGAGCGGCTGCGGGCGCGGAAAGTTCATCCGGGTCTTGCCGCACTTGGGGCAGGGGACTTCAACTTGCATTTACGGCTCCTGCGCAGGGCCATTGGCCGTCTGCGAAGACAACATTTTTTGAAAGGATGGTCGGAGTGGAGAGATTCGAACTCCCGACCCTCTGGTCCCAAACCAGATGCGCTACCAGACTGCGCTACACTCCGTGAGAGGGGGCAATACACGCTTCACCCCGGCCCCGCAATATCTAATTCGCGTCTTCCCCGTCTTCAACACGGCATTGTCGTTTCAATCACCAAGCCCTCCGCGGGCTGGATCCTGGCTTGCGGCGCAAGCATTCCCCTCAGTTGGCTTTTTTCTTGAAAGTGGAGGGATTCGCGGCTAAGCAAAATTCATCTCTTCGCGTTATAGAGGCGATGAAGACCATTCCGGAGACGGGGTGGAAGGGTAAGTTACAGCGGGTCAGGCCCGCATATCCGGAGGCGTGCAGCTGATGTCTGCCAAGATCTACCGTCCAGCCAAGACCGCCATGCAGTCCGGCAAGGCGAAGACGCATCTTTGGATGCTTGAATTCGATCAGGAGCAGCCGCGCAAGATCGATCCGATCATGGGCTACACGTCCTCCGGCGATATGCGCCAGCAGGTGAGGCTGACCTTCGAGACGCAGGAACTGGCGGAAGCCTATGCCAAGCGCAACGGCATCGAATACCGCGTGATCGCGCCGAAGGAACCGGCTCGCCAGACAGTCGCTTATCCTGATAATTTCCGCTATACCCGCACGCAGCCCTGGACGCATTGAGCGCTCAGGCATGTCGCTTCTCGCCGCTGCACGGACGCAGCGGCCGGATGGCCCCTTAGCTCAGCTGGATAGAGCACCTGCCTTCTAAGCAGGTTGTCGCAGGTTCGATTCCTGCAGGGGTCGCCAAACCATATTCCAAGTTATTGATTTCATTATAGGTGCGACCGCGTAGGGCCAAAGCTGCGACCCACATTCTGTTCGACAGGCGTTTCGACGCGCCGCGGGCGAACTTCTTCTTGTCGGCTTCCTTCGTGTAGATTTCGGACATCGCTCCCGGCCGGGGGCGTCGTAGGTTTCGAAGATCCGGGTCAGATACCCTCGGCAGCTATGAGCGTTTCAGGCATTGCGAAGAAACGCAGTTTGCTCATGATGGCGTATAGCGAAATCCAGCTTTGGCGGGATCGTTGAGGCCGTCATGCACGAGAGTATCGCCGTAGGCCTGCGACGCCTCATCAATGTATTCGGCGAACAGCCGTTCGCGGCGCGACGCTTTTCTGCTGCGCCGATCCGCAAAATCGTCATGCTGAGTGAGCCAAGTCGTGGCCAAGGACGACACGGCACCCATCGCGGAGCAAGTGCGATAGCCGGAATGGATGCAGCGTTCAACGGCTGCTTCGGTTGCTGCCTGACGCCCGCAACTCCACCGTCACCTTCACCCGGCATCCGTTACCTCCTAGTTTGGCGCGGCGGCTGCGGTTTCGCCCGGCGGCAAGACCCGGAACATAAAGGTTGAAACCTTCTCCCCTGACTTGAAAGGACCAGGTACCTGATGGCTTACCGGTTTCAGGCTTTGAAGGAATGCTGCAATCGATGTCACGTCTTCTTCGGTGAGCTTCGCGAATGCATGCCACGGCATGATTGGCGCCAGGGCGCGACCGTCGGGCCGTTGCCCGGTCTGAATTGCAGTCACGATCTGCTCCCTGGTCCAGCTCCCGATGCCGGTCTCCTTATCAGGCGTAATGTTGCTGCCGACGAAAACACCTTCCCCCGGGATTTCAAAACCGACATCCGAGCCGCCCAGAAATCGCGAGCTGTCCGGTTTTCCGAAGAAGTATCCCGGTGTGTGGCAGTCGTTGCAGCCGCCGATCGTGACGAGATATTCGCCGCGCGCAATCTGCGAATCGTCGGCAGCCGCTGCCACGGACGGCTGCAGACCCAATGCAGAGGCGGCTAAAAACGCGAACCGAGCGCTCAATCGAAACATCTTACCCTCCGTGACTTACCTCACAACTGGAAACGAACTGAATAACACGACGAACCTGCTCTATATATTAGCCATTTGTAATTATCGACTGCGCGGAAGAGGTCCGCTATTTCAGGCAGCGTCACGGCCATTCAGGAGGATCTTCCGGAAATGCGAAAGGTCACCGATGATGTTCAGCGTTGGAAGCTGATGGGGATCGGCGCGCTTGCCGACATCGGCATCGGCGGCATGGCGATGGGCGTTACGTTCGCAGACGCGATCCGGCGGATAGGGTGATTATTCTTGGACGGTAGTGCAATACGACGAAGGGCTACCTCGTCGCCACTAGCGTTTACTAGTCAACAAGAGACCTAGGATACTCGGGGGCGGGCGGCGCGCAAACCTCATCGAGCCTCCCCACGATGGCACCCTGCGAACTCATCCCGGAACTGACGAGGGCGATGGCCTGCGTTAGCGCAGCCTGGCCGTGTTCGCTTTTGACATCGACATGATTTCTCTCTGACCAACGGCCGACTACGGACGTTATCAGTTCAATCTCATCATCGGTAAAGGAAATTAATTCGAAAAGAGACATAACAGCTCTCCTATTTCAGGCAAGAGCAGATCGTCTCTCAAGCGGCCCGGGGCACCCGGTTGAAATTGTCGGACCGATAAATGAGGGTACGCTTAAATGCCCCATAAGGCAAACGAAGCCATCTTTTTGTTTGTCCAGCGCCGGCCGCATGGGAGTTCTTCGAAGGTCGACCGGACTGCCGAATGGGTAAGTTGCCGGCACAGCCGGCGCTCCTTCGCCTTCACATTCGCTCCTTCATTAAAAAGAGCCCCGCCGAAGCAGATCCCGCCGGAGCGGGGCTAGTTGTTGACGTCGCAGAGGAACGTCGGATGACGTGACGTTCAAAAGATGAACGCCTGATAGGGATCATGGTTTCCGTACGCTAACAGACCGATGCGCGAAGAGTTGAGGCGGACCGCACGGCCACGTGCAAGGGGCTAAAGCACGGTTACAGGAGATCTGGCCGCGCGATCCATTCCCCCGAACATCCGTGGCGGTTGAATGTTCCTAATCGTCCGCTTCAAACTCCCGATCAGCAATTTCATCATCAAGGCCCTGTGCCGAGTTCATTCGACCGGTTCTCCACGTAGAAATCGCTGTTCAGCCATTTTTAGATCTTTGTCGGGCACGCATTTCAGCAGCCATCCGTAGTCTATGAAGGAAGGCGCGCATGTTACGCCTCGCTCGCGATCCGGCTTCATTCCAACTTGCTATTGAAGAAGAGAGCCTCGTCCAAGGGCCTTTTCTTGCGGCGCGCGCGAGCCAGTGGATTATCTCGTCTTGATGCCAAAGAGGTCTCCTAAAGCGTGGCGTCTTCCCAAACGGAAACTTTGACCGTCTTGACCTTGACCAGCCGGCGGACGACGAGCTTGCCGAAATCGGCGCCATTGGGATGATGCACATGTATGGCACGATCCCGGCCACGTCCTGGCGCGTCATGTTCTTCGGTCGTGCTTCCCGCCAACACTCGACGCCAAAGGCAAGAAGAACTGGAAGGCTTGCAGCCGTGGCTGAATGCGAGTGCAGGGCATTGCCGCCGCAGAAGAAAATAGCCCACAACGCTGCCGATGCCTGCATTGGCCATTGCTGGCGCGGCACACAGCTCCACATACGGCGGTCCGAAGCCGCGTTCATGGCGCTCCTGCAGCAGCGGAACGACAGGAGCGCGGCATGAGGGAGCGCTTGAACTCACTTCATCGTCGGCGGAAACTCTTTTGGGGGCGGGGTTGGATTCGGAATTTCTTCCGGCGGCAAATCCGGAATGGGCTCTTCGATGGGCGGTTCGGGAACATCGGGCGGCCGATCAGGAACCGGCCTAGGCTTTGGGCTTGGCGTCGGCTCAGGCGGAATGGTCGTCATGGCGGGCTCCCTTCTATGGTCCCAAACCATTCCAGTGTTGATTTGTTCCTGCGACCCTCAGTGAACGACAGTGATCACCGGAATGCCAGCTTCCTTGGCCGCTCGGATGAGTGCAGATCTCGCCTCTGCCGGCGACGTCGTGCCGTGCAAGGCCTCCAAACACGTCTTAACGGCCACGAGGTATTCCTCGCCATCGTCGAGGGGCCACGACGCGAACAGGGCTTCTGCAGCGTCTCCCAGCGACTTCACCAACCTGTATTTTTCAGAGCCATTCATCACCAGCATCAGCGGCGCGAACGCTCCGAATTTGTGCCAGTTCATTACACTTGAACTCCTAGCGGTAAACACATTAGTAACTGTGCAAGAGTCGTGCCGTTCGGAGTGGCAGCATGAACGTCTACCGTGACGGGCAAGTTCTTAGCAGTGTTAGCGCCCAAGATGGACACGTCACCCGAAGTAGAAAAACGATCGTTCTTAATTCCAGGTTGGCAGAGGTCTCGTCGGCTTCCCCGCGGAACCGAGCTCAACAGGAGGCTTGAAGCCTCCACCCCCTCAAGTTCGCTGCGATCGTAGACAACGCTGGCCAGTCAAATGCTTGAATGGGAAGGTGTCAGACGACTGTTGACGGACGGCCAACAGACCTGGTCTCAGGCATTCGAAAGAGCCATTACTCTAGCGGGCGATGCAAGGCCGCGCGACAGGGCCCTTTACATGAACTGGATACCCGTGTTGCCGTTGCGTTTGCCACATAAGAGCCCAAAATATGCAACGGTTTTCCGACAACGACATGGGTGGAACCAATAGTCTAAAGCCTGTCGAGTGAATCAAATTCAAACGGGTGGCCTTCCCTAGTCGGCGGGACAAGGTCATAGCAGGAACAAAATGAAATACGCTTCAGTATTTGTTTTAACGTCTATGTCGATTTTTTCTGGGTGGTTATTTTATGAAAGGTACTGGAAGTTTCGAGATTGCATATCCCAAGCATTTTCCAGTTGCCTCACTCCCAACGGTGACAATCTAACGCAAGGCGGTTCTTTGTGGGCGGGTTTTGCAGGGTTGTTCTTGTTGCTCGCTATCATCTCAGCCTGGCGCGCTTTCCGGACCCGGGGTGCTGACAAATAGTTGTAGCTGCGTGCAAGCCTCCAACCAGGCGGCTGGTTGCAGGCGATGCGCGTTAGATTAGAACGTCGCGAAGTTAGGCTTCCGGATCGAGAGCGTCGAGCTTCGCGGATTCGACGAGTGACATGATTGCGGCGGCGCGCTCACCGCCTGTGTCCGATCCGGTGAACAGCCAAGAGGGATTGCTTCCGGCCCAAGCGGCCACTCCATGTCTTCAACGGGTGGAAAGTGGCTATTGCATCAGCGGCGGCGAGGGAGGATTGTCGACTAGGTCAGCGTACCGTACACAGGGGCATTCGAATGGCCGCTTATCTTATCGCAGACATAGAGATCCACGACGCTCAGGCGTATGAGGAATACAAGAAGAGGGCGTCGTCGACGATCAAGCAGTTCGGTGGGCGCTACCTGGCTCGTGGCGGAGACCAGGAGGTCCTTGAAGGAAGTTGGATGCCAACGAGGCTTGTCCTGCTGGAGTTTCCTGACATGGCGACGCTGCAGGCATGGTACAGCTCAAGCGAGTACGCCATCGCCAAGCCGTTCCGCCTCGCCAACGCATGCAGCTGTTTAGTCGCCTTGGAGGGCGTGTGAACACCGCGTGCTCGCAAGACTTGCTTTTCCCTCTGCGCCATTGATCTGCCGCGTTCGAAGCAATGCAGCGGTAGTATCCGCGTCGAAGTACGAGCCGGGACCTTCGCCTATCGCGGCCAAAGGTCCCGAAGTGGCACAATCCGGAAGGGGACCGGACCGTCTACCCCTGAACCCAGTGGCCATTGAACTGCATTCGAATCTTGCACTGTGCAAGCTACGGGAATGGCAGGCCCCCGAAGCGGTGCGCACATCCCTAATGCCCGCTACTGGGAAGCAGAGCGCCGATCGCTGGTTCAACCGTTGCGACAATGCGCTCTATCGCCGCTGCCAGGGAGATCGTGCCGCGCCGGTGCTCGCTGCCGTCCTGGCGCATGAACAGGCCGTTGGCGATGCCCTCATACATACCGAGAAGCGCGTCCGCCACCTCGGCGGGCACGCCTTCCTCGGCAAGAAGCGCGACGCGACCCTCCGGCGGGACCAGCATCGGCACCACCGGGCGGTCAAGGACCTCCGCGAAGGCCGACGCCACATCGCCGGCGCTCCAGTCTTCCGGTCCGGCCAGTTCCACGACGCGCTTCCCGGTCCAGTCCTCGCAGAGCAGGGCTGCCGCAGTGCGCCCGACATCGATCGTGCTCACCATTGGAATCTCCTGAGACGGTTCGAGGAAGGTCGGGAGCAGGCCTTCGGACACGGCGGTTCCTGCCACCTCGCTCCACGTCTCGACAAAATAGGCTGACCGCAGGAAGGCGGTCGCCGGTGCTACGCCGGCAAGCCGCGCCTCGAACCTGTTGAGGGTGGCGATGACGCCAGTGCCCGAAGCATGCTGCGCTCCGATCGACGACAGGACAACGGCCTTGGGCAGATGCGCCCGCCGTGCTGCCTCGGCAAGCGCAGCACCGAGTTCGTCCGTGCGTGCATACGGATCACCGCTCACCGGCGGCGGATTGAGCAGGAACGCGCCCGACGCGCCTTTCAGCGCATCGGCCAAGGCCTCGGTATCCTCGATGTTCGCGACGGCGACCGTCGCGCCGAGAGCCGTCCATTCTTCACCCTGTTCCGGGTGACGCACGACGACACGCACGGCCTCGCCGTGATCGATGAGGGCGCGCGCTGTCTCGCCACCAGCGCGCCCATTTGCTCCAAGCACAACATACATGACTTCTTCTCCGTCATTGGTTGGTCGATCAAAAGACGATAGACGGGGGATTTCCATGCGTCCAATGCATGAGGTATATAGTCAGTATGCGTGAAATGGATTTACCTCAGATCGATCTCAACCTGCTGGTGGCGCTCGATGCGCTGCTGGCCGAAATGAACGTCACACGGGCAGCCCACCGGCTTGGCATGAGCCAGCCGGCCGCCAGCCGTGCTTTGGGGCGATTGCGCGCGCTGTTTGCGGACGCGCTGCTGGTCAACGGGCCGGGCGGTTACGTCCTCAGCGCCCGCGCTGAGGAGGTGCGCCCGGTTTTGCGCCGGATACTGGCCGGCATCGGCGAGATGCTGGAGGCGAATCCGTTCGATCCCGCGACGGCGATGGGGCAAGTTCGGCTTCTGATGCCCGATCTTCAGGCCGCCGCGCTCGCGCCGCATTTGCTCGCCCGCCTCGCACGCGAGGCACCGTCCCTTGATCTTGACATTGTCGCGCCGGGCGCGAACGGAATCGAAGCGCTGGAGCACGATGACGCGGATGCGATGGTGGCGCTGATTGACGAAGCACCCGCCGGCATCCGCCGCCGCCGCCTCTATGACGAAAAACTTGTGACATTGATGCGCACGGATCATCCGGCCGCTGTCGGAAAACTCACGCTCGACCGCTTTCTGGCGCTTGAGCATATCGTGGTCAGCGTCACCGGCGTCGGGCCTGCGCCCGTCGATGAGGTGCTTGCGCTCATGGGGCGGAAGCGAAGGGTGAAGCTGCGCGTGCCGAACTTCTTTGCAGCGGTGGAGATAGCCGCCCGCTCAGACCTGATCATGACCCTGCCGTCGAGCCTGGCGCGATCCGCCGCCGACATGAGGCGCTTCGTGTCGCGGCCGCCGCCCCTTGATCTTGGGAGCTTCACGATGAGCCTCGCCTGGCACGCGCGTCAGCAGGACACTCCCAGGCACATCTGGTTGAGGCGCGCCATTGTCGCGGCGGCGGCGGATATGTCATCGGCCGCTGAAATCTCACCGCTGAGTCCGCGTTCGAGACCTGATGGCGGGCACCTTTCGGCCCGAATCAGTCAGCCAATCCACCGCCCGATGTGGGTGTGGTGGCTGCCGAGTTGAAGGTAGCATATCCATAAAAAGATTCGCTTTGCAGCCGCGGTCAGAGAAGAAATGGCAATCGGTCGAAAGTAGTACGCAAATGGGATAGCCTGGCACTGGCTCGCGATTGATGCTGGGGCTGCTTTTGGGCGCGATCCGGACGGGGCATCTTCCGCTATCCGCCCCCATTGCGGCCGTTCACCGGAGCAAGTGCTAAGCAGCGCAATCGCGTCACTCAAGCTTTGGAATAACGATACACAAGGTCCTCGGGGTCGTCTCTTAAAGCTGATGTGTCGAGAATTCCTCCAAGCCGCATTGCAACGGCCGTTGATCTGAAATTGTCTGGAGCCACGTAACTCACTAAAGATCGTAAATCTAACGTCTCGAAGGCCCAGTCACGCAATGCTCTGGCGGCCTCCGTGGCATAACCGTGCCCCTCATATCCATCGTATAGAAACCAGCCTAGTTCCTTTTCACGAAAAAGAGGTCCGTGATTGATGCTGACCTGTCCAACACACTCTCTAGTTTTAGTCAGTTCGACCATGAGTGCGCCGTGGCCGAAGAAGTACCGCATCGCCAAGTCACCGCAAAAAAATCCCCAAATAGTGCGCTTGTCGAATGGTCCACCCATTCCGGCTGATCGTTTCGACGCTAAGAGAGCCTCATAAGCGGGAAAATCCTCTAATGTTTGCGGACGAAGCGTTAAGCGGTCAGTTGCAAGCGTAGTCATCAGTTGTGGCATGTTATGGCCCTCTCAATGGAGCTTTACGACACGAAAATGAACGGCAAATAACGAATGCTTTCCCGGAATGTCCGGTATTGGGCGCATACCTGACTGGCGGTTCGGGGGCTGGGAGCGCGCTGTCCGCTTTCAAGGCCCGAACTGCAATAGCGGCCATTCAGATCAGAGGCACGCAGCTCCGCCAACGCGGTCATTGCGACCTGTTTGCCATGCGCACGGTGCGCGAAATGAACGTGACAAAGCAGGATTACCTGCCTTCACACCCTAGTCGAAAAGCAAGAGAGGGGCTGGATGGCGATGCACCGGCCTTCTTCCAAGGACTTTCGAAATTGAGCCGAGCGCCCCATGGGAGGCTCGTGCTATAGTGCGTGCCTTAAAACTGGGAGAAAGGTACGAGTCCGTGGGCCAGCCCCAGGTGGAACGCAGACTGGCAGCTATTCTGGCTGCCGACGTCGTGGGCTTCAGTCGGCTGATGGGAGTCGATGAAGCCGGAACGGCGCGTGCGCTGCGGGGCCACCGCGAAGCCATCTCGCCGATTATCACAGACCACGGCGGTCGGATTGTAAAGACCATAGGCGACGGCGTGCTACTGGAGTTCCCCTCGGTCGTCGCGGCCGTCGCGTGCGCAGCGGCCATCCAGAAGTTGATGGCGGAGCGAAATGCGGTGGCACCCGCCGATCAACGGATGCTGTTCCGCATCGGAATCAATCTCGGCGACGTCCTAATCGAGGGCGATGACATTCTGGGAGACGGTGTCAACGTGGCGACCCGGCTTGAGGAGATTTCCGAGGCCGGCGGAATCTGCATCTCCGAAGACGTGTACCGACAGATCGATGGCAAGGTCGATATTAGTTTTGCCGATATGGGCTTGCACCACCTTAAGAATATCGCGCGCCCGCTGAGGACCTTCCGAGCGCACCTCGAGCAGATCATCCCGTTGCGGGCGCCTGGACCCGCGTTACCGGACCGGCCATCGATCGCAGTACTGCCGTTTGGGAACATGAGCAGCGATCCAGCACAGGACTATTTTGGCGACGGCATCGTCGAAGAGATTATCATCGGGCTGTCGCGCATTCGCTGGCTCTTCGTTATCGCCCGCAATTCCAGCTTCACGTACAAGGGGCGCGCTGTCGACGTGAAGCAGGTCGGGCGCGAATTAGGCGTGCGCTACGTGCTGGAAGGCAGCGTGCGCAGGGCGGCCAATCGAGTGCGCATATCTGCCGAGCTTGTTGAGGCCACGACGGGCGTACATATTTGGGCGGATCGCTTTGAAGGGGAACTGGAAGACATTTTCGAACTGCAGGACCGAGTAACCTCGAGCGTGGTCGGCGCCATCGGACCGAAGCTCGAGCAGGCTGAGATCAAGCGGGCCAAGCACAAGCCTACCGAGAACCTCGACGCCTACGATTACTTCCTGCGGGGCTTGGCAGCCTTGCATTGCTGGAGCCGAGAAACCAACAATGAGGCTCTGCGGCTCTTTTACCGCGCCATCGAACTCGATCCGGAATTTGCTGCGGCTTACGGCATGGCGGCGCGCTGCTATTCTCAGCGGAAGGCAAGTGGTTGGATGGTCGATCACGCGCAGGAGGCTGCCGAAACCGAGCGGCTGGCCCGGCATGCAGCGGCCCTGGGCAAGGATGATGCGGTGGCGCTCTGCACCGCTGGAATTGCCTTCGCGTATGTTCTTGGCGCACACGATTATGGAGCAGATTTATTGCAACGTGCTCTTGGGCTCAATCCCAATTTGGCCTCAGCATGGCTGTTCAGCGGGTGGGCCAGGATTTGGCTTGGCGAACCGGAGGGGGCAATCGATCATCTCACGCGGGCCATGCGGCTGAACCCACAAGACCCCCAGATTTGTAATGCGCAAGCCGCAATGGCCGCCGCCTACTTCTTTGCTGGCCAATACGCGGATGCGTCATCATGGGCGCACGCGGCCATTCGTGAGCAGCCGGTCCACTTCATCGCAACCTGCGTCGCTGCAGCAAGCCACGCACTGGCTGGACAAGCTCCAGAGGCCACGGAGGCGATGACACGATTGCGTCAGCTTGATCCCGACTTCCGCCTCTCCAGCCTCAACGATTTCTTCCCGATCCGGCGACCGGACGACGCCGTACGATGGGCCGATGGTTTGCGAAACGCAGGCCTGCCACCGTGACGGCTCATTTCGCTATGCGAGAAACCTGACCGTAATTCGACGATGTCGCGGTCATGCCGGCGGGTAGGGCTGCGAGGACTGTCGCTTTATCTATAAATGTAAGAACTCGTTGGCCAATGATTTCAATTGGTTGCCGTGCCACTTAATTTGGGATTTAGCAGTTAATGTGCGTAAGTGCGGCAACGGCGGCTCTAAGAGGGAGCCGGAGACGTCGTTGCCGCCATGTGGGCGATCTATATGCAGGAATGTCCACTGTTGGCCCCACCTGCACGTTCGGATCGGTAAGACGTACGGCAGAAAACCACCTATCAGGACTTTCGACGCGTTTCTGTAGAGGGGCAGCTTCGGGCCGAATGCTGCGCCTTGCGCTGGTGGCGTTTGCTACCTAAATCCGAAAACATCTGTGGACCAGTCGGCCAGCGCTACGGCCTGATGCGAAATAGCTTGGCGAATCTGCCTGATCCTGACCTCGTTTGATTCCGCGCCCTCTCGGGCCTGAGGACCGCTTCTCCCTCGATCTGGGAACGGATTTCCACTCCCTCTATATTCTATTAGAAGTTTCTACCTGTGCCAACGGGATGAGCCATTTTCCTGATGAAGTCGATGAAGCGCTTTGGGATGAAGCGTGCAAACGCGCAGACGGCATTCGGGAATTCCTGAAGCATCGAACTGGTCCGATGACCGCCGCAGACGTGAAACAACTTACAACTGAGCTCGACGTCAGCCGATCAACGGTTTACCGCCTTATCAAACTGTTTCGATCAGGTGGGAAGGTCACCTCTCTAGTCGACCGTAAACGTGGCCGGCCTGAGGGTTACTGGGTACTGGATGCAAAGCGGGAAGAGATCATCCGCGTTACCCTTAGCAAATACTACCTGACGCGAAACCGTCCGACAGTTTCGCAACTGATCCGGGATGTGCGGACGAATTGCATATCAGCCGGGCATCTAAATCGGCAACGACGAAATCGCATCGTTCGATCCCCGTCGCGTAACCTAGTTCACTCGGGACGTCGGCGGCGGCCCAGTTCCAAGCGATTTGACGTTGACCCAAAAGAACTCGGCAACGATCCCAGGTCGATGCCAAAGGGCGCCGAAATGTAGCAGCGGTGAAACCTGCGAGGGGGCTCTTTAAACATTGCTCACTCCCATCGCTGCAATTCACACAGTTCGTGGATGCTCGTCAATCTGGCCCAGGGGATCGGCAGCTCTGCCAAGCGGCAAATCAAGCCGGGAGCCGCCACATTCGCACACGACCTGTACCACGCAATTCCGTTTCCTCGAGTAGGTCGCAAGCAAATTTTGGTCCAAGCAGTTGGTGAGTTGCATCCGAAATACGGATCTCATCGGGCTCCGCGGACGTTTGAATGCGTGAGGCGAGATTAACGGTCTCGCCCCACAGGTCATAGGCGAACCGCCTTTTGCCTATGACGCCAGCGACGATTGGTCCCGAGTGAATTCCAATTCTGAGTTCTCAGCGGTTCTCCTGCGAAGCGTTCGCGCTTAACCGCCTTCCGCAGTTCAAGTGCATAGTGCGCGAGGGCTTCTGCATGATCGGATCGCGCGGTGGGCAGGCCAGCGACCACCATCACACAATCGCCGATTGTCTTGATCTTTTCGCAGCCGTATCGTTCCGAGAGCCGATCCGCCGCCTTGAAGAAGTAATTTAAGATAGCGAGCGTCGTCACGGCTCCGACGCTCCGCGTTCTTTCCGTAAAACCGACGATGTCGGCAAAAAGCACACTCACCTCAGCGTGGTTGTCTGCAATTTTTTTGTGCGCTTTTAACCGCTCCGCGATCGACGCCGGAAGAATGTTGAGGAGTAGGGATTCGGCGCGCTGGTATTCACGCGACAATCCCTCCTGGCTCTTCCTCAACGCCTCGTTCGTCGATTGTAATTTCTCGTTGAGTTGACGCTCCCTCTCTTGCAGGAGCGTCATTTCATAGGCCTTCTGTTGAAGCCGCTGCTTGTTGTCGCGTTCGGCAGTGGCGTCAAGAAAGAGCAGCCACACGCAGGCATTGCCGGCAAAAAGATGAAGGTCCGCGACACGCCCGCTGGGCAATTCGACCATGGCCATATGATATGGAAGCTCCGGGCAAGGCAGCAAACCTTCCATAAATTCAAGCTGATCGGCAACAGGCTTGCCAATGCGAAGCGATGAGAGCCCGTAATGTTTAACGTTACCGCCCTTCGCAGCTACGCAAAGCTGGGCGTCAATTTTCAGATATGCGACAGAGTGCTCATTGTAGAAGAAATCGTAAATCCAGCTTCCGACTTCTCTTGGCAATCTATGCATGGTCTATTTGGTGACCATCGAAGCAAGCTGACGAAACGCATCATCAACATGTTCACCCGAAAGCGCACTTGTTCGATAGATTTGCCATCCAAGTTGCCTGAGTTCGTTAATCTCACTATCCGATATTGCCCACCGATCGGCCAGGTCGGATTTGTTGAACAGCAATACAAACGGCATAGCGCCGAATTCGGCCTCGGCCCGCTCGCGCAGAGTGAGCGCCACGGCAAGAGTAGCGGCGCGGGTTCCATCGACGACAAGCACGAGCCCGGTCGCACCCCTCACATTGCTGACGCGGAATGAGCCGATATCGTCTTCGCCGGCCAAATCCCACAAAATTAGATCCACGGTTTTGTCCGGGAGTGCGACACTCTTCTTGTCGATTTTCACTCCCACCGTGGTCAAGTAGGTATCTGAAAAGATGCTTTGCACAAACCTGCGAACCAGACTCGTCTTTCCGACAGCGAACCCACCCAACATGCAGATCTTTTTTTGCAATATCCTAGCTCCGCACTACTCTAGGCTTACCGTAATCGAAACCCGGCGATTGGTGGAGCTCCCAGTTCGACTATTTTCAGGCACCACCGGCTCAAAGGTGCCAGCGCCCCGAACCAGCAGCAGTCCCGGAGCGACGCCGCGCTTGTTGAGAAGCGCACGAACTGTCTCGGCGCGGGCGGCGCTGATCGACACGTTGGCCGTCTCACGGCCCGTGGCGTCCGCATGGCCGGTCAACATGAACCGCGCTGTTACGCCTGACTTGCGGGCATTTTGGGCGAATTCCTTTATTTGATCCGCCAACCTGTCGAGGACCGGCATCTGCTCTGGTCCCGGCACAGCTTTGCCGGAATAGAAGAAAATATCGGTCGCCTGGATGGCCTCTCTCAAATAATTAAGTTCTGCAAGGTTCAGCTCACGCAGCTGCGAGACATCCAGAACCACTCCGTCCGCCGAAAGTTGTTCGGCGGCTGCCCGCGCCCGGTTGATCCAGTTGGCAGGAGCCTCACCCTCGGCAACGATGCGATCCTTGACGATCGAAAGTCGTACTGTATCCGGCGGAGCCAGCGACGCCGTCAGCCGCTTCAACACGAACTCCGGCTCAAGGCTCTGATAGAATTGCCAGCGTGAATGAACGCGGGCGGGATCGACATGCGTTCCAGACAACAGCGACTGCGGGTCGGCGCCAAGCGGGTCTCTCAGGCCGGAAATGTAGAATTGGCCATCGCGCACCTTTTGTTCCGCAACGATGATGCCCGGTTGGGCCTCAAGTCGCGACACATAGGCCTGCCAGTGCTCCGCCGCGCGTGCTTCGGGGCTCACATCACGAACCTTGGAGATGTCGAATTCCGGTCCGCCTGCCGAAAGCTGTCGGGCCGCTGCGCGCGCCCGATCTATCCAGGTGTCGGCAGCCTCACCCTCGGCAACGATGCGACCCTGGACGATCGAAAGCAGAACAGATTTGGGCGGAGCCAGCGACGCCGTCAGCCGCTTCAACACGAACTCCGGCTCAAGGCTCTGATAGAATTGCCATTGCGAATGAACGCGGGCGGGATCGACATGCGTTCCAGACAACAGCGACTGCGGGTCGGCGCCAAGCGGGTCTCTCAGGCCGGAAATGTAGAATTGGCCATCGCGCACCTTTTGTTCCGCAACGATGATGCCCGGTTGGGCCTCAAGTCGCGACACATAGGCCTGCCAGTGCTCCGCCGCGCGTGCTTCGGGGCTCACATCACGAACCTTGGAGATGTCGAATTCCGGTCCGCCTGCCGAAAGCTGTCGGGCCGCTGTGCGCGCCCGATCTATCCAGGTGTCGGCAGCCTCACCCTCGGCAACGATGCGACCCTGGACGATCGAAAGCAGAACAGATTTGGGCGGAGCCAGCGACGCCGTCAGCCGCTTCAACACGAACTCCGGCTCAAGGCTCTGATAGAATTGCCATTGCGAATGAACGCGGGCGGGATCGACATGCGTTCCAGACAACAGCGACTGCGGGTCGGCGCCAAGCGGGTCTCTCAGGCCGGAAATGTAGAATTGGCCATCGCGCACCTTTTGTTCCGCAACGATGATGCCCGGTTGGGCCTCAAGTCGCGACACATAGGCCTGCCAGTGCTCCGCCGCGCGTGCTTCGGGGCTCACATCACGAACCTTGGAGATGTCGAATTCCGGTCCGCCTGCCGAAAGCTGTCGGGCCGCTGCGCGCGCCCGATCTATCCAGGTGTCGGCAGCCTCACCCTCGGCAACGATGCGATCCTTGACGATCGAAAGTCGTACTGTATCCGGCGGAGCCAGCGACGCCGTCAGCCGCTTCAACACGAACTCCGGCTCAAGGCTCTGATAGAATTGCCATTGCGAATGAACGCGGGCGGGATCGACATGCGTTCCAGACAACAGCGACTGCGGGTCGGCGCCAAGCGGGTCTCTCAGGCCGGAAATGTAGAATTGGCCATCGCGCACCGTATGTTGGGCGACGATGATGCCCGGTTGGGCCTCCAGTCGCGACACATAGGCCTGCCAGTGCTGCCCGGATTGCCAGGAAAGAAAGAACCAACCGCCTGCCGGAATCAAAACCAGCAGGACTGCAGCCACCACCAGCCACGGAAATCCCTGGTTTGAGTCCTCCTGCTTCAGTTCAACGCAGGTCTGCAACTGCGTCTCTATGCCGGCTAACTGAGAACCGTCGCCGTCAAACTGCTCTAAAGCCTGTGAGTATTCATCATGGATGCGAAGCAACACATCGCGAACTATTTCATGTAATTCCTCTGGCGGATTTCCCCGGATCACCGCAACCAAAGTCGCAAACGGTCCAACTTCTGACCAGAGACGAAGCTCCCCAAAGCGGATAGTGTCCAGGCCGCTCTGTTCTTTCTCGTTAAATGAGTCTTTAACAAAGTCTTGAATTGCACTGAGCATCGAAGAAATGAGTTGAGGATCCTCGCTCGTTGCATTATCGGCAGTTACATGCGCGATCAAAAGCCCGGAATTTCGGTTAATGAGAAAGACATGTTCTACACGATAGACAAGAGAATGCTTCAGAACAACTTCCGAGAAGCTGGCACCAGTTCTCCAAGATTCAAATCTCCACTTGAGCCCATGCCAGGTAAATATATGTCTTAAAGTTTCATTCAGCGACTGAAAGGTCTGGTCGATCTTTTCCCCGATCGACTTGCGAATTGCCGGCAGAAACACCGGGTATAATATATCCGTCAGCGTGCGCGGGCTCTTCTGGATCGACCGTTGCACAGCCCTCTCGACGGCTGGCGCAAGGGCCTCGCCGAGCTGCGCATGAGGCGCCCGTGCGGCTGCACTGGGAAGAACGCCGCCCACTGCTTCCGCAAGCTGCTCCGGTTCGCGCAGCAGATGCGTAACTCGTGAAAGCTCCGAAATTTCGCGGCCGACCAGCAACTGGCGCAGCGTTTCCATGCGACGATCGGCGGTTGGAACTCCGTCGAAACGCGCATGATGGTCCGGATCAATGTTCCGAGCAATTTCGACCAAAAGAATAGCCAGAGCCGCGCGATCAATCTCGGTATCGTTCGAGGCGGCTTTTTGAGGAAGCCTGATTGGGTCGACGGTCGACGTCAAGTTCCGATCAACTCACTTTCCAGCCACGTTCCGAGTTGCTCTTGCTACCGCCGGAATCCTGATTTATGCATTTTGCAACCTCGACAAACAGGCCAGCCAAAAGATTTCTGTCGGTCTTGACGTTGCTGAGATCGGAAAACATTTTCTCCATTAGCATCTGAATGCTTTCATTCTTTTGCTTGATTTCCTCACGCAGCAAATGATCGCTTCGATTTATCCGGTCCGCAACGTCGCGCTCAAGCTCGCTCAATTGATCCGACAACGCGCGCACCTGCTTTTCAAGTGCCTGATTTTGCTCGCGAAGATTCCGGTCAATCTCCTTGTCGGCCTCGGCTCGTGCATCTTTTTCGCTCCGCAATTGCGCCGCGAGCGATTCGACCTGCTTCTTTGCATTTGACTCGTACGTTTCAAGATTGCGCTTGGCCTCGGATTCGACATCCTTAAAGCGCTGCAAGAACCGGTCTTCAAGCTTGGAAAAACGGCGGTCATAGTCCTGCATCTGGTTGCCGAACAGCAGATCGCGTATCTTGTCGACACCTACAGCGTCACCGGAGATCCCGCCCTCGCGGGCCTGGGCCGCCATGAAGTTCAGCCCGTTTCCCTCTGCATTACCTATCAGATTTTCGTCCGCCTTATTCGCAGAAGAAGCGGTACTCGAAGGTTCCTTTGCCATCCTTATGCCCCCCATTTGAACACCTGCCACAGTGCAACCCCGTTAACAGGGAATAATGTCAGCAAAATAGCCGGCCCACAAGCCGGAATCTTCTTGACTCAAGCCGATTCGTGACGCAGCCGAGCGCTACGTCACTGACGCAATGGAAGTTTGGGGCGATGCCATCTTAAAAGCGGGCGGCCGCGACTGGTCGGGGATCAAAGGCGGCAAGCGCGCACGGTCGTCGAGCAGTGACGGTCCGCAATCTCTGCGCTCACGACATCACGGTGTTCAACCGCAAGGCGATCACTCGAGTAACGACGGCGGCAGGGCGCAATGTCGCGCTCAAGGAGGGCGATCCCATCAAGCTCGATAAGAAGCGCTTCACCAATTACACGGCAACACTGCGGGCGTTTGCGCGCGCACTCGCGGAGCGTGACGAACCTTCCAGACGTCAAGAAGGGGTCGTAGCGCCCCTGGAGCGGCCTCAGGATTCCAAGTCGGTAGACGGGCTGTTGCGTTGCCATTTGGGCCATACTTACCTTGAAGTCGAGGCGATTGAACTCGCCGAACTGGCCCGGCAGCGGCTAGGCGACGAAAGTCATGTCGACGAGCATGGCGGAGCCGAAAGGTGCGGGCGCAACTCGTGCGGCTACAATGTCCGAACGCCTGCTTACGGGATCGAATAAGTCTGTGTCCAACGGCTGCCATGACGGCGTATAGCCGACCGCTTAACTTGGAAACACGGAAAATCGTTCTGGGAGGTGCGGCCCCGCAATGTGCAGGGCCGCCCCGCGAACATCGCTGTTGTCAGCGGTTCGGAAAACAGCATCCAACCGCACAACATCGTCACAGGTGGGCTGAGATAGATCGCAGCGCTCGCTTATGGCTGAATGCATCACGGCAAACGCGATCTCGCGGAGGCGCTTGCCGAGGTTCTCCCGGAGGTTGGATATCACGGCGATGCGAAGGACTTCATGAGATATTGGTTCGAAAAGGATTCGAATCTCAACAGGGAGGTCTTTGATCTGGTCGAGAGCATAACGCGCGGCAGTGATGTCGAGCTCTACGTCGCAACCGGCCAGGAGCATCACCGGGCGCGATTTCTCTGGGACGAGCTCGGCTTCTCGAAGCTGTTCGACCGTATGTTTTACAGCGCGGAAATTCGATACCCGAAGAACGACATCCGCTTCTTCGAGGCGATCAATTCCCGATTGAGCATCGGCTCCGGCGAGCGCCCGATATTTTTCGACGACCAGCCCGAAATCGTGGCGGTGGCGAGGCAGGCCGGCTGGGACGCAAATCCGTTCGTTTCCGCGTCAGACATTCGCCAGCTCCCGCGGCTGCGCCATCTTTGGGCATCCGGGTGATCGCCGGTGGATATGGCCTGCGTTGCCGCCCTGGAATGCGCGCAAACGCTGTACGCTTCGCAGGGCGGTTAGGCGGAAGGTGAAGCCGTCAGTGGCTTCCGGCCTTCTTGCTGGCGAGCAGCATCACATAGTCTTCGGCCGCGTCTGCAAGCGCGAGCGCCACTTCGGCAGGCGTCCAGCCGTGCTGCTGCAAGCGCTTGATCATTTCGAACATCGCGGCTTCGACTTCCGTCCGGCAGTTCAGAGGATGCTCCGGTCTGCCATTTGCATGCTGTGAACCGTGAATTTCTATCATTTTCTCTGCCCCCGTGTTTTGGACCCCGTGCTATTTCAGGCGCCATTTTAGGCAAAGAGCATCGCATAACTTCACGCTGAAGCAAATGGATGCCTAATCAAGAGTTAAAGCAGACCGTTGCATGACGTCATTTGACGACATTTTAGCAAACCGCGCATTGGCGAATTGGTGGGCTGGAATGCCACCATGCCCTGTCGCGGTGCCTTAGCGGTCATCACCCCAGTCGAAAAACGGGCGGTAGACGCGCCTTGCAATCATCAGGCTGCGGTCGGGACGGATGATGTAGGTCTCCTCCACCTCGCGTCCCCTGTTATCGTAAAAGGTGTGCGGGAATGCGGAACCGATCGGTGATTTCGTCAGCTTCGTGCGGGGCTGGCCGCTAAAGGTGATGCTGCCGGGGATGGGCTCCAAGCCGGGACCGGAAATGTCGCCTACGGCCGTACATCCTGCGATCAATGCCCCCACGATAAGAATTGCGGCAAACTCGGCTTTCATCGGGTGCTCCATGACGTGGGTCGGCAATGCTATCCTGAGATAGGTATGCCCCTTTGCTTTTCCATGGCTGAACGAACGCCGATCCTTCAGTCTACGCTGCCGTTCAGGCGGGTATTTCGGCAACCGTGGTTGCGAGCGATGAGAAGGCTCGCTGGCGATAAGAAAAGCCGCCGGAGGGCCTCTCCGGCGGCTTTTCTCAAGGAAGTTCTTTCGCTCAATGCAGGATCTGGCTGAGGAAGAGTTTGGTGCGCTCGTGCTGCGGGTTGTCGAAAAATTCGGCGGGCGAATTCTGTTCGACGATCTGGCCCTGGTCCATGAAGATGACGCGGTTTGCGACTTGACGAGCAAAGCCCATTTCGTGGGTCACGCAGAGCATCGTCATGCCTTCTTCCGCAAGGCCCACCATCGTATCCAGCACTTCCTTGATCATTTCCGGATCGAGCGCCGAGGTCGGCTCGTCGAAAAGCATGATCTTCGGGTTCATGCAGAGCGAGCGGGCAATCGCCACGCGCTGCTGCTGGCCGCCGGAAAGCTGGCCGGGATACTTGTTCGCCTGTTCCGGGATCTTGACGCGCTTCAGGAAGTGCATGGCGACCTCTTCGGCCTGCTTTTTCGGCATCTTGCGCACCCAGATCGGCGCCAGCGTGCAGTTTTCGAGGATCGTCAGGTGCGGGAACAGATTGAAGTGCTGGAACACCATGCCGACTTCGCGGCGCACTTCGTCGATCTTCTTCAGGTCGTTCGTGAGCTCTGTGCCGTCAACGAGAATGTGACCCTTCTGGTGCTCCTCCAGACGGTTGATGCAGCGGATCATCGTTGACTTGCCGGAGCCCGACGGGCCAGCGATGACGATGCGCTCGCCGCGCATGACCTTGAGGTTGATGTCGCGCAGCACGTGAAAATCACCGTACCACTTGTTCATGTTGATGATTTCGACCGCCACGTCCGTTGCGGAAACGGTCATTTTCTTGGGTTCAGCCATGTTTATTCCCTCATTCTTATCGTTTGTGGCCGGTGTCGAGGTAGCGTTCCATGAACACGGAATAGCGCGACATGCCGAAGCAGAAGATCCAGAAGATGAAGCCTGCGAAGACGAGGCCTGTCAGCGGCGTGACCGAGCTTGCCCAGTTGGAATCGGTAAAGTTCAGGCGGACGATGCCGAGCAGGTCGAACATGCTGATGATCGAAACGAGCGACGTATCCTTGAACATGCCGATGAACGTATTGACGATGCCCGGGATGACCAGCTTGATCGCCTGCGGCAGAACGATGAGCCGCATCTTCTGCCAGTAGCCAAGACCGAGTGAATCGGCTCCCTCATACTGGCCCTTCGGGATCGCCTGCAGGCCGCCGCGAATGACTTCCGCCATATAGGCGGAGGCGAAGATCGAGACACCGATCACCGCGCGCATCAGCTTGTCGACATTCCAGCCGGTCGGCAGGAAGAGCGGCAGCATGACGCTTGCCATGAAGAGGACTGTGATCAGCGGTATGCCGCGGATCACTTCGATGAAGGTGACGCAGACCATCTTCACGACGGGCATTGTCGATCGCCGACCAAGCGCCAGCACGATGCCGAACGGCAGCGAGACGGCCATGCCGACGAAGGACACGACCAGTGTCACGAGCAGGCCGCCCCAGAGCGGCGAGTTGACGACTTCAAGGCCGAAGCCGCCGTAGAGCATGAAGAACGAGACGATCGGCAGCACTCCGAAGAGCAGGATCGCGTTCAGACCTTTGCGCGGTACCGACGGGATCAACAGCGGGATCAGCAGCACTGCAAAGAGGATGAAGACAATCGTCGGACGCCAGCGCTCGTCGAGCGGATAGCGGCCGAAAATGAACTGATCCAATTTCGCATTGACGAAGGCCCAGCAGGCGCCGCTCCAACCATCGGGCTGAATGCCGCCTTGAACCGCGGTTGCACAGAAGGTGCGGTCGCTACCCGTCCACACGGCCTGGATGAAGAGCCAGTCGATCATCTGCGGTAGGGCCCAGGCGAGGGCGGCGATCGCAAGCACCGTCAGCAGGATGTCCTTGGGCGTTGCAAGCAGGTTGCGCCTGACCCAGGCGACAGCGCCGCGTTCGCCGGGCGGCGGCGGTTCAGCCGTGAGGATCGCCGTTCTGACAAAGGGGGTGTTGGCAACGGACATCTTATCTCTCCACCAGTGCCATCTTGGCGTTGAACCAGTTCATGAACAGCGACGTGAGGATACTGAGGCTGAGATAGACGACGATCCAGATCAGCACGATTTCGATGGACTGGCCGGTCTGGTTGAGGGTCGTTCCCCCGACGGCGACAAGGTCCGCAAAGCCGATCGCAATGGCCAGCGACGAGTTCTTCGTCAGGTTCAGATACTGGCTCGTCAGCGGCGGAATGATGATACGGAAGGCCTGGGGCACGACCACAAGGCGGGTGATGGCGGAAGGATGGAGCCCAAGGGCGCCTGCCGCCTCCGACTGTCCTTTGGCTACGCCGCGAATGCCGGCGCGGACGATCTCGGCAATGAAGGCTGCCGTATAGAACGAAAGCGCCAGGAAGAGCGACATGAATTCCGGGCCGACGACCGAGCCTCCCGTCAGGTTGAACTTGCCGGCGACCGGAAGGTCGAAGGACATCGGCAGGCCGGTCACCAGGAAGGCAAGGATCGGAAGGCCGGCGATGAGTGCGATCGAGACCAAGATCGTGTGGAACGGCTGGCCCGTCGCGGCCTGGCGCTTATGCGCCCAGCGCGCGGTTATAATGGCGGCGATGATGCCGACGACAAAGGCGATCAGAACCGCCCACATGCCCGCTTCGAAGATCGGCTTCGGGAAGGCCAGGCCGCGATTGTTCAGGAACATGTTCAAGGGCAAGTGATACGATTCTCTGACCGCGGGCAGAATGGCAAGAACGCCGGAATACCAGAAGAAGATGACAAGCAGCGGCGGGATGTTGCGGAACACTTCGACATAGACCGTGCAAAGCTTGGCAATCAGCCAGTTGTGCGACAGGCGCCCGATGCCGACGATGAAGCCGATGATCGTCGCGGTGATGATACCGGTAACCGCGACCAGGAGGGTATTCAGGAAGCCGACGACGAGCGCACGTCCGTAGGTCGAGTCGCTGGAGTAGGAAATCAGCGACTGACCGACCTCGAAGCCGGCGCGTCCTCTGAGGAAGGCGAAACCAGAGGCCGTATTGCTGCGTGCGAGATTCTCGATCGTGTTGTCTACAATCCACCAGACCACTCCAGCGATCACGAGGACGGTGAGAACCTGATAAAAGATACCCCGGTATTTGGGATCATACATTGCGGACCGGAAGGTCCCGCCGGTTTTAGGCAACGGTGTCGTGCCCAGAGCCTCTTGCGTCATGCCGAGCCAATTCCCCTATGTGCCCGTTTTGGGCTTTTTTCTTGGACATGGGAAAGGCGGTTTCCCGCCTTTCCGGTATTTCATTCCAGGCCGGCGATCAGCGGACCGGGGGCGCGTACTGGATGCCGCCCTTGCTCCACAGAGCGTTCAGGCCGCGTTCGATCTTGAGCGGGCTGCCCTGACCGACGTTGCGCTCGAAGACTTCGCCGTAATTGCCGACGCCTTTGATCACATTATACGCCCAATCGTTGGTGAGTTCGAGGTCGGTGCCGATCTTGGTGTCGGTTTCGGAACCGAGGAAGCGCTTGATATCCGGGTTCGGCGAGTTCTTCATCTCGTCGACATTGGCCTGGGTAATGCCGAAGTCTTCAGCATTGACCAGAGCGAAGGCAGTCCAGGAGACGACATCGAACCACTGGTCGTCACCCTGGCGAACGGCCGGGCCGAGCGGTTCCTTGGAGATGATCTCCGGAAGGATCACGTGCTCGTCGGGGTTCTTCAGCGTCAGACGCAGAGAATAAAGGCCGGACTGGTCGGTCGTGTAAACGTCGCAACGGCCGGAGTCGTATGCGGCGTTGACTTCCTCGAGCTTTTCGAAAACGACCGGGTTATACTGAAGGTTGTTGGCCTTGAAGTAGTCGGCGAGGTTGAGTTCGGTGGTCGTGCCGGCCTGAACGCAGACGGCAGCGCCGGAAAGCTCGAGAGCCGACTTAACGTTCAAGCCCTTACGAACCATGAAGCCTTGACCGTCGTAATAAGTGACCGCGCGGAAGTTGAAGCCGAGAGCGGTATCGCGGTTGATCGTCCAGGTCGTGTTACGCGACAAGACGTCGACTTCGCCGGACTGCAGGGCCGGGAAGCGGTCTTTCGCGGAAAGAGGCGTATACTTGACCTTGGTCGGATCGCCGAACACGGCTGAAGCGACCGCCTTGCAGAAATCGACGTCGAAGCCGGCCCAGTTGCCCGACGCGTCAGGCTGAGCAAAGCCGACGAGGCCGCTGTTGACGCCGCACTGGACGAAACCCTTTGCCTTCACGTCTGCGAGAGTGGCTGCTGAGGCAGCCGAGGCGCCAAGGGCGAAAACTGCTGCGCCGACGGCGGCGGACAGGAGCTTAATCTTCATTTTTCCCAACCTTTATCTGTTGTCTTATGTTTTTGTGGAGGGGACGGCTGAAGCAAACCATTCGCCCCCCAATTCTCGACACCCTCCCGGCGCGAGCGGTTCTATCACAGTCGCAAATATCACCACGGTCAAGTGTCGCGGTTCACAATTGCGGCAGAAATTGGCATTTTGGTAAAATGCGCCGCCTTGATAGGCATTTGAGCAGGAAATGAGCAGCCCTTTGCGGAAAATTCTCGCGTAATCCACTGATATATCTGCTAAAGTAACGAACTGGAGAATTTGTGTAGTCCGAGCTCGGGGTTGACCGTTTTGCGGGGCGGGTCCAGAAGTGCAGCTTTGCATCATTCCGCCAAGGGCCATTCCAGATTATGAACGACAGAGACAATTTACTGCAGAACGCGGGCATCAATACGCGACTGACGCATATCGGCAACGATCCTTCGGACTACTTCGGTTTCGTCAATCCGCCGGTCGTCCATGCCTCTACGGTGCTCTTCCCCAATGCCAGGACGATGGAGACGCGGTCGCAGAAATATACTTACGGCACCCGCGGGACGCCGACGACGGATGCGCTCTGCGATGCGATCAATGCACTTGAGGGGTCTGCCGGAACCATTCTGGTTCCTACGGGCCTTGCCGCCGTTACGGTGCCGTTGCTCGCATTTCTCTCGTCCGGCGATCATGTTCTCATTGTCGATTCGGTCTATACGCCGACGCGGCATTTCTGCGACACGATGCTGACGCGTCTCGGCGTCGACGTCGAATATTACGACCCGGCGATCGGCGCCGGCATCGAGCAGCTTTTCAAGCCGAACACGAAGCTGGTGCACACCGAGGCCCCAGGGTCGAATACGTTCGAAATGCAGGACATTCCGGCAATTGCCGCAATCGCTCACAAGCATGGCGCGGTTGTTGCAATGGACAATACCTGGGCGACGCCGGTCTATTTCCGGCCGCTCGACTTCGGCGTCGATATTTCGATCCATGCCGCGACGAAATATCCCTCCGGCCACTCCGACATCCTGATGGGCACGGTTTCGGCCAATGCCAGGCATTGGGAGCAGTTGAAGGAAGCCAATATCACGCTCGGCATTTGCGGCGCTCCGGACGACGCCTATCAGATCCTACGCGGCCTGCGCACCATGGGTGTACGGCTTGAGCGGCACTATGAAAGCGCGCTGACGATCGCCAAATGGCTTGAGGGCAGGGAGGAGGTCGCGCGCGTCCTGCATCCGGCTCTGCCAAGCTTCCCGTCGCATGAACTCTGGAAGCGTGATTTCAAGGGAGCGAGCGGTATCTTCTCATTCGTGCTCGCAGCCGATGCGCCGGAGAAATTCAAGGCGAAGGCGCATGCCTTCCTCGACGCACTGCAGATCTTCGGCTTGGGGTATTCCTGGGGCGGCTTCGAGAGCCTTGCAGTCCACGTCAATCTCAATGATCGCCGTATCCGCAAGGCGCCGCAGGAAGGGCCTGTCATCCGGCTTCAGATCGGTCTTGAAGACGTGGTAGACATCAAGGCCGATATCGAACATGGTTTTGCAGCCGCCAATGCCGTCTGATCAGTCGGTCGGACGGTAGCCGTAGACCCAGTCGAGATCCGCCGCGAGTCTTTGCGGCGCCTTCAGCAAGAGAACGATATCGCGGCCGATGCGCACCGGACCGCGGGCATGATAAGCGAAGCGGTTGAAGGCGCCGCGCTTGCGAATTTTTGCGACGCGCGGTGTGCGCTGTTGTTCGAAGCGAAGCAGAGCTTCCTTTACAGGATGGGTTGCAAGCAGTGCCGCGAGCTCGTAGGCATCTTCGATTGCCATCGCCGCGCCTTGGGCCGCAAAAGGCGTCATGGCGTGAGCCGCGTCGCCGATAAGGACGGTGTCACTTCCGTTTTGCCAGTTGCCCTCCGTCGCCTCGTAGAGCGGCCAAAAGGTAATCCGGGCGTCACCGAACAGCGATTTGATATCGGCACTCCATCCGGAAAAGCGCGATGAGAGCTGCTTCAATTGCTGCTCCGTCGGATCGTTGCGCCAGTCCTGCGGCGCAGCATTGCCGGCTGTGATGGCGACGAGATTGAGGCTGCCGGCCTCCTTTAGCGGATAGCAGATGAGATGGGCCGACGGCCCGAGGAATGCCGAGACATTGGCGCGATCGAGGAACGCGGGCGCGGAATTGCCGGCGATCGTGAAGCGATAGGCTATGTCGCCGGAAAAGTGCGGCGAGGGACTGCCCCTGATCGACTGCCGCAGCTTCGACCAGACGCCGTCGGCACCGATGATTACATCCGGCCGGCGGGTGGTTTCAGGAAGCGCGCCCGGGGCGATCCGATGGCCGAGATGGATCGTGCAACGAGGGTTTGCTTCGACTGCCGTAAGCAGCGCCCTCTGCAGCGTCGCGCGGTGCAGGACGCCGTAGGGAGCGCCCCAGCGGATGCGAGCGAAGTCGCCTGCGGGCACGGCCGCAAGCGGGCGGAGCGTATCGCCGGAGAAAAGGCGAATGAACTGCGGCTCGAGCCAGACTTTTTCGATGTCCTGCAGGACGCCGAGTTTTGCGAGGATGCGCGAGGCATTCGGCGAGATTTGCAGGCCGGCGCCGACCTCTGCAAGCGCCGCAGCCTGCTCGAAAATATCCGAACTGATGCCGCGTTTAGCCAGGGCCAGAGCCGCGGTCAGGCCCGCAGTTCCGGCGCCGATGATGGCGGCGTGTTCGACCGGCATCCGATGTCCGATCTTGAGTGAATTTACGCTGCTTTGACGTGGAAGACGCAACCGGCCGGGTTCGTCTGGCTCGGCTTCAGCGCGCCATTGAAGCGATAAAGCGTCGAACAGTAGGAGCAGACCTTTTCGTTGTCGTCGCCCATGTCGATGAAGATGTGCGGATGATCGAAGGGCACGGATGCGCCGGTGCACATGAACTCCTTCACGCCGACTTCGATCACGCGGTGTCCGCCGTCGTTCTGGAAGTGGGGAATGTTGTGGCCGGCCATGTCTGTCTCCGAATGCTTTGAAATGTGCGCGGACATTATAATCCTTCGTCTCAAATGTGTAGAGCCAAAGCGCCGCACGGCACATGGTTTTTTGGCGCGGCGAGGGTTCACCTCCGCTGCTCGATAAAATATGGTCCGGGCCAAAAAGGACGGCACTATAAATCTGAATACGCCCGCATTTTCCAGTTTCACCCACGGCGGCCTGAAACTCGTCTTTTTCGACGAAGGGGATCCCAACGGCCCACCGGTGCTGCTCATTCATGGTTTTGCTTCGACCGCCAACGTCAACTGGGTGCATCCCGGCTGGGTAAAGACGCTGGGCGATGCAGGCTATCGCGTGATCGCGATGGATAATCGCGGCCACGGGGCAAGCGACAAACCCCACGATGCCGAAGCCTACCGGCCGTGGATCATGGCGGGAGATGCCGTGGCGCTACTCGACCATCTAGGTATTCCGGAAGCCAGTGTCATGGGCTACTCGATGGGCGCGCGGATTTCGGTCTTCACGGCGCTTGCCCATCCGCATCGCGTGCGTTCGCTGGTGCTAGGCGGCCTTGGCATCGGGATGACGGATGGCGTCGGCGATTGGGATCCGATTGCCGATGCGCTGCTCGCGCCCTCGCTGGACGACGTCACGCATGCCCGCGGGCGCATGTTCCGCGCCTTCGCCGAGCAGACCAGGAGCGACCGGCAGGCGCTCGCTTCCTGCATCCGGGGATCGCGCGATCTCGTGGCGCGGGCCGACATGGGCAGGATCGATGCGCCGACTTTGATCGGCGTTGGAACAAAGGACGATATTGCAGGTTCGGCACAGGAATTGGCGGGCTTGATGCCGCATGCCGAGGCGCTGGACATTCCGGGCCGCGACCATATGTTGGCGGTTGGAGACAAGGTATTCAAGAAGGCGGTTCTCGAGTTCTATGAGAGAGTCGCCGGGCGGTGACAGTCCGTCTCAGAGTGCCGTGATTGCCGAAAAATCATCCTAAAAATGCATAGGACCGGCACCCATTTATGTTCTGGACATTATGCCCTATATAATGTTGTTTCGACGGAAACGAGGAGACCTGGAATGGTCGCGAAGACTGACGTTCGTTTTGAGGCACCAAACCCGCTGAAGGTCATGGATCCAATCTGGGACAGCCTGCGCGAAGAAGCGCGTGTTGCTGCCGAGAAGGATCCGGTGCTGGCGGCTTTCCTCTATTCGACGGTGATCAACCACCGTTCGCTGGAAGAATGCGTCATTCATCGTATCTGCGAACGCCTCGACCATCCCGACATGCAGGCGACGCTGCTTCGCCAGGTCTTCGACGGAATGCTCGAAGACTGGCCGGAATGGAGCGATATCCTGCGCGTCGATATTCAGGCCGTCTACGACCGGGACCCGGCATGCCTGCGCTTCATGGAGGCGGTGCTGTATTTCAAGGGATTCCATGCGCTGCAGACGCATCGCCTGGCCCACTGGCTGCTCAATCACGGGCGTCGGGATCTGGCGCTCTATCTGCAGAGCCGGTCGTCCAGCGTCTTCCAGACGGACATCAATCCGGCAGCGCGCATCGGCCGGGGAATCTTCCTCGATCACGCGACCGGCCTCGTCGTCGGCGAAACGGCGGTGATCGGCGACAACGTCTCGATCCTGCATGGCGTCACGCTTGGCGGCACGGGCAAGGAGGGTGCTGACCGTCATCCGAAGATCGGCAGCGGCGTGCTTATCGGTGCGGGCGCGAAGATTCTCGGCAATATCCAGATCGGCTATTGCTCGCGCGTGGCGGCCGGCTCGGTCGTTCTAAAGGCCGTCCCGCCGAAGACGACGGTTGCCGGCGTGCCGGCGAAGGTGGTCGGGGAGGCCGGGTGTTCGGAACCGTCGCGCATCATGGACCAGGTGATCGGCGCCGATATCTGATCCGATTATATTTGTCAGAACGGAAAAGCTGGCGAAATCCTGAGGGGAAAGCCGGGGCAGATATGCCGCGGCAACCTTTACAGCTCCGCTTTTCCTGTGCAAGAAGCGGCCAACGAAGACCGCTAGGAGACCAAGTGTGAAGCCTGAAGAACTCAAGAAGCTCGACGCCTATTTCAAGAAGACGCTCAATCCGCAGATCGTCGTCAAGGCGCGCCCGCGCAAGGATGATTCCGCGGAAGTTTATCTCGGCGAAGAATTCCTGGGTGTCGTCTATGTCGACGACGAAGACGGCGATCGTTCCTACAACTTTTCGATGGCGATCCTCGACGTCGATCTCTGATCCTAGGGCGGGCCGCATCATTGCGGCTTGCCTTGCCGGACGGCTCGGCTCGTCGGCAGCCTGCTCGGCAACAATTTAGCCATCCGCGCTGGATGAGTTCGTCCTCCGCCCCATTTTAGTTTCTGCGAATGCAACCGAACTAAATTGGAGGATGAGACGTGGGTATTTTCGATAAAATCAAGAACGCGATTTTCGGCGGCGAAGCGCAGGCAGCACCGGTGACCGAGGCGGCGGCCGCGCCGAAAATGGAACCTGCGCAGAGGCCGGCGGCGCCATCGGCAGCACCATCCGTAACCCCAACGACCGCGCCCGCGATCGCGACGGTCGATATCGTTCCGATTCTCGATGCTGCCGTCAAAAAAAGCGGACAGAAGCTGGATTGGCGGCACTCGATCGTCGACCTGATGAAAGCGGTCGGTATGGATGCGAGCCTTTCCGAGCGCAAGGAACTTGCCGCGGAGCTCGGATATTCGGGAGACACAGGCAATTCCGCCAAAATGAATATGTTTCTTCACAAGGCGCTCATGAAGAAGCTGTCCGAAAATGGCGGCAAGGTTCCCGCAGATCTGATGGATTGAGACAGCCTTTGCCGACCTCAAGATTGTGGCTTCGCGAGATTTTTTATGAAGCCTCAGGTTGTGGACCCCTGATATATGTTTTGAAAATCAATCGGCGACGTACGTTGCTCTTTTTTCAAGTCGCTTTAGAGCAGCGTCATGCAATCTCCGGTAGTTGTGCAACGCACAAAATCGCTTGACTATTTGTGCGACGCAGCTACCTTTTGCAGCAGCCAGTACCACAAAAGGAGGAGACGAACATGTTCAACTTCGACGACACGAGCCGGAAGAGCAAGGAAGCCATGGACACGATGCTGAAGAGCTATTCCGACACGGCCAAGGGCGTCCAGGCGATCGCCACCGAAGCTGCCGAATATTCCAAGAAATCCTTCCAGGACGCCGTCAATCATTTCGAGACGCTCTCGGGCGCCCGAAGCTTCGAAACGGTCTTCGAATTGCAGACCGGCTTCATCAAGTCTTCCTACGAGAGTTTTATCGCCGAGGCGACGAAGATGGGGGAAATGTACGCCGATCTCGCCAAGGGCGCCTATAAGCCTTACGAACCGCCGGTATCGGCTCCGTCCGCGAAGTCGCCCAAGGCTCCTCAGGTGACGCCCGCAGCTGCGTAAATGCGATGGTGCGAACAGCGCACCCCTTGAAAAACGAAGACCGGCAACGCATCTGCGGCCGGTCTTTTTTGTTTCCAGAAGCCCTTCAAGAATTCGAGTGGGACTTTTTTGGTCTTTGCGTCGAGTCCTGCGGAATTGTGATTGCAGTCGCAAACAAGGGGCTTAAAATCGCTCTATTATGAACTAAGTTAGTGTTTCAGATATCCGGCGGGTAAAGCAGCCTCCCATGCACCACCGGATAGACCGAGGAATGAATGACAATGATCGCAAAGCCGATCCGGATGCAGAACGACAGCGAAAGGAACGGGGACAACGGAAATCGCGGAACCTCGGTCATCACACGCACAAAGCCGAAGACCAAGAAGCCCAATCTCTACCGCGTGCTCATCCTGAATGACGACTACACTCCCATGGAATTCGTCATCCACATTCTGGAGCGTTTCTTTCAGAAGGATCGTGAAAGTGCCACCCGCATCATGCTTCATGTCCATAACCACGGCGTCGGCGAATGCGGGATATTTACATACGAGGTAGCGGAGACGAAGGTAAGCCAGGTGATGGACTTCGCCCGTCAGCACCAGCATCCGCTGCAGTGCGTCATGGAAAAGAAGTGAGGATCTCAACGTGCCAACATTTTCGCCTGAGTCTTGAGAAGGCGCTCCATCAGGCACTGACCTTTGCCAACGAGCGGCATCACGAATATGCGACGCTCGAGCATCTGCTGCTCGCCTTGATTGACGATGCCGATGCGGCAGCTGTCATGGGTGCATGCAATGTCGACCTCGACGCGCTGCGCAAGACGCTGATCGAATACGTCGACAACGAACTTTCCAATCTGGTCACCGGATATGACGAGGACTCCAAGCCAACCTCCGGCTTCCAGCGCGTCATCCAGCGTGCCGTGATCCATGTGCAATCGTCCGGCCGCGAAGAAGTGACGGGGGCAAATGTCCTTGTCGCGATCTTTGCCGAGCGCGAAAGCCACGCGGCCTATTTCCTGCAGGAGCAGGAAATGACCCGATACGACGCGGTCAACTACATCTCCCACGGAATCGGCAAGCGCCCGGGCTCTTCGGAAGTGCGCACGCCGCGGGGCGCCGACGAGGAAGCGGAAAGCAAGCCGACTGCATCGCGCGGCGGTGAGGATGAAGGCAGCGCCAAGAAGCAGCAGGATGCTCTGAAGGCCTATTGCGTCAATCTCAACGAGAAGGCCAAGAGCGGCAAGATCGATCCGTTGATCGGCCGTAACTCGGAAGTCAGCCGTACGATCCAGGTGCTGTGCCGCCGCTCCAAGAACAACCCGCTTTATGTGGGCGATCCGGGTGTGGGCAAGACGGCGATTGCTGAGGGCCTCGCCAAGCGCATCGTCGAAGGCAAGGTGCCAGAAGCACTCGCCGACGCCACCATCTTCTCGCTCGACATGGGCACGCTGCTTGCCGGCACGCGTTACCGTGGCGATTTTGAAGAGCGCCTGAAGCAGGTCGTCAAGGAACTCGAAGAATATCCGGGGGCCGTGCTCTTCATCGACGAAATCCATACCGTCATTGGTGCGGGCGCCACCTCTGGCGGCGCGATGGATGCATCGAACCTTCTGAAGCCGGCGCTTTCGTCCGGCGCGATCCGCTGCATCGGTTCGACGACCTACAAGGAATACCGCCAGTTCTTCGAGAAGGACCGGGCTTTGGTTCGCCGTTTCCAGAAGATCGATGTCAACGAGCCGTCGATCGATGATGCGATCGAAATCATGAAGGGCCTGAAGCCTTATTTCGAAGAGTACCACCACCTGCGCTATTCGAACGACGCCATCAAGTCGGCGGTCGAGCTGTCGGCCCGCTATATTTCCGACCGCAAGCTGCCTGACAAGGCCATCGACGTCATCGATGAAACGGGTGCCGCTCAGATGCTGCTGCCGCCATCCAGGCGCCGCAAGCTGATTACCGAAAAGGAGATCGAGGCGACGGTCGCGACGATGGCCCGCATTCCGCCAAAGAGCGTTTCGAAGGACGACGAAGCCGTCCTCGCCAACCTGGAGCAGGAACTGCGCTCGGTGGTCTACGGCCAGGATACGGCAATCGAGGCCCTTTCGACCTCGATCAAGCTGGCGCGTGCCGGGCTCCGCGAACCGAACAAGCCGATCGGCGCCTACGTCTTCTCCGGCCCGACCGGTGTCGGCAAGACGGAAGTGGCCAAGCAGCTCGCGTCGTCGCTCGGCGTCGAGATGCTGCGCTTCGACATGTCGGAATATATGGAACGGCACACGGTTTCTCGCCTGCTCGGCGCACCTCCCGGCTATGTTGGCTTCGACCAGGGTGGGCTTTTGACCGACGGGGTCGACCAGCATCCGCATTGCGTGGTCCTTCTCGACGAGATCGAGAAGGCGCATCCGGATATCTACAATATCCTGCTGCAGGTCATGGACCACGGCGCGCTGACCGACCATAACGGCAAGAAGATCGACTTCCGCAATGTCATCTTGATCATGACGACCAATGCGGGCGCGTCGGAAATGGCCAAGGCCGCAATCGGCTTCGGTTCGTCCAAGCGCACCGGCGAGGATGAGGAGGCGCTGACCCGCCTGTTCACGCCGGAATTCCGCAACCGTCTCGACGCGATCATTCCCTTCGCGTCACTGCCTACGGCCGTCATCCACAAGGTCGTGCAGAAGTTTATCATGCAGCTGGAGGCTCAGCTTTCTGAACGCAACGTCACTTTCGACCTGCAGGAGGAAGCGATCGACTGGCTTGCGGAAAAGGGTTACGACGAGAAGATGGGAGCCCGCCCGCTTGCCCGCGTCATTCAGGATGCGATCAAGAAGCCGCTGGCGAACGAAATCCTCTTCGGCAAGCTGAAGAAGGGCGGCGTCGTGAACGTCACCGTCGGCCCGAAGGAAGACGGCAAGCCCGGTATCATCCTCGAAGCGATCCCCGAATCCGCGCCGATCAAGCCGAAGCCGGAAGCCGAAACCGTTCATCCGGAAACCGACGACGAGGATGACGGCGAGCTGAAGACGAAGGCAAAAGCCAAGAAGACGGCGGTGAAGAAGGCGAAGGCTGAGGTCAGGGATGCACCCAAGAAGGCGAGTGCAGTGCCGAAGGTACCGCGGAGGAAGTAGTCCGTCGCCGTGGCGTGAATGAAGAAGGCCGCAGCGATGCGGCCTTTGATTTTTCTAAGTTTTTTTTCGGGGCGCAAAGCCGCTCCAACAGTGCGTGTCAACATCTTTGAGCTTTGGCGCGATCAGCAGTCTCTGGACGCCTGGCGGGAGGTCGCGAACCCGCCGAAAATCGATAGGCGGGAAACCTACGTGGACCTCCACCGGACTGACTGATATGGCTGAAGAGCCTTTTCTTCCTGACACGTGTACGCCGATGTTGACCGATCTCAGCTGCTCGACGTTCGGAACGGTCAAGGCTAGGCTCGCCGCAGTCATTCGACGGGCTCTTCAAAACTAATAGGTCCTGAAGCTAGTTCCCAAGCTCACCCTTTATCTTTTCGGCATTCGCGGCAAGCACGCCGCCATCCTCCATCTTGCCGGAATGCGGCTTGAGAGCAACGCCTTCGTGGCGCGGGATGACGTGGAAGTGCAAGTGGAAGACGCTCTGGCCGGCGGCCGGTTCGTTGAATTGGCAAACCAGGACACCGTCGGCATCGAAGGCCTCTTTCACGGCCTTCGCGATCTTCTGGACGACGGGAATCGTCTGCGCGAGGACCGTGGGGTCGGCGTCGAAAATATTGCGCGACGGCGCCTTCGGCACGACCAGGACATGGCCGGGGGCCTGCGGCATGACGTCCATGAAGGCTACCGTATGCTCGTCCTCGTAGATGCGGTGCGACGGGATTTCGCCGCGCAGGATCTTGGCGAAGATATTGCTGTCGTCGTAAGCGGCGCTGGTCATCTCGAAATCTCCTCGTTCTCCGGTGATCGGGTAGCGCAGCAAAGGCGCGAGCGTCAATCCTCCTGCCGCCGCTCGCCTTTGCGGAACGGACTGTGCTCGGCGAGGATCTCGTTCATGTGCTCGACGTCCTCGCGTTCGCGTTCCAGATAGTCGGCAATCGCGCGCCGCAGGCCGGCATGGGCGACATAGTGCGCCGAATGTGTTGTCACCGGCAGGTAACCGCGCGCGAGCTTATGCTCGCCCTGCGCGCCCGCCTCGACGCGCTTCAGGCCCTTGGCGAGCGCGAAGTCGATCGCCTGATGATAACAGACCTCGAAATGCAGGAAGGGATGGTCTTCGACGCAGCCCCAGTGGCGGCCGTAGAGCGTATCGCCGCCGACAAAGTTGATGGCGCCCGCGATATAGCGGCCGTTGCGCTTGGCCATCACCAGCAGGACATCTTCGGGCATACGCTCGCCGATCAGCGAATAGAACTTGCGGGTCAGGTATGGCCGCCCCCATTTGCGGCCGCCGGTATCCATGTAGAAAGCGAAGAACTGATCCCAGATGCGCTCGGTGAGATCGCTGCCGGTCAGCCAGTCGATACTGATGCCGTTTTCGAGCGCCGTGCGGCGCTCCTTGCGCAGCGCCTTGCGCTTGCGCGAGGCCAGCGTTTCGAGGAATTCCTCGTGATTGGCATAGCCCTCGTTGATGAAATGGAACTGCTGGTCGGTCCGGTGCAGGTAGCCGTCCGTCTCGAAGACGCCGATCTCGTCTTCAGGCACGAATGTGACGTGCGCCGATGAGACGCCGAGGCGACGGACGACTTCCTTCAGGCCCTCGGCAACGGCGTTCTGGATCGGCCGCCGTTCAAGGCCCTCGGCAACGAGCAAGCGCGGACCGGTCGCCGGCGTGAACGGGATCGAACATTGCAGCTTCGGATAATAGCGCCCGCCGGCGCGCTCGAAAGCATCTGCCCAGCCGTGGTCGAAGACGTATTCGCCCTGGCTGTGATTCTTCAGATAACCGGGCAGGGCGCCGATCAGCTCGCCCCTGTCCGTCTCAAGCAGCAGATGATGGCCGAGCCAGCCGGTTTGCGCGGTGGCGGAGCCTGACTCTTCGAGCGCGGAGAGGAAGGCGTGGGACAGGAAGGGATTATAGGCGAGCGCCTTGCCTTCCTTGGACGTTCCGGAAAGCCGGGACCAGCTCTCCGGGGAGATCGCGGTGAAGGACCGTTCGACGCGGATCGATAGTTCGTCTGTCATGGAGCAAATGCGAGGCCCTTGGGAGGAGGATATTGGCTCCCCTTCAGTCTGCGCACGATCTTGTCCAAAAAGCGAGCGTCAAACCGAACCGCGGGGATCGAAACCTTCGAACGTCATCTGATCGGCATTCTCGACGGTGTGCTTGCGCGCCTTCTCGTCGCGGACCGTCCAGGTGATAACCGGGATGCCCTTCGCGCGCTGGCCGGTGATGAAGGCATTCGGCAGATCGGCGAAGAAATAGGAGATGAAATCGAGGCCGATTTCCATGGCTCGTTCGTGGTTCGCGAATTCTTCCGGCTTGTTGCCGCCGGCGGTAAGGCCGAGCGGGTAGGGCGCGTTCAAGGCTTTGAGGTCGCGCAGCAGCCAATGGTCGAAGCTCATGAGCGCGACCTTGCCGTCATAGCCTTCCAGCACTTCGACCACCGCTTCGGCAAAGCCCTCGTCATCCGCCTCGCGCCCCTTGAGTTCGAGGACGAGCGGAACCTTGCCCTTCACGAGATCGAGCAATTGCCTGAGCGTCGGGATCTTGTCGGCCGTGCCGCCGACGGACAGCAGGCCGAGTTCCCTGGAGGTGCGATCGCGGATATCGCCCTTTATGCTACAGAGACGTTCGAGGTTCTCGTCATGAAAGATGATCGGCACGCCATCGGAGGCATAATGGAGATCGCATTCGATCGCGAAGCCGGCTTCGACGGCGCGAGCAAAGGCGGTGAGCGTATTTTCCCAGACGAGCTTGTTGGTGTCGTGGTAGCCGCGATGGGCGACCGGCAGTTCCTTGATCCAGGCGGCGGAGGTCATGACGCAATTTCCAAGATGGCATCGATTTCGACGGCGGCGTTGAGCGGCAGCGCCGCCATGCCGACGGCGGCACGGGCATGCTTTCCGGCCTCGCCGAGGACGCCGGCGATCAGGTTTGATGCACCGTTGATGACAAGATGCTGTTCGACGAATTCCGGGGTAGAGGCGACGAAGCCGGTGAGCTTGATGACGCGCTTGATGCGGCCGAGATCGCCGCCGAGTGCAGCCTTCGCCTGAGCGAGAATGTTGATGGCGCAAAGCTCCGCGCCGCGCTGGCCGGCGGGAACGTCGACATTCCTGCCAAGATGGCCGCTCACGGCGACCTTGCCGCCTTCGAGAGGAAGCTGGCCGGAAATATAGAGAAGGTTGCCGCTGATCACATAGGGAACATAATTGGCAGCGGGTGCGGCGGCTTCCGGCAGAGTTATCCCCATTTCCGTCAGGCGGGCCGCGATTTCAATCGACATTTTCGTCTCCGCTTTTTGTTTCAGTTCTTCAAAAAATTATGCATCGGGACTAGAATCGTGCGTATGACGGTTTCAAGCCTCGATTTGGCCGAAAGCGTTCTTATAACATCGCGGCCGAGTCCAACAGGAGATTATGGATGTTCCGACCGAGTCTTGCCGCCCTTCTTCTTGCCGGCGTTGCAACAAGTGTTTGGGCGGCCGCGCCTGCCTCCGGCGCTGCGATCGCCTCCGGTCTTGTCGCCCACCGGGCGATCTACGATCTCGAACTGAAGGACGCGACCGAGCGCTCTGGCATCGCCGGCATGTACGGCCGCATGGTCTACGAATTCAACGGCAATTATTGCGACGGCTTCACCACCAATTTCCGCTTCGTGACGCAGATCAACACCGGCGACAGCACACGCGTCAGCGACCAGCAGACGAAGACCTTTGAAAACGTGAAGGACCGCCGCTTCACCTTCGAAACGAAGTCTTTCACGGATGATCAGCTCGACAAGGAAGTCAACGGCGAGGCAAACGACAAGCCGGACGGCGTGACTGTCGATCTGACCCGCCCTCAAAGCAAGGAACTGCAGCTTGCCGAAAGCCGCTTCCCGACCGAGCACATGCTCGACGTGATCGAGAATGCCAAGGCGGGCAGGCGTTTCTTTGAAGCCCGCGTCTTCGATGGCTCGGACGATGGGGACAAGCCCCTGGCGACGACGACCGTGGTCGGCAAGCAAATTACGCCGGTTGCCGGTGACGAGGCGGATGCGGGCAATGCCGGCGCGTTTTCCAAGACGGCCGTCTGGCCGGTGACGATCTCCTATTTCAACGAGAATACGAAATCAGACGCGCTACCGGTCTATCGCATGTCATTCAAGCTTTATGAGAACGGCATTACGCGCGATCTCACCATGGATTATGGTGATTTCGTTCTGACCGGCAGGCTCGCGAAGCTGGAAATGCTGGATAAGAAGGCCGACACCTGCAAGTGAACCGCTGGCGGCATTGAGGCGCATCTTAAACAACGTGTTATGCCCTATTTCTCTTTTTCTGGTGCATAATAGAAGTGCAGGACGGTCGTTGTCCTGCCCGGGCCTGCCGCCGTTGACGGGGCGGGACCGATAGGGGGTGGGATATGAAGAACTTGTCACGGATTGCACGTTCAGGTCTTGCGGTGGCGCTCCTTGCTGCTGCAGCCGCGGTATCGGGCGGTCATGTGATGGCCGCCGATTGCCACGACACGCCTAGCAAAGGCGTTGACTGGAGCGAATGCACCAAGAAGAACCTGATGCTTGAAGGCAGCGACTTCGAAAAAGCCAGTCTCACAGGCACGGATCTGTCGCAGACCAGCCTCAAGAATGCGAACCTTGCCTCGGCAAACCTCGAGAAAGCGACCCTGATACGGGCTTGGCTTGAAGGTGCAAAGGCCGATGAGGCCAAATTCGACAAGATCGAAGCCTACCGGGTCGTGTTCCAGAATGCGTCGGTGCAGCGCGCTTCCTTCATCAGCGCAGAGCTGCAGCGCGCGGATTTCACTGGCGCACAGCTTTCAGGTGCGAACTTCGAAAAGGCCGAGCTCGGGCGCGCGACTTTTGAAACGGCCGTATTGACCGGAGCCAGGTTTGCGCTTGCCAATCTCTCCCGCGCCGTTCTCAGCGGCGCGAGCTTCGAAGGTTCGATCGATTTCGATCGCGCCTTCATGTTCCTGACGAGAATAGAGGGGCTCGATCTCTCCGCTGCAACCGGGCTTCAGCAGTCGCAGATCGAACTCGCCTGCGGCGATACGTCGACCAAGCTTCCTTCCGGTCTTACGATGCCAAAGAACTGGCCCTGCGCAACGGACTGAGTGAGCGCGCAAACGGTGGCAATCAAATCAATGTCCCGCGGGAGGCGCGGCATGAATTTCACATTTGCGGTTGGCGACATCCATGGCTGCCTGGAGCCGTTGAGAGATATGCTTGATCGCATCGGGACATACGCACGCGCCGGCACGGTGGTTTTCATCGGCGACTATATCGACCGCGGCCCTGACAGCAAGGGAGTGATCGATCTCCTGATGAACGGATCGGGCAGCGAAGCCTGGCGATGGGTATGTCTGAAGGGCAACCACGAGGACATGATGCTGCGCGCCTGCGCTCACGATGACGAGCGTATCTGGTGGTTGGAAAACGGCGGGATTGAAACGGAGCTTTCCTATGGGGGCAAAGTAGCCGCAAACCATATGCTGTGGGCCAGTCAGCTGTCGTTGATGTATGCCGATCGCCACCGGATCTTTGTGCATGCCGGCGTTGTTCCGGATTTGCCACTGGAGATGCAGGCCCCCCAAGACCTGCTCTGGCTTCGGGTTCCCGACGACTATTCAGCGGACTATTGGGGAAAACACCTGTGTCATGGACACACGCCCTCGGACGCGAATCCCCTGACCGTTGGCAACCGCACGAACATCGACAGCGGATGCGTGTTCGGCGGTCCGCTTTCCTGCGCCGTGTTTGAAGATTCGCTGGCCGGCGGACCGGTCGAGTTTATCCAAGTGCGGGGCTAGGGGCAGTCAGATGCCAGTTTTTTTGAGCGAACGCCTTGCATTTTCGGCGGATCGACGGTAAGGGCAGCCGCATTCCACACGTAAGGCATGGGATCGTCCGGGAGAAATCCGGATTGTTCCGCCGGTGGCATCTTCGAAGAGGATGCTGTTCGCCTTGCGGAGGTTCAACCGGAAAAGGAGTCAAAGGCATGGCATTGCCTGATTTTTCTATGCGCCAGCTTCTGGAAGCTGGTGTTCACTTCGGCCACCAGACCCATCGCTGGAACCCGAAGATGAAGCCGTACATTTTCGGCGATCGTAACAACATCCACATCATCGATCTGGCTCAGACCGTTCCGATGCTTTCGCGCGCGCTGCAGGTTGTCAGCGACACTGTCGCCCGTGGCGGCCGCGTTCTCTTCGTCGGTACCAAGCGCCAGGCTTCCGAGCTCATCGCTGACTCGGCCAAGCGTTCTGCCCAGTACTACGTCAACTCTCGCTGGCTCGGCGGCATGATGACGAACTGGAAGACGATCTCCAACTCGATCCAGCGTCTGCGCAAGCTCGACGAAATCCTTTCCAACGAAGCCCAGGGCTTCACCAAGAAGGAACGTCTGAACCTCGAGCGCGAGCGGGAAAAGCTCGACAAGGCTCTTGGTGGTATCAAGGACATGGGCGGTACCCCGGACCTGATGTTCATCATCGATACCAACAAGGAAAAGATCGCGATCGACGAAGCCAAGCGCCTCGGCATCCCGGTTGTCGCAATCATCGACTCGAACTGCGATCCGGACCTGATCGACTATCCGATCCCGGGCAACGACGACGCTTCGCGCGCGATCGCTCTCTACTGCGACCTGATCTCCCGCGCCGCTATCGACGGTATCGCCCGTCAGCAGAGCGCATCGGGCCGCGACCTTGGCGCTTCCGTTGAAGCTCCGATCGAGCCGACGCTCGACGAGGCTCAAGCCTGATAAACAGGCGGGACGGGCCTAAAGGTCCGTCCAGCTTGACTGGATTGGGAAAGGCCGCGCGAGACTTTGCGAAGCTCCGGCGGCCTTGACCTTTTTAGGGCGGTAGGTTCAGGCCGGTCCGCCCAACGAGTTCTGATATGGCGCGTCTTCATCACGCTGTCATACATAAAGGTACATTTCGTGCCTCAATCCGGTGGCGCAGAGCATTTTGCGGACCACCGTAAACCGACAAGAGGAAGCTTATGACCGAGATTACGGCTGCAATGGTGAAGGAACTGCGCGAAAAGACCGGCGCAGGCATGATGGACTGCAAGAAGGCTCTCGCTGAAACCAATGGCGACATGGAAGCGGCGATCGACTGGCTGCGCGCCAAGGGCATCGCCAAGGCTGACAAGAAGTCGGGCCGCACCGCCGCCGAAGGTCTCGTCGGCGTTGCCAGCCAAGGCACCAAGGCCGTCGTGGTCGAAGTCAATTCCGAAACCGACTTCGTTGCCCGTAACGACGCCTTCCAGGATCTCGTCCGTGGCATCGCAAAGGTTGCCGTTTCGACCAACGGTTCAGTCGAGGCCGTCGCAGCCGCGACCTATCCGGCTTCCGGCAAGTCCGTTGCTGACACGATCAAGGATGCGATCGCGACCATCGGCGAAAACATGAACCTGCGCCGCTCGATTGCCCTCTCCGTCGAGGACGGCGTCGTCGCCACCTACATCCACAACGCCGTTTCCGACGGCCTCGGCAAGCTGGGCGTTCTGGTTGCGCTGAAGTCGACCGGCAACAAGGAGGCGCTGAACGCCATCGGCCGCCAGATCGCCATGCACATCGCTGCGACCTCGCCGCTCGCCATCCGTCCGGAAGAAGTCGACGCTGCTGTCGCCGAGCGCGAACGCAACGTCTTCATCGAGCAGTCGCGCGCTTCCGGCAAGCCCGACAACATCATCGAAAAGATGGTTGAAGGCCGCATGCGCAAGTTCTTCGAAGAAGTCGCGCTGGTTTCCCAGGCTTTCGTCATCAATCCGGACCTGACGGTCGGTGCCGCACTCAAGGAAGCTGAAAAGACCGTCGGTGCGCCGATCGAGATCACCGGCATGGCACGCCTGCTGCTAGGCGAAGGCGTCGAGAAGGAAGAAACCGACTTCGCAGCCGAAGTCGCGGCTGCCGCCAAGGGCTGATAAAACCTCATATAATGTGAAAACGGCAGGGCATCGCGTGACAACGCGATGCCCTTCGTGTATCCGGCAATCATGCCAACATACGAGGAGCCAAGATGTCGTCAGAGCCTGTCTATAAACGCGTTCTACTCAAGGCTTCCGGCGAAGCGCTCATGGGTAGCCAGGGATTCGGTATCGACGTTGCGGTAGCGGACCGCATCGCGTCGGATATCGCCGAAGCCCGCCAGATGGGCGTCGAAGTCGGTGTTGTCGTCGGCGGCGGCAATATCTTCCGCGGCGTAGCCGTCGCCTCCAAGGGCGGCGACCGAGTGACGGGCGACCACATGGGCATGCTCGGTACCGTGATCAACGCGCTGGCGCTCGCAACGTCGCTGCGCAAGCTGAACATCGATACGGTCGTGCTTTCGGCAATCTCCATGCCGGAACTCTGCGAGAGCTTCTCGCAGCGCGCGACGCTCTACCATCTGTCGATGGGCCGCGTGGTCATCTTCGCGGGCGGCACCGGCAATCCGTTTTTCACGACCGATTCTGCCGCAGCGCTTCGAGCCGCCGAGATGGGCGCCCAAGCGATCTTCAAGGGCACCCAGGTGGACGGAATCTATTCCGCCGACCCGAAGAAGGATCCGTTTGCCACGCGCTTCGACCGGCTGACGCACCAGGAAGTGCTCGACAAGGGCCTTGCCGTGATGGACGTCGCGGCTGTCGCCCTCGCGCGCGAAAATTCAATTCCGATCATCGTCTTCTCGATCCACGAGAAAGGCGGTTTTGCTGAAATCTTGACGGGCGGTGGCCTCAAGACCATCGTATCGGACAACTGATAGAGAGACGGCGCTGCGAGGCCGCGCGTCTTCGACTGACAGGAGTATTGAGCATGACTGAAGCTACAGACATCAAGGAACTGAAGCGCCGCATGGACGGCGCGATTTCCGCATTCAAACACGATATCGCGTCGCTGCGTACCGGCCGCGCCTCGGCCAACATCCTGGACCCGGTGACGGTCGAGGCCTATGGTTCGCGCTTGCCGCTCAATCAGGTCGCCAATATCACCGTGCCGGAGCCGCGCATGCTTTCGGTATCCGTCTGGGACAAGTCGATGGTAAGCGCGACGGAACGTGCGATCCGCGAGTCAAACCTCGAACTCAACCCGATCGTCGACGGCCAGAACCTGCGCATTCCTTTGCCGGAACTCAACGAAGAGCGTCGCAAGTCGCTGGTCAAGGTCGCGCATGACTACGCCGAGAAAAGCAAGGTTGCGATCCGCCATGTACGCCGCGACGGCATGGACGGCCTTAAGAAAGCCGAAAAGGACGGTGTCATAAGCCAGGACGAAAGCCGGGCGCAATCAGATCGTGTGCAGAAGATGACGGATGAGATGATTTCCGAGATCGATCGCTTGCTTGCCGACAAGGAAAAGGAAATCATGCAGGTCTAGGGCTTTGCCTGCGCCCCTGGAGACCGGACGGGAAATGTCGGAACCAGTATTCTTGAGTATGCCAGAACATGTTGCTATCATCATGGATGGCAACGGCCGTTGGGCAAAGCAGCGAGGGCTGCCGCGCGCGATGGGTCACCGCAAAGGTGTGGAAGCCGTTCGCGAGACCGTGCGCGCCGCAGGCGATGCCGGCATCAAGTACCTGACGCTCTTTGCCTTTTCTTCGGAGAACTGGCGCCGGCCGGAAGCGGAGGTCTCGGACCTCATGGGATTGCTCAAGGCCTTCATTCGGCGCGACCTCGCCGAACTGCATGCGCAGAATGTGCGGATCAGGATCATCGGCGACCGGCATAGTCTTCGCAGCGATATCCTCAACCTCCTGCTCGAAGCCGAAGAGACGACGCGGGACAATACCGCGCTGACGCTGGTCATCGCTTTCAACTACGGCTCGCGCGACGAGATCGCGAGAGCTATGGTGAGCCTTGCCGAGGATGTCGAGGCCGGGCGGCTGCGAGCCCGGGAGATCACACCCGAGCTCGTCAATGCCCGGCTGGATACGGCCGGCATTCCCGATCCCGATCTAATCATTCGCACCAGCGGCGAGGAGCGCCTTTCGAACTTCCTTTTGTGGCAGGCCGCTTATTCCGAATTCGTCTTCGTGCCGGAATACTGGCCGGATTTCGGCCGGGAGCTCTTCTACGCCGCGCTCGAGAAGTTCGCGGCGCGCGACCGCCGATTTGGCGGCCTGTCGCCGCAGGCCGCGGCAGTAGGCACCTGATTGATGCAGCAGGAACTGAAACTCCGCATTGTCTCCGGTGTCATTCTGGCAATCATCGTGCTCGCGGTGACCTGGTACGGCGGCTTCGCCTTCCGCCTGCTCTCGGCGGTAATTGCCCTGCTTATCTATTATGAATGGTCGACAATCACGCGGCTGCAAACCGAACAGCCGGTCGCGAATGTGGCAGGCTGGGTGGGGCAGGCGGCCATCGCGGCTGCAATCCTGCTCGGACGCTTCGATTTTGCGTTGAGCCTGCTTGTCTTCTTTTTTGCGATTGCTGTCGGCTTCGTGGCGGCGCAGAGCGCCAGCCGCTGGTTTCCGGCTGGCATCGTCTATGCCGGACTGACCGGCATCGCACTCGCCGAAATCCGGGGCGGGGACGCTGCAGGGCTGCAAGCCATGCTCTTCGTCTTCGCGGTGGTCTGGGCAACTGACATCCTTGCCTATTTCGTCGGCCGAGCAGTTGGCGGGCCAAAGCTCGCACCGAGGATTTCGCCGGGAAAGACGCAATCTGGCGCTTTGGGCGGCGCGGTTTCGGCTGTGATTGCGGGCAGCGTCATCGCCTACGTCTTCATTCCCGAGGCGGACTGGCTGATGGCGGCCGCCGTCGCCTTCATTCTTTCCGTCTGCAGCCAGGCAGGCGATCTCTTCGAATCCTTCATCAAGCGGCGATTCGGTGTGAAGGATTCCAGTCATCTCATTCCGGGACACGGTGGCGTGATGGATCGCGTCGACGGGCTGATATTCGCTTGTTTTGCAGCCTTCTTGCTCGCGACATTATTTTCCCTGATAAAGGGTGACGGCATGGCGCCGCTAGGCGCCGCTTTGTTCGGGTTCTGATATCTGCGCTGGGCGCAGCGGAAGGATTTATGGAAGGCATGACCGGCATATTCGGCTTTCTGACGGGTTATATCATTCCGTTTGTTCTGGTCCTCTCGCTGCTCGTTTTCGTGCACGAGATGGGCCACTATCTGGTCGGCCGCTGGAGTGGCATCCGCGTGCTCGCTTTTTCTGTGGGCTTTGGACCAGAGCTTGCGGGCATTACCGATCGGCATGGAACGCGCTGGAAGATCTCGGCGATCCCGCTTGGCGGCTATGTGCGCTTCTTCGGCGACGAGGACGCCTCGAGCAAGCCGGACATGGATAAGCTCGAATCGATGTCGGAAGCGGATAGAGCGCGCTCATTTGCCGGCGCGAAGCTCTGGAAGCGCGCAGCGACGGTGGCCGCAGGTCCCATCGCCAACTTCCTGCTGGCGATCATCATCTTTGCGGTTCTTTTCTCGATCTACGGCCGCTCGATCGCCGATCCGGTCGTCGCCGAAGTGAAGCCGGAGAGCGCTGCCGCGGAGGCGGGAATCCTGCCCGGTGACCTGCTGATCGCAATCGACGGCGGGAAGGTCGATACGTTCGACGATGTGCGCCGCTATGTCAGCGTTCGCCCGGAACAGCGGATCGTCGTTACCATCGAGCGGAGCGGCGAGAAGATGGACCTGCCGATGGTGCCGAAGCGCACCGACATGACGGACCAGTTCGGCAACAAGATGGAGATCGGCCTGATCGGCATCGTGACGAACCAGGAGGTCGGCCATTTCCGCGTGCAGACATATACGCCGCTCGCAGCCTTGGAGGAAGGCGCCGTTCAGACCTGGCATATCGTCACCGGCACCTTCAAATATATCGGCAATCTTTTCGCGGGCTACATGAAGCCCGATCAGCTCGGCGGACCGATCCGCGTGGCCCAGGCGTCCGGCCAGATGGCAACGCTCGGTGTTGCAGCCCTGCTTCAGCTTGCCGCGGTGTTGTCCGTTTCCATCGGATTACTGAATTTGATGCCTGTTCCGGTACTTGATGGCGGGCATTTGATGTTCTATGCGATTGAGGCGGTGAGGGGTAAGCCTTTAGGGGCATCGGCCCAGGAAATTGCATTTCGCATTGGTCTGGCTATGGTCCTTTCACTGATGGTTTTTGCTACCTGGAATGACATTAGCGCCTTGATAGGTTAACGCGCGCGGTGAGGCGAAATTACCGTTTATTTACGATGTTTCAAAGCTGTAGTGGCGAATGGGTCACGCTTCGAAATGAAGTAAACAGAAATTAACTTGCTGCCTTGCTTGTAGGGCAAAAGCGGGTAAAACGACACACGTGCCGGAATCGGGTTCGCCCGGCGACGGGGACGAGAAAAAAGGTAATGGGTGAAATGAAGGCTGGTTCAAGATTTTTGAACGCAGTATCGGCGGTTGCGCTGTCTGCAGGTATTGTTGCTTCGGGCGCAGGCGCAATTACAATCGTCTCTGCGACGGCTGCGGAAGCAGCGGTTATCCAGCGGATCGATGTGCGTGGAGCGAGCCGCGTCGGCGCTGAGGCAGTCCGGTCCAATCTCACCATCGCCCCAGGCAGGAACTTCTCGAATACGGACATCGATGACTCGGTAAAGCAGCTCTACGGCACGGGGTACTTCTCCGATGTCAAAATCTCCGTCTCTGGCAGCACGCTGGTCGTGACCGTCGAGGAAGCCCAGCTCGTCAATCAGGTCGTTTTCAACGGCAACCGCAAGGTCAAGGACGACAAGCTGGCCTCGGTTGTACAGACGCACGCCTCCGGTCCCTACAACGATGCGCTGATCCAGGCCGATATCGCGGCGATCAAGGAAGCCTACGCGGCAACGGGCCGCAGCGAAGTGCAGGTCACGACGCAGGTCGTTCCGCTTGGCGAAGGTCGCGTCAACCTCGCTTTCGTCATCGATGAAGGCGACCGCACGAAGATCGCAGCCATCAATTTCGTGGGCAACAATGCCTACAGCACCGGTCGTCTAGCTGCCGTCATTAGCACCAAGCGCTCGAACTTCCTCTCGTTCCTGACCCGCAAGGACGTTTACAGCGAAGATCGCCTGCATGCCGACGAAGAGGCGCTGCGCCAGTTCTATTTCAACCGCGGCTATGCCGACTTCAAGATCATCTCTTCGGATGCTACTTTTGACGAAGCCACGAACAAGTACACGCTGACCTTCAATATCGAAGAAGGTCCGCGTTACGACTTCGGTCCGGTAACCGTACAGTCGACCGTAGAAGGTGTAACCGGCGAGCAGCTTCAAGGCCTGGTAGTGACGCGTGAAGGCGAAGTCTACAGCGCCAAGGACGTCCAGAGGTCCATGGAGGCCATTTCGGATCAGGTTGCTTCGGCAGGCTATCCGTTCGCCCGCGTCACGCCGCGCGGCAACCGCGACCTCGGCAACAATACGATCGGTGTCGAATACCTCGTCGACCAGGGCGAACGTGCCTACATCGAGCGCATCGAAATCCGCGGCAACAGCCGCACGCGCGATTACGTCATCCGCCGCGAATTCGACATGAGCGAAGGCGACGCCTTCAATCAGCAAATGATCACCAAGGCGAAGCGCCGTCTCGAAGCGCTCGGCTTCTTCTCGTCGGTGAACATCTCGACCGCGCCTGGCAGCTCGCCTGACCGCGTCGTTGTCATCGTCGATGTTCAGGATCAGTCGACGGGTTCGTTCGGCATCGGTGCCGGTTACGCCGCAGGCGGCGACGGTCTGATCCTGGAAGCGTCCATTGAAGAAAAGAACTTCCTGGGTCGGGGCCAGTATATCAGGGTTTCTGCTGGTGGCGGTGTCGAAGGCTCGCAGAGTTATGGTTTGAGCTTCACCGAGCCTTACTTCCTCGGTTATCGCCTTGCGACCGGTTTCGACCTCAATCACAGCGAAACCTCAAGCAACGACAATTACGACTATACCGAAGATAGTGCCGTTCTCCGCGCGACGGCGCCGATCACCGAGGATCTGGCGACGACGTTCCGCTACAACTTCAAGCGGATGGACTACGATGCCGACGGCAGCGATCTGAGCGATCTTTCGACACCCTATCAGGATCTTGTGAACGATGGACCTTGGATTCGTTCATCGATTTCCAATACGCTGACCTATAACACGCTCGATGACATGACGCTCCCGCGCGAGGGGATATACGCGACGTTGACGCAGGAAATTGCCGGCTTGGGTGGCGACTCGCAGTTCTACAAGATCTACGGCAAGGCGCGCTATTATCATCTGCTGGCTGACGATGCCGATATCATTGGATCTGTTGCGGCCGGTGCGGGCCATGTTGTCGGCCTTGGCAAAGACCTAAACATCTTCGACCAGTTCACATTGGGCAACAACGACATCCGCGGCTTCGAAAACAAGGGTATCGGTCCTCGCGTTGGTGGCGGACCGGATGATCCGCTCGGAGGAACGACTTATTTTACCGTGTCGGCGGAAGCGACCTTCCCGATGCCGGGATTCCCGCGTGACTTTGGTCTTCGTGGTGCGGTCTTCGCTGATGCGGGTACCTTGTTTGGAAATGATGTTGACGTCAGTTCGCCAGAATTCGTGAGAGGCGATAGCGCAGCACTTCGTGCGTCCGTCGGTGTTGGCCTTGTCTGGCAATCGCCGTTCGGCGCGCTGCGCGTCGACTACGCGATCCCCGTCGTGAAGGAAGATTACGACCAAACACAGTACTTCAAGTTTGGCATCAACAACCAATTCTGATATCGGCAATCCAGAATCGAAAACTGGAGCTTTGCCGGTGGAGCAGAACAATTTCTTTCCGCCCCGCGACGGCGTCAAACTTTCAGAGTTGGCGCTATATCTCGGGGCGGAACTTGCCGACCCTGAAAATGGCGACATCCTTATCCGATCGGTGTCGCCGGTCAGCCGTGCGAAGGCCGGTGATCTTTGCTACATCATCTCACGCAGGAGCCGTGCCGAGCTTGAAACCTGTCGGGCGTCGGCAGTCCTTTGCGAGCCCGCGATAAGATCGGCGGTACCTCGTCATATTCCGGTTCTCTTGTCGAAAAATCCCCATGCCGCATTTGCGATGGCAGGCGGGCATCTCTATCCGGCTGCTCTGCAGCCGCTGGCAACAATGTCTTCGGCGACAGAGATCGCGGCGACTGCGGCTGTCGATCCGACGGCGCGGCTGGAACCGGGGGTGATCGTCGAGCCTTTGGCTGTCATCGGCGCGAATGCGGAAATCGGTCAGGGAACACGGATCGGCGCCGGCGCGCTTATAGGTCCCGGTGTCAAGATCGGCCGCGATTGCACGATCGCCGGCGGTGCCAGCGTGATATGCGCGCTCTTGGGCAATGGCGTGATCGTGCACAACGGCGCGCGTATTGGCCAGGATGGCTTTGGATATGCGCCTGGCCCCAGAGGGATGATCAAGATCGTTCAGATCGGCCGGGTCATCATCCAGGACAATGTCGAGATCGGCGCGAACACGACGATCGATCGCGGCACGATGGACGACACGGTCGTCGGCGAGGGCACCAAGATCGACAACCAGGTGCAGATAGGCCACAACGTCAGGATCGGGCGTCATTGCGCGATCGTTTCGCAGGTCGGCATCGCCGGCAGTGCGGTTATTGGAAACGGCGTGCAGATCGGCGGCCAGACAGGTATCAATGGCCATATTACGATTGGCGATGGCGTACAGATCGCGGCAAAGAGCGGCGTCATTCACAGTATTCCTGCCGGTGAGCGTTATGGCGGCATTCCGGCACGTCCGTTAAAGGATTTTCTTCGAGACTCGGCGGAAATAATGGCGCGCGTGAGCGCTCGGGCTCATAAAACGGGAGATCAACAATGACTGAAGGGGTCAAGGAGACGCTTGCTTCGGCGGACATCATGGAGATCATGAAGCTTCTGCCGCATCGCTATCCGTTTTTGCTGGTCGACCGGATTATTGAGATCGATGGCGATGATTCCGCAATCGGCATCAAGAACGTCACTGCCAACGAGCCTCATTTCACCGGCCACTTTCCCGAGTCGCCGATCATGCCGGGTGTGCTGCTGATCGAAGGCATGGCGCAGACGGCGGGTGCGATCTGCGCGCGCAAGGACGGAACGAGCGGTAACCTCGTCTATTTCATGACCATCGACAATGCACGTTTCCGCAAGCCCGTCATCCCGGGCGATCGGGTCGAATTTCATGTGAAGAAGCAGAAGCAGCGCGGTAATATCTGGAAGTTCCATTGCGACGCCAAGGTCGACGGCGCATTGGCCGCGGAAGCTGATATCGGCGCGATGATTCTTCGTAAGGACGAGCGATGAGCACGATCGCAGGGAGCGCCCGCATCCATGCCATGGCCGTTGTCGAGGATGGCGCGGTCATCGGCGAAGGCGTGACCGTCGGTCCGTTTTGCCATGTCGGTCCGAAGGTTGTTCTTCATGACAATGCCGAACTGCTGGCGCATGTCGTGGTGACCGGCAGAACCGAGATCGGCAAAGGCACCCGGATTTTCCCGATGGCGGTCATCGGCGGCGACCCCCAGAGCGTGCACCATGGCGGCGAGGAGACGACGCTGACGGTGGGCGAGAATTGCACCATCCGCGAAGGCGTGACGATGAATACCGGCACCGCCGATTTCGGCGGCAAGACAATCGTCGGCGACAACAACCTGTTTCTCGCCAATTCGCATGTCGCCCATGACTGCCGTGTCGGCAATCACGTCATCATGTCGAACAATGTCATGCTCGCCGGGCATGTGACGATCGAGGATCGGGTCATTCTCGGCGGCGGATCGGCCGTGCATCAGTTCACGCGCGTCGGCCGCCAGGCCTTCGTCGGCGGCCTTTCGGCTGTCAGCTACGATGTCATTCCGTATGGGATGCTCAATGGAAATCCCGGTTTGCTGGGCGGTCTCAACGTAGTCGGCATGACGCGGGCCGGGATTGATCGCGCTGTCATCCATACGGTGCGGCGCGCTTACAAGGCGATTTTTGAAGGATCAGGTTCGATCCGCGACAACGCGGCAGCGATCCGCGACGAATATGCCGATTGCGAGCCGGTGATGCAAATCCTCGATTTCATTGCCGCGGAAAGCGACCGCGCGCTGTCATCGCCGACGCGAGGACAGAAAGGCTGACCTTGTCCCCCGCCGGTGATACCGACAAAGGCCGTCTGGCGATCATTGCGGGAAACGGTCTTCTGCCGTCTTATGTCGCCGAGGCGGCGCGGGCAGCCGGCGAGGATCCATTCGTGATTTCGCTGAAGGGCGAACTTGACCGGTCGATGGGAGGACTATGACCATGCAGTCATCGGCGTCGGTGATTTGTCGGCGCTGGCAGAAATTTTCAAACGCAACAACATCACCCGCGTCGTCATGTCTGGCGGCGTTCGCCGTCGCCCCGAATGGCGGGAAGTGAGGCCAACCTGGCGGACGGTCGCAAAGATGCCGGGTGTGGTGCGTACGCTGCTTTCGGGCGGCGACGATACGGTGTTGCAGATGGTCATCAAGCTCATCGAAGACGACGGCCGGCGCGTCCTCGGCGCTCAGAGATATCGCCCCCGACCTTCTGGCGGCTGTCGGGCCGATCGGCGTCATGTCGCCGGGGAATGACGACAAGATCGATATCCTGAAGGCGGCAGCAGCCGCTGAAGCGCTTGGTGCGCTCGATGTCGGGCAGGGCGCAGTCTCCGTCGGCGGACGCATCGTGGCGCTCGAGGGCGCCGAAGGGACCGACGGAATGCTTGAGCGCGTCGCATCGCTGCGTGGCGCCGGGCGTATATCGCCGCGCCGCCGTGGCGTGCTGGTCAAGCTCTGCAAGCCGCAGCAGGATGTCCGCGCCGACCTTCCGTCGATCGGCCTCTCCACGGTGAACGAATGCCAAGGCGGCGGGCTTGGCGGGAATTGCAATCGAGGCGGGACGTGCTCTCGTGCTGGATCGCCAGGCTGTGATCAAGGCAGCCGACGAAGCCGGGCTTTTTGTCTGCGGGCTCGATCGCGGCCTGCCGTCATGGGGGCTGTGATGAAGATCGCGATCGTGGCAGGCGAGGTTTCCGGAGACCTTCTCGGCGCCGATCTCGTGGCTGCACTGAAGCGCAGGCATGCCGGGATTGAACTTGTCGGCGTCGGCGGCGACGCGCTGGAGGCACAGGGGCTGAAGTCGCTCTTCGACTTCTCCGAGCTTTCGATTATGGGCGTCACACAGGTGCTTGGAAAATTGCCGAAGCTTGTCGCCCGCATCAGGCAGACGACGGCTGCAATCATTGCTGCAAAGCCCGATATACTGATCGTCATCGACAGCCCGGATTTCACCCATCGCGTTGCCAAACGTGTTCGCGAAGCCCTGCCGGAACTCCCGGTCGTCAATTATGTCTGTCCCAGCGTTTGGGCGTGGAAGGAATATCGGGCCCAGCAGATGCTCGGTTACGTCGACCATGTGCTGGCCGTTCTGCCGTTCGAGCCCGCGGTGATGGAGCAGCTCGGCGGACCGCAGACGACCTATGTCGGGCACCGGCTGACGGCGGATGCGGATTTGATTGCCGCCAGGCGCGGCCGGGCAGAAAAGCCCAAGACCGCCGGCGAGGGCCGGAAAACGATCATGCTGCTCCCGGGCTCGCGCTCGTCGGAGATCACAAAACTGCTTCCCTATTTTCGCGATGCCGTCAATGAGCTCGTCGCCCGCGATGGCACAATGCGGTTTCTCATGCCGACCGTCAGCCGGCAGGGAATCGATGGTTCGCAACCTCGTGAAGGACTGGGAAACGAAACCGGAGATCCTGACTGGCAATGAACAGAAATGGCGGGCCTTCGCGGAGGCCGATGCGGCAATGGCTGCCTCGGGGACTGTCATCCTTGAGCTTGCACTTACAGGCGTGCCGACAGTCTCAGTCTATAAGACAGACTGGATCATCACGATGATGACGCGGCGCATCAAGACGTGGACAGGAGCAATCCCGAATCTGATCGCCGACTATGCCGTCGTCCCGGAATATATCAACGAGGTCGTTCGTGGCGCGAGCCTGGCGCGCTGGATGGAACGCCTTTCCAGCGACACGCTCCAGCGGCGCGCAATGCTCGAAGGTTTCGACCTTGTCTGGCAGCGCATGCAGACGGAAAAGCCGCCGGGTGAGAAAGCGGCGGATATCGTTTTCGACATTCTGGACAAGAAAAAACCCGGCCGTTTCTGACCGGGTTTTTTTCGGGCGGAAGCGGCTTAGCGCTTCGAAACCGGAACGTAGTCGCGCAGCGGTTCGCCGATATAGAGCTGGCGCGGACGGCCGATGCGCTGCTGTGGATCCTCGATCATCTCATTCCACTGGGCGATCCAGCCGACCGTGCGGGCCAACGCAAAGAGCACCGTGAACATCGTCGTGGGGAAACCCAGCGCCTTCAGCGTGATGCCGGAATAGAAGTCGATGTTCGGGTAGAGCTTCTTTTCGATGAAGTATTCGTCGGTCAGCGCGATGCGTTCCAGCTCCATCGCCACTTCGAGAAGCGGATCGTCCTTGTGACCGAGTTCGGCGAGGACCTCATGCGTCGTCTTCTGCATGATCTTGGCGCGCGGATCGTAGTTCTTGTAGACACGGTGACCGAAGCCCATCAGGCGGAACGGGTCATTCTTGTCCTTGGCGCGGGCGATATATTCCGGAATGCGCTCGACCGAGCCGATTTCCGAAAGCATGTTGAGCGCCGCCTCGTTGGCACCGCCATGTGCCGGGCCCCAAAGGCAGGCAATGCCGGCCGCGATGCATGCGAACGGGTTGGCGCCCGAAGAGCCGGCGAGACGAACTGTCGAGGTCGAGGCATTCTGCTCGTGATCGGCGTGCAGGATGAAGAGTACGGTCCATGGCGCGGGAGAGAACCGGGTTCACGACATATTCTTCGCACGGTACCGCAAAGCACATGCGCAGGAAGTTCGAGGCGTAGTCGAGATCGTTCTTCGGATAAACGAAAGGCTGGCCGATATAGTACTTGTAGGCCATGGCCGCGATAGTCGGCATTTTGGCGATCATGCGCAGGCTTGCGACCATGCGCTGATGCGGATCGGTGATGTCTGTCGAGTCGTGGTAGAAGGCAGACAGAGCGCCGACACAGCCGCACATGACGGCCATCGGATGGGCGTCGCGGCGGAAGCCGGTGAAGAAGCGAGACATCTGCTCGTGCACCATGGTGTGATGCGTGACGCGGTAGTCGAAATCCTTCTTCTGGGCAGCCGTCGGCAATTCGCCGTAAAGCAGCAGATAGCAGACTTCCAGGAAGTCGCCATGTTCGGCAAGCTGTTCGATCGGGTAGCCGCGATGCAGCAGAATGCCTTCATCGCCGTCGATATAGGTGATCTTCAATTCACAGGAAGCGGTCGAGGTGAAACCAGGATCGTACGTGAAGGAACCGGTGTTTTTATAGAGTGCACCAATATCGATGACATCCGGACCGATCGTTCCGCTTTTCACGGAAAGATTGGCGGTTTTGTCGCCGATTTTGATTGTTGCGCTTTGATCCGTCATGCTGATCCTCCAAACTGGCGGCGGCGCCATAAAAGCGCCATAGGGTTAAGCGTCCTCTCCGATAGCTATATGATCACGGCGCCAATGCCAAGTTAACGTGGCGCCATTTTGTGCATCGCAGTATCAACTTTTAGACACTCCTGCGATGCCGGAGGCGCATAGCGGAAGCCAATGATTTAGTTCGGCTTTTTGCAATCGAATTTTTTGGTCTTTTTTCAATCGATTATTGTTGCTGAAACGCCCTCAGGGCTGCATTCCGGTTGTATTCATAGGGTGTCGGCGGCTGGGTGCATGCCGGAGTTGAAAACGGCCGAGCTGCGCATTTCCGCTTCAGCAGATGTCGCGGACAAGCAGTGTGCGCGCTTCCCGGCCTGCGCTTTTGGAGTGCGGGAAGGAGCCTTCGGCAAAAGCAGAGAGCTCTCGCCCAGTCAACAGCCACCGTTCAGTCCCATAGCCACAGATAAATCATTCTGGCTGCATTCCCAGCTTTCGACCTGCAAATGGCGAGCGAAGCCGCTCAGGGGCACACGCGTGCACTTTGCGACGGTTTTTTCGGGCTTGGGGCGGCGATCTGGTTTGCGTCCGGCACGAACGTTTCCCTGCTACTTCGGTCATATAGGGCTCAACGCTTTGGCCTTGACCGATCGCAGCCGCGAGGCGCTGCGACCCGCCAAAGATGGAGGGAAAGCGAAGTTTTCACCGGAGCAGCAGGAAGAGGCAAGAAATGCGATGCGGAATGGTGCCACGGCCGGCTTCGCGATGCCGCGGACATCGTCGGTCACGCGGGCAAGGCTGCGGTTCGGCGCCTGCCGGTCCGGCGCAGCGCATTTCGCGGATGAAACCTTGCGGAAAACCGGCGCCGTCGAACCGTGCTTTGAACAACAGCCTTCGACAAACTCGATCGCCCCTAGAGCCGCCACGCCTATGATTGGCGCGCCGGCGCCTTTGCCGGCGACACGCTGCCGGTCAATGATAGCGGCGGATCAGGCCGACGAGCTTACCCTGAATCTTCACGCGATCCGGTCCGAAAGATGCGCGTCTCGTAGGCCGGGTTGGCCGCTTCGAGCGCAATGGACGCGCCCTTGCGGCGGAACCGCTTCAGCGTCGCTTCCTCGTCATCGACCAGTGCCACGACGATGTCGCCGGGATTGGCGCGTGCTGGTGTTGCGGATGATGACCGTGTCGCCATCGAAGATGCCGGCCTCGATCATCGAATCGCCCTTGACCTCAAGCGCATAATGTTCGCCGCTGCCGAGCATATCGAGCCGGAACGGTAATGTCGTGCGTGTTGTTCTGGATCGCCGAGATCGGCACGCCGGCCGCAATGCGGCCCATGACGGGAACCGAAACGGAGCTGTTATTCGTGCTACCGTCTGCCGGCTTCGGCGCGGCGGCAGCACGGCTGCGGCTTGCCGAGGCTGCCCTCGATGACGCTCGGCGAAAAGCCGCGGCGGGGCTGGATGCTCGCGGCTATAGGCTTCCGGCAGCTTGATCACTTCAAGCGCGCGCGCGCGGTTCGGTAGCCGACGAATGAAACCGCGCTCTTCGAGGGCGGTGATCAGCCGGTGGATGCCGGATTTGGACGCGAGATCCAGCGCATCCTTCATTTCGTCGAAGGACGGCGGAACGCCGGACTCCTTCATACGTTCATGAATGAAGAGAAGCAAGTTCCTGTTGCTTGCGGGTCAGCATGGCAAGTTCAACCTCCAGAGTCGTGAAACAAATCAAGAACAGACACTATATGTTCCATATGTGTTCCGCAAGTACCTAAATTTTCGTAAAACTTCGTCTCAACTGCGTTCATTTCCTGAAACTTTTGTTTGCCGGATCAGCGCTTTCAGCTTGCATTGACCACATAGCGGCACACATCTTCAGCACAGGAAATGGAGACCTGACGCCATGCTGCATCCGTTGGATCATCTTGTTCTACCGGTCACCAACATCGATCTCGCGCGGGAGCGGCTGGGACGACTGGGGTTCACGGTTGCCGCCGAGGGCCGTCATCCTTTCGGCACGGTGAATGCTTGCGTTTTTTTCGCCGACAAGACCTATCTCGAGCCGCTTGGCGTCGCGAGTGCGAAAGAATGTGAAGAATCAGTGCGGCACGGAAACGTCTTTGTGGCGCGCGACCAGGCCTTTCGGTTCCGGTGCGGCAATGACGGGTTCTCTGCGGCAGCATTCAGCACGGACGACGCGGACGCCGATCATGCTCATTTCGTGCGTGCGAGAAAGAGCGGCGGCGCCATGCTGGAGTTTTCGCGCCTGATCAAGATGCCGGACGGGTCGCAATCGACAGGCACTTTCAAGCTTGCCTTTGCCGCCGATCTTCGGGCGCCGGATTTCTTCCTCTTTGACTGCCAGCGCATCAACGCCTCTCCGGGCGATCGGAGCGCGCTGGAAAAGCACGCGAACGGTGCAACCGGTATCTCGGAGATGGTGCTAAGCGCGCCCGAGCCTGAAGCCTTCGGTTCGTTCCTTCAGTTGGCCGTGTCTACGACGGAAATCGAGCGGACACCGTTTGGCGTGGCGATCGCGGCCGCGAATGTCAGGATCAGTCTGCTGTCGCCGGAAGGGATGGAGGCTTATTTCGATTCGGGGCCGTTAACCGTGGATAAGGGGCTGAGAGGCAGCGCTATCGTTTTCCGCACCACCGATCTTGCCGTGACAGAAGCGCTTTTGGCTGATAACGGGATGCCCTATACACGCAAGAACAACAGAGTCCTGGTGAAGCCTGCGCCCGGCCAAGGTGCGATCTTCGCCTTCGAGGAGACCCGATGAGCAATACGAATTCCGAAGTCGCAGTGGGCGAAGGTGCCGGCCGCGTCGTATTTTCCAACAGTGGCAAGCTGTCCCTGATCGCCGGCGCATGCGAAATGGAGAGCCGCGACCATGCCTTCATGGTTGCGGGAACGCTCAAGGAGCTTTGCGGCAAGCTCGGCATCGGGCTCGTCTACAAGACCTCCTTCGACAAGGCGAACCGCTCTTCGCTGTCGAGCAAACGCGGTATCGGCCTAGAGAAGGGCTTGGAAGTCTTCGCCGACCTCAAGAAGGAACTCGGCATTCCGGTCCTGACAGATATCCATTCGGAAGAGCAATGCGCGCTGGTCGCCGAGGTCGTGGACGTTCTGCAGATCCCGGCCTTCCTCTCCCGTCAGACGGACCTGCTTGTGGCAGCCGCGAAGACCGGCCGTGTCATCAACGTCAAGAAGGGCCAGTTTCTCGCTCCCTGGGACATGAAGAATGTTCTCGCCAAGCTAAATCAGAGCAGCAACCCGAATGTTCTGCTTTGTGAGCGTGGCGCGTCCTTCGGTTACAATACGCTGGTCTCGGACATGCGCTCGCTGCCGATCATGGCGGCCATGGGGGCTCCGGTCATTTTCGATGCGACCCATTCCGTACAACAGCCCGGTGGCCAGGGCACGACGTCGGGCGGGGAGCGCCAGTTCGTCGAGACGCTGGCGCGGGCGGCGGTTGCGGTCGGAGTTGCAGGTGTCTTCATCGAGACCCACCAAGATCCGGACAATGCCCCCTGCGACGGCCCCAACATGGTGTATTTGAACGACATGCCGCGGCTTCTGGAAAAGCTGCTGGCCCTCGACGCCGTCGCCAAGGTGGCCTGATACTGGCGGAAGGTGCCCGCCGTCAACCGGCGAGCGCCACCCTTTGGCTTGAGTACGACCGCGTTGCCGCGGACGCCGTTGCGTCTTCGAGAAGGAAACGGGCCAACAGGTGATTGAGGTGTATCGCCTCGTCACCCAGCTCGCGGCAGGCAGCATTTGTCTGTTCAACCATAGCCGCGTTCTGCTGCGTGACGCTGTCCATAGTGTTGACGGCGGCGTTGACTTCCAGGAGAGCGGTCGTTTGTTCGGCAGAGGAACGCACGATCAACTCGATCAGCGCGGTGACCTTCAGAACCTGCCGATCGATATTGCCGAGCGCTTCACCGGTGCGGTTGACCAAGGCAACGCCGGCCGAAACCTGGCTGGAAGACGTCTCGATCAACTGCTTGATTTCCTTTGCCAGATTGGCGGAGCGGCCGGCAAGGTCGCGCACTTCCTGTGCAACGACCGCAAAACCCTTTCCCGCCTCACCCGCGCGGGCGGCTTCCACGCCGGCATTGAGCGCGAGCAGGTTGGTCTGGAAGGCGATTTCGTCGATGACGTTGATGATCTCGCCGATCTGCGCAGATGATGTCTCGATCTTCTCCATCGCAGCGACCGCCTCGTGCACGACGGTTGCCGAATAGCTGGCGCTTTCCTTCGTCGCCGTCATCATCACGTTGGCTTCATTGGCCCGTTCCGACGAGTTCTTGACAGTGACCGTGATCTGGGCGAGCGCCGAGGCCGCCTGCTCCAGCGAGGCGGCTTGATGCTCTGTTCGCCGGGCCAGATCGTTTGTGCTCGATGCGATTTCGCCGGAGCCGGTCCTTACGACATTCGTCACGGTCGAGATTTCCTTCATCGCTTCAGAAAGCGTGCGGACGCTCGAATTGAACTGCCCGCGCAGCTTCTCGTAGGCTGCGTCGAAAGGCTCGCTAAGCTGGACTGTGAGATCGCCGCCGGAGAGCCGTTCCAGGCCGCGGCTCAGGCTGGCGATGACGCCCTCGCGGACGGCTTCCTCGTCTGCCTTGGCAGCGGCAAGCGCCGCATCGCGCTGTGCTTGGGCCTGACGTTCGGCATCCTGGCGCGCACGGATATTGTTCCGCTCTTCGGCGGAATTCGCGGAAGACGGTGACGGCGCGCGCCATCTCCCCGATCTCGTCGGCCCGGCGGCTGAAGGGCACATCCTTCGAATAGTCGCCGCCGGCAAGGACCGCCATATAGTCGCGCATCGCCGAGAGCGGCACGATGGCGCGGCGGCGGAAGACGTAAAGGCCGCCGAGAAGCAGGCAAAGCGAGACTGCGGCAGCCGCGAGCGTTATAGCCGAAAGGATGCGTGTCTGTTCGGCGGCGTCCTTTTCAGCGGACGCCAGGAAGGTGTTCGCCATATCGACGAGTTCGTTGACGGCGTTTTCATGGATATGGAAATTCGTCGCAAGCTTTTCGAAGGACGCCGGAATGACCGCGGAGTCATTCTTGACAATGGCCGGCGCGAGTTCCTCCTCCATCACCTTCCAGAACACGTCGCCTTTGACAAGGACATCGTTCAAGAGCTTCTGCTTAAGGTCCGAGCTGAGCGCGGTCGCTAGCCAATATTTGCGGCGGTCCTCGTAGGCGGGCTTCAGGACATTTTCTATGCGGTCGACGTTCTTCTTGGCAATGTCGGGGCGCTGCACCGCTTCGAGCGCAAGCATGTAAGACTCAACGAGGTAGAGGGGCGGCGGCAGGATATCGGCGACGAGATCCTTGCCGTAGATGATTTGCTTATACATCTCGCCGTTTACCCGCAGCTGATTGAAGGCATAATTCTGTATGCCGATCGAAGCGATCAATCCGGCGGCGACGACCACCGCGAAGATAGCAAGACTGCGTGCAATATTGAGTTTCATCCTGCGCCCCATGAATTGAATAGCGAACAGATGCTGTTCGCTTGAAATTATTCTGGAATTTCCGAGGGGACCTGAAATCGTGAGGTCCGTATAATCAGGCGGATTTGGACCGCACGAGGAAGCGCATCATGCAATACTACTTGCCAAAGAGCGGGGCAGTATTTCCTCACTGAGTATTAATTATAATATTGATTGGTTACTGACCGATAAATTTACAACCAAATCGAAAGTGACCAGTGTCATTTCAAAACCTGAGGTTCCGAACGCCGGAGCAAGCTCGCGGCAGGGATCGATGGGGTGCGAGCGGCTTCTTCAAAAGCCTGACATATTCGGGCTATAGGCCATGGCCCATGCCGTGTGTCGTCGGTGTGGCATTGTAATTTGCGTGCCTTCGATTAAACAGGCTTCGAACGATTTATCACCCACCGAGCAGGAAGAGATCATGACTGCAATTACCGACATTATCGCCCGCGGAATTCTCGACAGCCGTGGCAATCCGACCGTTGAAGTCGATGTCTATCTCGAAGACGGCAGTATGGGCCGTGCGGCTGTGCCGTCCGGCGCCTCGACCGGTGCGCATGAGGCCGTCGAAGTTCGCGACGGCGGCAAGCGCTATCTCGGCAAGGGTGTTGAAAAGGCCGTCGAAGCTGCCAATACGGAAATCTTCGACGCGATCGGCGGCATCGATGCCGAGAACCAGATCCAGATCGACAACATCATGATCGAACTGGACGGCACGGCAAACAAGGCCCGCCTCGGCGCCAATGCCATCCTCGGAGTATCGCTCGCCGTCGCCAAGGCTGCCGCCCAGGCTGCCGGCCTTCCGCTCTATCGCTACGTTGGGGGCGCGAGCGCGCATCTGCTGCCGGTTCCGATGATGAACATCATCAACGGCGGCGCGCATGCCGACAATCCGATCGACTTCCAGGAATTCATGATCATGCCGGTCGGCGCCGATTCGATCCGCGAAGCGGTTCGCATGGGCTCGGAAGTCTTCCACGTCCTCAAGAAGGAGCTCTCGGCCCAGGGGCACAACACCAATGTCGGCGACGAGGGCGGATTCGCGCCGGGCCTGAAGAGCGCGCCCGAAGCGCTCGACTTCATCATGAAGTCGATCGAGAAAGCCGGCTACAAGCCAGGCGATGACATCTGCCTCGGTCTCGATTGCGCTTCGACCGAATTCTTCAAGGACGGCAAGTATGTTCTCGAAGGAGAGGGGCGCACGCTTGAATCGGGCGCCATGGCTGAATACCTCGCCGATCTCGCCGGCAAGTACCCGATCATCTCGATCGAGGACGGCATGGCTGAAGACGATTGGGACGGCTGGAAGGCCCTGACGGACCTCGCAGGCAAGAAGGTGCAGCTGGTGGGCGACGATCTTTTCGTCACCAACTCGGAGCGCCTGCGCGACGGCATCCGCATGGGTGTCGCCAACTCGATCCTCGTGAAGGTCAACCAGATCGGATCGCTGACCGAAACGCTCGACGCCGTCAATACCGCGCACAAGGCAGCCTATACCGCCGTCATGTCACACCGCTCGGGCGAGACCGAAAACTCCACGATCGCCGATCTCGCCGTCGCGACCAACTGCGGTCAGATCAAGACGGGCTCGCTGTCGCGCTCCGACCGTCTGGCGAAGTACAACCAGCTGATCCGCATCGAAGAGGGCCTTGGCCCGCAGGCTCGCTATGCCGGCCGCTCGATCATCCGTGGCTGATAGCCTTTAAAAATCAGATCCTTGAACCCGCGCTTCACCGGCGCGGGTTTTTTTGCTCTAAGTTCATAGTCAACGGACGGTTAATCTCTCAGGCGTAAGCTGGTTAAATAGGTAATGCGTTTGAGAGCATGTGCGCGTATGTGGACAAAGCATCATAAGAAGAGAAAGATCGGTCGGTTCGTCATTCCGGCCATGACGGTCGCTTTTCTCTCCTATTTCGGTTATCACTGCATTCACGGCGACTATGGTCTCCGGGCCACCGAAGGCTTCGAGAAGCGCCGAATTGCGCGCGAGCGTGAGCTTGCGGTCTTGAAGGCGAAACGCGAACACTGGAGCAGCAAGTCGCGCTGTTGAGCGATGGCTCGCTCGACAAGGACATGCTGGACGAAAAAGCCCGCTATCAATTGAACATGTCGCGGGCCGACGAAATCGTCATATTCAATTCTTATGCCAATTAACCAGAAACAAGTTAATTGGCAATTGTGTAGCTTTATCAATTATTTAAAGCAGAATACGTGCCATGCATTTATGGCATTGCTGTGGCCAAATTTCTTCCCTATGGTACGCGCCACCTAACAAACGACAAACCCATAGGGAGGGTTGAATGGCGCCGCGAAAGACCGCGACCGTTTCCAGCCGCAAAACCAGCGCAAAACCTCAGAGCAAGCAATCGAATGGCGGGGCTATCGCCGATTTCGACCGCGATACCGAACTTAAGGCCTATCGCGAAATGCTGCTCATCCGCCGTTTCGAGGAAAAGGCGGGCCAGCTGTACGGCATGGGCTTCATCGGCGGTTTCTGTCACCTTTATATCGGCCAGGAAGCCGTTGTCGTCGGCATGCAGTTTGCGCTCAAGGAAGGCGATCAGGTCATAACCGGCTACCGCGATCACGGCCATATGCTGGCGACCGGCATGAGCGCGCGCGGCGTGATGGCGGAGCTGACGGGACGCAGGGGCGGCTATTCCAAGGGGAAGGGCGGCTCCATGCACATGTTCTCCAAGGAAAAACATTTCTACGGCGGCCACGGCATCGTCGGCGCCCAGGTTTCGCTCGGCACCGGCCTCGCGTTCGCCAACAAGTATCGCGGCAATGACAATGTCAGCCTCGCCTATTTCGGCGACGGCGCGGCCAACCAGGGCCAGGTCTACGAAAGCTTCAACATGGCGCAGCTCTGGAAGCTGCCCGTCATCTACGTGATCGAGAATAACCGCTACGCCATGGGCACCTCGACCGCTCGCGCGACGGCGCAGGCCGATTTCTCCAAGCGCGGCGCGTCCTTCGGCATTCCGGGCGATGCAGGTGGACGGCATGGACGTGCGCGCCGTCAAGGCTGCTGCCGATGAAGCGATCGAGTATTGCCCGTTCCGGCAAGGGTCCGATGATCCTCGAAATGCTGACCTATCGCTATCGCGGCCATTCGATGTCCGACCCGGCGAAGTATCGTTCGAAGGACGAAGTGCAGAAGATGCGCTCCGAATCCGATCCGATCGAGCAGGTGCGCCTGCGCCTCATCGAGAAGGGCTGGGCGTCGGAAGATGACCTGAAGTCCATCGACAAGGACGTGCGCGATATCGTCGCCGACAGCGCCGATTTCGCCCAGGCCGATCCAGAGCCGGATGTATCCGAGCTCTACACCGACATTCTGCTCTAATCGGGGAGGGAACCCATGCCTATCGATATCCTCATGCCCGCCCTCTCTCCGACGATGGAAGAGGGCACGCTGGCCAAGTGGCTCAAGAAAGAAGGCGACAAGGTCACGTCCGGCGACGTGATTGCCGAGATCGAGACCGACAAGGCGACGATGGAAGTCGAAGCCGTCGACGAAGGCGTGATCGGCAAGCTGCTGGTCCCGGCCGGCACCGAAAACGTCAAGGTGAACGCCAAGATCGCCGTGCTGCTGGCGAGGACGGCGAATCGGCTTCGGACATCTCCGCCGCAGCGCCGGCGCCGCAGCAGCCGGCTCCGCCGCTGACGAGGCTCCGTCAGGCCGACCGGAAAACCATCCCGGCCGCCGCACGGCGTCCGTTCCCGGCCGAGCCTAAGGCTTGTCGTTCCGAACGATCCGGAAATCCCGGACGGGCACCGAGATGGTGTCGATGACCGTTCGCGAAGCGCTTCGCGACGCCATGGCCGAGGAGATGCGCGCGCGACGACGAGCGTCTTCGTCGATGGGCGAGGAAGTTGCCGAGTACCAGGGCGCCTACAAGGTAACTCGAGGGCCTCTTGCAGGAGTTCGGCTCGCAAGCCGCGTGGTCGACACCCCGATCACCGAGCACGGCTTTGCCGGCATCGGCGTCGGCGCGGCTATGGCCGGCCTACGGCCGATCGTCGAGTTCATGACCTTCAACTTCGCCATGCAGGCGATTGACCAGATCATCAACTCGGCCGCCAAGACGCTCTACATGTCCGGCGGCCAGATCGGGCGCACCGATGGTGTTCCGCGGCCCGAACGGCGCGGCTGCCCGCGTTGGCGCCCAGCACAGCCAGGACTACGCGGCCTGGTACTCGCAGCATCCCGGGCCTCAAGGTCGTCATGCCGTACACGGCGTCGGACGCCAAGGGCCTGCTAAAGGCCGCCATCCGCGATCCGAACCCGGTCGTCTTCCTCGAGAACGAAATCCTCTACGGCCAGCACTTCGACGTGCCGAAGCTCGATGACTTCGTTCGTGCCGATCGGCAAGGCCCGTATCCACCGTCCGGGCAAGGACGTCGACCGTCGTTTCGTGGGTGCATCGGCATGACCTACGCCACTGAAGGCCGCCGCGGAACTGGCGAAGGAACTTGGCATCGAGGCCGAGGTCGATCGACCTGCGCACGATCCGTCCGATGGACCCGCCGACCGTCATCGAATGGGTCAAGAAGACGGGCCGCTTGCGTCACCGTCGAGGAAGGCTATCCGCAGTCGGGCGTCGGCACGGAGATCGCCACCCGCGTCATGGAGCACGGCCTTCGACTATCTCGACGCGCCCGATCCTGACGATTGCCGGCAAGGACGTGCCAATGCCCTATGCGGCCAACCTCGAGAAGCTGGCTCTGCCGAATGTCGGCGAAGTCGTCGATGCGGTGAAGGCCGTCTGCTACAAATAACAAGGGGAGGGTATTTCGATGCCTATCGAACGTCGCGATGCCAGCCCTTTCTCCGACGATGGAAGAAGGCAATCTGGCCAAATGGCTCGTCAAGGAAGGCGACACCGTCAAGTCCGGCGATGTGATCGCCGAGATCGAGACAGACAAGGCGACAATGGAAGTCGAAGCCGTCGATGAGGGCACGATTGCCAAGATCGTCGTTCCGGCCGGTACGGAAGGTGTCAAGGTCAATGCGCTGATCGCGGTTCTTGCCGGCGAAGGCGAGGACGTTGCTGTCGCTGCAAGCGGCGCGGGTTCGGCTGCTGCCTCGTCCTTGGAAGCGAAAGCCCAAAGCGCTTCCGCCCCTCGCGATGAGGCAGGCAAAGGCACCGCACCAGCCGCTGCCCTGCTTGCCGCAAATGCCAATGTGAGCCCTCACCCTGAGGTGCCGCTCCAGGCCGCCCCGAAGGGCGAGGGCGGCACACGCACCTTCTCCTCGCCACTCGCGCGGCGTCTGGCCAAGGAAGCCGGTATAGATCTTTCCGCAATTGCCGGTTCCGGCCCGCGCGGCCGCGTGGTTAAGAGCGATGTCGAGGCCGCCGTCGCCGGTGGTGGCGCTAAAGCGGCGCCCCCTGCGGCGGCGCAGCAGGCTGCTGCGGCCCCGGCTCCGGCTGCAGCCAAGGGGGCAACGGAAGAGGCTGTCCTCAAGCTCTTTGAGCCAGGCTCCTACGAGCTGGTGCCGCATGACGGCATGCGCAAGACGATTGCCCGCCGTCTGGTGGAATCCAAGCAGACCATCCCGCACTTCTACGTCACCGTCGATTGCGAACTGGATGCGCTGCTGGCGCTCCGTGCCCAGCTCAACAATTCCGCCCCGCGCAAGGATGGTGCCCCGGCCTACAAGCTTTCTGTCAACGACATGGTCATCAAGGCGATGGCGCTTGCGCTGCGAGACGTTCCGGACGCGAATGTGTCCTGGACCGAAAACAACATGGTCAAGCACAAGCATGCCGATGTCGGCGTCGCCGTCTCCATTCCAGGCGGGCTGATCACCCCGATCGTTCGCAAGGCTGAAGAAAAGACGCTGTCCGCCATCTCCAACGAGATGCGTGATCTCGGCAAGCGCGCCAAGGACCGCAAGCTGAAACCTGAGGAATACCAGGGCGGCACGACCTCGGTCTCGAACATGGGCATGATGGGCGTGAAGGACTTCGCAGCCGTCGTCAACCCGCCACATGCGACGATCCTTGCGGTCGGCGCCGGCGAGCAGCGCGTCGTTGCTCAAGAAGGGCGAAGTGGCGATCGCGACCGTGATCGGCGTCGCGCTTTCGACCGACCACCGTTGCGTCGACGGTGCGCTCGGCGCCGAGTTGCTGCAGGCCTTCAAGGCCTATATCGAAAACCCGATGAGCATGCTTGTCTGATCATTGAGCGGAGACGGAAATGACGAAGACCGTTCTTTGCTATGGCTGACTCGCCGACCTGGGGCTACGATCCTGTTTCGCTGAGGCGGCATGCCTATGAGGACCGCTGGTCGAGCGTGCTGCAGGCAGCGCTTGGCGGTGCGGCGCATGTCATTCCGGAAGGAATGAATGGCCGGACGACCGCTTTCGACGACCATCTCGCCGATTGCGACCGCAACGGTGCGCGCGTCCTGCCGACGATCCTGCAGACGCATGCGCCGCTTGATCTCGTCATCATCATGCTCGGAACCAACGACATGAAGTCGGTCGTGGCGGGATCGGCTTTTGCCGCCTGCCAGGGCATCGGCCGCCTGGTGCGCCTGGTCCGCACTCATGCCTGGCCCTTCGAGTACGATGGGCCGGACATCCTAATCATAGCACCGCCGGCGATCTGCGCGACAGGGAATGTGCCGTTTGCCGCTTCGTTCCCGGGCGGTATCGAGGAATTCGACAAAACTTGCAACGCTTTATCGTGACCTTGCCGACGAACTCGGTTGCGGATTCTTCGACGGCAACTCGGTCGCGAAGACGACACCGGTCGACGGCATCCATCTCGATGCGGAAAATACCCGTGCTCTCGGGCGCGGGCTGGACATTCAACGGTACGGATGATGCTGGGGCTCTGACCATGGCCGCTTTCGCCGCGCTGCGGCCGGCAGAACGGCGGGACGCGGCGGAGCTGGCCATCCTCGTGGACATCGGCTCGCACGGCTTTGCTTCCTGGCTTTGGTTGGCGGAGGTGGCGGGCAGCAGCGCCGACACGCCGCTGGAGCGGGGCCGGATGAAGATGAGCCGCGATGGCGGGTGGGGGAATTGGCAGAGTGCGGTGATTGCCGAGGCTGCACGGCGAGATCGCCGGAACGGCGGTGGGCTATGCGCTTGGCGAAGAGATCGAGAGCGATCGCGGCGGGATCGTCCGGCGCTGGAGCCGGTAATAGCGCTACAGAAGCAGGCGGCCGGAAACTGGTTCATCGGCACTCTGGCCGTCTACCGCCATCTGCGCGGCATTGGCATCGGAAAGCGATTGCTGGGCGATCAGATCGAGAAGGCGGGAGAGCGGGCCGTCAGCCTGATCACCGCAAGTGATAATGAGGCAGCGCTCGCGCTGTACGAGAAGAATGGATTTTCGCAAGCCGCCCGCGCTGAGGCCGTGGCGCTTTTCTGAAAAACAGCAGGAAACACGAGTGGGTGCTTCTGACCCGCCTCGCCGGATAAAAAAGGCAGGAAAACGTGGCTCGCAGAACTACGACGTCATCATCATCGGCTCCGGTCCGGGCGGCTATGTCGCCGCCGTGCGTGCCGGCCAGCTCGGTCTGAAGACCGCGATCGTCGAACGCGAGCACCTGGGAGGCATCTGCCTGAACTGGGGCTGCATCCCGACCAAGGCGCTGCTGCGCTCGGCCGAGACTACCACGACCATTCCACGCACGCCGAAGGATTACGGCCTCGTTCGGCGCAGGGCAAGGTCGGCTGCCGATGCGAAGCTGCCGTCGTCGCCCGTTCGCGCGGCGTCTCGGGCACGGCTCAACGGCGGCGTCGGCATCGCTGCTGAAGAAGAACAAGGTGGACGTGATCTGGGGCGAAGCCAAGCATCTCCAAGCCGGGCGAGAGTCGTCGTCGTCCACGGCGTCCGAAGCCGGCCGCCATGCAGCCGCAGCATCCGGTGCCGAAGAGGCGTGCTGGAGCCCGGCACAGTACGACGGCGGAGCACATCATCGTCGCGACCGGCGCGCGTCCGCGCGCGCTGCCGGGCATCGAGCCGGACGGCAAGCTGATCTGGACCGATTTCGAGGCGCATGGTGCCGGCCGTCCATGCCGAAGTCGCTCGATCGTGATGGGCTGGGGCGCCATCGGCATCGAGTTCGCGTGCTTCTACCGCACCGATGGGCGTCGGAGGTGACCGTGGTCGAGGTGCTGCCGCACGATCCTGCCGGTCGAGGATGCGGAGAGTCGACCGCCCATCGCCCGCAAGCAGCTGCGAGAAGCAGCGGCATGAAGATCCTGTCACGGGCGCCAAGGTGGCGAAGGTGGAGAAGGGCGCCGGCTAGCACCACCGCCACACGTCGATGACGGCTGAGGGCGGAAGATCGCAGCACGATCACCGCGGAGCGCATGATCGTCGGCCGTCGGCGTGCAGGGCAACATCGAGAATTGCTCGGCCTCGAAACGCTCGGGGTGAAGATCGGAGCGCGGCTGACTGTGGTCACGTTGACGGTCTACGGCCTGACCAGCGTGCCGGGCATCTACGCGATCGGCGACGTCGCCGGCCCGCCGATGCTGGCGCACAAGGCCGAGCACGAGGGCGTGATCTGCGTCGAGACGCATCGCCGGCCTGCACACGCACGCCGATGGACAAGGCGCAAGATCCCGGGCTGCACCTATTGTCAGTCCGCAGATCGCCTCCGTCGGCCTCACCGAAGCCAAGGCGAAGGAGCAGGGCTACGACATCCGCGTCGGCCGCTTCCCCTTCATCGGCAACGGCAAGGCGATCGCGCTCGGCGAGGCCGAGGGCTTCGTGAAGACGTGATCTTCGACAAGAAGACCGGCGAGCTTCTCGGCGCACACATGGTCGGCGCTGAGGTAACCGAGCTGATCCAGGGCTTCGTCGATCGCGCATGAACCTCGAGACCACCGAGGAAGAGCTGATGCACACGGTCTTCCCGCACCCGACGGTCTCAGCGAGATTGATGCAGGAGAGCCGTGCTCGGACGCCTACGGCCGAGTGTTGAACGTCTTATAATTTCCCTTTCCACCCTCTATCCGAGGTAGAAAAAACGAAAGGAAATCATGATGTCTATGGAGACGCAGGCATGGCTTGTCTTCCTGCTGATCGGCCTCGTTGCGGGCTTCCTCGCGAGCTTGGTGGTCGGCGGAGGCGGATTCAGTACCTTGCTCAGCGGCATCATCGGCGCGTTCGTGGGCGGGTTTCTGTTCAATGCCCTGGGTATATCGCTCGGCATTGAGAATGTGTTGGTCGTGCAGATCATTCACGCCACAGTCGGCGCCATTGTCGTGGTGTTGATTGCAAGGGCGATAGCTTAGGGAAAAAAGATCATCATGGAAGGCGTCGGCTGGATAGCGGCAATCATCATCGGCGGTTTTGCGGGCTGGCTCGCCGGCAAGCTGATGGAAGCGCGATATGGCATTGTGCTGAACATCGTGCTCGGCATCGTCGGTTCGGTGGTCGCGACCGCCATCCTGGCGCAATTCCATGTCGAGGTGGCCGCAGGACGGCTCGGCTACTTCGTCACCGGTTTCCTCGGCGCCTGCCTGCTGATATTCATCGCCCGGCTCGGTGCGGCGATAATGCGCATCACGAACTCGAATTGTAAGGCTCGCGCAAAACGCTTATGTGCGAGACGGATGACGAAGCCGCATGGGGCGGGCGGAAAGTCGATACGGCAATGGTAACCATTCTCGACACGGTCAATCCCGACGTCAAGCGCGTGCGGCATCCGGAAAAGGCGAACCGCCCCGATACGGAAGTCATGCGCAAGCCGGACTGGATCCGCGTCAAGGCCCCGACCTCGAAGGGCTATGCCGAAACGCGCGCGATCGTGAAGGAAAACAAGCTCGTCACCGTCTGCGAAGAAGCCGGATGTCGCGAATATCGGCGAGTGCTGGGACAAGAAGCACGCGACCTTCGTGATCATGGGGCGGGGTCTGTACCCGTTGCCTGCGCCTTCTGTAACGTCTCGACTGGCAAGCCGAACGCGCTCGACATGGCAGAGCCTGAGAACGTCGCCAAGGCCGTGAAGGAGATGGGCCTTTCCCACGTCGTCATCACCTCGGTCGACCGCGACGATCTGGAAGACGGCGGTGCTGAGCATTTCGAGAAGGTGATCTGGGCGATCCGCGCCGCCTCGCCGGCAACAACGATCGAAATCCTGACGCCGGACTTCCTGCGCAAGCCGGGCGCCCTGGAGCGCGTTGTCGCCGCCAAGCCGGATGTGTTCAACCACAATCTGGAAACCGTGCCGTCGAACTACCTGACGGTCCGTCCAGGCGCCCGCTATTTTCCACTCCATTCGCCTGCTGCAGCGCGTGAAGGAACTGGACCCGACGATGTTCACCAAGTCCGGCATCATGGTTGGCCTTGGCGAAGAGCGCAACGAAGTGCTCCAATTGATGGACGACGTGCGCACCGCCGACGTCGACTTCCTGACGATCGGCCAGTACCTGCAGCCGACCCGCAAGCACCACAAGATCGAGAAGTTCGTGACGCCGGACGAATTCAAGTCCTACGAAACCGTCGCCTACGCCGAGGGCTTCCTGAATGGTGGCATCGAGCCCGCTCACCCGCTCTTCGCACCACGCCGGCGACGATTTCACCCGATTGAGGGCGGCACGCGAAAAGAAGCTGCTGATGGCGGGGGAATAATCAACGAAGGCTTGTATTTTCTAAAAGCCGCGGCGATCGTCCCCGCGGCTTTTTCTGTGGAGGATGCCATGGCCTGGATGAGCGATGTCAGGGATGCCGCCCACCGGCTAAAGACAGCTGATCGCGTACTCGTCATCGGCTGCTCCGGCGGCGGCAAGACCACGCTTGCGCGGACGATCGCAACGCGCTTCAGCCTGCCCTTCATTTCCATGGATCGCGAGTTCTTCTCGGCTGCCGGGCTGGGTCGCACGCGCACGGCCGGAGCAGCGGGCGTTGATAGCCGAACGGATCAAGCGGGATCGCTGGATCATGGACGGAAGCCCGACCTCGTCGAGCTTTGATCTCCGGCTGCCGCGGACCGATATCGTCCTATGGGTCCGCATGCCGCGTCTGATATGCGTTTGGGGCGCCGTCAGCCGCTGGCTGAAGTGGATTGGGCGTACACGGCCGGAAATGACGCCGGGCTGTCCGGAGAAGGTCGATCTCGAATTCCTGCGCTACATCTGGAATTTCGAAAAAGCAGCATTCCCCCCGGTTCTCGGCGCCATGGCCGCCCACGGCCCCGATGTCCCGGTTCTCCAGCTAAAATCACGCCATCAGATGCGCGAGCTTCTTGATCTTCTCGGTTCTCCCGCTTAACTGCCGATCATGCCGCAATTCGGAAACGCATCACCGCGTCCCGCACTCCGCTGATCAGATGTTCGACCTCGTGGCCGATGTGGAACGCTCTCCGGAATGCCTGCCGCTCTGCGAAGCCTTGAGCATCCGCAGCTGCAAGGAGCGCGACGGCAAGATCTTGCTGATTGCCGACATGACCGTCGGCTACAAGGCGATCCGCGAGACCTTCACGACGCAGGTGCTGCTGAACAAGGCGGAGCGCTTCATCGACGTCGAATATATCGACGGGCCGTTCCGTGCGCTTCGACAATCGCTGGCGCTTTGAGGAGGCCGTCGGTGACGGCTGTACCATCCATTTCTTCATCGACTACGAGTTCAAGAGTCGCATCCTCGGTGCGCTGATGGGCTCGATGTTCGACCGCGCCTTCCGCATGTTTTCCGAGGCCTTCGAAAAGAGGGCGGAAGCGGTCTACCGGATAGTCGCCAGACGGCCGTGTCCTGACAGCCTTACCGATCGAAGAAGTGATAGAAGTACCGATTTGCCGGATAGGCATATGCCCCCCGATCAATAAAGTTACGCCGGGACAGGCAACTTCTCAGGGCCGCGTTGTAAACGAGGCTGTACGGGTTGGGCGACCCTCTTCGCCAGGACATCGCCTCGTACTGGCAATATCCAAGTGCACGGTCGTATTTCGCCAGCAAGACAGGGTCGGGAATCGACGCGGATTCCATGATATGTCTGATAGTTTGACGGGGCCTCGGCAGCCGATACGCAGCCCAGGCTCAAAGCAACTCCCATTGCGGCCAGATATCTCATCGACGTAACCCTTTGCGGAATGAAATCCGGCATAGGAACGGGCGCCAGTGCTCTTTGTTCCAAGCGCAGGATTAGGCCCGGTTTTCCTGGAGTTCGATCAGCATTTCCAGCGCGGTCTGTACGGTTGCAAGACGCACCCTGTCGCGGCCGATATCGCCATAGAGCATCTTGCGGCGGATGAGGGCGCCGGTGCGCGATTTCGCCGCCAGATGAACCAATCCGACCGGCTTTTGCGGCGAGCCCCCGCTCGGCCCGGCAATCCCTGTCACGGCGACCGCGACGTCGGCGCGGGAGCGGAAAAGGGCGCCGTGCGCCATCTGCAGCGCAGTCTCCTCGGAAACGGCGCCGAAGCTTTCGAGTGTGCGTTCCTGAACGCCGAGCATCTCGATCTTGGCGGTATTGGTATATGTGACGAAACCGCGATCGACGACTGCCGAGGAGCCGGAGATCTCGGTGAGCGCGCCGGCAATCAGCCCCCCGGTGCAGGATTTCAGCAGTTGAGATCATTTTCTTTGCCGTCGTGAAATCGCGCACGATGGTCTCCGCGAGCGAGAGAATGTCGGCGGTGAACATACTTACCCCTTTGCTCGGCGATAGACGACGGTCGCGGTTGCGATCGCCGCAATGCCCTCGCGGCGGCCGACAAAGCCGATCGTCTCGTTCGTCGTGGCCTTCACTGAGCAGCGGTCGATCGAGATACCCAGAAATTCGGAGAGATTGGTCCGCATCGCGTGGCGGTGCGGGCCGACTTTCGGCGCTTCGGCAATCAGCGAGACGTCGGCATTCATGATCGTGCCGCCGCGATCGCGCACGATCTTCGCCGCATGTTCGAGGAAGATGCGCGAGGCGGCACCCTTCCATTGTGGGTCCGAAGGCGGGAAGTGATCGCCGATATCGCCTGCGCCACAGGTGGCAAGCAGCGCGTCCGTCAGGGCATGCAGCGCGACGTCCGCATCCGAATGGCCCTTGAGCCGCTGGTCGTGCGGGATGAAGACGCCGCACAGCGTGACCCCGTCGCCGGCTTCCAATTGATGCACATCATAGCCGTTGCCGGTGCGCACGTCGGGCAGCTGCGATGACGAAAGTCGGTCGTCGGCAAGGGCGATATCCCGTTTGACCGTCAGTTTCACGTTGTCGGCAGCACCTTCGACGATCGTCACGGGAATCCCCGCCCATTCGGCGATTGATGCGTCGTCTGTGAAATCCGTGCGGCCGATCTCGCTTGCCTTTTCATGCGCCGAGAGGATGGTGTCATAGACGAAGGATTGCGGCGTCTGGGCCGCGAAAAGATGCTCGCGCGACACCGTTTCCAGAACCGTGCCCGTACCGTCAGCCCGCTTCAGCGTGTCGGCAACAGGCATTGCGGGCAGGACCGCCGGCGCGCCGCCGGCCAGTGCATCGGCAATGCGATCGAGAAGCTGGTGGTCGAAGAAGGGGCGAACGGCGTCATGAATGAGGACATGCGTAATGCCTTTGTTTTTCAGGTGCCTCAGTCCGGCGAGAACAGACTGCTGTCGCGTTTCACCGCCGTGAACGGCTTCGATCGGCGTGGCGGACAGCGCCTGGCGAAATGCCTTTGCGACCAGCGCATCGTCGTCGGGATGGATGACGACGACGACGTGGGCGGCGTGCTCCCATGTCATGAAGTTTTCCAGCGTATGCGTGATAACCGGCTTTCCGCCGATTAATCGGTATTGCTTCGGACCTTCCTCATGCGAGCCCGCCCGCTCGCCGCGGCCGGCAGCAACGATGACAATTCCAGCCGAGATCGGTTGCTTCGAATGCATTTGCGGCATAAATCCCTAAAAATGTGCGGAAAGCGGCGTGACTGCTCTATCGTCTTCGCGGTTCGCTTTCCAGCATCTGCCCAAAAAATATCAATTCTCACCGAAGCCTCTTGGCAAGCCCCCTTAGTATGGCTAAAAATAGTGCAGCAGTATCGTGTGCCTGAAAGATAATCAATTGCATCCAGTAAATCTTGCGGCGCCCTTGCAGATCGGAAATGTCTCCGTGCGCAACCGCGTTGTGCTGGCGCCGATGTCCGGCGTCACCGACATGCCCTTCAGGCAACTCGCCTGGCGCTACGGCGCAGGCCTGGTTGTAACCGAGATGGTAGCGAGCAGGGAGCTCGTGAACAATACCGCCGAATCATGGTCGCGACTGAGGGCTGCCGGCTTCAAGCCGCATATGGTGCAGCTTCGCCGGCCGCGAGGCGCATTGGATGGCGCAGGCGGCCAAGATCGCGGCCGATAGCGGCGCCGACATCATCGACATCAACATGGGTTGTCCGGCCAAGAAGGTGATCGGCGGCTATTCCGGCTCGGCGCTGATGCGCGATCCGGATCATGCGCTGAGCCTTATCGAGGCAACCGTGAAGGCTGTCGATGTTCCGGTGACGCTGAAGATGCGGCTCGGCTGGGACGACAATTCGATTAACGCACCAGAGATCGCCAAGCGTGCCGAAGCTGCAGGGGTAAAGCTGATCACCATTCATGGCCGTACGCGGATGCAGTTTTACGAAGGCAAGGCGAACTGGGACGCGATCCGCGCCGTTCGCAACGCAATTTCGGTTCCGCTGATCGCAAACGGCGATGTCGACACAAATGCAGATGCGCAGGAGATCCTTCGCCGCTCGGGCGCTGATGTGGTGATGATCGGCCGGGGTTGTCAGGGGCGGCCATGGCACGCAGGCGTGCTGGCTGGCGCACCCGCGCCGTTGCGGGAGAAAATACCGGACATTGCCGTCGAGCACTACGAAATGATGCTGGATTTCTATGGCGAGGCACCGGCTATCCGCCATGCCCGCAAGCACCTCGGCTGGTATCTGGAGCGTTTCGCACCGTTGCTGCCGGTTTCGCAGAAGGCGGCAATCATGACATCGCATACACGGGCAGAAGTAGTCTCGCGCCTTCGCGATGCGCTGGCGGCCGGTTTGGAAATTTCAAAGAGCCGGGAGGCGGCATGATGGACAAGGTTCAAGCCGATCATACCGGTGGCGTTGCGATGGCAGTGCTGAACGCGATCCAGAATCCGGTGGTGATGGTCGACGAGGCGGGCTTGATCGCCTTCGCGAACTGGGAGGCGGAATCGTTCTTCGGCGCCAGCGCCTCGCACCTTGCCCGCTACAAGATTTCCACCTTCATTCCGTTCGGAAGCCCGCTACTGGCCCTGATCGATCAGGTGCGGGAGCGCAGGGCGCCCGTCAACGAATACCGCGTCGACCTGAGTTCGCCCCGTCTTGGCCAAGACAAGCTGGTCGATATCTACGTCGCGCCGGTGATCAGCGAGCCCGGCTCCGTCGTCGTGGTGTTCCAGGAGCGTTCGATGGCCGACAAGATCGACCGTCAGCTGACGCACCGGGCGGCCGCCCGGTCGGTGACGGGCCTTGCATCCATGCTCGCCCACGAAATCAAGAATCCGCTCTCCGGCATTCGTGGTGCGGCCCAGCTTCTCGAGCAGTCGGTCGTCGATGAGGACCGCGCGCTGACGAGGCTCATCTGCGACGAGACCGACCGCATCGTGTCGCTGGTCGATCGCATGGAGGTCTTCTCAGACGAGCGCCCTGTCGATCGTCTGCCCGTCAACATCCATTCGGTGCTCGACCATGTGAAGGCGGTGGCAAAGGCAGGCTTTGCCCGGCACATCCGCATCACCGAGAATTACGATCCGTCGCTACCTGCAGTTTACGCCAACCGCGATCAGCTCGTGCAGGTCTTTCTCAACCTCGTGAAGAATGCAGCCGAAGCAGTCGGAGACCGGCAGGACGGCGAGATCATGCTGACGACGGCCTATCGCCCCGGCATCCGCCTTTCTGTCGCCGGAACGCGCGAAAAAATCTCGCTGCCGCTGGAGTTCTGCGTGCAAGACAACGGTCCCGGCGTGCCGTCCGACTTGCTGCCGCATCTCTTCGATCCGTTCATCACCACAAAGACGAACGGCAGCGGCCTCGGCCTTGCACTGGTCGCCAAGATCATCGGCGATCACGGCGGCATCATCGAATGCGACAGCCAGAACAACAAGACGACGTTCCGCGTCCTTATGCCGGCTTCCAAGGATGCTTCGGCCGATGATGCGGCAATTGCAAACCCAACAGGAACTTCTCGATGACAGCAACGATCCTCGTCGCGGATGATGACGCGGCCATCCGTACCGTGCTAAACCAGGCGCTCAGCCGTGCAGGTTATGATGTTCGCATCACCTCCAATGCCGCCACGCTCTGGCGCTGGGTTTCGGCTGGCGAGGGCGATCTGGTCGTGACTGACGTGGTGATGCCGGACGAGAATGCCTTCGATCTGCTGCCGAGAATCAAGAAGGCTCGTCCCGAGCTGCCGGTGCTCGTCATGAGCGCGCAGAACACATTCATGACGGCCATCAAAGCCTCCGAGAAGGGCGCTTACGACTATCTTCCAAAGCCCTTCGACCTGACGGAACTCATCGGCATTATCGGTCGCGCGCTGGCGGAGCCGAAAAAGAAACCAGCCAAGCTCGACGAAGACATGCAGGACGGCATGCCGCTTGTCGGCCGTTCCGCGGCCATGCAGGAAATCTATCGCGTCCTTGCCCGCCTGATGCAGACCGACCTGACGCTGATGATCACGGGTGAATCCGGTACCGGCAAGGAGCTTGTGGCCCGCGCGTTGCACGATTACGGCAAGCGCCGCAACGGACCGTTTGTGGCGATCAACATGGCGGCCATCCCTCGTGACCTCATCGAATCCGAGCTCTTCGGCCACGAAAAGGGCGCCTTTACCGGGGCGCAGACCCGTTCCACCGGCCGCTTCGAACAGGCCGAAGGCGGCACGCTCTTCCTCGATGAAATCGGCGATATGCCGATGGACGCACAAACGCGTCTTTTGCGCGTCCTGCAGCAGGGCGAATATACGACTGTCGGCGGGCGCACGCCGATCCGCACGGACGTCCGCATCGTCGCGGCGACCAACAAGGATCTGAAGCAGGCGATCAACCAGGGGCTCTTCCGCGAGGATCTCTATTACCGTTTGAACGTCGTCCCGCTACGGCTTCCGCCGTTGCGCGACCGCGCCGAGGATATTCCGGACCTGGTTCGGCACTTCATCCAGCAGGCCGAAAAGGAAGGGCTCGGTACCAAGCGGTTTGACCAGGAAGCTATTGAGCTGATGAAGGCCTACGCCTGGCCGGGCAATGTGCGCGAGTTGGAGAACCTTATCCGCCGCTTGGTGGCACTTTATCCACAGGACGTGATCACGCGCGAGATAATCGAAGCCGAGCTTCGTTCCGACGTGCCGGACAGCCCGATCGACAAGGGGCCGATCCGTGCGGGATCGATGACGATTGCCCAGGCAGTGGAAGAAAACATGCGAACTTATTTCGCAAGTTTCGGCGAGAATCTGCCGCCTCCGGGCCTTTACGACCGGGTGCTGACGGAACTGGAATATCCGCTGATCCTCGCCGCATTGACGGCCACGCGCGGCAACCAGATCAAAGCGGCGGATTTGCTCGGACTCAACCGCAATACGCTGCGCAAAAAGATCCGCGAACTCGGCGTCTCCGTTTACAGAAGCTCTCGAACAGCTTGACAAGGCTGCAGGCCGCGTTGCATTTTCGCCACAATGCGTTGCTTAAAGGTCACGCATAGGGTTTGGACTTCGCCATCTCATCGAGGCTGCTGAAGCTCATGTTTCAGGCTGTCCGGCGCCGTTTCAGCAGAAGGCTGAGACGCCGGGGGCTTTGCATGCATGGCGATCATATCCAGTCGATGAACCGTGATATACCGGCTTCTGCCGCTTGGAGTGATGACTTGATGAAGCAGGATGCGGCACCGCCTGCGGCAGACAGCGATACGGTCTCGACCGTTACCGATCGCCGGGCGCTGTTTGCGCTGCCGGGTCTTGTCCTGGCCGGCGGCGCGTTGCTCTGCGCGACGCTGACGCTCTTCATTCTGCTGGGTGTGACGCCGATCGACCCGACGACCCGCGTCGTCATCACTTCGGTCGTGGTGAATTCCTTCTTCGTGCTTGCACTGATAGCGCTGATCGGACGCGAAGTTGCGCGGTTGCTCAAAGCGCGCACCCGCGGCCGCGCCGCCGCCCGTTTGCACATCCGGATCGTTGTCCTGTTCTCGATCGTCGCCATCACGCCGGCGATCCTGGTGGCGATCTTTGCAAGTATCACGCTGAATGCGGGGCTCGACCGCTGGTTCGCGCTGCGCACGCAATCCATCGTCAGTTCATCGCGCAATATCGGCCAAGCCTACATGATGGAGAACGCCAGCTATCTGCAGGGCCAGACCATCTCCATGGCCAACGACCTGGAACGCAACCGGGTGCTTTACAACCTCGACCGCACGGGCTTCGGGGAGTTGATGACGCGTCAGGCGCGGGGCCGCGGGCTGCTTGGCGCATTCCTGGTTGAAAGCGACGGCACTGTCATCGTTCAGGCGGACATCAAGACCGAGAAGCCGTTACCAGCGATCCCGCAGGATGCCCTGCAGAAAGCCGCCGCTGGCCAGCCGACGCTCATTCCGCCGGGCGTAACCAACCTTGTCGGCGCCATCATCAAACTCGAGCAGATTCCAAGCGCGTTCCTCTACACCGTGCGCGCCGTCGATCCGAAGGTCATGGGCGCAATGCGCATGATGGAGGAAAACGCGACGGAATACCGCTCGATGGAGGCGGGTCGCGTCTCGCTGCAGATCGCGTTCGCGGTTCTCTATATCGGTTTTGCCCTGATCGTGCTGCTTGCGGCGATCTGGACGGCTATTGCCGTTGCCGACCGGATTGTCCGCCCGATCCGCCTGCTAATCACCGCGGCCGACAGCGTGGCGTCCGGCAACATGGATATCGTCGTGCCGGTTCATGCGGTCGATGGCGACGTTGCAAACCTATCCCGCACGTTCAACAAGATGATTTCGGAAATCCGCACACAGCGTGACGAGATTCTGGAGGCGAAGGACGAGGTGGACGACCGCCGCCGCTTCATCGAGGCCGTGCTGTCGGGTGTCACCGCCGCAGTGATAGGCGTCGAGAACGACCGGCGGATCACCATCGTCAACAGTTCTGCCGAGACGCTGATGTCGCTGCCGGCACGCGAGATGCTCGGGAAGCAGCTGAATGAAATTGCTCCCGAAGTCGATCAGGTGCTCAGCGAAGCCGCATCGCGCTACCGCGGCGATTTCCGCAAGCAGATTGCCCTCGTGCGCGGCGGAACGGTGCGAACGCTGAGCGTGCAGGTCACGCGCGAGGAAGTTCGCGATACCAGCGATTCCTACGTGATCACCCTCGACGACATTACCGATCTCGTGATCGCGCAACGCTCGACGGCCTGGGGCGACGTGGCAAGGCGCATCGCCCATGAGATTAAAAACCCTCTGACGCCTATCCAGCTCTCCGCCGAGCGCATCCAGCGCCGTTACGGAAAGCAGATCAATCAGGAGGATCGCACGGTCTTTGATCAGTGTACCGATACGATCATCCGGCAGGTTGGCGATATCGGCCGCATGGTGGACGAGTTTTCGGCTTTTGCGCGCATGCCCAAGCCGACGAAGGAACAGACCGATCTGCGCAATATTCTCCGCGATGCCATCTTCCTGCGTGAGATGGGCAATACGCATGTGAGCTTCCTGCAGGAATTCGGCGACAAACCGCTGGAGGGCCAGTTCGACAGCCGCATGCTGGGCCAGGCATTCGGAAACCTGATCAAGAATGCGGTCGAATCCATCGAGGCTGTCCCGAGTGGCGAGCGCGATCAACGGAAGGTTCTCGTTAGGGCGTCGTTGGACGAGAGCCGCGACCGCTTCACGGTCGACGTCATCGACAACGGCCGGGGACTGCCGGTGGAAAATCGGCACAGCATCCTGGAGCCCTACATGACGATGCGGGACAAGGGCACTGGCCTCGGCCTCGCAATCGTCAAGAAGATCATTGAAGAGCATGGCGGGCAGTTGGAACTGCATGATGCGCCCGCCGATTTCGACCAGGGAAGGGGGGCCATGATCCGCGTGCATCTGCCGCGTCTCGAGCCGGTTCCCGCCGCCCCGGCGTCAAATGACAAGGAAAGTGTGTATGGCCTCTGATATTCTCGTCGTCGATGATGAGCATGATATTCGCGAGATCGTCTCCGGCATCCTCTCTGATGAAGGACACGAGACGCGTACCGCGCATGACAGCGACAGCGCGCTCGCCGCGATTTCTGATCGCGCGCCGCGCTTGATTTTCCTGGATATCTGGATGCAGGGCAGCAAGCTCGACGGTCTCTCATTGCTGGACGAGATTAAGACGCGCCATCCCGACATTCCGGTCGTCATGATTTCGGGCCACGGCAATATCGAAACGGCTGTTTCCGCCATCAAACGCGGCGCCTTCGATTTCATCGAAAAGCCCTTCAAGGCTGATCGCCTGATCCTGATTGCCGAACGCGCGCTGGAAAACTCAAAGCTGAAGCGGGAGGTATCCGAGCTGAAGCGGCGCGCAGGCGACGCCGTCGAACTGATCGGCACTTCCGTCGCGGTCTCGCAGCTTCGCCAGACGATCGAAAAGGTCGCGCCGACCAACAGCCGCATCATGATCTTCGGCGCATCTGGTTCCGGCAAGGAGCTGGTGGCGCGGATGATCCACAAAAAGTCGGCGCGCGCCAACGGGCCTTTCGTGGCCTTGAACGCTGCGAACATTACGCCGGACCGCATGGAAGTCGCCCTCTTCGGGACGGAAGGCTCCCCTGGCCAAGCGCGCAAGACCGGGGCGCTGGAAGAAGCCCACCGCGGCATACTCTATCTTGATGAAGTCGGCGAAATGCCGCGCGAGACGCAGAACAAGATCCTGCGCGTGCTTGTCGACCAGCAGTTCGAGCGCGTCGGCGGATCGAAGCGCGTGAAGGTGGATGTCCGTATCATCTCTTCGACGGCTTACAATCTGGAAAGCCGCATCGCCGAAGGCTGGTTCCGCGAGGACCTTTACCATCGCCTTGCGGTCGTCCCCGTTCGCGTACCGGCATTGGCCGAACGCCGGGAAGACATCCCGTTCCTTGTCGATCAGTTGATGCGTCAGATTTCCGAGCAGGCGGGCATCCGCCTGCGCCGCATCGGCGACGATGCAATGGCGGTGCTGCAGGCTCATGACTGGCCAGGCAACATCCGACAGCTGCGCAACAATATCGAACGGCTGATGATCCTTGCACGCTCGGATGGCCCGGATGCGCCGATTACAGCCGACATGCTGCCGACGGACCTCGGCGACATGCTGCCCAAGGTGTCTGCCAAGAACGACTACCACATCATGACGCTTCCGCTGCGCGAAGCCCGCGAGATGTTCGAGAAAGATTATCTCATCGCGCAGATCAACCGCTTCGGCGGCAATATCTCGCGCACCGCGGAATTCGTCGGGATGGAGCGCTCGGCGCTTCATCGTAAGCTGAAGTCGCTCGGCGTCTGATTGCTCCGGCGCAATTTTCTGCGCCGGTTTCCCATTTCATTGCCTTGGATGCAGGATTTCCATGCCGAGAATTTCCTATGTAAATGGCCGCTACGTGCCGCACGCCGATGCGATGGTACATATCGAAGACCGCGGCTACCAGTTCGCGGACGGGGTCTACGAGGTCTGCGAAATACGTCACGGCTACATCGTTGATATCACACGCCATCTCGACCGCTTGAACCGCTCGCTTGGCGAGTTGCGTATCACCTGGCCGATGAGCCGCCAGGCGATGATCCATGTGATTCGTGAAACCGCGCGCCGCAACAAGGTACGCAACGGCCTATTCTATCTGCAGGTGACGCGCGGCGTGGCGCGCCGCGACCATGTCTTTCCGGCTGAAGGCACCAAGCCTTCGCTGGTCATCACGGCCAAAAGCACCGATCCCGCGATCATCGCGAAGAAAAACGCAAACGGCATCAAGGCGATCACCGTTCCGGACAATCGCTGGGATCGGGTTGATATCAAGACGGTCGGTCTTCTTTCGAATGCCCTGGTCCGCCAGCAGGCGAAGGAAGCCGGCGCCCAGGAGGCCATCTATGTCGATGCCAACGGCTGCGTGAAAGAAGGTGCCGCGACGAATGTCTGGATGGTCGACGCCGACGGCACCTTGATCACGCGCCCTGCCGAACATGGTATTCTGCGCGGCATCACGCGCACGACGCTGATGGATGTCGCGGTGAAGCTCGACCTCAGGATCGCCGAGCGGAACTTCACCGTCGCCGAAATGCTGGCGGCACGCGAGGTCTTCATTACGGCCGCCACAAGCATTTGTTTTCCCGTCGTTTCCATCGACGGGCAGACAATTGCCAACGGTCATCCCGGCACGATCTCGCAGAATATTCGAGAAGCCTTTTTCGACGTTGCGGAAAAGATTGCGATTTGATACCAAGATTTGCTGGACGGAAGGGATGAGGGTTACCATCCGTCTTTCAGGAGAGGTTGATTAATATTCACCGGCCAGATCAAGCCGGCAATAAAGAAAGAAGCGGCGCGATGGCGGAACGTTCTCAGAATTTGCAGGACTTATTTCTCAATACTGTTCGCAAACAAAAGATTTCTCTCACAATTTTTCTCATTAACGGCGTAAAGCTCACGGGCGTTGTCACTTCTTTCGACAATTTCTGCGTTCTTCTTCGCCGTGACGGCCATTCGCAACTCGTGTATAAACACGCGATCTCAACGATCATGCCGGGTCAGCCCATGCAGATGTTCGAGAGCGAAGAAGCAGCGTCCTAACAAGGTCAGCAGTCATTTCGACACGCGATACCAGGAATGATTCCATCATCCCGGAGGCTCAGAGACTTCGGGATGATATGCGGGCAACCGTCGTCGTGCCTGTGCTCAAGCAGGCGCGGAGTAGGAGTGCGCCCATCGAAGGAGCTGCGACCCGCTCGCCGGAAAGCCGCCTTGAGGAAGCGAGCGGTCTCGCTGAGGCAATCGATCTGGATGTGGTCAACGGCGCGATCGTACCGATCTCCGACCCGCGTCCGGCTACGCTGCTCGGCACCGGCAAGATCGAGGACATCAAGGCGCAGCTCGATGAGCATGATTCCGGCCTGGTGATCGTCGATCACCCGCTGACGCCGGTGCAGCAGCGCAATCTCGAGAAGGAGTGGAATGCCAAGGTCATCGACCGCACGGGCCTGATTTTGGAAATCTTCGGCCGCCGCGCCTCCACGAAGGAAGGCACGCTGCAGGTCGATCTTGCGCATCTAAACTATCAGAAGGGCCGTCTGGTCCGCAGCTGGACCCACCTTGAACGCCAGCGCGGCGGCGGCGGCTTCATGGGCGGCCCGGGCGAAACGCAGATCGAAGCCGACCGCCGTCTGCTGCAGGATCGAATCATCAAGCTGGAGCGCGAGCTGGAGCAGGTCGTCCGCACCCGCCAGCTGCACCGAGCCAAGCGCAAGAAGGTGCCGCATCCGATCGTGGCACTGGTGGGCTACACCAACGCCGGCAAGTCGACGCTCTTCAACCGCATTACCGGCGCAGGCGTGCTCGCGGAGGACATGCTCTTCGCAACGCTCGACCCGACGCTTCGCCGCATGAAGCTGCCGCATGGCCGGACCGTCATCCTGTCCGACACCGTCGGCTTTATCTCCGACCTGCCGACGCATCTTGTCGCCGCCTTCCGCGCAACCCTTGAAGAGGTGCTGGAAGCCGATCTGATCCTCCACGTCCGCGATATGTCGGATGCGGACAATCAGGCGCAGAGCGCAGACGTGATGCGCATCCTGAAAGATCTCGGTATCGACGAGGCTGAAGGGGCACGACGCATCGTCGAAGTCTGGAACAAGATCGACCGTCTCGAACCGGAAACGCATGATGCGATGGTGCAGAAGGTTGCGGGCGCCGAAAACGTGGTCGCTGTTTCGGCCATCAGCGGCGAGGGCATCGATCACCTGATGCAGGAAATCAGCAAGCGCCTTTCCGGGGTGATGACCGCGACGACGATCAAGCTGCCTTTGGGCAAGCTGGCGCTGCTACCCTGGCTTTACGAACATTCGATCGTCGACGGCCGCGAAGACAATGAAGACGGCACGGTGACGCTCGACGTAAGGCTCGCTGAAAGCGAAGCCGCCGAATTGGAACGGCGCATGGGCGACGGCCCGAAGCCGCAGAAGGAAGACTGGGAATAGCGAGACGCCTGACCGCTTCTCAGCAAATTCGAGACCCGGCGTCCGTTGCGGATGAAAAGACGGTTCGGCACAGAAGCTGTCGCTGTTTGATGTCGCCTTGCCTCCTTCTCATCCCTGTGCCTGTCGCAGGGTTCCAGCGCTCAAGTCCTTGGGTGCAGGCAACTTTTCTCTCGTGGCATGTGAGTTATTCACCGCGCGGACGCGCGGTGGCTGGCTTCCTGTGAGGCGAGCATGGGATGGACGCTGGTGGCAAAGGGCAGTCATTCAGCGGATCCATACCGCAAAGGCGACCTGCGGGGAGGAGATCCTTCGAGGCCCTGCGGCTTCGCCTTCAGGCACCTATGCACAAGGCGGCAGATTGGACGAATGAGCGTCGACTTCTCGACGCTAGCCCCCCGCGACCGCCCGCTCGATCGCCTTGGCGGCCTGCCAGATTTCCTCCATGCGCTCCAGCGTTGCCGCCTCCAGCGTTTCGCCATCTGCTTCAAGTGTTTTCTCTATGTGATTGAATCGGCGCCTGAATTTCGTGTTCGTGCCGCGAAGCGCCTGCTCGGGATCGGCCTGTACATGCCGGCCGATATTGGCAATGGCGAAGATCAGGTCGCCGAGTTCATCGCTGACCTTCGCGTGATTGGCCTCCTTGAGTGCGGCACGAAGCTCGCCGATCTCTTCCTCGATCTTGTCGAGGATGGGCTCTGGCGCCGACCAGTCGAACCCGACCTTTGCGGCGCGTTCCTGCAGTTTCAGCGCTTCTGTGAGCGCGGGGAAGCTCCGCTGCACGGAGCCAAGAAAGCCTGCCCTGAAATCTTCGGAAACGCCGCGCCTTGCGCGCCTTTCGGCACGCTCGTGTTTCTCCGCCTGCTTGATCTCGTCCCACTGCTTTTTGACGAGTTCCGGCGTGTCGGCATCGGATCGCGCGAAGACATGCGGGTGGCGGCGGATCATCTTGCGCGTGATGGCTTCGACGACGTCCCCGAAGGTGAATTTTCCGGCTTCCTCGGCCATGCGGGCATGGAAGACGACCTGCAGCAGCAGGTCGCCAAGTTCCTCGCAAAGGTCGTCCATGTCGTTGCGTTCGATCGCATCGGAGACCTCGTAGGCTTCCTCGATCGTATAGGGCTTGATCGTTTCGAAGGTCTGGACGATGTCCCAGGGGCAGCCGGTTTGGGGATCGCGCAGTGCCGCCATGATCTCGATCAGGCGCGAAATATCTTTTGAAGCTTCCATGATATCTCAGTTCAAGGGGATGGCATTGGCGTCTTTGGACGCCTGATAGATGTCGGACAGCGCATCGTAGCGGGCCTTGATGCTGGCGGCCCGCGCTTTCAGACCGGTTTTCAGCGGTTCGTCCTCGGTTTCGATGAGATCGGCGATCGCCAGGCTGTTCCAGAATGCGTTGTGACGGCGGTATCCGCCCGGTTCGAGGCCGAAGACCTCCTTCAGAATCTTCAGATCATGCGGGATGGCAAAGCTGTCGCGCGAATCCTCATGGCTGAAGAAATAATAGAAATTATCGAAACCCGCCCAGGTGATCGCCGACATGCACATGCTGCAGGGCTCGTGCGTCGAGAGAAAAATGAGATCCTTGGTCGAGGGCTTATCGGACAACTCGTAAAAGCGCTTCAATGTGTGGACTTCGCCATGCCATAGCGGATTTTCCAATTCGTTGTTCGTTTCCGCGACGACCAGCGCCAGGTCGGACTTACGCAGGATTGCCGCGCCGAAGACCTTGTTGCCCTCGGAAACGCCGAGCTCCGTGATCGGCAGGATATGCTTCTCGATGACTTCGAGAAGACGGGCAGCAATCGTCTTTTCCGGCATGGTGTTCTCCTGTTTCGTGCAGTTTACCGGTTGCCGCCGGGAAGCGGAATGCATGATCCCGCCGAATTTGTGCATTTGTCACAAGCTTATGATGCGCTGCAGCAGCATTTTCAAACGACCGGGCGACTTTTCTCAAATCCTTGAGATGGCGAGCAAAAGAATACGCGCTCAGCGGGGCTTTCGAATTTCTGTTTCTTCAATCCGTTGACCGTAAAAGGCATAGTCGGCCAACTTCGAAGTGGAATGATAATGCCTTTTAGCAACGAACAGCTATCGGTGTTTCCCGCATTCTTCCGTGTGGAAGGGCGGATCGCCGCCGTTTTCGGCAATGGAGACGAGGCCTTCGCCAAGGTGCGCCTGCTGCTGAACACGCGCGCCCGCATTGTTGCTTATGCGGACCATCCCGAGGCGGATTATCATTCGTTCCTGATTTCCAATCGAATCGAAACGGTCCGTGTCGCTTTCTCGCCCGAGCAGGTGGATGGTGCGACGCTTGTTTTTGCTGCAACCGGTAATGCTGCCGAAGATCGCGCGGTCGTGGAAGCTGCCCGGGCGGTCAGAGTTCCGGCCAATGCAGTCGACCAGCCGGACTATTGCGATTTCTTCACGCCCGCCCTCGTCAATCGCGCGCCGGTCGCCGTTGCGATCGGCACGGAAGGTGCCGGCCCGGTGCTCGCGCAGATGATCCGTGCGCAGGTCGATCAGTTGCTTTCCCCGTCGCTCGGCCGCCTGGCCGATCTTGCGACGAGCTACCGCAAGACCGTCGAACATCTCGTTCCACGCGGCGTCGCCAGAAGGGTCTTCTGGCGCCGTTTCTTCTCTGGTCGCGTGGCGGACGCCGTTGCAAACGGCAATCTTCCCGAAGCGCGGCGTGCCGCAAATGGCCTCCTGCGCTCGGCGGAAAAGGTTGACGGTCGCGTCTGGCTCGTCGGTGCCGGTCCTGGAGCCGAAGATCTGTTGACGTTGCGCGCCCAGCGCGTGATGATGGAAGCCGACGTCATCGTTTTCGATGCGCTGGTGCCGCAGGCGATCGTCGATATGGGCCGCCGCGATGCCGAGCGCCTTTCGGTCGGCAAGCGCAAGGGTTGCCATTCGAAATCGCAGGAAGAGATCAACGATCTGCTTGTCCAGCTTGGGCGCCAGGGCAGGCGCGTCGTGCGCCTGAAATCCGGCGATCCGCTGGTCTATGGCCGGGCAGGGGAAGAGATGGCGGCGCTGCGAGCCGCGGGCATCGGCTACGAGGTCGTTCCGGGCATCACTTCCGCTTTCGCTGCCGCGGCCGATTTCGAGCTGCCGCTGACGCTGCGCGGCGTTGCCTCGTCGCTGGTCTTCACGACCGGGCATGATCTGACCGGCGACGTGCTGCCCGATTGGGCAAGCCTTGCCGTGTCCGGCGCGACGATCGCCGTCTATATGGGACGGACCGTCGCAGCTTCGGTCTCCGAGCGGCTGATGAGCGCTGGGCTTCCCGCCGAGACGACCGTTGCCGTCGTCGAGAATGCCAGCCGTGCGGACCGTCGCCTACTGCACGGCATTCTGCGCGATCTTCCCGACTTGCAGCATCGTGACGAGTTGACCGGGCCGGTCATGGTCATTATCGGCGATGCCGTCGCAGGCGCCAATTTCGAACTGTCCGAGCCACTGGTGCGCCATGAGGCGACCGCGCCGGAATTTGCAAGGAGCTGAACATGGTCGACAAGGTTCTGACCGCCAACAGGCTGACGGACGGCGTGGCGGTCTGGCTTAACGCCGGCGGCGAATGGGTAACCTCGCTGCAGGATGCGCTCATCGCCCGCCATGCCGAGGCCGTGACGGCTTTGGAAGAGATCGGCAAGAAATCCTATGCCGACAACAAGGTCGTTGACGTTGCCGTCATCGAAGTTCAGGAAACCAACGGAGTTCTATGGCCGCTCCGCCTCCGCGAGCGCATCCGCGCCCAAGGCCCGACCATGGAATATGCGCCGGGCTACAAGCCGGCCGATCCCGAATTCATTGCAGTCTGAGGAAGCTGATGTACCGTTACGACGAATTTGACCACGCCTTTGTCGCCGAGCGCGTCGAGCAGTTTCGCGACCAGGTCCAGCGCCGTCTGTCCGGTGAGCTTGCCGAGGATGCGTTCAAGCCGCTGCGCCTGATGAACGGCGTCTATTTGCAGCTCCATGCCTATATGCTGCGCATCGCCATCCCCTACGGCACGCTCTCCTCGCGCCAGATGCGCATGCTCGCCCATATCGCCCGCACCTACGACCGCGGCTACGGTCACTTCACGACCCGCCAGAACCTGCAGTTCAACTGGCCGAAGCTCTCCGACATGCCGGACGTGCTTGCCGAACTTGCGACGGTCGAGATGCATGCCATGCAGACCTCCGGCAACTGCATTCGCAATGTCACGGCGGATCATTTCGCCGGTGCCGCGGCGGACGAAGTCGCCGATCCTCGTCCTTATGCGGAAATCCTGCGCCAGTGGTCGTCCGTGCATCCGGAATTCTCCTTCCTGCCGCGCAAATTCAAGATCGCCGTCACGGGCGCCGAGCGCGACCGCGCGGCGATTCAGGTCCACGATATCGGCCTGCATCTGAAGAAGAACGACAAGGGTGAGATCGGCTTTGCCGTTTACGTCGGCGGCGGCCAGGGCCGCACGCCAATGGTCGCCAAGCTGATCCGCGACTTCCTGCCGGAAGAGGACCTGCTGTCCTACACGACCGCGATCATGCGCGTTTACAATCTGCACGGCCGCCGCGACAACAAGTACAAGGCGCGCATCAAGATCCTCGTGCACGAGACCGGTGCCGAAGAACTGGCGCGCCAGGTCGAGGTTGAGTTCGTGCAGCTCAAGGATACCGAGCTCAAGCTGCCGGAGAAGGACGTCCAGGCGATCGCCGCCTATTTCGCGCCGCCCGTGCTGCCGGAACGCGCCGAAGGCTGGGAGAACCTTGCCCGCTGGAAGAAGGCCGATCCGGCATTTGCTCGCTGGGTGCAGCAGAACGTAGCGCCCCACAAGAACCCCGATTACGGCATGGTGACGATCTCGCTGAAGCCGATCGGCGGCATCCCGGGTGATGCCTCTGACGCGCAGATGGATGCAGTTGCCGACATCGCCGAGGAATATGCCTTCGACGAAATTCGCGTGAGCCACGAACAGAACCTCATCCTGCCGCATGTGGCGCTGGGCGATCTGGAAGCCGTCTATCGCGGCCTGGTCGCGGCTGATCTCGAAACTGCCAATGCCGGCCTCATCACGGATATTATTGCCTGTCCGGGACTGGACTATTGCGCGCTCGCCAATGCGCGCTCCATTCCGGTTGCGCAGGAGATTTCCAAGCGATTTGGCGATCCGGCGCGTCAGGCGGAGATCGGCGAACTGAAGATCAAGATTTCAGGCTGCATCAACGCCTGCGGGCATCACCATGTCGGCCATATTGGCCTGCTCGGCGTCGAGAAGAAGGGTGCCGAACTCTATCAGATCACGCTTGGCGGCTCCGGCGACGAACACACCTCGATCGGCGAGATCGTCGGCCGCGGCTTCGAACCGGACAAGGTGACGGACGCAATCGAGACGATCGTCGATACCTATCTCGGCATCCGCCGGGACCCGTCTGAAACCTTCCTTGCAGCCTATCGCCGCGTCGGACCCCAGCCTTTCAAGGACGCGCTTTATGGCGCGGCCGCGGAAGCGGCATAAGGAGGGAATGATGACGAAGATTTGGAGAGAAACCGGTTTCGTCGCCAACGATCCCTGGGTGATCGAGAGTGATGAGGTGAAAGCGACCGAAGATCAGAAGCCTCTGCTCGGCCTCGATGAGTTGATCGCCACGGCCGGAGAGAGCAACGATGTCGGGCTTGGTGTGCTCATCAAGCCCGCCGACGACGTGCGCAAGCTCGAGCCTTACCTCGATCGCCTCGATATCGTCGCTGTTGCTTTTCCGGCATTCAGCGACGGCCGTGCCTTCAGCCATGCTTCGCTCCTGCGCGAGCGACTGGGTTATGCCAACGAATTGCGGGCGGTAGGCGATGTGCTAATCGACCAGATTCCGTTGATGCTGCGCGTCGGGATCGACAGCTTCGCCGTGACCAATGAAACGGCGCTCAAGCGCCTTTCCGAAAACCGGCTGCCCGGAATTCCCCATCATTATCAGCCGGCTGTGCGTGACGCGGACGTCGGCAAGGGCTATAGTTGGCGCCGTCAGGCGAAGCCGGCGGCATAATGCCGGCTCGCCGTCTCTGATGACGGAAGCGATGCAATGAAACATTTCGAAGTGGCGGTGATCGGTGGCGGTCTCGCCGGCATGGTGGCCGCGATCGCACTGGCCCGCGGCGGCCGCAGCGTGGCGCTGATTGCGCCTCCCGCCGCGACCGAAGACCGGCGCACGACGGCGCTGATGGATCAGTCGATCCGCTTCCTTGATCGCCTGGCGCTCTGGGAAAAGCTGAAGCCCGAGACCGCGCCGCTGAAAAGCATGCGCATCATCGACGGCACACATCGCCTGCTGCGTGCACCAACCACGACGTTCCGCTCCGTCGAAGTCGAGCTCGACGCCTTCGGCTACAACTTCCCGAACAAGGCTTTGACCGACGTGCTCGAGGCGGCGGTCGCCCTCGAAGGCAATATCACGCGCTTCACTGCTTTTGCTGACAGCATTGATATCGGCGAGAATGCCGTTTCGATTATGCTGGCGGGCGGCGAGATGCTGTCTGCAGATTTCGCTGCCGGCGCCGACGGTCGCAAATCGAAGCTTAGGGAAAAAGCCGGCATTGGCGCGCGCAACTGGTCCTATCCACAGTCGGCCATGGTGCTGAATTTCGGCCATTCGCTGCCGCACGAAAACACCTCGACGGAATTTCACACCGAATGCGGCCCCTTTACCCAGGTGCCCTTGCGCGGCAATCGCTCTAGCCTCGTCTGGGTACAGAATCCGTCGGATGCCGCCGCCGGCCTCGAATTGTCGCTTGCCGAATTGAGCAATGTCGTCGAAGAGCGGATGCAGTCGCTGCTCGGCAAGGTAAGCGTCGAGGAAGGCGTCCAGATTTGGCCGCTTTCGGGCATGATCGCGCACCGCTTCGGCAAGGGCCGGATGGCGCTGATCGGGGAAGCCGCGCACGTTTTCCCACCTATCGGAGCACAAGGCCTCAATCTCAGCTTGCGCGATATCATGGCGTTGACGGATATTCTCTGCGACCGGGCCGAACTGCCGATACCAGCCGATTCGGGCGATCGGTTTGACCGCAGGCGCCGCGCCGACATCATGACGCGAACGGTCAGTGTCGATTTGCTGAACCGCTCGCTTCTCTCGGGTTTCCTGCCGGTGCAGATGCTGCGCGCCGCGAGCCTCCACATCCTCTCGGCGTTTCCACCGCTACGCAGCGTCGTCATGCGCGAAGGCATCGAGCCGGGCCGCGGATTGCGGGATATTCCGACTGCCTTGCGGGAAAAATTCAGCCGGAAGAAAGGCTGATCTGATCGCGGTCGGTACGGCGGCTTAATCTTTGCAAGGCAAGCTATGATGTGCTGCCTTTAGCCAATCCGCATCAAGATCGGAAAGGTCTGCTGGAACCAGATGGCAGTATCGGTGACGAAACCGAAGATGAAGGCAAGCCCCGTGAGCACGAGGAAGCCTCCCATGATCTTTTCGATTGTGCCGAGATGGCGGCGGAAGCGCGCCAGAAAATTCATGAAGGCACCGGAAAAGCCGGCGGCGATCCAGAAGGGAATAGCGAGGCCGAGCGAATAGACGGCGAGAAGCCCCGCGCCGGAGCCGACGGTCTCGCGCGATGCCGCAACCCCCAAAATGGCGCCGAGCACCGGCCCGATGCAGGGCGTCCAGCCGAAGGCGAAGGCAAGTCCCATGATATAGGCGCCGGTCAGCGTCGCCGGCTTTCCGCCGCTCTGGAAACGGGCCTCGCGCGCGAAAAGCCCGATTCGGAAGACGCCGAGGAAGTTTAGCCCCATGAGGATGATGATGAGGCCGCCGATCTTTGCCAGAAGATCCAGATGCTGGCGCAGCAGCATTCCGATGCTGGAAGCGCCGGCGCCGAGCGCGACGAAGACCGTGGCGAACCCGAGCGTGAAGAACAGCGCCGAAAACAGCACTCCGCGGCGGACATCGGGCGCAACCGCAACAGCATTGCCGCCCCGGAACTGCTCGACCGATATGCCCGCCATGTAGCACAGATAGGGCGGAACGAGGGGAAGCACGCACGGGGAGAGAAAGGAGAGGGCACCCGCAAGCAGGGCGCTCAACAGGGAAATATCGGCAATCGACACGCATTCTCTCCGGCTGCAATCTGGCGGATGTTTAGCGCCGCAACCAACCGAATGCCAATCACCTTTTCGAGCCCCCGGCAAGAAATATGCCTAACGCGGCGAAAAAGGGAGATTTTTCGGTTGACCGCAATAGGTCGCCTGCATATGTTCCGCGCACTTCCGGCCGGGGCTGTTTTTGAGTTCAAGGCGTCAAGGGAGAGCGTAGCTCAGCTGGTAGAGCAACTGACTTTTAATCAGTAGGTCCCGGGTTCGAGCCCCGGCGCTCTCACCAAGGATTTCAATAACTTGGTGAGTATTCAAGCCTTTAGTGACTGCTCCAGTCGCCACGGCAAATGAGATAACTGTCTTGTGGCGCGTGCCCTGAGGCGTCGCCTCGTCCAACGAATCTGACCGTGTCGATTTAAGCAAAGTACCAATTTCCGCGCGTTTCACCTACTTTCCGGGCATCAACTCGAAACAAGGAGGTGCCGATGCCGCGAAACATTCGCGTGAAAGAAGCCGCGTTCCATCTTGGCCTATCGAAGTCAACGCTAGACAAGCTTCGCCATTTCGGGGGTGGGCCACGATATTACAAACTTGGCCGCGCCGTGATCTACGATACCGCGGATCTTGACGCATGGAAGGCTGAGCGAGCCCGCACTGAAACGTGGGTCGGCGCCAACGACAACGCGAGGGCGGCTAGGGCGGCCTAGCCTGGTCCTTTTCTGGACAATCGCGCCGGCAATACCGACAATACCCGCAGCTACATCATCATCAACCATTTGCCGACCGGCTGCTCGCCGGCGAAGGAGGATATCTTGCGCATTTCAGCAGCTGTCAAAGGCCCATCGCTGGCCGAAGTTCTTGCATTCACAATGATCGAAGATTCCGACGACGTTGCCCGTGTAGAGCGCGCCGCCGCCAATTGTATGTCGACTGTCCGCGGATGGGTCGGCTGGCGGGTGATCGCCGCAGAGATGGATGCGGATGAAGACGACCTTTGGCGCGTTAAGGTCTTTTGCGATCCGGCCGGTGGCGGTTACCGGGAAATGACAGTTTTCCAGTTCCTCGTCAGTCAAGACAACAAGCGACGTTCTCACCGATTTGAGTCCTTCCTGGCAGCATGCGGAATGAAGGCGATCGGCGACACCGACGAACTGGGCGGCAGGTACTTCTCGACGCGCAACAGCGTCCGATCTGCATCCGACTTTGGACCGCTCACGAACGCACTGGTCGGCTAATAAATGAAGATTCTCAACATTACACCCGCCGCCAGTCCTGGCGGTGGGGTGCGAACCCTCGCGCTATTCGATCTCGAGTTGAGCGCGGACGCGCGGCTTTATGGGCTGCGCTTGATGGAGACCCCTGACGGAAAGCGCTTCGCATATGCAGCCCAAGCTGGGAACCGGCGTTCCGCGACTTTCTCGCGATCACTCTCTGAAGCCATCACGGCAGCAGCATCGACCGAACTGGAGGCAGTAACCGCCAATGACCTTCACCGCCGCACAGCGTGAACCCGTCCATCTCAATCCAAGAGAAATTGCCGCGGCACTCGGCGGAACAGCTAGAGGCAATCAGATATCAGCTCCCGGTCCCGGTCACTCCAGGAAGGACCGGTCACTCCGCATCCTCCTCGATCCTTCGGCGCCGGAAGGTTTTGTAATCCACGCCCACGCCGGCGAGGATGCAATCGCTATGCGGGACTACGTGAGGGCCAAGGCTGGGCTCCTGGAATGGAAACCGAATGGCCAGGAACGGCCCGCTCCGGTATCGCACGTGCGCTTAGTGAAACCGGCCGAGCCACCAAGGCAGTTCAGCGATCAGTATCTGATCGCGCGCGGATATCACCACGTGGTGACGTACGACTATACGTCGGTTGATGGCGAGGTTCTGTTCGAGGTTCTTCGCTACGAGCACCCGAACGAAACAAAGACATTCATCCAGCGGCAACCTGACGGCAACGGCGGCTGGCATAGCGGCCGAGGCGATCCCGTTTTTTATCGGCTTCATGAGATCGCGGCGAATATGACTGATCCTGTCTTCGTGACCGAAGGTGAAAAGGATGCCGACCGGCTCGCCAGTCTCGGCTATCTGGCAACGACTGTGCCAAATGGCTCGTGGCCTGACGATCTGTCGGTGTTGTTCGGCCGCACGATCTATGTCTTGGCCGACAACGACTCAGCTGGCGATAAAAGGGCGTCGACTGCCATAAGCCGTCTCGAGGGTATCGCTACCGTTTATCGGATTGATCTGCCAGAACTGCCCGACAAGGGCGATGTAACCGACTGGCTCGACGCGGTGCAAACCACCGAGGAACTTGAAGCGATTTGTCGTGCCGCCGCACCAGTACCGGCAAACGACAACACGCCAGCAGTTCAGCCGTTATCTATCTTCGAATGGACGGTCGATCGCTTCGTCGGCGAGGCGCCGGCGGTCGAATATCTAGTAGACGGCGTGATCCCCCTTGGCATTCCTGGCATGGTTTCGGCTGCCGGCGACACCGGCAAATCATTCGCACTTCTCGAGCTTCATCGACAGGTGGCATTTGGTTCAAGCATCTACGCACCGCCTATCTTCGGCGGCAGAGTTGTGGGTGACTTCGCCTCATGGCCCGGCGCAAACCCGGACAATTGGACCCCGGTGAACTGCACCGTCGCTAAGGATACAGTTAACAAAGAAACCGGCGAATGGGCCGGTGAGATCACGTCTACATCGACAAGCCAGCCGCGCATGACGCAGGTCATCACCGGGGCTGCTGCTATAGCCCTTCGCGACAAGTATATCACTGTCGCGTCAAGGTTTCGGATCCCGGCTTCCAACACGGCGGGCGTCTATGGCCCTGACGTGGTGATGAGCAGCAACGGCGGCGGTGCTTACAATGCTTCAAGCCGTGGGTGGGCCATCACCTCCGGCAACGGACGAGACGGCTTCATCTGGGGCGCGACATCGCTTCTGATTGCGTCAAACATCACCGATATCGAGGTCAGGACACCCGGCTTCTACACGACGACCGGTCTGAAAGTCGTTGTTGACCGAATTATCGCAGTGGAAGGCCAACTTCCCTACGACAGGGCCTAACACCCACCACCCCTACCTCGCAGGGCATGCGGCAATGGGCAATTTTCATTGCAAACTGGATCACCGCGAATGGCTGGTGATACCCGAGGAGATCATTGCGAGAAGCCGCGCCCAAAGCGGCTTCCGCTTAACCTCTGGGAGGTTGAATTCGCGCCGCCCTTCAGTCGTCAATGACATGATGAAATAGTCACCGAAGTCATCTTTAACCCTGAGGTTAATCAGACCGCCGTGGGCCGCCTGCTCAATAAGCTTTCGCTCTTCGTCATCGACTGATGCCTCGCTGAGCGTGTATGTCCCATCCAAGGACTTGGCGGCTTCCCGGTGGATTTCGACGACGAGGTCGTAAAGCTGCGATGGCATCTGATGCTCTGCATTGTTTGATGGTGCTAGTACTGGCGAGCCTCGAATTCTTCGAGGGTTTCGGCATCTTGGCGGTATTCCCATCCGTTCACGGTTTTGCGCCGCCAAGTCTTGCCCATGCCGCCGGTGTTGCCTCCGTCAATGGTTCGCTTGGCGAAGAACGGAGTTCTGCAGAGATGCCATTTGCTCTCATCAACGAAAGCTCTTAGCTCGGCTGTTCTGCCGAAGCGAGGAAATGCGAATGCCACGGTGTTTGCCCCCAACCACACGACTGGGGACGAGTATCATGATTGTTAATGCACGGTAAGGTGCAAGAAATGACCATGATCTTTTTCTGGCAACACCCCACCGCCCCATCTGGGCCGCACCGAAATGAAAAAAGGGCCCGCCGGGGGTGTTGGCGGGCCAAAGAGCATGACATTTGGAGATCGAGGCGAGAACGCCTCACCTCCATCAAGCATATTTTAGTGACGGCTACATTACGTTGAACGACGTAGCCGTACCAAAGCCGCCTCTCCTTAATCGGGGAGGCGGCTTTTCGTTTTTGTGCTCTTTGCTGGCTCTACGTCATCGGCATCGACGGACTGAACGAGCGGCTCGACGGGGCGTTCGAGCGGACGTCGAGAACGACCCGCTCATAGCGCACCGACCAAACCGCCAAAAGCTGACTCGAAGCTCGGGAGGGATCACTGAGCGATCTCTTCGGGCGCCGGCGGCTTCGCATGTTCAACTTCATAGTCCGAGATGGCCAATAGAGTTGCGGAAGGGTACCGCTTGTCGTCATCGGGGAACCGTCGAACCACCTTATTCAGCTTTTCTTCGTTGTCATGCGCGTGGCGCTTTGCGGCCGGCATGAACATCGCCAATCGTCAAGTTAATTTCGGGTACTGAGCGTTCAGCTGTGTTAGATTACTTCAGGGACGAAGTATTGCCGATCTTTAAAGATCGACCTTGAGGTACTTGGATATGTCGCCTATGGTGGACAGGCCCGTCTGAGCGGATTCACAATAACACGAATGAGGAGGAAAGTCGATGGCCGATTTTGAAAAGACCGCAAAAAGGCAATGGAAGACCAATACTTCCAGGACGCCGAGAGGACCCTCAAGCTCAAATACTGCGTCATGACAGGCTTTTGGCGAAGTGGATCGCAGGCCTGATTGGTCGGGATGACGTCGCAGGTTACGCTGATGAAATGACTGATGCCCGCTTCAAAGGTGGTGGGGACGCTGGAGTTCTCTCGAAAGCTCTAGCTGATCTTCAAAGCGGCAGGTCACAGTATCAGCGAGCAGGACGTCGCAGCGAAGATGCGCGAATTTATGGTCGAGGCCGCTGAACAGCTTTGAGCCACGGCCATACGTCATCCTCTCCTCGTTTGAGGTCAAACGCCCTGCAATGATTATGGAAAGCTCCCGCCCGAGCTACATATGACATGGCGCTAGTTCAGCGTAGGGTCAAGCCGTTCCATGTCCAGGCCGCCAAAATCAAAGCCTCTCCTCAGCGATGCCAACGCGCCGGTTCGATCCCGGCCTCGCAAGCGGCGAGATCCAGCACAGCCCAATCTTCCCCTCGATCCCATGCCAGACCGCATAGAGCCGTGCCTGGCGCTGTTGAAACCAAGGCCGTGGCAACTGCGATCCTTGATGGCGAGGCCGTCGTGCTCGACGAGCAAGGCCGTTCGGACTTCGGACTGCTGCAGCAATCGCTCGGCGACCGGGGCGGCAAGCGCATCTCGAACCGAAGTGATCTTCATGGCGTTCGACCTGCTCTATTTCGACGGCCATGATCTGAGGAAGCTGGAATTCACCGCTCGGCGGCATCTCTTGGAGGGGCTGATCAAGAGCCGGGACGATGTCATCCGGCTTTCGGAAGAGATCGAGGCCGATGGAGACCGGCTGTATTTTGCTGCCTGTGAGCATGGCCTTGAGGGAATCATCGCGAAAGACCGTGAGAGCCCGTATCGCTCCGGCCGGCGTGGCGACTGGCAGAAGATCAAATGCATTCAGAGCGACGGATTCGCGATCATTGACTACGAGCATTCGTTCGTTGCGCGGGCAGGGATTGGTTCATTGCTGCTCGGGGCGCGCTATGGCCGCAAGCTGGTCTATGTCGGATCGGTCGGGACGGGGTTTAATGAACGAACAGCGCATGAGCTGCGCGAGGCTCTCGACAAGCTCAAGGTGAAAAAGCCACCGGTGGAATATTCCGGCTGGCGCAAATACATCGTGTGGGTTAAGCCAGCGCTGGTGGCCGAGGTCGAATATCGCGCCTGGACCCATGACGGCAAGCTGCGGCAGTCATCCGTACAAGGGGCTGCGCGAAGCGGAGGAGAATGCGGCGATTTATGAGATTGAGGCCTGAGCAGGCGAGTTATCGTTTAGTGTAAGGGGCCTTATCATCTCAAACCTTGCCGTCGCGCTCCATGGCGTAGTCCGCTGCAGTGTTCCTGAAAATTATTCAACTCCTGAAGCCAGACATTATAAACTTCTTCGAAGCCTTCTGCGAGAGTGGAGATTTTGCCGTTAGTTCGTCGAAACCAGCGCGGCCTCAGCCATCCAGACCTGATAAGTTGCAGATGCGGCATCCAGGGTCCTTATGGGCATGGCAAGATCATTAAAGTTGAGCAGCGCAATCGATCTAGCCTTGTGAATCGGGAGCTGCCCCAATCACCAAGCGCCTCATGCTCGAAGAGGGATTGCGAAGAACACGCCATGAAGACCGCCGTAAAGCGCAAACTGCTGCATGAGCTATTCCAAAAACAGGCCGGTCTTTGCTGCTACTGCGACCGTCCGATGGTTATCGTGTCGTAGCGCGGCGACCAAAAGAAGCCAGACGCCGCAACGATTGAACATCTTCTGACCGGCCGCGTCCATGGCTGGACCAAGTGGGACAACATCGCAGTCGCATGCCGGGAGTGTAACGGAATGCGCGGATCATCGATGGATTGGCTGACGTTCAAAACCTACCGACGCGGCGAATTCTGGGAACTCATATCGCCAAGGAAATGAATACACGACAGGTTGGTGCGACCACCACCGGCTCCTACATTCGCGAGCGCCTACCGCCTTTCGACCGCGGGGTCGACTTGCCGCGCTCCGCTCGTTCGTTGAGCGCGGCCTTTTATTCCAACACCAATGGCCGGCGCGGTCACCACCTGCGCCCACACAAGCAGCGCGCCGGCCAGCGCAGTCGCAGCACACGCAACGTTCATCGGTGGTTCAGGCGCGATGGTTCAATGTAGATAGCGAGGAGGAGTTCATGATGAAAAAGCTCTTATCCGCCCTCGCAGTTGTAGTCCTGGCTGCCTCTTTCGCCCTGCCGCTAAACGCTGCGCCGATCTTCGTGCCGAAAGCAGAACAGGTGCAGACCGGTGATGTCGTGCAGGTCAAAAGACGGCACCACCGTCATTGGCGTTCGGATCGCTATTGGAACCGGCGGTACGCATACCGTTCCTGCCGTTACTACGGCAACTGCTACCCTCGCCGATACGGGTACTACGGCTATCCTCGGTACTACGGCGGCTATCCTGACTATTACCGCTACCACCGAGGGTCGGGAGTCAGCATCTATTTTAATTTCTAGCCAGTAGCGCTCGCAGGCCAGGGAAAAGCGACGATCCAAAACGGATTCCCCCTCAGCCCAGCCCGTCGGCCTCACCAGCCGGCGGGTTTTTCTTGGTGTCACACGCCGACATCAACTCAAAAAAAAGACCGCCCCAGTCTGTGAGGCGGTCAACGCGGATTCGATATCCGCCGACCACGGTGAGAATAAGGGGCACCGAAGTCGATAGGTCGTCGCCTCCCTGGGGGTGGCGTTTTGAGGCGACGAAGGAACCTATCACCCGATTGTGCCTTGCGAAATTATACATTGGTTGCCCAAATCATAGACCCAAGTATTGAGGATATGGCTGGGCTGACGGCTTAAGAGGCGTCTGCGCCGGGGCCGCTCGGGGACGGGTCTACCCTTGACCCCTTGCAAGAAACTGAATTAGTGCTGACAGCGAAGGACATCGGGGATAACGCGTAGCAGGGGTTGACGGATAGTTCATACTCACCGCCCTTCTTCGCGAAGAGCGTCCATGCTCGCCTCATATTTCGCGACGGCCGTTTCGATCTGGGTCTTTGCCAGCATATAGCGACCGCCTAACTTATCCATCCGCTCCTCATATCCAACGCCCGCCGTTCGCAAGTCGTCATTATCGATGCCGATGTCGTACCAGAGGTGGGTCGTCCAGCAGCGCTCTTTGGCCCACTCAAGTTTCTGCGTGGCCGAGTGGTCGAATGGGCAGTGACGAAAAAGGGGCACACAAACTCCGGCCAGTTGATCGGGTTGCTCCGGCGAGTTCCACGAAAACCTCGCAGCGAAATCCTGACCGCTACCTGTCTACGAAGGCACGACACCGTCGCCTTTCGAAGCCACGCCACTCGACAGGAATATGTCTGGCCGGCCCGTGCTGCCGCCGATGCTGGATCCGCTTACAGGTGTCGAGGAAGGTCGTCGGCTTCTGCGGAGTCTGGGCATCGACGGTGCTGGTGTCGTTGTGTGAGGATGTGGTTGCAAAAGGTGCATGCTTCCTGGGTGGCGTATCAAGTCCTAAGGGCAACACTTCCAGCGGCGCCCAGGCTTGGGAGGCCCCCGAAGTCAAACAAGGCCGAAGCGGCAGCCGTGATCGAAGAAGTTGCCGGCCGAGGCACACTCAAATCAATCGGCATCCGGCTGGGATACGCCGAAGAATACGCTGACCGGGCTGGTATGGCTGCGCCTACTTGAAGTTGCCAGAATTCTGACAGCGGCGGACGATAATGAGTCGCAGCCCGTGTGCTTAAACGTGGCGCAATGTGACGTATCTTTATGAAAGAGGCCGCCAATACGCGGCCTTTCCTTTTGGGGAGCAGAATTCGAGCCGACGTTTAAGAACTCGCGATCGATGCCGGAGCCGCCCTACCGCCACCGCGGCTCTCGTGTTGCGTTATGCAGCAATTCGCTGGCGGACGCGAATGGTCCAAACAATTGTAGCAGTCGAGCCTCTTCTTTCTCGTTGAGCCGGCGCCGCTTGGAAAAATCCTTGACTGACCAAACACGTGTCGTGGCTCCGGTGCCGACGATATTCGGTTCAACTCGCTGCATACGCTACTCCTCCCATACAGTTGGGAAGACCTATACCAAGGTATAATTTAGAAATAAATAAAATAAGACATGTTGACGCCTTTTTTTGCGTCGTTCACCCATCCGCATGGCGCTGCCTCCTCCGGCGACATGGTGATCTGCGGCAGGTTGAGCTTGCAATCTAGGCTCCCTGCCGCGTTTGCTATTTGATCTTTTCTGCCGCCTTATTCGCGGCGTCACGATCAGAGCCGTGCTTATTCACGATCTTCTCAGCCTGCTCCTTTGAGATGCCGTGCTTCTTCGCGAAGTAGCTCACCTCGTACGGCTCACCAGCCGCTACTCGGCTCCGGTCAGGTTTGCCACGCTTGCTCTTGTCGTCTGCCATTGTGGTCCTCCTTCCACTGCAGGTGGTGAACGTATGACCGAATCCAAGGTTCCCGATCGACGCTCAGCGGAGGCCAAAGTCTGGCATCGTCTTTACGATACAGCAGAGTGAAAACCACTGCGCCAATACCAGTTGGCAATGGAGCCGCTTTGCCGTTTCCGCCCTGATCACAGAAGACGTGACCGAGGCCACGATCGTCGACCACATCAAAGCTCACAAAGGCAATGGCGAACTTTTCTGCGATCCGTCGAACCTGCAGTCATTTTGCAAACGCCATCACGATAGTGCGAAGCAGATGATTGATCGTGGCAAGATGGTCGTGACCTATGGCCTTGATGGTTATCCAATTGAGATGGGATAGGGGGTGGTCGCGCCTCTTGCGCCACCCACCTGCCTAGGGCACCTCGATTTGCGATTATATGTGAAGTCGTTCACGGCGTCCGCTGGGGCGACGGGCGGCGCGTGGATCGCAAAATTCCTTGGTATCGACAAATGGCTGGTGCAAGGCGCGGCAATCCTGCTGGCGGCCAGCCTCGTGTTCTTCGCTGGATACAAGGTTTACGACGGCATTTATGACCGCGGCTATGGTGCGGCCAGCGCCAAATTCACGGCAGAAATAGCCGAGCTGAACCGGCAGGCGGCAGACGCGCGCGCCAAAGAAATCGAGCGCCAAGACGCCGCGAACAACGCCGCCAAAGAACGCGAAGCCGCACGGATTGCCGAAATGCAGGCCGCCAACGAATCCCTACAAAACAAAATTGAGGAGCTCCAGCGTGAAGCTGACCAGATCCTGATGCTGGCAAGCCTGTGCGCGGTGCTCCCAGCGTGCGCCGACCAAGTCAGGCATGAAAGAAATCAAGGACGAACGCCGTTACTTGAATGTCATCGGCCAGCTTTGCGCATTCAGGCGGTTGGATCTCGACGTCGACAATGAAGTGAAGCCTGTTCGGCACCATCAGCATACCTCCCCAGCGTGCCCGCGCCGTACTTACGTGGCGCTCGTGAAAGGCGGATCGCGTAGCAGTGCAAGGGTCATTGCACATCACAGGAGGGCTGTAGCCACGCGACCCGGTTTCTAACATTCCAGACTGTCAAATGTTCCTGGCTTAACGCGCTGTCGGCTTTGATCGGCTGGAAGTGGTCAATCACGAGGCGTGACGGCACTTGCCGGATCGTAGATGAAAACTTCCAGCGCCACCGGAAATGAAAACTCCCAGATGGGGTCATCATATCGACGCAAGGTCTTCATTATCCGTCCATCCTTATCGGAAACCCAAAACTCCATATTGGCGTTGTGGAGAAATTTATGCCACCTCGCAGCGTAGTGCTTCACAGGCACCGATCCGATTGTGGCCTTTTCAACGAAGGTGCAATCGGAGAATTTAGGTCCGTGCCGATCGAGTGTGGACCAGGCAGTTGGCGCAAAGCGCGGGGTGTGAACCCTTGCGCTATTCGATCTGAGCGCGGACACGCGGCTTTACGGACTGCGGCCGATGGAAACATCCGACGGAAGGCGCTTCACATACGGTGCACAGGCCGGGAAGGTGCATGACACGCTCCACGAAAGGGCAAAGTGACGCCGGGAAGCGCCGTAGGCAGCGAACGACAATCACTCCGCAGCGAAAGGTGCTGCATAGCGGCTCGAATCTCGTTCGATAGCATCCAGCGAGTTCATCAAGTCGACAAAGTCGCAGGCCTCGGCCCAAGACATGCCACTCACCTTCACGTCACCAAGCGTGGCAGGCTCCATCGTGAGCCCATCCACAACAAGCCACTTGTCATCGACTTCATGTCGAAGATTGAAACGTCGCATCGCAAAGTCTCCAAACGGTGAACCGCGGTACCATATTTTAGGAGGGATGAATATGAGAAAGTTAACAGCCGTTAACGATAGTATCGCGATCAGAAAAGCCACCGGCGTAGCCGGTGCACACCAGTTCCGGGAAAAATCCGGTTACAAATATAAAACGAATTCCGGGGCCGCTATCGAGCGGCCCTCTCCTTTTGGGCCATCCCGCCACGCTCAAGGTCAACCAAGCGAAACGCAGCGGGACGCGCCTTTACCCATGTCGCAGGATTACCGCCACTTCGGTGCCCGTTTGGCGTTGTGCATGAGTTCGCATGCGGTCGCGAATGGACCAAACAACACAAGTAGTCTCGTTTCTTCTTCTTCGTCCAATCGATGTCGCGCGCAGAACTCCGTCACCGACCAGACCTTCGTCGCCATATTGGAATCTGCATTTTCCGGCTCAACGCGTTCCATGGAATCCTCCCGCTCATGATGGAGGAACACTACTAAAGTCTAATTTAGAATCAAATGAAATAACAATGCAGGCGGGATATTTGTTGCTCTCCAATGCCATCCCCTCGCGCGCCTCAAGCCAAGGCCGGCATGCAAGAGCACAGCTTCGCGCGATCGAAGGCGTGGGGTAACCGCAACGACGGCCTGCATGAGCGGCTTGACAGGGCGTTTGAGCGGATAAAGAAACGACGCGCAGTTGCGGCGTATTCTCGGGCGTCCAGGCGGTGATGACACCCTATATACTGGCCGTCTCATGGCATCGTTGGTTAATGCCGACCGCCGCTTGCAGAGGGTTGCCAGGACGCTTTCGTTTCCTTGGCATCAACGATCGGAACCACCCTGACGCAAATCCGGGGCTTCCCTACGACGCTTGCCGCCAAGGCTAACGCGAAGGCATCACCGCACTTCGCGACTCTTCGCCCAACCAGAATTTCACGGGCGCGGAAGTGGCGATCTACACCGCCCTGAACCCGTGGCTGCGTTCCCAGTCCGGCATTGGCGAATTCGGCACGGCTTTCGAACCAGCCGACATCGTCTCGACCGCCCGCGACAGCAATGTCTTCAACGGCGTCGGCGACGGCTGCATATCAATTGGGCGAACGGCACGGCTAAGGTGGCAATCTTGACCGCATTCAAGACGTTCAGGCGATGGGAGATCCAACGATATGACCGAATAGGCGTCGTGCCGATCTCAAAATTACATCACTTAGCGAAGGTTGAGGGCCGTGAAGGAACTCTACACCAGCGCGGGTCAATGAGAAATGCATGCAGGCGTCGAAGCCGGAACTGTTTTCCTCAACTAGATCCATCTCCCAGGCCTCACTGAGACCCGGCAAGTTGGTGTCCATTTCCTCAGAGTCGGACACCGGGTATCGGGCCCATGCCTCAACGGTCAGAAGCGCATTTCGGATTTGTGTCATGCAAGTATCGTAAGTCCCAGAAAGTTGATTAGCAGAGCAAGAAATACTTAAACATACTTGATGTTTATTGTCGAGTGACTTGAAAGTGACACACGGACTATTTTTGGGGGTGCGGGGTAGCAAGGCGGTGCAGAAATGACCAGCCAGAAAATCATGTACACAGTGCTGTTCTTCTTTTACGGGTTCGGCTTGTACATGGAAGTACTTGGACAGCAAGCTAACCGCGGAACGGAAAGAAACTGAGAAGGTTGCCGAAGCCCTTGCGGCACATAGGCTGCATACCGCTGAGAACTGTGTCTCCAAGCGGGGACCTCGACAAACCACAGATCAAATCATGGACGCGATGCGGATGGGCTAAGAGCAGCAGAATTGCTGACAGTCGGGCCTGCCGTCGAGTGGGCTTTTGCGCTTCCGGATGCGAGAACGTAATGGCGGAGACCCAGCCGCGGGCCTCCTGTAGCCCGATTGCCAGGTCTCCTGCCGTAGCGGGGAGGGGTGTTCTACGGCCCGATAACGTTGATCGGCTTTCGTTCAGTCGGTCCATTTCAATGAACCGGTAAGGATAATAGCCGGTAAATATCCACCGCATGCGTTTCGATCCGAGGCATCATTAGAAGGAGTCTCCCACACCAACTGACGCCGAGTGTTTCGTTATGCGCCGCGGAGGGCATGGCACCTTTCTCGACGATTCGAGCCTTTAGTCTGTCGTTTTTCGGGCTTCAGTAAGCTTCCCAACAGCCCTGAGCGCCCTAACTTCCGGGTTGTATAAAGGAGGTTGCCATGGCCGAATCTGCCAATCAGACGGTGCCGACGCGCAGGGTGTTGCGCGGCCGGCCTTACAGCATAAGCGAATTCGCCCGGAAATACCGTTTGGATGAAAAGGAGGCCAAGCGGCTCTATGAAAAATTCGGACCGTCGGCGACCGAACTCGATCTCCTGATGGCCGCCAAGCGCAAGCCGCCGAGGCTGCCCCTGGATTTCGACGCCTGATGAGAATGCGCACTGGGGGCTGCCTTTGCGGCGCCGTCAGATATGAAGTGAAGGGCGAGCCGCTTCGTGCCGGGCTATGCCACTGTGCGGACTGCCGGAAAGAGAGCGGCTCGGCCTTCGTCACGTTCGCCGTATGGCCGCTCGCGGCATTCGCGCATTCCGGTTCGGTCGCGACATATGAAGGCCGCAGCTTCTGTCCGGCATGCGGCGGTCGGCTGTTTTGTCTTACCGAGAAGGAGGCGGAGCTCCGGCTTGGATCTCTCGATGAGGCGCCGATGGAAATCGAGCCGCTCTACGAGGTGTGGATCAAACGCCGCGAAAGCTGGTTGCATCCGCTGCAGGGGACCGACCAGTATCAGGAAGATGCCGGCTAAAGCGGACTTTCATTACCAAGATTTAATTGCACTTTTTCGTCATTCCGTGCGAATGCGCCCCTAACGCTAATTTCCGGTTCATCTTCGTTATGACTATTTGGATGGTAAAGGGAGCAGGCGCTCCTATTTTTGACTTGAGGGTTTTATGGACGATTCCGGAACCGGCAGGAAGGCTGCAGCAGCCAATACCGATCTTGCTGCCGTCCTGGCGGCCTCCGCCAAGCGCGGCAAGGGCCGCCGCTGGCGCGGCCGCCTTATCGCCGCTGCAGCATTGATCGCGGTCGCTGGGACCGGTGCCTATTTTTACAACGGCCGCGGCGGCAACGGATACAGCTATGCGACGCAGCCGGCAAAGCGCGGCGACCTGACGGTTCTCGTGACGGCGACCGGCTCGGTGCAGCCGACGGAGCAGGTCGACATATCGAGTGAACTTTCCGGCACCGTGCGCGACGTCAATGTCGACTACAACAGCGAGGTCAAATCCGGCGAGGTGCTGGCAGTTCTCGATACGAACAAACTGGAGGCCGATGTGAAGAGCTCGCGCGCGAAGCTCGATTCGGCCAAGGCGAATGTGCTGAAGGCGAATGCAGATCTGCTGTCGGCGCAGGTTTCGCTAGAGCGCTTGAGGAGCCTCGTCAGAGGCAGCGTCTCGACGCAGCAGAGCCTTGACGATGCGACCTACAAATACGAGTCCGCCGCAGCCACGAAGCAGATCAACGAGGCGGAAGTGCTCTCTGCCGAGGCCGACCTGCGGCTCGCCGAGGTCAACCTTGCCAAGGCCAGGATCGTTTCGCCGGTTGACGGCGTTATCCTGACCCGCTCTGTCGATCCGGGTGCCACCGTCGCCGCGTCGCTTTCGGCGCCGGTTCTCTTCACCATCGCCGGCGATCTCAGGAAGATGGAACTGCAGGTCGATGTGGACGAGGCCGATGTCGGCCAGATTGGCGTCGGGCAGAAGGCAACCTTCACGGTCGACGCCTATCCGAACAAGTCCTTTCCCGCCGAGATCGAGCAGATCCGTTTCGCCTCCGAGACGACCAACAATGTCGTCACCTACAAGGCCGTGCTTTCGGTCGACAACGCTGATCTCCTGCTGCGCCCGGGTATGACGGCAACGGCGGATATCACCGTCGAGGCCGTCAAGGATACCCTGATGGTGCCGAACGCTGCGTTGCGCTATGCGCCGCCAGAAGCCGAATCGCGCGGCAGCCGCGGCATCTTCGGTCTTTTCCGCCCGCCGCGCATGGGACCTCGCTCCGGCGGCAACCGCAGTGAAGTGCTCACCGGCGCCAAACGGCGCATCTGGGTGTTGCGCGAAGGCCGCCAGGTGCCTCTCGTCATCCAGGTTGGTTCCTCGGACGGTCAGTTCACACAGGTCACGGCCGGTGAACTCAAGGAAGGCGATGCGCTTGTGACCGACGCGACGACACGGACGCAATAGGCGGGCGAACGATGATCAGTCCGCCGCTTCTCGAATTCAGGCAGGTATCGAAGATCTATGGTCACGGCGAGGCGGCGATCCGCGCGCTCGACCATGTCGATCTACGGATCGGCACCCATGAATTTGTTGCGATCATGGGGCCGTCGGGTTCAGGCAAGTCGACGGCAATGAATATCCTCGGCTGCCTCGATGTTCCGAGCGCCGGCGACTACGTCTTCCAGGGCATTTCCACGACCGGTTTCGGTCGCAGTCAGCTGACGCTGCTCAGACGCCATATGCTGGGCTTCGTTTTCCAGGGGTTCAATCTTCTCGCGCGGACATCGGCGGTCGAGAATGTAGAGTTGCCGCTGATCTACCGCGGTGTCGCAGCGGGCGAGCGCCACCGGCGCGCCAAGCAAGCGCTTGGCTTGGTCGGACTGACGGGGCGCGAGCACCATAAGACGCAGGAGCTTTCCGGTGGCCAGCAGCAGCGCGTGGCAATCGCGCGCGCGATCGTCACCGAACCAGCCCTGCTGCTTGCCGACGAGCCGACCGGCAATCTCGACACGAAAACCAGCGCCGAGATCATGGATCTGATGACGCGGCTGAACCGGGAGCAGGGCATCACCATCGTCATGGTCACGCATGAACCCGACATTGCGGCCTATGCAGAGCGCATCCTCCGTTTCGTCGATGGAAAGCTCGAAGCCGAGGTCGCGCATCAGGGCGAGGCGGATCATGTTTCTTGAAACACTGAAACTCGCGCTGCGTGCCATTAGCCGCAACATCCTGCGTTCCTTCCTCACCGTGCTCGGCGTCGTCATCGGCGTTGCCGCCGTCATCGCCTTGGTGACGATCGGCAACGGCACCACAGAGCAGGTCTCCACAGAGCTCTCGCGGCTCGGGACCAACATGCTCTTCGTGCGTCCCGGCCAGTTCGGTCCGGGGCGCGCGAGCTCCGAGGCGAGACGGTTCACCGTTAAGGACGTCGATGCGATCCGCGATCAGCTAACTGGCCTACGTGCAGTCGCGCCGCTCAACCAGACGACGGCGACGGCGATCTACGGTGGCCAGAGTCATTCGACTACCGTCATGGGCACGACCAACGACTATTTTATCGCGCAGGACTGGGACATTGCCCTCGGCCGCACATTCGAGGCGGTCGAAGAGCGCGGCCGCGCCCGCTGCATCCTCGGCGAGACGGTCCGATCGCAGCTTTTCGGCGCGGCCAATCCGACAGGGCAGCAGATTCGCGTGGGCAAGGTGTCCTGCGGCGTCATCGGCGTGCTGGCGAAGCGCGGGCAATCGGGCATGGGCACTGACCAGGACGATGTCGTGATCATGCCCGTGAAGATCTATCAGCGCCGGATCGGCGGCAGGGCCAACGCCAATGTCCAGATGATCGTCATTTCGGCCCGCGATGGCGTTTCGACCTCCAAGGTTCAGACGGAGATCGAGAACCTGCTGCGCGAGCGCCGCAAGATCGTGCCGGGCCGCGAAGACGATTTCAACGTCAACGACATGACGCAGATCGCCGAAGCCATGACGGGTACGACGACATTGCTTACGGGCTTGCTTGGCGCTGTCGCCGCAATCAGCCTTCTGGTCGGCGGGATCGGCATCATGAACATCATGCTAGTGTCGGTCACTGAACGCACGCGGGAGATCGGCATCCGGCTTGCGATCGGCGCATTGGAGACGCAGGTACTGTTGCAGTTCCTGGTCGAGGCGGTTGCGCTGTCGCTCTTCGGCGGCATCACGGGCATCGTATTCGGATTAGGCATCGGCTTCACCGCCGTGACGCTCTTGAAAGTTCCCTTCGTCGTCAGCCCGCTGATGATCGCCGTCGCCTTCGTCTTCTCGGCCGCAATCGGCATGATCTTCGGCTATTTCCCGGCGCGAAGGGCAGCGCAGCTGAATCCGATCGAGGCCTTACGGCACGAATGAACAAGGCCGGGTGATGCCCGGCCTTGTTACACTCCGTGTGCCGATTGATCAGAACTTCGGCAGTTCCGGGCGGTTTGAAAGCGCCTTTTCGATCACGTCAACGACGCGCAGGCGCTGTTCGCCGGAAAGCGGCAGGCGAGGGGCGCGGACGCGGTCGTTCGACTGGATGGCGTAGACTTCCGCAAGCTTGATGTTCTGGACGAGGAAGGTCGAGACGTCCAGGTCGAGCAGCGGCCGGAACCAGCGGTAGATGGCGCGCGCTTCATCGAGGCGGCCCGCCTGAACGAGCTTATAGATTGCGATCGTTTCCTTCGGGAAGGCGACGACGAGACCGGCGACCCAGCCGTGCGCCCCCATCAACAGGCTTTCGAGCGCCAGGTTGTCGACGCCGGTAAACACATCGAAGCGTTCGCCGAAGGCATTGAAGACGTCCGTCACGCGGCGGATATCGTCGGTCGATTCCTTCATGGCGACGACGAGATCGTTCTTCGCCAGCTCTTCGAACATCGGGATCGTGACGTCTACGCCATAGGCGACCGGATTGTTGTAGACCATGATCGGCAGGCCACCGGCTGCGGCAATCGTCTGGACATGCGTCAGCGTCTCTTCCGGAGCGGATTTGTAGGGCACGCCTGGCAAGACCATGAAGCCGCTCGCACCGGCCTTTGCTGCGGCCTTGGCTGCAGCGGCGCCGCGCTTTGTCGAGCTTTCGCAGACCGTCATCAGGACTGGCCTCGAACCCGCAGCCGAGCGCGCTACATTCAGGATTTCCAGCTTCTCTTCCGGCTCGAGCGTCATGTTCTCGCCCAGCGAGCCGCAGACGATGATGCCATCGACACCTGCATCGGCCTGGAGCCCGAAGCAGCGTTCCATTTCGGCAAGATCTAGCTCGCCGCTCTCAGTGAATTTCGTCGTTACTGCAGGAAATACGCCGCGCCACATGTTCGTCTCCTTGACTCTGATATATCACAGCAGCTTGCCATCTGATTTCCGTCGTGTCAATATCTGATATATCAGAATGAAGTATGGACTATCGAATGCAGAGTTCACAGAGCCATCTGGCCTATCTCGCACTTGAACACGCGATTGTGACGCTGGTGTTGAAGCCGGGCGCGCTGGTGACCGAAAAGCAGCTGATCGATATTGCCGGTCACGGCCGTACGCCGGTGCGCGAGGCGATACAGAAGCTTGCCTGGCAGGGGCTCATCATCGTCAGGCCGCGGGTCGGGCTGCAGGTGGCGGAGATCAAACCGGACGATCATGCCAATGTCATGCAGGTGCGCAGGGAACTGGAGCCTATTGCTGCGTCGCTGGTCGCGAGGCATGCGACGGACGAGCAGCGGGGGGCGCTGATAGACTGCGCCCGCACAATGACCAATTGCGCGGTCAATGGCGATCTTGCCGCCTTCTTCGCTGCCGACAAGGCATTCGACGAGCTTCTCGAGGAGGCTTGCCCGAATACGTACATCACCGCGGCGCTCGGGCCTGTGCAGACACATTCACGCCGTCTTTGGTATTCGACGGCCACTCCGGACCGGATGGACCGCTCGATCAAGCTGCACGTCACGGTTATTCGCGCCATCCAGCAGGGCAAGGTGGAAGAATCGCGGCAGGCAATGGCGGCCTTGATCGACTATCTCAGCCACAAATGAAAACGGCCCCGTCTCCGGAGCCGTTCGATCAATAATCCAAAAACCGTCAGCCGACGAAGGCGCGTTCGATGACGAACTCGGCCGGCTTGCTGTTGGCGCCTTCTTCAAAGCCTGCCTTTTCGAGCAGTTCCTTAGTGTCCTTCAACATGGCGGAAGAGCCGCAGATCATGCCGCGGTCGATTGCCGGGTCGAGCGGCGGAACGCCAAGATCGGTAAAGAGCTTACCGGAGGAGATCAGGTCGGTGATGCGACCGCGATATTCGAAATCCTCGCGGGTGACCGTCGCATAGTGACGCAGTTTGTCGCCGACGATCTCGCTCAGCAGTTCGTCGTTCCGGATCTCTTCTATCAGATCGAAGCCGTATTTCAGTTCCGCGACCTCGCGCGTCGTGTGGGTGAGGATCACTTCCTCGTACTTCTCGTAGGTATCGGGGTCGCGGATAAGGCTTGCGAAGGGCGCGATGCCCGTTCCGGTCGAGAACATGTAAAGCCGCTTGCCGGGCGTCAACGCGTCGAGCACCAGCGTACCCGTCGGCTTCTTGCGCATCAGAACCTGGTCGCCCGGCTTGATGCCCTGGAGATGCGATGTGAGCGGGCCGTCCGGCACCTTGATCGAGAAGAATTCGAGTTCTTCGGCCCAGGCTGGGCTTGCAATGGAGTAGGCACGAAAAATCGGCTTGCCATCAACCATGAGGCCGATCATCGCGAACTCGCCGGAACGGAAACGGAAACCCTGCGGCCGGGTCATCGTGAAGCGGAAGAGCCGGTCCGTATAGTGCGTGACGCTCAGCACCGTTTCGGCATAGACATTTGCCGGAACGGCGGAGGCGAAATCTTCGGTCTTTGCTGGAGCGTTCATTCGGTATCGGATCCCGTATTCGTCGCATGATCGGTCTGATGCGAGGCAGATATTACAAATACGCCGGAAATTAAAGGCATTCCATTCTCCGCGACGCTATCAGTAGGAAATATGCGTATCATTGTCATGTATCAATGCCTGCGTGATCTTGTTGCTTTTACGCTGGCGAAGCGGGGCAAAGGATGCATATTAGGCCAAAACGCTGCCGACAGGTTTAAGCGGCGGCAGGCGGTACGGGGAAACATGAAGATTTTCAACTACAAGCGCGTTCCTTATGCAGAGATACGCGCCTTTTCCGTCCATATTTTGACGGCGTCCGGCTCTTTCCTCGCGTTTCTGGGTGTGGTCGCCGCCGCCGAACACCGCTTCATCGACATGTTCTGGTGGTTGGGCCTTGCTCTGCTCGTCGACGGCATCGACGGTCCCATCGCCCGTAAGGTGCGAGTGAAGGAGGTGCTGCCCAACTGGTCGGGCGACACGCTCGACAATATCATCGATTATGTGACCTACGTGCTTTTGCCGGCTTTCGCACTATACCAGAGCGGCATGATCGGTGAACCCTGGTCTTTTGCCGCCGCCGGCATGATTGTTGTGTCGAGCGCCATCTACTATGCCGATATGGGAATGAAGACCGAGGAGTATTTCTTCTCCGGTTTTCCGGTCGTCTGGAATATGATCGTCTTTACGCTCTTCGTCATCGACGCAAGCGCTACGACAGCCCTGACGGTGGTGATCGTCTCGGTGATCCTTACCTTCCTGCCAATCAATTTCCTGCATCCGGTGCGCGTCCAGCGTCTGCGGTTCATCAATCTCGGCGTTTTCTTCTTCTGGTCGGCGCTCGGCATGTATTCGCTGCTTATGCACTTCAGCATGCCGCAATGGGCCATTATTCTCTTCGTGATCAGCGGTGTTTATCTTTATTGCATCGGCGCCGTCCTGCAGTTCTTCCCGGCGTTGGGACGCAGCGAATAGGAGGCGGTTATGACAAAGACGCAGGCGATTGCTTTCAGCCGCAATGGCGGTCCTGAAGTTCTTGAGTATGTCGATGTCGATTTGCCGCCGCCATCTGCCGACGAGGTCCAGATTAGGCACGCTGCAATAGGGCTCAATTTCATCGACGTGTATTTCCGCGATGGAACTTATAAGGCGGCGCATCTGCCGTTCATCGCCGGGAAGGAAGCGGCAGGCACGGTGACGGCGATCGGACCTGGCGTCAACGATTTCGCAGTCGGTGACCGGGTTGCCTATGCCGGTGCCGACGGCGCCTACAGCGTCGAGCGGAATGTCGAGGCCAAGCACCTCGTCAAGGTGCCCGACGCGATCAGCCTGGAAACAGCAGCCGCGATGATGCTGAAGGGCATGACCGCCGAATATCTGCTGAACCGGACATTCAAGGTCGGTCCTGAGACGGTTCTGCTTTTCCATGCTGCCGCCGGCGGCGTCGGCCTCATCGCAGGGCAATGGGCAAAGGCGCTGGGCGCTACCGTGATCGGTACCGCCGGCTCGGAAGACAAGGTGAAGCTCGCGCTCGAGCATGGCTACGATCACGTCATCAACTACAGGACGGAAAACTTCCTCGACCGCGTTCGTGAGGTCACCGGCGGCAAGGGCGTGGACGTCGTCTATGACTCGATCGGCCGTGATACATTCCCGCAATCGCTCGACTGCCTGAAGCCGCGCGGCATGTTTGTCTCTTTCGGTCAATCCTCTGGCGCTATTGAGAATTTCACGATGGCGATGCTGGCGCAGCGGGGCTCGCTATATGCAACGAGGCCGACGCTTTTCACCTACATTGCCACGCGCGATGAACTGACCGCCTGTGCAAACGCGCTATTTGATATTGTGCTAAGCAGCAAAGTGCGTATCAATATCAACCAAACCTATCCGTTGCGTGAGGTGGGACGGGCTCACACGGATCTAGAAACAAGAAGAACTACGGGAACTACGCTGCTGATCCCATAAACGATCCGGAACGGACAGGTCGGCAGAGGGAAATGAGGGGAACGTGTCGTCATTGAATGCGCTGCCGTCCGGTGCGTTACTGTCGGTCCAGAAACTGACGAAGCTCTTCGGTAGCTTTACCGCCTGCAACGAAATCGATCTCGATATCGCTCCAGGCGAGATCCACGCGCTTCTCGGAGAGAACGGCGCAGGCAAGTCCACGCTGGTGAAGATGCTGTTCGGCGTTTTGGAGCCGACGGCCGGCGATATCCTCTGGGAGGGAAAGCCGGTTGCGGTTGGCGCGCCTGGAGAAGCCCGCAAGCTCGGCATCGGCATGGTCTTCCAGCATTTTTCGCTCTTCGAAGCCCTGACGGTCGCCGAAAACATCGCGCTCTCCCTCGATGACAAGATTCCGATCGGCCGGATCGCCGAAGAGGCGAGGGCATTGTCGCGCGCTTACGGGCTGCCGCTCGATCCGCACGCCCATGTGGCCGACCTTTCCGTCGGGGAGCGTCAGCGCATCGAAATCGTCCGCGCGTTGCTGCAAAATCCGAAGCTGATCATCCTCGACGAGCCGACCTCGGTTCTGACGCCTCAGGAGGCCGACAAACTCTTCGAAACGCTTTTCAAGCTGAAGGCGGAGGGCCGCTCTGTGCTCTATATCAGCCATCGCCTCGAGGAGGTGCAGCGCATTTGCGATCGCGCAACCGTGCTTCGCCACGGCAGGGTTACCGGCGCCTGCGATCCGAAGCGGGAGACTCCCGGCTCCCTCGCCAGAATGATGGTCGGCTCCCACGTGCCGAGCGTGAGCCATCCCGATCGCGGCAATGTTGGGGACGTTCAGCTTGCAGTAACAAGTCTTTCAGTCGCTCCGCGCACGCCCTTTGCCACACCGCTAAGGGATGTGTCGCTTGCGGTCCGCTCCGGCGAAATCCTGGCGATTGCCGGTGTCGCCGGAAACGGGCAGGGCGAGCTTTTCGACGCATTGTCCGGCGAATATCCGGTGGCGCAGCCTGAGGCGATCATGATCCGCAGGAAGCCTGTCGGCACGCAGGGCATCACCGCCCGCCGCCTGCTCGGTGCGGGCTTCGTCCCGGAAGAGCGCCACGGCCACGCCGCAGTTTCGGCCATGAAGCTTTCGGATAATGTGGTGCTCGCGCGCAGCCAGTCGGACCGCAAGGCGTTCCTTGGCGGCGGCTTTCTCAAGGTCATCCGGCGCGGAGCGGTGAGGAGTGCGGCAAAACGCATTTCGGAAAACATGGACGTCCGCAAGAGTGGTGAGGATCCCGTCGCAGGGGCGTTGTCCGGCGGCAATCTCCAGAAGTTCATCGTCGGCCGGGAGCTCGACCGCCAGCCGGCGGTCCTCGTCGTCAATCAGCCGACCTGGGGCGTCGACGCGGGGGCTGCGAGCCACATTCGTCAGGCGCTCGTCGATCTCGCACGCGCCGGCTCTGCCGTCGTCGTCATCAGTCAGGACCTTGATGAGATATTCGAAGTCGCAACCGATATCGCCGTCATCTCGGAAGGGCGTCTTTCGCCGCCGTTCCCGGCCGGTGAACTGACCCGCGAGCAGATCGGTATCCTGATGGGCGGTCTGCATGAAAGCGGGCGTGCCGCGGAGACCGCCGATGCGCATTGAACTGGAAAAACGGCCACAGGTCTCGAAACTCTTCGGGTTCGTTTCGCCGCTCCTGGCACTGGTGCTGACGCTGGTTGCAGGCAGCATCATGTTCGCTCTGCTCGGCAAGGATCCGGTCGGGGCGCTGAACGCCTTCTTCGTCGAACCCTTGCTTGAAGTCTGGTCGCTGCACGAACTGGCGATCAAGGCCGCGCCGCTCATCCTGATCGCGGTCGGCCTTTCGGTTTGCTACCGCTCGAACAACTGGAATATTGGTGCCGAGGGCCAGTTCACCATCGGCGCGATCGCAGGGTCGATCCTGCCGATCGTCTTCTACGATTGGCATTCGCCGCTCGTGCTGCCGCTGATGCTCATCATGGGTGCCATCGGCGGCGCGCTCTTCGCCGCCATCCCGGCACTCTTGAAGGCACACTTCAATACCAATGAAATCCTGACCTCGCTGATGCTGGTCTATATCGCCCAGCTTTTCCTCGATTGGCTGATCCGTGGTGCCTGGCGCGATCCGAAGGGCTTCAATTTTCCCGTTTCCCGCGACTTTGCTCCGGAGGCGGTCCTTCCGGCTATCTGGGAAGAGTCGGGACGCGCGCACTGGGCCTTCATCTTCGCGATCCTCGCGGCGATCCTCGTCTGGTTTATGATGCGCTATACGCTGAAGGGCTTCGAGGTCGTCGTGCTCGGCCAGTCTGAGCGGGCAGGGCGCTTTGCGGGCTTCTCCTCGAGGCGGATGATCTGGTTCAGCTTTCTGTTGTCCGGCGCGCTTGCCGGTCTCGCCGGCATTTCCGAAGTGTCTGGTTCGATCGGCCACCTGCAGCCGGCCATTTCGCCGGGCTACGGCTTCACGGCGATCATCGTCGCCTTTCTCGGACGCCTCAATCCCCTCGGCATCATTGCCTCCGGCCTAGTTCTGGCGCTTACCTATCTCGGCGGCGAGGCGGCACAGCTCTCGATCGGGGTGTCCGACAAGGTGACGCGCGTCTTCCAGGGGCTCCTGCTGTTTTTCGTGCTCTCGTGCGACACGCTGATCTTCTACAGGATCAGGATCGTCTGGTCGCGGGCGCAGGCAGTCACCGGAAAGGTGGCGCAATGATCTTCGAAGCCATCTTGCTGACCGTCATCACGGCCGCCACGCCCCTCGTGATCGCTGCATTCGGCGAACTTGTGACGGAGCGCGCCGGAGTCTTGAACCTAGGCGTTGAGGGTATGATGATCATGGGCGCCGTCGGCGCCTTTGCGGCTGCCCAGGCCACCGGATCGCCTTATATCGGCCTGCTGGCCGGTATCGCGACCGGCACGGTGTTCTCGCTTCTCTTCGGCTTCCTGACGCTGACGCTGGTAACCAATCAGGTCGCGACCGGCCTTGCGCTGACGATCCTCGGGCTTGGGGCCTCCGGGATGCTCGGCGAGAGCTATGTCGGCATCCCCGGTATCAAGGTTCCGCAGGTCTACATTCCGTATCTTTCCGACATTCCCTTCATCGGACCGGTGTTTTTTCATCAGGATCTGGTTTTCTACCTGTCGATCGCGCTCGTCATCGGCATCAACTGGTTTCTCTTCAAAAGCCGCAGGGGCCTGAAGTTGCGGGCGATCGGCGACAATCACAGTTCGGCACACGCGCTCGGGATCGATGTCATTCGTACCCGCTACCTGGCGGTCATGTTCGGCGGCGCCTGTGCCGGGCTTGCCGGCGCGCAGCTTTCGCTCGTCTATACGCCGCAATGGGTGGAGAACATGGCGGCGGGGCGCGGCTGGATCGCGCTTGCGCTCGTCGTCTTTGCGTCCTGGCGGCCGTGGCGGGTGCTTGCGGGAGGCTATCTATTCGGTGCGGTCTCGATCGGTCAGCTTCACGCGCAGGCCTTTGGGATCGGCATTCCGTCGCAGTTTCTTTCGATGCTGCCTTATGCCGCGACTATTGTCGTTCTCATCATCATTTCTCATAATCGGCGCACGACGTTGATCAACACGCCGGCATCGCTTGGCAAGGCTTTCGTGCCTGACCGGTGACGCACAACAACAGACGGGTTTCAAACTCCCAAACCAACAGGGGCTAAAATGAAGAAACTAGCACTCGCACTTGCGGCAACCGCTGCGCTTGTCATCAGCGTCGGCTCGGCCGCACAAGCCGCAGACAAGACCAAGGTCTGCTTCATCTATGTCGGCACCCGCACGGACGGCGGCTGGACGCAAGCCCATGAAAACGGCCGCCTGCAGGTCGAAAAGGAATTCGGCGATAAGGTCGAAACACCTTTCCTCGAAAGCGTTCCGGAAGGCCCGGATGCCGAGCGCGCTATCGAGCGCATGGCCCGCTCCGGCTGCTCGCTGATCTTCACCACCTCGTTCGGGTTCATGGATGCCACCGTCAAGGTCGCCCAGAAGTTCCCGAAGGTGAAGTTTGAGCACGCAACGGGCTTCAAGGCAGCGGAAAACGTCGCGACCTACAATTCGCGCTTCTATGAGGGCCGCTACATTCAGGGCCAGATCGCCGCCAAGATGTCGAAGAAGGGCCTCGCCGGCTACATCGCTTCCTTCCCGATTCCGGAAGTGGTGATGGGGATCAACGCATTCGAACTCGGCGCGAAGTCCGTCAATCCCGACTTCAAGCTGAAAGTCGTATGGGCCAACACCTGGTTCGACCCGGGCAAGGAAGCCGACGCCGCCAAGGCACTGATCGACCAGGGCGTCGACATCTTGACACAGCACACCGACACCACGGCGCCGATGCAGGTTGCTGCCGAACGCGGCATCATGGCCTTCGGTCAGGCGTCGGACATGATCAAGGCCGGTCCGAAGACCCAGTTGACGGCAATCGTCGACACATGGGGCGCTTACTATACCAAGCGCACGAAGGCTCTGCTCGACGGCACGTGGAAGTCTGAACAGATCTGGGACGGCCTGAAAGACGGCATCTTGACCATGGCGCCCTACACGAACATGCCGGACGACGTGAAGAAGATGGCCGAAGAAACCGAGGCCAAGATCAAGTCCGGCGAACTGCATCCCTTCACCGGCCCGATCAACAAGCAGGACGGTACGCCCTGGCTGAAGGATGGCGAAAAGGCCGATGATGGCACGCTGCTCGGCATGAACTTCTACATCCAAGGCGTCGACGACAAACTGCCGCAATAATCGCTGCATTTCGCAGTTGCAAAAGGCGCTCCCTCTCTGAGCGCCTTTTTTTTGCGAGCCATCCTAAAATAGTAATTTACAAAAGTAATACTATATGATTTTTTCTCTCCTGCGCCGCGAGGAGCGGCATTTGGGAGAGACAATCATGAAATTGAAGAATGCACTTTTGAGTGCCACGGTTCTGGCTGCCTGCATGTTCGGTTCCGCATCTGCAGCGGAGCTTGTCGTGGGCTTTTCACAGATCGGCTCGGAGTCCGGCTGGCGTGCCGCTGAGACGACGGTGACGAAGCAGGAAGCTGAGAAGCGCGGCGTTGATCTGAAATTTTCCGATGCCCAGCAGAAGCAAGAGAACCAGATCAAGGCGCTGCGCTCCTTCGTTGCACAAGGCGTCAACGCGATTTTTCTCGCTCCCGTCGTCGAAACCGGCTGGGACGATGTCCTCAAGGAAGCCAAGGAAGCCGAAATCCCGGTCATCCTGCTCGACCGTACCATCAAGGCTCCGGATGATCTCTATCTGACGGCTGTGACCTCCGACCAAGTCCATGAAGGCAAGGTTGCGGGCGAGTGGCTCGTCAAGAATGCCGGCGACAAGAAGTGCAATATCGTCGAACTGCAAGGCACCACCGGCTCCTCGCCGGCGATTGCCCGCAAGAAGGGCTTCGAGGAGGCGCTTGCCGGCCACGATAACTTCAAGATCGTCCGCAGCCAGACCGGCGACTTCACCCGCGCCAAGGGCAAGGAAGTCATGGAAAGCTTCCTGAAGGCTGAAAACGGCGGCAAGGACATCTGCGCGCTTTATGCCCACAACGACGATATGGCCGTCGGCGGCATTCAGGCGATCAAGGAAGCCGGCCTGAAGCCCGGCAAGGATATCCTCGTCGTCTCGATCGACGCCGTTCCGGACATCTTCCAGGCGATGGCGGCAGGCGAAGCCAATGCGACGGTCGAGCTTACGCCGAACATGGCCGGCCCGGCATTCGATGTGCTTGACGCCTATCTGAAGGACAAGAAGGAGCCGCCGAAGTGGATCCAGACGGAATCGAAGCTCTATACGCCGGCTGATGATCCGATGAAGGTCTACGAAGCCAAAAAGGGCCTCGGTTACTAATTGACACTGTTGCCGCACCGGTCCCTAACGGACCGGTGCGGCGCTGCCCGTGCGAGCGGGACACCATGTCCGGCAAGTGCGAGGGCATGAGCGGTCATATCTGGAAAATATCGAGCCATGATTCACGATTTCGAGAACGTTCTCGTCGCGTCCGGAATATCGAAATTCTTCCCCGGCGCCGTGGCGTTGGACAAGGTCGATTTCACGCTTCGCAAGGGCGAAGTCCATGCGCTGCTCGGCGAAAACGGAGCCGGCAAATCCACACTCATAAAATGCCTGACCGGCGCCTATCGCCGCGACGAGGGAAGACTTGCGCTCGAGGGCAGCGAGATCGATCCCGCCGATACGCTGGCGGCACAGAGGCTCGGCATCGGGACCGTCTATCAGGAGGTGAACCTCCTGCCGAATCTCAGCGTCGCCGAGAACCTTTTCCTTGGCCGTCAGCCGCGCCGTTTCGGCATGGTCGATACGCGCGCGATGAACCGGATGGCGCGCGAGCTGCTGGCGCAATATGGCTTGGACATCGATGTCACGGCACAACTCGAGCGCTTCTCCGTCGCCGTCCAGCAGGTGATCGCCATTGCCCGTGCAGTCGATCTTTCAGGCAAGGTTCTGATCCTCGACGAGCCGACCGCGAGCCTTGATACGCACGAAGTCGCGATGCTCTTCAATGTCATCAATGACTTGAAGAAGCGTGGATTAGGCATTGTCTTTATTACACACTTTCTTGAACAGGTTTACGAGATCAGCGACCGCATCACTGTGCTTCGCAACGGTAGGCTTGTCGGCACCCGGGAAGTGGCGGAACTGCCGCGGCAGGCGCTGATCCCGATGATGCTCGGCCGCGAACTGGCGCAGACGGAAGAGGCCGCAAAGGAACGCACGGCCGCTGCGGGTAGCGTCAAATATCGCTTCGAGGGCTATGGCAAGCGCGGCAAGGTAAAGCCTTTCGATCTCGACATTCGCGTGGGTGAAGTCGTCGGCATAGCCGGCCTGCTCGGTTCCGGACGTACCGAGACGGCAGAACTTTTCTTCGGCATAGAGCACGCCGACAGCGGCAGGGCGGTGATCGATGGAAAGGTTGTGGCGCTGTCGAGCCCGCGCGCTGCGATCCGGCACGGCTTCGGTTTCTGCCCGGAGGACCGCAAGACCGACGGGATCATCGGCGATCTGTCGATCCGCGAGAATATCGCGCTGGCGCTTCAGGCCCGCCGCGGCTGGGCAAGACCGCTGTCGCGCGGCGAACAGAATGCTCTTGCGGACCAATATATCAAGGCGCTCGATATCCGCACGACCGACCGTGAGAAACCGATCCGGCTGCTTTCGGGGGGCAACCAGCAGAAAGCCATCCTCGCGCGCTGGCTTGCCACCAATCCTGATTTCCTGATCCTCGACGAGCCGACGCGCGGCATCGACGTCGGTGCCCATGCGGAGATCATCCGGCTGATCGAGGAGCTTTGTGCAAAGGGCATGTCGCTGATCGTGATTTCATCTGAATTGGAAGAGCTTGTCGCCTATAGTTCACGCGTCGTCGTCCTTCGCGACCGCGAGCACATTGCCGAGCTTGCTGGAGACCGCTTGACGGCATCCCACATCATCGACGCGATTGTCGCGGCCGAACAGAAAATGGAGGATGCATGAGTTCCTCGCTGAAGGCGCTTGCCATACGCCTGGCGCCGCAATTGATTGCGCTGGCCGTCATTCTTTTGTTAAATTTCATCATGTTTCCGCAGTTTTTTAATGTCGTCGTTCAGAATGACCGCCTCTATGGCAGTTTGATCGACGTCCTGAACCGCGGCGCCCCCGTTGCACTGCTCGCCATCGGTATGACGCTGGTGATCGCGACGAAGGGCATCGATCTTTCCGTCGGCGCCGTCATTGCGATCTGCGGTGCTGTTGCCGCATCGTCGATCGTCTCCGGCAATTCGCTGGCCTACACGCTGATCACGACGCTCTGCGTCGGGTTGCTTTGCGGCGTTTGGAACGGGTTCTTGGTGGCGATCCTGAATATCCAGCCGATCATCGCCACGCTTGTGCTGATGGTCGCCGGACGCGGCATCGCCCAACTGATCACCGAAGGCGTGATCATGACTTTTAATGATCCGGGTCTGATATTCTTCGGCAGCGGCTCCTTCGCCTTTTTGCCGATGCCCGTCGTGATCTGGCTGATCGCCGGCGCGTTGGTGATCCTGCTCGTCAGGCGAACCGCACTCGGCATGCTGATCGAATCGGTCGGCATCAATCGCCGTGCCAGCACGCTCTCCGGGGTTCGCACGCCCGTTCTATTGATGGCGGTCTATATGCTGAGCGCGCTCTGTGCGGCGATCGCGGGCGTTATCGTGGCCGCCGACATCAAGGGTGCTGATGCCAACAATGCCGGTCTCTGGCTGGAGCTCGATGCGATCCTTGCGGTCGTCGTGGGCGGTAATTCTCTCCTCGGCGGGCGCTTCAGCATTCTCGGCTCGCTGATCGGGGCGATGATCATCCAGGCGGTCAATACCGGCATCCTGCTGTCCGGTTTCCCTCCGGAATTCAACCTGATCATCAAGGCCGTGATCGTCCTGATCATTCTCATCATCCAGTCGCCTGCGCTGCAATCCGCCGCAGTCTTCTTCAGCCGCAAGCCAGAAGTCAGAGCGGAGCTGTTGAAATGAACTCGAAATACCTGCCGCTCCTGGCAACCATCGTCATCTTCGTCCTTTCCTATGCGGCCTGCGCGCTGCAGTACCCGAACATGCTCTCGACCCGCGTCGCCGGCAATCTGCTGACCGACAACGCTTTTTTGGGAATTGCCGCAGTCGGCATGACCTTCGTCATCGTCTCGGGCGGTATCGACCTTTCGATCGGCTCGGTCATCGCCTTTACCGGCGTGTTTCTTGCCGTCGTGCTGCGGGACACCTCGATTCATCCGCTGGCAGCCTTTGCGTTGGTTCTCGCCATCACCACTGCCTTCGGTGGACTGATGGGCGCGGTAATCCACTATCTGAAGATGCCGGCCTTCATCGTGACGCTTGCCGGCATGTTCCTGGCGCGCGGCATGTCCTACGTGCTTTCGATCGACAGTATCCCCATCGATCACGATTACTATTCGACGCTGACCGGAATTTACTATCGTCTGCCAGGTGGCGGACGCCTGACGCTGGTCGGCGGAGTCATGCTGCTGGTTTTCATCGCCGGGGTCTTCATTGCGCATCGCACCCGCTTCGGAGCAAATGTCTACGCGCTCGGCGGTGGCGTCCAGACGGCGGAGTTGATGGGTGTGCCGGTCGGCCCGACGACCATCCGGATCTACGCGCTCTCCGGCTTTTTGGCGGGCCTATCCGGAATCGTTTTTTCGCTCTATACGTCTGCCGGATATTCCCTGGCGGCGGTCGGTGTCGAGCTTGACGCCATCGCGGCGGTGGTCATTGGGGGGACTCTTCTGACCGGGGGAGCAGGATTCGTAGCAGGAACCTTCATAGGTCTCCTGATACAGGGGCTTATTCAGACATACATCACCTTCGACGGGACGCTCTCGAGCTGGTGGACGAAAATCCTGATCGGCCTTTTGCTCTTTGCGTTTATCCTGATGCAAAAGGCCATCCTGTTCTTGTCCAGTTTGAACAAGAGGTACGCCTGACGGAGGACTTGTTGCGCAACCGTTTGCTTGAGACACGAAGGACCGGCCGGAAGACCCGCACGAGCCACGCGCAGGTCGTGGACGAGCTTGGCAAGGCCATCGTCGCCGGAACCTATCCGGTCGGCTCGATTTTGCCCGGTGACGTCGAGCTTGCGCAACGCTTCAAGGTCTCCCGCACCGTCCTTCGCGAAACGATGAAGACGCTTGCAGCCAAGGGCATGGTTGTTGCCAAGGCCCGCGTCGGCACGCGTGTGACGGAGAAGAACCTCTGGAACATGTTCGACAGCGAGATCATCGCCTGGCACTTCGACCACGGCGTCACCGAAGAATTCCTGCTGCAACTCTACGACATCCGCCTTGCTGTGGAACCTTTTGCCGCGGGCCTTGTGGCAGAACGTGCAAACGCCGATGACATCGCGACGCTGCGTGCATTGGCGCTCGATATGGCTGCGCCCGGCCACACGACGGAGAGCCTTGCGCTCGCCGACCTGAAATTCCATCTCGCCGTCGCCGATGCTTCCCACAACCCATTCATGCGCACGCTCGGAAGTCTGATCGAGGCGGCCCTCGTCGGTATGTTCCGCCTGAGCACGCCGCCATCGCAGAACGGTTTCGCCAACATTGCCGACACGCATATGCGCATTGTCGATGCGATCGTCGCCGGCGACGTTGCCGGCGCCCGCAAGGCGATGGAAGATGTTATCGTTGAAGGCCGCAAACATGTGCGTGACGCCTATGCGGCGTTCTCCGAGGTTTCCGCCTGATCCAAATTCATCTTTGTCGCCGGTTCGCCTTGCTGCTATGAGGCAGAGCTGAACAACGGATTCCCGGAGCCTGTCCCATGGAACGCACCTGCCTTGCCGTCATTCTTGCCGCCGGCGACAGCACACGCATGAAATCCTCGAAATCGAAGGTGCTGCATCCGGTCGCCAACCGGCCGATGATCGCACATGTTGTGGACGCGGTGGCGAAGGCCGGCATTTCGTCGGTCGCTCTCGTCGTTGGGCGTGATGCTGGCGAAGTCTCGAATGCCGCCAGAATCGGCGGCGTCGAGGTCGAAGCACACTTGCAGAAAGAGCGCCTCGGAACCGGACATGCAGTTCTTGCGGCACGCGAAGCGATCGCCCGCGGCTACGACGATATCCTGGTGACGTATGGCGATGTCCCGTTACAGACCGAGGGGCCGCTGAAGGCGGCGCGCCAGGGACTGGCGGAGGGCAGCGACATCGTCGTCATCGGCTTCCATACGAGCAAGCCAACGGGCTACGGCCGGTTACTCGTCAAGGACGGCGAATTGATTGCGATCCGCGAGGAGAAGGACGCGACCGATGCGGAGCGCGCCGTCAAATGGTGCAATAGCGGCCTGATGGCGATCAACGGCCGCAAGGCCCTCGATCTCCTTGCGCGCATTGAAAACAGCAACGCCAAAGGCGAATACTATCTCACGGACCTCGTCGAGATTGCCCGCTCGCTCGGCGGCCGGGTAACGGCCGTCGATGCGCCGGAAGTGGAAATGACCGGCTGCAACAACAGGGCAGAACTCGCGGCGATCGAGCGTTTCTGGCAGGAGCGCCGCCGCCACGAATTGATGATCTCCGGCGTGACGATGATCGCCCCCGAAACGGTTTTCCTGTCGCACGACACCGTCATCGGCCAGGATGCGCTGATCGAGCCGAATGTCGTCTTCGGTCCGGGCGCAGTGATCGACGGCGGCGCGGTGATCCATGCTTTCTCCCATATCGAAGGCGCGCATGTGAGCGTCGGTGCGACGGTCGGTCCCTTTGCACGCCTGCGGCCAGGCGCCGATCTCGGCGAGAGATCGAAGGTTGGCAACTTCTGCGAGGTGAAGAACGGGCAGATCGGTGAGGGCGCCAAGGTCAACCACCTGACCTATATCGGTGATGCGGTCATCGGCGCCGGGGCCAATATCGGCGCGGGCACGATCACCTGCAATTATGACGGCGTGAATAAGCACGAGACCCGCATCGGCGCCAACGCCTTCATCGGCTCCAACAGTGCGCTGGTTGCTCCGGTCAGCATTGGCGACGGTGCCTATATTGCGTCGGGCAGCGTCATCACCCACAATGTCCCTGCCGAGGCGCTCGCTTTCGGCCGGGCGCGCCAGGAAGTGAAGCCGGAGCGCGCCAAGGCGATCCGCGAGCGCGCGCAGGCGATCAAGGCCGCAAAGCAAGCCAAGACTGAGTAACGGCCGGAAATCGAAAGTGACCGGCTGACCGATTGAGAAACAACAGAAAATCGCTAGGACTGGCTCGTAATTTTGAAGCGTTGGGGACATTTTCATGTGCGGTATTGTGGGGATCGTCGGCAGTCAGCCGGTCGCGGAACGTTTGGTTGATGCGCTGAAGCGGCTCGAATATCGAGGTTACGATTCGGCGGGCGTCGCGACGATCCACGAGGGCGTGATGAGCCGTCGCCGCGCCGAGGGCAAACTCTTCAATCTCGAGAAGTGCCTCGACGTCGAGCCGCTGCCCGGTACGACCGGCATCGCCCATACGCGCTGGGCAACGCACGGCGTTCCGAACGAGACCAATGCGCACCCGCACTTCGTCGAGGGCGTGGCGGTCGTCCACAACGGCATCATCGAAAACTTCTCGGACCTGCGTGACGAGCTCATCGCTGAAGGTGCCGTATTCGAAAGCCAGACCGACACCGAAGTCGTCGCACACTTGATGGCGAAATACGTGCGCGAAGGGCTTGAGCCCCGCGCGGCCATGCTGAGGATGCTGAACCGCGTGACGGGCGCCTATGCGCTCGTCGTTATGCTGCAGAGCGATCCGGGCACGTTGCTGGCAGCGCGCTCCGGCCCGCCGCTTGCTATCGGCTTCGGCAATGGCGAAATGTTCTTGGGCTCGGATGCAATCGCTCTTTCGCCCTTCACCAACGAAATCACCTATCTCGTCGACGGCGACTGCGCGGTCATCACCCGCGACGGTGCGGCCATCCTCGATTTCTCCGGCAACCCGCTAAATCGCCCGCGGCAGATATCGCAGGCGACGGCCTATGTCGTCGACAAGGGTAACCATCGTCACTTCATGGAGAAGGAAATCTATGAGCAGCCGGAGGTCATCTCCCACGCGCTCAGCCACTACATGAATTTTGCCGAGAACACGATTGGTGCGAATGCGTCGGAGATTGATTTCAAGACAGTCAGCGGCCTCGCAATCTCGGCCTGCGGCACCGCCTATCTCGCCGGTCTGATCGGCAAATACTGGTTCGAGCGCTATGCCCGTCTGCCGGTCGAGATCGATGTCGCCTCGGAATTCCGCTATCGCGAAATGCCGCTGCAGCCGTCGCAGGCGGCGCTCTTCATCTCGCAGTCCGGCGAAACCGCAGACACGCTGGCCTCGCTCCGCTACTGCAAGGACAACGGCCTGAAGATCGGCGCCGTGGTCAATGTGCAGGAGTTGACGATCGCGCGCGAATCCGATGCCGTCTTCCCGATCATGGCTGGTCCTGAAATCGGAGTTGCTTCGACCAAGGCCTTCACCTGCCAGCTGGCCGTCCTCGCGTCTCTGGCGATCGGTGCCGGCAAGGCGCGCGGCACCGTCAGCGCCGATGAGGAAAAGGGGCTCGTCCGGCAACTCGCCGAAATGCCGCGCATCATGAGCCGTGTGCTGAACCTCGTTCAGCCGCAGATGGAAAGTCTCTCACGCGAACTCTCCAAGTGCCGCGACGTGCTTTATCTCGGCCGCGGCACCAGCTTCCCGCTGGCGATGGAAGGTGCGCTGAAGCTCAAGGAAATTTCCTATATCCATGCGGAAGGGTATGCGGCGGGCGAATTGAAGCACGGGCCGATCGCGCTGATCGACGAGAACATGCCGGTCATCGTGATCGCGCCATACGACCGGTTCTTCGAAAAGACCGTTTCGAACATGCAGGAAGTCGCAGCCCGTGGCGGCCGGATCATATTCATCACCGACGAAGCAGGCGCTGCTGCCTCCAAGCTGCCGACAATGGCGACGATCGCGCTTCCGAACGTCCCTGAGATCATCGCGCCGATGATCTTCTCGCTGCCGATCCAACTGCTCGCCTACCACACCGCCGTCTTCATGGGCACGGATGTCGACCAGCCACGAAACCTTGCAAAATCTGTCACGGTGGAGTGAATCGGAAAGCCGCCGGAAGGCTTGTGAAAGGGGCCGAATTCTGGCAGCTTCGTTCCAGGTGCGGGGGAGCGCCTGATCACGTCAGCCGGTAGATTCAAGGGAGTTCATCGCGAGCGATGACGCACAAACTGCCCCGATTGCCGATAGCGACCCGCATGAGAAACAACTTCCTTGCGGGCCTTATCATCTGTGCTCCGATTGCGATCACGCTGTGGCTCACGTGGTCCGTCGTACGGTGGGCTGACAGTTGGGTGAAGCCTTACATTCCCGCGCGTTACGATCCGGCCAGCTACCTGAATTTCGCCGTACCCGGCTCCGGCCTGGTGATCGCGATGATCTTCATCACCATCATCGGTTTTCTCGGCAAGAACCTCATCGGCCAGACCATCGTCCAGTTCGGCGAGTCGGTGGTACGCCGCGTGCCGCTGGTGCGCAGCATCTACAAGAGCGTGAAGCAGATATTCGAGACGGTGCTGGAGGAACGCAGCAATTCCTTCAAGAAGGTGGGCCTCATCGAGTATCCGAGCCCCGGCCTCTGGGCGCTGGTGTTCATCGCAACCGATGCAAAAGGCGAGATCGCTTCGAAGTTCAATGCGATGGGCCAGGATATGGTGAGTGTGTTCCTGCCGCCGACGCCAATACCGACCGCGGGATTTCTGATCTTCGTGCCGCGCGAAAAGATCGTCGTGCTCGACATGAGCGCGGAAGACGGCGCCAAGCTGCTCGTCTCCGGCGGCCTCGTGGCGCCAGACTTTCCGGCCAAGCCGTCCAAGGAACCGGCGGTTCCGGGAAAACCGAGACTGCTAGCCCGCGCGAAGAAAGCGGATCGCTTCGTCGCGCCGGAATAGATAGAGCAGGGTGCGGAACGCGGAACCGCGTTCGCTCGTGAGTTCCGGGTCGCGCTCGATCAGATAGGCGGCATCTCTTCGGGCGATCTCCAGAAGGTCGGCGTGCGCTTCGAGGCTCGCGATCCGGAAGCCGGGCGTGCCGGATTGGCGGGTACCGAGCAGTTCGCCTTCGCCGCGCAGTTTCAAGTCTTCTTCGGCAATCCGGAAGCCGTCCTCCGTCTCCCGCATGATCGAAAGCCGCGCATGGCCGGTTTCGCCGAGCGGGCCCTTGTAGAGCAGGATGCAGGTCGAAGCTTCGTCGCCACGGCCGACGCGGCCGCGAAGCTGATGGAGCTGCGCGAGACCGAAGCGTTCGGCATGCTCGATCACCATGATCGTCGCATCCGGCACGTCGACGCCCACTTCGACGACGGTCGTCGCCACCAGCAGTCTGAGTTCGCCGTTCTTGAACGCCATCATCACGGCATCTTTCTCCAGTCCGCTCATGCGGCCGTGGATGAGGCCGATGCCCGGTCCGAGCGTTGAGACCAGCGTCGCATGCCGCTCTTCGGCGGACATGAGGTCGAGCTCTTCGGATTCCTCGACCAGCGGGCAGATCCAATAGGCCTTCTTGCCTTCGGCAAGCGCGCTTTGCAGCCGCTCGATGATTTCCCCGGTCCGTTCACTCGGTATGGTTATCGTCTGGATCGGCTTGCGGCCGGCGGGTTTCTCGGTGAGTTTCGAGACATCCATGTCGCCGAAGGCGGCGAGCACCAGCGTGCGCGGAATGGGTGTTGCCGTCATCACCAGCATGTGCGGCGAGATCCCCTTCGCCGTCAGCCGCAGCCGCTGGTGTACGCCGAAGCGATGCTGCTCGTCGACGACTGCCAGCATTAGGTTCTTGTAGTTGACGCTCTCCTGGAAGAGCGCATGCGTGCCGATGATGACTTGGGCCTCGCCGGAAGCGATGCGTCCCAGGATATCGTCGCGCTCACGTCCCTTGGTGCGGCCCGTCAGCACCTCGATACCGAGACTGGCAGAAGCGGCGAATTTGGAGATCGTCGCGTAGTGCTGACGCGCGAGAATCTCGGTCGGAGCCATCAGAACGGACTGTCCGCCGCACTCGATCACCGCGGCCATGGCCATCAGCGCCACCAGCGTCTTGCCGGAGCCGACATCGCCCTGCAGCAGTCGCAGCATGCGGTCTTCGCCAGCCATGTCCTTCAGGACGTCGGCGATTGCTTCCGTCTGGCTGCGCGTGGGCGAGAAGGGCAGCGCCTGCAGGATCTTCCCGCTGATTTTGCCGGTGGCATGGACCGGCTGCCCGGGGACCTTGCGAAGACGCTGGCGTACCAACGCGAGCGACAACTGTCCGGCAAGGAATTCGTCATAGGCGAGCCTTCGGCGGGCAGGGGCTTGCGGATCGACGTCGGTTGGATCGCGCGGTTCATGCAGCATATGGAAGCTGTCGGCGATCGAAGGCAGCCCCTGTGCCTGCGCCAGCGAAAGATCGATCCATTCCGGCAGTTCCGGCATGCGCAGCACCGCCGCCTCAATGATCTTGTGCAGCGTTTTCGGTGAGAGCCCGGCGGTCAGCGGGTAGACGGGCTCGACGAGCGGCAGGCTCTCCGTATCGCCTGCCTTTACGATGTAGTCCGGATGCACCATCGTTGCCCGGCCGTTGAACCAGTCGATCTTGCCGCTGACGGTGACCTCCTCGTCGATCGGAAGCTGCTTTTCCAGCCATGCCGCCTGTCCGCGGAAGAAGACGAGGCTGAGTTCGCCCGTCTCGTCGTGCAGGAAGACGCGGTAGGGGATATTGCTTTTGCCCCTCGGCGGGGGCTGGTGCCGATCGACCCGCGCAGTGATCGTCACGATCGCACCTTGCGGCGCGCGTGCAATTCCCGGCTGGTTGCGCCGATCGATCAGCGAATGCGGCGCATGGAAGAGTAGGTCGATGATCCGCGTATCGTCCGGTGTCTCGCGTCCAAGCAGTTTCACCAGCAGCTCGGCAATCTTCGGGCCGACGCCCGAAAGAGCCGAAACGGGGGAAAACAAAGGATCGAGGATGGTGGGGCGCATGCTGCAAAATGCGATGAAGAATAGGGCATTGGCAAGGCTGACAAGCCGCTTTCGAGGGGCTATAGAGGCGCATCAACAGGAAGGTGATGCCATGACAGGTGTGACACTCTCGAGTGCCGGTCTCGACCCGCGCCGCCGCCGCATATTGTTCCGCTGTTGGCATCGCGGGCTGCGCGAGATGGATCTGGTGTTCGGCCAGTTCGCCGAAGCCGAGGTGGCGACGCTGTCCGAAGCAGAGCTCGACGAGCTCGAAACCATTATGGGCGAGGAAGATAACGACCTTCTGCGCTGGGTTATGGGCACATGGCCCGTGCCGGAGCGCTTTCAAACGCCGATGTTCCAACGCCTCGCAGCCTTCAAGCCGGATTTCGAATACCCGGCCGACACCGCATCCAGGAAGCCGGAATGATCCCAGGATTTGATGCAAGCAAGCTCGCAGCCGCCGCCGAGCCGCTGACGATCGGCAATGTGCCGTCCGGCCTGGAACCGCTCTTGCTCGCCGAATTGGCACGCGCTGGCGGACCGGTCGCCTATGTGCTTTCCGACGGGCAGCGCATGGCCGACCTGGAGCAAATGCTCGGCTTTGTCGCGCCCGACATTCCGGTTCTTACGCTGCCCGCCTGGGACTGCCTGCCCTACGACCGCGTTTCTCCCAGCGCCGATACCTCGGCCCGCCGCCTGGCGGCACTGAGCGGCCTGATCGCCCATCGCAAGAAGCCACATGCGGCAATCGTGCTCGTTACCGTCAACGCAATGCTGCAGAAGGTGGCGCCGCAAGATGTGATCGAGAGCCTGGCATTCTCGGCGCGCCCCGGCAACCAGGTGCGTATGGACGACCTCGCCGGCCGTCTGGAGCGCAACGGCTTCGACCGGGTCGCGACGGTGCGCGAGGTCGGCGAATATGCGGTGCGCGGCGGCATCCTTGACGTTTTCGTTCCGGGCTCCGAAGAGCCGGTCCGTCTCGATTTCTTTGGCGACACGCTGGAAAGTATCCGCAGCTTCGACCCGGCAAGCCAGCGCACGACCGGTCAGGTGCGTTCTCTCGATCTCAACCCGATGAGCGAAGTGACGCTGACGCCGGATACGATCAGCCGCTTCCGCAAGAATTATCTCTCGGCTTTTGGTGCCGCGACCCGCGACGACGCGCTCTATCTTGCCGTTTCCGAAGGGCGCCGCTATCCCGGCATGGAGCACTGGCTGCCGCTCTTCTACGAGAAGCTGGAGACTGTCTTCGATTACCTGAAGGGTTTTCGGATGGTCACGGATCATACCGTGCGTGAGGCCGCCGAGGAGCGCTCGAAGCTGGTTCTCGACTACTTCGATGCCCGCCTGAACTCAGCCCAGCAGGTCAAGGGCCAGATGGCGCAGGGAACACCCTATAAGCCTGTGACGCCCGGTCAGCTTTATCTCGACAGCGAAATCTTTGCGAAGACTCTGGATGCGTTCAATTCCATGCGGATTTCGCCCTTCAACGAGCACGAGGGCGAGGCAAGGCGCGTCGTCAATATCGGTGCGCGCCAGGGCGAACGCTGGGCGCGGGCGAATGCCGAAGGCGGCGGCAATGCCGAGCGCGTCAACATCTTTGATGTTGTCGTCAAGCATATCGCCGAAAGGCGCGCAGGTGGCGCGAAGGTTCTCATCACCGCCTGGACGGAAGGTTCACTTGAACGCCTGCTGCAGGTGCTGAACGAACATGGCCTGGAACGCGTCAAGCCGATCGAAGCGTTGAAGGCCGTCGATTCGCTGGACAGGGGCGAGGCAGCGGCAGCCGTGCTCAGCCTCGAGTCGGGCTTCGAGATGGGTGACCTCATCGTCATCGGCGAGCAGGACATTCTCGGCGACCGCATGGTTCGCCGCACGAAGCGCCGCAAGCGCGCTGCCGACTTCATTTCGGAGGTTGCGGGTCTCGACGAAGGTTCGATCGTCGTTCATGCCGAACACGGCATCGGCCGTTTCGTCGGCCTGAAGACGATCGAGGCGGCCGGCGCCCCGCACGCCTGTCTAGAGCTGCAATATGCCGATGACGCCAAGCTCTTCCTGCCGGTCGAAAACATCGATCTCCTGTCACGTTATGGCGGTGAGGGAACCGAAGCCCAGCTGGACAGGCTCGGCGGCGGCGCATGGCAGATGCGCAAGGCGAAACTCAAGAAGCGCCTGCTCGACATGGCGGACGCGCTGATCCGAATTGCGGCCGAGCGTTTGACCCGCCACGCGCCGGCGCTGATGACACAGGAAGGGCTTTACGACGAGTTTGCGGCCCGATTCCCCTACGATGAGACCGAAGATCAGGACAATGCCATCGAGGCTGTGCGCGGCGACCTTGCCGCCGGGCGCCCGATGGATCGCCTCGTCTGTGGCGACGTCGGGTTCGGCAAGACGGAAGTTGCGCTGCGCGCCGCCTTCATCGCGGCGATGAACGGTATTCAGGTCGCTGTGGTCGTACCGACAACGCTGCTTGCGCGGCAGCATTTCAAGACCTTTATCGAGCGCTTCCGTGGCCTGCCGGTGCGTATCCAGCAGGCCTCGCGCCTTGTCGGTGCGAAAGAACTCGCTCTTACGAAGAAGGAGGTGGCCGAGGGCAAGACCGATATCGTCGTCGGAACGCACGCGCTGCTCGGCGCAGGCATCAAATTCGCCAATCTCGGCCTCCTCATCATCGACGAGGAGCAGCATTTCGGCGTGAAGCACAAGGAACGCTTGAAGGAGCTGAAGAGCGACGTCCACGTGCTGACACTTTCGGCAACGCCGATCCCGCGCACGCTGCAGCTGGCGATGACCGGCGTTCGCGAGCTGTCGCTGATCACAACACCGCCGATCGACCGCATGGCGGTGCGCACCTTCATTTCGCCCTTCGACAGCCTCGTCATCCGCGAGACGCTGATGCGCGAGCATTATCGCGGCGGCCAGAGCTTCTACGTCTGTCCGCGCTTGGCGGACCTCGAGGACGTGCATGCCTTCCTGCGGTCGGATGTTCCCGAGCTGAAGGTTGCCGTCGCCCATGGTCAGATGCCGGCGGGCGAACTCGAAGACGTCATGAATGCCTTTTACGAGGGCCGTTACGACGTGCTGCTTTCGACGACCATCGTCGAATCCGGCCTCGATGTCCCGACAGCCAACACGCTGATCGTCCACCGCGCCGACATGTTCGGTCTGGCGCAACTCTATCAGCTCCGCGGCCGCGTCGGCCGCTCGAAGGTCCGCGCCTTCGCGCTCTTCACGCTGCCGGTCAACAAGGTGCTGACGGCAACCGCGGAGCGTCGCCTCAAGGTGCTGCAGTCGCTGGATACGCTCGGCGCCGGCTTCCAGCTCGCCAGCCACGACCTCGATATCCGCGGGGCGGGTAACCTTCTGGGCGAGGAGCAGTCGGGCCATATCAAGGAAGTCGGCTTCGAGCTTTACCAGCAGATGCTGGAAGAGGCGGTCGCTGAGGTGAAGGGCGTTGACGAAATTCAGGATACCGGCTGGTCGCCGCAGATTTCGGTCGGGACGCCGGTGATGATCCCGGACGGCTACGTGCCGGACCTGCATCTGCGCATGGCGCTCTATCGTCGCCTCGGCGAGATCACTGAGCTCAAGGAGATCGATGCCTTCGGCGCCGAAATGATCGACCGCTTCGGTCCGATGCCGATCGAGGTGCAGCATCTTTTGAAGATCGTCTACATCAAATCGCTTTGCCGCATCGCCAATGTCGAAAAGCTGGACGCCGGCCCGAAGGGTGTGGTCGTCCAATTCCGCAACAAGGAATTCCCGAACCCGGCAAACCTGGTCGGGTACATCGCCAAGCAGGGCACGATGGCGAAGATCCGCCCGGACCACAGCGTGTTTTTGACCCGCGACCTGCCGACGCCGGAAAAGCGGCTGCAGGGCGCGGCCGTCGTCATGACGCAGCTGGCCGAAATGGCAAAGCCGTAGGGCCGGTCAGTTCAGCCCGGTGCGCGCTTCCGCCTTCGCCCTGGCGATGTCGCGAAGCGCGCCTGCCAGCACGTCCGGCGTCTGAGCGCCGCTGACAGCGTATTGCTGGTCGAAGATGAAGAAGGGGACGCCGTTGACACCCATCTTCTGGGCCGCCTCGATCTCGGCAATCACCAGGTCGCGGTCGGCATCCGAAGCAAGCAGGGAGGCGATGACAGCACGGTCGAGCCCGACTTGCTCGGCGATGTCGAGCAATACGGCGTGGTCTCCGACATTGCTGCCTTCTTCGAAGTTCGCCTTGAAGAGTGCGTTGACGACGCGGTCCTGCTTCTCGCGGTCCTCCACCATCGCCCAATGGATCAGGCGGTGCGCATCGAGTGTATTCGGCCCGATCTTGATCGCTTCGAAGTCGAAATTGATGCCGACCTCGCGGCCGAAGTCGGTCAGCATCTTGTGGGCCTGGGCGACGCGTTCGGCGCCGCCGAGCTTCTGCTCCAGCGCTTCCTTCTGATCGACGCCTTCGGGCGGATAGTCGGGATTGAGGCGGTAGGGCCTCCAGTTGATGTCGACGCCCACTTCGTCCTGCACTTCCGCGATAGCAAGCTCAAGCCGCGCCTTGCCGAGATAGCACCAGGGGCAGACGACATCTGATACGACGTCGATGGTGATGCGTTGCATGGTGGTTCCTTTCATCGGTCCGAGGCTTTCCACGCCATCTATGCCCTGACGCGTCCGACTTCAACCAGGCAGGAAAAAGGAACCGGCTCCGGCAGGCTTATTGCACGCTCTGATCCCACCAGGCCGGAAGCTGGTAGCCGTAAAGCGGCACAGCGTCGGGACGGCCGAGCCGCTTGTTGCGTGCGACCCATTGTTGGTCGATATGGTAGAGAGGCAATACATAATGGCCGGAAAGCAGCAATCGGTCATACGACCTGACGGCGGCTGTGAAATCCTCGTCGGAGCGGGCGGTAAGAATATGCTTGATCGACGTATCGACATTTGGGTCGGCAACGCCCGCGAAACTTGAACTGCCCTCGCGGTCGCGCGCAGCCGAGGACCAATAGGAAAGCTGCTCGTTGCCGGGCGAGAGCGACGACACATAAGATTTTAGAATAACATCATAGTCGAAACTATTGGTCCGGCTCTGATATTGCGAATCGTCCACAGTGCGGACCGAAGCGGCAATGCCCAGGGTTTGGAGCGAACGCTGAAAGGCAATCGCAAGTTTCTCCTGATCGGCATTCTGCGTCATGATCTCGAAGGCAAGCGGCTTGCCGCTGGCATCCGCCATCTTGCCGCCCTGGATCGAATAGCCGCCTTCCTTCAGCACCTGCACTGCCTTTTTCAGCACAGTGCGGTCGCGTCCGGAAGCATCGGTCACAGGCAGCTTGTAGGTGCCGTCGAGGATGGCAGGGTCGATCTTGTCTTTGAGCGGGCCTAGCATGTCGAGTTCGCGGGCGTCGGCCGGAACGCCGAAGCTCGAAAGCTTCGAATTCTGCCAGAAGCTCTGCGTGCGCTTGTAGGCACCGGAATAGAGCGTCTTGTTTGCCCATTCGAAGTCGAAGATCAGCGAGAGCCCCTCCCGAACCTTGATGTTTGCGAAGAGCGGCCGTCGCGTGTTGAAGACAAAGCCGAACATGCCGCTCGGCAGCTTCGACTGGAATGTATCCTTGATCACGGCACCGGAAGAAACCGCCGGAAAATTATAGGCGGTCGCCCAGTGGCCGGGGCTGCCGTCGGGATAGACGTCGATATCGCCCTTCTTAAAGGCCTCGAAGAGCGTCGTGTCCTGAAGAAAATACTGAACGGTGATCTGGTCGTAATTGTCCATGCCGACCTTGGAGGGGATATCCTTGCCCCAATAGTTCGGGTCGCGCTCATAGGTGATACTCTCGCCGGGCTTCACCGTCTTGATCTTGTAAGGGCCGGAGCCGAGCGGCGGCACGAGAGACGTCCGGTCGAAGGTTTCGGGATCGATGGCGTGCTTGGGCAGGACTGGAAAAAGCCCAAAGATCATCGGCGTTTCGCGGTCTGCCTTGTCGTTGAAGGTGAAGCGCACGCTGCGCTCGCCGACCTTCTCCATCTTGGAGACAAGGCTGAGACGATTCGCGAAGGGCACGCGTCCTTTGTCGCGCAGCAACTCGAAGGAGAACATGACGTCGTCGGCCGTCACCGGCTGGCCGTCGGACCACTTGGCTTTCGGATTGAGATTGAACTGGATGAACGTGCGGTCCTCGTCCCATTCGACGGTTTCCGCAAGCAGTCCATAGAGAGTGAAAGGTTCGTCTCGGGAGCGCAGCAGCAACGATTCGTAGACGAGATTGCCATAGTCCGGATCCCACATGCCGCGCGCTGTCGTCCGCATGCTTTTCAGGATGAAAGGGTTGAGATTATCGAAGGTGCCGACGACGCCGTAGGTGATCTTGCCGCCTTTTTTCACGTCCGGGTTGACGTAGGAAAAATGCCTGTAATCCGGGGGCAGGGCAGGTTCTCCGTGCATGGCGATACCATGCAGCGGGCTTGCAGCAACGGCGCCGCAAAACAGCGTAAAGGCAAGAGGGAAAACAACCCGGAGCATGCTCAAATCCTTTCCGGCAAAAGGCACGATTCGGCCAAAGACTATCATGCACGGCAGGAAATCGAACATTCACATGCCGAAATCTTTCGGCCCATCCAGAAATCGCCAAAGAAATACTGGATATCTGGATCACCTCAATGTAACAGGTGGTCCCGGGTTTTGGGGGACATGCATTTGCCTTAATGTTTTTAGAGGTGGAATGCCGAATGACCCCGGTTGGAGAGGACGGCAGATCGCGGTCCCGAATGGGTATCAGGAGACAGAATCCGTTATGATGTTCAAGTCTGATAAGAAATTGCGGGCAGCTCTGTCCGTTCTGGCAGTAGCTTTCGGCGCCGCTTCGGCCCCGGTATCCTCCTTCGCGCAGGATGCACCCGCACAGGCTGCCGGCGCGCCGCGCCTTGGCTGGTACAAGACCTGCAGCAAGCAGGAAGACAACGATATCTGCGTCGTCCAGAACCTGATCCTCGCCAACGGCGGCCAGCTCGTCACGGCTGTCGGCCTTATCAGCATCTCCGGCAAGGTCAACCGCAAGATTCTGCAGGTATCCGTACCGACCGCTCGCCTGATTCCGCCGGGCATCATGATGCAGGTCGATAACAACAAGGGGCAGAAGCTCGATTACGCCGTCTGCCTGCCGGACAAGTGCACCGCCGAAATCCCGCTGACAGATGCGATGATCGCCGGCCTCAAGAAGGGCAGCGACGTGATCTTCACGTCGATCAACTTCCGCCGCGCGCCGAACCCGATCAAGATTTCGCTCGAAGGCTTTACCGGCGCCTATGATGGCGAAGCCGTTTCGCCGAACAAGCTCGCCGAAAGCCAGAAGAGCCTGCAGGACAGCATGCAGAAGAAGGCTGAAGAAGCCCGCAAGAAGCTCGAAGACGCGCAGAACGCAGCTAAGGCGCAGTAATCCTGCCAGGTGGCAAGAGAATGAACAAGGACCCGGCACCCGCGCCGGGTTTTTGTTGTTACGGCAAACAAAAACCCCGCCGGAGCGGGGTTTAAAATCATAATCGATTGCGCGTCTTAGTGGGCGAAGCTCATCTTGGGTTTGAGCTGGCCAGACGGCGCTTGATCGAAAATCTGGTAAACCTGCTGATTGCGAAGCGGAATGCCGCTTTCGTCATTCACCAGGTTCTGCTCGGAGACGTAAGCGACATATTCGTTTTCGTCATTTTCCGCGAGCAGGTGGTAGAAGGGCTGGTCCTTGTCAGGGCGGACGTCGGGAGGGATCGAATTCCACCATTCTTCCGTATTCGCGAATTCCGGATCGACATCGAAGATGACGCCGCGAAACGGAAAAACCTTGTGCCGGACCACTTCACCGATACTGAACTTTGCTACTCTTTCTTTCATGGTACGACTTCCTTTCATCACCTGATCTGGTGATTGGGCCCGCTCAAATCAAGATTTTTGCGGGTCTTCGTCACATGAGTGTCATGTCGCCATCAGCCTCAGTGACAAGGAAGGAAGGCCCCGGCGGAACCGGAGCCTTCCGCTGAGCGATCAAGCCGAATAGTACATATCGTATTCGACCGGATGTGGGGTCATCTCGAAGCGCATCACCTCTGCCATCTTCAGCTCGATGAAGGCGTCGATCTGATCGTCGTCGAAGACACCGCCGGCAGTCAGGAACTTGCGGTCCTTGTCGAGGCTTTCGAGGGCCTCACGCAGCGACCCGCAAACCGTCGGGATCTTCTTCAATTCCTTCGGCGGCAGATCGTACAGATCCTTGTCCATGGCCTTGCCGGGATGGATCTTGTTCTTGATGCCGTCGAGACCGGCCATCAGCATGGCGGCGAAAGCGAGATACGGGTTGGCGGTCGGATCGGGGAAGCGGACCTCGACGCGCTTAGCCTTCGGGTTGGAGCCGAAAGGAATGCGGCAGGAGGCCGAGCGGTTGCGGGCCGAATAGGCAAGCAGCACCGGTGCTTCGTAGCCCGGAACGAGACGCTTGTAGGAATTGGTCGACGGATTGGTGAAGGCGTTGATCGCCTTGGCATGCTTGATGATGCCGCCGATATAAGTAGAGGCAGGTTTCGGAAAGGCCGGCATATTCATCACCGGCAAAGGTCGGCTTGCCGCCCTTCCAGATCGACATGATGCACGTGCATGCCCGAGCCGTTGTCGCCGAAGATCGGCTTCGGCATGAAGGTAGCTGTCTTGCCGTAGGCGTTGGCGACCTGGTGCACGACGTACTTGTAGATCTGCATCTTGTCGGCGTTGCGGACGAGCGTGTCGAACTTGATGCCCAGCTCGTGCTGGGCGGCGGCCACTTCGTGGTGGTGCTTCTCGACGACGACGCCCATTTCCGTCAAGCACCGTCAGCATTTCCGAGCGCATATCCTGGGCGCTGTCGACCGGCGGAACCGGGAAGTAGCCGCCCTTGACGCGCGGACGGTGGCCGAGGTTGCCGGTCTCGTAGTCGGTGTCGTCGTTCGACGGCAGTTCGCTGCTGTCGAGCTTGAAGCCCGTATTGTAGGGATCAGCCTTGTATTTCACGTCGTCGAAGACGAAGAATTCAGCTTCCGGACCCACGAAGATCGTGTCGCCGATGCCGGATGCCTTGAGGTAGGCCTCAGCCTTCTTGGCCGTGCCGCGCGGGTCGCGGTTATAGGCTTCGCCCGAAACCGGGTCGAGAATATCGCAGACAATGACCATGGTGGATTGGGCGAAGAACGGGTCCATGTGAACCGTTTCCGTGTCCGGCATCAGCACCATGTCGGATTCGTTGATGGCCTTCCAGCCGCCGATCGAGGAACCGTCGAACATGACGCCGTCCGCGAACATGTCCTCATCGACGCAGGAAACGTCCATCGTGACATGCTGCAGTTTGCCCTTGGGGTCGGTGAAGCGCAGATCGACGAACTTGACGTCGTTGTCCTTGATCTGCTTCAAGAATTTCGTTCGCGGTCGCCATGACAATCTTCCCTGTTCAGTTGACGATGATTGACGATGCGAATAAATGTCGCCAGCGTCGGGCGAGCACTGCCGTCAGATAGCGTCGATGCCGGTCTCGCCGGTACGGATTCGAATAACTTCTTCGACGTTGGATACGAAGATCTTCCCGTCTCCAATTCGGCCGGTCTGCGCGGCCTTGCGGATCGCGTCGATGACGGCCTCGCGCATTCTCGTCGGCGAGTACGACCTCGACCTTCACCTTGGGCAGAAAGTCGACGACATATTCAGCACCGCGATACAAGTTCCGTATGGCCCTTCTGGCGGCCGAAGCCCTTGGCTTCCGTGACAGTGATGCCCTGCAGGCCCGACTTCCTGAAGGGCTTCCTTCACCTCGTCCAGCTTGAAAGGCTTAATGATCGCTTCGATCTTTTTCATGAGAAAATGACTCTCCGCTTCTCCCGTTAAAGCGGGCAAATTGCCGCTCGCGAGACATGATGCAGGTATCGTGCCAGTTCGCAACGCCGGAGAGCGAAAAAATATGGCAATTCCCCCCGAATTCGCGGCTTCGCGGCGCATTTTGAGGCATTTTTTCCAGCAAAAGCGGTTGGGATCGCTATCGGAAATTCAAAAATCGAGCAAAAGCAGGAATTATGCGGAGGGGCTCTCATTGCATCCGCCGCACGGCAAATGCCCTAAAATTAGGCAAATGACTTAAAATTAAGCTGCAGAAGAGATCGTAAATCCGGTTGTTTTTTAGGCGTTTTTTGAATTGAATGGCGCATGGCAGAAAAACTGGATGACCTACTCCTTACGCCTGCAGAAATGGCTGCCGTCGATGCCGCCACGGCCGAATCGGGCATCGCCTCTTTTGGGCTGATGTGGAGCGCGGGGGCGGCCGTCGCGGGTGCCGCGCTTCGGCTGTATCCCGGCGCACTGCGCTTCGCCGTTCTCTGCGGCCCTGGCAACAATGGCGGCGACGGATATGTCGCGGCCCGTCGGCTTGCCGAAAGCGGCGCCCGGGTTGCCGTCTTCCATCTCGGCGACCCGGCCAGGCTTCACGGCGATGCCGCGCGGGCAAAGGCCGAATGCGCGCTCGCCTCGCAGCCGCTCTCTGTCTATATCCCGGGGCCGGGCGATGTTGTTGTTGATGCGATCTTCGGGGCAGGGCTCGGACGGGATGTGCCGCCGCAGGTGCGTTCCGTCATCGAGCAGGTGACCGGCGCTGCGGTTCCCGTGATTTCCGTCGACTTGCCATCCGGGCTCGACGGCCGCAGCGGCGAGGTGCTGGGTGCGGCATTCAAGGCGGCCCACACGGTCACGTTCATGACCCGCAAACCCGGCCACTTGCTGATGCCGGGCAGGGAGCTTTGCGGCAGCGTCGAGGTTGCCGACATCGGCATTCCGGCGCGCATCATCAAGGCTCATTCGTCCGGAATGATTGCCGAAAACACTCCGGTAAAATGGGCGCACCTGCTGTCCTCTGCGAAACTGGAGACGCATAAATACAAGCGCGGACATCTTGCTGTTTTTTCAGGCGGCGCGGGTAAAACAGGTGCTGCGCGGATGTCTGCGATGGCCGGGCTGAAAGCCGGGGCCGGTCTCGTAACCATCGCCGCGCCGAGGGACGCGATGGCTGAAAACGGCGCCCATCTGACGGCTGTCATGCTGCATGTTATCGATGACGGGATGGCCTTGCGCGACTGGCTGGCCGACGAGCGCTTGCAGACGTTCGTCCTCGGACCAGGCTTCGGGATCGGTGCAACGACAAGAGACTTCACCGCCGCGCTCAGCGGTCGCCATCTCGTGCTCGACGCAGACGGCATTACGTCGTTCAAGGACGACCCGCGAGAGCTTTTCAACCTCTTTGCGGAAGGCGAGCCGCATCTCGTGCTGACGCCGCATGAAGGCGAGTTCGCACGCCTCTTTCCGGATATCGCGGCAGACAAGAGGCTCAGCAAGGTCGACAAAGCGCAGGCGGCTGCACAGCGCGCCAACGCGGCGATCGTCTACAAGGGCGCCGATACCGTTATCGCATCGCCGGATGGCCGGGCTCTGATCAACACGAACGCACCGGTCTGGCTTGCGACGGCTGGCTCAGGCGATGTCCTTTCCGGCGTGATCGGGGCGCTTCTGGCGCAGGGTTTGCCCGCATTCGAGGCTGCTGCATTCGGCGTCTACCTCCATGGCGAAGCCGGGCAGCGCGCCGGCAAGGGCCTGACGGCCGAAGATCTCGTGGCCCATGTCCAGCCGTTCTAGAGCGTTTCACGTTTTGTTGGAAGCATAGCCAGCGTTTTCGAAGTAGTTGCGGCACTCCTGGGGTTGGATTGTTTCGACGAGCGAGCCGATGAGGCGCCAGGTCTCCTCGGTGCTGCGTTTCTGAGCGTGGCGCATCCAGTGCTTGATCTTGGCAAAGGCCTGTTCGATCGGATTGAGATCGGGTGAATAGGGCGGCAGGAACCAGAGCCTGGCCCCAGCCGCGCGGACGAGCTGGCGCACGACCGCCGACTTGTGACTGCCGAGATTGTCCATGACGACGATGTCGCCGGGCCGGAGCACTGGCACGAGCTGCTGCTCGACATAAGCACGAAAGCATTGCCCGTTGATTGGGCCGTCGAAGACGCAAGGGGCGGTGAGCCGATCGCAGCGCAACGCTCCCAGGAATGTCAGCGTGCGCCAATGCCCATGCGGAGCAAAGCCGCGCAGGCGCTTGCCTTTCAATCCCCAGCCATAGAGCGGGGCCATGTTCGTCTTAATCCAGGTTTCATCGATAAAGACCAGCCGTTCCGGATCGAGGTGAGCCTGCCACCCTTTCCAGCGCTGACGCTTGCGGGCGATATCAGCACGAGCCTGTTCAAGAGCCAGCAGTGTTTTTTTTGAAGCGCAGCCCTTCGCGCCTGAGGAACTGCCACACCGTGTTGTGGGAGACGGCGACGCCGCGCGCCGCCAGTTCATTCTTTAATCCGTGCAGGCTGAGATGCGGCGTCTGCTGTAGCCGTTCGACGATGAAGTCGCGGTGCGGCTCCAGGACGCGCTTGCGATAGCCGCCCATCTTACTCGGCCTCACAGAGCCCGTCGCGCGGTAGCGCTGAGACCACTTCACCACAGAAGAAACCGCAACGCCAAACCGCGCCGCCACCGATCGGCAGCTCTCGCCTGCAACAACCGCCGCAACAGCGCGCTCCCGCAGATCACCAGAAAGAGGTCGGACCATCGATGCTGGCCTCCTACCCAGCCAGCATCTTGAATCACAAAACCGAGACCGCGGGAATCCCTACAGATTCAAACAAGAGAGGAAACGCTCTAGGCCGGCTGCTATTTCCCGACCTCTTCCTGAAGAGCGATCGCGCCGAACGGTGCATTGACCTTGCCTTCGTGGATCATGAAGGCAAAAACGTCGCGGGGCTCGCTCTTGACCTTCCGCTCCTTGTCGATCAGCGGCAGATCATCCGGCACCTTGCCTTCAGCCCATGTCTCAAGGCGCTTGGCCCAGGCCTTCAGGTCCTTGGGAGCGTAGCAGGTCTTGATGTCGTCCGAACCTTTCTGCAGCCGGGCATAGACGAAATCCGCCGTGATATCGGCGATCATCGGATAGTCGAAGTGCTCGGCGCAGACTGGCGCCACGCCGTATTTCGCCAGCAGCGCGATGAATTCCGGCACCTTGAAGGAGTCGTGGCGCACCTCGACCACGTGCCGCAAAGGCAGGCCGTCCTGCTTGTGCGGCAAGAGCTTCAGGAAGGCTTCGAAATCCTCGGCATCGAACTTCTTGGTCGGCGCGAGCTGCCAGAGGATCGGACCGAGCTTGCCGCCGAGCTCGGTCAGCCCCTGCGTCAGGAAACGCTCCATGGATTCGCCCGCCTCGCCGAGCACGCGCCGGTTCGTCACGAAGCGGCTGGCCTTTAGCGAAAAGAGGAAACCCTCCGGCACGTCGGATGCCCATTTGGCGAAGGTCTCCGGCTTCTGCGAACTGTAATAGGTGCCGTTAACCTCTATGACCTTCAACTGCCGGCTGGCATAATGCAGCTCATCCTTCTGCTTGAGATCGGATGGGTAGAAGTGGTCGCGCCAGGGCTCGAAAGTCCAGCCGCCGACGCCGACGCGGATGCTGCCGGATTTGCTCATGTGTTCCTCCCGTTGTTCCGCCGTCGCCAAAGCTCTTCGCGACACTCCTATTCCGCCGCCACAAACGTCTTCTTCACCGGCCGGCGCTCCAGCAGTTCCTTCAGGAAGTGGCCGGTATAGGACCGGGTTTCCTTGACGATCGCTTCCGGCGTGCCGGCCGCAACGATCTCGCCACCGCCGTCGCCGCCTTCCGGGCCGAAATCGAGCACCCAGTCGGCCGTCTTGATGACTTCGAGATTGTGCTCGATCACCACGACGGAATTGCCCTGGTTCACCAGCTCGTGCAGCATTTCGAGCAGCTTGGCGACGTCATGGAAGTGCAGGCCGGTCGTCGGTTCGTCGAGGATGTAGAGGGTCCGGCCCGTCGAGCGCTTCGACAGTTCCTTGGCTAGCTTGACGCGCTGGGCCTCGCCACCCGAAAGCGTGTTTGCCTGCTGGCCGACCTTGATGTAGCCGAGGCCGACATCGAATAGCGACTGCAGCTTGTCGCGTACCGCCGGCACGGCGCTGAAGAACTCCACACCTTCCTCGACCGTCATGTCGAGCACGTCCGAAATCGACTTGCCCTTGAAGGTCACGTCCAGCGTCTCGCGATTGTAGCGCTTGCCATGGCAGACATCGCAGGTGACGTAGACGTCCGGCAGGAAGTGCATTTCAATCTTGATGACGCCGTCCCCCTGGCAGGCTTCGCAGCGCCCGCCTTTGACGTTGAAGGAGAACCGCCCCGGCTGGTAGCCGCGCGCTTTCGCCTCCGGCAGGCCCGCGAACCAGTCGCGGATCGGCGTAAATGCGCCGGTGTAGGTTGCCGGGTTCGAACGCGGCGTGCGGCCGATCGGTGATTGGTCGATATCGATTACCTTGTCGATGTGCTCGAAGCCGTCGATGCGATCATGATCGGCCGGAATTTCGCGCGCGCCCATCACGCGACGTGCGGCCGATTTGTAGAGCGTCTCCACCAGGAAGGTGGATTTGCCGCCCCCCGAAACGCCCGTCACGGCCGTGAAGACACCCAGCGGGATGGAGGCGGTGATGTTCTTCAGATTGTTGCCGCGCGCGCCGACCACCTTGATCTCGCGGCCTTTTTTCGGCTTGCGCCGTTCGTCGGGCACCGGCACGCCGAGTTCACCGGAAAGATACTTGCCGGTCAGCGATCTCGGGTTCGCCATGATGTCCTGCGGCGTGCCGTGCGCCACGATCTGGCCGCCGTGCACGCCGGCTGCCGGACCGATGTCGACCACGTCGTCGGCCGTCAGGATCGCATCCTCGTCATGCTCGACGACGATCACCGTATTGCCGATATCGCGCAGGTGCTTCAGCGTGTCGAGCAACCGCGCATTGTCGCGTTGGTGCAGGCCGATCGACGGCTCGTCGAGAACGTAGAGCACGCCTGTCAGGCCCGAGCCGATCTGCGAGGCAAGACGGATGCGCTGGCTTTCGCCGCCCGACAATGTGCCGGAATTCCGCGACAGGCTGAGATATTCGAGGCCGACGTCGTTCAGGAAGCGCAGGCGGTCGCGGATTTCCTTCAGGATGCGGACTGCGATCTCATTCTGCTTGGCCGAGAAACTCGCGGGAAGCGCCTCGAACCAGTCTCGTGCCACACGGATCGACATATCGGTGACCTGGCCGATATGCAGCTTGTTGATCTTCACTGCCAGCGTTTCCGGCTTCAGGCGAAAGCCGTTGCAAGCCGGGCAGGGGGCTGCGGACATGAAGCGCTCGATCTCTTCGCGCGCCCAGGCGGAGTCGGTTTCCTTCCAGCGGCGCTCGAGATTGGTGATGATGCCTTCGAAGCTCTTATGCGTGGTGTAGGAGCGCGCGCCGTCGGCATAGTGGAACTCGATCTTCTCGTCCGTGCCGTTCAGAATGACGTCCTGCGCTTTTTCGGGCAGATCGCTCCAGCGGTTGCCAAGCTTGAAGCCGTAGTGTTTACCGAGCGCTTCCAGCGTCTGATTATAGTAAGGGGAACTCGACTTTGCCCACGGCGCGATGGCGCCGTCGCGCAGCGTTCGCTCCGGTTCGGGGATGATCAGCGCCGCGTCGATCTTCTGCTGCGCGCCAAGGCCGTCACAGGTCGGGCAGGCACCGGCGGGATTGTTGAACGAGAAGAGCCGCGGCTCGATCTCCGGAATGGTGAAACCGGAAACGGGGCAGGCGAATTTTTCCGAGAACAGCACGCGCTCATGCGTCTCGTTGAGCGATTTGTTGGCGGACCCACCCGCAGATGTTTCCTCCGGAGGCAGCGGCTTGTCGGCAAATTCGGCGATGGCAAGCCCTTCGGCGAGCTTCAGAGAGGTCTCGAAGCTGTCGGCGAGCCTAGACGCCATGTCGGGACGCACGACGATGCGGTCCACGACGACGTCGATATCATGCTTGTATTTCTTGTCGAGCGCCGGAACATCGGCGATCTCGTAGAAATGGCCGTCAACCTTGACGCGCTGGAAGCCCTTTTTCATGAGCTCCGCCAGTTCCTTCTTGTATTCGCCCTTACGGCCGCGCACGATCGGCGCCAGTAGTATAAAGACGCGTGCTTTCCTCGAATTCGAGCACACGGTCGACCATCTGACTGACGGTCTGGCTCTCGATCGGCAGACCGGTTGCCGGCGAATAGGGAACGCCGACGCGCGCAAAGAGCAGGCGCATGTAGTCATAGATTTCGGTGACCGTGCCGACCGTCGAGCGAGGATTGCGCGAGGTTGTCTTCTGCTCGATCGAGATGGCCGGCGACAGGCCGTCGATCTGGTCGACATCCGGCTTCTGCATCATCTCCAGGAACTGGCGGGCATAGGCCGAAAGGCTTTCGACATAGCGGCGCTGGCCTTCGGCATAGATCGTGTCGAAGGCGAGTGACGACTTCCCGGACCCGGAAAGGCCGGTCATGACGATGAGTTTGTTGCGCGGCAGGTCGAGGTCGATGCCCTTGAGGTTGTGCTCGCGCGCGCCGCGGATGGAAATCGTCTTAAGTTCACTCATCGTAATTTTGCTTCTGTGCTGGAGTAAGCCCCTTATTTAGTGATGCCGCCGGGCGAGTCGAGGCTGAATATCCATCTGTTGCGAGGTTTTCGATTCTGTTGACAGGATCATAAGCATAAACTAGAACAAATAAAGAACAAAATTCCTTGTGGATGAACCGGCGATGGACGCGCATGGCCGGGGCTCTATAGTTTAAGGTACAGCGATTGTTTCAAGCGCCGCCGGGCAGGGCGGCAGTAAGGTGAGAAGTATGGCTGGCAGCGTGAACAAGGTAATTCTGATCGGAAACGTGGGCGCAGACCCCGAAATCCGCAGGACGCAGGATGGCCGCCCGATTGCCAATCTTCGCATCGCGACGTCCGAGACGTGGCGTGACCGCAGTTCCGGCGAGCGCCGCGAAAAAACCGAGTGGCACACCGTCGTCGTTTTCAACGAAGGTCTCTGCAAGGTTGTCGAGCAATATGTGAAGAAGGGCGCCAAGCTCTATATCGAAGGCCAGCTCCAGACCCGTAAATGGCAGGACCAGAACGGCAACGACCGCTATTCGACGGAAGTCGTGCTACAGGGGTTCAATTCGACGCTGACGATGCTCGACGGCCGCGGCGAAGGCGGCGCTGCGAGCGCCGGCGGCGGACGCGGCAGCAGCAACGATTTCGGTGGCGGCGGCAATTACGGAGACGATTACGGCGCCCCGGCGCAGCCGTCCGGTCGCAGCAGCGGTGGCGGCGGGAATTTCTCGCGCGATCTCGATGACGACATCCCGTTCTAGGATAGAGTGACTCGGATTTTGTAAACTAACATGCCGCAAGTCGTTGTTCACAAGCGACTTTGCGGCTTCTTTTTTGAGCGACGCGTTGAACTTTTTGTTTCAGGAAGAGAATTGGCAGAAATGTAAACTTCCATCGAGACGTCGCGAACCTGCACACCAGTGCACAGTTTAGCTCTGGGGACAGAACCGACGAAAATCCAGATTGCAGCCGAGCCGGCCTTGAGCTGACCGAGGAAAGCAACAATGTCGTCAGGGGTGATTGCGTTTAGGTCGCCGAGCGTTTCCCCGAAGCGAAAGGCCATAAACCGTTCCAGGAAACGCATGCAGTGATAGATTGTTGCCTCGCTCAACGCACGCTGCTGGCGCAGATAGGCATCGCATTCCTGGCGCAGACGGTCCAGAGCCGTCGGGTCCTTGGCGAGCTGTTCGGGCCACGCCGGCATCGACGAGGTGATCGATAAAGCGAGTCAGGCAAAACTTGGCGTAGGTGCGCGCGCTCCCGTTTGCCTCCGTCAGCACGGCCTGCCAAAGGGCTTCTACTGCCGCCCGTCGAGTTTGCAGGCACTGAGGCCGCGCTTCTCGATCTCCGCGCAGAATTGCCCGACGATCCGCTCATTAGTGCGCAGGGCGCAGCGCGCATAGCCTTGCGCCCTCAGTCGTTCCAGGAACTCTTGGCGGTAACGCGTTGTCCAAATCGTCCTGATGCCCATTTAGCCACTTACAATTTCCCCTGAGGTCATAGATCGCTCCTTTCGTTTCAGGTGAAAGGCGCAATCCCTGATTTCAGAAGGTCCGTTCGGAAGCAAAATCGGTTGCGATCCCCTATAGGCGGTCTGCACCGCGAGAGATCAGTCGCTCAAGGTGGGCAGAGGGCGCAGGAAATGACCGTGATCCAGACGCAGCAGAAGCTGACGTGTGGACACTTAAGCAACCGCTTGACTTTTCTGAGTGGGCTATTTACTTAAGTGCATGGTTGAGCATTTAAAACAACTGGATTTGGCCTTTCACGCGCTTTCAGACGCGACGCGCCGGGGGATTCTCGATCGTCTTTCACAAGGGCCAGCTTCTGTAAGCGAACTGGCCAAGCCTTACGACTCGTCGCTGGCCGCGATCCATCAGCACGTGCAAGTGCTCGAGGCGAGCGGGCTGGTCGTGACGGAAAAACGCGGTCGCACCCGCGAATGCCGCATCTCCAGCGAGGCAGTGCAGCGTGTGGAGAATTGGCTGAGGGAGCGCCGGCAGCATTGGGAGAGCAGGTTCGACCGGCTCGGCAAACTGCTCGAAAGCGGCGACAGCGCAGTTAACGCTGCGTCTTCGCATTCATTGGCAGAAGGAGATAACTCGTGACGGCAGCCCCGTTTTTCCACGGCACCTTCACGCTGAAGCGCGTTTGGGCGGCCCCGTCCCACCGGGTGTTCGGCGCATGGTGCGATCCGGAGCTGAAGGCCCAGTGGTTCACCGGACCGCCGGAGCGTTGGACATTGCTGCGCCGGTCGATGGATTTTCGCGTGGGCGGGCAGGAGGTTTTGGAAGGGCGCTTCCTCGAAAGCGGCACGGTGACGCTTTTCGAGGCCCGTTTCCATGTGATTGAGCCGGCCCGGCGCCTCGTCTACACCTATGACCTGCATCACTCCGGACGCTTCCATTCGGTCACCTTGTCGAGTCTGGAACTCGAAGCGGAAGGAGGAGGAACTCGCGTCTCCTACACCGAGCAGATCGTTTTCCTGGACGGGAAGGACGGCACTGCTGACCGCCGCCACGGGACTGGAATTCAATTCGACATGATCGAAGCCACCCTCAGATCCTGCGGAGCAATGCAATGACCATCGCGCTTTACGGGCATCCATTTGCCTCATTCGTCTGGAAGCCGCTGATCGCGCTCTACGAGCGCGGGGTTTCCTTCACGTTCAAGATGATCGATCCCGATCATCCCGAAAATCAGGCACGCATCGCTGCGCTTTCTCCCACCGGGCAATTTCCTGCGCTGATCGACGGGGAAAAGGAAGTCACGCAGAGCAACGCCGTGATTGAATATCTCGACCTGTTTCACGGAGATGGGGCGCCGATGATACCGGAGGATCCGCGCCAAGCGCTGGAGGCACGCATGTTGGCGGACGTGTTCGACGATTATATCCACGTGCAGACGCAGCGGATTGTCGGCGATGCTTTGCGCAAGAAAGAGGAGCGGGATCCTCGTGGTGTCGCCGACGCGCATGCACTGATGGATCGATGTTACGCCTGGCTGGAGCCACGCCTGAGAGGAAAGGAATGGGCTGCTTGCGGCAGAATTCACGATTGCCGACTGCGCCGCCGCACCGGCGCTCTTTTACGGAGACTGGGTCCATCCAATTGCCGACTGTTACCCCGCCCTGGCGGCATACCGAGCGCGGCTCCTGTCCCATCCTTCGGTCGCACGGGTCGTCGACGAGGCACGACCTTATAGGAGCTTTTTTCCGTTGGGGGCACCCGACAGAGATTAGATCTTGTAAGGCCCGGAAGTAGGCTGCAAGGACTGATCTCCCACCGCGTCATTCCAGCCAAATATGAGGGACGGCGAACCGCGAAATCGGCCCCAAATTAACAAAGTGTGGTATCCGAGCGAATTTGAAAGAAGATAAACTTCTGAAATCTCACGATTTCTCTCTCACTTTACAAACAAACTCTGTATTACCATTCTGAGAAGAAGCCATCTCTTTAAGAACCGCTGCTTGTCAGCGGTTTTTTATTGGTGTTTTTCCGCAAAAGCATTCGGCGCGAACGATGTTTCGGCGGTTACGGCGCGATTGCGCCGTAACCTGTCAGAATGGTCCATGCGACGCCGATTGCAGCGCAAATCGCCAGCGTCGTAATCACCGAAAGCTTCAGGTGAAAGATCGCCAAGGCGGCAAGCACCGTCAGTACCAGCGACGGCCAGATGAGCGAGGCTGGAACCGGGACATCGATTGAAACTTGTCCCCATGAGGCAGTGCGCACCTCGGCAAAAAGCACATGGACGCCGAACCAGATCGCAAGGTTCAGGATCACGCCAACGACGGCTGCCGTGATGGCTGACATCGCTCCGGTCAGCGCAGGATCGCCGCGCAGCCTTTCGATGAACGGCGCTCCGAGGAAGATCCAGAGGAAGCTCGGAATGAAGGTCACCCATGTCGTCAGGATGGCGGCAAATGTGGCAGCGAGCATTGGATCGAGCGGGCCGGGGTTCCTATAGGCGGCCATGAAGCCGACGAACTGGACGACGCTGATCAACGGTCCCGGGGTTGTCTCGGCCATGCCGAGACCATCCAGCATTTCCCCCGGTTTCAGCCATCCGAAATGCTGGACCGCTTCCTGAGCGACATAGGCGAGGACCGCGTAAGCGCCACCGAATGTCACGACAGCCATTTGGCTGAAGAACAGCCCGACCTGCGAGAAGACACTGCCGGATCCCACCGTCACCAGTAACAATGCGACTGGCAGAAGCCAGGCAGCCGCAAGGCTGCCGGACACCCGCAGCGACCAGGCGAGGTTCGGCCGGGCATGAAGTGGTGTATCTTCGCCGAGGAGGGAATCGCGATCTTCGAGGATATCGGCCGAACCGCCTTTGTGTCCGCCGCCCACCTCGAACAAGGGCGATCCCGCGCGGCCGCCGAGGAAGCCAACGACGCCAGCTGTAATGATGATCAGGGGGAACGGGACGTGGAGGAAGAAGATCGCGATGAAGGCGGCGGCAGCGATGCCTATCATCACGTTGTTTTTAAGCGCTCTGCTTCCGATCCGGAACACTGCCTGCAGCACGACCGCCAGCACCGCGGCCTTCAGGCCGAAGAACAGACCGGCGATATAGCTTACGTTTCCATAGGCGGCATAGACGTAGCTCAGCCCAAGGATGGAGATGAAGCCCGGAAGCACGAACAGAGCTCCGGCGATCAGGCCGCCAATCGTCCTGTTGAGCAGCCAGCCGATATAGATCGCCAACTGATGGGCCTCTGGCCCGGGAAGCAGCATGCAGTAGTTGAGCGCATGCAGGAAGCGATGTTCGCCGATCCATCGTTTTTCGTCGACGACGATGCGGTGCATGACGGCGATCTGTCCCGCCGGTCCGCCGAAACTGAGCGCCGCAACTCTTGCCCACACTTTCGCCGCCTCACCAAGAGGGACTATGTCGCGGCTCGCCGGGGCCTCCCGTTCCATATCCATTATTTCGGCCACATCACGGCGCCCGCCTCGGGTTGGGCCAATTATGGGTCTCGTCGGTGGCGTCGCGGCACCAACGGTAAAACGCGTCATAGAGCGTCAGACCGGCGTCGAGCTGCTGCAGGTCATCTGTGAACATGCGCGAAAGTCCGAGCGAAGCGGCGAGCAGACCGGCTGCTTCCGGCGCGAGATCGAGCCTGGCAGTATCAGCGCCGCGAATAATGGTGGCGAGATGCAGCAGTGGTTTGGAAGTGAGATTGAATTCCTCGATCATCACGTCAAAGGTGCAGCGCTCGCCGCGATGGCTCCAGAAAACGTCCTCGATATCGAAAGGCGTCGCGCCGAAACGGTCGGCAACGGCTGGCACTTCCGATGCCGGAACGAACAGGAAGACGGCATTGGGATCGACGAAACGCTGGATCAGCCAGGGGCAGGCGATCCGGTCGATCTTGGGACGGGCCCGCGTCACCCAGACCGTACGGCCCTGCGGGTCGCGCGCCGGCAGCTTGACATAGGGCACCACCTGGCCACCGGCCTGCAGCCACGCCTCGAATCCTCCTTCGAGAACTTCCGCGACCGTTCCGAAATGGCGAAGATAGGCGGCCACGCCATGACTGAGCTTTTGCCCCCTCTGGCACACGATGACAGCCGTGCCGGCAACCTCGTGGCTCCATTCGCTGACATCGGTGTGGCTGCGCCGGATCGACCCCGGGACGAGCCGTGGGTCGGCGGCAAAATCCTCGGCCGTGCGGACGTCGATAATGACGGGCACATTCGGCGTTCCGATGATGCGGTTGAGCTTGTCGGATGAAATTTCCAGAAATGACGGCATGACGCGTCCTCCGTTGTACGGGTTATCGGACGCGATACTTCAGCTGTCGCCTCGTGGGGTGATCGCGACCCCAGACCCAATCATGTGCTGCAGGCCCGCGAGAAGTCAAGCGCTGTTGGTGTGCCTTGCGGCGGCGCACTTTCAACTGACAGCTATCGCCGCCTTCACGCCGTCCACGACGAACTGTGCTGCAAGTGCCGCCAGGATGACGCCGAGCAGGCGGGTGAGGATCGCCCGGCCGGTCACGCCGAGGAAGCGGTCGAGGCGGTCGGCGATCAGCAGCGCAGCCAGCATCAAGAGAAGATTGCCGGCAATGACGATGAGAAGCTGCGCCCGCTCGACGGAGGTCGGCAGCGAGCCCGCAAGCAGGATCGTCGCCGATATCGCGCCCGGACCGGCAATGAGAGGAAGGGCGAGCGGAAAAACCGCGATATTCTGGATGTGATCCTTTGTGATCGCCACTTCGCTGGTCTTTTCCTTGCGGTCCTGCCGTCTCTCGAACACCATTTCGAAGGCGATCCAGAAGAGTAGCAGCCCGCCGGCGATGCGGAAGGCGCCGATGGAAATGCCGAGCACCCCGAGCACGCTTGCGCCGAACAGCGCAAAGATGGCGAGGATGATGAAAGCGATGACGGAGCTGCGCAGCGCCACCTGCTTGCGCTGGCTGCGGCTCATGCCGCTGGTCAGTCCCAGAAAGATCGGCACAAGTCCGGGAGGATCGATCGTGACGAGCAGCGTCGTGAAAGCGTTGATCAATTGGTCGGCGCTTGCCATCGTCTCTCCGGAACGCCATATGAAGGCTCGATTGTTCGCGATTGTGAAGCGAGGTTTTCCATTTGGCAAATGACGGGCGGCGGGCCGGCGCTAAAAGCGGTTGAAATCGCTTGATTGCCGCCCTTCCGCCGCAAAGTCTGTTCAAAACCGCGGCTCAAATTGGCGCCGGGCAAGCCTTTCCGCTATAAATCTTTCAGTGATTCTACAAAGAGATCGTGATCTGTTTTGACTGAACAAACACCCCCAGGTGGCGGGAAGCTCCCGCCAGGCATCGAGCCCATCTCCATCATGGAGGAAATGCAGCGGTCCTACCTCGATTACGCGATGAGCGTCATCGTCAGCCGCGCGCTTCCGGACGTGCGTGACGGCCTCAAGCCTGTGCACCGGCGCATCCTCTATGGGATGTCCGAGCTCGGCATCGACTGGAACAAAAAATACGTCAAGTGCGCCCGCGTCACCGGTGACGTGATGGGTAAATACCATCCGCACGGCAATGCCGCGATCTACGACGCGCTCGCCCGTATGGCGCAGGATTGGTCGCTCCGCCTGCCGCTGATCGACGGCCAGGGCAATTTCGGATCCGTCGACGGAGACCCGCCGGCGGCCGAACGTTACACGGAATGCCGTCTGCAAAGGGCGGCCCATTCTCTGCTCGACGACCTCGACAAGGAAACGGTCGACTTCCGCGACAACTACGACGGCACGCTCTCTGAGCCCGTCGTGGTGCCCGCGAAATTCCCGAACCTTCTGGTCAACGGCGCAGGCGGCATTGCCGTCGGTATGGCGACCAATATTCCGCCGCACAACCTGACCGAAGTCATCAACGGCTGCATCGCGCTGATCGATGATCCAGCGATCGAACTGCCGGAGCTCATGCAGATCATTCCCGGTCCGGATTTTCCGACTGGTGCGAAAATCCTTGGCCGCGCCGGCATCCGCTCGGCTTATGAAACCGGCCGTGGTTCCGTGATCATGCGCGGCATTGCCGCGATCGAGCCGATGCGTGGCGACCGCGAGCAGATCATCATCACCGAGATCCCGTATCAGGTGAACAAGGCTACGATGATCGAGAAAATGGCCGAACTGGTGCGCGAAAAGCGCATCGAGGGCATCTCCGATCTCCGCGACGAATCCGACCGCCAGGGCTATCGCGTCGTCATCGAGCTGAAACGCGATGCCAATGCCGAAGTCATCTTGAACCAGCTTTATCGCTACACGCCGCTGCAGACCTCCTTCGGTTGCAACATGGTGGCGTTGAACGGCGGCAAGCCCGAACAGATGAACCTGCTCGATATGCTCCGCGCATTCGTCTTCTTTCGCGAGGAGGTCGTTAGCCGGAGAACGAAATTCCTTCTTCGCAAGGCGCGCGAACGTGCGCATGTCTTGGTGGGTCTCGCGATTGCGGTCGCGAATATCGATGAAGTGATCCGCGTCATCCGCCAGGCGCCGGATCCACAGTCCGCGCGCGAAGAGCTGATGACGCGCCGCTGGCCCGCGGAAGATGTTGAAAGCCTGATCCGCCTCATCGACGATCCGCGCCATCGTATCAACGAGGATATGACCTATAACCTCTCGGAAGAGCAGGCGCGGGCAATCCTCGAGCTCCGCCTTGCCCGCCTGACAGCGCTCGGCCGCGATGAAATCGGCGACGAACTCAACAAGATCGGCGACGAGATCAAGGATTATCTCGATATCCTGTCGTCCCGCGTCCGCATCCAGACGATCGTCAAAGACGAGCTGACATCGGTTCGCGACGAATTCGGCACGCCGCGCCGCACCGAGATCGTCGACGGCGGCCTCGAAATGGACGACGAGGACCTTATTGCCCGCGAGGACATGGTCGTTACCGTTTCGCACCTCGGCTATATCAAGCGCGTGCCGCTGACGACCTATCGCGCCCAGCGCCGCGGCGGCAAGGGCCGCTCGGGCATGACGACGCGCGACGAAGATTTCGTTAGCCGGCTATTCGTGGTCAATACCCACACGCCGGTCCTTTTCTTCTCGTCGCGTGGCATCGTCTACAAGGAAAAGGTCTGGCGCCTACCGATCGGCACCCCGACGTCTCGGGGCAAGGCGCTGATCAACATGTTGCCGCTGGCACCTGGCGAACGCATCACCACGATCCTGCCTTTGCCGGAGGACGAGGAGAGCTGGGAAAGCCTCGACGTCATGTTCTCGACGACACGCGGCACGGTCCGCCGCAACAAGTTGTCAGATTTTGTCCAGGTAAACCGTAATGGCAAGATCGCCATGAAGCTCGAGGAGGAGGGCGATGAAATCCTCTCCGTCGAGACCTGCACCGAACATGACGACGTTCTGCTGACGACGGCGCTCGGCCAGTGCATCCGCTTCCAGGTCGATGATGTCCGTGTCTTTGCGGGCCGCAATTCGATCGGCGTGCGCGGTATCAACCTCGGCAATGGCGACCGCATCATCTCGATGACTATCGTCGGCCATGTCGATGCCGAACCTTGGGAGCGTGCTGCCTACCTCAAGCGTTCCGCTGTCGAACGCCGCGCCACGGGCGTCGACGAGGAGGATATCGCCCTGGTCGGCGAGGAAGTCACCGAAGAGGGACTGCTGACAGACGAGCGCTACGAGGAACTGAAGGCACGCGAACAATTCGTGCTGACAGTATCACAGAAGGGCTTCGGCAAGCGGTCGTCTTCCTACGACTTCCGCATCTCCGGCCGCGGCGGCAAGGGCATTCGCGCCACCGATACCTCCAAGACGAGCGAGATCGGCGAACTCGTCGCCGCATTCCCGGTCGACGAGGGCGACCAGATCATGTTGGTCTCGGATGGCGGGCAGCTGATCCGCGTCCCGGTCGGCGGCATCCGCATCGCCAGCCGCGCCACCAAGGGCGTGACGATCTTCTCGACTGCCAAGGATGAAAAGGTCGTCTCCGTCGAGCGCATCAGCGAGCCGGAAGATGACGGCGAGGAGGTTGGCGAGATCGTCAACGAAACGCCGATTGAAAGCGGCGAGGCGCCACCTGCAACGGAAGAATAATTCAACCAGGCTTTGGTTGAGAACCGGGCGGCCCCTGCCGCCCGGTTTTTTATGCGCTAATCCAATGTTAGCATCGTTTCGGAAAGGCTCGACCGCATTCTCATCGAAACGCCGCGCTAAGAGTCCGTTTGAGAAGTCAGTGGCTGATACGTCGGAGCAGAAAACCGCCCATGGCGACATGGATCATGGCTTCTGACACGTCGATGCGGGCCTCGTAGTCGCGGGCAAGGCGCCACCATCGTGTCATCCAGCCGAAGGTCCGCTCAACGACCCAGCGTCGCGGCAGAACATTGAACCCAGGCTGGCCTTCGATGCGTCCGACGACTTCGATGACGAAAACAAGATAGGCGGCCTTGGCCATGAGCTTGCCCCGGTCGTAGCCGCTGTCGGCGTACAGTGCTTGATTCAAGGCCAACGCTTACGAATGGCGGTGAGGATCATCTGAGCCCCGGCGCTGTCCGAGATATCGCCGGTGGTCAGGTTAACGGCCAACAAGCGGCCGTCGGCGTCGACGGCGATAAGGCGCTTTCGGCCGGCAATCTTCTTGGCGCCATCGAGAAGGCCCGCTCGGCGCCAGGGGCCGGTGCCCGGAGCGACTGGCTATCGAGAATACCGCCGCTCGGGCTCGCTTCCCGTCCGGCGCGCTCGACCATGAGGTCGTGGATCGTGCGGAACAGGAACAATTGGACGAAACGGCGGAACCACCAGTACACGCTCTGCCACGGGGGAAAGTTCACCGGCAGCATCTGCCTGCCAGATATCGGATGCTATTCAACACCTCGCGCAAATCAACATTCCGGCGACGGCCGGTCTTCCGGGGCTTCGGCAGAAGCCCTTCAACCTGCAACCATTCTTCGTCTGAGATCCGTCGGGTAACGGCGGGTCTTCTTCTCGATGGCGGCCATCCGGGCCCGATTCGCTGCTGTCCACATCAGAAGCTTGAATCATGGACCGCCTCAAACCACGACCCCGTGTTCAAACGGTCTCTTAGGCTGCTGACGGCGGCTTTCGCGGGCGATCCGGCCCGGGTTGACGACCTAATCGTGCTTAGCGAGAACGCGGCCGACCGTGGAGGGATGGACCTCAAACAGGCGGGTAGGCCTCGGACGCGCTCGCTGACATTGGTCACTCTTCGCCATTTGCTTCTTATAGCGCTCAGCTGAGTTCTTGGGCGAGTCCGATGAGAAGTCCTTCAGGCCCGCGGATGTAGCAGAGCCGATACGCGTCTTTATACTGGACTACTGCGCCTACGAGCTGCGCGCCGCGCGTGCGGAGCCTTTCAAGCGTCTCGTCGATGTCGTCCACGGCGAACATGACGCGGAGGTAGCCTAGGGCGTTGACCGGGGCGTTCCGGTGATCTTCGACGACAGGCGGCGTGAGGAAGCGGGAGAGCTCGACCCGGCTGTGGCCGTCCGGCGTGCGCATCATGGCAATCTCGACATGCTGATCGCCCAGTCCCGTGACGCGTCCGGCCCATTCTCCTTCGATCGTGGCCCGCCCTTCGAGCTCGAGGCCGAGTTCGCGAAAGAAATCAATCGTTCCTCCGAGGTCTTCGACGACGATTCCTATGTTGTCCATCCGCTTGAGCGCCATGTTTCCAATCTCCAAGGTGTCGTTCCAATCTACAAGGTGACGCCTAGTCTAAGTCTAACAACGGACGCTTGAGGTGCCCCAACACCGGCGGCCATCCGGGCCCGATGCGCCGCTGTCCACATCAGAAGCTTAAATCATGGACCGCCTCAAACCGCCACCCCGTTTTCAAACGGTCTCTAAGAACGTGACACCCACATTCTTTCGGGTATTGCCAAAGCAGGAGGCACGATCCCGCGAAATTGCCGGCATTGACGACATCATGGTGTGGTTCACGGTGCGGCAGGCCGATCAGAGACCACCGCCCGGCGAGCTGATTGCGCTTTCGCGCGTACCGGGTTTGAAAGCGACAGGCTGCTTGTCTCGGTGAAGATCGCCGCTCTCGCACAAATTGCTGCGCGACAGGCCGATTGCTGATCCCTGAATCGAGTATATTCGCCTTCTAACAAGGAAGGCGCCCATGGCAGTGGCTGTGCGGATCGCGAAGCCGGGGGCATTTGCAAGATCAATCCTCGCAACGGTCGTCCTGTTGCCTGCAGACGTCTTTATCGCGACCGGCGATGCCCCGGCGCCAGGGTCTTCCGTCCGCCGGGTGAGGGGCCGGCCGCGCTGCCGGAAAGCGTGAAATCCTGGTCTGGGGCACTGCATCGTCGTCGTGACCGGCGACAGTCCCGATTGCGCGCGCAGGCCCTACGCTTCCGGTGTCTTGATGGTGCTGCGTTTCCGCAAAAGCGGCTGGCCTAGCCTGGCGGCCGGCCTGAAACCATCCAAAGAAAAAGCCGGACGCGGGGACAGCGTCCGGCTTTTTGAATGGCCCCGAGCGCTGGAGGGGAAGGCGCTCAAGGGCAGGGGAACTTAACTCAGAAAGTGCTGTGCTTCTTCTCGTTGAACGCCTTCACTTCTTCGCTTTCGCGGCGAAGCGCGGAAACAGTTGACGCCACAGACACGATGAACATGACGCTGATGAGAGCGGTAAGAACAGTCAAGATCGTGAACATGGGCAATCCTTTCCGAAGTTGCGTTCACGTTCCTCAGTACTGGCTTATGATGGCCGTCCGGGCCGAAGCATAAGGACCATATACCTTGGACGTATCGGTCTTCTGGTCATAGAGTGCGACAGTTGCGGTAAGCATTCCCGTGATCATTGCCATCCAGAATACATTGATGATGGTAATCTTATCGGGCATCTTGTTTTCCCTTCGTGCAGCGTATCGCATCTACGCTTCGGTTAAGTGAACGTATCCGTCTTAAAATGGTTCCGGCGGATGTTGGCGTCTCGTTTAGCAAGCCCGGTCTGAAGCGACCTTGAATGCCTTGTTCATCTGGCGTTCAGATTCGGGAGCAGGTCTCAACGCGCCCTTCCGAGCTGCCGCATGATGGCGTGATGCTCGCTGACTTCGGCGCGCACCCAGCGCATCGTATAGCGGTCCTGCAGGTAGCCATATGCCAGTTCCGCAAGTAGCGAGAGAGCGACGGCAAGGGCGAGAAGCAGGATCAGCATGTCGATATCTTTCGGAAGTGTCCGATGCGGGTGGCATCGGCTGCGTTGCTGTTTCCGATTATGCGCACCGCATCTGAAACCGCGTTGAACGCGGCATTCATCTACCGTTCAGCAGGGCGGCAAATGACTTGCGGGATGCGGGTATCCATGACAAAAGGCATCGAACAAAACGGCCGGGTCCTATGACGACTGCTTTTTATCCGGGGTCCTTCGACCCGCTCACCAACGGACACCTGGACGTGCTCGTCCAGGCGCTGAACATCGCCGAAAGAGTGATCGTTGCGATCGGCATCCACCCCGGCAAGGCGCCGCTATTTTCCTTCGAGGAGAGGGCGGAGCTGATCCGAAACGCGCTTGCCGATGCCATGCCGCAGAAAAGCGGCAGCATCTCTGTCGTCTCCTTCGACAATCTGGTCGTAGATGCCGCGCGCATGCATGGCGCGGCGCTGCTCATTCGCGGCCTTCGTGATGGCACCGACCTCGACTACGAAATGCAGATGGCGGGCATGAATCGCCAGATGGCACCGGATGTGCAGACCATCTTTCTGCCGGCAGGGACGGCCTCACGGCCCATTACCGCCACATTGGTCCGTCAAATCGCGGCCATGGGCGGCGACGTCAGCGCCTTTGTGCCGGCCGCCGTTTTGAAGGCCCTTCGATCCAAGCGCAAATCTTGAGGCGTTTTCCGCCGCAACGGAGCTCACATGAAACTTTTTTATATTGCATTTGCCGGCGTGCTTTACCTCGCCTCCTTCGTTGGCGACGTGTTTGCCCAGGCCGACCACACGCTGACGATCCAACTCAAGGATGGTCCCGTCGTGATCCAGCTGATGCCGGACGTGGCTCCCAAGCACGTAGCGCAGATCGAGGCGCTGGCGAAGAAGGGGGCCTATGACAACGTGTCCTTCCACCGCGTCATCGACGGCTTCATGGCGCAGACCGGCGACGTGCAGTACGGCAATATGTCGAAGGGCTACGATCCGAGCCTTGCGGGCACCGGCGGCTCCGATCTGCCGAACATTCCGGCCGAATTCTCCAAGGAGCCGTTCGTTCGCGGCACGGTGGGCATGGCGCGTGCTCAGGATCCGAATTCGGCAAACTCGCAGTTCTTCATCATGTTCGCGGACGGCTCCTTCCTGAACGGCCAGTACACGGTGGTCGGCAAGGTCGTCTCCGGCATGGAAAACGTCGACAAGATCAAGCGCGGCGCCGGTCAGAACGGCGAAGTGACCGATCCCGACCGCATGGTCAAAGTTACCGCCGGCAAGTAATTTCGTGAAACGAGGAGAATGAAAATGGCCGAGATCAAGGATCCGGAAAACACCGTTATCCTGGAAACCACCAAGGGCAAGGTTGTCATCCAGCTGCTGCCGCAGGTGGCCCCCGAGCACGTCGCCCGGATTAAGGAACTTTCTCGCGAGAAGGCCTATGACGGTGTCGTCTTCCACCGCGTCATCCCCGACTTCATGGCGCAGACCGGCGACGTCCAGTTCGGCAAGAAGGGCGGCGAGAACTTCAATCCGGGCCGCGCCGGCATGGGTGGCTCTTCGAAGCCTGATCTGAAGGCCGAATTCTCCGCGACGCCGCATGTCCGCGGCACCTGCTCGATGGCGCGCTCGCAAAGTCCGAACTCGGCAAACAGCCAGTTCTTCATCTGCTTCACCGATGCGCCGTGGCTCAACAAGCAATACTCCGTCTGGGGCCAGGTCATCGAAGGCATGGATGTGGTCGACACGATCAAGAAGGGCGAACCCGTCAGCGATCCGGACTCCATCGTCTCGATGCGGGTTGCCGCCGACGCCTGATTGTGATTTCTGCTGAAACCCGCCCTTGCGCGAAGGCGCCGGGCGGGTTTCGCTTTGCCTGAAAGTGCCCGATGCGCGTAGACCTTTTCGATTTCGACCTTCCGGATGAACGCATCGCCTTGCGGCCCGCCGAGCCACGCGATAGCGCGCGCCTGCTCGTCATCGATCCACATGCCGAACCGGCTCTCGGCGACCATGCCGTCAGCGAGCTGCCGTCGTTCCTGCGGGCAGGGGATGCGCTTGTCTTCAACGACACCAAGGTCATTCCCGCGCAGCTCGAGGGCGTCCGCCATCGTGAAGGGGCAGGCGGCCAGCAGGTCTCGGCGACATTGCATATGCGCGTCGGCGCCAGCCGCTGGAAGGCTTTTTGCAAGCCCGGCAAACGCATTAAGGTCGGCGATCGTATCGCCTTCGGCCACGGCGGCGAAAGCTGCTTCCTCGGCCAGCTCGATTGCACCGTCGAGGAGAAAGGTGAGGGCGGTGAAGTCACCCTTGCCTTCGATCTTTCCGGCCCGGCGCTGGACGAGGCAATCGCCTCCGTCGGCCATATCCCGCTGCCGCCCTATATCGCCGCCAAGCGTCCGGACGACGCACGCGACCGCACCGATTACCAGACGATCTATGCCCGCGAGGAAGGTGCCGTCGCAGCGCCCACCGCCGGCCTGCATTTCACGCCACGACTTCTTGAGGCAATCGACAAGGCCGGCGTCGAGCGCCATTTCGTGACGCTGCATGTCGGCGCCGGTACCTTCCTGCCGGTCAAGGCCGATGATACTGACGATCACAAGATGCATCTCGAAAGCGGCTTTGTCAGCGCCGAGACGGCGGCAAAGCTGAATGCCGTCAAGGCGAGGGGCGGGCGTATCATTTGTGTCGGCACGACATCGCTACGGCTGATCGAAAGCGCGACCGCGGACGATGGAGGAATCCGCGCCTGGGCGGGCGCCACCGGCATCTTCATCACGCCCGGCTACCGTTTCAAGGCAGTCGATATCCTGATGACCAATTTCCACCTGCCGCGCTCGACGCTCTTCATGCTGGTTTCGGCCTTTGCGGGTTTCGAAACCATGCAGGCGGCATACAAACACGCCATTTCGACAGGTTACCGCTTCTATTCATACGGGGATGCGAGCCTTCTTTTCCGGAAAGACAGATGATCGAGAATTTCCAGTTCACGCTCAGAAGGACCGATGCAGGCGCCCGCCTCGGCGAGATCTCAATGCCGCGCGGCACCATCCGCACGCCGGCCTTCATGCCGGTCGGCACGGTCGGCACCGTCAAGGCCATGTATCTTGACCAGGTTCGCGAAACGGGCGCCGACATCATTCTCGGCAACACCTACCACCTGATGCTGCGCCCGACGGCAGAGCGCGTGGCGCGCCTCGGCGGCCTACACAGCCTCATCCGCTGGGAACATCCGATCCTGACGGATTCCGGCGGCTTCCAGGTCATGTCACTCTCAGGTCTTCGCAAGCTCGACGAGCAGGGCGTCACCTTCAAGTCGCATGTCGACGGCAGCCTGCATCACATGTCGCCGGAGCGCTCGATCGAAATCCAGGGGCTGCTCGACTCCGATATCCAGATGCAGCTTGACGAATGCGTGGCGCTTCCGGCTGAACCGCGCGAGATTGAACGCGCAATGGAGCTTTCGCTGCGCTGGGCTGAACGCTGCAAGGTCGCCTTCGGCAACCAGCTGGGCAAGGCGATGTTCGGCATCGTGCAGGGCGGTGACATTCCCGCACTCCGCATCCGCTCGGCCGTAGAGCTGGCGCAGCTTGACCTCAAGGGCTATGCAGTCGGCGGTCTTGCGGTTGGCGAACCGCAGGACGTCATGCTGAAGATGCTCGAGGAAACTTTGCCGGTGCTGCCCGGCGAAAAGCCGCGCTACCTCATGGGCGTAGGCACGCCCGACGATATCTTGAAATCGGTTGCCCGCGGCATCGACATGTTCGACTGCGTGATGCCGACCCGCTCCGGCCGCCATGGCCTGGCGTTTACCCGCCGCGGCAGGGTCAATATCCGCAACGCTCGCCACGCGGAGGATCTGCGTCCGCTCGACGAGCAGTCGAATTGCCCGGCCTCGCGCGATTATTCACGCGCTTATCTCCACCATCTCGTCCGCGCCAACGAGGCGCTCGGCGGCATGCTGCTCTCGTGGCACAATCTCAGCTACTATCAGGAACTAATGCAGGGCATCCGCATGGCGATTGCCGAGGGTCGCTTTGCCGATTTCATGGCCGAAACCCAGGAGGAATGGGCAAAGGGCGATCTCGAGCGCGCTTGAGGCTGATGGTCTACCGGTTGTCGGCGCGAGCCAGGGCGCGCCGCGCCTGACGATCTTCAGGCAGGTCCGGATCACCGTCGGGAGGCTGGTTCTGTTGTCGGTGCTATGCGAATTTCTCCTTCCTCCGGCAGCTCTTGGTTTCGCCGGCCTTCTCGGCGCCGCGCTCGCATTTTCAGGCATAGGCGGCTAGTGCGGCCTGGCGATCCTTCTTTCCTGCATGCATTGGAACAGGATCGCCTGCACCGCCGTCAAATGCCTTTGCTGTCGGTGTTCGGCACGATCTGCACGCCGTTGATCTTGTAGCCACCGTCGGGCTGCCGCATCATCTGGTAGATCGCCGTCCAGTCCTTGCCATCGCGGCCGGATATCAGGACCTCGTGATAGATCATCGCGCCGTTATCGATGGAGCGGCTGCGGCCGAAAGCATAGTTCCCTGGATTATAGACGGGTTCATAGCTCTTCTTCACCATCGCAAAGAAGACGCCCTTGTCCGGATACATCGCCTTAATGCCGGGCGCTGCAAAGGAATAGGCCGTCTCCGCATCATCCTTCAGGAAGGCCGTAATCTGATCCTCGATGATATGCCGCGTCGTCTCGACCGGATCTTCGGCCCGCGCCGGTATCGATACAAAGATCAAAGCAGCACACAGCGCAGACACAGAGGATAAAGCGCGCATGGATTTCTCTCCGGCGATATAAAAGCGGAGTGTAGAGTACTTTGCGGATTTGGAAAGTAGGGCAGTTGCTGCGTTCATGCAGACTGTAAGCTCGCACGGCGTCCTCCACCGTCGCGGAAGTCCTTGCGCTTTCACCTTGCATCTGTGTCGAAGAGCGAAAGCGACATCCGCCCTCTGTCTGCAGCGGCGAATTGGTGTGACGCCAGCAACGGCGGTCCCGATGGAAGCAAGCGCGGCCGCACGCCCTTTTGATTGGGAGATCTTCGGCAGTCAGAGCTGGCTCCCTTGATAAAATCCGGCATACCATCGATGCGGCGCGAGGCAAGTGCCGCGATCAGCCTCGCCGTCTCTCCGCCATCAGAAACGCCGCCAGTACAAAACACATAAGGCCAAGGGACGATGGCAGCCCTTGATGTCCGATCAGTTGCATCGCTAGTCCTGTCGAGGGCGAGCCCACGATGCCGCCGATACCCCATACGAACGCGAAGGCCGCGTTTCCGGCGATCAAGGCTTGACCGATGAAACGCTCGCCGAGTTGGATCAGCGACATGGTGTAAATCCCAAACGAGACCCCGCCCCAGACGAAAACGAGCGGCCAGATGAGCCACGCGTTGAAGAGCGACGGCAGCAGCAGGCAGCCGGCCAGCGAAGCCAGGGCACAGAATAGCATGGTCCGCGTCGAGCCGAACCGTTCGGCCACGCGCCCGAGCAATATCTGCAGGACGGCATTGCCTGCGGTGAAACAGGCGATGAGTGAAGCGATGCGTGCTTCGGCACTGCCAAGCGCGGCACCATAAACCGTGAACAAGGAAATCACGACCTGCTCGAAGGCGGCAGCAGTGAAAACCGCGAACAACAGAAGGGGTGCCCGTGCGAAGAAGCCGCCGACGGATGTTGCCTCACCTTCATGCGGCATCGTCGGCAGGCGCGGCACGACCGCAAGTACGATCAAGCCGCAGAGAGGGAAGGCCACGATCCCGATCATGAAGGGCGGCCAGCCCTGCGTGCCGACAAGGCCGAGCGATAGCGGGCCGATGGCGAAGCCACCCGAAACGATCGATGAATAGAGGCCCATGATGCGGCCCCGGCGTGGCGCGGGCGTGATCGTGATCAGCCAGGTTTCGCTGATCACGTAAAGCGGATTGGCGAAGAAGCCGAGCAGGAAGCGCAGAAGCATCCAGGCCCAGACCTGCTGCTTCCAGGCAATCGCGATCAGGATGAGCGCGGCGAGGGTGGAACAAAGGATCGCAAGCCGCGCCGCGCCAACGCGCCGCGCCAACATTGGAATGAAGGGGGCGGATACAATGAAACCCAGCGGCGTCATCGCCGCCGACAAGCCGATCAGGCCGGGCGCCGTCCCCTGCCGCTCCAGGATGAAGCTGAGCAGCGGATAGGTCAGCCCCTGTGCCACGGCGAACACCGTGACGGTCGCGATGATGCCCGCCATCGCGGCCCATGGGATCCGATCCTCTCGCGGGGATCTCGTGCTGGGTAAGTGCCGGCAAACCGTTGCGGCACGCGGAAACTCGTGCTCCGGTGTCATTGCAGCATTCGCCTTATCGCTGCCAGAAGGGCTTGGCGATCTCTGCCTCGACCTGCCGCCTCGTCAGACCGATATCGTCGATCAAATGGGGATCATTCTTCGACTTTTGCTCAAGTTGCCAGCGAAGGCGTTTGCGCTCGTCCCAGGTCGCGATAACGCTTCGCAGGGTCGCCAGGCTGTAAGTCCGACGCGACACTTTCGGTAGCCTCCACGGGGGGAACATCGTTCACGGCAACCTCCATATGGTTTGAGGGTCCAGAGCCCTCGACCTGAAAGAGGATGAATTCTGCAGGATACGAACGGCGCCGTAATTAAGCTCTCCCAAATAGTTCCAAAAACTTCCAAACGGGCTATAGATGCGCCGTATGCAGGGATCGCGCTTTGCCTTTGGTCCGTTCGTGCTTGATCCGGGTGCGGGAACGCTCCTTCGGAACGATGATCCCGTTGCCGTCGGCTACCGCGGACTAAAGCTGCTTGCGGCGCTTGTCGGACGGCCTGGCGAAATCCTGGGCAAGGCCGAGTTGATGGACGCGGCGTGGCCGGGCACAGCCGTCGAGGAAGGTAACCTCACCGTCCAGATAGCGCAGCTCAGGAAGCTGCTTGGTCCGGCCACCGATGGCGGTGAATGGATCGCCACGGTTCCGCGCGTCGGCTACCGCTTCGCGGGGGCCATCGAATACCTCGGTGGCGCGAAGCAAAAACCTTTGCCACTGCCCGACAAGCCATCGATAGCCGTGCTGCCCTTCGTGAATGTCAGCAACGATCCCGAGCAGGAATCCTTCGCGGATGGGTTGACCGAAGACCTGATTACCGACCTGTCCAGGATCTCCGGCCTGTTCGTCATCGCACGCAACTCGGCCTTTGCCTACAAGGGAAAGGCGATGGATGTGCGCGGAATCGCTGCAGGGACTCGGCGTGCGCTACCTCCTGGAGGGGAGCGCACGACGTGCCGCGGGGCGCGTACGCATTAACGCCCAGCTGGTCGACGCGGTGAGTGGCGATCACCTATGGGCGGAACGCTTCGATCGCAGCCTGGATGATATCTTTGCCGTTCAGGACGAGGTCACTGGCAAAATCGTGGAGGCGCTGCTCGGCCGGCTGCGTGCACCGCCGCCGCGCAATCGGCCCAAGAATCTCGAGGCTTATGATCTCTGCGTGCGGGCGCGCAAGCTGATGGATGACTCGCCGCAGACGGCGCGGGAAGCGCATCTGATGTTGACGCGCGCGGTTTCGCTCGATCCGGAATATGCCGAGGCCTATCGCTGGCTTGCCGTGAACCACTGGATGGGATGGGTACATAGCGGCGGACCAACGGAAGCTGCCCGAAGCGACGCTTTGAAGCTGGCGCGCAAAGCTGTAGCCCTCGATCCCAACGATGCTGGCTGTCGCTGGAGCCTTGCTTACTTGCTTGCCTATGAGCGCAGCTTCGCCGAGGCGGACGCGGAATTCGCCAAGGCGATCGAGCTCGACCCGAACGAAGCCGACACCTGGGCGGCGCTATCCGACATTACAGTCCTGGCCGGGCGGGTCGAGGAGGGCCTTGAGCACATCCGCAAGGCGTTCCGGCTGAATCCGCTTCCGGCAAGCTGGTACTATCTGACGCTCGGCCAGGCGCAATATGCGGCCGGTGAATACGAAGCCGCTATCGAGACGCTGCGTCGGGAAGAGACTTATCGTACAAGCTCACGCCGTTTCCTGGCGGCAAGCCTTGCCCAACTGGGTCGGCTCGACGAGGCGCGCGCAGAGGTCGAACTGTTCCTCGTCGGCAACCCGCATTTCACAACCCGCCACTGGGCCACGACGGAGCCGTTCCGCGACGCAGCGACGCTCGAGCATTTCGTTGATGGCTACCGCAAGGCCGGTCTTCCGGAGTGACCCTCCCAAACGGCCATTCAGTCCGAAGGCTGCTGTATCGGCGTCTTCGCACCGTTCGTGCGACCTATTCCTCAAACCGGCTCGTGGCGTCACGATCGCGGTCGTATCGTCTCGTGATCGGAAACGGCGGCAACCAGGACTCGCGAGGGACGATCCAGCTTTCGTAGGTTGGCATCAGCTGGTCAGGGGCATCCAGAGATCCCAGGTTCACTTCAATTTCGTCTGCGGTGCGTGCGAAAACGGGCGATCCGCAGCGGGGACAGAAAAACCGCCCCGCGTAATCGCGTGCTTCACCATCGATCGTCACCGCATCGTCAGGGAAGATCGCGGAAGCGTGAAAAAGAGCCCCATGATGCTTGCGGCAGTCGAGACAATGACAAAGGCCGACCCGGTATGGGAGCTCCGACGCCACAATTCGGACGTTGCCGCACAGGCAGCCGCCGGTGAATCTGTCCATGATGCGTCTCCTCTAAAGTCAAACGGTCGGACCCAGCCTCGATCTGACCGGCTGGTCCGGGGTGCAAGGCAGATCGGGGCGGGAGCATCACCCACCCATTGGCTTAGATCCCATGAGCAGTGAACCGCTGCAAAGTCTGGTTTCAGATGCCGAGCTTCAGAATGGTCTCCTGACAACCGCGACGAACGGCTTGATCAAGCCCTAGCGACCACTAAACATTGCTGGCAGTTTCGTATTCTCTCAACCGAATTTATCGGGGTGGCATTCGCTCGAATTTCTGCAACGAGGAATCAATCGTGTCCCACCCATGGCCGCGAATGGTGTATGTGACCACCTGGGGGGAAAATTGGCCAGGGTCGTCAAGGCTGGTCGCGGGGACCGCAATCAGTTCCGGCATTGCGACGGATGTCAGATAGACCGGCGTTCCACAGGTGGGGCAGAAGGCGTGGATTTTTTCGTTCCCGCTGTCGCCCGATACCCGCCAGGTGTTCGGTAGGCCCGTAATTGTCACATCGGCTCGCCGGGGGAAGGTCAGATAGGATCCATGCCCCGTGCCACTTCGTTTCTGGCAATCACGACATTGGCAGTGGTTCTCGAAGATGGGTTCGCTGCTCGTTTCATAGCGGATCGCACCGCACGCGCATCCGCCGGTATAGGTCTTGGTCACTGTCATTCTCCCGCTGGCAGAATTGTTGATTGGCACCGCAAGGGATCAGGCCGATTTTGGCTTGGCGAAAAGGTCAATGCCGCTGCCGGTTTCCAGGAAGGATTTCAGGCTGGACAGGACTGCCGGCCAACCTTGTTTGATGCCTTTTGCCATTCCGCTGCCGGCTTCGAGTTCGTCATGGGTGACGGTCAGCCGGACCATGTTGTCGTATTCCTCGATCGCGAACGTTACCCGACTGTAGCTTGCCGGGTCAGAGGCCTGCGAAGCATTCGCCCAGGTGATGACGAGACGGGTCGGCGGCAAGACCTCAATGACCTTGCCGACGAGTTCGACAGTCCGCTCATCGTTGGCACGGATATGTTCCCATTTCGATCCGGGCTTCCAGTCGGAGACGTTCTCGTGGCCCCAGTAGCGCCTTGCGACGTCCGGTTTCGTTATGGCCTCGAACACCTTTTCCGGGGTCGAGAGAATATAGGTCACGTATACAAAGCTGGTCATCTCTTTGGTCATTGTCACTCTCCTTCGAGTTCCTTCTTCAGATCATGCAGCAGGCTAAGCCGCTGATGTTCGAATTTCCGCACCCACCGTTCGTAAACCTCGTGGAGCGGCACGGGGTTGATGAAATGCAGCTTTTCCCGACCGCGCCTAACCGTGCTCACCAGATTGGCCGCCTCCAATATCCCGATGTGCTGCGTGACGGATTGCCGGGCCATGTCCAGGTTGTCGCAAAGCTGGCCAAGCGTCTGCCCGTTCTTCTCACAAAGAAGGTCAAGCAGCTTTCTGCGTGTCGGGTCGCCCAGCGCTTTGAAAACCTTGTCAGCGTCCATTGGTCTCACTTGAATGTGAAAAACCACAATATGCAGGTATCCACCTGCATGTCAAGTGCAGGTATTTGCCTGCATTTCAAGTGGAGCGGTCGAAGGTGATCGAGCGTCGAGCGGCGGGTCGGCCGAGCTGGCGGGAAATCTCGTCAATCGGCAGCTTGCGCTCTTTCAGCTGATACAGACGCCGGCGATCGGAGAGGGTGAGCTGGAAATAGCAACGCGACATGCTAAAATTTCTCCTAGGTGAAGCCATTGTTTTTATTGGCATCTCGCACTTGAAAATAGAATGTGCCCGGCTACAAACATGTGGCGGGGAAGTCGGAATGTCCGGATCGGCGCAAAGTAGAAATGTCACTTTCGGCTGCTGCACGGCACGCCGACCAGCCCCGATCTGAGCGGCTGGTCCGGGTTGCAAGATCAGATCGGGGCTGGTGAGGGGCACCTTTCGGCTTTACCTTTGAGACTATTCAATCGACGCCTCACTCCGCAGCGTTGAGCCTTGCGAGTGCCGCGTTGCGGCGTTCAATCACCGCCGGATCGTTCATGAAATCTCTGCCTCGTCCCGGCTTGCGGCCCCGCGGCGTGTAGCCGTTCTTCTCGCTGTTGTTCTTCACCTTCGGCGTCGGCAATTGCTCCTGCCGCTCCTTGATATAGGCCAGCACATCGGACAACCGCTTGTTCTCGGTAATTGCCGCATGCGTCACCCGCTGGTCCTTGTCGAACGTCTTGTAGGGCAGGGAATGACCTTTCCAGCGCACGTCCAGCCGGCCATCGGCAAAGGCATAGGTCTCGACATAACGGCCAACCAGGCCACGCGTCACCTCGGTCTCTTCCAGCATGATCCGCTGACGCTCAAACGAAAACGTCAACTGCGATCCGACATAGCGCTGCTCACGCTTGCACAGGATCTCGCTGAGCCGATCCGGCGCCAGATTTATCGGCCGGTGCAGGTCATCGGACCGGGCAGGGACAATCGCAAACCGGGCATTGTAGTCCTCCATGAAGCCCGGCAAAAACGCGTTGCCCGTCTCCATATCGCCGATATCCGACAGCCGTAATTCCTTGACCAGCCGATCCTGCAGCGTCCGGTTCATCCGCTCGACGCGACCTTTGGCCTGACTGGAATTTGCACAAAGAATCTCGATGTTTAGCTCACAAAGCGCACGCCCGAACTGGGTCATGCCCTGGCCACCCTTGGCGTCCTTCTTCGCCACCCGGAACACCGAATGCTTGTCGGAGTAGAAGGCCACAGGCGCGCCGTGATCACGCAGGTAAAGCGCCAGCGCCTCGAAATAGCTGAAGGCACTTTCCGAGCGTACAAAGCGCAACTGCATCAACCTGCCCGTCGCATCGTCGACGAACACCAGCAGCGAACACGGATCACCGCGGTCCTCAAACCAGCGGTGCTCGGATCCGTCGATCTGCACCAGCTCGCCATAGGCTTCACGCCGCAAGCGCGGCTGATGAAACGTCCGCCGCTGCTTGCGCGACAGTCACAGGCCCGCATCCACCATCCAGCTGCGCAACGTCTCGCGCGACACACGCAATCCATCGCGCTCGGCAAGCTTCTCGGCCGCCAATGTCGGTCCGAAGTCCGCATAGCGTTCGCCAACCAGCGTCACGGCATAATCCCTAATACCGTCGCTGATCCGGTTGTTCGACGGTCGGCCGATCGCCTTGTGTCGGATCGACGCCGCGCCGCCAGTGCGTATCCGATCCGACAGACGACGCACTTGGCGCGTACTCAGATCAAGCAGATGCGCCGCCGACACCATCGTCATGCGGCCGGCGATCACTTTCGATAGAATCTCGATCCGCTGCAGATCACGCTCGCTCATCGCTATCAGTCCCATCCGCAATCTCCACCGTCATCAAACCCGGGGAGTGTGACATTCCAACTTTGCAGAAACAGGACACTTCAACTTTGCGGCTACTGTCACAGCTATTTAAAGATGAGACAAAGTAAGCAATTTAGAAACGCGACGCCATACTATCCAATGTTACTGAATCTGCAAGATTCTATAGTTATGGATACGCAGGCGCGAGCCGCCGTCCGGGTGGAGCTGGTCAGGGTTGCGCAGCCCGGTCGGCGGCGGATGGCTCGGGCCACAATCATATACTTTAGCTTTCTCAACCGGATCGCTCACATCACTCGGCGACACGCTGGCTCGCCAACGCTTGCCGCCGTCGGGCGATGACGGCAGGATCCTTCGTAAAATCCGTCTTTCGTCGAGGCTTGGTGCCGCGTTTCTGATAACCGTTGCTCACGCTGCCATCGGGAATGCCGAACATGTGATCCGTCTGTCCGGTGCGACGCGGGCCACTTTTGCTGCGCTGCTGCTGACGCCCAGCCTGGAGCTCAGCGACGATCGAAAGCATGTCGTCCAGCCGCTTGTTCTCGACCACCTCGGATCGGTGTACTGACCGTAACGTATCGAACGTCCTGTAGGGCAGGGAGGCTTCCCCGTCTGTGATCTCAAGTCGTCCGTCAGGATAATCGCAAACGACAACCTTCTTGCCCGCCAGCGCCGTTGCGCGCTCTGTCGGATCGAGGATGAACATCACCTTGTCATAGCGCAGCGTCAAGGAATGCGACAGCTTGCGAACCTCCTTGCGGCACATGGCACCATCGAGGTTCTCGTGATCCGCCAGCGGCCGATGCATGTCCTTCGGATTGCGTGGAGGCTTGCCAAAACGGGTGTTGAAATCCGCCATGAACTCCGGCGCATAGGCGTTGGCCGCCTCGATCGTATCGATACCGCGAAGCCGCAGTTCCTTCACCAGCCGATCCTGCAGCGTCTGATTGGCCCTTTCTACGCGGCCTTTGGCCTGCGGGGTGTTGGCGCAGATAATGTCGATGTTGAGCTCATACAGTGCCCGACCGAATTGCGTCAGACCGCTCGTCCGGTCCGTCATCGAGGCATGCGTGCTGCGGAAGATGCCATGCTTGTCGCTGTAGAACGCGATCGGCTTGCCCCATTGCTGCAAGTAAGCCTTCGTCGCGTGCAGATAGTCGAAGGTGTTCTCTGAAGTCGCAAAGCGCAGATGCAACAGCTTGCCGGTGGCATCGTCGATATAAACGAGCAGGGCGCATTTGCGGCCACGGTTCTCGAACATGGGAGTAATCGCGGCGCGACCGTCTCTGGCTTTTGGGCTGGTGAGGGTGGTTGCCCCCGATAGGATGGAAAAACGGGCTCTCGATTGGAACCGGGCCCAAACATCGGATGGAGGCAACCATGAACCAATATATTGGCCTTGATGTTTCATTGAAAGATACCGCAATTTCGATCCGGGAAGACGGGAAGCGGGTCTGGCGGGGGAAGTGCCCTTCGGATCCAAAACTTCTGGCAGAGATGATCCGCAAGCATGCGCCGCACGCCACGCGCGTCGTATTCGAGACGGGGCCGCTGTCGACATGGTTCTATCATGCGCTGACGACCGAGGGAGTTCCCGCGATCTGCATTGAAGCGCGGCACGCGCAAAAGGTATTGAACGAAACGCTCAACAAAACCGATGCCAACGATGCGGATGGTTTAGCTCAACTCGCTGAAGCAGGCTTTTACAAAGCGGTTCGCGTCAAGTCGTTTGACGCTATGATGGCCCGCACATTGGTGGCTGCCCGCGAGCAACTCCTGAACATCTCAACACAACTTGGCAATCAAATCCGCGGCCTGATGAAGACCTTCGGTCTGATCATCCCGAAAGCGAAGGGTCGAGTGTTTGATGGGGATGTGCGGAAGCTTTTGGATGGGAACAACGAGCTTGCGAAGATTATCTTGCCTCTTTTGGAGGCGTGGCACGATATCCGCAAGCGCGCAGCCGATCTTGGTCGCCAGTTGCTTATAGCGGCACGTGGGAGCGAAGCCACGAAGCTATTGATGACAATTCCGGGAATCGGCGCGGTTACAGCGGTGTCCTACGTTACGGCAATTGAAAATCCAGAAAACTTTCGAACGTCACGCTCGGTGGGCGCCTGGCTTGGGCTGACAACGCGGCGTTATCAGTCAGGCGAGATTGACTATGACGGCCATATCTCGCGAAGGGGTGACAATCGTTTACGTGGACTGCTTTATGAAGCGGCGACAGCGCTTTTGACGAGAACCAGTGCCAGGACCGAGAGCAGTCTCAAGAGTTGGGGACTTAAGCTACGGGAGCGACTTGGCTTTAAACGGGCCGCAGTGGCCGTCGCCCGGAAACTCGCGGTCATCATGCACAGCATGCTCAAGACGGGAGAAGTGTTCAACGCATCGGCTGGCGCGACCATATAGGAGACGCTCAGCCTTCGTCCCTCAGCGCGCCATAACTTTGGGTGCTGAGCGTCCCTGCTGCGGACGTGGGCAGGATCATTCCGCTTCTGGTGGATGCAGCTCGTTGAGACTGCGCCTCGAACATTAGGAAGATCCCACCTGCGAAAACCATTGTGCGGCGATATTTGTCGACCGCGGAGACAACCCTGCTCCCAGCACTGGATAGCTCTGAAGGACATGGCCGGTGAGGGCAGATCCATCCAATCAGTTCAGCCGGGTTGCCTGTCCAGCAAGCCGGCAAGGTCGCTGAATGCTCAAAACAGCTTGACGGATGGAATGCGATTAGACAACCACCAATGAAGCGAGCCGTCGATCTGAACGAGTTCGCCGAAACAATCGCGCCGGCCGCGCGGCTGGAAAACCCGCTTCTTACGTTCGCGTCGCGACACCCAGATGCCGGCTTCCATCATCCACTGGCGCAGCGTCTCCTTGCTGACGGCAATCCGGTGGCGTTCGATCAGCTTCTCGGCCGCCAGCGTTGGGCCAAAATCCGCGTAATGCTCACGCACAAGGTCGAGAGCCAGATTGCGGAAGTCCTCACTGTGGCGCCGGTTGCTCGGACGGCCGCGCTTCTTCGAAACGAGACCGTCAGCGCCATTCTCGTCATAGGCTTGCAGCAGCCGATGGACCTGGCTGCGACTGAGCCCAAGCAGCGCAGCCGACCGTGTGACCGTCAGGCTGCCTTGGCGAACCCGCTGAATATGTTCACAGACGATGCAATTCCTTTTGAGACATGACAATCAAACAAGACATGACGACTCCGAACAAAGATGACCTCGGCCACGATGCACGTCGCTAATCTTGCTTCCCAATGCTGACGCTCGACCAGCATCCCAAGAGGCGACGACTGTCGCATCTCTAACTGGCCTATGTGTCGCATCTCTAAAATGCCGCTACACAAACAATGTCACATAAGATAGATTATGGAACCGCCGAGCCATTTCGCTGTTGTTGCTTTTTGGCTGAATGGCGCTTTATTCGGCGGAAAAGAAGCCGTTTCGTTGTTGCGAATTCTGCAGCGGCATCTTCAGTCTGGTGAATTGCACTGTCGGCACACCGGAAGGATCACACGCACTCTGCGCGACTTCAATGCCTTGGCGCTGTTTGTCGGGCCGATAGTTTGAACTCCTGTGCAGCCTGTTCTGACGGAGACCCCATTCACGCAGACATTGAGAACAGATACCGGAGTACTCGTCATCGAATGGTTCTAGCGACAGGCCGCCACCTTCGTCACAGACAGTCACATGAACGCCTGCCGCCGCTTTCTCAAGCATCGAACGTGCGGTCGTGTACCCGGACAGTCCTGGGACGCTAACGGAATTTGCCAGCTCGGATCGCCACCGGCTGATGGTGCGCACGATATCGGGAAACGACTGCTGGACGACCTTCGGAAGATTTACAAGGAACTGATGGAGGGCCGCAGCCGCCAGCAACGGATGGCGCGCCTGCCACACCCTCTGATAGGCTCGACGGGCGCGCAATTGTGCCCTAGAAAAGGGTTCACGTCGACGATCGATTGCGGTTCGATCTTGCGGATCAATCCAACCGCCTGACGGTGATAGAGAAAGTAAGGGTTTGTCTTCTTGAAGGCGGCGAAGCCGCTTCTGGCGAGAAGCTCCGCGGCAGCTTCCTTCATGCGAATCCTGATGCCGGACGGATGCACCGCGATCATCGCTTCAGGAAGGACTTGGCGCGCCGCCCGGTGGTAGCTTTCCACCATGTCGATCGCGACAACCTGGATATTGAACTTCTCCGGTCCAGTTCAGGTTTGCCTTTCCGTTCACCCTTTGCCTGCATCCAATTGGGACAATCGAGAAATAGAGGAATTGAATTGGCTTGATTATCCGGCGAGATCGGTCTTCATTGTCCCGAATTCAGGATAAATGGGGGTGGTCCATGCTGCGTGACTTCAGCGACACGGCGGCGTTCGTAAAGGTCGTGCAGGAGGGCAGCTTCACCGGTGCCGCACGGGCGCTGCGAACGCCGAAGACGCGGATCAGCCGCAAAGTTCAGGAATTGGAGGCGCGGTTAGGGGCCCAGCTTCTCCGCAGGACAACGCGCAGCCTGAAGCTCACCGAAGCCGGCACGATCTACTTCCAGCGTTGCGAGGGCTTGGTCAAAGATATCGAAGATGCCGAAAACGCTGTGGCCGAGCTGCAGCAACATCCCAAGGGCTGGCTCAGGATCACATCTCCACACTGGTTGTCGACCCGCATTTTAGCGCCGGTGCTCAGCGAATTCAGAAGGTTCTACCCGGATGTCTATCCACAGTTGCTTCTGGCCCATGAGGTGCTGGATGTCGTTGCCAAGGATATTGATATCGCCCTGCGTCTGTGGGAGGGACCCATGCCCGATTCCTCGCTCACTGCCCGCCGACTTGGCGATCTGCCAATGGGCATATATGCGGCTCCCGCTTATCTTGAAAGGCACGGAAGCCCTTCGAATCCGGCAGAGCTCGCAGATCACGCTTGCCTGTTGACACAGTTCTATTTCGACAAGCCGGTCCACGCCTGGCCTCTGACGCGCGAGGGGCGGTGCAACGAGTTCCCGGTACGGCCCGTTGCGGTGGCCAGCGATCCCGAAGGGTTGCACGGCTTTCTGCTGGCCGGCGAAGGCCTGCAAATGACCAGTCATCTCCGTGTCAGGGCGGACGTCGCGGCAGGACGCCTCGTCCACGTGCTGCCCGAATGGTCCGGACCGGCCCCCACGCTTTACGCGATGAGAGCGGGCGGACGTATCCAGCCGCCAAAGGTCAGGGCGTTTCTCGACTTTCTGGTGCCGAGGCTGAACCTTGCTGAGATCCGCGACGAGAATGCGGCTGCTTCGCACTGAACGGCTCTGCGGCAGGGCGTGGTGAGGAGGCTTCTTGTTCCGGGTGGTCGCACGGGGCCGATTGAAGCCGGGACTGATCGCGACCGGTGCTGCCCGGACATGAAACCGGCGCAATGGGCTCCGCTCCGTTGCGCCGCGATGGGTCGTTTTCAAGAGGCATAATTGACGGGAACCCATTCGTAATTCGTCGCATCGCGGCGAACATGGCCGATGCCCGGAAAGGCAATGTGAGCGCCGGCCACCAGGTATTTGCCGTCGGTCGCATCCGCGAAGGCCGCCTCCCTGGCACGAATGGCCTCGGCCTGATCCGTATCGAACTGGATAGCCACGTCCGGGTCGTCAAACTGAAGCACGTTTCCATGGGTAATGTCGCCCCAGAAAACGATCTTTGCGCCTGCGCTTTCCACGACGATCGAGCTGTGCCCCGGCGTGTGCCCGGCCCGCAGGATCGAGCCGATGCCCGGCAGGATTCCGGCATTATCGGCGAAGGTGCGAACCCTGCCGGCTTCGGCATAGGGCCCCAGACTCTCATGCGCCTCGACGAAATAGCTTAGCGGCACATTGGCCGGTCGGCTTTCCCCAGGCGTTTCCATCCAGAAATCATGTTCACGCTTGTTGACGTGAACGGTCGCGTTGGCGAACACCGGCTTGCCCTTGATCGTCAGCCCGCCGGAATGGTCGGTATGGATATGCGTCAGGATGATGTCGTCAATCTGGTCCGCTTTGTAGCCGGCCGCCTCGAGATTGGCGACGAGCTCGCCGAGCGCACCATCGAGATAGGCGCCTGTGCCGGCGTCGATCAGCACCAGCCTGTCCCCCGTGTTGACGAGGAAGGCGTTGACCGACGTATCTGTGGGCGTGCCCATGAACGCCGCAGCCAGCGCTCTGCGCGCATCTTCGGCGTCGGCGTTTGTGTAAAGCTCCGGAAGCGGCAACGGAATAGTACCATCCGAAAGCGCCGTCAGTTCGAAGTTCCCAAGCTTCATTCTGTAAAAGCCGGGAGCCTGGAAAGGTTGAAAGGGCGCCTTCGCGAGGGCCGGGGTGAAGCCGCCCGAAACGGTTCCCGCTGCGACAAGCGCCGCTGCGCTCTTGATGAGGCCTCTACGGGTGAGCATGGCAGTTCTCCGTGTTTGACGTTTCGTCCACCGTTTCCATGTTGATGGCTAACTGGTGTGAGCAGAAATCTAATCGGGTTCGGATAATCGCAGTAGGCGATGAAAACGGACCGCATTGTCTCGAAATTAGATACAATGCGCAGGCGTCTATGCATGAGGGGAGACGGGTTTGCAGTCCCGGGTGCGATTAGCACACCGCTGCACCGGCAGTTGTTCAAGGCCGAACCTTGCCAGGAAAGGTGAACGTCCGCGTCGCGAGCCATGCACGGACATACCGGCGGTATCGGCGAGCGGCAGCTACGGGTCGACAGCGGAAGCTGGCCTCCCCCCTTCGCGCCCCAAAAGCGGATGTTCGGCGGGACACAGCAAATCCAGCCTCGCCGGGTATTAGGGATCCGCTAGAGCGGCACGAGCTTCGAGGGCGTGAACTTTTCGATGTGGTATTTGGGCTCCGAGCCCTCCTCAAGAACGGCGATCACCACTTTCTTGCCGTCGGTCCGCACGTTGATCAGTCCATAGGTCAGGCGGTCGACGATCCACACGTCACGCTGGCCAACGTACTCGTCATCGTCGCTGGATCCCTTGAAGTGGACGCCACCCAAATCCTCGTAATCCTCGCCCTCAGGCGTGTCTGTCCGCCTCTAGGCCTTCATGTCCGTCCGCAGGCGGGCAAGAGCGAGCGTTCATGTTGTTCTCGGGGGGTAGTTCTCCTAAAAGGAGGTCTCCCACCGTTCTAGACTTCGGAGCCACAACATGCACATCGGACCGCAGCAGCGGATTTATGTCTGCTTTTTCCTGTTTGCTGTTTCGATGGGCGCTATGCTGTCGCGACTTCCGGACATTCAAGACGCTCTCCAGATTGACAAATCTGAACTCGGTTTGACGCTAATTGGAGCAGCGGTTGGCGCGTTGGTTTCATTAACGTTTTCGTCCCCCATCGTGGCCCGCCTCGGAGCACGCACCACCGCTTTTCTTACCGTGTTGGGAACGTCTGCGTGTCTTGCTCTTGTGCCTTGGGTGAGTGCCGCTCCTTTAGTTTTCGGCGTTCTTCTGTGCGAAGGACTGCTGGCAGGAGCGTTGGAGATCAATCTCAACGTCGAGATTGACCGCATCGAGGCGCAGCTTGGACGGGGCGTTATGAACCGAGCACATGGATTCTGGAGCCTTGGTTTTTTTGTCACAGCCCTGATTTCGGCCGCAGTCCGCCAGGCCGGGGTATCAATGCAGCTTCATCTCGGATTGACGTTCGGGTTTGTCCTGATCGTGGGTGCGATAGTAATCGCTGGCATGCGCAATGCCCCTGCACGAGCCGCGCTTGATCATGCGGACGCGGGACGTATCGCGCTTCCGACAGTTGCACTGCTTCCTCTTTGCGTCATAGGTATCGCCGCATTCCTGGTCGAGGGCGCGGGCATTGATTGGTCGGCGATCTACATGCGCGATGTCTTCCAATCCGAACCGTTCGTCGGAGGGCTAGGCCTCACGCTTTTCACCTTCTTCATGGCTTTGACGAGATTGTTTGCAGATCCGTTTGTTGATCGCTTCGGCTCCCGGACAGTCGCGTTGACACTGCTCCTCGTGTCAGCCGTCGGGCTTTGCGCGGTGTGGCTTGCTCCGTATCAATACATCGCCCTTGTTGGATTTGCGCTCATGGGCGGCGGTTGTAGCGTGGTATACCCCCTTGCCGTTTCTGCAGCGGCGCGGCGCTCGGACCGAGCCTCCCACCTCAATGTCGCGGCACTGGGCCAGATGTCGTTTGTCGTGTTCTTCCTCGCTCCACCGCTCCTCGGGTTTGTGGCGGAGCACGCTGGTATCAGGACGGCGTACCTTGTATGTCTGCCAGTCATACTTTCCGCTTTGATATGTGTTCGGTCCCTCTCCGCTCGCCGTCGATTGGCTGCTGCATAAAGCACTATGGAAACTGCTCCGTCGGCATATAAACTCCTGTCCAGCCATACGGCCACAAACGGCGCGGCCGCCGCTCCGTTGACAGCCCCTGCTCCGCGCCGGCGAATTCGTACGGGACACCAAACGCAAGTCCCTTGCCTGGTGGGTGCTCATCAGTCTCGGAGACACTAAACGGCAGAACTCCGGTTCGACCGTCGGTGTGTGGTCCTTAGTAGGTCTTTTGGGCTAGTTGCCTTGGCTCTTGGGTGTGACACTTTACTCGGAACAAGGAAAGTATCGAGAGACAGCCCGCTGCGTCATGCTCCAGTTGGTAAGATCGCTCGCTCGGCGCGATCCGCCGGCAAGCCAAGGAGAAGAAGATAATGACCGCGACCGACGCGCATTTCCAGGGAGACATTCCCGCGATCTACGAGCAGTTCCTCGTGCCGATCCTGTTCGAGGGGTACGCCTCGGATTTGGCGGCCCGCGTCGCGGACCGCCATCCTGAACGTGTTCTGGAAGTCGCCGCAGGATCGGGTGTGCTGACACGGGCGATGGCGACCAGGCTTGCGCCGGAGGTCCAAATCGTCGCCACCGATCTGAACCAGGCGATGCTCGATATCGCAGCGAGGAAAGGCGTTGGCCGTCAGGTCGAGTGGAAACAGGCGGACGCACTCGGGTTGCCCTTTGACAGCGCAAGTTTCGATGTTGTCGCCTGCCAGTTCGGCGTGATGTTCTTTCTGGACAAGCAGCGCGGTTATGGGCAGATACTGAGGGTGCTGAAGCCTGGAGGGACCTTTCTTTTCAACACTTGGGCCTCGCTTGCCGAAAACGAAATTGCCCGCACCGTTTCCGAGGCAATCGTCGCGGCTTTTCCCGACGACCCCACGCGTTTTCTCGAACGAACGCCGCATGGCTATTACGAGCGAGAGACGATCGAGACTGATCTTAGGCACGCGGGCTTCCGGAAAGTGACGATCGATACGATAGACATGGCCGCGCATGCCCCCTCGCCGCGCGACGTCGCCATAGCATTCTGTCGGGGTACGCCATTGAAAATGGAGATCGCCGCGCGCGCTGCCGATGACGAAAAGGCTGTTCAAGCGGTCGCCGCAGCGTTCGAACAGCGCTTTGGCAGCGGACGGATTCATGGAAACCTACGGGCTCATGTCGTCGTCGCTGAGGTTCGCTAGCGGGTGCCGGAAAATACCGGTCACTATTCCGTTCCCAGGTCGTGCTAGTCCGCTCGGAGCTCATCCACTTTGACCTCGAACTGCATCTGATCAAAGGCGGGTTCGACGTGTTCGGGCGTCTCGGCCATCACGGTGTCGTAGTCAAGCGGCGTATGCATATGCGTCAGGATCGCCCGCTTCGGCTTCAGCCGCCCGATCCAGTCGAGTGATTGCTCAAGCGACAGGTGGCTCGGATGATAGCGGTATTGCAGAGCGTCGATAATGAGGATGTCGAGGTCCTGAAGCTTTGCGACAGTCTCTGGCGGGAAGTCGCTGATATCGCTGCAATAAGCGACATCACCAATTCTAAAGCCAAGCGAATGTATGTCGCCGTGCTGCTGCAGATGCGGCCGGAATGAAATCGTGCCTCCAGCGCCGCTGATGGCGATAGGCGTCATATCCTCGATGAGGATCGGCTCGACGATCGGCGGATAATTGCTGCCGGGCGGCGTTTCGATGCAATAGCTGAAGCCCTGGCGGATGCGGTCCATGGTGAACGGATTGGCATAGATCGGCACGCGCTGCTGTGCGTTGTGGAAATAGCCGCGCAGATCGTCGATGCCGTGAATGTGGTCGGCATGCGGATGCGTGTAAAGCACAGCATCGATGTGCTGCACCTTGGCGGCAATCATCTGCTCGCGGAAATCCGATCCGGTGTCGATGACGACGGTCGTGACCCCGCCGTTGTCGTCGTATTGCTGCACCATGAAGGCTGCGCGCGTACGGCGGTTCTTCGGATTGGACGGATCGCAGGCGCCCCAATCGCCGGTAATGCGCGGCACGCCGGGCGACGACGCGCAGCCGAGAATGGTGAAGCGCCGCCGGTAGCTCACGCGGCTAGACCTTCGGCATCTTCGAGAAGAGCCGGAAAGCATTCTCGGTAGTGATCCGCGCCATCTCGGCATAGCTGACGCCGAGCGTTTCAGCGAGAACCTCGGCGGTGTTCACTACATAGGACGGCTCGTTGCGCTTGCCGCGCCAGCGCTTCGGAGCAAGGTAAGGCGCGTCGGTTTCGACCAGCAGCCGGTCGTGCGGGACTGTTTTTGCGATCGCCCGCAACTCCTCGGATTTCGGAAAGGTGAGGATGCCAGAGAAAGAAATGTAGCCGCCGAGTTCGACGCCGGTTCGGGCAAGCGCGGGACCGGCCGAGAAGCAATGGAGAATGAAGGGGAAGGCCCCCTTCCCGGTTTCCGACGTCAGGATTGCCGCCATGTCTTCATCGGCACTGCGGCTATGGATCACCAGCGGCAACTGTGTTTCGCGAGCGGCAGCGATATGGCGCAGAAAGCCTGTCTTCTGGTTCTCCGGCTTCTGCGTGTCGTAGAAGTAATCGAGCCCGGCTTCACCGATCGCGACGACCTTCTCATGTTTCTTGGCGAGGCGCACGAGATCTTCGGTCTGAATGTCGAGCTCTTCATCCGCATTGTTCGGATGCGTGCCCACCGAGCAGAAGACCGAGGGATATTTCTCGGTGATCGCGAGCAGCTTTTCGAGTTTCCGCACGCGCGTCGAGATCGTCACCATCTGCTTCACACCGGCGACATGAGCGCGCGAGACGATATCGTCTCGCTCCTCCTCGAAATCGGCGAAATCCAGATGGCAATGCGTATCGATCAGCATGGCAGACCCTCAGGTTTCCGGCGCCACATAGCGCGGGAAGACAGGCTTTGGTGCCTCCAGCGGCGTTCCGGGAACGAGGCGTCCGGCTTCGCCCAATGCCGCGAAACCGCGCTCGTCGGCGGGCGCGGCAACGAGGTCGAGCAGCTTGCCCGCCGATTCCGGCATGAACGGCTGGAGCAGGATCGCGATCTGGCGGACGACTTCGGCGGTGACATAAAGCACGGTGCCCATCCGCGCCGGATCGGTCTTCTTCAGCGCCCACGGCTCTTGGCTTGCAAAATAACGGTCGGTTTCCGAAACGACGGCGATGATGGAGGCGAGCGCCCTGTGGATCATCTGCTTGTCCATGTCCTCGCGCGTCGATGCGAGCAGCGCATCGGCCTGAGCCAGCATCGCCTTGTCCTCGTCGGTCAACGGTCCGCATTCCGGTATCGTGCCGTCGCAATTCTTGACGATCATAGATAACGAACGGCTCGCGAGATTGCCGATGCCGTTCGCAAGATCGGAATTGATCCGCGTGCCGATCGCCTCTTCGCTGTAGCTGCCGTCCTGGCCGAAGGAAACTTCGCGCAGGAAGAAATACCGCACCTGATCGAGACCGAAATGGTTCACCAGATTGACTGGATCAACGACATTGCCGAGCGACTTCGACATCTTCTCGCCCTTGTTGAGCAGGAAGCCATGCGCAAAGACCCGCTTTGGCAGTGGTAGCCTGGCCGACATCAGGAAGGCGGGCCAATAGACCGCATGGAAGCGGATGATGTCCTTGCCGATGACATGAATGTCGGCTGGCCAGTACTTCGCCCTCGGGCCGTTCGGATCCTGGAGATAGCCGGTCGCTGTGATGTAGTTGGTCAACGCGTCGACCCAGACATACATGACATGCGACGGATCGTTGGGCACCTTGATGCCCCAGTCGAAGGTCGTGCGCGAAATCGAAAGGTCCTTCAAGCCGGACTTGACGAAGGAAACCACTTCGTTGCGCCGTTCGGCAGGACCGATGAAATCGGGATTGTCTTCATAGTGCTTGAGGAGTTTGTCCTGGTATTCTGAAAGCCTGAAGAAGTAGCTTTCCTCTTCTACCCATTCGACGGGCGTGCCCTGCGGCCCGTAGCGCACGCCGTCGGCGCGGAGCTCCGTCTCGTTCTCCTGGTAGTAGGCCTCGTCGCGCACAGAGTACCAGCCGGCGTAGGAATCTTGTAGATGTCGCTGTTTTCCGCCATCAGCTTCCAGATGTCGCTGGAGGCTTCGTGGTGGCGGGGTTCCGTGGTGCGGATGAAATCGTCGTTCGAGGCATTCAGCAGCTGGGCCATCGCCTCGAACTCGCCGGAGTTGCGGTCGGCAAGCTCCTGGGCGGTAATACCCTCCGCGCGCGCCGTCTGCTGCATCTTCTGGCCGTGCTCGTCGGTGCCTGTCAGAAAGAAGACATCACGGCCATCAAGACGCTGGAAGCGCGCCATGGCGTCCGTCGCGATCAGCTCGTAGGCATGGCCGATATGCGGCTTGCCGTTCGGGTAGGAAATCGCGGTGGTAATGTAGAAGGGTGTCTTGTCTGTCATGGCGGCCATTGTGTCCGGCTTACTCTCTCGAAATATCAGCCGCTCTTAGCGCATGTCATGAAGAAGAGAAACACTAAGTTTCGAAAGCGCTTATGATTTGGCGGTTTGCCGAAACGCTGAGCTTGACTTCGCTTTCTCGCCACATTCTACGGCCTTGCGAAACCGAAGAACGGGGCGCAACCGAAGTGAGATTTCCAGCAGCGGGCAAAAGCCGTTTCTCTGTCTGTCAGAGGTCCGTCGCTTGACGTTTCTCGAAAATTTTCAGCCTCTCTATTCACTTTCCGGCTTTTTCGTCGGCGCGCTTGTCGGCATCACCGGCGTGGGCGGCGGCTCGCTGATGACGCCGCTGCTCGTCCTGTTATTCGGCGTCCATCCGACAACCGCGGTCGGAACCGACCTGCTCTATGCCGCCGTCACCAAGACGGCGGGCACGGCGGTCCATGGCATGCATGGCCGGATCAACTGGCGAGTTGTCGGTGCGCTCGGGGCGGGCAGTGTTCCGGCAGCGCTCCTGATGCTCTGGCTGATGGCAGGCGTCGACCGCGAGAGCGTCGAGGTTGCCCAATACGATTACCGCAGCGCTTGGCTGGCTACTCGTCATGACGGCCGTGATGCTTGTCTTCCGCGCGCAGATTCTCGGCTTTGCTCGCCGGGTCACTGGCGAGCGCGCCCCGCCCCGTGCGGCGGCGATTGCCGTTCTCACCGTCATCCTCGGGCTGGCTCTCGGCATCCTTGTCACACTGACATCGGTCGGTGCCGGTGCACTCGGGGTCACGATCCTGCTTGTGCTTTATCCGCGGCTGGATGTCCGCGAAATCGTCGGCTCCGATATCGTCCACGCGGTGCCGCTGACGCTCATCGGCGGCATGGGCTACTGGATCATCGGCGAGATCGACTGGCTCCTGCTTTTGGCACTGCTGGTCGGCTCGATTCCGGGCATCATCGCCGGCAGCCTCCTGGCGCCGAAGTTGCATGAACGCACCATTCGCATCGTGCTTGCGCTCACGCTCGCAATCGTCGCCTGGAAACTGCTTGCCGGCTGATCAGAGGCCCGGCTGCTTGATGTCACTGAGAATGCTGAGGATCGTCTGCTTGCGGTCGAGGTTGTAAGCGTCGGAAACGGCAAGCCGCTCGTTGATATCGGATTGCAGGCGTGCCAGCCGTTCGGCGGCGGAAAGCTCGCCTGCTTGGGCCGCGTGCCGCGCCCGGTGCATCAGGTCGTCGCTGACATGGCTCACGAAGAATTCGAATATCGTGTCACTATCCTTGCCGGACAAGGCATCCGCCAAACGATGCATTGCCTTTCGAGCCGTCGGGCCTTGAGCCGACAGGACCTCGTTGTATGCCCCGATGATCTCGCCGCCGCCGTAGTTCAGGAGCTTCAACGCCTCCCCGACGCTGCCTTTCGCGATCGATATCATCGAGGCATCGCTACCGGTTACGCCGAGATTGGCGAGTGCCGCGCCCAAGGCGCCATTATCCAGCGGCGAAAGCTTAAGCGGCAGGCACCGTGAACGGATCGTCGGCAGAAGCTTTCCCGGCGCATGCGACAGCACGAGGAAAAGCGCGCGTTTGGGCGGCTCTTCCAGAATTTTCAGGATGGCGTTGGCCCCATTGCGGTTCATATCGTCTGCCGGATCGATGATGACGATGCGCCAGTTTCCTGTTCCGGAGGTCTGCGAGAAGAAGCGTCCGGCGCGCCGCACTTCGTCCACCGTGATCGCCGACTTCACCTTGCCTGTCTTCTCGTCAACGGGACGCGAAAGATAGAGAAGATTATGCGACGCCCCCGAAGCGATCTGGCGGCTGACGGCAGAGGCCGCATCAGGATCGCCGATCGTTGCGGGCGCCGTTGCCGGATCGGGATTCGACAGAACGTAGTTTGCAAAGCGAAAAGCGAGGGTTGCCTTCCCAATCCCCTCCGGCCCCTCGATCAGGACCGCGTGATGGCCCTTGCCCGAGCGATAGGATTGGGAAAGAAAAGCCTGGGCTTCGTCATGCCCGAAGAGTTTCGTGTTTTCAGCCGGCCAGATGGCGCCGTCCAGAAGCCCCGGCCGCTCGTCACTCATGCGCGGCCTCCGGCATCTTGGCGACGGCAACGGGCCCAAGAAGCTGATTGACGATCGCAAGAATTTCCGCGGCAATTGACTCTTCGTCCTGCGTCGCGTTGACGACGTGGCACCGCTCCGGTTCGCGCGCGGCTATGTCGAGATAGGCTTCGCGGCGCTTTTCGTGCGTCTCAAGTTCTTCCTTTTCGAAACGGTCCGGTCGGTCCGCCGTCGCCGCACTGCGCTTCTTTGCTCGCTCCAGACCAAGCCTTGCCGGAATGTCGAGGATCAGCGTGCAATCTGGTACGACGCCGTTGACGGCGATCCGCTGCAGCGTCTCGATGAAGTCCGCCTCGAGATTGCCCGTCACGCCTTGATAGACGCGCGAGGAATCCATGAACCGGTCGCACAGCACGATCTTGCCCTGGAGAAGCGCCGGGCGAATGACCGCTTCGACGTGATCGTTGCGGGCTGCGGCGAAGAGAATGGCTTCCATGCGCGTGCCGAAGGCTTCCGCGCTACCGGATAACAGCACGTGGCGCACGGCTTCCGCACCAGGCGACCCGCCGGGTTCCCGCGTCAGCAGAACCTCATGGCCGCGCGCCCTCAGCGCTTCCGCCAGCCGCCGAATCTGGGCGGATTTCCCAGCCCCTTCCCCGCCTTCAAACGTAACGAACAATCCCGTACCGGATGACAATGACACATTCCCGTATTCTTCAGCGCCCGCGCCACCGGGCTTTCTTCTTATCTATCCGAAGACAGGGCCAAGCGAAACCTTCAGGCTGGCCGCCTTCGGGTCCTTCCCCGGCAATTTAGGCAATGAATATGGCGATCAGGTGGGCTCGGCCTTGTCCCAGAGCCACGAGAAGAACAGCGATTCGCCGAGTTCCAGAAGCGCGTCGACCGCCCGGCTCGTCAGCGAACCCTGCTCGACGCCATGGGCGGTGTAAAGTGGCACCTCGCGCAACACGCGGCCGCCCGCCGATATGACCAGCGTGCCCGCTTCGGCATCGGTCGCAACGGGCGCCATCAGCGGCCAGCGGTAAACGATCCGCGCCGAGAGCCTGTCAGGATTGCTTACCGGAATGTAGACGCTGACAGCCCCCTTCGCGACGAGGTCCACTTTTCCGGCCTGGCCGCCATAGACGCTGGCCGCGCCGACGATTTCCTCGTCAGCGAAAAGCTGCCGGTCCTCGAAGGCCGTCTGCCCCCATTCCAGGATGCGCTTTGCCTCCTCGGTCCGCTCCTTGTCGGAAGCAATGCCGCCGAGCGCCAGGAAGAGCCGCTTTCCATCTCGCTCCGCCGAGGTGACGATCGAATATCCCTCGCCCTCTGCAAAGCCGGTCGCCAGTCCGTCCGCGCCAAGTCCAAGGCCGAGCAAAGGGTTGCGGTTGCGCTGGAAAATCCTGTTCCACTCGAAATCGGGCTGCGCGAAATAATGATAATATTCGGGATAGGATTGCTGCAGATCGATCGCAAGCGTCACCAAGTCACGCGCCGATACCTTGCTCTTGCCGTCCGGCAGGCCGGTCGAGTTTCCGAAGACCGTTTTCGGCATGCCGAGCACCTCCGCCCGCCGCGTCATTGCGGCAGCGAAATTGCCCTCCGTGCCGCTCATGCCCTCCGCAAGGACGATGCATCCGTCGTTGGCACCCTGGATGGCGACGCCCTTGATCAAGTCCTCGACACGGATGCGGGATTTCAGCACGGCAAACATCGTTGCCGTCCGCGACGGAGCACCTCCCGTCCGCCAGGCATATTCGGAAACCGGATATTCGGTGTCGAGCGTGATCTCGCCCTTCTTCAACGAGCCGAAGACCAGATCCATCGTCATCAGCTTTGCGAGCGAGGCGGGTGAAAAACTCTGCTCCTCGTTCTTTGCAAGCAGCACCGTTCCGGTGGATGCCTCGATCATGTAGGCCTGTGCGGCCTTGGTTACAAAGCCGGCGGGCGCGGTTTCGGCAGCGTAGGATGGCGAAGCGAAGGGCAGAAGGCACGCGCAAAGACGAAGCAGACGCTTCAACATCGAGGCTCCATAGGATCGAAGGTTCGACTCCGGAGGTTAGAGGCAGCGCGCGCTGCGCGCAATCGCTTCCAATCAGGGCGCGATCTGTTTTGCCTGCTGGCGCTTGAGGGAGGCGAGGATCGAATCCTGCGTCAGCCCGTCATTGCGGACCAGGACGGCGTCGAACGCAAGCTCTACGGTCACCGTCTTCACGTCCTCGTCCTGGTAGCCCATCGCGAGCGAACCGCCCTGCCCGTAAACATATGGACGCTCATAGGGAACGGGTCCGATTTCCGGAAGCACGACCATCTGCCCGAAGTCCTGTCCTGAGTTTCCGAGAACGGGAGCTGGTGTCGCCACCGGTGCCGCATTGTAACGAGCGCTCGGCGTCGAGCCGCCATAGGCCGTCGCAGACATCGGCACCGGCACACGCGATTGGTCCACGGTCAAAGTCCCAAGGCTCTGCAGCTGATCGCCGGTGATCCGCTTGCTGTTCGATGCCACCATCACCCCGGTTGCGATCTGACCTCCCGGATTGACGCTTGGAATCCGGCTTCCCTTCGGCACGTAGGACGCCATGAGGTAAGGCATGTCGTGCCCGTCCATGCGCGCCTTGCCGACATACTGCACGCGCACCTTGCCGGTGCCGCTGTGCTGCAGGTCGAGCATGTCCGCCGTCTTGTTGGAAAGATCGATGATGCGGCCTTCATGATAAGGGCCGCGGTCGTTGACGCGCACGACCACCGACGAGCCGTTTTCGAGATTTGTGACACGTGCGTAGCTTGGCAAAGGGAAAGTCGGATGCGCCGCGGAAAGATGCATCTGGTCGTAGACTTCGCCGTTTGCCGTCAACCGGCCGTGAAATGCGGAGCCATACCACGAGGCTACGCCCACCTTGTTATAGGCGAAGTCCTCCTTGGGATAATACCACTTGCCCCTGACCTCATAAGGGTTGCCAACGATATAGCGCCCGCCCCCCTTCGGTATGTTGGCGCCACTGGCAACGCGCGGGCTGGCTTTGACGCCATATTCTTTTTCGGAGAAATATTCCTTGCCGTGAGCGCGCTTCTTTGGCGCCTGCGAAGTCGTACCGCAAGCCGTGACGGTGGCGCACATCAACGCCAACGCCAGCCACCGCGTACCCGTTGCGAAAGAGGTCGCCCCGTATTCCAGTCTCATATGTCCCACGCCGCCCAAGATCGTATGGTTAAGAACCTGCCCGACAACGGGCCAGTCATGCCTACGCCCACTCACCTAACGAGACTTTAACTCGGCGGCCATCATGGCGAATTTGCGAATGATTTCGCGGTGATAGAAACAATTTTAATGATCATGGTTTACAAACCCCTAACGGCGCATCGCGCAATCGTCATCCAACCGGGTCTTCCGGCAGCAGACTTTGCGCCCGACCCTTGCATTGGCCATATCCTTTGCGCCATAAGGCGCGCAAGGAAGAGTGTCCGAGTGATTTAAGGAACCCGTCTTGAAATTCGGTTGCCGCCGTCCCTCCTCGTTTGTTCTTATGGTAGCGACAGCGTTGTATTGATGTTCTTGTGATGCCGGCATCTCTGAGCTCAGGTAGATCGCAAAGCACACTCCGATACATGAGTATATGGGTAGCACAACCTCCGTATAATTTCGCCGGGTGCGGTCGCTTGATAGAGTTCTAACAGCCTATCGGCCAACTTCCCGGTGAGGCGTTAGGCAGCGCCCGGTGTCTCTCCCCCATTATTCACCGGGTCAGCGGGTATCGCATCCGCATTGACCGTCTCGTCAGCCCCGAGGCGGTCTTTTTTGGGCTTTCCTCTCCTGTCACCCTGCGGCTGCCTTCCACGGTTCGACATCCTTGCCTGCCGGCAGAAAGCCGCTGATCAGTTCTGCGCGGGTCCAGTCGTCGAGGGACGGTAGAAGCACAGTGCCTCTGCTGCCCTGTCCCTCTCGTCACTGAGGGTTTACGTCATGGCCTCGTCGTCCGGCCATGTCTCCTCTGGCAGATCGTTAGTCCAGCACAGCGTACTTGTGCGCGTCAATCAGCATCCGGACAGTCGAGAGATCATCTAAGCCTTCTGCCGTCGCTGGGATGGCAACAGGAAGCAATGCGGGAACGGAACTATGTCCGCATTGACGTTGATAAGCCCACAGCCGGGCAGTGAGGCTGCTTCTGACCTCAGCGCCGATTGCATTGGACTTCGGCCGTGCAGCCCTGTCAGAAAACACCATGCGAGCCTACAGAAGCGACTGGGACGATTTCCGGTTTTGGGAGCGGCAAGAGGCAAAAGCGCCATGGCGCAGGCACGCCTAGGTGATCGAAACATCGCTTCACTCTTGGATGGGTGCGCTTTCCCTCGCGTAGCAGCTCCAGTGCCGCCACGTCCCCGTGGATCACCATCTCCAGCGCTGGTGCCGAAATGTCCATCGGAGCGCCAGGCTTAGCTTGTCGGCCAATACCGAACTCCTTGCACCAGTTCCGGAGCGTCTTCTCGTCGCGACCGGTGCGATGCACTGCCGTCTTGAGGTTTATGATCTCGTCCGGCCGCATGAGGATCGGCCAGGGTCCTAGCCCGTCGGCTGCCAGAAGATCGCTCCCCGAGAAAAAGCATTTCGTTCATGCTGCAACCTCGCCACGCTGGATGAATTGGCTTATGTGAGACAGAAGCGCCCGCAGGGCGGAAAGCTGGATAGAATGCATATAAACTGGTCGAAGCCGGTAACCCTCGCTCTCGAAGGACCGGACCAATGGGTTGTCATCCACACCACCCAGGCGGCTGCCTGGGCGTTGATTGAAGACTGGCCGACCGACGACGGCGCCGCACTGGACAGGGCATGCGCGATTTGCGCGGATGTCATGGCTGGGAAACGCAACAGAGAGGAAGCCCGACAAGCGTTCATCGATGCTGCGATCGAGGCTGGAATTCCTATCAAGGAATGAGGCCATCATGCGGGACCTCGCTTCCGCTCAAATTGCCAGCCGGACGACTCTCGCCGGTTCTGGATACTGCGGGTCTTTGTCAGGCATATTCCGGACGATGATCGGCACGAGGTCGATGATCTCGGCTGAGGCTCGGGCCGGCGGCTTCGCCTGCCCTGCTGGCGGCCCTCTGTGGGCTGCGAAGAGGCGAGATACTTGCGCTCCGCTGGCAGGATGTCGATCTGGGGAATGCCGCTCTGGCGGTCAGGGAGAGCGCAGAGCAGGTCGGGAACAGAAGGCAAGGCGCGCACTGTGGCCCTCTCCTTGACCGTTTTGGAGGAATTGAAGCGGCACCGTCTCGCCCAGGCAGAAGAAGGTATGCGACCCGACGAAAATTCATTCGTGGTGGCCAAATCGACGGCAAGCCGCTGAAGCCCGTTTCGCTGACCGACGAATGGACGAGGCTGCTCGCCAAGACCTCGCTGCGTGGAATTCGTTTCCATGATCTCCGGCACTTTCATGCAACGCAGGTTCTTGCCGCCGGCGTGCATCCGAAGATTGCCAGTGAGCCGCTTGGACACTCGACGATCGGCATCACATTGGATCTTTATTCGCATGTCATGCGAGGCATGCAGGCAAATGCTGCGGAGCAAGTTGACGCTGCGATCAAAGCTGCTAAAAAGCCAGCCGTCGAGTGATTGGGTAGAAAATCGGTAGCAGTGATCGATTGCGAGCTATCAACAGAACGTTAGAAAGCTTAACCAAATCAATCAGATGGAAGAGTGTCCGAGTGGTTTAAGGAACCGGTCTTGAAATTTAGAATCAAGCGTTCCTTAATTATTTGAAAATAAAAGGAAATACCGCCGATGAGGCGTGAATTTCGGCATAATTTCGGCATTTGCGCGAAAAATAATGCCGAATTGGGCGCAAGCCCAATGGATGGGTGGCCGAGTGGTTTAAGGCAACGGTCTTGAAAACCGTCGTGCGGGGAACCGTACCGTGGGTTCGAATCCCACCCCATCCGCCAGTTTTAACATGTGTCCATACCGGAGACATCGGTAACAAAACGTACCTAACACATAGGTGACAACCTCGTGCCGAACGGGTTGTCGATGGTTTGCAAAGTTCTCAGCTCCAGATCGATATACGCCGGAGGCCCGCTTGCCCCGGCCGCCGAGCGATTGCTGTAGCAGTCCCAAGTCGGACTGCCCTGCTCGTCGAGCACGACCGTTTCACCATCGAGAACCCCGGTCGCCACGCCGAGCTGCTTGGCCGGCCCGCTCGATCGCCGGAAAGCGATGCGTCCAGTCATGCCCGCCCCAGTTGATTTCGTAAACCCGCTGCTCGCCCCTCGGCGGCTCGATGCTTGAAAAGCGTAAGGCATCGGTCGATGCCGTCCGGCATGGGATCGAGGGGACGGTTCGGCTGGCCGGACCGCGTGGTTTTGTGGCTCTGGTACGGACACTTTGCGGCGTCTTTGGCGAGGAGAGACTTTTTCGGCTTCTGAGGAGCTTTTGTCATCCCCTCTGTCCGTCAGACAATTCCTAAAAAGTCCATTGGAGGAAAGCTTGCTTAGACATGGTCCGCGGTCGTACTATCTACGTTTCGCGAGCCTGCCCCTGCGCTCAGCCGAGGTAAGGCCCGGCGAGATAGGGAGGTTTGTCATGAGAGTTGCATCGATATTCGCAGCCGGCTTGATCGGATTATGCGGGATGGCCTCCTTTGCTGCGGCAGAGGGTGGACACACAATGGTCACTCCCGATGATGTCAAGTGGGGGCCGGCCCCCAAGGTGCTTCCCCCTGGAGCAGAGGCGGCGGTCCTGTTCGGCGATCCCAGTAAGGAAGGCCTGTTTGCCCTCCGGCTCAAGGTGCCGTCGGGCTATGCGGTGGCGCCGCACACGCATCCCGTGCATGAAGTGGTCACAGTCGTATCAGGGACTATCAATCTCGGGATGGGCGAAACCGCCGATCCAAGCGCTGCGAAGGCACTGCCTGCAGGCAGTTTCATCGCGTTGCCGCCGGGCATGGCGCATTTCGCTCGCTTCGACGAACCGACGGTGATCCAAATTACGACTACTGGTCCATGGGCCATCAAGTATGTTAACCCGGCGGACGATCCTCAGAAGTCGCAATAGCGCCAGCCGCTGCATTTATGTCTCAACAGCGGCAAGGACGACTAGCCTTGATGGGAAGGAATAGCGGGCCCGGAGGGCGGGCCTGATGTGCTTTCAAGTTACTCGACGACCTCGATAGTTCCCCTGCTGCATGTACTATGGCTTGAGGAGAAAGCGCGATCACGCTCTGGTGACGGTGAAGGCAGGGGCTATTTCCACGTTATTCCGCCCAAGGAGCATGGCTGCCTTTCGCCACGGTCGTCAGCCGTTGTAGGCGGGTATGCCCGTTTTAGCTATCTCACTGAGATCATGCCGCGTCCTTGTTTCCGTCATAAGCGCCTGTACACTTTTTCTCGGAACAGACTTCATGGCTATCCGTTGAAATGATCGCCAACGGAGATTGCATTACATGAGCTCGGACATCTGGGAACGCAGCATCGAGTTGATCGACTGCGACGATCATTTCCGCACCGTAAAAAATACGAGAGAAGCTGTTGAGTTTCTGATGACGTCCTGGTCCGGTCACAAAGGCCCCGCATATGCGGCAGCTCGGAAGGCCTGTCTGCGAGCCCTCGAGGGCAAAAAGCCGGATATAGATCCTCAGGCCGCTTTCATCGCAGCAGCAGCGGAATTCTGGTATTCTGAGGGCCAACTGAAATATTCGCAGCCTGCTCTCGCAGCTCCGGCGTGCGGTTCCGCGTATCGCTGGTGCATCCATTTATTTTAAGGGGATGGCGCCCAATTGTACGAATAGTTGCAGAGGCGCGCCAATCGCCTCCGGGGCGGCATGGCGGGGCAACGCCATTCCGCCGCCCGCCATAGGCGACGAAATCAGCGCCATTACGGTTCGCGGCTCCAGCATGACCGAACAGCGCGGCTGCCCGCCGCGCCAGTCGCCGCGAATGTCCACCGGATAGTTCATTCACTCGATCTGATCTCCGGCAGAAAGCGCGGCTTCAGGACGTCGCGTATGAAGGCGGCAGCGGCCGCGACGATGGCCCGCTTCTCCGCCGGACCCATTGCTGCGGACATACGTCGAACGTCGCCCTGTCGGCAAACGTTTCCGAACCATTGCTGAACCCTCTCGCTATACGGTTCTCCGCGCCATCCGAAGCCAGAGGGCTTTCGTAGTACTCATCTTGACCATCGGTATTGTCCAACCAAAGGCACGCCGTGGCGGGCATTCCCTGCTCTGGGTTTCACCAGACAGCAAAAACGTCGATCTGCTTTGCCACGCCGCCCGCATCCCTATATCTTACGATATCCGGACTCATTGACGCCCTATAAGGGTTGTATGTCCTTGAGCGCTTGGCGGGCGCTCGGATTTGGAGCGGGTCGTAGCGTCGGCGGGGGCGCAAGCTTCGACCCGCTCTTTCTTTCCATCAACGGAGCGCGCCTATGTTTTGGGATTTCATCACGATCGCAGCGATCTTCGGCGCTTTCTTTATTGTGCGAGAGGCACAAACCGTGCTCGCGAAAGCCCGCCTGTCGAACTGGCGCAGCTTCACCTTCCGGTAAACGGACAAGGAAGCGACAACCTGAAAACAGGATTCTTGAGGAGGCTGGTTGCTTTTCCGCCCATCCCGCGTGTCCTCGTTTTACTACCTGCGGCCGCCGCCAACTACCGACCGGACAATGGCTGCACACTGGATTATCCGCAATCTGTGCTGAAGAATGGCAGCTTCAAGCTCGACAAGGAGAAAGGCTCCGGTTCGGAGAGCATAGCGCTCACCCCGAATATCGATGTGAGCGTCGAAAGCGGCGGCTGCGAGTATTCGACGAGGACTTACCGCTTCTCTGTCGTCCTGACAGCCGATGAAAATCAGACATCAGGCATTGAATATGTGAAAGCGGTCGAGCTACTTGCCGTGCTGGAGCGTCGCAAGGAATTGGCGCTGGATTTTTCCGGCGCCCGTAAAGCGCTCCAATCCTATATAGCCCTGGTTGTAGAACCGAAGCTGGGAGAGCAGCTGTATACTCGCAACGACACCGAGAATCAGTTTTCAGAGAAAGTCTGGATCGAAGCCGATCGCGGCGCGGAGCCCACGCTTATCGCGGTGACGTTGTCCAGCGGTCCGTATTAGAGACAGCCGTTTTTAATTCAAACTTCGCAGTTAACCGCCTGTTAATATTTAGCTTGCCCCGCAAAGCGAATGATCTATTCTCCAGAATCACAGGGCTGCGTAGAAATGTGCAACGAGAGTTCGAGAACACCGCCGGGTTTTGCTGTTCCTGCCCTCCCCGGCCTGTTTCTTTGTTGATAGCTTGTCCATTTCACATGCCGGTAACACTGCTGCTACCCTGATCCGGCAAGGAACGTTTCTGCAGGTTTTGCGTTCATTTTGTTGCTTCTCTAGGAGGGAGATCACCATGGAAGGCGAAGGCGTAGGTTGGATTGCGGCGATCATCATCGGCGGTATCGCCGGCTGGCTCGCGGAAAAATTCATGCACAGCAATATGGGGCTGCTCATGAATATCGTTCTCGGCATTGTCGGCGCGATCGTTGCCAATTTCATTCTCGGCGTCCTGAACATCCATCCGCTCGTAGGCTGGCTCGGATACCTGATCACCGGTTTCGTCGGCGCCTGCATTCTTATTGCGCTCGGACGCCTTGTGAGACGCTGATTTCAATCGCGCAAAAGCCGGGACTACAACTCCCGGCTTTTGTTGTACTTTTATTGCCGCGTCGCTTCAGCGGCGGCTCATCAGGCCGAAGACGTAGGCAATGCCGGCGGTTACGGCGAGTGCGAAGATCGGCTCTTCACGCACTTTCTCGCGCACACGCTCGGTCATGACAGAAGCCTCGTCGGTAACGGCGGTCTTTGCGCCGTGCCCCAAGGCGACGACGCTCTCTGAAAGCCGTGCCAAATCCTCGCGCAATGCGGTGACTTGAGCCGAAAGATCGTCTGCTGCGATTTCCGCCTTCACGCGTGCGCCCGTCGTTTGTCCGGAGGCGGTCTTGAGTTCGGCCATTGTTTGCTCCTCTTTTTGCGGATGCGGCTTCAACGACGTGAGGGCCGAAAGGTTCCCTGAACCGCTTCATTTCTTAAACGTGATCGCCTTCCGGGACCTTCGCCGGCACCTGCTATGTTTTCGCGCGCGGACGCTTCATTTCCTTACGCGTTTGTTCTAAGGAACGTCGAAAGCTTTGCCCGTGAAAGGGCGAAATATAATGCGAGGTTTGCGTTTCGATGTTCCATTTCCTGAGAAGAGCCGCCCGGACCTGGGTCGCCAAGCTCCTGATGCTTCTCCTGGTCGCTTCATTCGGTATTTGGGGCATCTCCAGTTCGCTGCTCACTGGCAGCAGCAGCACGGCCGTCGTCACCGTCGGTGACCAGCAGGTAGACGCCACCGAATTCCGCCTTGCCTACCAGCGACAGGTCGCAAGCCTCAGCCAGCAGTTCGGCATGCGTCTGACGCCCGAGCAGGCCAAGGCCTTCGGCGTCGAGCAGCAGGTGATCGCCCAGCTCGTCGCCGGCGCCTCGCTCGACCAGCTTGCCGCCGACATGAATCTCGGCCTTTCCGAAGATCGTCTAGCCCAGCTGATCGCTGACGATCCAGCTTTCAAGGCAGTCAACGGCCAGTTTGATCGCACGCTCTTCACCTCGCGCTTGCGCAACGCCGGCATCCGTGAGGCGGACTATATCAGCGAGCGCAGCAAGGTCGCTGTGCGCAGCCAGATCGTCGACGCGGTGTCGAACGGCTTCACCGCTCCGAAGACGCTCGTCGACGCGCTGAAGCTCTACCGTCAGGAAAGCCGCGACATCGACTACTTGCTGCTGACGAACGCGAACATCGAGCCCATCAAGGCTCCGGCCGAGGATCTGCTTTCGAAGTGGTTCGACGGCGTCAAGAGCCGCTATCGCGCGCCGGAATATCGCAAGATCGCCTATCTGAAGCTCGAACCTGCCGACATTGCGGATGCCTCGACCGTCACGGACGATCAGATCCGCGAGGATTTCGACAAGCGTAAGGACAGCTATCGCACGCCGGAAACGCGCACGATCGAGCAGCTGACCTTTGCCAGCAAGGATCTGGCGACGGCTGCCGAAACGGCGCTCAAGAGCGGCACCAGCTTCGACCAGCTCGTGACCGACCAGGGCAAGACGGCAAGCGACGTGCTGCTCGGCGATTTCACCAAGGACAAGGTTCCGGACCAGGCCATCGCCGATGTCGCTTTCGCAGTCGCCAGGGACGGCGGCACGACGCCGGTCGTCGACGGTTCCTTCGGCCCAGTCATCCTCCGCGTCTCCAACATCAAGCCGGAGAGCGTCAAGAGCTTCGACGAGGTGAAGGAAGACATCCGCAAGCAGTTGGCGCTCGTCAACGCGTCGCAGGAGGTAATCAACGTGCACGATCGCGTCGAGGATCTGCGCGGCTCCGGCCAGACACTTGAGCAGATTGCCGAACAGCTGAAGTTGAAGGCCGTCGTGATCGACGCCGTCGATCCGAGCGGGTTGGACAAGGACGGCAACGAGGTCAAGGACATCCCCGCGAAGCCGCAGTTGATCGGTGAAGCCTTCAAGACCGAATCCGGGATACAGGCGCCGGCGCTGTCACTCGGCAATGACGGTTATGTCTGGTTCGACGTGCGCGAGATCACGCCGGAGCGCGACCGCCCGCTGGCCGAAGTGCGCGACAAGGCCGTGCAGGATTGGACCGCCGAACAGCAGAAGCTCGAACTTGCCAAGAAGGCCGGAGAGCTGAAGCAGGAAGCGCAGAAGGGCAAGACGCTTGCCGACATCGCAGCTCCGCTCGGAATTGCCGTCGAAAGCAAGAGCGGCATCACGCGCGGCACCGAGGACGCCGTTCTCGGCCGCGCCGGCGTGACCGCTGCCTTCACAGGCCCGGTCGATACTGTTGCAAATGCCGCTGGCGGCGATCCCGGCACGCAGATCCTGCTGAAGGTCACCAGCGTCAACGCGGAGCCGACGGGTGATGTGCTGAACAATCAGGATGCGCAGATCACTGCCATGGCGAACGCTGCCGGCGACGACATTCTCGACCAGATGGTGAACCTACTGCAAACGCACTACGGTGCGTCGATCAACCAGACGCTCGCCGATCAGGCAGCCGTTCGCTAGGAGCTGTAGCGCATGACCGATCTGAAGCCGCTTCTTGCCAAAGCTGCGAGCCGCGAACCGCTGACCCGCGACGAGGCCCGCGAGGCCTTCGAAATCCTGATGTCCGGTCAGGCGACTCCTTCGCAGATCGGCGGTTTCCTGATGGCGCTGCGCGTCCGCGGCGAGACGGTCGATGAAATCGTCGGTGCTGCGACGACCATGCGCTCGAAGATGCTGCGGGTGGAAGCGCCTGCCGATGCGATCGATATCGTCGGCACCGGCGGTGACGGCACCGGCACCTACAATATCTCGACGCTGGCGGCGCTGATCGTTGCCGGCGCCGGTGTTCCGGTCGCCAAGCACGGTAACCGGGCACTGAGTTCGAAATCCGGAGCCTCCGATAGCCTGGCAGCTCTGGGCGTCAAGCTTGAGATTGCGCCTGAAGTGATCACGCGCTGCATCAATGAGGCAGGCGTCGGCTTCATGTTTGCTCAGCAGCACCATTCCGCGATGCGCCATGTCGGGCCGTCCCGGGTCGAGCTCGGCACCCGGACGATCTTCAACCTGCTCGGGCCGCTGACGAACCCGGCCGGAGTGCGCCGCCAGTTGCTCGGCGTCTTTGCGCCGCAATGGGTCGTGCCGATCGCTGAGGTCATGCGCGACCTCGGTTCGGAGAGCGTCTGGGTCGTGCATGGCGATGGCCTCGATGAGATCACCACCACCGGCAAGACCAGCGTAGCAGCGCTTGAAAACGGCAAAATCCGCACCTTCGAGCTTTCGCCGGCGGATTTCGGCGTTTCGCCCTGTGCACTTGCGGCGATCAAGGGCGGCGATGGCGTCGCCAATGCTGCTGCACTTCGCGAAGTGCTAAGCGGTGCGAAGAACGCCTATCGCGATATCGCCCTTGCCAACGCGGCTGCCTCGCTCGTCATTGCCGGCAAGGTGGAGACGATCACCAGCGGCATGAAGCTCGCGACCGAATTGCTTGATAGCGGCGCGACCGCCGTAGCCCTCGATAAACTGATCGCCGTTTCGAACGATATCGACTAGGATTGGCCGATGACCGATATCCTCAGAAAGATCGAGGCCTACAAGCGCGAGGAAATCGCCGCCGCCAAGGCGAAGGTTTCGCTTGCCGACCTGAAGGCGATGCAGTCAGGGCAAACCGCGCCGCGCGGCTTCCACAAGGCTCTCGTTGCCAAGCGCGATGCCGGACACTACGGCCTGATCGCCGAGATCAAGAAGGCAAGCCCATCCAAGGGCCTCATCCGCCGGGATTTCGATCCGCCGGCACTCGCCAAAGCCTATGAAGCCGGCGGTGCCGCGTGCCTATCCGTCTTGACCGACACGCCAAGCTTTCAAGGCGCGCCGGAGTTCCTGACGGCTGCACGCGAAGCCTGCGCCCTTCCGGCGCTGCGCAAGGATTTCATGTTCGAGATCTACCAGGTGCACGAGGCACGCGCCTGGGGCGCAGATTGCATTCTGCTGATCATGGCCTCGCTTTCCGATGACGAGGCTGAACGACTGCAGGATGAAGCCTTTGGGCTCGACATGGGCGTGCTGGTCGAGGTGCATGACGCCGCAGAAATGGAGCGGGCGCTGAAGCTCTCCTCACCGCTCATCGGCATCAACAACCGCAACCTGCGTACCTTCGAGGTCAGCCTGAGCGTCAGCGAAGAGCTTTCGGCGATGGTGCCTGACGATCGGCTGCTGGTCGGCGAGAGCGGCATCTTCACCCATGCAGACTGCAAGCGGCTGCGGGCGGCCGGCATCAACACCTTCCTCGTCGGAGAAAGCCTGATGCGCCAGGATGACGTGAGGGCTGCGACCCGCGCTTTGCTCTTCGGCGAAGCGGCAATCGCGGCGGAATAACATGAGCGGCGAGAAGCCAGGACTTACCCATATAGCCGCCTCCGGTGAGGCCCACATGGTCGATGTCGGCGGCAAGGCCGATACGGTTCGCATTGCAACTGCGGAAGGCCATGTGAAGATGGCGGCGCAAACGCTGCGATTGATCCGTGAAGGAAACGCGAAGAAGGGCGACGTCATCGGCACGGCGCGGCTGGCCGGCATCATGGCGGCCAAGCAGACGTCCAGCCTTATCCCGCTCTGTCATCCCCTAATGCTGACGAAGGTGAGCGTTGAGATCGAGGAGGATGTCGCCCTGCCCGGCCTGCGCATCATCGCGACCGCCAAGCTCACCGGCAAGACAGGCGTCGAGATGGAAGCGCTAACCGCCGTGTCCGTCGCCTGCCTGACGATCTACGACATGGCGAAGGCCGCCGACAAGGCGATGGAGATTGGCGGCATCCGGCTGCTCGAAAAGTCGGGCGGCAAATCCGGCGACTTCCGCCATCCGGAGGCTGGCCGATGAGCCTCCTTCCGGTCGCCGAGGCGCAAGGCAGGTTGCTTGGGCACGCCAAGCCGATTTCCGATGTCGAGACCGTTTCGCTTGCCGACGGCGATCGGCGCGTGCTCGCGGCCGACTTGACGGCGCGGCTGACGCAGCCGCCCTTCGATGCGTCTGCGATGGACGGCTACGCGCTGCGCCGCGAGGATGCACCGGAACCCGGCGCTAAACTCAAGCTCATCGGCACATCTGCGGCGGGACACGCTTTCGATGGCACCGTGGGCAAGGGCGATACGGTCCGCATCTTCACGGGCGCGCCGGTTCCCTCCGGCGCCGACAGCGTCCTGTTGCAGGAGGATGCTGAGAAAATCGATGGAGGCATCCGCACGAAATATCCCATCCGCCAGGGCCAGCATATCCGTCTCCGCGGGCAGGATTTTAATGAAAACGAGGCGGTGCTCGCCGCCGGCACCGTCATGGATTTCACGCGACTGACAGTGGCCGCCGCGATGAACCATGCCTCGATCGACGTGCTGCGCAAGCCGCTTGTGGCGGTGCTTGCAACCGGCGACGAACTGCTGACGCCAGGAAGCGACCTGGGGCCCTCGCAGATCGTCGCGTCGAACACGTTCGGTATCGCGGCGTTGGTGCACAAGGCCGGCGGCGACGTACTCGATCTCGGTATCGTGCCCGACGACAAGGTTGCTATTACGGCAGCGGTCCGCAGGGCACAGGCCGCCGGTGCTGATGTCATCATAACGCTCGGCGGCGCCTCCGTCGGCGACCACGACCTCGTGCAGGCCACACTGGTTGCGGCGGGCATGACGCTCGATTTCTGGAAGATTGCCATGCGGCCAGGCAAGCCGCTGATGGTCGGCAGCCTCGGAAGCACGCACGTGCTCGGTCTGCCGGGCAATCCGGTATCAAGCCTCGTCTGCGCCTTGCTGTTCCTCGAGCCGCTGGTCCGCAAACTCGCCTCTCTGCCGCCGGTCAAGCGCGACGCCATGGTGGAGGCGGCTGTCACCCTTGCCTCCAACGATCAGCGCCAGGACTATGTGCGGGCGAAGCTCGCCAAATCCTCCTCCGGCAAGTGGCTGGCGGAGCCGTTCGACAAGCAGGATTCGTCGATGATGAAGGTCTTCGCCCATGCCGACTGCCTGATCATCCGCCCGCCTCATGCGCCGCAGCTTCCGGCAGGATCCCCCTGCCCGGTGATGCTGCTCCGACCGGAGCTTCTCGGCTGACTTATGGCAGAAGTGCGATCCGTCGCGACGCCGCTGATCTAAAGCGAATACACCCCGCTCACATTCTCCATCTCAGCCCCGAAGTCTGCGACCGCGTATGTCGTCACCAGTCGAAGCCGCTCGCGGGGCAAAGGCGCCCTGCCCGGGTCGCCGATCAGGACGTCGATGCCAGCGGCGCGGCAGCGCGCGAGGAACGGCAGGACGCGGCTTGCAAGCCTTGCATCGTAGAACACGTCGCCCGCCAGGATAACATCGCAAGCGGGAGGCGAAGTGTCTAGGATATCGGCGTGCAGGGTTTCGATCTTGATGCCATTAGTAGCAGCGTTGAGGTCTATAGCGGCAATCGCATGAATATCGATGTCAATCGCGGTGACATGGGCAGCACCTGCATTCGCAGCAGCAATAGCGACCAGACCCGAGCCTGAACCGAGATCGAGGACATGGCGGTCGCTAACGGTTTGAGGCTGCGAGAGGATATGGCGGGCGAGCACCGCTCCGCCAGCCCAATGATAAGCCCAGTAGGGCGCGGTGGAACCCGCGCGGCCAAGCCTTGTCAGTCGCCCCAGCCCGCTTCCCGAATGTGCTGTATAGAGCATTATCTCGGGAACTGACGGGACAGGCTGAAGGCGGAGGTTCTTGCGAATGAAATCTGCCGCTGCAAGATACTGCGGGCTGTCTTTGCCTGTCATTGGCGGCGCCCCATGTCCACCGGCACGCGCGGAATCAGTAGTTCTTCATGGCGAGGTGCGGCATGCCCCCGTCGAGAAATTCATCGCCGAACGCAGTAAAGCCGAACTTCTCATAGAGCGCGATCTTGTCGCTTTGAGCCGTCAGGTAAAAGCGATTGCCGCGTGCCGTGTGATGCGCCTCCATCGCAAAGCGGATCATCGCGCTTGCGATGCCATGGCCGCGCCATTGCGCCCCAACGGCCACGCGCCCGATCTTCACGTGATCGTCGAGATAGACGAGCCGAAGCGTGCCCGCGACTTCGCCGGCCTGGATGGCGACGATGTGGTGGGCGCTTAAGTCGGCTTTATCGAATTCCTCATCGGCAGGCACATTCTGCTCACCGATGAAGACGGAGCGACGCAACTTGAAAGCTTCGTTGCACAAGGTGCTGAAGAGCGGAACGGATAAAATCACCTCTGTCATGTCTGCCTCCTCGGAGAGCATCAACGGAAGGCGCCAATTGTCGGTCCGTCTCTCCTCAACCCTGCTTCTTCTTAGCGAACTTGCCCTTCTGCGCGAAGCCACCCTTGCCTTCGAATTTAGGTTTTCCCGCTGCTTTGCCCCAAGGCTTGGAGTCGCGTTTCTCACTGTGATCGCCGGTTGTGGGTGCTGTCTTACCTTTGAAATCCTTTTTGAAATTGCCTTTAGGGCGATCGTCATAGGATGTCTCGTCACGCCGCTCGCCGAACGTCTTCTTGCCGGCATAAGGCTTTGCAGCAGCCGGACGGCTGAAATCCGGGGTGCCGTTCAGACGCGTCACGCGGATGCCGCGCTCCATCGTCTTGTTCGGCCCGACCGCTTGCAGGAAAGCTTCGGCGCTATCGGCAGAAATTTCCACATAGGTCTCTTCCGGCTGCATCTTGATCGCACCGATCTCCCGTTTCGTCAGATTGCCGTTGCGGCAGAGCATCGGGATCAGCCAGCGCGGTTCGGCATTCTGCTTGCGGCCGACGGAAACCGAGAACCAGACGCTCGGACCAAAGTCGTCACGCGGGCCCTTCTGGCTCGGCTCCCGCGGCTCAAAGGCATTATCGCGGCGCTGACGCTTGCGGTCGCCCTCGATCGAGACTTCGATCAGATCTTCCGGCGCTGATTGATTGGAGCGATAGAGGCGCACGAAAGCCGCGGCAAGCTTCTCTGCGCCGTGATTTGCAATGAGCTGGCCGACCAGTGCTTGATCTTCGTCGCGCCCGGCCTCGCTGAGGATCGGGTCGGCAAGCAGGCGCTCGTCGTCGCGGCGCATCACATCTTCGGCCGACGGCGGAAGAGCCCAGGTGGCGGCAATCCCGGCGGCATCGAGAATGCGCTCGGCCTTACGGCGGGCATTGAGAGGCACGATCAGTGCGCTGACGCCCTTGCGCCCTGCCCGGCCGGTGCGGCCGCTGCGATGCAGCAGCGTTTCCGGATTCGTCGGCAGGTCGGCATGGATGACGAGGTCGAGGCCCGGAAGGTCGATGCCGCGGGCGGCGACATCCGTTGCGATGCAGACGCGGGCGCGGCCGTCGCGCATCGCCTGCAGGGCGTGCGTCCGCTCGTTCTGCGTCAGTTCGCCGGAGAGTGCCACGACTGCGAAATTGCGGTTGTTGAAGCGGGCCGTCAGATGATTGACCGCAGCGCGCGTCGAACAGAAGACAATGGCGTTGGTCGCCTCATAGTAGCGCAGGACATTGATGATCGCATTTTCGCGGTCAGCCGGCGCAGCGGCAAGCGCGCGGTATTCGATATCGACATGCTGCTTCTCTTCGGTCTGCGTCGAAATACGCACGGCGTCGCGCTGGTAGCTCTTGGCGAGCTTGGCGATGGCGGAGGAAACAGTTGCCGAAAACATCAGCGTCCGGCGGTCGTCGGGTGCCGCTTCGAGGATGAACTCCAGATCTTCACGGAAGCCGAGGTCGAGCATCTCGTCCGCCTCGTCGAGCACGACGGCCTTCAATGCGGACATATCGAGAGCTTTGCGGCGGATATGGTCGCAAAGACGTCCGGGGGTGCCGACGACGATATGAGCGCCGCGTTCCAGTGCACGGCGCTCGCTGCGGATATCCATACCGCCGACGCAGCTGACGATCAGCGCACCGGTCATCTCGTACAGCCACTCGAGCTCGCGCTTCACCTGCAAGGCAAGTTCGCGGGTCGGCGCGATCACAAGCGCCAGCGGTTCGGCGGCGGGTGCAAAGCGCTCCTCGCCTTCAAGCAGCGTCGGCGCGAGCGCAAGGCCGAAGGCGACGGTCTTGCCCGAGCCGGTTTGCGCCGAAACCAGCGCATCCGAAGCGACAAGTGCCGGATCGAGCATGGCTTTCTGAACGGGGGTCAGCGCTGCATAGCCGCGCTTTGCCAACGCCTTGGCGATCGCCGGGACGACGCTGTTGAGATCTGTCATCTGTCTGTCTTTCGGAATATCGGGCGCAGAAGCGCCGTGGCCGGAACCTGCCGGCAGAACGGTTGGCGCGTTCCTACCCGCTAAGACGGCAAATGTCAAAGCGGCAATGTCAGCCGGCGCAGCGCCACAGCCAGACGTCGATGCTGCCGGAGCGGCCGCGGATTTTCGTCTCCAGTGGACCTTCGAGTGGACCGGCCGGTAACGGGCCGGCGCCGGCGGATGCTGCGCGGACAAGTGCCGCGCTGAAGGCGACCTCAGCGCCGCGACTGGCCGCAACTTCCATCAGGCGGCTGGCGACATTGACGGTGTCGCCGGTCGCGCTGATCTGCTGGCGATCGCCGGTGCCGAGGCGCGAGGCGACGACAGCCCCGCAATGGGCGCCGATCTTGAAGCCGATCTTCCGTCCCCCTTGGAGAGCTGTGTGCGAATCGAGCCAGGAGCGCATGCGATCTGCGAGCGCCAGCGCGCAGGCGGCGGCGCGCGAAGCGTCGTCTTCGGCCGGGTGCGGCAGCCCGAACAGGATCATCGCACCGTCCCCCATGAAGCTCGTGATCGCGCCGCCATGTGCCCGCGCCTCCTGGTCGGCTATCTCGAAAAAGCCGCTCAAGACCTCCCGCACGGTTACCGCTCCGACCGCTTCACTAAGCCCGGTAAAGCCCGAGAGATCGATGAAGACCACGGCAGCATCCTGCCGGACTGGCTCGGCAAGGAAGGATGGATCGCGTGCGAGCCATTCTCCAAGGCCGGGTGCTTCGATGCGTTGCAGGAGCTCGCTTTGGGCAGCGAAATGGCGCGCCTGGCGGCGTCCGAGAAGGAGTTGCGCTGCGCCGAAGATGAGAACCGGAGGCAGCGCGGCGGCGATCGGCAACGCTGCGCTCAGCCAATAGCCTGCCTTGAACATGGCAAGATTGATGGTCGCCCAGACCACAAAAACGAGAGCGATCAAGACGAAACCGATCAGGCTGCGCCGCCACGCGATCAGGCCAACCAGCGCAAGTGGCAGAAGCACCGCGACCGTGGCGTCGAGCCGGCGAATATTATGATCGCGGACGATGCTGTCTCCGGCGATCAGATGCGCGATCGCGGTCGAAATGACCTCGACCCCGGGCAGAACCGGATCGAAAGGCGTCGGAAAAACGTCGCCACCGGCCGTCACGGTTGCGCCGATAACGACGACGCGGTTCTCGATTGCGTCTGCAGGCACCTTGCCATCGAGCGCATCCATCAGGCTGAAAGTTGGGATTGTCCGGCGCGGGCCGTCAGAAGGTAAGCGGCAGGCGCTGACCAGTATCGGTCGGAATATGCCTGTCGGCAAAGGAGATGCTGCCCGGCTGAAAGGCCGGATCGCGATCGAGCGCCAGCGACGCCGCGCGCAGCGGAAACGACGGATCCACACGCCCGGCGCTGCGCGAGATGAGCGGAATGAAGCGGGGGACGCCCGTCTCATCCGTTGCGACATTAACGACGCCAGTAGCGGCGATATCGGAAAAACGCTTGAGAGGAAGGAGCAGGCTGTCGGCGACGGGAATGCCTGAAAGCGGATCGTTCGGATCGCTTGTCACCATCTGCTTGCTTTCCGGAAAGACGGCGGCAGCCGCGATGACGGAGGGCACGAGCCTGAGGGCCGATGCAAGTGCGACATCGCCTTCCTCGGTACCGGGATCGAGCAGGAGCAGATCAAGTGCGATCGTCTTCGGCCTCGACGCGGCAACGGCGGTGATTGCGCGGGCAAGCGTTGCGCGATCGATGGGAAAACCGTGCGAAGCTGCCGTGCGGTCGTCTATCGCAATGATCGCGACGGCAGGCGGCGGCGTCTTGCCGCCGATCAGCACGCTTCGAATATCGGTCAGCGAAGCTTCCATCCGGTCGAGGAATCCGGCGCTGCCACTCAGATGCAGGGAGCCCAGAAAGCCACCCCAGAGTGCGGACAGAAGAAGGGCCGCAGTGATCAGAAATCGCTGGCGCGGCATGGGGGACCTACTGGCCGAGGCGGGCAAGCAGGGCGGCGGCGCGGGCGGCCGGCCAGCGGCGCACCTCAAGCGCGCCGGTACCGCTTACAACATCGACGCCCTCGCCGGGGCCGAGCACCACGGGATCGCCCGCAGGACGGCGCACGGCAACGGAGCCTTGGACCACAAGCACGGAGGTTCGGCCGCTTGCAACGTCGACGGCCCATTGCGTGCCGCGCACGGCAGCGATCGCCTGCGGCGTCACCACCTGAAAGCCACCTGTGTGGCGAGCGTCGTCGACATCGACCAGGATTGCCTTGCCACGCAGCGACACAACATCGGGGCTGCCATCGCGGTTGCGGTCATTCAGCCTGAAGGCGGCACCCGCCTCGGCCGTCACCGTTACCCCGTTCGGGCAGCGAAGAACCTCACGCCCGCCCGCTGCATTCTCGATAGTGCAGCCGCCCGTTCGGGCAAGTGCTGCGCCCGCCGGCAGCAGAAATGCCGCAAGCGCGGTTGCGGTAGAACCGCACAGGAATGCTGAGATTACGCTCATGATACGTCCCCACCTCGCGCAAGTACCCCACCCCGGCATGGTGTTCGCCATGCGGTCAAGTACTTGTCCCCGGCACCGTCACCATAAAACAAAACAAGGGTTTCGTATGCAGAAAAGCGCAGACTGGCAAGGTCGGCCGGCCTTATGCGCCAGAGGTTTCGATAGAGGGACCGGTGTAGCGGGCTCTCGGACGGATGAGATGGCCGCTCTCGACCTGTTCCATCGCATGCGCCAGCCATCCGCAGCTGCGGGCGAGCGCGAAGATGACGAGTGGCGCATCCCGTGGAAGCTCGAAGTGTTCCGCCATTGCCGTCAGCGCGAAATCGATGTTGGCGCGCTCGCCGATCATCGCTTCGCCGGCCACTTGGATTTCGAGGAAAATCCCCGCTGGCGTGATATGCGCAAGCAGAGCTTCGGCGCGGATATCGCCGTCTGGATAGAGCGGATGACCGAAGGCCGGAAGCCGGCTGCCCTGCGCCAGGATGCGGCGGATGGCTTCCTTGACGCCGATGCGCCTAGCCGTCTCGGAAAGCGTTGCCACGGCCTCCCAAGCGCCACCGTGCAGCGGACCTGTCAGCGTTGCAAGACCGGAAAGCACCGATGCGGAAAGAGTTGCGCCCGCTGAAGCCGTGACGCGTGCGGCGAAGGTCGATGCATTGAGTTCGTGATCGGCAAGCAGCACTAAGGCGCGGCGCACCGCATCGCTGGCTTCTGGCCGGCGCCAGCTTTTTGCAAGGCGCCGATGGAGAGGCTGGTCCGATGCGCCTGGCGCGAGCGCGGAAGCGATCGTCGTCATGATATCTTGCGCTTCGGCTCGCAACGCCGGGAGCGAACGGCCGAGGCTCGGCAGGTCTTGAGGCACGCGGGCGGCGAGCGCCGAGAAAGCGGCAGCCACGGACGGAACGGATGACACGCTCGAGCCGGCGGCGATGTTGATAGGTGTACCCTTGTTCCAAAGCAGTGCCGCCGTTTCTTCAAGCGTTGCATATTCGGAAAGTTTGGCGGCATCAACTCCGCGATAGTAGAGATGCCCATTGACGACGGTTGAAACCGCTGACGGTAGGACCGGATCGCCCCACTGTATCGCCTCCGCTGCGACAGTCTCGATCTTCCGCCGGCCTGCGTGGCGCTTGGCAAGCCAGGGTGACGTCAGCGGTGTAATAGAGGCTGCGACGCGGGTCGGATGGATCGGGTTTGGCGCGAATGCGTCCCCGGCTGACATTGGCATAAAGCGTCTGCGGCTTGGTGCCGAGACGATTCAGCGCTTCCTCTGCAGTCAACCAGGACATTGAGCCTCATATTGATCAATTTCATCAAGATTGACGTCAATCAATCTAGGACCGATCTTCTTTTCCGTAAAGGAGAAATGCCTATGAAAAACGGTTTGGAAGATGTGATTGCCGCGGAGACCCGGCTTTCGGATGTCGACGGTCCGGCCGGGCGGCTGATCATCCGCGGCGTTTCGCTCGACGACCTCGTTGCGGACGGCACCTATGAAAGCGTCGCGGCGCTGCTGCTCGACGGATTGATGGAAGCGCACGTCAATGGCGAGGGTTTGAAAAAGCGGCTCGGAGCGGCACGCGCAGAAATCTACGCGCATGTCGTGGCCGACGCCACCCTCCTTGCCCTGCCACCGGTCGATGTGATGCGGGCACTGATTGCGCGACTGCCGGACGGCGAGGATTTCGAAACGGCGTTCAGGCTCCTTGCGGCCCCCGCCGTGTTCCTGCCGGCGGTTCTGCGGATGCAGCGCGGAGAAGCACCTGTTCCGCCGGATGCCTCAATATCGCAGGCCGCAGACATCCTACGCATGATGACGGGCAGGCTGCCGAGCGTCGAACAAACGGCTGCGCTCGACGCCTATCTAGTGACGATCTCCGATCACGGGTTGAACGCCTCGACCTTCGCATCGCGGGTGGTCGCCTCGACGCATGCCGGCCTCACGTCATCAGTGCTCGCGGCGATCAGCGCGCTGAAAGGTCCGCTGCATGGCGGCGCGCCGGGACCGGTTCTCGACATGCTTGATGCGATCGGCGCCGAAAGCCATGCAAAGACCTGGCTTGCGGCCGCCCTCGACCGCGGCGAGAGGCTGATGGGCTTCGGCCATCGCATCTATCGCGTTCGTGACCCGCGTGCCGACGCTTTGAAAAATGCGCTGAAGCCGCTTGTCGCAACCGGCCAGGTCGATCGGTCGCGGATCAGTCTGGCCGAGGCGATCGAAAAGGCGGCGCTCGCAATGCTTAAGGAGCGCAAGCCTGATCGTCCCTTGGACGTGAATGTCGAATTCTATACGGCGTTGCTTCTGGAATCGCTCGGTTTCCATCGCGAGGCCTTCACCGGCGTCTTTGCGATCGGCCGCACCGTCGGCTGGATTGCGCATGCGCGCGAGCAGCTGCTCGAGGGCCGGTTGATCAGACCGAAGTCTGTCTATGTCGGGCCTTCTCCGATCGCGGCTTGAACAGAGTTCCGGCGGCAGGTTCACGCCTGTCGCCGGATCTCCAAGCTTTTCGCTCGGCATTGTCGATAGCGAGGAAACCGCCCGACTGCCGGGCCCGAAAGCGGCCAGCAGGGAGTCGCGCAACTTTCGCACACGTTCATTGACATTGGCAGGCATTGTCGCCTCTTGCTACAAGTAACATGGAGGCGACGTGTTTCAGAGGCGAAATCACACCAGCCGGCTCTGCTCGGTTGCGGCTTCGATGAAGCTTGCGAAGAGCGGATGCGGGTCGAGCGGGCGGGACTTGAGTTCCGGGTGATACTGGACGCCGATGAACCAGGGGTGATCCGGATACTCGATCGTTTCCGGCAAGACACCGTCCGGCGACATGCCGGAGAAGACGAGGCCGCAGTTTTCCAGGCGGTCCTTGTAGTCGACGTTGACTTCGTAGCGGTGGCGATGGCGCTCGGAAATGTCTGTCGAGCCATAGATTTCGGAAATCTTCGTGCCCTTCTTAAGCGACGCCTTGTATGCACCGAGGCGCATCGTGCCGCCCAGATCACCGGAAGCCGTGCGCTTCTCCAGCGCATTGCCCTTGATCCACTCGGTCATCAGACCAACGACCGGCTCCTTGGTGGGGCCGAACTCGGTGGAGGAGGCATTCTCGACGTCAGCAAGATTGCGTGCTGCTTCGATGACCGCCATCTGCATGCCGAAGCAGATGCCGAAATACGGCACCTTGCGCTCGCGGGCGAAGCGGGCCGCATGGATCTTGCCTTCCGAGCCGCGCTCGCCAAAGCCGCCGGGAACGAGAATGCCGTGGACCTTTTCGAGGTACGGCGCCGGATCTTCCTTTTCGAATATTTCCGACTCGATCCATTCGAGATTGACCTTGACGCGATTGGCGATGCCGCCGTGATGCAGGGCCTCGATCAGCGACTTATAGGCATCCTTGAGACCAGTATACTTGCCGACGATCGCGATCGTGACTTCGCCTTCCGGCGTGCGGATGCGGTTGCAGACGTCTTCCCACGGCTCAAGACGCGGCTTTGGCGCCGGCTCGATGCCGAAGGCAGCGAGCACTTCGCTATCGAGGCCTTCCTTGTGATAGGCCATCGGCACATCGTAAATGTTGGCGACGTCGAGCGCCTGGATGACGGCGGACGGACGGACGTTGCAGAAGAGCGAGAGCTTGCGGCGCTCGGCTTCCGGAATTTCGCGGTCGGCGCGGCACCAGCAGGATATCCGGGTGAATGCCGAGCGCCTGCAGTTCGCTTCACGGAATGCTGCGTCGGCTTGGTCTTCAACTCGCCGGCAGCCGGAATGTAGGGCATCAGCGTCAGGTGGACGTAGATCGCAGTGCCGCGCGGCAGGTCGTTGCCGAGCTGGCGGATCGCTTCCATGAAGGGCATCGCCTCGATATCGCCGACCGTGCCGCCAATCTCGCAGATGACGAAGTCGTAGTCGTCATTTCCCTCGACCACGAAATCCTTGATCTCGTTGGTGACGTGCGGAATGACCTGGACGGTCGCGCCGAGATAGTCGCCGCGGCGTTCCTTGTCGATGATGTTCTTATAGATGCGGCCGGTGGTGATGTTGTCGGTCTTGGTCGCCGAACGCCCGGTGAAGCGCTCGTAGTGGCCGAGATCGAGGTCGGTTTCCGCGCCGTCGTCGGTGACGAAGACTTCGCCGTGCTGGGTCGGGCTCATGGTGCCCGGATCCACGTTCAGATAGGGGTCGAGTTTGCGAAGCCGCACCCGATAACCACGGGCCTGTAACAACGCTCCGAGAGCCGCAGCCGCAATTCCCTTGCCGAGAGAGGAAACCACGCCGCCAGTGATGAATACGTATCGCGCCATGGGAGTCACCGGATACCTTTTCAAAAACAATTCCACCAGCCCAAAAATTCTTTTCCAGAACTTTTGATGCCAGCTTGGAATCTGAACAAAAGAAAACCGGCAGACCCTGGGGCCTGCCGGCGGTTTATTTGGTTGACCGGGCTATTGTCCCGTTGGGACGCCGGTTCCGTTTTGTGCCGGGGCTGCCGGAGGCGCAGGCGTTGCCGGGGCCGGCTGCGTCGCAGGTGCGGTCGCCGTCGGCGCCTGAGCGCCGGGAGCGGCTGCGCCGCCGTTCGGAACGCCGTTGCCGGCAGGCTGGTTCGCGGGCTGCTGCGGAGTGCCGCCGCCGAGCGAATCGAGAATGCCGTTGCCCTGCCCACTCGTTGCCGGGATGCGGTCGAGAATATCGGTCGGGCTGCCCTCGATAGCGCGTCAGGATGCCGAGGCCGAGCGAGGTGATGAAGAACAGCGCTGCAAGGATTGCAGTCGTACGCGTCAGCGCATTGGCCGTTCCGCGCGCCGACATGAAGCCGGAACCGCCGCCGATGCCAAGGCCGCCGCCTTCCGAGCGCTGGATGAGCACGACGCCGACAAGCGCCAGCACGATCATGAGGTGGATGACAATCAATACTGTCTGCATGGGTCCAGTCCTGCCCCGCATGCGGCGGGCATCGAATAAAATCTGGCGCTGTTTACATGAGGTGATCCGCTATTCCAAGCCCTTCGGCCCAGAATATGTATGGCATCACGCCGAGCAGCGCTTCGTATGCGCCGTAGATGGCGAGGAAATCGGATGCTTTCAAGCTAGCGCCGCCAATCAACGCGCCGTCGACGTTGGCGACGCCCATCAGTTCCTTGGCATTGCCGGGCTTGACGGAGCCGCCATAGAGAATACGGACTTTCCCGCCATTGGCGCCGAAACGGGCGACGAGTTCCGAACGCATGAAGGCATGCGCCTTCTCGACGTCCTGCACCGTCGGCGTAAGGCCGGTGCCGATCGCCCAGACAGGTTCGTAGGCGATCACGGTGTTTTCCGGCGTCGCGATGTCCGGAACGGAGGCGGAAAGCTGTCGCTTGAGAATGTCAAGGGTCTGCCCGGCCTTGCGCTGGTCCGCCGTCTCGCCGATGCAGATGATGGCGGTGAGATCGGCAGCGAAGGCAGCCTCGGCCTTGGCGCGGACGAGATGGTCGGTCTCGGCATGGTCCGTCCGGCGCTCCGAATGGCCGACGATCACGTAGGTTCCGAAGCAATCGGCGATCATCTCGGCTGAGATATCGCCGGTATGCGCGCCCGACGGGCTTTGATGGCAATCCTGCGCACCGATGGCAAGCGGGCTGTCGGTGCAGAGCGCGGTCGCGACATAGAGCAGTGTCGCGGGCGGGCAGATGAGCGCCTCGACCTTCTTGGCGAGGGGCGAATTCACGCCTTCCGCAATCGCCTTGACCTGATCGAGGGAGGCGCGCGTGCCGTTCATTTTCCAGTTTCCCGCCACGAGCGGGCGCACGTCAGGTGTCATGCCAGCCTTCCCAATTTTTCCGTATCGAGCGGCCTTAGCAAAAGCATTCGGCATTGAAAAGCTTTTGAACCTTCACGCAACGGAAATAAGGCCGATTTGCCGCGCAAATGCTTAAAATTTGGCGGCGCAACTGTCTAAGAAGCAGAATCCAGTTCAAAACCCTCCGCCAATCGATCATGCGGATCGGCGTGCCGTGGTTGCCGTTTTGAAAAAGCGTGAAATGGGCAGGATATTTCGCGTCATGAAGTTTCTCGAAGAAAGCCTTCTGTCCGGCAGCGGCATAGACCGGATCGCGGCTGCCATGGACGAACCAAAGGGGCAGCTTTCGCCTTGTAGAACACGCTCTTTGCGAAGTCCGGATCCGTGACGCCGCTCATGACGACCATGCCCTTCAGCCATTTGACGCTCCCCGCATCGCGCGTAATGCCCCAGCAGACCTGGCTGCCCATGGAAGCGCAGGAAAGGATCACCGGGCGGCGGCCGGATTTCTCGCTCGCATAGCGGATCAGCCCGGCGATGTCGGCCACGCCCTCGCCGTCGAACGTGCGCACTGTCGGCGAATAATAGACGCCGCCATTGGCCACGGCCAGGTTCTTGAGCCGATTAAAATTGCCGCCGAAGCTGTAGTCGTTGACGCCGAGCCGCCGGTCGCCGTCGCGCCCGTGGATAAAGATCACGGTGAATTGAGCATTGTCTGTCGGTCCCACCCTGGTGAGATCCACCCTGCGGCCATTGAGGGACAGTGTTTCGTCCTGCTGCTGCTTGCGGACAGCGAGCGATACGTATTTCTGCTGCGCGCGCTTTTGTGGGATCTGGTCGCGACCGTTGATGTCGCGCATCTCGTCATATTCGACGGCTTCGAAGGCGCCGCCATCGGCGGTTTGCAACACGTTCTGTCTGGAGAAAAGTTCGTCCTTGTAAGGCGGCAGCGTGTCGGCTGCGGCGCTGCCGATTCCGGCGGACAGGAAAAAGGTCGCAATTGCGGCGATAATCATGCAATGACTTGTGGACATTCTCATGCGGGCGGTTTCCTAACACATCATGCCGCTTGCCATTCTAGGCCCGGCAACGCAAACCAATTCCAAAGAATTCCGCCAAATCGGGCGGCGTCGCGTAACGAGGACGCTTTCTGGCAGAATCTGCCTGATTCGCTAACGTGACATCAAATGCGGTGATTTTGGGTCTGGCCCTAAGCGTACGTGCGGCCCAAGACAGGATTGAAGATCTGAACGACTCCATGGATGACAGCAACGACCTCTTTTCCGGAATGCCCCTGAAGCCGAAGCAGGAGGCGGCCGCAAAGCCTGCCGAACGGCCTGCTGCGGCGGCCCCTGCGTTGCGCCCTGCCCCGACAGCCTCGGGCCCGGACGACTACGGCGCATCCTCCATCCGGGTTCTCGAAGGCTTGGAACCGGTGCGCATGCGCCCCGGCATGTATATCGGCGGCACGGACGAAAAGGCGCTGCACCACCTCTTTGCCGAAGTCATCGACAACTCGATGGACGAAGCGGTCGCCGGCCATGCAAATTTTATCGAGGTGCATCTCGATATCCAGGGCTATTTGACGGTCAGTGATAATGGCCGCGGCATCCCCGTCGAGAACCATCCCCAGGTTCCGGGCAAATCGACGCTCGAAGTCATCATGACCAAGCTCCATGCCGGCGGCAAGTTCGACGGCAAGGCCTACGAGACCTCGGGCGGTCTGCACGGCGTCGGCGTTTCGGTCGTCAACGCGCTGTCGGATTATCTCGAGGTTGAAGTGGCGCGAAACCGCAAGCTCTATCGCCAGCGTTTTTCGCGCGGCATGCCGCAGGGCGGTCTCGAGGAGCTAGGCGATGTGCATAACCGCCGCGGCACCCGCGTGCGCTTCCATCCCGATCCGCAGATTTTCGGCGACCATGCGAAATTCGATGCCGGGCGCGTCTTCCGCATGGCACGCTCGAAGGCCTATCTTTTCGGCGGCGTCGAAATCCGCTGGAGTTGCGATGAAGGCGTGCTTCCGGAAGGCTCGGAAATCCCGGATAGGGCAGTCTTCCACTTCCCCGGCGGGCTGAAAGACTACCTGCAGGCGACGATGGGCAAGGAGTTCACCGTCACCCGCGAAATCTTCGCCGGCAAGACAGAGAAAGCAAGCGGCCACGGTTCGCTCGAATGGGCGATCACCTGGTACGGCGGCGACCAGCAGATCCACTCCTATTGCAACACCATCCCGACGCCAGAGGGCGGCACGCATGAGGCAGGCCTGCGCATCGCGCTGACCAAGGGGCTGAAGGCCTATGCCGACCTGACGCAGAACAAGCGCGCAGCGCAGATCACCACCGACGATGTGATGATTTCCGCCGTCGGCATGCTGTCGGTTTTCATCCGCGAGCCGGAATTCGTCGGCCAGACCAAGGACAGGCTTGCGACCGTCGAGGCGCAGCGCATCGTCGAGAACGCGCTTCGCGATCCCTTCGATCATTACCTGGCGGACAATCCCAACGAGGCCGAAAAGCTGCTCGACTGGGTAATCGAGCGCGCCGAAGAGCGCCTGCGCCGGCGCAAGGAAAAGGAAGTCAACCGCAAGACGGCGGTGCGCAAATTGCGCCTTCCGGGCAAATTAGCCGATTGTGCGCAGAACACCGCTCAGGGCGCCGAACTCTTCATCGTCGAAGGCGACTCGGCAGGCGGTTCCGCCAAGCAGGCGCGCAACCGCGCCAACCAGGCGATCCTTCCGTTGCGCGGCAAGATCCTGAACGTTGCGAGCGCCGGCCGCGAAAAGCTCGGCGCTAACCAGCAGCTTGCGGACCTCGTTCAGGCTCTCGGCTGTGGCACCCGTTCCAAATATCGCGAGGAAGACCTGCGCTACGAGCGCATCGTCGTGATGACCGATGCCGACGTCGACGGCGCCCACATCGCGTCATTGCTGATCACTTTCTTCTATCAGGAGATGCCCGAACTTGTGCGCGGCGGCCACCTGTTCCTTGCCGTGCCTCCGCTCTACAAGATCACTCAGGGTGCCAAGTCCGCCTATGCGCGCGACGACGCCCACCGGCAGGAGCTGATGGAAACGGAATTCAAGGGCAAGGCGAAGATCGAGATCAGCCGCTTCAAGGGTCTTGGCGAAATGCTGCCGGCGCAACTTAAGGAAACGACCATGGATCCGAGCAAGCGCACGCTGCTGCGCGTGGTGATCGATGAGGTCGATTTCGAAGGAACCCGCACCGCGGTCGACGACCTGATGGGTACGAAGCCGGATGCGCGCTTCCGCTTCATTCAGGAGCGTGCTGCCTTTGCCGAAAATCTCGATATTTGAGCTTCCGCTATTTTCACGGAACTGACGAAGAACCGTAACAACTCCGTCAAATAACCGGTGCATGAGAAGCGCCGCGAGCGGCGCGCCGTTCCTTCGGGGATTGGCCGCGCGGTTCGTTCCGCTCTTTACCCCTTGCCAGCCGGATGTTTGCCGTGATCAAGTGTTTTCTCGCGACTGCCGCTTTTGCGCTCCTGTCCAGCGCCGCCACTCTCCACGCGACCGATATCGGCGCGACCTTCGAGACGTCCTGCCCCTTTGGCGACTGCGCGGCCGGCATCTCCCTCTCCTATCTCGGTGAATTCGTCATCCCGACAGGCCACCTGGAAAACGGTGTCGAATTCGGCGGCATTTCCGGCCTCGATTTCGATGCGGCAACGGGCCACTACATCGCGATCAGCGACGACCGCTCGGAAAAAGGCCCGGCTCGCTTTCACGAGCTCGCCGTCGATGTCGACGGCGCCGGCGCTCAAGGGCGTTGCCATCGTCAAGCAGGTGACGCTGAAGGACAAAAACGGCGAACCCTTCGCCAGGCGCGCCGTCGATCCCGAGTCGATCCGGCTCGGCCGGGATGGCATCTACTGGGGCAGCGAAGGCGACGGCAAGGCGCTGATCGCCCCCTTCATCCGCGTCGCTTCGCAGGACGGCGCCTTCATGCGCGAGTTCAAGTTGCCGGAAGGCTTTGCTCCGACAGCCGACAAGTCGACGGGCATGCGCGACAACCTCGCCTTCGAAGACCTTGCGATCGCGCCTTCCGGCGATGTCTTCGTTGCCATCGAGGCGGCGCTCTACCAGGACGGCCCGGCAGCTTCGATTGTGAACGGCAGCCTTGCGCGCATCATCCGCTATGATGGGACGACCGGCGAACCGAAGGCGCAGTATGTCTATCCAATCTCGCCTATCCCACAGGCGGCCGCGAAGGCTGACGGCGGCAACGACAACGGCATGTCGGAGATCATCGCACTCGACGGTCACCGATTGCTCGCCATCGAGCGCAGCTATGCCCAAGGCGTCGGCAACAGCGTGAAGATCTTCATGATCGATCTCGACGGCGCTACAGACGTCTCGGCGATCGCCTCGCTTGCGAAGACCGATCAGCGTGTGGTTCCCGTCCGCAAGAGCCAAGTTCTCGATCTGCGTGCAGCCGGCCTTGTGCCGGACAATATCGAGTCCATGGCGATCGGCAAGGCGAAGGACGGGAGCGACGCGCTGATCCTCGGCTCTGACAACAACTTCTCGACCAGCCAGAAGACGCAGTTCTACGTCTTCAAAATACTGCGCCGTCCGCAATAGCAACCGAGGGATCGTGCAGCTAGTCGAGGCGGACTTCGATCTTCGTCTTCACCGAGTTGGCGAGAAAACAGAGCTCATGGGCCTCGTGATGGAGCTTTTCCTCCATTTCGCGGCTCGGCGCTTCCTCCGCATAGACCACCGCCGGCTTCAGCTCGACGCGGCTGACGAGCATTTTTCCGTCGATCTTCTCCATGATCCCGGTCGCCGTATCGAGATAGCTGTCGACGACGATGCCCTTCTTCGAGGCAAGCCACAGGTAGAATAGCATATGGCAACTGGAGAGCGCCGCGACATAGGCCTCCTCGGGATCGACGTTCTCGGCGATCGAGTACGGAAGCGGCACGTTGTGCGGCGATGCCGAAGCAGGCACCGAAAGGCCGCCATCGAAATTCCACATATGGCCGCGGCTGTACTTGCCGTCCGTGAAGGTGCCCCCGGCGCGCTGCCATGATACTTCCGCTGAAAATTTCGTCATCGTCCGAACGATCCCTATGAATCCTGATACCCAACGTGCGGCCATTTTCACCGGCTAGCAAGGTTCGGAGGAAAGTTCCGTCACATTCCGTACAGAGGTTTAAGATATCCCGTTGCCTTGACGGCTTGGCGCACCTTCGATTGGAAGAGGCCGGCCCTTAGACGATCGATATGCTTGCGTCCGGGCTCCCAATGGCGCATATCCGTGATTGAGAAGAAGGAATAAAAAGCGACGTGAGCCTCTCGAACAACAAGAAACTGCCTGGCGAGCCGCGGTGGCTTGGGCCTTCTGCGCCCACACGCACGCCGCTCATTCCCTCGATTTCCGCGGCCCGCTGGCTTTTGATCCTCATCGTTGCGGCAGGCGTCTATTTCTTTTACGGCTTCGTCGTTCCGGTTCTGGCCGCACTCGTCATCGGTTTTGCGAGCTGGCCCCTCTATCGCAGACTTCTTGCGCGCGTCGGCGGCAATACGACGATCGCAGCCACGATCGCGATCATCCTCATCGTGACCTTCCTCGTTATCCCGATCGGGCTTGCGATCACCTATACGACGGGCGAGGTGCGCGAATGGGTCGCCTGGATCATTCACGCCAACCGGCAGGGCGCGCCCACACCGCAGTGGATCCTCGCTTTGCCTTTTGCAGGGCCTTTTCTCGACGATCTCTGGACGAAATATATCGGCAGTCCCGGCTCTTTGGGTGAAGTCATCCAAGCTGTCAGCGGTGCCAATATCGGCAATATCTACCGCGCGGTACTCGCAGCCGGCGGCGCGTCGTTCCACCTGCTCCTGACGCTGCTTTTCATGCTGATCGCGCTGTTCTTCGTCTATCGCGACGGCGCGTCCTTCTCGCGTCAGATCGACATGCTTGGCGAACGCATCCTGCCCAATCGCTGGGAGCGGATTTCGCGTGTCGTTCCGGCAACGATCAGTTCCACCGTTATGGGTATGACGCTGATCGCGATCGGCGAAGGCATCGTGCTCGGCGTCGCCTACTGGATCGCCGGCGTCCCCTCGCCTGTGACACTCGGCGTCCTGACGGGCATCATGGCATTGATACCCGGCGGCGCGCCGCTCTCATTCACCTTGGTTTCGATCTATCTCGTCGCCAGCGGATCGCATGTCGCCGGGGTCGCGCTCTTCATCTGGGGCACGGTCGAACTCTTCATCGTCGACAAGACGCTGCGTCCGAAGCTTGTCGGCGGCCCGATCAAGCTTCCCTTCCTTCCGACTTTCTTCGGCCTCGTCGGCGGCGTGAAGACCATGGGCTTCCTCGGTCTCTTCATCGGCCCGGTCTTGATGGCACTGCTCGTCGCGATCTGGCGCGAATGGATGCACGAAGTGAAGACGAACGATCAGACCGCGCTCGGCCCGGAAGTCATGATCGACGAGCAGGCGCCGCCGGTGCAGCGCGCGGCCGACGGCTGATCATTTCAGCCGCTTCTCCATGAAGAGGCTGAGCGGGTCCGGCAGGTACGAGCCGAAGGGTCCGACGTCGGCATAGCCGTATTTGCGATAAAGACCGACCGCCTCCGGCTGATAGATGCCGGTCTCGAGCCGGATCGCATCGAGACCCAGCGCCCGGGCATGCTCCTCCAGCCGCTCCATCAGGCGGCTTGCGACCTTCAGTCCTCTTGCCTCCGGATCGACGAACATGCGCTTGATCTCCGCCGTACCGTCTCCCGCCTCCAGGAGTGCCGCACAGCCGACGATTTCTCCTGCATTGCGCGCCACGAAGAAGCTTGCGATGGACTTTTCCAGGGTCGAGAGATCGACCAGGTGATTGCTTTCGGCAGGATAAAGCGACTGCGTATAGGCATCCGAAAGGTCGAGCAAGCGGATGATCTGCGGCTGGCGCGGCGATTCAAGAGCGACGGTGACGGACATGGCATTCCCCGGTTTTGCGAGGCCCGCCGCGGCGCATGACGAAAGGTTAATGCAGCCGCCATCTTTCGGTTGGAATTGCCCCGTCTATGACAGTGGATTTCAATAACCAAAGGGTTCGATTATGCAAGCCATCCTCGTCGCCATGACCATTTTCGGGTGCAATGATTCGGTGACGCAATGCAATTATGTCGCAACGGTCGATAAGCACTGGGACACGGTCGCCATGTGCGATGCCGAGTTCGGAAAAGCGGCTCAAGTCCTTCGCCGATGCCAACTACCCGACCGTGATCGCCGTCTGCGAAGCACCGAAGCCTGCGATCGCGCCGGAACAGCCCAAAGTCGCCGAAGCTCAGCCCGCTCCGGTGCCACCCGTCCAGGAGACTGGAAAGACAGGCATTCGCGCTTTCGCGATACGCATTGCCGATCAGGTTCACACGCACCTGCCAACCGGCGAAAGCGTCAAGCATACGCTGGAGAAGCCGGTGCATTTCGTTTCGGATGGCTATTCCTGGGCGGTTCAGCGCTTCAAGAATTAAATTAGGCTGCCGCGAGCGCCGTCAGCGATGCGTAGCTGCGGGCCGATTGGCGTTGCTCAGCGATGTGAAGCTTCTCGACCAGATCGAGCAACTCGCTGACGACGCCATGGATGCCGTCGTGGTGACGGAAGCGTTCGAGCAGCCTGCCGCAAACGTTGGCAAGCATTGTGCCTGCGGTCTTTTTGGAAGCTTCGCGCCAGAGAAGCGTCGCCTCGACGAACACTGTGCTGATCTCGCGGGTGAGCCCGGCCGCCTCGTAAAGGGCGCGTACCGCATGCATGCGGCCGGTGGCGAGGATCGAGCGTACGCGCTTTTCGGTGCAGCCGGTGAGATTGACGATGGCACCGGCGAAGAAATCCACCTTGCCGGAGCATAGGGCGTGCATGAGAAAGGACGGCGTCAAATGGCCATTAAGACGCAGATGCTCGACGAGATCGGCGATCTCGTGCGGCTGGATATCGCCGACAAGCGACACGACGGCCGCCTGCGTCGCCTCGCGGCTGATGCGCTCCAGACGATTGAGGCCGATTGCGGCCTGCGCCAAGGGCAAGGCGACCAATGCATTGCTGACATGCTGCGTCAGCAGCTGACGGGCGTCGACCGGCAGATCGGCGCGATCAAGCAGAAGATTGCGGATATCGCAACAGTTGCCTAGCCGCGCCGCAATGCGTTTCAGGGATACTGGAGCAATCGCTGCTCCCTCGTTTTCGAGAAGGCAGAGAATATCCTCTTCGTCGCCGACCTCCGCAAGAGCGGGCTGAAACAGCACGCGAGATCGATGCGCGTGCGGCGATCAAGATACGGGTGACGCTGCCGCCGCGGGCTGCGAGATCGACGAGATCGGCGTCCGAAAGAAGCGGGGAACACGCCACCGCATGGCAGGCGATCTCCGGCTGGTCTTCGGCGAGGGCAAGAATGAGGGCGCGCGGCGCTTCGTTAGACCAAGCGATCGCTTCGACCAGTGCCAGACGCACACGCGGCGATGGGTCGTCGAGCAGGAAGGTCATCGCCATTTCGGCGGCCCTGCGCTCCTCGGGAAGCATTTCGGATTGTAGATAGGCACGGCCGAGCGCGCTTGCGGCGCGAGCCCTGTCTCCGGCCTTGGCAGTTTCAACCCAGCGAAGAAAAGCCTCTACGATCACACTACGCCCCAACCTGCGAACGCGATTCCTTCGCGCTCTACCCTTGGAATGAGGGTACTGAGAAATGGTTTACGATTGGTTCATCATATTCATTAACCCTTGCCAGCCGCGATCAGATCGTTCGGCACTTGCGGGCGCAGCAGCTCGAAGACGTCGCTGCCTTCGCTGTAATCCATATACCCCATGCGTGCGACAGGCCGTGCGATCGACATGTCCAGGCGCCCCTCGCGGATGATCTGCTCGTCGATATGGATGCCGACGACCTCGCCGAGAACCATGACATTTTCCGAGGGCTCGCCCGAGAGGGTTTTGGGTTCGATCAGTTCGGTCACCTTGCATTCGAGCACCGCGAAAGCCTCACCGACATAGGGCGCATCGACAAGCTCACCCCGCTTTGCCGTCAGGCCCGCCAGCTCGAACTCGTTGATGCCGTAAGGCAGCGCCGCCGATGACAGGTTCATCTGTTCGACAAGGTTGCGGCTGACGAAATTGCAGGTGAAGACCCCGGTTTCCGCTGCGTTGCGCTGGCTGTGCTTGCGGCCGCTGGAGGAAAACATCACCAGCTTCGGCCGGTCGGAAACGGCGTTGAAGAAAGAATAGGGGCCGAGGTTCAGCGAGCCGTCCCTGCCCTTCGTGCCGATCCAGCCGATCGGACGCGGCGCGACGATCGCCTTGAACGGATCGTGCGACAGGCCATGCCTGTTCGTTTCGCTCGGGTAGAACATCAAGCGTCCCCACCAACCCAAGTGACCGTTTCCGATATTTCCGGACGTGGTCGTTCAACTGCCGGAAAATTTGTCGAGCCGATATGGACGAAGCCGGCAACCCGTTCGCCCGGCTGGACGCCAAGCAGCCGATAGGCACGCTCGTCATAAGCGAACCACTCGGTCAGCCAGTTGGCCACCCAGCCATGGGCGTTGGCCGCGAAGATAATATTGAGGCAAACTGCGCCTGCCGACATGATCTGTTCCCATTCAGGAATCTTGAAATGCGGCCCGGCTTTGCTGACGACGGCGATGACGACCGGCGCGCGGGTGAAGCGCGCACGCTCGACCTCGATCATGTCCTCGGAAAGATCGGGCTTGGCTTCGAGCGCCAGCTTCAGAAGCTCCTTTCCGATATGGACGCGCTCTTCGCCGCGATAAACGATGAAACGCCAGGGCGCGAGCTTGCCGTGGTCGGGCACGCGAGATGCCAGACGGAGGATTTCCTCGATCTCCGCCTTTTCCGGTCCCGGTTCGCTCATCTGGAATGCGGGGATGGAGCGGCGCACGGCGAGGTAATCGATCAGCTTGATATCGGATTTCATGCGGGAGAAACTTTCATTTTCATGTCAGCGGGATGGATGGGTCTTGAATTTGCCATCGCGTTGGTCTTGAAGTGGCCTCTGTGATTTCAGAAGTCAATCTTGTTCAGGAAACACATGCCCGGCATTTTGCCTTTTGCGCGTATGGCTCTTGCGCTTGTTCTGGCGGCTTGGCTGCCTTTTGGCGCAAGCGCGCAGGACGCGTTCAAGGAATTCAAGCAGCTCGATACGACGGCGAAAATGCCGAAGCTCAACGCTTTCATCGCCCCCGGCAGCGCCCCGCAAGGGGCCGCGTTGCACGAGGTCGAGATCGAGGCGAAGCTGACGGCCGACGGCCAGCCGGTGGAAGACGGGCTTTCCTGGTACGTGTTCAGCCCGATCGCCGGCGCTGACGGCAAGCTGCCGCTGGTGGCGAGCGCCCGTGGCGGGTCGGCGGCTTTCCAACTGGCGCCGGGCGACTATCTGGTAAACGTGTCCTTCGGCCGCGCCGGTGTTACCCGGAAGGTGAATGTTCCCGACAGCGGCAAGCTCGACAAGCAGGTGATGGTGCTCGATGCGGGCGGCTTGCTGCTCAACGCTGTGTCCGGCTCCGACGTTCGCATCCGCCCGGATCAGCTGCGCTTCTCCATCTACTCGTCGGAAGTACGCGACGACGGCGAACGCGGATTGGTGACGGCAGACGTCTCCCCGAACACCGTCGTCAGGCTGAACGCCGGCACCTACCACATCGTTTCTGAATATGGCGACGTCAACGCCGTCATCCGCGCCGATATCCAGGTGGAAGCGGGAGGGCTCACGGAAGCGACCATTCAGCACCGTGCAGCACAGATTACCTTCAAGCTGGTTTCCGAAGCCGGCGGCGAAGCGATCGCCGATACGGCCTGGTCGATCCTGACGGCTGCGGGTGATAGCGTCGGCGAAAGCGTCAGCGCTTTTCCGACGATGGTGCTCGCCGAAGGCGAATATTCCGCCGTCGCGCGCAACAAGGACAAGATCTATCAGCGCGACTTCAAGGTCGAGGCCGGTAAGAATACCGATGTCGAAGTGCTGATGAAGAACGAGCAGCCGCAGGAACCGGCAAGCGCGGCGACGACTCTGCAGCAGGAACCGCTGCCATCGGCCGCAGGCGAGCCGCAGAGTTCCGCGCAGGCGCCGCTGCCTTCCTATGAGCAATTGCTGCCGGGCAGCGGCACGACGGGCGCCGATACCGATTGAATTTTCAGATGCGCTTTCGTTTGATGTCGGAACCCAACGAAAAGACCGCATCGTAAAGCGCTGCCAGCAGGGCCTTGCGGTCGTTCCTTCTCAGCTTTTCGTAAGGCAGGACCGGACCTGCATGCGCTGTGATCGTCTTGCCTGACAGCCGGCGGAATTCGCGGATCAACAATGAGAGGCGAAGCGTTAGCGAGAAGCGGCTGACGATATGAAAGAGCCGCCCGTTCTGGCCCTCGAAATAGATGGGCAAAACGCTTGCACCGGCCGCCTGGACGAGCTTGGCAGGAAAAATCTTCCAGGGCAAATCCTCGGCGCGGCCGAAACCGTTCTTCGCGGTGGCGACGCCGCCGCCCGGGAAGATGATGACGACAACGCCATCCTTCAGAAGCCGGACCGCCTCCCGGCGCGTCTCCATGTTGCGGCCGACGGCCTCTTTCGTCTCATCGAAGGATACCGAAAGCGAATAGGCCGCCATTTCCGGAACCTTGAGCAATTCGTTATGGATGAGAACGCGGAATGGCCGTCCAAGCCGTTCGGCAAGCGCCAATACGGCAATGCCGTCTCCGATACCGAACGGATGGTTGGCGACGATGACAAGCGGCCGATCCGCGGTTAGTTGCGGTGGCCAGGTACCATTGATATCGAGGCGGACATCCAGGAGATCAAGGAGTTTGCCGAATACACCTTCGCGCGTCGGAACGATATCGCTGCGCCAGATATCGTAGAGCTGCATGTAACGATCGCGGCCGCAGAGCCCCTCGATCGAGCGGATCAGCCAGCGCTTGAGACGCGGATCGCTTTCACTCGCATATGATAGCTGTTTAAATCGCAAAGCCATCCGGCCTCAGGTGAAAGACCAGACGGCTATATTTCAAAGCGATGACAGTGGTCTGACAGAAATCAGGCAGCCTTCGCCTTTTTGGCTTCGATCTTGCGGCGGATATCCGGCGGCGTCGCTTCCCAGGCAAGGGTCTCGATTGCCGCCTCGAGCGGCATCGAGGTTTGCTCCGGGCTGCCTAGGCGGCGGATATTAACAGTCCGTTCCTCGGCTTCCTTCCGCCCGCAGACGATGATGACGGGAACTTTCGTAACGGAATGCTCGCGGATCTTGTAGTTGATCTTCTCATTACGGAAGTCGGTCTCGACGTTGCAGTCCGGCCTCGCGCAGCGCTTCGGCAACTTCTGCGCCATAACCGTCCGCTTCCGAGGTGATCGTCGCGACCACGACCTGCAGCGGCGAGACCCAGAGCGGCAGATGACCGGCGAAGTTTTCGATCAGGATGCCGAGGAAGCGTTCCATCGAGCCGCAGATGGCGCGGTGGATCATGACCGGCTGCGTCTTCTCCGAATTGCTGTCGATATAGAAGGCCCCGAAGCGCTCCGGCAGGTTGAAGTCCACCTGCGTGGTGCCGCACTGCCATTCACGGCCGATCGCGTCCTTCAGCGTATATTCGAACTTCGGGCCGTAGAAAGCGCCCTCGCCCGGCAGGATGCCGGTCTTGATGTCGTTCGACTGCTGCTGGATCGTGGTGAGCACGTCCATCATGACGCTCTCGGCGCGATCCCAGAGCTCATCCGAACCGACGCGCTTGTCCGGGCGCGTGGAGAGCTTGATGGTAATCTCGTCGAAGCCGAAGTCCTTGTAGACCGAGAGGATCAGGTCGTTGATCTTCAGGCACTCGGCGGCCATCTGCTCGTCGGTGCAGAAGATGTGCGCGTCGTCCTGCGTGAAGCCGCGCACCCGCATCAGGCCGTGGAGGGCGCCTGACGGCTCGTAACGATGGACCGTGCCGAATTCTGCCAGGCGGATCGGCAGTTCGCGATAGGATTTCAGCCCGTGCTTGAAGATCTGCACGTGACCCGGGCAGTTCATCGGCTTTAGTGCGAAGACGCGGTTGTCGGCTTCCTTGTCATCCGGATGCGTCAGCGCATGCGCCGATTTCACCGCGAACATGTTCTCCTGGTACCAGCCCCAATGCCCCGAGGTTTCCCAAAGGGAAGTATCAAGAACCTGCGGCGCGTTGACCTCCTGATAGTCGGCATCGAGGCGCCGCCGCATATAGGCGACAAGCGCCTGGAAGATACGCCAGCCCTTGCCGTGCCAAAAGACGACGCCCGGGCCTTCTTCCTGGAAGTGGAACAGATCCATCTCGCGGCCGAGACGGCGATGGTCGCGCTTTTCGGCTTCGGCGAGCATGTGGAGATAGTTGTCGAGTTCGGACTGCTCTGCAAAGGCCGTGCCGTAGATACGGGACAGCATTGGATTGTTGCTATCGCCGCGCCAATAGGCGCCTGCCACCTTCAACAGCTTGAAGGCCGAGCCGATCTGACCGGTCGATGCCATGTGCGGGCCGCGGCAAAGGTCGAACCAGTCGCCCTGATAGTAGATCTTCAGGTCCTGGCCTTCCGGGATGGCATCGACGAGTTCGACCTTGTACTGCTCGCCCTTGGCGGCAAACACTTCCTTCGCCTTCTGACGCGACCACACCTGCTTGGTGAAAGGCGCGTTGCGGGCGATGATCTCCTTCATCTTCTTTTCGATCTTCGGCAGATCGTCCAGCGTGAAGGGTTCATTCTTGGCGAAGTCGTAATAGAAGCCGTTCTCGATGACTGGGCCGATCGTCACCTGTGTACCGGGCCAGAGCTCCTGCACGGCTTCCGCCATGACATGCGCTGCATCGTGCCGGATGAGTTCCAGGGCGCGCTCGTCGCTGCGAGTAATGATCTCGATTTTGCCCGCCGTCACGGGATCGGAAAGGTCGCGCACGGTGCCGTCGATCGCAATGGCGACAGCCTTCTTAGCAAGCGACTTGGAGATGGATTCGGCGACGTCGAGGCCGGTCGTGCCGGGCTCGAAGTTGCGTTGATTGCCATCGGGGAAGGTCAGAAAAACGGATTGGGACATATCGATATTCTCCTTGTCCAGTCCCGCCAACGAATGCGGGTGGTTGCAATGAAGCGCTTCGTCGGCACGAATGCGCTGCCGCCTGATACCGAGATTTGGCGTGTGAGTAAAGGCAAGGCCTAATCAGCCGATCATTTCGGCAAGGCCCCGCACCGTGTTCCAATTGCGCAGCGTGCCGACGCCCATGCGCCTGGTCGTGAGCGCCGAGAGCAGCTTCCATTCACTGGGTTTGCTGGCGAAATCGATCCAGAGATCGCCATTGGTTATCGCCAAGCGCTGGTTGGCTTCGAGGTACTTCTGAAGCGTGGCTAAGGCGGACCGATCGAGCGGCTCGCGCATCACGCGCACGATCACTTGGCTACCAACGCCATCCGGAAACGGATTTGAATTCGCCAGTCTCAGCCAATCTGCGCCCTTGCGGACGATGATATCGACGGGCTTGCCGAACTTCGTTTTGAAGGCAGCTTCAATCTTCGCTTCGATGTCACCGAGCGGCGCACTGTCTGCTTCAAAGACGATATTGCCGGTCGAGACCAGCGTGCGCGGATTGACGTATCCGAGTGCCGCGGCCATATCGCGAAGATCGGACATCACGACCCGGCGACCGGGCGCGAGCACAATGCTGTGAAGGAGCGCGACGTAGACGGTTTTACGTGGCATGGGTTTGCCGTCAGCCGGCTTTCCGTCCGAGCGCAAAATAGCGCCACGGCGTCCACCAATGGAAGCGCTGCTCCAGCCCTTCAGGCACGGGATCGAAACCACTCGTTCCGCCCGGCCCGCAGCGCCCGACACGAAAGAACGTCATCCACACGCCGGCCCACAGGCCGTGGCGTGCGATCGCCTCGTAGCCATATTCGGAGCACGTCGGAATATGCCTGCATGAGTTGCCGATAAACCCTGATAAGGTCAGTTGATAAAGCCGGATCAATCCCATGCCGAGCAGCCGGTCCGGGGTCTTGCGGAAAGGGCCGGTATAGTTTCGGGAATATCTGGCCACCGGCGCGGAATATCCTCCTTTGTCACTTCGCGACATTTCCGGCGAGATTATCCCGGACACCCTGCGTTTCGGGAGATCTTCGTCGTCGTCCTGCTGAAGAGGGCAAAACTCGCACATGGCCTAACCTCCGCGTCTTGAGGAGGCGCCGGCAGTGCCGCACGATCCCGATCTTGCCGCTTGTGGGGGAGATGTCACGAAGTGACGGAGGGGGATGTCACATAGCGGAGCGCTCAATGTTCACGCCTCGGCCATTTCCGCGCGCTTTGCCTCGATCTGTCCAACCGCATCGACGACAGCGTCGAAAGTCAGCATGGTGGACGCGTGGCGAGCCTTGTAATCCTTGACCGGGCGCAGATAACGCATGTCCTCAAAGCGGCCATCCGGACCTTCTCCGTCCGCTTTCAGCATGGCGAGCATGTCTTCGCGGGCCTTGCGGAGTTCGCCGGCCGTTGCGCCGATCACGTGCCGGGCCATGATCGAGGAGGATGCCTGGCCGAGCGCGCAGGCTTTGACGTCATGGGCAAACGCGGTGACGGTATCGCCGTCCATCTTCAGCCAGATCCGCACTTTGGAACCGCAGAGTTTCGAATGCGCCTGTGCACTTGCATCGGCATCGGCCAGGCTGCCTGTCAGCGGAATATTGCCTGCATATTCGAGGATTTTGCTGTTATAGATGTCGTCCATGATGAATTCCGCTCCAGATTGCCGCGGATCGGCTTATTTCGGCGGTCATTGTATCATAAACAAAAAACACACCGTGTCGTGCTAGCATACTTACATGAAGACGCCGTCTTCCTATATGTATGTCGTTCGAAGACCATGAAAATGCAATGGTCCTCGGGTAAGTTTGATTGGGAAACCGTGCCGGACGGGCTATAAGCTGCCCCGAAAGCCCCGGAGCCTGCCAAAGGTGCAACATTCCTGACAAGGGATACCAGTGGCGAGTTCCGAAAGACGGTCCAAAAGTTCGTGGACCAGGAGACTTGAGCAGTATGGACGCCATCGTAAAGAATTTTCCGCAGACCAGCCGTGACGCCGAACGCCCCAGCCAGAAGGAAGCCGAAGACGCAATTCGCGTTCTGCTTCGTTGGGCCGGTGACGATCCGTCGCGCGAAGGGCTGATCGATACCCCTACCCGTGTCGCCAAAGCCTATCGCGAACTTTTCGCCGGCTACGAAATGGACCCGGAAGACGTTCTGGGCCGCACCTTCGAAGAGGTCGCCGGCTACGATGATATGGTTCTCGTGAAGGATATTCCGTTCTATTCGCATTGCGAACATCACATGGTGCCGATTATCGGCAAGGCACATGTCGCCTATATGCCTGACGGCAAGGTACTTGGACTTTCCAAGATCGCCCGTGTCGTCGAGATCTATGGCCGCCGCCTTCAGACGCAGGAAACCATGACAGCACAGATCGCCAAGGCGATCGATGATACACTGGCTCCGCGCGGCGTGGCTGTCATGCTCGAAGCCGAACATATGTGCATGGCGATGCGCGGCGTACAGAAGCAGGGTTCCACGACGCTGACGACGACCTTTACCGGAATCTTCAAGGCCGAGCCCGCCGAACAGGCGCGATTCATGACCATGGTGCGGAGCCGCTGATACGGCTCCATTAAGAGAGCCGAATGATGCCTTTTGCATTCAATGCGCCGTCAGACGACAAATCCGAACTGGAAGATGCCGGCGATTTCACGCCCCGCTTCGATGATCGCGGCCTGATCACCGCGATCGTCACCGACGTGCAGCGACGGCGAGATCCTGATGGTTGCGCACATGAACGCGCAGGCGCTGGCGCTGACGATCCAGACGGGCAAGGCACACTACTTCAGCCGGTCGCGCGGCAAGCTCTGGATGAAGGGCGAAACCTCCGGCAACATCCAAACGGTGAAGGAAATCCGTACCGACTGCGATCAGGATGCAATCTGGCTTAAAGTAGAGGTCGCAGGCCACGACGCGACGTGCCATACTGGCCGCCGTTCCTGCTTCTACCGCACGGTGACGCTCCAGGACGGGAAACCAATGCTCGATATCGTGGATGACGAGCGGCATTTCGACCCTAAAGACGTCTACGGAAAATAGCGCGCGTGTCATTTACCTGCTCGCTATTGAGACAGATAGCGCTGCTGTATACGATTTGGAAAGGGAACGGGGACACTATAACAAACTGAAATATTTCTGCCTGGAGGAGGCATACCATGCTGAACTGGAGTTTGCATCGTCAGAGCTCTGAAGCAGGCAGTTCAGGTTCCGGTGTCTTGACAGTTCCAGATATGACCGCTCCTCCGACGTCCACCCTTCCCCCTAAAAGAGCAAAGATTGCGCTGGCCCTTGGCGGCGGTGCGGCGCGCGGCTGGGCGCATATCGGCGTGCTGCGCGCACTGGACGAGGCCGGCATCGAAGTCGGCATGATCGCCGGAACCTCGATCGGTGCGCTGGTCGGCGGCTGCTATCTTGCCGGCAAGCTGGATGAGCTCGAGGCCTTCGCCCGTTCGCTGACGATGCGCCGCATTGCCAGCCTGCTTGATCTTACCATCGGCGGCAGCGGACTTTTCGGCGGCATGCGCCTGACGAAGCGCATGCAGGAGCATCTCGAAGGTCTGAACGTGGAAGACCTCGACCGTCCCTTTGTCGCCGTGGCTGCGGAGGTGAACACCGGCCACGAGGTCTGGATTTCCAGCGGCTCGCTGATTACGGCGCTGCGTGCATCCTATGCCCTGCCCGGCATCTTCGAGCCAGTTCGCAGCAACAGCCGCACGCTGGTCGACGGCGCACTGGTCAATCCGGTGCCGGTTTCAGTTTGCCGCAGCCTACGAACAGCAGCTCGTGGTGGCCGTCAATCTGAACTACGACCTCTTCGGCCGATCCGCAGTCGTCAAGCACAATGCGACCTTGACGCTTCAGGAGATGCAGAAGCAGGAGGAAGCCCGCCTATGCGCGCCTCGGAATGACCGGCGTGATGGTGCAAGCCTTCAACATCATCCAGGACAGGATTTCGCGCGCGCGCCTTGCCGGCGATCCGCCGGATCATTGCGCTGCATCCGCGTCTCAGCGACATCGGCCTGTCGGAATTCCACCGGGCCGGCGAAGCGATAGAGCGCGGATACGAGGAAGCCAGGGCGCGGCTTCCCGAACTCCGGCGAATGCAGGAAGCGTTCGCCACGCAGGCGCGACGGCGGGCCGACCGCCTTAGCCCGCGATATAGGCCTTGATTTCTTCTGTCTCGCGCTCGACTTCTGCGATGCGCGTCTTCACGACGTCGCCGATTGAGACGATGCCGACGAGCTTTCCATTTGTTTCAACCGGCAGATGGCGGAAGCGCCGGCTGGTCATCAGTTCCATCAATTCGTTGACCGTCGTGTCCTCGTGGCAGCGGAAGACCCTCGATGTCATCAGCGAGACAACCGGCTGATCGAGGCAATCCTTGCCGAACTTTGCAACGGCATTGACGAGATCGCGTTCGGTGAAGATCCCGGCAATACGGCCTTCCACGCCGACAATGACAACGGCACCAATCTTGCGGCTGCTGAGCACTTTTGCCGCTTCGCCGGCGGTTGTGTTCGCGCCGGCCGTGACGACGTTGCGGCCCTTCAGGTCGAGGATGGCTTTTACGGTGTTGGACATTCGAAACCTCCCATGTCGAAAGTGAAACACTTAACTGAACAGAGGCACCTGCGAAGGGCTGTTCGTCCCAACGCGGATCAATCCGAATGGTGCACTCCAAAGCTCAAGATTGCAATATATCCGGCTCTTCCGAAACCTCAGGCTCCGCAGGAATATTCCGGTCGAAAAGCGAGAAAAGGAAGAATCCGAAAACGAAACCACCGATATGTGCGTCCCAGGCGATCGGCTGGTTCGGGTCGCCGATCAGTGGAATGCCGACGGCGATCAGCCCGTTTCCAATCAGCCAGAAGAGCGTGAATACCACTACCGTGCGGCTGCGAAAGGACTCGGCCACCGACAGGCGCGGATTGAGATGTGCCGGACGCGTCACCTTCCGCTCCGGCGGAAACGCAAAACGGCAGGCCGCCCCCATGAGCCCGGAAACGACCCCGGAAGCGCCGATGAGCAAGGTCGGATCGCCCCAGTTCAATCCGGCGTGAAGCGCTGCCGAGGCGACCGATGAAAGAATCCAGAAGATAACATAGCGCAAGCTTCCGATGCGGCGCACGACCGGCGCGCCGAAAGCCATGAGCCACAGCCCATTGAAGAGGATATGCTCCACGCTGCCGTGCAGCAGAGAATAGGTCACCGGCGACCAGAGCCATTGCAGTCCCTGCTCCGAGAACGGGATCACATAGCGTACCGGAATGAAGCCGAAAGTGATGAAAAGCCAGTCGACCGCGTTTACGGAGAGGATGAACGACTGGACCGCATAGATCGCGCCGAGCAGACAGAGTGTCGCCAAAAGGATGCCGGGCAGATTGAAAACTGGCGTCCGGTTCTTTTCAATCGGGATTTCCTCAACCGTTTCCGGCTCCGTCCTGTGATCGTCCATATGCGTCCTCGCCGGATTGAGGTCTCAGCCTTACAGGAGCGAAGATCAAAAAAAAAGCCGCCCGGATAAACCGGACGGCTTGCCGAGCGTCCCCCGAGAATGACCCCGCGCCCGATCAGTGAAGTGCTGAACTTCGTTTCCGAAGCGATACCCAACAGTTGCACGGCATGTCACCGGCCGCAATCGAAACCGTTCCTTAACCTTAACTGCCCGCAGTTGGCATGAAATCCGCATGGTAAGCATCAGAACAGCCGTTCGGGCTTGAACTTGAACCGAAATGAAACAGGTTGGTGTGCCGTGCGTCATCAGACGATCATCGATATTTACGATTACTGGAACCGCCTGCGCGGTGCCAGCGATGCACCGCTGAAATCGCAGATCGAACCGTCGAGCCTTGGCCACCTTCTGCCGAGCCTCTTCATCCTTGAGAAAAACGACGAACTGGGCGCCGTCACCTTCCGGCTTGCCGGCACCGAGAATCTGCGATCTCTTCGGGCGGGATCTGCGTGACGAGAGCTTTGCCGAGCTCTTCGGCGACGGCCATGCCGATGACATCGAGGCAACGCTTCTGGGTGCGATGCATCACGTCATCCCGACGCTGCTCAACGCGACCGGCTACAGCACGGCGGGGCATCAGGCCACCTTCGAGATCATCGTCATGCCGCTGCGCTGTGAAAACGGCTGCCGCGCGCGGCTGCTCGGCGCCATTGCGCCGTCCGTTGCGGCAAGCTGGCTGGAAATCGTGCCGCTCGATTTTCTGGCGCTCGACCGCAGCCGCCTGCTGCGCGATAAACCCGGGCAGAACGGCGGTGGGAGCAACTGGCCATACACAGCTGTCGCCGAGCCTCCGCATGGCCTTAGTGTGGTCCTCGGCCGCATGATGTCTTCATTGCTTTCCGGGGTGGCACCGCGCTAACCGTCTCATTCCGGCACAGCCTTATCCTATGCTGCAAGGTGTAATCGCGCCCTTCAGGACAACCTTCTGTTAAGGGATTGCGGGTAATGATTGTCGTATAACATTTTATGAAGAAGCGCTTTCATGCACTCATTCCAGCAAGCCCAGACGCCACGGACAACAGTGCCGCGCCCTGAGCAGGGTGTCTTCCAGCGCGTGCCCATCAATATGCAGGGCCGCCTCATGCTTGCGAACTACGAGGAATACGAATGCACAGTGATCGACATGTCGCCCGGCGACATGTATGTCACCTGCGCCGGCCGGCCGCGCGCCAATGAGCGCGTCGTCGCCTATATCGATCACCTCGGCCGTGTCGAAGGCAACGTTCTGACCGTCGACGTGCGTGGCTTCACGATGTCGATCAACGCCACCGAGCGCAAGCGGGAGAAGCTTGCCGCACAGCTCACCTGGCTTGCCAACAAGCATGAGCTCGGCCTGCCTGAAGACCGGCGTCATGATCGTCTGACCCCGCGTGAGACGAAGACAGAGCTAACGCTTGAGGATGGCACGCGCTACACCTGCCGCATCATGGACTTGTCGTTGTCGGGTGCTGCAGTTGACGTGGAGGTGCGCCCAGCTCTCGGCACGCCAGTCCGCCTCGGCAACATGCGTGGCCGCGTCGTGCGCCATTTCAGCGAGGGCGTCGCGCTAGAGTTCCTCTCGCTCCAGTCGCGCGAGACGTTGCGCGAATTCCTCTAAGCGGCTGCTGTCATTTCAACGTCATGGATATGACGGATGAAGGCCGCCCGAACAGGCGACCTTTCATGTCTTCGCTTTATCCCGAAATCGAGCCCTATGACACAGGATTCCTAGAGACCGGAGACGGCAACCGGATCTACTGGGAATGCTGCGGCAATCCCGCCGGCCAGCCTGCGCTCGTTCTCCACGGCGGTCCCGGCTCGGGATGTTCTGCAACCGCACGACGCTTTTTCGACCCCTCAGTCTATCGCATCGTGCTCTTCGACCAGCGAAATTGCGGCCGCAGCCTGCCGAGTGCCGCCGAGTTCGATACGGACCTTGCGGCAAACACCACGTGGCATTTGGTTGACGACATAGAGCGGCTTCGGCTTCACGTCGATGTCGATGCCTGGGTCATATTCGCGAACTCCTGGGGCTCGACGCTGGCGCTCGCCTATGCCGAGAGCCATCCCGATCGCGTGCGAGCCATGGCGATCGCTGGAGTGACGACCACCCGCCGCACCGAAATAGATTGGCTCTGCCACAGCATGGCACGCTTCTTTCCCGAGGAATGGGGGCGGCTGCGCGAGGCGATACCGCCAAACCTTCGCCATCTCGATATGCTTTCGGCCTTTTACCAGTTGCTGAACGCGCCTGATCAGGACGTCCGCGTAAAGGCAGCGCGCGATTGGCACGACTGGGAGGCGGCACCGATTCTTCTCGCCGATCCGTATGGTTTGCCCCACCGCTGGCGCGATCGGGACTATGTGCTGGCCCGAGCGCGGATCGTCACGCACTTTTTCTTCAACGGCGCATGGCTTGACGACGGTGTCCTGCTTCGCGACGCGGGACGGCTTTCGGGAATACCCGGCATCTTGGTACAGGGCCGCTTCGACCTTGAAGCGCCGCTGACGACCGCCTGGGAACTGGCCAAAGCGTGGCCCGGCAGCCGTCTTGTCGTGGTTGAAAACGCCGCGCACTCGACGTCGAACACGGCAATCTCCTCCGCCATCATTGCCGCAACCGACGAATTTCGCGAAATTTCCCAAAAATAATTTTTGAGGCATCGCTGCGAAAAACGAGCCGCAACCGCGTTTCGGAGCAACCCTGTTGAGAATTTTCGCGTCTTCCCCATGCCGCGCGCGCTATCTCCGCACCGGGCAGCGCGCTGCAATATTGAGCCGCATTGGTCGCTGCCGTTAACTTTTTTACGCAACGCCAGCACCTGCGGCGCCGTCAAGGCTTGCGTCGAAACATAAAAGTTTATTCGAATTTACATCGAAACTGCGACGAGTTTTACGCGTATTCGATTTTGTTTTTAATCAGGTTTTACGTGCTTTTGATTCAACTAAGCTATTAATTTTACTGCGTAATTTTGCGCTGGATAAAAACGTCCGTGTCATTGTCATCCTCACAAAACGGGGACGACAAAGACAATGTTCAATGCACTCAAAGGCACCTTTCTGGCCGGTATCCTGATGATGGCAATGACGGGCTCGGGCCAAGCGACGCCTGCCAATATGACGCTTGCAGGCAACACAAGCCCGCCGATCGGCCACTATGAATTTTGCAAGGTAAACTCGAACGAATGCGCCTATGACGGTGGCGACGCCGGGCCCGCGATCCTGACCCAGGAGCGTTGGAAGGCGATTCTCAAGATCAACTACGAGGTCAACTCGCAGATCCAGCCGATGACCGACAAGGAAATCTACGGCGTCGAGGAGCGCTGGGCCTACCCGCGCAGCGTCGGCGATTGCGAGGATTTCGTGCTGCTGAAGCGCAAGATGCTGATAGACGCCGGCATCTCGCCATCCGATGCGCTGATAACGGTTGTCATGCAGCCGAATGGCGAAGGCCATGCCGTGCTGACAGTCCGCACGGACCATGGCGACTTCATCCTCGACAACATGCGCAACAAGGTGATGCTCTGGGCGGATACCGAATACACCTTCCTGAAGCGCCAGTCCGCCGATGATCCGGCACGCTGGATGAAGCTGCAGGACGGCCGTGCCGTCGCGGTTGGTAGCGTGCGCTAAGTCAAATTGCCCCGCCGGAAATACCGGCGGGCCTACTCGGCCCGGTCAGTCCCCTACATCCCCGTCCCGACCGGCGCCCTGGAGCCGCTCCCGCTGTCCCGGGAGCGGCTCGCCCTTTTTGAGGGCCGCTTGGCAATCAGGGTTAATCTTTCTTTAACTGCATCCGCCCGATGATGTCGTGAAATTCATCCAGGTACCGGCGACTCCAGTCTCTTTCGCGGCGGTCAGACACTGAAGATCCGCCATGAGCCACCTCGCCCGCAGCACCGGCACATCCGAGGAGTTGCCCCTGTTCTCGAACGGCTTCATCCTCCGTCTGAGCGCAGTTGTCGCAATGCTTGCAATGCTGATGCTGGGTATCAGCATCGGCGGCCGCTGGATCGGCCGGCACATTACGCTGGCGGGCAATACCGACAATACCGCCATCGTCACGATCACCATCGGCCGCGACACGCTCGATCTGGCCGAGAACGTGATCCGCTTCCCGAGCCAGAGGCATAGCGGTGCCGCCGAACGCGCCGACGTCTATCTCACCTGGCCGGAATTGCAGGGCTACACGAAGGAACACCGCGAGCGATTCGACGACGTCTCGCAGTCCGCCAATCTTATCTTTCTGCAGATCACCCAGAGCACGATGTCGCGCGACATGTCCGGCCGCGTCGAGCTCATCTATACGCATGTGATGGAAGGCGCAGCCGTGCCCTATGGCAACGGACTGACGCTTCACAATCTCAAAGCCGAGGCAGGCTATGGCGGCGAGGTTCTGCTGACTGCACCGCGCGCCAATGGGGCCACATATGCCGTTCGCTGCATCCTGCCCTCCGCGGCGGTTAGCCCAACAAGCGGGGACTGCCAGCGCGACATCAAGGTCGGCAAAGACCTTAGCGTCCTCTACCGCTTCTCAAGCCGCCATTTGCAGGACTGGGACCATATTGATGCCGCTATTCGCAGATTTGTGGAGGCCCATCTTGTGACCCGTTCCGCAACACCCCGCTAAAATGCATCTGCACGGCGAAGCAAACGATTAATCATAAACGGATTGGTAACCCTGCTCGGTTAGATTCAAAAGACAATGGCCGAGACAACGAGGACGTGTGTAGGCCGATATTTGAAAATGCAAGCGAAGAGTGAAATAGTGTCAAGGTCGATATCCTTCGTATCATCGCCACGATCCGGCAATTTCCTGGTGAAGATGTTAGCGGCGATCGCGATCGCAACAACGGCTTTCCTCGTTGAGTCGGCCACAGCCGAAGCAGAAGCCGCAAATTCGAAATATGCGGGCATTGTCGTCGATGCGAAGTCCGGCAACGTTCTCTACAGCGAGAATGCCGATCGCCTGCAATATCCGGCGTCGCTGACAAAGATGATGACACTCTATATGGTCTTCGAGGCGCTTGAACAGGGTCGCATCCGTCTCGACACGCGTGTCCCCTTCTCGGCTTACGCTTCATCTCAGGCTCCGACCAAGCTCGGCGTCAAGGCCGGCAGTTCGATCAGCGTCGAACAGGGTATCCTTGGCCTTGTGACACTCTCCGCCAATGACGCGGCAACGGCCCTTGGCGAATTGCTTGCCGGCAGCGAAAGCCGGTTCGCGCAGACGATGACCGCCAAGGCGCATGCGCTCGGCATGACCCGGACTACCTATCGCAATGCCAACGGCCTGCCGAACACGGCACAGATGACCACGGCACGCGATCAGGCCCGCCTCGGTATCGCACTTCGCCAGCATTTTCCGCAGTATTACAGCTATTTCTCCACGCGCAGCTTCAAGTTCGGCAAACGCGTCATCCGCAGCCACAACCGCCTTGTCGGTTCGGTGCGCGGCGTCGATGAGCATCAAGACCGGCTATACCCGGGCTGCCGTTCAATCTTGCTGAGCTCAGTGCAGGCCGACGGCAAGTCGATCGTGGTGCGTCATGGGTGGCACCTCCACGCCTGCCCGCAATGGGCAGATGCGTACGCTGATTGCGACCTATACTTCCGAAGGCGTCCCGCGCAGCGGCTCGAACCTGATTGCGCAGACGGCGCCCACGCCGGTTCCGTCACCGGTTGCTTCTGCGGCTGAAGCTCCTGTCGCGGCCGCCGATGTCGACCTGCCGCGCAAAGGCCCGACGCCGGATGCGCGCTATGAGGTAGCGTCCGCTGCCGTGGCCTATACTGACGCTCCTGCTGCGAAATCCGAAAACCCGCTCGTTGCCGAACAGAAGACCGAGATTCCGGCTCCGACCAAGGTGAAGACCAAGAGCTTCAAGCAAGCCTCCGTTGCGGTCCCCTCTCCGGCCCCTGCCTACATGCCGCCGGAAGAACCCGCCGGCAATCCAGTCGATGCTCTCACGACCGCCTCGGTGGGGCCGCGCCGCTGCCGCGAAACCGGCTGGTTGCCGATCAGGGGCCGAGCGGCTGGGTCGTTCAGATCGGCGTGTCGTCGAGCCGCGAAATGGCGATGGATCTGCTGGAGAATGCAAAGAGCAAGGGCGGCAAGGCTTTGAGCTCCGCAAAGCCCTTCGCAGTCGCCTATGCAAACGGCGGCGATCAGGTCTATCGCGCCCGCTTCGGCGGCTTCGACGACCAGCGCGAAGCCGGTGCAATCGCCTGCAAGGCGCTCAAGCGCGCAGGCGTCAAGTGCTGGGCGGCAGCCCAATGAGAGATACGGTCGCCAGCATTCCTGACGGCGCCGTTCACGGCCGGAATCGGTGTTTGCGGCGCCGGCTACAGTTCATAACCTCGATTTGTAATGCGTACGGGGATGATTATGGCGACCAATGGAAATGTAACGGGTTTTCCGCCCCGCAGTTCAGGCAAGCCGGCGCGGTTCGGCCTTCACCCGCTGCACGAGGCAGCGCTCCGGCTTGCTGAGATCGGCCTGCACCGGCCGAGAGCAAAATCGGCGAAAACCAAGGATCCATCAATCTGCTCCTTTGCCACGGCGCGCGTGCCTGGCGCTACTCGCAGCCGGAAGCCAGCATCCACTTGCACGTCACCTGCCCGGACGGCAAATCGCCGGTCATGCTGCGGCTGCGCTGAGGTTACAGCAATCCAAGCTCCGACAGCTCGCGGCGCAAATCCGCGGGCATCTCGGCAACACCCTCTCCGAGCGTCGTGATATCCCGCGGCACGTCTTCTTCCGGATAATAGCGCCAGCCCTGGAAGGCGCGCTTCGGCTGCACGGCAGTTTCGATCACTTCCGGCCCAAGAACCAGGCGGCACCGGCCGATCCCTTCGCTGTCGGTGAAGGTCTGGATATCCAGGAGCTTCTGGCGCGCTTGCACCTGCCCCTTGATGACCCAATAGAGTGAGCCGCCGTCAAGCAGTTCGTCCACGCGTTTCGGCACCATGCGCGTCGTGTGAACGGAATGCGGCTCGAGGCCAGCCGCAATCGCCCGCAGCGAACGCTCCGCCACCCATTCGCGCAAATCGTCGATCGAGTCCGACGCCCACACATAATTTGATCAGATGCAATGCCATGCCGTCGTTGAAATCCTTTTGGCCGGCAGCGTCAAGCGACTAACGGTCGCAAGTCCACAGGCTCAGCATTCGACGACGTTGACAGCGAGACCCCCGGTCGAAGTTTCCTTGTATTTCTCGCTCATATCGTAGCCCGTCTGGCGCATCGTCTCGATACAGGCGTCGAGCGGCACGAAATGCTGGCCGTCGCCTTTGACGGCAAGCGAGGCGGCGGTAACGGCCTTGACGGCACCGAGCGCATTGCGTTCGATGCACGGCACCTGGACGAGACCGGCCACCGGGTCGCAGGTCATGCCGAGATGGTGCTCGAGCGCGATTTCCGCCGCGTTCTCGATCTGGGCGGGCGTGCCGCCCATCACCGCCGCAAGTCCCGCGGCCGCCATCGTGCAGCCGCAGAACCGACCTCGCCCTGACAGCCCACTTCGGCGCCGGAAATCGAGGCGTTGTGCTTGATGATGCCGCCGATGGCAGCCGCAGTCAGGAGATAGTCGCGGATGCCGTTCTGATCCCAATCCTCGTGGAAATGCTCGTAATAGCGGATCGTTGCGGGAATAACCCCCGCTGCACCGTTCGTGGGCGCGGTCACCACGCGGCCGCCGGCCGCGTTCTCCTCGTTGACGGCCATGGCATAGACACTCAGCCAGTCGTTGGCGAGTAGCGGATTGATGCGGTTGCTCCTCCACTCCTCCTGCAGCTTATCGTGAAATCTTCCTCGCACGGCGCCGGACGTTCAAACCGCCCGGCATGACGCCGTCGACCTTGAGGCCGCGCTCGATACACGAGCGCATGGCTTCCCAGATACGGTCGAGACCTTCGTCGAGCTCCTCACGGCTGCGCTGGCTCTCCTCATTGGCGCGCTTCATCTGCGCGATGCTGAGGCCAGAGCGCTCCGCCATTTCCAGCATCTGCTTGGCGGTGGCGAAGGGATAGGGAACCTTGGTCGCACCCGCGACGGCTTTTTTCTTGGCGCGCATCTGCTCGAGCTCGGTATCGGTGACAACGAAACCGCCGCCGACGGAATAGTAGATGCGCTTCAGAAGCAGGCGTTCGTCCCTGTCATAGGCGCAGAAGGACATGCCGTTTGCGTGGCCCGGCAAGGGCTGCTTCTTGTCGAAGACCAGATCGATTCTTCGGCACGAAAAATAGGCCGGGTGGCCGGGCGGCGTGATGCGGCCCGAGCGCTCCACCTGGTCGATGATGCCGTCCATCTTGTCTGGATCGACGCTGTCTGGCTTCTCGCCCATCAGGCCAAGAATGACTGCCCTGCCCGTCCCGTGGCCGATACCGGTATGCGCCAGCGAGCCGTGCAGGCTGACCTTGATCGAGGCAACCTGCGCGCCAGAGGACGGAGCGTGGCCATTCGCTCGAAAGGATCAGGTCGAGGAAGCGGTTGGCAGCCGACATCGGACCCATCGTATGCGAGCTCGACGGGCCGATACCGATCTTGAAAACGTCGAATACCGAAAGGAACATGCCAGCTTCCTGTGAAAATCTTCCGCCAGAGTATCCAAAAGGCTATTCCGGCACTCGCGACGAACCGACATCGCGTTTAATTGGCGCGACACTAAAACGAAGGGCGCGTCTTGCCAATCATTGCAGCATGCAATTGCATCTGTAGAGTGGCGGCGTCGAATGCGGGATTGTAACATTGATGCTGACGGTTGCGGATTATATCGCACTGGCTTTCTTCGCCATTCTGTGGCTCAGCTATTCCTGGCTGCTGCGCGGCAGGACATTCTTCGGCCGCACGAGCCTCACCCATGCCATGACCGAACGGCGGCGCGAATGGATCTACAATTCGCTGCGCCGCGACCTGAAGATGATCGACACGCAGATCATGGCCGGGCTCCAGAACAGGCACGGCCTTCTTTGCATCGACCTCAATGTTCGCGATCGGCAGCTGCTTTGCACTGCTCGGTGCGACGGACAAGGTAAATGCCATCTTCGCCGATCTGCCTAATGTATTCAGCAGCGGCACCGCGAGCTTCGAACTCAAGGTCGGCGGGCTGACGGCGCTCTTTGCATACGCCTTCTTCAAGTTTGGCTGGTCTTATAGGCTCTTCAACTACTGCAGCATCCTCTTCGGCTCGATCCCAATGGTGCGCGACAGCGAGACCGATATCATCGCCGCCGAGCGCGCCGCCGAACGGGTCATCCGCATGAATGTGATTGCCGGCGGACATTTCAATGAAGGCCTTCGCGCGATCTTCCTGTCGATCGGCTATCTCGGATGGTTCGTGAACGCTTACGTTTTCATGGCGACGACGGCGATCATCGTCGTGGTGCTCACGCGCAGGCAGTTTTTCTCGGAGGCGCGGCTGGCGATCATCGATGCCCACCCGCCATCAATTCTCCACCTTTCTGCTATTCGCCGCGATATGCCGCCAGATGGCGGAAGTGATTTGCCGGGGGATTATGATGGCTATTTCGGCGAACGAAAACGGTGCGTCCTCCCGGCCGCCGCGCATCGGCCTGCTCGATACGGCGCGGGGCGCGGCGCTGATTGCCATGGCGACCTACCACTTCACCTGGGATATGGAGTTCATGGGCTATCTGGCGCGCGGCACAGCAGAGGCTGGGTGGCTGAAGATCTATGCCCGGGCGATCGCCTCGACATTCCTCTTCCTCGCCGGTGTCAGCTTGATGCTTGCCGGCACACCAAGCATCAGGCGCCAGGCCTATCTCCGGCGGCTTGACATGATCGTTTCAGCCGCGGCTCTTATCACGGCCGCGACGGCAATTGCGATGCCGCAGGGCGCGATATTCTTCGGTATTCTGCACAGTATCGCAGCGGCAAGCGTCATTGGCCTGCTCTTCCTGCGCATGCCCGGGATTATAACGATTGCCGCCGGCATTGCGGCCGTCATCGCTCCGCTCTATCTGCGCTCTTCATTCTTCGATACGCCATGGCTTTGGTGGGTGGGCCTATCCCAAACGGTTCCGCGATCGAACGATTATGTGCCGGTTCTACCCTGGATCGGGCCTTTTCTCATCGGCATGGGCGTTTCGAGCATAGCGCTGAAACAGGGCTGGGCGGAATGGCTCGCAAAGTTTGGCACCGGCACCACTCTGCTCGCAAAAGCTGGCCGCCACAGCCTCGCCATCTACCTGATCCACCAGCCGATCCTGATCGCGATCGCCTATGCGCTTTCGATCACCGTCCCGCCCGCAAAGCCGGATCCCGTGCAGACCTACTTGCAGCAATGCCAGACCTCCTGCGTCGTCCAGGAAGGCGAAGCGCTTTGCCGCAGCTTCTGCCAGTGCACGCTCGAAAGATTGCAGGGTGAGAACCTGTTCACGCCACTCCAGTCTGGCGCAATCCAGGCGGATAAGGATGAAAGGGTACAGCGTATCGCATTGGAGTGCAGCACCGAAGCGCAATGAAGGTAGTTCGATGAATGCCTATCGTTCTAAGCCGCTGAAGTTTCCATGGCCGCCGGTTTTATACGGCCTCGCTTTTGTCTCCGCTTTCCTGCTCGGCGAAATCGCAGGGCTTCCGGTACCCCGGATGCATACCGCCTTTGGCTGGATCATAGGCGCAGCGCTCACCGTCGCAGCCGTCTCGCTCGACATATGGGCGATCAAGACCCTGCTGGAGAGCGGGACGACGATCATGCCGCATCGCGCAACAGCCCATCTCGTCACCCGCGGACCCTTTCGCTACACGCGCAATCCGATCTATCTCGGCTACACGCTTGCAACGGTCGCCTTCGGCCTCATGACGGCAAACAGCTGGTTCTACGTCGCAGCGGTCTTCGCGGCGATCGTCACCACCTTTGTCGCGATCCGGCGCGAGGAAAGACACCTGCAGGCCCGCTTCGGCTGCGATTTCGAAAGCTATTGCAGAAGAACCAGACGCTGGATCTGACGCTCAGGTGCCCACGCCGATTTCGGCGAGCCGGCCGAGACAGGCCTCTTCGATATTGTCGAGCTCAGTCAGCGTGTCGTCGATGTCCTTGCGCTTCTTGCGCAGGTCTTCCCGCTTTTCGTCAACACGTTTCATCAAAAGCTTGAGCTGGCCGAGTTCCCCAGGCGGGTCCTTATAGACCTGAATGATCTCGCGAATCTCCGCGATCGTGAAGCCGATGCGGCGGCCGCGCAGGATTTCCTGGATCAGGCGCCGGTCGGCCGGACGAAAGAGGCGCGTGCGCCCGCGGCGTTCCGGATGGATCAGGCCCTCGTCTTCGTAGAAGCGAAGCGTGCGCGTCGACACCCCGAATTCGCGCGTCAGCTCCGTTATGCTATAGTACTTGTTCACTGGCATTGGCTTCCCACTCTCGTAGCCCATAATATTGACTTTTACGTAATAGTCAATTTAGGCAATTCCGGCTCAGATGCCGAACCACCAGGTGGCGATACCGAGGAAAGCGAAGAAGCCCGTGCAGTCAGTGACGGTGGTTACGAAAACGGACGACGCAATAGCCGGGTCCGCGCCGACCTTATCCAGAAGAAGCGGCAAAAGAATGCCGGCCAGCGCCGCAGCCACCAGGTTGATGATCATGGCGGCGCCGATGACCATACCAAGCTGGTAGTCGTGGAACCACGTGCCGGCAATCGTGCCCATGATGCTGGCAAAGACGATGCCGTTCAAGATCCCGACGCCCGCCTCCCTGCGGATGATGCGGCCGGCATTGTATATGTCGAGGTCGCGGGTCGCGAGCGCGCGCACGGTGACGGTCATTGTCTGCGTGCCGGCATTGCCTCCCATGGAGGCCACGATTGGCATCAGTACGGCAAGCGCGATCATCTTCTCGATCGATGCGTCGAAGAGGCCGATGACACTGGCCGAAAGCATCGCCGTGCCGAGATTGATCATCAGCCAGAGGAAGCGCGAGCGGACAGTCGATATGACATTGTCGGACAGCTCTTCGTCACCGACGCCGCCGAGGCGTTTGATGTCCTCATCCGCTTCCTCGTGAATGACGTCGACTACATCGTCGATGGTAAGAACACCGACAAGACGGTCGTTCTCGTCCACGACGGCGGCTGAGAGAAGGTCGTATTGCTCGAAGAGCTGCGCCGCCTCTTCCTGGTCCATCTCGGCTGGAACCGGATGGGTCGTCTCGCGCATGATCGCTTCGATTTTTGTCTGCCGCTTGGTGCGGAGAATCTGGTCGAGATCGACGGCACCGAGCAGCTTGAAGGTCGGGTCGATAACGAAGATCTGCGTGAAGGAATAAGGCAGGTCCTCCTCTTCGCGCATATAGTCGATCGTCTGACCGACAGTCCAGAAGGGCGGCACCGCCACAAATTCCGTCTGCATGCGGCGGCCGGCAGAGCTTTCCGGGTAATCCAGTGCCCTACGCAGGCGCACCCGCTCGGTGAACGGCAGCTGCGCCAGAATTTCTTCCCGGTCTTCCTTGTCCAGGTCCTCGAGAATGTAGACAGCGTCGTCCGAATCGAGGTCGCCGATTGCAGCGGCAATCTGCTCGTTCGGTATCTGATCGACAATTTCGCGACGGATCGTTTCATCGACCTCCGTCAGCGCCGTCATGTCGAAATCGTCGCCGAGGAGGCGGACAAGTGCCAGGCGCTGATCCGGTTGGATCGATTCCAGCAGGTCGCCTATTTCGGAACTCGTGAAGACGCGCGACGTTCTGCCGGAGAAAAATCGTATCGCGGTCGGCGATGGCAGCGCCGACAAGCGCCAGAAAGTCGCTGCGGACATTGCCGTCCTCGTCGTAGATGTCGGCTCCTTCGTCGTCCGGACGTCTGCGGATGCGGTCGTCTTCTCCGGTTTCCGTCATCTGCCGTCCTCGCGTTCCAAGATTAACGACTGTCGCGCCGTATTCGAGAATGGCGGCTGAAAAAGCATTGTCAACAAGCGGATAAACGAACTCCGCCTGCCCTCTCGGCCCGCCCGAATTCCAGCCTCTGCTAACCGAAATGCTCGGTGCCGTCCAGCGCCAAAGCGCATAGCGCAGATGACAACGCGCCGTCTTGCCGATAGTTTTCGCGCGCCAGTAAACAAGGACCGCCGCCGATGGCCATTCGCCCCATTCTTCGCTATCCGCATCCCGGCCTGAAGACAGTCTGCGAACCGGTGACGGTCTTCGATTCGGCACTGCGTCGGCTTGCTGACGATATGCTGGAGACGATGCGCGTCGCACCCGGCATCGGCATCACGGCCGCCCATGTCGGCGTCTTCCTGCGGGTGGTCGTGATCGAGCTCAACAAGGCCGATGGAGTTCGGATCTTTATCAACCCCGATATCATTTCGGTTTCGGATGAACTCATGCGCCAGACCGAAGGAAGCGTGTCGATGCCGGGCATGACCGACGAGGTGACGAGACCCCGCGCAGTCCGTTTCCGCTACCAGGACATCAACGGTGTCCAGCATGAAGAGCATGCCGATGGCTTCCTGGCAATTTGCATGCAGCACGAAGTCGACCAGCTTGACGGAATTTTCTGGCTTCAGCGCCTGTCGAAGCTGAAGCGCGACCGCCTGATCCGGAAATGGGAAAAAGCGAGGCTGTGATTTCACGAAACTTTGGCGAACCATTCCGGACCACGAGCGTTCTTTGACCAAGGTAACGCCTGAGGGAGAATGACGATGCCAAAGAAGAACGACAAGACCACCTTTTCGCGCGAAGACGATTATCGCGATTACGAAGAACGCAATCTTGACGACGGCTGGCCCTACTCCGACGAAGCAGGCGCGCGATCGCCTGAACCGCAAAATCGAGCCTACGGCGAAACGCCCGCAAACTTCGACCGCGATCCTAACAGCGGCTTTCGCGTTGACGGCACGGACGAAGACGGAAACGAAAACCGGCTCAAGGATTCGCTCAGGGCCGATACGATCCATCGCGATGAAAGCGATGACCTCGAAGCGCGCGTGACGGAGAACCTGGAAAACATCCCGGATCTGAACCTCGACAGCATCGATGTTCATGCCGACGGCCATACCGTAACGCTGGAAGGCGCGGTCGAGACCATCGGAATGGCCCGGAAGGTCGAACTCGGTGCCCTTTCAGTTGATGGCGTCCACCATATCCGCAACCGGCTGGAAACGATCGGTGTTGATTCGCATCTATCGGACGAGGATTGAAGTCGCTGAAAATCAAGGCCGATCGAACCGTCGCGCATGCCGCAAACGAAAAGCGGCCGGAAACCGGCCATTTTTCATGTCGCCCGCGAGATGGGACGTTCTAAAAATTTCTCTGGAAGAGAATGGTGCGGTCGAGAAGACTCGAACTTCCACGGGTTGCCCCACAGCGACCTCAACGCTGCGCGTCTACCAATTCCGCCACGACCGCATCGTGGTAGGTGCCGATTTGCGCCGGCGGGGCAGCATGTAGCAAAAGCATTTGGGGTGCACAAGGGCGATATGGCAGTTTTTTGCAAAACAAATCACAGCATTTGAATTGCCCGTCAAACGGGGCCATATAGGCGATCTGCCGCCGTGATCGCCGTGCGGCGAGGGAAGTCTATGCTGCGCACCGATCTACAATTCTCGATGTTTCCGCTTGAAGGCTCAAAGCCCGTGCGTTGGCGCATCTCCGATGGTCTCATTCCTTATAGCGAAGCCGTCGAGACGATGGAGCGCGAGGTGGCCGTGATCGCCGAGGGGGGCGACGAGCTTGTCTGGCTCGTCGAGCATCCGCCCCTCTATACGGCAGGCACCAGCGCCAATGCGAAGGACCTTGTGCAGCCGGACCGTTTTCCGGTTTTTGCGACCGGCCGCGGCGGCGAATACACTTATCATGGCCCCGGCCAGCGCGTTGCCTATGTGATGCTTGATCTCAAACGCCGGCGGCAGGATGTCCGCGCCTTCGTCGTGGCGCTTGAAGAAGTGGTGATCCTTACGCTCGAATTCGATGAACGTACGCGGCGAGCGGCGCGAGGACCGCGTCGGCGTCTGGGTGAGACGGCCGGAGAAACCGCATCTTCCGGACGGCAGCATGAGCGAGGACAAGATTGCTGCGCTCGGCATCCGGCTTCGCAGATGGGTGACGTTTCACGGCTTGTCGCTCAATGTCGATCCCGACCTCGACCATTTTACCGGCATCGTACCCTGCGGGATTTCTGCCTACGGCGTGACCAGCCTTGTCGATCTCGGCCTGCCGGTGATGATGGCGGATGTGGATATCCGCCTGCGCGAAGCCTTCGAATCGGTCTTCGGCAAAACGGTGGGCGAACGCTAGTCCATATTGATCGGCATGCATTCCTGTGGTTGATGGCTTCGTTCCCGAAAGCCTGCACCATGTCCCAAGAACAATCTCCGCATAATCCGCTTCAAGGCATGGTCATCATGGCCGGCGCCATGGTCGTCCTGCCCGCCATGGACGCGATCGCCAAATACATGGCGACCTTCGAGGCGATGTCACCGGGGCAGGTGACATTCTATCGCTTCTTCTTTCAGGTCGCCTGCACGCTTCCTATCCTGCTTGCCGTCTTCCGCTGGAAGGCGCTTTCGGCAAAGCGACCATGGATGAACCTGCTGCGGGGCGCCTTGCATGGCGCAGCCAGCCTGCTCTTCTTCGTCGCGGTCAAATACATGCCGCTCGCGGATGTCTTCGCGATCTATTTCGTGGAACCATTCATGCTGACGGCTCTTTCGGCGCTCTTCCTCGGCGACAAGGTCGGTTGGCGGCGGTGGGCGGCGATCGTCGTCGGCTTCGCAGGTGCGATGATCGTCATCCAACCGAGCTACGAAATCTTCGGCATGAAGGCGCTGCTGCCAGTGCTTTGTGCCTTCCTTTTCTCGCTCTATCTCTTCCTCAACCGGGCAATCGGTGAAGCCGATTCGCCGTTAACGATGCAGACCTTGGCCGGAATCGGTGGAATGCTCTTCATGGGGGCCGCGCTCCTGGGCGGAAATGCGCTTTCAATGCCCGATTTCGAAATGTCGCTTCCCGCGTCGGTATTGGGCCTCGTCCTGCTGCTCGTCCTCGGCACCATCTCCGGCTATGCGCATATGCTGATCGTCAGGGCATTCCGCCTTGCGCCGCTTTCGCTGCTTGCCCCGTTCCAATATTTCGAGATTATTTCGGCGACCGTGCTCGGATACGCGCTGTTCAACGATTTTCCCAATTTTTCCAAATGGATCGGCATTTTCATCATCGTCGCGTCCGGCCTCTTCATCATCTGGCGCGAACGCCTTCAGTCAAGATCGCTAAAATCATCGGAAACACCTGCGTAGTCGATTAACCCTTGTCGTTGAGGGTTCTTCAATTCCGCTGGGCTAAAATTATTTCTGGCTTCATGAAGAAGTCTGGAGATGAAAGATGAGCGAATTCCGACTCGCTTTTCCGGCATGCGTGATCGCGGGAAAGCATCGGCTGGCCGCCGACGATATCAGCCTCTTGCGCAAGCACAGCTTTCCGCACGGCGTCCGGAAGGCCGACGACGTCGTTGTCATGCTTGCACTGAACAATTCCTGTCCTGAAAAATGCCCGGAATGGAGCGCCTTCTTCGTGGAAGAACTCGCTGGTTTCATTGTCAACTACAGCTATCCGCAGGGCTCGCTGGACGAGATCAATGTCGCCTGGATCATGCGCATGTTCGCGACCGACGGTGTCATCAATTCGGCGCTCGAACTGGAACTCATACTGCACATCATGGAGATTTCCTCCCATGTACCGGACGAGCTGCGCGCCTTTGCGCTCGATCAGCTGCGCCTTGCGGTTACCGACGATGTCGGCGGCTACAAGCTGTCGCGTGCAGTGGACCGCAAAGGCATCGCCCGCCAGGACATCGATTTCGTGATGCGCGTGCTGCGGGACATCTGCGAGGGCGGTGTGATTCCAGTTTCGCATCTCACCTACAGCGTCTTGCGCCGGATCGAAGCGGAAACGCTGCCTTCCGCCAATCATCCCCGCTGGGCTGAAATCCTCCAGGCGCTCCAGCTTCGCGACTACACCGAACCGCGCTCCAGCCGCTGGCTGCGGATCGTGGACGACGAACAAGCTGTCGCGTGACTTGCGTTAGGACAGGTCCCTTCCCCAACGTCAGATTTCGTACGATTGTGCGTCCCGGCGTTTCTGCGTAGAACTTCTGGACGCATTTTTCGGGTGGAGTTTGCATGTTCAAGAAAATCCTGATCGCGAACCGCGGCGAGATCGCTTGCCGCGTGATCAAGACTGCGCGCCGCATGGGTATTGCAACGGTCGCGGTCTATTCGGACGCAGACCGCGATGCCCTTCACGTCGAGATGGCTGATGAGGCAGTGCATATAGGCCCGGCGGCGGCAGCCGAGAGCTATCTCGTCGCCGAAAAGATCATCGCCGTCTGCAAGGAGACCGGCGCGGAAGCTGTTCACCCCGGCTACGGCTTCCTTTCCGAACGGGCCTCCTTCTGCGAGGCCCTCGAAAGGGAGGGCATCGTCTTCATCGGGCCTAAACCGAAGGCCATCAGCGGCGATGGGCGACAAGATCGAATCGAAGAAGTTCGCCAATGCCGCCAAGGTTTCAACGGTACCGGGCTATCTCGGCGTCATCGAGGATGCAGCGCATGCCGAGAAGATCGCCGGCGAGATCGGCTATCCCGGTAATGATCAAGGCTTCGGCCGGCGGCGGCGGTAAGGGCATGCGTATCGCCTGGAACGAGGCGGAAGTCCACGACGGTTTCGACCGTGCCCGCTCGGAGGCAAGGAGTTCTTTCGGCGACGATCGCGTCTTCATCGAGAAATACATTGTCGATCCGCGCCATATCGAAATCCAGGTGCTGGCGGATGCGCACGGCAATACCGTCTATCTCGGCGAGCGCGAATGCTCGATCCAGCGGCGGAACCAGAAGGTCGTCGAAGAGGCACCCTCGCCTTTCCTCGACGAAAAGACCAGACAGGCGATGGGCAAGCAGTCCGTCGCACTGGCGAAGGCCGTCGATTATCAGAGCGCAGGAACGGTAGAATTCATCGTCGACCGCGACCGCAATTTCTATTTCCTCGAAATGAACACGCGGCTGCAGGTCGAGCATCCGGTGACGGAGCTGGTGACCGGGATCGACCTCGTGGAGCAGATGATCCGGGTTGCGGCGGGCGAAACGCTTCCCTTCAGCCAGAAGGACATAAAGCTGAATGGCTGGGCGATCGAGAGCCGCCTCTACGCCGAAGATCCCTATCGCAACTTCCTGCCGTCGATCGGCCGCCTGACGCGTTACCGCCCGCCCGCGGAAGGCTTGCACGGCAGCACGATCGTCCGCAACGATACCGGTGTCTTCGAGGGCGCCGAAATCTCGATGTATTACGATCCGATGATCGCCAAGCTTTGCGCCTGGGCGCCGGACCGTTCGGCAGCGATCGAGGCCATGGGCCAGGCACTCGACGGCTTCGTGGTTGACGGCATCGCGCATAATCTGCCGTTCCTCTCGGCATTGATGAAGCATCCGCGCTGGCGCGAGGGCAGACTTTCGACTGGTTTCATTGCCGAGGAATATCCGGACGGCTTTGCTCCGATGGCCCCGGATCAGCGGGAGGAGGCTCTGCTTGCGGCCGTAGCGCTGTCTATAGCGCTGATCGAAGCCAATCGCCGCGAACGCCATATCGACCGATTGCGGGCTTCGGACGGTAATCTTCGCGAGGAATGGGTCGTGAAGATCGGCACGGCCTATGTGCCGGTGAGGCTTGCCGATGGACTGGTGACCATCCCGTTCGACATGGAGATGGAAGCAGCGGGAGAAAAGTTCCGTGTTGTCACCGATTGGCGACCCGGTGCACCAGTCTGGAACGGGGCAATCGGCGGACGGGCGGTGACGGCCCAGATCCGGTCGGTTCTGAACGGCATGCGCATCGACTGGCAGGGCCTTGCGGTCCGCGCCACGGTTTTCACGCCCCGCCACGCCGAACTCGATTGCCTGATGCCGGTCAAGCTCCCGCCGGATACCTCGAAGCTGCTGCTTTGCCCGATGCCGGGGCTGGTGATTTCGATCGCCGTCGCGGAAGGCCAGGAGGTAAAGGCCGGTGAGACGCTTGCCGTCGTGGAAGCTATGAAGATGGAAAACGTGCTGCGGGCCGAACGCGATCTGGTCGTCGGCAAGATCAATGCGAAGCCTGGCGAGAGCCTCGCCGTCGATGCCGTGATCCTGGAATTCGCCTGATCCGGATTGGCACAGGTCCGTCTGCGCCGCCGCTGACGCGACTTCGCATTTGTTAAGGTCTTGCAGCCTAGTATGCGGCGTTTTCGTCTTGTGGCTGGGGCCTCGGAGACACGAATGACGGCGCTGCAATCTGCCGCCCTGCTGCTTTTCATCAATCTTGGCCTGCTTTGGCTGCTCATGCGCATACCACTCGGCGTGCGCACCATTCGCCTGACGCGGACATTCCAGAGACCGCCGGAGGAGCTGTGGAGAGCGATCGATCCCGCCGGCACCGACGCCGACTGGCACCATTCCGTCCTCAGCAGCAAGCCGCTCAAGAATCGCACAGGCATCGTCGAGCAGATCTACAGCCATTTGGACCGCGACGGCGCACCTCTGCGCCGCTTGCTGGCTTTGGAGCCGTTGCCGGCCGCCGGCGGACGCGGCTTTCGTTCGCGCGTCGCTGACGACAGCACGCTTGATTTGGCCTTCTGGCGGGATTTCAGCGAAAGCAGGATCGTCCGCCGCCTGCCCGACGGCGCCGAGATCGAAATTACGCAAACGGATCGTTACCGCGGCCTCGCCTTCCTTCTTTTCCGATATGTCATGCTGCGCCGCGAGCTGCGTGCGCTCGAAGGTTGGCTTGAAACCGGTGCATCGGTTCCGCAGGGATATTTCGAACATCCCACGTTTCAATGCGGCCTGGCTGTACTCTCGACGCTTTTGCTTTGGCCGTTCTTCGGACTGACGACATACGGGCTGATGATCTCGACGTTTCTTACCCTCGTCATCGCTCTGCACGAGCTCGGGCATCTCGCCGCCTACCGGACTTTCGGACATGAATCCGTGCGCATGATCTTCGTGCCGCTCCTCGGTGGCATCGCGATTGGCGGCAGACCCTACAAGAGCCATTTCGAAGTTGCCACCTGCGCGCTGATGGGACCTGGCATCTCGGCCTTCTTCGTGCCTATCCTGATTGCCGGGGATAACATTGCTGCACATGGCCTGCTGTCGGAGCAATTCCGCGGCCCACTATTGATCTTCCTGCTCATCCTCGGCGCTTTCAACCTGCTCAATCTTCTGCCAATGCAAAGGTTCGACGGTGGTCAGGTCTTGCGGCAGATATTCAGAACACCCCGCTCGCTGATCGGAGCGAGCTTTGCCATTACGGCCTGCATTCTCGCCATCGGCTGGGAGGTCGGCGTTTCCAGCGGCATCCTGGCTGCGGCGCTCGCCGTCTTCATCCTGCTCAGCATGATTGGCGCGGGATCCTTCAAGCCTCGCCACAAGCTCGAGGAGATGAAGGCCTGCGAGCGCCTGCTGGTCACCTTCGGTCTTTATGCTGCGATCCTCATTCATGGCTATGCAGTTATTTTTTCGGCGGAAAAGCTCTTTTGACGCTCTGAGCAAACTGGTTGTCGCAAGTAGCTGATTTTGCGATAATGTTATCGCCGCCTTTCCTTTTCGCTTGAGCCGCCGTCGCCCGGCATGCCAAGGTTACGTCGGAAAATCACGAGGAGATCAGACGATGGACGTTCGCGCCGCTGTTGCCGTTCAGGCTGGAAAACCGCTGGAAGTCATGACCGTGCAGCTGGAAGGCCCGCGGGCCGGCGAGGTTCTGGTCGAGGTCAAGGCGACCGGCATCTGCCACACCGACGATTTCACGCTGTCTGGCGCCGATCCGGAGGGCCTGTTTCCGGCAATCCTCGGCCATGAGGGTGCCGGCATCGTCGTCGATGTCGGCCCGGGCGTCACTTCGGTCAAGAAGGGCGACCACGTCATTCCGCTCTATACGCCGGAATGCCGTGAATGCTACTCCTGCCTGTCGCGCAAGACCAATCTCTGCACGGCGATCCGCGCCACCCAGGGCCAGGGCCTGATGCCGGACGGCACGAGCCGCTTTTCGATCGGCAAGGACAAGATCCATCACTACATGGGCTGCTCGACCTTTGCCAATTACACGGTGCTGCCCGAGATCGCCGTTGCCAAGGTCAATGCGGACGCCCCCTTCGACAAGATCTGCTACATCGGCTGCGGCGTCACCACCGGCATCGGCGCCGTCATCAACACCGCCAAGGTGGAGATCGGCGCAACGGCGATCGTCTTCGGCCTTGGCGGCATCGGCCTCAACGTTCTCCAGGGCCTGAAGCTTGCCGGTGCCGACATGATCATCGGTGTCGACATCAACAATGACCGCAAGGTGTGGGGCGAAAAGTTTGGCATGACGCATTTCGTCAATCCCAAGGAGGTCGGCGACGACATCGTGCCCTATCTCGTCAACATGACGAAGCGCGGCGCCGACCAGATCGGCGGCGCCGACTACACCTTCGACTGCACCGGCAACACCAAGGTGATGCGCCAGGCGCTCGAGGCTTCGCATCGCGGCTGGGGCAAGTCGGTCGTCATCGGGGTAGCCGGTGCCGGCCAGGAAATCTCCACCCGCCCGTTCCAGCTGGTCACCGGCCGCAGCTGGATGGGCACCGCCTTTGGCGGCGCGCGTGGCCGCACCGACGTGCCGAAGATCGTCGACTGGTACATGGAAGGCAAGATCGAGATCGATCCGATGATCACCCATACGATGCCGCTCGAAGACATCAACAAGGGCTTCGAACTCATGCATTCCGGTCAAAGCATCCGCGGCGTGGTGGTGTATTGATCTCGTGTCGGTATTGTAAAATCGATCTGGCATTGCAGCCGGCCGATTGATAGATACGGCTGCATTCCAGCGCTTGAGCCGCGCAGATGCATTCATTCTCGAATTGGAAAGGCGATATCAAATCTTTGCCGAAACCGGCTTCTCAGCGTACAGCGCTTTCCGAAAAATCCAAGCATCAGGATGTTCCCGTATCGGGACTACATCATCGTCTACGATCCGATGCCGGACGGCGCAGGCGTGGAACTGATCCGCATTCTCAATGCGGCGCGAGACTACCATCGCTATTTCGACGATTAGAAACGAACGACACATGCCGCAAATATATGTCGATGCAGACGCCTGCCCGGTGAAGCCGGAAATCCTGAAGGTTGCCGAACGCCACGGCATCGAGGTGACCTTCGTCGCCAATTCCGGCCTGCGGCCCTCACGTGATCCTATGGTCCGTAACGTCATCGTCTCCAGTGCCTTCGATGCCGCCGACAACTGGATTGCGGAACACGCAACCAACAGCGACGTTGTGGTGACTGCGGACGTGCCGCTCGCCGTGCGATGCGTTGCGGGTGGTTCACTGGTTTGCGGCCCCACCGGGCGCGTTTTCGACGACACAAATATCGGCATGGCGAGCGCCATGCGCGATCTCGGCGCGCACCTGCGGGAAACCGGCGAAAGCAAGGGCTACAATGCCGCCTTCAGCCCGAAGGACCGTTCGCGGTTCCTCGAAACCTTCGACCGGCTTTGCCGTCGCGCCAAGGCGGCAGCCCCAGGAACGGGAGATCAAAAATGAACATCATTTCCCAGGCGACTGCCTTCGGAGGCATGCAGGGCGTGTATTCGCACGAATCCGAAGCCTGCAAATGCGAGATGACCTTCGCAGTCTTTGCGCCGCCGAAGGCCATCAAGGAGCCCTGCCCGGTTCTCTGGTATCTTTCCGGGCTGACCTGCACGCACGCCAACGTCATGGAAAAAGGCGAATACCGGCGCATGGCGGCCGAGCTCGGCCTGATCATCGTCTGCCCGGACACAAGCCCACGCGGCAATGATATTCCCGACGAGCTCACCAACTGGCAGATGGGCAAAGGGGCGGGCTTCTATCTTGATGCCACCGAAGAGCCCTGGGCAGAAAACTATCGGATGTACACCTACATCACCGAGGAGCTGCCGGCCCTCCTCGCCCAGCAATTTCGCATCGACATGGGCCGCCAGGGCATCTTCGGCCATTCAATGGGCGGTCATGGGGCACTGACGATCGCATTGAGGAACCCGGACCGCTTCAGGAGCTGCTCAGCCTTCGCGCCGATCGTCGAGCCGTCGACCGCCGATTGGTCGGCGCCGGCATTCGAAAAGTACCTAGGTTCCGATCGTGCGGCCTGGCGCAAGTACGACGCATGCGCCTTGGTAAGCGACGGCGCACGCTTCCCGGAATTTCTGATCGATCAGGGTAAGGCTGACGGCTTCCTCGACAACGGCCTGAGGCCGTGGCTTTTCGAAGAGGCGATCAAGAACACGGATATCAAGCTCACGCTGCGGATGCATGAGCGCTACGACCACTCTTACTATTTCATCTCCACCTTCATGGATAATCACCTGACGTGGCACGCCGAGCGGCTTGGATAAGGAACGCAAGAAACGGTGGCATGGCAGGCATGCCAATTCCAACCTTGCAACGGCAGGCGAACCGCGCATATGCACCAACGCAGACGACTGCGGCGCCCGCTCCCCTGCGGGCGCAAAACGTCGCGGGGACGGCCTCGCTCTTTAAAAAGGAGAGTAAGATGGCTTGGTTTCTGCTGTTTCTTGCAGGTCTTTTTGAATGTGGCTGGGCGATCGGTTTGAAATACACCGATGGCTTCACGCGGCCCATGCCGACGGTCCTGACCGTCATTTCCATGGTGATCAGCATCGTGCTGCTCGGTCTGGCGGTCAAAACGCTGCCGATCGGCACGGCCTATGCGGTCTGGACCGGAATTGGCACCGTCGGAACGGTGCTGCTCGGCATCTGGCTGCTCGGCGACCCCGTCACCGCGGCCCGCCTCGGCTGCATCGCACTCATCATCGCCGGCATTGTCGGACTTAAGCTCACTGTATGAGAAGAATGCCGCAGGACGAACCCGCGGCATTCTTCTCAGGCGTTGCGCTTGTCGACCGAAAAGGCGCCTGCACCGGCGAAGACCAGGAACAGGAAGATGAAGCAGTAGAGGATCGCCGATTCGCCCTGATTGACGGCCGGGTAGAAACCCATCGGCACATGCTCCATGAAATAGGCAACAGCCATCTGGCCGCTCAGGATGAAAGCGATCGGACGTGTCAGGAAACCGACGAGAATTGCCAGCCCGCCGAAGAATTCCAGAAGCGCCGCCACGAGCATGAGCGGCGGAAGCGGGCCGCCCTCTCCTTGCGGGATCGGGAATTCAAACAACTTCATCGTGCCGTGCTCGATGAACAGAAGCGCAGTGATGATCCTAAGAGCGGCCAGCGCGTAGGGTTGATAGGCGCTGAGACGTTCGAAACCGGACATTTGGGCTCTCCCTTGAGATAAGACAGTCGAGCGTTAATTTCCCAAACGACAGGAAAGAATACACGGATCGGTGACGTGCGTTCACTTCCTGTTGATTTCGCTTGATTTTCACGATTCTCACACCTCAGAGCGGAATATTGTCATGCTTCTTCCAGGGATTCGAGAGATCCTTGTTGCGTAGCATCTTCAGACCGCGCGCCAGGCGGCGGCGCGTCGAATGCGGCATGATCACCTCGTCGATATAGCCGCGCTCGGCCGCGACAAAGGGCGACAGGAAGCGGTCCTCGTACATCTTTGTGTGTGCCGCTATCTTTTCCGGATCGGTGATGTCCTTACGGAAGATGATCTCGACTGCGCCCTTCGCACCCATCACTGCGATCTGCGCCGTCGGCCAGGCATAGTTGAGATCGCCGCGCAGATGCTTGGAGGCCATTACGTCGTAAGCCCCGCCGAACGCCTTGCGGGTGATGATTGTCAGCTTCGGCACGGTCGCCTCCGCATAGGCAAAAAGCAGCTTCGCCCCATGCTTGATGAGACCGCCATATTCCTGCGCCGTGCCCGGCAGAAAACCCGGAACATCGACGAAGGTGACGATCGGAATACTGAAGCAATCGCAAAAGCGCACGAAACGCGCGGCCTTGCGTGATGCATCGCTATCGAGCACGCCGGCAAGCACCATCGGCTGGTTCGCCACAAAGCCGACCGTCGAGCCCTCGACGCGCCCGAAACCGCAGACGATGTTCTTGGCGAAGCTTGCCTGAATCTCAAAAAAATCGCCATCGTCCGCAACCTTGTGGATCAGCTCCTTGATGTCATACGGCTTATTGGCATTGGCGGGGATGAGCGTGTCCAGCGATTGATCCCCATCCGTCACCGACTGGTAACATTCGATCTCCGGCACCGGCGAGGTGTTGGAAAGCGGCAGGAAATCGATGAGGCGGCGGACCTGCAGCAATGTGTCGACATCGTTGTCGTAAGCGCCGTCAGCGATTGAGGAACGCGTCGTGTGAACAAAGGCGCCGCCGAGTTCCTCGGAGGTCACGGTCTCGTTGGTGACGGTCTTGACGACATCCGGACCGGTCACGAACATGTAAGAGGTGTCGCGCACCATGAAGATGAAATCGGTCATCGCAGGCGAATAGACGTCGCCGCCGGCACATGGGCCCATGATCACGGAAATCTGCGGAATGACGCCGGAGGCGAGCACATTGCGCTGGAAGACTTCGGCATAGCCGCCGAGCGCAGCAACACCCTCCTGGATGCGCGCGCCGCCCGCATCATAGATGCCGACGATCGGCGCCCGATTTTTCAGCGCCATGTCCTGGACCTTCATGATCTTCTCGGCATGCGCCTCGGAAAGCGAGCCGCCGAACACCGTGAAATCCTTGGCGAAGACGAAGACGGTCCGGCCGTTGACGGTTCCCCAGCCCGTGACGACGCCGTCGCCGGCAATCCGGCTCTTGTCCATGCCGAAATCCGTCGAGCGATGCTCCACGAACATGTCGAACTCCTCGAAGAAGTTCTTCATCGAGGAAGAGGTCGATCCGTTCGCGTGCCGTCAGCTTGCCGCGCTTGTGCTGCGCTTCGATGCGCGCCTGGCCGCCCCCCTGCCGGGCAATCTCCCGGCGCCGCTCCAGCTCGTCGAGAACTTCCTTCATGAAATCTCCCCTCACCGCTCGATCGCGGCATGATCTTCAGCCGCGGCCAGTATTGAGCTTAAAGGCCGAGCGGACTCGCGCGGCGATATCCTCCGCTAGAATCTGATCCGCCATGGCCCGATCGTTGGCAGTGCTGGTCACCTCGAACGAGCTGACGGCGATGACCGAGCCCTCGTCGACGGACGCCGCATCGATATTGATCTTGGCGATATTCCTGTTTTTGTCGAAGCCTGTGACTTTCTGGAGGGAAGCGATGCGAATCGTCAGCACGACGCGCGGATAGACCTCGGTCCGAACCGTTGCATTGATTGCGGCATTGATGCGGTCGCCGATGCCTGAAAGCAGCTCGGGCGGCGTATTGGGACCGCCGAGAACCACGGCACTGCGGACATCGTAGATAGGAGCGGCGGGCTCATCGGAAGTCAGGCCCATGCAGGACGTCAGCAAGGCGCAGACCAGCCCCAGCTGACAAAAAAGCGACCTAAACCAATTCATGCTGAATTCCGCACCTCTCCCGCTCGGAGTCGCAGATTTCGCCATAATGGCTGCCAAAGCAATATGTTTCAGGCCTTTAGCGCCAAAAAAACCTCCGCCGCTGCCTTGAACTCCTCAAAGCGCTTGGCACGGCGCAGTTCGCCCTCCTCGTCGCTGCCCCAATGCTCGATCGTCCAATCCTCATCGAGATGGGCAAGCGACCAGACCTCGTCCATGGTCAGATGGCGCTCGGCGAACGCCAGCGCCAGAAGGGCCGACCCGGTTAGCGTCGTTATCGTGTGAAGGGAGGCAAGTGCCAACGCACTGTCGTGTCTGCGCAAAGTGACGTCGAAGGCTGCGATCGCTTCGCGCGGCTGCTCGTGATGCATCACGCCTTCGATCAGGATGAAGCGAGCGCCGAGATCATTCGCCGCCCAATCGAGAACCGGGTCCCACTGCCCGGTCTGGCGCTGCACCAGGAGTTCCGGTCCTTCGGCGCGGTAGCAGAGAAGATCGCTCGAGGAAAACCGCAGGATGTCTTCGAAGACGGCTTGCGTGTCCATCGCGACGCCGTCGAGCGCGGTATTGACGAGGCGTGTCACGGGCATGGTCGCCGGGTCAATCACTTCCGCCTGTGCATCCCACTCGGCGGCGAGGAGCGCGGCCAGAGCCTCTATCGGCACCGCCAGAACCTGTTTGGCGGGCGTGCGCACGACCTTGCCGTCAAGCTCGATCGCGAAGCCGTCATCCCGCTCGGCAACCGTAACGTTCTTGTAGAAGCGTTTCGGCAGCGGCCTTTTCATCTGGATCTGCGCGCGGCGGATCGGATCGGGGTGGCTCAGTCCTTCGGAAAGGTCGTTCAGCAGGTCGCGCATGGCGTCACCTCAAAAATGGTCAAGCACGTCATTGGGATGGTAGGCGACAGTATCGGCGCCGGCGGCAATCAGGTCGTCAACGCTGGCATAACCCCAAGATACACCAATTGCCTTTGCGCCTGCAGCCCTTGCCATCTGCATATCGTAGACAGCGTCGCCGATGACAATGGCATCAGCGGCCTTCATGCCGGCTTCGTCGCAGCATTCGGTTACCATGGCCGGATGCGGCTTCGACGGACAATCGTCGGCCGTCCGCGAGACGATGAAATGCGGCGTGAAACCGTGTGTTTCGAGGACATTGACAAGCCCGCGGCGCGACTTTCCGGTGACGGCGCCGATCAGGATGTCTTCCCGTGCGGCAAGCCTGTCTATCATCGCCTTTATCCCGGCGAAAAGGGGCACATCCATGCCGGGCTCGTGCCTGACATCCGTGTAGATCGACTTGTAGTGAGCCGTCATGGCGATCGCCTCGTCATCGACATGCAGCTTGCCCTGCATGCGGGCAATCGCGATGTCGAGCGTCAGACCGATGATCGATTTAGTGCTGGAAAGATCCGGCCGTGAATGACCGAATTGAACGAAGGTTCTGGCCATCACCTCATGGATCAGGGCAGCACTGTCGACCAACGTGCCGTCGCAATCGAAGAGAATAAGCTTCATTCGTCAATCCTTTCCGCACCGGCAAGATCTAGGCCAAGAAGGTTCCAGGTCTGCACCATATGCGGCGGCAGCGGCGCTGTGATGCGCAGGCGTCCGCCTGAAGGATGCGGGATGTCGATATGACGGGCATGCAGGTGCAGCCGCTTCTGGATGCCGCCGGGAAAGTCCCAGTTCGGGTCGTCGATGAAGTATTTTGGATCGCCAATGATCGGATGGCCGATATGCAGCGCATGAACACGAAGCTGATGCGTACGGCCGGTGTATGGCTCCATCTCGAGCCAGGCCAGGTTTTGCGCCGCCGTTTCGATCACGCGGTAGTAGGACACGGCATGATCCGCACCCTCCTCGCCGTGCTTGGCAATGCGCATGCGATCGCCGTCGGCAGTCGCTTCCTTGACGAGCCATGTGGAGATCTTGTCCTCGTGCTTGCGTGGCACGCCCTTCACCAACGACCAGTAGGTCTTCTTGGTGTCGCGTTCGCGAAAGGCAGCCGTCAGCTTCTGAGCGGCACCACGTGTGCGGGCAATGACGAGCACGCCCGATGTGTCGCGGTCAAGCCGGTGCACGAGCCGCGGCTTCTCGCCCTTCGGGCTCGTCCAGGCCTCCAGCATCTGGTCGATATGCCGGGTCAGGCCGGAACCGCCCTGCACGGCAAGTCCGGCGGGCTTGTTGAGCACGATCACCTTGTCGTCCTCATGCAGCACCATACGCTGAAGAAGTTCGTGATCGCTGGAATGCTTCAGATCCTTCCCGGCGATCGGACCGCTCTTGACCTTCGCATCGACATCGAGCGGCGGCACGCGAACCATCTGGCCCGGCTGCACGCGCGCGTCGGTCTTTACGCGTCCACCGTCAACGCGGACCTGGCCCGAACGCAGGAGCTTCTGAAGCTGGCCGAAGCCGAGGCCAGGGAAATGGATCTTGAACCACCGGTCGAGCCGCATTCCCGCCTCGTCGGCATCCACCTTGATATGTTCGATTCCGGCCATTCTTGTTCTTTCGGAAAATCTTGGGCGCGCCATGCGCGGCTGTTGCCGGTGGCTTTAGAGCATTTTTCTCCGCGCGGAAACTGCCTTTCAGATCAAAGCACGCACAAGCGCGAGCCCAGCCATGACAGAGGCAATCGAAAGCCCGACGCTTGCGGCGACGTAGAGTCCGCCGGCGACTGCCTCGCCCCGCTCGAAAAGCGAGATCGCATCCAGAGAAAAGGCTGAAAAGGTCGTAAAGCCGCCGAGGAAGCCGGTGATGAGCAGCAGGCGCATCTCGACGGAGGCATTGAACCGGCGCGCGATCATTTCGGCAAAAACGCCAATGGCGAAACAGCCAACGACGTTGACAATCAGCGTGCCCCAAGGAAACCCAGGCCCCAGGAGCCGCAGCGACCATTGGCCGACATAATATCTCAAAAGCGAGCCGATAGCGCCGCCGGCGCCGACAAGAAGAGCCTGGATCATCGTTCTGGTTTACCTGACGAATTGACCGTTTCCAATTGGATGGGAAGAAATCCTACCCTTCATTAAAATGCGAATGATTTCCTTAGCCGCGCACGAACCGGCGATGTGTATCAAACGTCCTATGACACAGGTCGTCACCATATCCGCGAGCACGGCCGCCGCCGCTTTCGAAACGCTGAGGATTGCTCCCCGCGTGCCGACGAGCATGGCGGCAAAGGACGCGCGCCGGATCGCAGACCGCCAGCTCAAGGGCCGACATGACCAGGAGCTGAGCGAAACGGCAAGCTTCATTCAGTCCACCGAAGTGGCGCTCGACCTGATGGCCAAGGGCAACAAGCAGCCGCAGGCAGGATTGCAGCAGGCATTGAAATCCTACGAGGATTTTTGAGTTTCTTTCCTTGGAAAGCAAACGGCCCGCGGCGACTGCCGCAGGCCTGTTGCTGGTTATTTGCCCTGGGCAGAGAGAACCTTCAACGTCACGTCGATCTTGCCCGCCTTCTCAAAGGCGAGCGTCACCGGCACGCTCTCACCCTGCTTGAAAGGCGCCTTCACCTTCTGGAACATCAGATGCAGGCCGCCAGGCGCTAGCTTGACCGTCCCGCCCGCCGGAATGACAATTCCATCCTTCAGTTCACGCATCTTCATGACATTGTTCTGCATGGCCATTTCGTGCATCTGAACTTCGCCCGCGGTTGGCGAGGAAACGACGACGAGCTTGTCGTCGGTCTTGCCGTTATTCTTGACAGTAAAGAAGCCGCCGCCGACCGGCTGGCCGGGCAGCATTGCCTTCGTAAAGGCGCCGGAAATTTCGAGGTCGCCGAGTGTTGCAGTGCCGCCTGCTGCAGCATTCATGTCCATCCCGGCCATGTCGCCATGGTCATGGCCATTGTCGCCACCTTCAACGACCTTCAGCAACGGCGCCGGGCTCTTAAGCCTATGGGGATCGCCGCCATCGGTTGCGAGCTGGTCCCATGCCTCGGCCGCATCGCCGCAAAGCTGCTTCACCGGAAAGGCCAGCGATGTTCCGGCATCCACGCCCGAAACCTTGCCCTGGATCACGAAGGTATCGTAAAAATCGTCCGAGAGGTTGCCGCCTTTCCAGCGGATTTCGACTGCGCCGGATTTCACCTTGGTGCCGTGATTGTCGTAGGTCTTCTGATAGTCGCCCTTGATCACTTCAAGTTCCCAGCCGGCCTTCGGCTGCGGCTTGGCGAATACAAAGCCTTCCGGCAGCTTCACCTGCACTTCGTTGGTGGGCTTGCCGTCACAGCCATGCGGCACCTGCAGCGTTGCCAGGAACGTCTTTTCCTGTGGGGCTTCGGGATCAAGAAAGGTGACATGCGCCCGCGCTGCCGTGAATGCGACTGCGAAAACCAGAGCCGCAGCGCTGAGTGTCTTGATTGTCTTCATCGGGTATCTCCTCGCCGGCTGCAGCTCGCAATGGCTGGCGCACCGGCATTGTCGTGTCATTTCGGTGGTGGCTGGAGATCAGGCCAGAACCGGCGGTGCCCTGGACTTCGGCCGTTCGACAGCGTGCACCCCGATGGGGCTGTCGGCAACAACCGGGGGGTTATGCAGCGTCGCGAACTCGAGATGCAGCCAGGAGCCGTTATCGGGCACCGGCAGGATGACGAAAGCCGTAAGCCGGCAGACGTCGCAATTCGGCTTCAGAGGGGCCGTCTTGCCGCTGCTGTCCGGAGCGGTCACGCAAAGCGAGGCGTGGGTGCCGTCCGGCAGGACGTATGCGGCGCTATTATACTCCGCGTCCGCCGCAGCCGCCTGCGGCGCCTGATGCGCAAGGCCAAGCATAAGCAAGCTCAGCGCGCAGAGAATGCGCGTCAGCATGCCAGCGTTTCGGCCCGTTTTCATCATCTGGATCCTCTTTAGCGGATTTCGCGATTAAGCACTTTATCCGAAAAAAGCAAAAGCCCATTTGACGCAGTTCAACACTTTGTCGAAAGTCGGCGCGACAAAAATTTGTTCGGCGGCGACATTCCCCCTTGCCAAGAGCCTGCTGCGCCGGATAATTGCCGCAACCCTGTTGGGAGAATCCGGTCTACAGACGGCCGGTGCCGAAGGAGCAACCGCCCCGGAAACTCTCAGGCCAAAGGACCAGCAAGGGGCAGACGGAACTCTGGAGAGAAGCGTTCTCGAAACGCTCGCCGAAGGGATAACAATCTCAGGCACAGGGACAGAGGGGGCTCGAAAGCAAGGCGTAGCCGCGCCTTCAGATTGAGCCCGCGCATGGAATTCCACGCGCAAACCCCGGAGGCGTCGTTGGACGATACTGCTGCCCTCAAGAAAACTCCGCTACACGCGCTGCATCTTTCGCTCGGTGCCCGCATGGTGCCTTTCGCAGGCTACGAGATGCCCGTTCAGTATTCGGCCGGCGTGCTGAAGGAACACCTGCAGACGCGCGCCGGCGCCGGCCTCTTCGACGTCTCCCACATGGGTCAGGTCGTCGTGAGGGCGAAGTCCGGCAGATACGAAGATGCCGCCCTCGCACTCGAAAGCCTCGTGCCCGTCGACATTCTCGGCCTCGCCGAAGGCCGCCAGCGCTACGGCTTCTTCACCGACGAAAACGGCGGCATCCTCGACGACTTGATGATCACCCATCTCGACGACCATCTCTTCGTCGTCGTCAACGCCGCCTGCAAGGAGGCCGATGTCGCGCACATGCAAAAGCATATCGGCGACCGCTGCGACATAACCCTTCTCGACCGCGCGTTAGTCGCGCTGCAAGGTCCGCGCGCCGTCAACGTGCTGGCCGAACTCTGGGCGGATGTCGCGGCGATGAAGTTCATGGACGTGCGCCACTGCCGCTTGCACGACATCTCCTGTCTCGTCTCCCGCTCCGGCTACAGCGGCGAGGACGGCTTCGAGATCTCCGTACCCGCTAACAAGGCGGAGGATGTCGCCGGGCGGTTGCTCGAACATCCCGATGCGCAGCCGATCGGCCTCGGCGCCCGCGATTCGCTGCGTCTGGAGGCCGGACTCTGCCTCTATGGCAACGACATCGACGCCACCACAACGCCGGTCGAGGCGGGGCTCGAATGGGCGATGCAGAAGGCCCGCAGGACGGGCGGAGCGCGCGCGGGGAACTTTCCGGGTGCAGCACGCATTCTCGGCGAACTCGACAATGGTGCCGCACGCCGCCGCGTCGGCCTGAAGCCGGAAGGCAAGGCGCCGGTGCGCGGCCATTCCAAGCTCTATGCGGATGCCGAAGGCAAGACCGAGATCGGCGAAGTCACTTCGGGCGGCTTCGGCCCGAGTGTCGAAGGCCCGGTTGCCATGGGCTATGTGCCGGTTTCGCACGCCTCCGTTGGAACCCAAATTTACGCTGAGGTACGCGGCAAGTATCTCCCCGCTACGGTCGCCGCCCTGCCCTTCATCACGCCGACCTACAAACGCTAAGATATTTCCAAAGAGGAACAAAACCATGCTGAAATTTACCGAAGAACATGAATGGCTGAAGCTCGAAGATGGCGTGGCGACGGTCGGCATTACGAATTATGCAGTCGAACAGCTCGGCGACCTCGTTTTCGTCGAATTGCCGGAAGTGGGCGCGACCTTTTCCAAGAATGACGATGCGGCCACCGTCGAATCCGTGAAGGCTGCCTCGGAAGTCTATTGTCCGCTCGATGGCGAGATCACCGAAGTCAACGAAGCGATCACTGCCGATCCGTCGCTGGTCAATTCCGACCCGCAGGGCGCCGGCTGGTTCTTCAAGCTGAAGCTCAAGAATCCGGCCGATGCCCGATGGCCTGCTTGACGAAGCGGCCTATAAGGAGCTCACCGCGTAATGACGACGCCGACAGAATTCCAGTTTACCGACTACCAGCCCTACGACTTCGCCAACCGCCGCCATATCGGCCCGTCGCCGGCCGAAATGAGCGACATGTTGAAGGTCGTCGGCTACAACAGCCTCGACAGCCTCATCGAGGCGACCGTGCCGCCTGCGATCCGCCAGAAGGCGGCGCTTGCCTGGGGCGCGCCGATGACGGAGCGCGAGGCGCTCGACAAGCTGCGCGAGACCGCCAACAAGAACAAGGTCCTCGTTTCCCTGATCGGCCAAGGCTATTACGGCACCATCACGCCGCCGGTCATCCAGCGCACCATCCTCGAAAATCCGGCCTGGTACACGGCCTACACGCCTTACCAGCCGGAGATCAGTCAGGGTCGTCTGGAAGCGCTCTTGAACTACCAGACGATGATCTGCGACCTGACCGGTCTCGACGTCGCCAACGCTTCGCTTCTCGACGAAGCGACCGCTGCTGCCGAAGGCATGGCGATTGCCGAGCGCGTCGCGAAGTCTAAGGCCAAGGCCTTCTTCGTCGATGCCGCCTGCCATCCGCAGACGATCGCGCTCATCCAGACCCGCGCCGAACCGCTCGGCTGGACCGTCATCGTCGGTGACCCCTTCAAGGATCTCGATCCGGTGGACGTCTTCGGCGCCATCTTCCAGTATCCGGGCACGCACGGCCACGTGCATGATTTCACCGGCCTGATCTCCCGCCTGCACCAGACGGGCGCGATCGCCATCGTCGCGGCCGATATCCTCGCGCTGACGCTTCTGAAGTCGCCGGGCGAAATGGGCGCCGATATTGCGATCGGCTCGTCGCAGCGCTTCGGCGTTCCGGTCGGCTACGGCGGGCCACATGCCGCCTATATGTCGGTCAAGGATGCGCACAAGCGCTCCATGCCCGGCCGTCTCGTCGGCGTCTCGGTCGACGCCCGCGGCAATCGCGCCTACCGGCTGTCGCTGCAGACCCGCGAACAGCATATCCGCCGCGAAAAGGCGACGTCGAACATCTGCACCGCGCAGGTGCTGCTCGCCGTCATGGCCTCGATGTATGCGGTTTTCCACGGTCCCAAGGGCATCAAGGCGATCGCCCAGCAGGTCCACCAGAAGGCCGTGCTGATGGCTAAAGGCCTAGAAAAGCTAGGCTACAGGATAGAGCCCGAAACCTTCTTCGACACACTCACTGTCGATGTCGGCCACATGCAGGGCCTCATCCTGCGCGCGGCCGTCGCCGAGGGTATCAACCTGCGCAAGGTTGGCACGACCAAGATCGGCATGAGCCTCGATGAGCGCACGCGCCCCGCGACGCTCGAAGCCGCCTGGCGCGCCTTCGGCGGCAATTTCGCCGTCGCCGATTTCGAGCCAGGCTACCGCCTGCCGAAGGATCTGCTGCGCACCAGCGAATATCTGACGCATCCGATCTTCCACATGAACCGCGCCGAAAGCGAAATGACCCGCTACATCCGCCGGCTCTCCGACCGCGACCTCGCGCTCGACCGCGCGATGATCCCGCTCGGCTCCTGCACCATGAAGCTGAACGCCACGGCGGAAATGCTGCCTATCACCTGGCCGGAGTTTTCGGATATCCATCCTTATGCTCCGACCGATCAGGCGCTCGGCTACCGCGAAATGATCGACGATCTGACGGAAAAACTCTGCGCCGTGACCGGCTATGACGCCTTCTCCATGCAGCCAAATTCCGGCGCGCAGGGCGAATATGCCGGCCTGCTCACGATCCGCAACTACCATATCGCCAACGGCAACGGCCATCGCGACGTCTGCCTGATCCCGACCTCGGCGCACGGCACCAACCCCGCCTCCGCGCAGATGGCCGGCATGAAGGTCGTCGTCGTCAAGGTTCGCGGGAACGGCGACATCGACATGGACGACTTCCGCGCCAAGGCGGAGGAGCATGCGGAAAATCTCTCCTGCTGCATGATAACCTATCCTTCGACCCATGGCGTGTTCGAGGAAACGGTGAAGGAGATCTGCGATCTCGTGCACAAGCACGGCGGCCAGGTCTATCTCGACGGCGCCAACATGAACGCCATGGTCGGCTTGTCGCGTCCCGGTGACATTGGTTCCGACGTCAGCCACCTCAACCTGCACAAGACCTTCTGCATCCCGCATGGCGGCGGCGGTCCCGGCATGGGCCCGATCGGCGTCAAGGCCCATCTGGCGCCTCATCTGCCCGGCCACCCGGAAACGGACGGACGCTCAGGCGCCGTCTCGGCAGCGGCCTTCGGCTCGGCCTCGATCCTGCCGATCTCCTGGAGCTATGTGCTGATGATGGGTGGCGAAGGCCTGACGCAGGCAACCAAGGTTGCGATCCTCAACGCCAACTACATCGCCGCCCGCCTGAAGGGCGCCTACGGGGTGCTCTACAAGTCCGAGAGCGGCCGCGTCGCGCATGAATGCATCATCGACACGCGTCCGCTGGCCGACAGCGCAGGCGTCACGGTCGACGACATCGCCAAGCGCCTGATCGACTGCGGCTTCCATGCCCCGACCATGAGCTGGCCGGTCGCCGGCACACTGATGATCGAGCCGACCGAGTCCGAAACCAAGGCCGAGCTCGACCGCTTCTGCGAGGCAATGCTGGCGATCCGCGAGGAAGCCCGCGCCATCGAGGAAGGCCGCATGGACAAAGTCAACAACCCGCTGAAGAACGCCCCGCACACGGTGGAAGACCTCGTCGGCGAATGGGACCGCCCCTACAGCCGCGAACAAGCCTGCTTCCCGCCCGGGGCCTTCCGTGTCGACAAATACTGGTCCCCGGTCAACCGCGTCGACAATGTGTACGGGGACAGGAACCTCGTTTGCACCTGCCCGCCGGTGGAGAGCTACGCAGAGGCGGCGGAGTAGAAGGGGTCGGGCAAAGCCCGAGCCGATCGATCCGGTGAATCGATTGCAGCGATGAATGCCCCGAGCCTGAAGCGGGGGCTGGAAGGCTCCTCGTCGGAGGGGCCTTCGGCCCTAAGATCAAGGATCGTGCGTGTAAGAAACGGCGGGGGCGGCTCAGACCTCTGGCTGCCGGCTCAGGGAACGATGCCGCGACAGGCCCAGGCAACATTTGCGAACGACCTTGGGCCATCGGACCGGCCCGCCTCGTATGCGTCGCGTACGGCAGCATCGATGCGCGCCCGCTCAGCGGCGTCGAGCGTCGCCACATATTTGCCAAGAGGCCCTTCGCCTGCGGCAATAGGTGCCCAGTAATCATTAAAGTTCTGGTACTCCATGCGGATCACCAGCTGGGTTTCGGTCACGTCCAGCAGACCCTGCTCGACAAAAGTCCGCTTCATTTCGCCAGGCTCCATCATCGGCTGAAAGCAATAGCGATTGCGCAGCTGCCGCCCGGTCTCGCTGAGTGCCGCCACGGTGTCGACCATCATTCGCATGCCGGGCATGCCGCCGAGATGATCCCAGACAGCTGCGGCGACTACCCCGCCCGGACGCACGACGCGGTGCATCTCTCCAACGGCCCGCCCGGCCTCGGGCACGAAATGAAGAACGAGCAGTGCGAGCGCGCGGTCGAAGCCTCCGTCTTCGAAAGGCAAAGAGCAAGCGTCCGCCTGCCCGATCTTGATGCGCGGGTCGATGTTGCGCCGAATTGCCTCCTCGACGAAGACTGGCGAATAGTCGACGGCAGCGATCTCGCTGAGATCAGCGGCCTTGGCAAGGGCAAATGTCAGGCTGCCCGTGCCGCAACCGACATCAAGTACCTTCTCACCATCGGCAAGGCCCGCAAACTCGATGAATGGCGACGCGAGCTTTTGGCTCCAGCGTCCCATGAGCTGCTCGTAGCCGGCCGCGTTGTGAACGTTAAAGCTTGAGGACATCGAAAGCTCCATCAGCCAGAGGCATGGCAGTTAAAACTGAGCACTTGGCAGGGCGCCAACCGGTCATGAGCAATGGCCATATTGCGCCGAAAAAAGCTTAGAGCAAAGGCCGTCGCCTAGGCGTTTCCCGCGACAAACCTCTGCACCCTGGCCAAATCCTCCGGCGTCGCGACTACTGATCAGCATCAAGCGCAACTGACCGGCACCCCTAACTCTCTACGCGAGCAGCAGCCGCGCGGCAAAGCCGAGAACGACGGTGCCGAAGGCAATGATCAGGCCCCCGGAAATGCGGCGGATCAGCAGCGTGAGATCGCGTGAAATCCTGTCGCGGGCGAGATTCACCGCCGCGCTCAGCGCCGTCCACCACACCATGGCCCCGAAGAACACGCCGGTGACGATCGATGCCACCTCGGTGACGGTTTTGCCATCGACCAAGCCAAGGCCAGCAAAGAGGCCCCCGAAGGACAGAAGCGCGCCGGGGTTGGAAATCGCCAGCAGAAAGGTCGAGGCGATCGTGCGCAAGAGATCACGCGCACCGACCTGCAAGGCACCGGCGGGCGGCGTCATGAGATCTCGGATGCCGAGAAAGATCAGAAGTGCACCGCCGGCCGCCGCAATCGGCAGCGAATAGTCATCGACGATATCCGAAACCATCGCGAGACCGGCGGCTGCGACCAGCGCGTAACACGCATCGCCAAGCGCTGCCCCAATGCCGATGGCTGCGCCCGATCCGAAACCACGATGAAGGCTGCGGTTGATGCAGAGCGTCGCGATCGGCCCCGGCGGCGCTGTGACGATGAGGCCGAGAAGCGCGCCTTTGGCAAAGAGCAGTAGCAGCGTTTCGATGATCATAAGGTAGAAACTGTTTCGCTGCTGAAAGGGACAAATCAAAATAACAAAGCCGCCATTGCTGGCGGCTTTCGGTTTCGGCCCCGAAGAATTCAGTGCGCGGCAGGCACCACCGCGTCGCCGCGCGCGGCAAGCGCCGCGAGATCGGCAGGCTTAAGCTCGACGGATTCGCCGCAGCCGCAGGCCGATGTCTGGTTCGGGTTCGTGAAGGTGAAGCCCGAGCGCAGCGTCGTGGTCTCGAAGTCCATTTCCGTGCCGAGCAGATAGAGGACCGCAGAGGGCTCCACCCAGACCTTGGCGCCGTCGCGCTCGATCAGGTCGTCCTTGGCATTGGGTTCGCTCACCAGCTCGATGGTATATTCCATCCCGGCGCAGCCGCCTTTCTTGATGCCGACGCGGATGCCCTTGGCGTCCGGCCCGGAATTTTCAACGATTGCCTTTACGCGCGCCGCGGCGGTGCCGGTCATGCTCATCACTGCAAAGCCCATCGGCTCATTCTCCTTCCACACCGGGGTCAAGATCCGGCGCTTCATCTCTTTAATTTAGGCAGTTATGCCTAATGCTTCAATCCCTTAATCAAACGCGAAATTCGTCTTACGCCTTTTCATTGATGTATGTCCTCTCATCGCAAGGCGTTCGGGATCAGCCTTGCTCCCATCATGCCCAATGAAAAGTCGGCCGCCTGACCCTCAATACCAGCCGACGGCCACCTGCGCCTCTTCCGACATGCGGTCCGGCGTCCACGGCGGATCGAAGGTCATTGCGACCTCGACGCCGGATACGCCTTCGACGGCGCCGACGGCATTCTCGACCCAACCCGGCATTTCGCCGGCAACCGGGCAGCCTGGCGCCGTCAGCGTCATGACGATCTTCACCATCCGGTCGTCTTCGATGTCGATCTTGTAGATCAGACCGAGTTCAAAGATGTCGGCGGGAATTTCCGGATCGTAGACGGTTTTCAGCGCCCCGATGACGTCGTCGCTGAGGCGCGCCAGTTCATCGGCAGGAATGCTCGAATGCACGATGCCCTCGCGCACGTCGGTCTTCTGTTCGCTCTCGTCCAGGCTCATACGGACACTCCTCAAGCAAAGAACTTGCGCGCATATTCCAGCGCGTCAGCCAAGGCATCGACCTCGGCACGTGTATTGTACATGCCGAAGGATGCACGGCATGTGGCGGTGACGCCGAAGCGTTTCAAGAGCGGCATGGCGCAATGCGTGCCGGCACGCACCGCAACGCCCTGCCGGTCGATGACCATCGAAACGTCGTGAGCGTGAAGACCGGCGAGTTCGAACGCAAAGATGCTGCCTTTACCGGGTGCCGTTCCGAAGACGCGCAGCGAGTTGATCGACCGCAGGCGCTCGCCAGCATAGGCCGTCAGTTCGGCTTCATGACGCGAAATCGCCTCGCGGCCGACCTTCTCCATATAGTCCAGCGCATAACCGAGGCCGATCGCCTGAACGATCGGCGGCGTCCCGGCTTCGAAGCGATGCGGCGGGTCGTTGTAGGTGACCGCATCCTCGGTCACCTCGAAGATCATCTCGCCGCCACCCTGGAATGGACGCATCTCGCGAAGCCGGTCCTTCTTGCCGTAGAGCACGCCGATTCCCGAGGGACCGTAGAGCTTGTGGCCGGTCATGACGTACCAGTCGCAGTCGATATCCTGGACATCGACCGGCAGGTGCACGGCACCCTGCGAACCGTCGATCAAGACCGGAATGCCGCGCTCATGAGCAATACGGCAAACTTCCTTGACCGGAACGATCGTGCCGAGCGCATTCGACATATGCGTGATCGCGACAAGCTTGGTGCGCTCCGTCAGGCTCTTCTCGAAGTGCTCGATATGAAAGGCACCTTCGTCGTCCACCGGCACCCAGACCAGCTTGGCGCCCTGCCGTTCGCGGATGAAATGCCAAGGGACGATGTTGGAGTGGTGCTCCATGATCGAGACGACGATCTCGTCGCCCTCGCCGATCTTCGGCATTCCCCAGCCATGCGCGACCGTATTGATCGCCTCCGTCGAGGATTTCGTGAAGACAATGTCGTCGACCGACGGCGCATTCAGGAAACTGCGCACCTTTTCGCGCGCGCCTTCATAGGCTTCGGTTGCGGCATTGGAGAGGTAATGCAGGCCGCGGTGCACATTCGCATACTCGTTCGAATAGGTCCGCGAGATGGCGTCGATGACGGCCTGCGGCTTCTGTGCGGACGCGCCGTTGTCGAGATAGACCAGTGGCTTACCATAAACCTCCCGCGCAAGGATCGGAAAATCCTTGCGGATGGCTTCGACGTCGTAGGTGGCTGCCGGTACTATCTTGTCCATGGCGCTTATCCGATCAGGCGTGCTTTTCGAGCCAGGCCGAGATGACGCCTTCCAGCGCCTCGACCAGGGATTCGTCTTCAAGTTCTTCGACGATCTCCGCAACAAAGGCATTGACGAGCATCGCGCGGGCCTTGTTCTCCGGAACGCCGCGCGCCATCATATAGAAGAGATGATTGTCATCGATGTCGGTAACGGTCGCACCGTGGCCGCACTGGACGTCGTCGGCGAAGATTTCAAGCTCCGGCTTTGTCGAGAAGTCGGCATCGTCCGACATCAGCAGCGTGTTGCAGGACATCTTCGCATCGGTCTTCTGCGCGTCAGGCGCAACCCGGATCATGCCCTGGAAGACCCCCTTGGCGCGGTCGAAGACGACGTTGCGGATGATCTCCGTCGAACCGGTGTGCGGAACGTTGTGGCCAAGCACCATCGTCACGTCGGTATGCGTATCGCCGCCGAGCAGGTTGATGCCTCGGAGCGTCAGGTCCGCACCCTCGCCCGTCACCTTGATATGCATTTCCTGGCGCACCAGCTTGCCGCCAGCGTTGATGACAAAGAGCTTCAGCTTGGCATTGGCGCCGAGATCGATACGGATCTGGCCGAGATGCGTATCCTCGCGGCCCTGCTGCTGCAGGATGATCCAGATAAGTTCCGTGCCCTCGCCGATCGTGATGTCACTGACATGGGACACGAATGCCGCATCCCCGGTCACCGATAGGTGACGCTCGATCACGGTCGCCTTGACGTTTTCGCCGAAGGACACCGGCAGGCGCGTATGGATCTGGCCGCCGGCGTGAACGACGTCGATCTCCAGCGGCTTTTGGAACTCGGTCTTTGCAGGGATGTCGACGACATAGCCGTCGCGCACGAAGCTGCCATTGATGCGGCCGACGGCGTCATCCGCGCCGAGCGCGCCAAGCGCGGCGGCAGCCGAACCGTCGATCAGGCGCTGCGCGTAGCTGGAAATTTCGAGGTCGCCCGCCCTTGCGCTAGGATCCGCATGGCCCTGCACGATCGAAAGAACCGAAGAACCTTCGATCAACGGCTCGATCTCTTTCGACGCGGCGTCCCCGGCAGTGGCCGGCACCTCGCGCAGCAGGTTCTTGAGGTCGGTATAGTGCCAGGCCTCGATCCTCCGTGTCGGCAGGCCGCCCTTCTTCAGGTCGTCGAGCAGCCGGTCGCGGGTCGCCGTCACGGCGCCGTCGCCCGGCAGTTCGCCGAATTGATTGTTGAAAGCCTCAACGAGCGCCGCTTCCGCGGCAGTCAGGCGGCTCGTCGTCTGCATGTTCATGAGACCCGTCCTTTCCGCCTGAATCAGGCTGCCGCTCCGATGATGTCGGCGTATCCGTTGGCTTCGAGCTCATACGCCAGCGTCTTGTCGCCCGACTTGATCACCTGGCCCTTGTAGAGGACGTGAACCGTGTCCGGAACGATGTAATCGAGCAGGCGCTGGTAATGGGTGATGACGACCACCGCGCGATCCGGCGAGCGCAGTGCGTTGACGCCATCGGCAACGATCTTCAGCGCGTCGATGTCGAGGCCGGAATCGGTCTCGTCGAGCACGCAAAGCTGCGGCTGAAGCAGCGCCATCTGCAGGATCTCGGCGCGCTTCTTCTCGCCGCCGGAGAAGCCGACGTTCAGCGGACGCTTCAGCATCTCGGTATTGATCTGCAGCTTGCCGGCCGCGTCCTTGACGAGGCGCATGAAATCCGGCGTCTTCAGCTCTTCTTCGCCTCGCGCCTTGCGCTGCTCGTTCATCGCGACCTTCAAGAACTGCATGGTGGCGACACCCGGGATCTCAACCGGATACTGGAAGGCGAGGAAAATGCCCTTGGCGGCGCGCTCGGCAGCGTCGAGCTCGAGGATGCTCTCGCCGTTGTAAAGAATGTCGCCTTCGGTCACTTCATAGTCTTCGCGACCCGCGAGAATATAGGAGAGCGTCGACTTGCCAGAGCCGTTCGGCCCCATGATGGCAGCGACTTCGCCGGCCTTCACCGTAAGGTCCAAGCCGCGGATGATTTCGGTGCCGTCTTCGGCGATGCAGGCGTGCAGGTTTCTGATTTCAAGCATGGTTATGTCCCATAAAAAGCAATCGTAGAAAGGCGCGCCGCGCGCGCCATTGCGTAGTCGTTTCGTTTGGCGTTAGCCCACGCTGCCTTCGAGCGAGATGCTGATCAGCTTCTGCGCCTCGACGGCGAACTCCATCGGCAGTTCCTGCAGGACTTCCTTGACGAAGCCGTTGACGATCAGCGCAATCGCCGCTTCTTCCGGGATGCCCCGCTGCAGGCAATAGAAGAGCTGATCTTCGGAGATCTTCGAGGTCGTCGCCTCGTGCTCGAAATGTGCCGTCGAATTCTTTGCCTCGATGTAGGGCACCGTATGCGCGCCGCACTTGTCGCCGATCAGCAACGAGTCGCACTGCGTGAAGTTGCGCGCGTTTTCGAGGCCTTGCGGTGGGCCGACACCTGACCGCGATAGGTGTTGTTGCGACACGCCGGCGGCAATACCCTTGGAAATGATGCGGCTCGAGGTGTTTTTGCCGAGATGGATCATCTTGGTACCGCTGTCGACCTGCTGATGGCCGTTGGACACGGCAATCGAATAGAACTCGCCGCGGCTATCGTCGCCGCGCAGGATGACAGGACGGGTACTTCCAGGTGATGGCGGAGCCGGTCTCGACCTGCGTCCACGAGATCTTCGAATCGGTCGCCGCGGCAATCGCCGCGCTTGGTGACGAAGTTGTAGATGCCGCCCTTGCCCTGGGCATCGCCCGGATACCAATTCTGGACGGTGGAATACTTGATTTCGGCATCGTCCAGCGCGATCAGTTCGACGACGGCGGCGTGCAACTGGTTTTCGTCACGCTGTGGCGCCGTGCAGCCTTCGAGGTAGGACACATAGGCGCCTTCCTCGGCGATGATCAGCGTGCGCTCGAACTGGCCGGTATTCTTCTCGTTGATGCGGAAATAGGTGGAAAGCTCCATCGGGCAGCGCACGCCCTTCGGCACGATAGACGAAGGAGCCATCCGTGAAGACGGCCGAGTTCAGCGTCGCGTAGTAATTGTCCGAGTCTGCGGAACGACCGGAGCCGAGATACTTCTGCACGAGTTCGGGATGCTCTCGGATCGCTTCGGAGATCGACATGAAGATCACGCCGGCCTTCTGTCAGCTCTTCCTTGAAGGTCGTACACGAGACGCTGTCGAACACGGAATCGAACGCACGCGCCGATTTAAACGTTGTCACTGGCTTCTCGATCTTCGCGCTTGCTCAACCTTGCGACACCGGCAAGGATTTCCTGCTCGCGCAGCGGGATGCCCAGCTTCTCGTAGACCTTCAGCAGTTCCGGATCGACTTCAGCCAGCGACGACGGGCCGGATGTGCTCTTCGGACGCAGCGTAATAAGTGGATTTCATTGAAGTCGATCTTCGGATAGTCGACCCGAGCCCAAGTGGGCTCGTCCATCGTCAGCCAGCGCTTGTATGCTTCAAGGCGCCATTCGAGCATCCATTCAGGCTCATCGCTTCTTGGCGGAGATGAAACGAATGATCTCTTCGGACAGGCCCTTGGGTGCCTTGTCCATCTCGATGATGGTTTCGAAAGCCGTATTTGTACTGGTCCACGTCGATCTGGCGGACGCGTTCAACCGTATCTTGGACGGCGGGCATGTCGTTCTCCAATCTTGCCGGGTAAAGGTCCGGCAGCTTGTCTTGGGGCAATATTCCTTACCCCGTATGTAGGTGGCCAAAAGGCGCTTTTCAGCCCGATTGGCAAGCGGAAATTTGCATTTCCGCGATTTAGTGAGGCCGTTAGGCCACCTCTCCGGCCGGCCTGCACCGCCCGGCTATCTTCGCAAAGGCGGCGACCGCCCCGTCGATTTCCTCTTCCGTCGTCGCAAAACCGAGCGAGATGCGCAGCGCGCCCATTTTCGGGTCCTCGCCCATGGCCACAAGCACATGGCTTTCGCCGACCTTGCCGGACGAGCAGGCGGAGCCCGCCGAAAGCGCAACGCCTTCGAGATCGAAGGCGATCTGGCCGGTCTCGGCCTTGAGGCCCGGAAGCGTGAAGAAGCTCGTATTCGATACCCGCGGCCCGTCCGCGCCATAAATCAGTAAACCGGGCGCTGCGCGCCGCATTCCGGCCTCAAGACGGGTCGCGAAGCCTTTCAAATCTGCTATTGCGCTCGTCGAACTCGGCAAGTGCCGCGGCTGCGGAGGCACCGAAGCCAATGATGGCGGCGGAATTCTCAGTCCCCGAACGGTGACCTTTTTCCTGGCCACCACCGCGGATCAGCGGCCTCGGCATCAGCGCCTCACCGCGCGAAACAAGCGCACCGGCGCCTTTCGGCCCGCCGAGCTTGTGTGAGGACACGATCAAAAAATCGGCACCGGAGCTCGTCGATGTCGAGCTTCAGGCGTCCTGCTGCCTGCACCGCATCCACGACGAGAAGTCCGCCATACGTCTGTACGATCTTGGCGGCTTCGCGGACCGGCTGGACGATACCCGTCTCGTTGTTGACGAGCATGATCGCCACCATCGGCAAGCCCGAGGCCCTGTCGTGGCCCGCAAGCAATCTCTCCAGCGCTGCCAGATCCACGACACCTGCGGACGTGACCGGAATCTCAGTCGTCTTTCAGCAGGAAAGCGCCCGCCTTCTCGCACGGCCGGATGCTCGATCGCCGAATAGTAGAGATGGTCGATCGCAAGCGGCGTGCGCCCCATGCGGAAATCCGGCGTCAGCACCATATTGGCCGCTTCCGTCGCGCCGCTGGTAAAAATCACATGTGCCGGTTCGGCCGCGGTCAGCGCCGCGATCTGGCGGCGCGCACCCTCGATCGCAGCGCGTACGGCGCGGCCTTCGCCGTGAACAGAGTTCGGATTTCCAAACAGAGCAAGCGCGCTTAGAACCGCCTCGCGCGCTGCGGGATGCAGCGGCGATGTCGCGTTCCAATCAAGATAAAGGCGGGGCGGCGCCATGCTCTTTTGTCCTGCGCTTGATCCTGCTAGGCTGCCACGGTTCATTTTCCTTGAAATTTCCGCCGGGCTTGCCTTATGACACGTCCACGATGCGTGGATCGCATGCAAGTTTCGAATTGTTCTAAACTGCGTTTTAGAAAAGCTGACAACGTTCGTCAAGTCTAAGCAGCAGGAACGCGAAAATAAAAACCCGGAGTACCGATGCCCGAAGTCATTTTCAACGGCCCAGCCGGCCGTCTTGAAGGCCGCTACCAGCCCTCCAAGGAAAAAAGTGCGCCGATCGCCCTTATCCTGCACCCGCACCCGCAGTTCGGCGGCACGATGAACAACCAGATCGTCTACCAGCTCTTCTACATGTTCCAGAAGCGCGGGTTCACGACATTGCGGTTCAACTTCCGCGGAATCGGCCGCAGCCAGGGCGAATTCGACCACGGCGCCGGCGAGCTTTCGGATGCCGCTTCCGCGCTCGATTGGGTGCAAGAGTTTGCATCGCCGAATTCGAAGACCTGTTGGGTCGCTGGCTATTCCTTCGGCGCCTGGATCGGCATGCAGCTGCTGATGCGCCGCCCGGAAATCGAAGGCTTCATGTCGATTGCGCCGCAACCGAACACCTACGACTTCTCGTTCCTGGCGCCCTGCCCGTCTTCCGGCCTGATCATCAACGGCGAAGCCGACAAGGTCGCGCCGGAAAAGGATGTCAACGGTCTGGTCGAAAAGCTGAAGACGCAGAAGGGCATCCTCATCACTCACCGTACCGTGCCGAATGCCAATCACTTCTTCAACGGCCAGGTCGAAACACTGATGGCGGAATGCGAGGACTATCTCGACCGCCGCCTGAACGGCGAACTGGTGCCGGAACCGGCAGCGAAGCGTATTCGCTGACAATCAAATGTCGGTGGCGCCGAGCTCGAATGTCGGCGCCACAAAGCCGTCGATCAGCCGCGGCGCGACCGGCCGCATTCCGATCTTCTTCAGTACATGCTGCGAGGCGAAGTTTTCCGGATGCGTGAAAGCGATGAAACGCGTGGCGAAGCCCTTGTCGAAGAACCACATCGCAAGCGCACTGGCCACTTCCGTCGCATAGCCCTTTCCCCATTCTTCCTCGCAAAGCGCATAACCGAGTTCGAATTCGTTCTCGTCGCGGTCATGCATCGAAATGCCAGCGCGGCCGATGAAGCGGCCATCATCTTTGCTCAGGAGCTTGTACTTTGTCGTTCCGTCCTGCGCATTTTCTTTGAACCAGCTGGCAAGCCGCTCCTCGCACTTCTCGATGCTCCAAGGCGTGCCGCCGGACATATAGCGCGTTGTGCCAATCGTCGAATGCAGCGTGCGGACCAGTCCGGCATCGCTTGCGTCCCACATCACCAGCCGCAGCCGCGACGTTTCGAGAATAAGCGTTCCCACCATCATGGCCTCGCAAGAATGCCGCCGCTGACTGGTTCCTTGACGCCGGTCGTGCCCGGAAAAGTCAGCGGCAGTCCCTCCAGCGACCGGACTGCTAGGTAGGCCCAGGCTTCAGCTTCCATGGCGTCGCCGTTAAAGCCCGCAACCTCGGCGGAGATCACGTCGGCATTCTGGCGGGCAGCGAGATCAGCAAGATCGCGCATGATCGTGCGGTTCAGCCGTCCGCCGCCGCAGACGATGTAGAGCGTCGGCATCCCCGGCAGGTGACCGGCCGATTTGATGATCGAGGCGGCAGCCACATAGGCGAGCGTCCTCGCGCCGTCCGCGAGCTCGGCGTCCGCTCCGCTCGGCGGTAGAAAGTCATTGCGATCGAGCGAACGGCGTTTCCCGGCAGTAAAGAACGGGCTTTCCAGATACCGGTCGACCAGTTCGGCGACGATCTTGCCTTCCGAAGCAATCATGCCGCCCTGGTCGAACGGAATCCCGGCATTCTGTCTCGACCCATTGGTCGATCAAGGTATTTCCCGGCCCGCTGTCATAGGCGACGATCGAGCCGTCGGCGCCGATATCGGTGAGGTTCGAGATGCCGCCGATATTGACGAAGCAGACCGGCAGCTCGGCGTCTCGAAGAGTCCCCGGAAAGCGCCGCATGGTAGGCCGGCACGAGCGGCGCACCCTGCCCGCCATGCACCATGTCGTTCGCCCGCATGTCGTAAACGATCGGGATGCCGGTCTCGCTCGCAAGCAGCCGCCCGTCGCCAAGCTGGACGGTCAGCGCCTCGTCGGGCCGGTGCAGCACGGTCTGGCCGTGGAATCCGACGACATCGATCGCGCTCTCGATCCAGACCGCAACGATCGAGAAATTCCGTTACGGCAGATGCATGACGCATCGTAAGCTCTCGCTCGATTGTTGCCAGTTCGCCGGGGCGTTCCTTGCGCCTGAGTATGGATTTGGCGCCTTCAAGCGAAAGCTTCAGCCTGTCGCGAAAGGCCGGATCGTCAAGGCACCCCCAGAAACGGCCCGCGTTCCACGCTGGCTTCACCGTGGCGCACGAACCAGGGCGACATCGATCCCGTCCATCGACGTTCCGCTCATAAGGCCGATTGCGGTTCTTATTTTACCCATCCATCCTCCAAAACATTCCGAACGGAATAGTGCACTTTCGGCAAAACAGTGCTAAACGCGCCGCGGGCGGTTCAAACGAGTCTCGATCCGACACCCCGAAGAGACGAAGTCAGTGTCCGAGTTCGAATCCGATTTCCTGCGCATCCTGAAAGAGCGCGGCTTTTTCATTCATCAGATCTCCGATGAAACAGGCCTCGACGATCTGTTCGCCAAGGAAAGCGTGACGGCATATATCGGCTTCGACCCGACGGCGCCGAGCCTGCATGCAGGCTCGCTGATCCAGATCATGATGCTCCACTGGCTGCAGAAAACCGGCCACCGCGCGATTTCGCTGATGGGCGGCGGCACCGGCATGGTAGGCGATCCGTCCTTCAAGGAGGAAGCACGCCAGTTGATGACCGTCGAAACGATCGAAAGCAACATCGCCTCGATCAAGCGTGTCTTCTCGAATTACCTGACCTACGGTGAGGGTCCGAAGGACGCCTTGATGATCAACAACGCCGAATGGCTGCGTTCGATCAACTACCTCGATTTTCTGCGCGATGTCGGTCGCCACTTCTCGGTCAATCGCATGCTGGCCTTCGACAGCGTGAAGACGCGTCTCGATCGCGAACAGTCGCTCTCGTTCCTCGAATTCAATTACATGATCCTGCAGGCCTACGACTTCGTCGAACTGGCAAAACACTACGGCCTGCCAGCTGCAGATGGGCGGTTCTGACCAGTGGGGCAACATCATCAACGGCATCGACCTCGGTCACCGCATGGGGACTACACAGCTCTATGCCCTGACCTCACCGCTTCTGACGACATCTTCCGGCGCCAAGATGGGCAAGTCGGCGACCGGTGCCGTCTGGCTGAACGCCGATATGTTCTCGGCCTATGACTTCTGGCAATACTGGCGCAATACCGAAGATGCCGACATCCCGCGCTTCCTCAAGCTTTACACCACCTTGCCCATGGACGAGATCGCACGCTTGTCTGCGCTCGGTGGCTCGGAAATCAACGAGGTAAAGAAGATACTCGCAACCGAAGTAACGGCGATCCTGCATGGCCGCACCGTTGCCGAAGAGGCCGCGGAAACGGCTCGAAAAACCTTCGAAGAAGGCGGGATCGCCGAGAACCTTCCCTCCGTCGATGTTCCCGCATCCGAACTCGACGCCGGATATCGGCCTGCTTTCGCTGATCGTCGCGGCGCCGGCCTTGCTCACTCCAACGGCGAGGCCCGCCGTCACGTTCAGGGCGGTAGCCGTGCGCATCAACGACCAAGCGGTCAGCGACGAGCGTCGGCTGATCGGCAGCGGCTGAAATCACCGCCGATGGCGTCATCAAGCTGTCGCTCGGCAAGAAGAAGCACATCCTGATCCGCCGCGCGGCCTGAGCCACACGGTATCGAAATCCAAGGAAGCCGGCCTTCGCGTCGGCTTTTTTATTGGAACTCGAAGATGTTGCGGAAAACGCCCGGCGCAATGATCGACAGCGGATTGATCTGCATGGCCGGATGGTCGAACTTGCCGGTCAGCTTGAACGTGATGCCGATCAGGCCGCGATCCGAACCGTTCCCGAGAATGATGCCAATGACCGGCAACTCGGCAAACAGCCGGTTCAAGCCATAGGCCGGCATGAAGGTGCCGGTCATATCCATGTTGCCACGCTGATCGCGGATCACGCCCTGGAACGTGGCCCCGATCTGATCGCCGCGCACCACGCCGTTTTCGATACCGACCACGCCGCCGCGGGACACGACGCGCGCGAAGCCGCGCTGGAAGCGCTGCGCGGAGGTGTCGATATTGCGTTTGACGGCGGAATTGAGGCTGCGCTGGTTCTCGCCGACCGGCGTTGAAACGATCGAGTGCAGGCGCTGTTCGTTGACGATGGCGAAGCGGCGTATATCGACCGAGCCATCCCAATTGCCGCCGTTGCCGAGCCTGATCGACATGTTGAGCAGCCCACCCTGCATATGCTGATAGAGATCGGCGAAGCGCGAGACGGCACCGGCATCGCCGCTCGTGATATTCAAGGCGCGGCCTTCCCTTGTCTGGCTGACGACCGCCTCGCCGCTGCCGGTGATGCCGGAAAAGTTCAGCGCCTGCAGCCGCCCGCCGCTCGATACGTATCTGGCCTCGAAATTGCCGATCTTTTCATCGTTGAAGCCAACGACGCTGTTGAGATTCGCACGGACCGAGACGCTGGCACTGCCACCACCCTCCCCGTCGCTGTCGCCCTGTCCGTTCTTCAATCGTGCAAGGATCGGACGCGCATCGGCAGTGTTTCCAGATACCGAAACGTCGAAATTGCCCCTGTTGCGCCGGATCGATATCGCAAAGTCATCAAGGGACGAAAGTCTCACGCTGTCGAAATCGGCAGATTCGAGGTCGCCCTTGCTGAGGGCAAACGAGCCGCTGGCGCCAAAGCCGTCGCCCTTCAGACGGAAATTCCTGATCTGCGTTTTCTCGGGTGGTCCCGATACTTCGAATTCCGCCGTTGCGCCGATCCCGCTTCCCTTCGCCCAACCGATCCAGGGAAGCTGTAACGACGCCTTGTCGAGATCGATCTGAACATTCTGGCGTTCCTCATCGATTTTCGTCAGTTGCATCGTCAGGCTACCGTCGATGATCCCGGATAGGCCAGGAAGCACCTTTGCGCGCTGAGCGTTGTTCAGCGTCGCCGTGATGATGCGCTGCGGCTTGAGGCCGGACGATTTGTCGGTCGGCTCAACAAGCTCGATCTCGGCGGGAACGCCGTCGATCTGCCCCTCGGCGTCGAGCGCCACTTGCTGCGGATTGGCGTCGAGCGCGCCATTCAGATTGGTAATCACCCGGCCCGACACCGGCTTGCCGACATCGACGCCGCTGAGCTGCATGGTCGCCTTCCATTCGGGCGGCGGAGGATCCTGCGATCGCAGAAGGCCGAGCCGCGCCTCGACGTCGGCGGTGATCTTGCCCTTCAGGTCCCCAGGCACAAGGCCCGCGCGCTGCAGGACCTGGACCGGCTTATAGGTCAGGAGTTCGCCCACCGCATCGGCATCGCCGGAGATCGCGAGCTTCATTTCCGCCATCAGTGGCTTCTGGTAAGTCGAGGGCAGTACGAACTGACCCTCTCCGAGGCTGACGGAACGGCCCGACGCGAAATATGACGTGCCACTTTTGATCGAAATCGTCGCCCTCTGGCCGGTCAGATCGAAATGGGCGGACGTATCGCGGATCGGCGGAATATCGCCTGCCACGTTCATGCGCGCATTGGCGATATCGAAATTGATACGGATTTGCTCGTCGCCGAGTCTCAGCCCCTTGCCGACGGCCTCGTCCAATTTCCCGGACGGAATGAATACCGAGATCGACGCGTTCGTGACCGTGCCGCCGAAGAGATTTCCCAAAACCCATTCGCGCGCTCTGGGCGCCATCCAAAAGGGCCAGAGCTGCTTGATCGCAGCCGTCTGAAGCTGCTGCGATTGTCCGACGAAGCTGATTTCCGGCGATTTGTCGCCGAATTTGACATGAAGCGATCCGAACAGCTGCCCCAGAGGACTAGAAACTGTCATGCCCGCGAACTGCAGTTCCCGCGAGGCGACGAGGTAGCGGCCCGTCGTCTGGATATCGAATGGGAGCGGCTGTTCGCCCGAGCCCACCGGCGCAGCCGTGCCGCCGCTGATCAGGAGATCGATGCCAAAACCCTTGCCGACGGCCGGATCGAGCTTGTCGAGGTCGATGATTGCGCCGTTGAACGGGACGGCGGTGTTGCCGAATTGCGCTTGCGATCTTGCGATCTCAAGCGTCTGCTTCGTAAAGTCATAGCCGAGATTGATGCGGCCGCCGGAAAGCTGCTGCTCGTCTCCGTCGACATAGATCGACCCGGGCGCAAGATCCGCCCTGGCGGCCAGGGAGGGCGCAACATCGCCTGCATCCCGCACCGCGGAAACGGCAACGTCCGCAAAACTGTTCACGCCCTGCCGAATTTCCCCGAGCCCGTTCCTCTTCAAGGTAAATGGCGTCAGATCGGCATGGGTGAGTTTTGCCATGAACCGCGACGCTTTCCCGGCGCTCCTTTCAGCAAGCACGTCCAGCATCGCCACTTCGCCGTTGATCGCCACCTCGCCCGTCAAATGCAGCGAAGATGGCCCCGCATGTGCAAAGACCAGATTGTCGACCACGATCGAAAGCGGACCATTCGCGGTATCGGCGAGCTTGATGTCGATGCCGGAGAGACGCACGGTATCCGTACCCCCGCGCTCAACAAAATCGTCCAGGATATCGAGATGAGAAAACGCAGCTTCCATCGCCTGCGGAATTGCGTCGATGCGAAGCTTGCTTAAGTCCAGCGGGCTGCCGGACGGCAGAAGGGCCGTGTCGAGCGCAATATCGTCGGCTTCGATCGCCGTCACGGCCACCCGGCCGCGAAAAAGCGCAAACGGATCGAGCGCCATGCGCATCGCGCCGGTCGTCGACAGATGCTGCCCGCTTTCCTGATCGACCATATTGACGTTACGGGCTTCAAGCGCGAGCTGTGCACCGGACGTGAACCGGATGACGGTCGACCCCACCTCTGCCCGGTAGCGGGGACCTATCGCCGAATTCAACGCGGTCTGCGCCTGGCGCGACAGCGTCGCGTCGAACATTCCGCTTTCGATAGTGAAAACGATCGCCGCCAGAACAAAGAGAACGGCGGCAAAGCAACCAGCCGTCACATTGGCCGCACGCCGCATGCGTGAACGCCGCGGCGGCGGGCAATGCACGATGATGGGGTCTTCGGCCTGTGCGGAGGGAAGCTCATGCAGCGCGACGATGTCTTTTTTGCGAAATGTAACCTTTTCGCCGCGGATCGCCGACATGCGCTTTGGATAACCCCGAGTTAGAATGTGGCCGCCCGGTCTGGCGGGACGATTTGAGCTTCAATATATATCCGCGGAACATAGTGTCATCCATAAACCCGGCAAAAGAAAGGTTTCCACATATGGCGGTTCTCGGCATCGGCGCCACGGCGCCGGATTTCAACCTTCCCCGCGACGGCGGCGGGCGGGTATCGCTTGCCGATTTCCGCGGAAAACCGCTGGTTCTGTTCTTCTATCCGAAGGACGATACGACCGGCTGCACCGCGGAATCGCTGGCCTTTACCGCTCTGGCCGACGAGTTCGATGCCCGCGGGAGCGGCGGTCGTCGGGATGTCCCCTGATTCGGTCAAATGCCACGAACGCTTCATCAAGAAATACAGCCTTTCCGTTGCGCTCGCCTCGGACGAGGAGAAAACGACGCTGCAGGCCTATGGCGTCTGGAAGGAAAAGAGCATGTATGGCCGCAATTTCATGGGCGTCGAGCGCACGACCTTTCTGATCCGCACCGATGGTACCGTCGCGATGATCTGGCAGAAGGTCAAGGTGCCCGGCCATGCCGAAGAGGTTTTGAAGGCCCTCAGGAACCTTGCCGCGTGAGTACGCTTTCGATGCCATCTCTGCGCGGTGGCGCGATCGAGGCCATCGGTTCCGCCGATCTCGATCGCAAGACAGCTCTGGCGCAGGAAGCTGCGACCCGCTGGTTCGCACGAAGGGTTTCCCTGCGTTCGCCGTGCGATGCGGCGCTGCCGGATAGGCCGGGTCGCCCGGAAAAGCCGACACTGGTACCTCCGACGCAGGTCGAGAGGCGCTCGCTGCACACCGTCAACGGTCGCATCGCGCTTCTTCACGCGATCGCCCATATCGAGCTCAACGCCGTTGACCTGGCGCTCGATATCGTTGCGCGGTTTGCCACCGAAGCGGTCCCCAATTCTTTCTTCGACGGATGGATGCAGGTTGCCTTCGAGGAGGCGAAGCACTTCCGCTTGGTTCGCGGGCGGCTGCGCGATCTTGGCGCCGACTACGGCGATATGCCCGCGCATGACGGCCTTTGGCAGGCGGCGCACGCGACCAGAAACGATCTCACGGCGCGGCTTGCCGTCGTTCCCCTGATTCTCGAGGCCCGCGGCTTGGATGTCACGCCCTCGCTGCAGGCGAAGATGCGTGAAACCGGCGATCTCGAAAGTGCGGCCGTCCTCGAGGTTATCTACAATGACGAAAAGGGGCATGTGGCAATCGGCGCCAAATGGTTCCGCTTTCTCTGCGCCCGCGAGCGCCGCGACCCGGCGCAGACCTTCAAGGAGCTGGTGCGTGCAAACTTCCGCGGCCCGCTGAAACCGCCATTCAACGACCTGGCGCGCGCCGAAGCAGGCCTCACGCCTTCTTTCTATCGTTCATTGACCTCGACCAGCAATCTATAAACCTATACGTGCATTAATATGCCAGCTAAGGCATTTGTTAACCATAACAGTGTGTAATCATTCCTGATCGAAGCACGGGCGCATCAATTGGGAGATTCTCCGTGACGCATGCACAGCATAATCGCGTATTCGGCAAGCGTTCGAAGGAACATATCCTCATTCTCGCCAGTGGCGACAAGGTCCGGCACGTAACCATAAAGCCGTGGATGGCAGCCCTCGGCTTCTGTTTTTCCGCCGTTTTCGTGATCGGCTATCTGCTTGCAACCTCCTACCTCGTCCTTCGCGACGACCTGATCGGCGCCACCATGGCGCGCCAAGCCCGCATGCAGCATGATTATGAGGATCGCATTGCGGCCCTTCGTGCGCAGGTCGATCGGGTCACCTCGCGTCAGCTGCTCGACCAGCAGCTGGTGGAGGACAAGGTGGACAAGCTCATGCAGCAGCAGATGGCGCTGACCTCGCGCCACGGTAAGTTTGGCTCCCTCCTCGACCGTGCGGAAAATTCCGGCCTGACGAGGAAGGATGAGATGATACCGGCTCAATCCCTCGCGCCCGAAGCAACGGACAAGCGTGCGTCGCTTTCAAGCGGTGCCCGGGCGATCGACAAGCTCCTGGCAGGCACGGACGAACCCGCCGCCGCAACGCCCGACAATTCGACACTCGCCAATGTCCCCACACCCGAAACCGTCGGCGATCGTGCCGACCGCCTGTTCTCGAAGGTCACGCTTTCACTGAAAGGCGTCGAGGAAGAGCAGCGCGCCCGCGTTGAGCAGCTGACCGTGGATGCGGGCGATGCCGCCAGCAATATCGAGAAAGTCCTGACCCGCTTCAGGATTGCCGTACCGGAGCAGGCAGCCGTCAAGCCCGATGATGATGACAGCGCTGTCGGCGGTCCCTATGTCGAGCCGGAAAACGGCGACAACTTCAACAATTCCCTTGCGCAGCTCGATACCGCCCTGACCCGGCTCGAAGCCGTTCGCAGTACGGCGGAATCCCTGCCATTCCGCAATCCGGCCATCGGCAAGGAAATCACCAGTCCCTTCGGCAATCGGCGCGATCCTTTCCTCGGACGTCTCGCCCTTCATTCCGGCGTTGACTTTCGCTTTGCTGCCGGCGAAGAGATCCGCCCGACAGCCCCCGGTAAGGTCGTCAATGCCGGCTGGACGGGCGGCTACGGCAACATGGTCGAGATCGATCACGGTAACGGCATTTCTACCCGTTACGGCCACATGTCGCAGATTCTGGTGACGGCCGGCGACATGGTCGGCCGCTCGGATGTGATCGGTCTTGCCGGAAGCACCGGCCGCTCGACGGGCACGCATTTGCATTACGAGGTACGCCAGAACGGCCGCGCGGTCGATCCGGTGTATTTCTTGAACGCAGGCTTGAAACTCGCGACTTATATCAAATAACCAATTGCAGTAACCACAGTTTTACCTGTTCGACGGCTGCAGAGCCCGTATTCCTTGACTTGCAAGCCGTTTGGGACTATGTCGCGCTGCATTGCGGCATGCAATCCCGCCGACTCAACCAGAGTATGGCCGAACCTGAACGGAAATAGTTTTCCCCTTGACGACATTTGCTGACCTTGGCCTGAGCCAAAAAGTGCTTTCCGCCGTTACCGACGCCGGCTACACGATCCCCACTCCTATTCAGGCAGGAGCAATCCCGTTCGCCCTGCAGCGCCGTGACATTTGCGGGATCGCGCAGACAGGAACAGGCAAGACGGCATCCTTCGTATTGCCGATGTTGTCGCTGCTGGAAAAGGGCCGCGCCCGCGCCCGCATGCCACGAACGCTCATCCTCGAACCGACGCGCGAACTCGCCGCGCAAGTCGCGGAGAACTTCGAAAAATACGGTAAGAACCACCGTTTGAACGTCGCGCTGCTGATTGGCGGCGTTTCCTTCGAAGACCAGGACCGCAAGCTCGAGCGCGGTGCAGACGTTCTCATCTGCACGCCCGGCCGCCTGCTGGACCATTTCGAGCGCGGCAAGCTTTTGATGAGCGCCGTCGAAATCTTCGTCATCGACGAAGCCGACCGAATGCTCGACATGGGCTTCATCCCCGATATCGAGCGTATTGCCAAGCTCATCCCCTTCACGCGTCAGACACTGTTCTTCTCGGCGACCATGCCGCCGGAAATCCAGAAGCTCGCCGACCGGTTCCTGCAAAATCCCGAGCGAATCGAAGTCGCAAAGCCGGCCTCCGCCGCCAAGAACATCACGCAGCGTTTCGTTGCTTCGCATGGCAAGGACTATGAGAAGCGCGCCGCACTGCGCGATCTGGTCCGCGCGCAAGAAGACCTGAAGAATGCCATCATCTTCTGCAACCGCAAGAAGGACGTGGCCGACCTCTTCCGCTCCCTCGAACGCCATGGCTTTTCCGTCGGCGCGCTCCACGGCGACATGGACCAGCGCTCGCGCACGAATATGCTTCAAAGCTTCCGTGATGGACAGCTGCAACTGCTCGTCGCCTCCGACGTCGCCGCCCGCGGCCTCGACATTCCGGATGTCAGCCACGTCTTCAACTTCGATGTGCCGATTTATGCCGAGGATTACGTGCACCGCATCGGCCGCACCGGCCGTGCAGGCCGTTCCGGCGCTGCCTTCACCATTGTCACAGGCCGTGACCAGAAACATGCCGACGCGATCCAAAAGCTGATCGGCGAGAAGGTCGAGTGGCTGAATGGCGATCTTTCCGCTCTTCCGCCTCCAGAACCCGGCCGCGAAGACGATCGCCCACGCCGCGCAGGTAGCCGGGATCGCGACAAGGGCCGTGGCCGCGTCAAGGAGCGCCGGGGTCATAAAACTGATATCGGCGCCGATGATAATGCCGCCGAAGCCATCGAAGCAGCAGCACCAGCAAAGGCCGAAAGCGTGAAGCACGAGCGCAAAGCAGAAAACAAGCCGCAGAACAACGCGCGCAACTCTCGGCCCTATCCGGCGAACGACGATAATCGCGAGCGCCGCCGCTATCGCGACCACGACGACGGCCCGACGCCGGTCGGCTTCGGCGACGACATTCCCGCCTTCATGCTGATCGCGGCAAACGCCAAGGTCTAATCTTCCGATGGGCAAGCCTGGCATTCATTTTCCAGGTCTCGGCGTCGGCCTGGTGATTTTGCGCGACGGCAAGATCCTGCTTTACAAGCGCATTCGTGTGCCTGAGGCCGGTCATTGGAGCATCGTCGGCGGCAAAGTAGATCATATGGAGCCAATAGCCGAAGCCGCGCGCCGGGAAGCCGAGGAAGAAACCGGATTGACGATCGCTCGAACCGAACTTCTCGGTCATGCGGAAGTGATTTCAGGCGCCGATGCGCAGCATTGGGTCTCGTTTCTCTATATAGCTAGAGAAGTCAGCGGCGACCCTCAGTTGACGGAACCGGAAAAACTCTCGGATTTCGGCTGGTTTACGCGATCACAATTGCCGACACCACTATCCGACTTTGCCAAGGCCGCAATCGGCTATCTCGACAACGAGGACTTCCGCTGATCATTCGGCTCTAAGCGCCGCCTCATAGGCAAGCCGCACCCATTTCGCCATTTCATCCGGATCGTCATAAGCCGCGTCCGGGATCGACCAGTAAGGCATTTTCACCGGATTGCCCTTCTTGCCCTCATAGAACCATTGGCTGGAGCCTGCTGCGGCAAACTCCGGCGAGCTCTTGTCATCGGCCTTGAGCAGCACCTCGCCGCCAACTTCGACCGCGACGATGCGGCCGAGGTGATAGATGCCCTTGCCGCCGAACATACGCTTGATCGTCACGGGACCGAGCCCCTGAAACATTTCCTCTATACCGGCCGCGTCCATTGCTATCCCTTCAATATGCCGCCTGCTGCGGCAATCGCCTCCGGCGTATCCACGTCAAGATGCGCACTCTCGCCGATATCGACATCGACGACCGGCAGCCGCGCCGTCTCGACGATGTGGCGCGCGCCGACATCGCCTTCGAGTGAAAGCACTGCATGATACAATGAACGCGGCAGAATGACCGGATTTCCGCGTTTGCCTCCGGAGACCGCCCGAACGATCGCCCGGCCCTCGGCCTGCTCGAATGCGCTGATCAAGTGATCGAGGTCCGCCGTCGAGACCCCCGGCATATCAGCAAGCATGACAAGGACGCCCTCGGCGCCGTTTGCATGGGCATGTGCGAAGCCGGCCGCAAGAGAGCTTGCCATGCCGGAGGCATAATCGGCGTTGAAGACCGGCTGCACGCTCAAGCCTTCAAGTGCTGCTTCAATCTCAGCGCGGCGATGTCCCGTTACGGCCGCAACCGACAAAGCCCTGCTAGCAACAGCAATGGATGCCGAGCGGCGCACCAGCGGCATGCCATCGAATTCCGCCAGCAGCTTGTGCTGGCCGCCCTCGCCCATGCGGCGTGCCTTGCCGGCGGCAAGCAGGACGATCGCAACGGAAGCGTCGGCACGTCTCCTGGCAGGCACATCGCGCGGCTGCGGCCGCGATTGTATCTCCATTAGCAGGCCTCCGACTCCCATTCCGGTCACCTCATGCGCACCCGGCTCTTCACCGGCCAGAATGCGGTCGAGAACCCAGTCAAAACCGTTTTCTTTCGGACTGCGGGCGCAACCAGGCGCACCGACGACATAAGTCTCGCCGATGCTGCCGAGGACCATCAGATTTCCCGGATCGACGGGCATGCCGACGCTCAAGATACGCCCGCCCGCCTCGCGTATTGCCTGCGGAATGACATCCGCCGCGTCGATGACCGCCGAGGCACCGAAGACGATGACGAGCTTCGGCGCCTTCTCCGGAATCCGCATGATATCCTGGATCGAAGCGGCAAGAGCCTTGGTCTCATGCGGCACGCGCCGCTCCCGCAGGAGACGATTGCCGCAAGCAGCCAACCGCCGCTCAAGGATGCGCGCCGTCTTGTCCATCACCGACACTTTCAGCGAAGGCAGTTCCGTGGCAATCAGCGAAACGGCATGATCGGCAAACGGCTTCACCTGAAATGGCCCACTCGCACGAAGCTCCGCACAGGCGGCAATTATCTTCGCGCCCGGAACCGCCAGGGGAATGATCTTGAAGGTCGCCACCATATCGCCGGCGCTGACATGTGTATGATCGTCAAGACAGGCGAGCGTGATCGCCGGATCGATGCGGTTCAGGCGATCGACGGCCTCCCGGTCAGCCACGAAAAGCCCGTCCGCCGCAGCATAGATGTTGACGCGGCCGGTCGCAGCCTCCGAAAAGCGGAGATGATCGGGTGCGATTGCCTCACTCAGCCGTGCCGCCGCTTCGTCCTCGCCTAGATCGCCGTCCTCCAGGCGTGCCGCAATAATCTTCTCGATTCCCGAGCTCTTCAGCCGCTCGACGTCGGCAGCGTCAACCACATGCCCCTTGGGCAAAGTCCCATCCGGCATCTTGACGGAATGGGCGAGCATGAGCCCTTCCGCACCGCCGACATCGAATTCTCCAAAGATCATGCTTTGTCACCTTTCGGATAGGAGACGTCGCGCGAGCGCAAGGCTTGGATGATCTGCGCAAGGATCGCAACGGCAATCTCCGCCGGGCTGGAGGCGCCGATATCAAGCCCGATAGGGCCATTGATCCTCGCCAGTTCGCCGTCGGAACAACCCTCCTTCTTCAGTCTCTCAAGACGCGAACCGTGGGTCTTGCGGCTGCCGAGCGCACCGACATAGAAACAGCCCGTTCTAAGCGCTTCGGCGATCGGGAAATCATCGATCTTCGGATCATGCGTGACCGCCACGACAGCGGTATAGGCATCGAGCGGACGGGCCTTCAGCACATCGACCGGCCAGTCGGCGGTGAGATCTATGCCGGCGAAACGCTCCGGCGTTGCAAAGGCGGTTCGCGGATCGATGATGCGGACATCGAAGCCGGCAAGCGCCGCCATCTGCGCCAGGACCTGGCTAATATGGACCGCGCCGATGATGACGACATGGGCTGGCGGCAGGTGCACGTTCAGAAAGTACCTGCCGCCATCGATATCGCAGATGCCGGACTTGCCGGAGCGGAATGCCGCAGCGACGGTATCGCTCAGTGCGCTATCGACCGGCCCGCCTTCGACGATCACGCGATCCGTTCCATGCTCCAAGTTGGTGACCAGCATCACGGCCTTGCGTGCTCGGCGCGCTGCATTCAGTCGCTCCAGATTGTTGGCGTCCATCAGATAAGCCTTTCGACAAAGACGCGGATGCGGCCGCCGCAGGATAGGCCGACGCGCCAGGCGGTCTCGTCGGCAACCCCGAATTCCAGCATCTTCGCCTTGCCGTCGTCGATGACGTCCATCGCCTCCGCGATCACCGCACCTTCGACGCAACCGCCGGAGATCGAGCCCTCGAAATTGCCGTCACCATCGACTACCAGATGGCTGCCGGCAGGACGGGGCGCCGAGCCCCAGGTTTCGATGACTGTCGCGATCGCCACACTGCGGCCGCTTTTCATCCATTCCTCCGCCGTCATCAGCGGATCGAGGCCGAAAGACGTCTCGCTCATGCAAAACCTCTCATTCTGTCGAGATAGCGCCGGGGATCGTGCGCCGGTGATCTGCCCGCGTCGAGCGCCGCAGCAAGGTCGCTCAAGGATGATAGATTGTGAACCGGACGGAGTTCGTCAACATGCGGCAGCATCGCGCGAACGCCGCGAGCCCGCGGCTCAAAGCCCTCGAAGCGCAGAAGCGGGTTCAGCCAGATCAGCCGCCGGCAGGATCGATGCAGCCGGTCCATTTCTTCGGCCAGCAATTCGATGCCTTCCCGCTCCAGCCCGTCGGTGATCAGCAGCACCAACGCGCCCTGCCCGAGGACGCGGCGTCCCCACAGGCGGTTGAACTCCCTCACCGTTTCGCCGATACGAGTGCCGCCCGACCAGTCCTTTACCGCGGCGGCACATTCGTTCAGTGCCTGGTCCGGATCCTTGTGGCGCATCTGCCTGGTGACATTGGTGAGCCGCGTTCCGAAAAGAAACGTATGGACGCGGCGCCGCCTCTCCGTCAGCACGTGCAGGAAATGCAGGAAGATACGAGTGTACTGGCTCATCGAGCCCGAAATATCCGCAAGCACCACCAATGGCGGTTGGATCTCTTTCTGTTGGCGATAGCGCGGCAGGATCAGCGACCCGCCGGTGCGCAGCGCCGAGCGCATCGTCGCGCGTGGATCGACCTGCCGGCTGAACATGCGATTGCCTGAAACGCCGAGTGGGAACGCTGTCGAGCGGCAGTTGCAGCCGGACCAGTTCTTTTCTCGCCAACGCAATTTCCGCCGCCGACATTTGCGCGAAATCCATCCGGCGAAAGACTTCGTTCCCGGAGGTGGTGAACCGCGCGTCTATCTCGATTTCCGGCTCATCACGAGGGGGCTTATTATCGCGCCGATCACCGAGAAGCGCATCGCTAGCGCGCGTTTCGCCCGCCTTCGCCTTTTCCCTTCCACGGTTGTCCGGCGCCTGCGGCAACATCATCGCAATCATCTTCTCCACGAGATCGCGGGAGCGCCAGAAAAGCCGGAAGGCTTCGTCGAAGACAGGCTTGTCCTCGTGGCGTTTGACGAAGACCGAAAAGAGCGCCGCGTGGAATTCCTCGCGCGAACCCATGCCGATCGCCTCGACAGCTTCGATAGCATCGGCAATGGATCCCGGACCGATCTTGAGCCCCGCGCTACGGAGCGCCCTGGCGAAGAAGACGATATTGTCGGCAAAGCGCCCCTCGGCCGGCGGCGGCGGAACGACGATCCCATCCTGCGCCGGTTGCGTTTTCATCTTTAACCCGCTGCCCTCAACTCGTCTTTGATCTCGGTCAGCACACGAGCGCCTTCGCCACCATGAATGCGCGCAATGTCGTCCTGATATTTCAAGAGCGTGCCAATCGTGTCGGAAATGGTCTCCGGATCGAGCGCCAGACGGTCGAGTTCGGTCAGCGCCGTCGCCCAGTCGATCGTCTCTGCCACGCCGGGGTTCTTGAAGAGATCGAGCGTGCGCAGCTTCTGCACATAGGCGATAATCTGCTGGGAGAGAGCCTCGTTGCAGCCGGGCACCTTCCGGCGGATGATCTCCAGTTCCTGCGCGGCCTCCGGATAATCGACCCAGTGATAGAGGCACCGGCGCTTCAACGCATCGTGCACTTCGCGCGTCCGGTTGGTCGTGATGATGACGATCGGCGGCTCGGCGGCCTTGATGGTCCCGAGCTCGGGGATCGTCACCTGGAAATCCGAGAGCACTTCCAGCAGGAAGGCTTCGAAAGCCTCGTCGGTACGATCGAGTTCGTCGATCAGGAAGACCGGCGCACGGCCTTCCGCAGACGAAAGCGCCTGCAACACAGGGCGGCGGATAAGGTAGCGCTCGGAAAAGATATCGGATTCGATACGACTGCGATCGGTCAATCCAGAGGCTTCGGCAAGCCGGATCTCCAGCATCTGCGCCGGATAATTCCACTCGTAGACGGCGGATGCGATATCGAGGCCTTCGTAGCATTGCAGCCGGATCAGCGGCCGGTCGAGCGCCTTCGACAGCACCTTCGCGATCTCGGTCTTCCCGACGCCGGCCTCTCCTTCGAGAAACAGCGGCCGCTTCATCTTCAGGGCGAGAAAGAGGACCGTGGCCAGCGACCGGCCTGCGAGATAATCCTCTCTTGCCAGCATGGCGATCGTCTCGTCGATAGACGCGGGCGGCAGCGGATGATCGGGCATGTCTCCTCCCTTTTAAGGGAGTTATAGCGTGTGGTAGTCGCGGTTCATATAGAGCAGCGCCGGTTTTGTTTCGTTGAAACGTACGGCCACGACCTCACCGAAAATGATGTGGTGGGTCGACATCTCCTTGATCTCCATCACCCTGCAATCGAAGGAGGCAAGCGAATCCCAGAGCACGGGCGCACCGGTGACCAGCTTGTCGAACTTGCCGGTCGCAAACCGCTCGTCGTTGCTCATCGGCTTGCGTCCGGAAAAGGCGTCGGCCAGCGCCTGATGGTGCGCGCCGAGTGTGTTCAGCGCGAAAATGCCGCTCTGGAAGAAGATGTCGTTCTTCGGATTGCTGTTGTTGAGGCAGACGAGCACGCAGGCCGGATCGTCGGATACCGAACAGGCTGCGGTAATCGTCACCCCGCGGCGTGTCTCGCCAAGCACCGTCGTCACGAGCTGCACATGACCGCCGAAACGGCTCATGGCATCGCGATAAAGCTGCGGATCGATCGGCTGCCTGTTCAACAAATGCGGTCTCCTGCGGCCGCGCCGCCTATTCTTGTGCCGCTAATATGGATGCCATCGGTTACCTTTTCTACAATGAAGCCGACGAAATGCGGCGCATTCCGCCTGTTTTTCTTTGACGATTGCCGCCGGGCAGCTAAAAGGGCATGAAGGGCGACAGGGAACCGACGATTTTCATGAGTATTCTGCGTGGCATAGCGGCTTTTTCGATGCTGTTTCTTGCAGCAGCCGAAAGCCATGCCGCGGGCCTTACGATCGGCGTCGTCGCTCCGCAGGGCGGCAACCTGCAGCAGCTTGGCGCCCAGGTATTCGCCGGAGCGAACTATCAGATCACCAAGGATGGCAATACCGTCGTCACAATCAACGAGCCCTGCGAGGAAAACAGTGGTGCCGCGATTGCCGATGCGCTGGTAAACGCCAAGGTGCAAGTCGCAATCGGCTTTCTCTGCAGCGAAACGCTGGAAAGTGCATTGCCGAAGCTCAAGGATGCGAACATTCCGGCGATCACCGTCTCGGTACGCGCACGCATCCTAATGGAAGACGCATTGAAGAACGGCTGGCCGCTGTTTCGTCTGGCGCCGGCCGATGGCGCCGAAGCCGCACGCATCATCGAAGCGATGCTCAACGACTGGGAGGCAGCACCGATCGCCCTTATCGAGGACGGCACCATCCATGGCCGCGAACTGACCGAGGCCATCCGGAATGCGCTTGAGGAAAAAGGGCTGAAGCCCGTCTTTACCGGACACCTATCGCCCGGGTCAGGATCAGCAGATCGCCCTCGTCCGCCGCCTGAAGAAGGCCGGCGCCACCAAGGTTTTCATCGGCGGCGACCGCGCCGACGTCGCAGTCATCGCCCGAGATGCCGCAGCTGAGAAAATTCCGCTCGCTGTTTTGGGCGGAGATGCAATGCGCGCGGCAAACCAGCCGCTACCGCTTCCGGACGGCGTGCGCGCGGTCACCATGCCGGAATTCGACACTTTGCAGCCCGCACACGCCGCAGCGGCGGAACTGCGCGCGCAAGGCATCGAGCCTGAAGGCTATGTCCTGCCGGCAGCCGCAGCAGCGGCCGTCGCGCAACAGGCGGCAACGGCCGCCACGGCAGAAGGAAGGACGGTGGCGGAAAAACTCGTCGGCACGAGGTTCTCTACGCCGATCGGCGATCTGACGTTCACGGCTGGCCACGAGCTTTCGGAGAACCCTTACAGGCTGCTGGAATGGCGCCGCGGCATTTTCGCCGCGCCCGCCGCGCCCGGCGATTAGCCCGAGACGAGAATGCCGTTTACGCGGAGTTCACGAGTGCAGCGTTGATGCTGTTGCCCGTTCGATTAAGCCCTGCTAAACCGCCGCAAGTTCCCCACGGAGAGAGAAGAGTGCCATGACCCTGCCGATCCGGATTGCCCCCTCCATTCTGGCTGCGGATTTTGCCAAGCTCGGACAGGAAGTGCGCGATGTGACGGCGGCAGGCGCAGACTGGATCCACCTCGACGTCATGGACGGCCATTTGGTGCCGAACATCTCCTTCGGCGCCGACGTCATCAAGTCGTTGCGCTCCTATACGGACGCGACCTTCGATTGCCACCTGATGATCTCGCCGGCCGATCCTTATCTGGAGGCTTTCGCCAAGGCTGGCTGCGACCGCATCACGGTTCATGCTGAGGCGGGACCGCATCTTCACCGCTCGCTGCAGACGATCCGCAATCTCGGTAAGAAGGTCGGAGTGACGGTCAATCCGGCAACGCCGCTGTCGGCGATCGAGAACGTTCTCGACGACGTCGACCTCATCCTCATCATGTCGGTGAACCCCGGCTTCGGCGGCCAGAAATTCATTCCCGCGATGGCCGGAAAGATTGCAGCCGCGAAATCCCTGATCGGTGACAGGCCGATCGAGCTTGAGGTCGACGGCGGCGTCACGGTCGAGACCGCGCCGATCGTCGGCAAGGCGGGCTGCAACGTGCTCGTCGCCGGTTCGGCGATCTTCAAGGGCGCCTCCGTCGAAGCCTACCGCACCGCCATCAGCGACCTGCGAAGCGCTGCAAAGGCCGGGCGCTCATGACATTGGCATATCCTTGACGATGGACCGGATACGCGCTGCCAGACCACCCATTTTCGAGCTGTTTGGCGGCGCCGCGCTTTGGGGCCTCATGATGATGGCCTCGGCGATGTCGGCGCTTTACATGCGCAATCGCTTCGAGACGGAACACGCGGCCGAACTGGCGCTTCTCTATTTCGCCGGCGGCCTTTTGTCCTGGCCCTTCATGCTGCCGATCGGCCGCTTCTTCGCCTACCGGCGCCGGATCGAAACGCGCTTTGCCGCCTTCTTCGTCTGCCTGACGGCGGGCACGATGCTGATGACGGCATTTCTCTTTTCCATGGACTACCGCATTTTCTATTCGCGCTGGCATGCGCCGTTCGGCAGCCTGGTATGGACCTACCAGTTCATCTTCACCGGCGCGAACGCCGTCTATCAGTTCCTGGTCCTCGGTCTGCGGCTCTTCCTGCCGTTCGGCCTCGTCTGCCTGCTTGTAACCAGCTACGCGCTTGCAAAACGCATGCGTTGAGATTACCGCGCGTCTTTGCTACAGGGGCGCCAGAAAGTCTTCCTCGCAACGAAAGCAGTGAGCCATGATCCCGCGTTACTCCCGCCCAGAGATGGTCGCCATCTGGTCGCCCGAAACCAAGTTCCGCATCTGGTTCGAGATCGAGGCACATGCCTGCGACGCGCTGGCCGAACTCGGCGTCATTCCGAAAGGAAGCAGCAAAGACGATCTGGGAAAAAGGCAGGCGCGGCAGAATTCGACGTCGCCAGGATCGACGAGATCGAAGCCGTCACCAAGCATGACGTCATCGCCTTCCTGACGCATCTTGCCGAGATTCGTCGGACCGGACAGCCGCTTCGTGCACCAGGGCATGACCTCGTCCGACGTGCTTGACACCTGCGTTCAACGTCCAGCTGGTGCGCGCCGCCGACATTCTGCTCGCCGACATCGACCGCGTACTCGCAGCGCTCAAGACGCCGCGCCTTCGAGCACAAGGACACGGTCCGCATCGGCCGCAGCCACGGCATCCACGCCGAGCCGACCACCATCGGGCTCACCCTGGCCCGCTTCTATGCCGAGTTCGGCCGCAACCACGCGCCGCCTCGTCGCCGCACGCGACGAGATTGCCACCTGCGCGATCTCCGGCGCCGTCGGCACCTTCGCCAATATCGACCCGCGCGTCGAAGAACATGTCTGCCGACAAGCTTGGCCTCACGCCTGAGCCGGTCTCGACCCAGGTCATTCCGCGCGACCGCCATGCAATGTTCTTCGCCACACTCGGCGTCATCGCTTCGTCGATCGAGCGACATCGCGATCGAGATCCGCCACCTGCAGCGCACCGAGGTTCTGGAGGCCGAGGAATTCTTCTCGCCGGGCCAGAAGGGCTCGTCGGCTATGCCGCACAAGCGCAACCCGGTGCTGACCGAGAACCTCACCGGCCTTGCCCGCTTGGTGCGCATGTCGGTCGTTCCGGCGACTGGAAAACGTGGCGCTGTGGCACGAGCGCGATATCAGCCACTCGTCGTGTCGAGCGCGCCATCGGCCCGGACGCGACAATTACGCTGGACTTCGCCCTGCACCGCCTGGCCGGCGTGATCGAAAAGCTGCGTGGTCTATCCCGAGAACATGGAGAAGAACCTCAACAAGTTCCGCGGCCTTGTCCATTCGCAGCGTGTTCTGCTGGCTCTGACCCAGGCAGGCGTTTCCCGCGAGGACGCCTATCGCCTCGTGCAGCGCAACGCCATGAAGGTCTGGGAACAGGGCAAGGACTTCCTCGAAGAACTGCTCGCCGACCAGGAAGTCCGTGCGGCACTTTCGGAAGACGATATCCGAGAGAAGTTCGACCTCGGTTACCACACCAAACACGTCGACACGATCTTCAAGCGCGTTTTCGGCTAACCCCACCGACTGCATTCGAAAACGCCGCCGGCGCAACGGCGCCGTTGTCATTTTTACTTGCGCGATTTCGATGGTGCAGCGCGTTTGCTTCCCTGCGATCTTTTGCGGCGTCCTTCCGCCGCCTGCGATACATTGCTCGCCTCCGTCCGGTCTTTCCCTCTGGCGGCTTTCGCCACCAGCCGGTCTAGATGTTTCAAATCCTCCTCGTCGAGGTTTTCGATACCGATGAAGCGGTTCTCGGCATGGCTGGTCAGGATGAGTTCATCGAGCTTGGCCTGGATGGCACGCGTGTCGCGCGTCTGCGCGTTCTGCAGCACGAAAACCATGAGGAAGGTCACGATCGTCGTGCCTGTATTGATGATCAGCTGCCATGTTTCCGAATAGTCGAAGAACGGCCCCAACACCGCCCAGACAATGACGACCGCGACCGCGAGAACGAAGATGGCCGGCTTGCCCGCCCATTCCGACACGTTGGTGGCAAAGCGGGTAAAGACGTGCCGCGGTGCTGGCATGGAAGCCTCCTTCAAAGACATCGTCAGATTAACTTTGAAGGAGGTTGCAGGTTCCGCTCGCTTAACGCACAGACTGCATCGTGCCTTATGCAGGCGTGACCAGTTTTCTGTAGAGATGCCATGTTGCGTGGCCGAGGATAGGCATCACCAGCGCCAGCCCGACAAAAAGCGGGATCGTGCCGATGACCAGCGCCGCAGCAATGATCAGGCCCCACAGCATGACCGGTACCGGGTTGACGACAGTTGCGCGGATCGAAGCCGCCATAGCAGCCACCAGCCCTACATCGCGATCGAGAAGCAAGGGAAACGTGACGACGGTCGTCGCCAGAACCACGATGGCGAAGACCAGCCCCAGCAAATTGCCCCAGATGATCAGTTGCATGCCTTGGGGCGTGCCGAAAATCTGCGAGGTGAACACTTCGATCGACCGCGGGAAAACATCGCCGAACAGGTTCGTGTAGAGCGTCTGCGCTGCGACGAGCCAGACGATGAAGAAGCCGAACAGCAGCAGCCCGCCGACGATGATCGCCGGCAAGGCCGGCGATTGCCTGACTTCGAGCGCATGCCTCCACGACGTATCGAGACCCGCCTCGCGGCGGCGGCTGATTTCGTAGAGCCCGATGGCGGCAATCGGCCCGATCAGCGCAAACCCGGACATCAGCGGAAAGATCATCGGCAGAAGGTTTGCGTCCGATGACGCAAGGGCAAGAAAAATGCCGGCAATCGGATACATGAGGCATAAGAACACGTAATGGGAAGGCTTTTCGCGAAAATCGTCCAGCCCGCGACGTAATGCGTCGAAGACGTCTGCGGTGCTGATCTTGTTGATAGCGAGACGTGCATAGCGCTCGCCTGATCCTGTCATAACATGAAATGCCGACATGGCTTTCTCCTCCGTAAGCCGATCGGCCGGCGGCGGAAATGCATCGGCATTGACGCAGCCGACACGAGAAACCGCAACCGGCAATGGCGCGATGATAACGAATTTCACCGCCGTTGTCGCGCTTTCCCTTGACAGAACGGCCAAGCTTTCTCACATCGGCGGGATCATGAAAGCTTCTGACGTCGATATTCTCATCATCCCTGGCTACACGAATTCCGGTCCCGACCACTGGCAGACCCGCTGGGAAGCAAAGCTCAGCACCGCGCGGCGCGTCGAACAGGCGGAATGGTCAAAGCCGGTCCGCGAAGATTGGGTCGCCCGCATCGCCGAGGAGGTGAACGCCTCGTCCCGCCCCGTCGTCCTTGTCGCCCACTCGCTCGGAATACCCTCGGCGATCCATGCGATCCCGCATTTCAGGAAGAAGGTGGCCGGCGCTTTCTTCGTGGCACCGCCCGATGTCGCCAACCCGAAGATCCGCCCGAAGCACCTCATGACCTTCGGTCCCTACCCGCGCGATCCGCTGCCGTTCCCTGCGATCACAGTGGCGAGCCGCAACGATCCATTCGGCAGCTACGAGCATGCCGATGACGTTGCCGCAAGCTGGGGCTCGCTTCTGATCGACGCTGGTGAATCCGGACATATCAACGCAGAGTCAGGCCACGGCCCCTGGCCGGAGGGAACGATGGTCTTTGCGCAGTTCCTGAGCCGCCTGAAGCCTTAGGCCCTGGAAAACCGAAAGATTTCCACGTCTTTCAGGCACTGCTTAACGGTTATTTTATTCAATGACTTCATACTGCCTGCACGCGAATTGAGCGAGTGCGCAGTGAAGCAGCGAAAACAGGTCAGCGCTTTCAATACTGACAACGAGCTTGCGGTGAAGCAGGCACCGGATACCTCCGATCTGGCGGAGCGCGAGAGCCGTTGGAACTATGCGCTCGTCGGCTCTGGCCTCGGCGTCTGGGACCACAACAACCTAATCGGCACCAAATACTACTCCGATACATGGAAAGAAATCCGCGGCATGGCTCCGCACGAGGAGGCCGACGGAGACTACGAGGAATGGCTCAAGCTTCTTCATCCCGATGACCGCGATTTCGTCATCCGGGCCATTGAGAAGCAGATCGCCGGGGACCCGGATTATCACGTCTTCGAATACCGGGAGCGCCACAGGGACGGCGGCTGGGTCTGGATCGAATGCCGCGGCGCCTGCGTTGAATGGGACGAAAACGGCGCCCCTGCCCGCATCGTCGGCACGGATACGGACATCACGGCCCGCAAGCGATCCGAGGAAATGCTCGAGCACCTGTCGCGCAGGCTGGATCTCGCTCTCGAAATCTCGCGCATAGGCGTTTTCGAAGCCGATCTCGACGCCGGAACAGTCGAGTGGGACGACCGCTTGCTGGCGATGTACGGGCTTGAAGGCACGCCGCGCGTAAAGCTGAGCGAGGCATGGGAGCAGGCGCTGCACCCGGACGACCGCGAGCGCACGCTGAAGAACCTGGATGCAAGTCTCGAAAAAGACCGCGGCCTGCTGCAGGAGTTTCGTATCATCCGCGGCGATGGCGCCGAACGCGTCATTCGCGCCCGCTCGGCTTTCTTCCTGGATGCCGACGGCAATCGCAAGCTCATCGGCGCAAATTGGGATGTCACCGAAGAGGTCAGTCTTCGCAACGATCTGCAGAAGGCAAAGGATCTCGCGGAAGCCCGCAATCAGGAACTCGAAGCCGCCAGGGAAAGCATCGAGCATCTGGCGCTTCACGATTATCTCACGGAACTGCCCAACCGCCGCTATCTCGACCGCATGCTTGACGAGCGTTCCGCCGGATGCCGCGAGAATGGCTTGACGCTCGCGATCCTGCATATCGACCTCGATCGTTTCAAGCAGATCAACGACACGCTCGGCCACCGCGCCGGCGACGCCATGTTGAAACACGCGGCCAGGGTGCTGAAGGAGAGCGTGCGCGCCAGCGATTTCGTTGCGCGCATCGGCGGTGACGAGTTCGTCGTACTTTGCACGATCGACAGCTCTCCGAAGAAGCTTTCCAATATGGCAGCCCGCATCATCCGCGAACTCAGCAAGCCGGTCCGCTACGAAGGCCATGACTGTCGCTTCGGCGCCAGCATCGGCATTGCCGCGGAAAGCGGCAAGGACCTCGATGCAAAGCAGTTGTTGCTCAACGCCGATATCGCGCTTTACCGCGCCAAGGGCGCAGGCCGCAACCGCCACGAATTCTTCTCGAAGGACGCCCGCCGCACCATCATCGCGGCGAAGCGCCTGTCGGACGAAATGTTGCTGGGCCTGGAACGCAACGAATTCATTCCCTTCTATCAATTGCAGTTTCATGCCCAGACCCTGGAGGTTGCCGGCGTGGAGACGCTGGCACGCTGGCGGCATCCGGAGCACGGATTGCTGACACCAGGCCACTTCCTGACGATTGCCGAAGATCTCGACGTCGTCTCAGCGATCGACGGCCTGATCCTCGAAAAAGGGCTGGCTGATCGCGCCGCCTGGGCGAGAGACGGTTTCGTCACACCGAAGCTTTCGGTGAATGTCTCCTCTCGGCGCCTGGCCGATCCGGGCCTTGGCAAGAAGCTGCGGGTGCAGAAGATCGAGCCGGGGATCCTCTCCTTCGAGCTCCTGGAATCCATATCGCTTGACGATTGCGATGATGCGGTCCTGACCAATCTCAGGCAATTGCGCAAGCTCGGGATCGATATCGAGATCGACGACTTTGGTACCGGTCACGCCTCGATCGTCAGCCTGCTCAAACTCAGTCCCCGTACGCTGAAGATCGACCGGGAGCTGATCCGCATGCTGCCGCAGTCGGCCGAGCAGAGAAAGCTCGTCCGTTCGATCATCGATATTGGCCGTTCGCTGAACATCCTCGTCACGGCCGAGGGTGTCGAAAGCATGGATCACGTCCGCATCCTTAGCGATCTCGGCTGCGACATGCTGCAAGGCTATGCCCTGGCCCGGCCGATGCCGGCCATGCAGATTCCGGCTTTTGTACGCAATGCGGGCTGGCGGCGGCACGACGGCGGCGCCCACGCCCTTCAGGGTGTTCTCCGCCAGCAGATCAAAAGCAACCGCAGCAAATAAAGCCTGCATAAGCGGCCGTGCTGGCGGCTTTGATTCCACCGCATCACAAAACGCTGTAAGCTTATCTCCAGAAAGTCTTCGATTCTCTTGGGCCGCGTTCCTACATATCTGGAATCCGGGGAAGGAGTGACAGGCGCATTGTGAAACTCTCTCTTTTCCTTTATGGGGACGCCACGAGATCCATCCACTCGCGCTATCCCAAGAGCGCCAACGACAGAGAACAACTAAAATGAACCGTCGCCGCCGTATCTACGAGGGCAAGGCCAAGATTCTATATGAGGGACCGGAACCGGGGACTTTGATCCAGTTCTTCAAGGATGACGCCACCGCCTTCAATAAGAAGAAACACGAAGTCATCGATGGCAAGGGCGTTCTGAACAACCGCATTTCGGAGTACATCTTCAGCCATCTGAACAAGATCGGCATCCCGACGCACTTCATCCGCCGGCTCAACATGCGCGAGCAGCTAATCCGGGAAGTGGAGATGATCCCCCTCGAGATCGTTGTGCGCAACGTCGCTGCCGGTTCGCTGGCCAAGCGCCTCGGCATCGAGGAAGGCGTCGTTCTGCCGCGCTCGATCATCGAGTTCTACTACAAATCCGATGCCCTCGACGATCCGATGGTCTCGGAAGAACACATCACCGCCTTCGGCTGGGCAAACCCTGCCGAGCTCGACGACATCATGGCGCTCGCCATCCGAGTCAACGACTTCATGACCGGCCTCTTCCTTGGCGTCGGCATCCAGCTTGTCGATTTCAAGATCGAATGCGGCCGGCTGTTCGAAGGCGACATGATGCGCATCATCCTTGCCGACGAGATTTCGCCCGATTCTTGCCGCCTCTGGGACATCGAAACCCACGAGAAGATGGACAAGGACCGCTTCCGCCGCGATATGGGCGGGCTTCTCGAAGCCTATTCCGAAGTCGCGCGCCGCCTCGGCATCATCAACGAAAACGAGCCTGTGCGCGGCACCGGCCCGGTTTTGGTCAAGTAAGACGTTCTGGTCAAAGACAGGGAAGAAGAAGTGATCAAGGCTCGTGTAACCGTCACGCTGAAAAACGGCGTTCTCGATCCGCAGGGCAAGGCAATCGAAGGCGCGCTGAGCGGCCTCGGCTTCACAGGCATCGGCCATGTCCGCCAGGGCAAGGTCTTCGACCTCGAGCTCGAAAGCGCCGACAAGGCCAAGGCCGAAGCCGACCTCAAGGCCATGTGCGAAAAACTCCTCGCAAACACGGTGATCGAAAATTATACTATTTCTCTCGACTGACGGTTGCGGAGAATGTGATGGCTGACCTGACGTAGGAATGCTGTTTGAAATCTTGGGAAAATTCAGTCCGATGTCACTACGTTGAAGGAAGGACAGAGGGACATTCGTCGAGAAATCAACAGCCTGCGCAACCATATTGCACGTCATGCAGGGCGACACCAACGATCTGCATGGCACGATGAGCCAGGTACTTGATCGCCTGGGCCGCATTAAAAATCGTCTCGAACTTCGAGAATTGGCAGAAGCACAAGCAAGGTTTGAACCGCACCCATGAAATCAGCCGTCGTTCAACTTCCGGGCCTCAACCGCGATCGCGACATGATCGCAGCGCTGACGAAAATTTCCGGCCACGCGCCGGTGACAATCTGGCAGACGGAAACTGACATTCCCGACGTCGATCTGATCGTCATTCCGGGCGGCTTTTCCTATGGCGATTATCTGCGCTGCGGCGCGATCGCGGCCCGCATGCCGGTGATGCAGGCTATCGTCGACAAGGCTCAGAAAGGCGTCAGGGTTCTTGGCGTCTGCAACGGCTTTCAGATCCTCGTGGAAGCCGGCCTGCTGCCGGGTGCGCTGATGCGCAACGCCTCGCTGAGGTTCGTCTGCCGCGAGATCAAGCTTGAGGTCGCCAACGCCGATACGGATTTCACCCGCGCCTATGCCAAGGGTCAGGTCATACGTTGCCCGGTCGCCCACCACGACGGCAACTATTTCGCGGATGCCGAGACGTTGGCTGAGATAGAAGGCAATGGCCAGGTGGTTTTCCGTTATGCGGAAGGCACCAACCCGAACGGTTCGATCAACGACATTGCCGCGGTGATGAACGCCAAGGGCAACGTTCTCGGCATGATGCCGCATCCGGAAAACCTGATCGAAGCAGCCCATGGCGGTTCCGACGGCCGCGGGCTGTTTGCTTCGGCGCTCGACGTAATCGCTGCTTAACCTTCGGCGCGTAAGACGCACTCAAGAGGTCCACCGGAGCAAGATTGATGCGCCCTTCCACGAATATCGCAGCGGTTGCGGCGGCAAGCACGCTGTGCATTTTCATCGCGTCGTGCCAGTCCAGAGCACCCGCCTCCGGCCCGGATCGCAGCGCGCTTTCCACCATGGAGCGCGTTGCTGTCGGCGCCAATTCGTGCTGGTTCAAATCCGGCGATGCTGCATTTTCAGCCTACCGCCTGGCGCCGGAACTCAATTCCTTTTCCGGCCGCCCACGAATCCTGGTTGTCCACAAGAACAGCCCGGAAGGCAGGCCGCTGCTCGTTGTTCAGGCCGAAGGCAACCCAGCGCGCCTCCAGGCCTTCGGACCGATGATGTCCGAGCCGGTTTCCACCCGCATTGCTGGCGACGTGACCCGCTGGTCCGGCGGCGGCAAAACCTGCCGCTGATCAATCCCAAAAACGCGACTTGCTGATTTCTTTCGCCGCATCTGCCGGCGAAAGCCCGACGTCGCGCAGCTGCCAGTCCGCCATCTCGCGCAGGGCTCGCCGCCCTTCGCGCTTCATGCTCCAGCAAGACAGTCTGCCCTGAATCCTGGCAAGCAGCCCTTGCGTCGGCCTGGGTTGCAATTTGTACCGCTCTCCAACGGAGACAATTGATACAATACGCTGATCGATCTTCTGATTGATAGACATCGTCATGAAGGTCCGCTTCGTTACTGGCATTGTTCATACTCTTGACAGGCCAATGGTGACAATCTATCAAATTGTTACCATGACAAATTGGCTCCCTGATCTTTCGCGCGGCTCCGGCCCAGTCTATATGCGTCTGGCGGACAGCATCGAGGCCGCCATCGCCAGCGGCGCCCTCCCCGCAGGCAGCAAACTGCCGCCGCAGCGGAACCTTGCCTACGATATCGGCGTGACGATCGGCACAATCGGCCGGGCCTATGCTTTGGTGCACGAACGTGGACTGGTGGCAGGCGAAGTCGGGCGTGGAACCTATGTGCTTGATCGCGCGGAGACGGCGCCGGGCGAACAGGCCGATCCGCTGACGATTTCGCTTGGCGGGACGCGGGTTCTCGACGCGCCGGCAAACAAGATCCGCTTTGACACCACCGCGGCTCCCGATCTCGGCCAGGGCCGCATTATCGGTCAGATCCTCGCCGAAATCGGAGAGCAGAACATTTCGGAGATATCCTCCTACTCCCGCAATTTTCCGCGAAACTGGTTCCTGGCGGGGCAGAGGTGGCTGGCGCGAAATGGCTGGACGCCGGAGACGGAGAATATCGTTCCGACGCTAGGCGCCCATGCGGCGGCGGTGTCGATCATCTCGGCCGTGTCCTCGCCCGGCGATAAGATCGTCTTTGAGAACCTGAGCTACACGCAGGTGAGCCGCAGCGCCCGCCTGCTGGGTCGACGGACGATCACCGTCGATTCCGACGAGAACGGCGTCCTTCCTGATGACTTCGAGCGGCTATGCCAGCAGCAGCATCCCAAGCTCGCCTTTTTGATGCCAACGGCGCACAACCCGACGCTCGCAACCATGCCCTATGAACGCCGCGCCGCGATTGCTGCGACGGCCCGCAGGCATGGCGTCTGGCTAATCGAGGACGACCTTTATGGCGGCATGACGGGTGACGAAATCCCTTTGCTGGCGTCGCTGGCGCCCGACCGTACCTTCCTCGTCAACGGACTTTCCAAATCGGTGGCTGCCGGCGTCCGCGGTGGATGGGTCGCCTGCCCGCCGCATTTTGCCCAGCGAATCAAGGTCACGCACAAGATGATCACGGGTGGCTTGCCCTTCATTCTCGCGGAGACCTGCGCACGCCTCGTCGAAAGCGGCATCGCCCATGCCATGCGCAAGGCAAGTATCACCGAACTTGCCACACGAGAGCGGCTCGTCCGCGAACTGCTGGACGGGTTCGATTTCGAATCACACCCGCATGTACCCTTCCTCTGGCTGAAGCTTCCCGATCCCTGGATGTCCGGCACCTTCAAGAACGCCGCGTTTCGCGATGGCGTGCTCGTCGATGACGAGGATGAATTCAAGGCCGCCCGCGCCGACAAGGTCTATCACCGCGTGCGCATCGGCTTCTCCTCGCCGAAGAGCAAGGACGCGCTTGAAAACGGCCTGATCATTTTGAGAAGCCTCCTGGAAGGCGGCGGCTCGGCCTATGTCGGCGAAATTTAACATCTTCCCCGTCCGAAGGGACGGGGATTTTCAGGGGCGGCTCAGGCCGCCCTTTGTTGGCCTGGGGTACCGTTTCGACACCCACTGGAGCGTCACGGCGCAAGTTGCCCATTCCTCGCACGCAGATCTTTGTGACGGCCCGAACGACGGCATGACGCGCGCAGGCGTCCAGATCGGGTATAAATTCTAGGCGAACGCCTGGCCTCAAAGGCACTTCGTCCGCTCTTTGTTGACGGAGGGCATTTTCCTGTCGCGTGCCGCCCTTACATAGGTTAAAGACACCGCAAAACGCGCAACGGCAGGGACTTTCGAGAGCTCATGACCATATCCAATACCCGCCCGATCACCCCCGAACTCATCGCCAGCCACGGCCTGAAGCCGGATGAATATCAGCGGATACTGGACTTGATCGGCCGCGAGCCGACCTTCACCGAACTCGGCATCTTTTCGGCCATGTGGAACGAGCACTGCTCGTACAAATCTTCCAAGAAGTGGCTGCGCACGCTGCCGACCAAGGGGCCGCGTGTCATCCAGGGCCCAGGCGAGAACGCCGGCGTTGTCGATATCGACGACGGGGATTGTGTGGTCTTCAAGATGGAGAGCCACAACCACCCCTCCTATATCGAGCCGTACCAGGGTGCTGCGACTGGCGTCGGCGGCATCCTGCGTGACGTCTTCACCATGGGCGCCCGCCCGATCGCAGCGATGAACGCTCTTCGTTTCGGCGAGCCGGATCATCCGAAGACCCGCCATCTCGTCTCTGGCGTCGTCGCCGGCGTCGGCGGATATGGCAACTCCTTCGGCGTTCCGACGGTCGGCGGCGAGGTCGAGTTCGACGCCCGCTACAACGGCAACATCCTCGTCAACGCCTTTGCGGCGGGGCTCGCGAAGTCGAATGCCATTTTCCTGTCGGAAGCCAAGGGCGTCGGCCTGCCGGTCGTCTATCTGGGCGCCAAGACCGGCCGCGACGGCGTCGGCGGCGCGACGATGGCCTCCGCCGAATTCGACGAGTTGATCGAGGAAAAGCGCCCGACCGTCCAGGTCGGCGACCCCTTCACCGAGAAGTGCCTGCTGGAAGCCTGCCTTGAACTGATGCAGACCGGCGCCGTCATCGCCATCCAGGACATGGGTGCGGCTGGCCTCACCTGCTCGGCCGTCGAAATGGGCGCCAAGGGCGATCTCGGTATCCTGCTCGAACTCGACAGGGTTCCGGTCCGCGAGGAGCAGATGACCGCCTACGAGATGATGCTCTCGGAGAGCCAGGAGCGTATGCTCATGGTCCTCGAGCCGGACAAGGAGGCGGTCGCCAAGGCGATCTTCGTCAAGTGGGGCCTCGATTTCGCGATCGTCGGCAAGACCACCGACGACCTGCGCTTCCAAGTCGTGCATCAGGGCGAAGAAGTCGCCAACCTACCGATCAAGGACCTCGGCGACCAGGCGCCGGAATACGACCGCCCCTGGCGGGAATCCGGTAAGCGCGCTCCCCTCCCCGCTGAGCTCGTATCAGCACCGGACGATTATGGTAAGGCGCTGCTGCAGCTCGTCGGGTCGCCGAACCAATCCAGCCGCCGCTGGGTCTACGAACAATACGATACGCTGATCCAGGGCAATTCGCTGCAGCTTCCGGGCGGCGACGCCGGCGTTGTCCGCGTCGAAGGCCATCCGACCAAGGCGCTCGCCTTCTCGTCCGATGTCACACCGCGTTATGTCGAGGCCGATCCGTTCGAAGGCGGCAAGCAGGCCGTCGCCGAATGCTGGCGCAATATCACCGCGACGGGAGCCGAGCCGCTGGCTGCGACCGACAACCTGAATTTCGGCAATCCTGAGAAGCCGGAAATTATGGGCCAGTTCGTCGAAGCCGTAAAAGGCATCGGCGAAGCCTGCCGTGCGCTGGATTTCCCGATCGTTTCCGGCAACGTCTCGCTCTACAACGAGACGAACGGCATCGCGATCCTGCCCACCCCGACGATCGCAGGCGTCGGCCTGCTGCCAGACTGGCAGGCGATGGCGCGCATCGGCGGCGCATCCGAAGGCGACCAGCTGATCCTGATCGGCACCGACGGCAGCCATCTGGGCTCCTCGATCTACCTGCGCGATATCGTCGGCAGCATCGATGGTCCGGCTCCGGAAGTGGATCTCTTCGCCGAGCGCCGCAACGGCGATTTCGTTCGTTCGGCAATCCGCAACGGCCAGGTCACCGCCTGCCACGATATCTCTTCCGGCGGCCTCGCCCTGGCGCTCGCGGAAATGGCGATGGCATCGGGCAAGGGCCTGATGGTGACGCTTGCCGAAGGCAAGGGCGCGCCGCATGCCCTCCTATTCGGGGAAGACCAGGCACGCTACGTCATCGCGGTCAAATCCGACGTCGCCGATTTCGTCTGCGCCAATGCGGAAGGCGCCGGCGTGCCCTTCCGCCGTCTCGGCACGCTTGCCGGCAGCGACCTCGTTGTCGATGATCTTTTGTCGCTCCCCATTCAGCAATTGCGCAACGCCCATGAATCGTGGTTCCCTGAATTCATGGATAGCGCAGAGGCACTTGTCGCTGCGGAATGATGTGCAAGGAGTTACGATCATGGCCATGAAACCCGGCGATATCGAAGACATGATCAGGGCCGGGATACCCGGTGCCAAGGTGACGATCCGCGACCTTGCGGGCGACGGCGATCATTACGCCGCCGAAGTCGTGGCCGAAGCCTTCCGGGGCAAGAGCCGCGTCCAGCAGCACCAGATGGTGTATGAGGCCCTCAAAGGAAACATGGGCGGCATCCTGCACGCACTGGCGCTGCAGACATCGGCCCCGGAATGATGCTTCGATAATTGGGAATGCCCGGTCACAAGCCGGGCATTTTTTGCAGTCCGCCATCGGCGACAAGAGCGGCGGGCACCGGTCCGGCCGTCAGCAGCGTGAAATCGAAGGTTGCGCGCAGGTCCGGCCCCAGCACGTATTGCCGATGCACCCGCAGGAAATCCAGCTTGATCTTCTTGTAGTGTTCCGGCGTCAGCATCTGCTTGACGCGGATGAACTGCATTCTTGCCTGCGGCGCGTCCGGGTGGCCCGCTGCGGCGACAACCGGCACCTTATAGAAATGGATGGCGTCCGTCAGGCAGTGCACGTCGAGCCAGGAGACGGATCGACAGCATGCGATCCGCCCGACACGGGCGCGCAACGCTTTTGCGGGTGACAGCAGAGCGCATTGCAGCACCGCCGAACCAAGCGAAGCAAAGACAACCTGCTTGCCGTCGAAGAGTTCCGGCTCGTCCTCAAGGAGCAAACCGACGACATGCGCGGCAACGCTCGAGCCCATGCTGTGCGACGAGATCACATATTCGTCAGCCTCCTCCAGCAGCGCCTCGCGCGCCGCAGTCGCACAGCGTACGAGCCATGCGTCGACCTCGGGGCGATCCATGCGCCCGAGCGCAACCGCCATTTCCCAATCCGCGAAGAGATGCAGGGCGTAGAAGCGTTCGGCGAAAGGTAGGAAGAGATAGACGAAGAAGCCAGCCGCCGCCGGCAGGCTCCAGACGATGTGCCAGATCCCGAGACCGAAGCCCATCGGCGCCGAAGCGATCGTGGCCATCAGCATGAGGCCGAGCAGCATCAGCGCGAACGGAAAGATGAAGAAGAGGCCGAAGCGCCAGGCATGGCGGAAATAGCCGGCCAATCCCCCGTCCACGATGATGCGGCCGCAGGCCGCAAAGCCGTCGACTATGCGCTTTACCGCCGGCTTGGCGCTAAGATGCTGTACCAGCACGTCATGATCGAAGATATGAACCCTGCTTGCGGTCTGCCAGAAATCGGACGCAGCGAGTACGTCGAATTTCGCAAACTCGTGGCAATCGTCTATTTCGCCTAGCTGCGCCTGGAAGCCCCAAACCTTTCCGCTTTGTCTGGCCGTTCGCTCGTAGCGCGCCCGGTGAGCATTCCCGTCCAGCGGTTCGAAACCCGGGAAGTGAAGTACCACCCTCTTCTTGATCAATTCCATAAATATCTTTCCGGCGAGCTCTGCCCGCCAATTCGCAAAACGCGCATGCATGTGAAATGCGGCAAAAAAAGCTCTCGTGCTGTTGAAGAGCGCTTGCTAACCGAAAGCATCGGGAATTCAATAGCTACGAAGCGTTTGGGTGCTGGAGGGATTTGAATGGCTGATATCGTGAAGGAACTCGTGAGCGGCATTGTCGAGACCGTGCTCAAGGAAATCCTCAAGAAAACTGCGCTCCGAACCACCACCAAGCGAAAGAAGCGCCAGACACGCTCTTCCACGACCGGGCGCTTCGCCCGCACCGGCTCAACGGCGAATAAACCCGCCCGCAAGCAGGTCAGCAAACGCCGCACTGCCACTGCCCGCAGCAGGCAGCGCAGCCGCTAGGTGTACCGACATCGTGCCATCATCCACCGTAAGCATGCTTATCTTTTTTTGATTTTGGCGGCTGGAATTTGAGCCGTCACATGCTATCTAAGGCTCACGATTGAAACGGCAGGCCTTTAACCTGCCTGTTGAAAGGATTAGGTCCCATGAGCGGTATCAACGAATTCATCGACAACGAAATCAAGACGAACGACGTCGTCCTATTCATGAAGGGCACGCCGCAGTTTCCGCAGTGTGGTTTCTCCGGCCAGGTCGTCCAGATCCTCGATTACCTCGGTGTCGACTACAAGGGCATTGACGTGCTCGCCGATTCGGAAATCCGCCAGGGCATCAAGGACTATTCGAATTGGCCGACAATCCCGCAGCTTTACGTGAAGGGCGAGTTTATCGGCGGCTGTGACATCGTGCGGGAAATGTTCCAGGCCGGCGAGTTACAGCAGCACTTCCAGGAAAACGGCGTAACGGTTCGCGCCGCCTGACAGGTCACCGGGCGTCCGTCCGGTTTCCAAATCTGTTCTAATTCGAGTTCAAGGCGCTGTGCTCAACAGCGCCTTGACCTGTTTATGGGATTTTCATTGTGACAGATTCATCTCAAGCCGTGTCCGCGGGCCAGACGCCCATGGGCAAGCGTGAATTCATCGCGCTCGCCGCCTTTTTGATGGCAACCAATTCGCTGGCGATCGATATCATGCTGCCGGCTTTGCAGGAGATCGGCGCCAATCTGGGCGTCGAAAGCGAAAACCACCGGCAATTCGTCGTCTCGTCCTATCTTCTCGGGTTCGGCGGCGCTCAGCTCTTCTATGGCCCGATTTCCGACCGCTTCGGCCGTCGCCTGCCGCTTCTCGTCGGTCTGGGGATATATATCGCTTCCGCGATTGGGATTGCTTTCATACCCTCGTTTGCCGGCTTACTCGTCCTGCGTTTCATCCAGGGCATCGGCTCTGCCGCAACGCGCGTCATCACCATTTCGATCGTCCGCGACATCTACGGCGGCCGGCAGATGGCCGAAGTCATGTCGCTGATCATGATGGTGTTCATGATCGTGCCGGTCGTCGCGCCCGGGAGCGGCCAGATCATCATGCTCTTTGCGAGCTGGCACATGATCTTCGTCTTCATCGCCGCAATGGGGGCGGCAATCGCCGCATGGACCTTCTATCGCCTGCCGGAGACGCTCGATCCGCGCAACATGCGCCCCTTCACCGCGCGCTCGATCCTCAGCGGCTTCCAGCTCGTTCTGACGAACCGCATTGCACTTTGCTATACGCTTGCGACCACCTTCATCTTCGGCTCGCTGTTCGGATTCATCAACTCCGCGCAGCAGATCTATGTCGGCATCTACGATCTCGGCGTCTATTTCCCCTTCGCCTTCGCCGCTGTCGCGGTCTTCATGTCCATTGCGTCGTTTCTCAATTCGCGCTTCGTCGGCAAGTTCGGCATGCGGCGGCTGTCGCATGGATCGCTGCTCGGTTTCGTCGCGGTCAACACGCTCTGGATGATCGTGCAGGTCGTTGGCCCGCAGCCGATGCCTTTCTTCCTGTTCATCGGCTTTTTCGGCATTGCGATGTTCCAGTTCGGCTGGATCGGCTCGAACTTCAACTCGCTCGCCATGGAGCCGCTCGGCCACGTGGCGGGCACAGCCTCCTCCGTCCTCGGCTTCATGAGCACGATCGGCGGCGCAATCATCGGCGCGGCAATCGGCCAAGCCTTCGACGGGACGGCGCTGCCGATGGTCTCCGGTTATTTCGCCGTGTCGATCATCGGACTCGTCTTCGTCCTGATTGCCGAGAAGGGCCGTCTGTTTCAGCCTCACAATCCGCGCCTCTGAGCAGCCATCTAACCATTTTACATTGACTGGATTTGAAGAATGATCCCGCAGCATAAACCGCACACTGAAAATCAGGGCTCCAGTCGGATCGGCATGGGCTTTACGGAATTCGTCATAACCATCGCGATCATGACCGCCAGCATCGCCATGGCAATCGACAGCATGCTGCCGGCGCTTCCCGCCATCGGCCGCTCGCTGAGCGTGACGAGCACCAACGATGCGCAACTCATCATCGGTGTCTTCTTCCTCGGCTTCGGTGTCTCGCAGATCATCTTCGGCAGCCTCTCCGACACCTTCGGCCGCCGCCGCATCCTGCTCGGCGGCCTCGCCGTCTACGTGCTGGCGATGTTCGGCGCGGCACTGACCGGCAGCTTCGAGATGCTGCTCGTCATGCGCTTCGTCCAGGGTATTGGCGGTGCCGCGGTGCGCATCACCACGATGGCGGTTGTCCGCGACTGCTTCGGCGGCCGCGAAATGGCCCGCGTCATGTCCTACGTGATGATCGTCTTCATGATCGTGCCGATCGTCGCGCCTTCCGTCGGCCAGCTGATCATCAGCTACGCCGACTGGCACTGGATCTTCATCCTGCTCGGCATCGTCGGCGCGGTCCTCTTCCTCTGGGCACTGCTACGCCTGAAGGAGTCGCTGCCGGTCGATGAGCGCATCCCGCTCTCCGTCGGCTCGATCGTCGACGGCTTCAGGACCGTTCTCACCAACCGCATCACCTGCGGTTACATGATCGGGCTCACGATGTTCACGGGCGTAATCAGCGCGTACGTGATCTCCGTCCAGCAGGTTTTCGGTGACGTCTACGGCCTCGGCGACTGGCTGCCGATCGCCTTTGCGGCAACGGCAGGCGGCATTGCCGTTGCCAACTTCGCCAACGGCTTCTTCGTGCGCACCTTCGGCATGCGCCGCATCTCGCACACCGCAATGATCCTCTTTACGGTGATTTCGGCATTCGGCTACGTCATGGCGCTCGATGCCAACGTCAATTTCGCGTTGGACTACGCTCTGTTCTCCATTCTGCTGATGATGTTTGCCGTCATCGCCACGAACTTCACGGCAATCAGTCTGGAACCGATGGGCAATCTTGCAGGCACGGCGACCGCCATCACCGGTTTCGTCTCGACCTCCGTCGGCGCGCTGCTCGGAGGAGGCGTCGGCCAGCTCTTCAACGGCACCGTCCAGCCGCTCTTTGCAGGCTTTGCGGTCTTCGGCGCAATCAGCATCGTCGCCACGCTCTTTGCCGAAAAGGGCAAACTCTTCACCCACCCGGGCGACAGCCCGCAACTCGACCCGGGTGCTGCGCATTTGTGATGGTGTGCCATGTCAGCCTGCGCCTTGCGCCGGCAGGCGGAACTTCGATTTGCGATTGGCGCGCGATCAGATATCTGACCAACCCGTGTCAGCCATTCGTATCAGTTCGTCTTCTTCCTTCGAAACTCCCTCTGCCAGCCGGGCCGCGGCAACAAAGGGCAACCAGGCGAAAATATCGCCTAGGGCAAGGCCGCTGGCTCTTGCATAGGTTTCGGCATAGGACGTGGCTATCTCGGGAGCTGCATGACGTATTAGGACATAGCTGCGACAGACATCAGCGGCCGGGCTGCCGGCGCATGCGTCCAACCAATCCACGACCATCGCTTGACCAGGTGAGCCGAGGATGTTTGAGGGATGAAAATCTCCGTGACAGAGAACGTTCCCGTGCGGCAGCGTATCGAGTCCCCTCAGAAGCCTTTCACGATGTGCTGTACTTAAGAATGGCGCATGCCGAATATTTGAGGCCAGTCTCGCCTTAAGCTCCGGAAGTGCGCGCGCGGATTGGCCGTGGATTTCCCTGTGCAGCCGCACCATTTCATCCAGGTATTTTGGAGCCAACGCGGGCTGGGAGATCATCGCGTTGGCAAATGGCTGCCCGCAGGCCCGGGTCATCACCAGTCCCCAGCGGTCGCCATACTGTCTGACGTATGAAACCTTTGGCGCCGGCAGCCCAAATGGCTCGATCTGCGCCAGAATCGCAGCTTCTCTGAACGCAGCACTTTTGGACGCGGTGACCCTGTAAAGCTTAAGGACCAGCGCCCCATGCTCGTAGACCTCCGCCTCTTTGCCGGTACCGAGTAGCTCTCCAATATCAATGGAGCTCATCACGCCGGATCAGACAAATATTCCAGGTGCGCCTCGCTGGCCGCGACCAGGAACTTCTTCCGCACCTCAGCGGCCGGCGTCGCGTCGTTGAAGGCATCCAAACATGTGATCTCGGCGCGGTAGAGCGCAGGGCCATCGTGGATCGGCCATTCGGTGACCATCAGCTTGTAGGCATCGTGAACCGTCCTGACGACGCGATAGCGTCCGCCGAGTTTGATCCTGACGGGCGGGAATTTCCGAATATCCATTTTCTCCATGACGCAATACCTCACGCAAAACATTCGACTCAACGAATCACCGGGCAACTCGTTCCAGCGCAATCGCTCGGGTACCGAGCAGCCTGACGGCACGCCGCGCGCGACGATGCGGACACTTTCCAGGACGTTTTGTTCATCTGGCGTTCATATTTCTTGTGGCCATCGCCCTTTCGGGCTAATCTGCCCTGGCAACGATGGAGCAAGAGATGATCAAGACCACCGTCGCGGCTTCTGTATTTGCCGCTTATGCCTTTGCGATGTTCGCAATCGCATCCCTCCCGCAAAACTCCCCCAGCATCCCGGTCGATCAGGTGACGACAAGTTCGACGAACTAAGCCCAGCCCGACACGAAAAACCCCGCTTAGAAGCGGGGCCGTATCGTGATCAAAACAGCTTGGGAGGAAATATGCATATCTTTCTATATGTCGGGCATGGATCGAGGCTTACGCCCCTCAGTCCTCAGACCGTGAAAACCTCCCGCCGCAGCAACTCCCACGACGCCTTGTCCGGAGCGATCAGCAACCCGCCGCCGACGTGGTGCGGAAGGTAGGCCGTTCCATCGAAACGCGCCGCATGGGCGCCCGCCTCCTGGCAGATCAGCGTTCCCGCCAGATGATCCCAGGGCATCAGCTTATTGTACATCAGGTAATGCACGTGTCCTGACGCGAATGTCCGGTATTCATGCGCGGCGCAGCGGTAATTTACGAGGAAGCGTACCTTTGCGAGATTTGCGAGAATTTCCGGACGCTTCTCCTTCGGCAGGTAGCCGGTCGAAGCCATACCGACCATCTGTTCCAATGCCACCGGCGCTGCCACCGAAAGCCGCTGCGCCTCGCCCTCCGGCCGTCGAAGCCAGGCGCCGCCCCCCTTTTCCGCCATCACCCAGTCGTCGCCCATCGGGTCGTAGATGATGCCGGCAACGGTTTCACCCTTCGACACGACCGAAGCCATGACGCCGAAGGCGGGAATGCCGGAAGCAAAATTGAAGGTGCCGTCGACTGGATCGACGACGATCGCAAGATCCGCTCCCTGCAGCTTGCCGAGCAGCGCAGTGTCGGCAGCAACCGACTCCTCGCCGATGAAGACTGCGTCCGGCCAGCGTTTTGCCGCCTCCGCCTTCATCATCCGCTCAGCCTGCTCGTCGGCTTCCGTCACCAGGTCAGTCGCCTCGGTCTTAACCCGTATGTCACCGCTGCCAAGCCGCCGGAAGCGCGGCAATATCTCGGCCTTCGCCGCCCGCCTGAGGAGATCGGAGAGCGTCGTCACATCAACAGTCGAAGTCATGGCATGTCCTTACTTTTGAGCGTTAGCCCAGTTATGCGCTCTTCGGTGACGGCTCTGTGACCATCAGGCTGGAAAAATCGAAAAGCTGCGGATCGAGCAGGTGTGAGGGGTTCACATGCGCGAGCGCCCGCAGCATCGTTTCCTTGCGGCCCGGCATGCGCCGCTCGATATCCGCAAGCATATCCTTCATCGCATTGCGCTGCAGGCCGTCTTGCGAGCCGCAAAGATCGCAGGGGATGATTGGAAACCGCATGGCCGCCGCAAACTTCGCCATGTCGTCCTCTGCGCAATATGCAAGCGGCCTGAGCACCATGAGGTCGCCTTCGTCGTTGAGCAGCTTCGCCGGCATGGAGGCGAGACGCCCGCCATGGAAAAAGTTCATGAAGAAGGTTTCGAGGATATCCTCGCGGTGATGGCCGAGCACCAGGGCATCACAGCCCTCCTCCCGCGCGATGCGGTAAAGGTTGCCGCGGCGAAGACGGGAACAGAGCGAGCAGTAAGTCGCCCCCTCCGGTACTTTCTCCTTCACGATCGAATAGGTATCCCGATATTCGATACGGTGCTTCACGCCGATCCTCGCCAGATAATCCGGCAGGATATGTTTCGGAAAGTTCGGCTGGCCCTGGTCGAGATTGCAGGCGATCAGTTCGACCGGTAGCAGTCCACGCCATTGCAAGTCGAGCAGTAGCGCCAGCAAACCGTAGGAATCTTTGCCGCCTGAAATGCCGACCAGCCAGCGCTTGTGACCCTTCAGCATGCCGAAATCGTCGAAGGCTTGGCGAACCTGCCGGAGCAGGCGCTTTCGCAGCTTGTTGAAGGAGACGGAACCCGGGGCATTGGCAAAGAGCGCATGGCCGGTCACGCCGTCTCCCGCAGCCTCCCCGAATGCCTCATCAATGTTGGCTGCGATATTCATCGTCCTACCCAATCCAATAACTCTGCCTTAGCAGAAAGCCATGCGTCAACGAAGCATCAATCGCCGAAAACCGACCAGCCTGTGCGCGCTGCAAGCATTTCCAGCGCCACGGCCCCAAGCTGCGAATTGCCTACCTTGTTCAAACCCGGCGACCAGGCGGCGATCGAGGCGATCCCCGGGGCAACGGCGAAGATGCCGCCGCCGACGCCGCTCTTGCCGGGAAGGCCGACATGATAGGCGAAATCGCCCGAGCCGTCGTAATGGCCACAGGTGAGCATCAGTGCATTGATGCGCCGCGCGCGCTTCGGCGACACGACCGAATGGCCGGTCATGGGATTGCTGCCGCGGGCTGCAAGGAACAGCCCGGCCTTTGCGAGTTGCTCGCAGCTCATAGACAACGCGCATTGATGGAAATAGACGCCAAGCACGTGTTCGACCGGATGATCGATGTTCTTGTAGGCGCGCATGAAATTGGCGAGCGCGAAATTCCGGTATCCGGTCTGCGTCTCGGAGCGCGCCACCTTGTCATCGATCGTCACCGATTCGTCGTCCGCCAGATAGCGAACGAAGCGCAGCAGCTCGCCGATCGCCTCGCGCGGCGCATGACCGGCCATCACGACGTCGGTGACGGCGATTGCCCCGGCATTAATGAAGGGATTGCGCGGGATCCCGTGCTCATGCTCGAGCTGGACAATGGAATTGAAGGCTGACCCGGAAGGTTCGCGCCCGACGCGCTTCCAGAGTCCCTCGCCGACCTTGCCGAGCGCTAAGGTCAGCATGAAGACCTTGGAAATGCTCTGGATGGAGAACGGCACGTCGGCATCGCCGGTGCGGTAGATCTTGCCGTCGACCGTCACGACCGCCATGCCGAACTGGTTCGGATCGATCTTTGCAAGCTCAGGGATATAGTCCGCGACCTTGCCCTCGCCGATGCGGGGGGTCAGCTCTTTGTAGATACTGTCGAGGACGGCCTGCAAATCCACCATGGCTTCTCTCCAGAGAACAAAAAAGCCGCCCAGGAGGCGGCTTTTCCGTATGCGAAAACGCCTCGCGTTGATTAACGCGAATAGAATTCGACCACCAGATGCGGCTCCATGACGACCGGATACGGAACGTCGGAGAGCGAAGGAACGCGTGCGAAGGTCGCAACCATCTTGTTGTGATCAACTTCGATGTATTCCGGAACGTCGCGCTCAGCGAGGCCGATGGATTCCAGAACGGTTACGAGCTGCTTCGACTTCTGGCGAACTTCGATGACGTCGCCGGCCTTGCAACGGTAGGAACCGATGTTGACGCGGACGCCGTTCACGGTCACGTGGCCGTGGTTCACGAACTGGCGGGCAGCGAAAACGGTCGGAACGAACTTGGCGCGATAGACGATCGCGTCGAGACGGGACTCCAGAAGACCGATCAGGTTTTCCGATGTGTCACCCTTGCGGCGGTTGGCTTCGTCGAAGATCGCGCGGAACTGCTTCTCGCGCAGGTCACCGTAGTAACCCTTCAGCTTCTGCTTGGCGCGCAGCTGCACACCGAAGTCGGAAAGCTTGCCCTTGCGGCGCTGACCATGCTGGCCCGGGCCGTATTCGCGGCGGTTCACCGGGGATTTAGGACGGCCCCAGATGTTTTCGCCCATACGGCGGTCAATCTTGTACTTGGACGATTCGCGCTTGCTCATCGTATTTCCTTTCAGAGTGTTAGGACGGTTTGTTGCCAAACCGCGCGAAGGAAACACGCCCTCCTTTGGCTTTCTTCCGAAAGCCCGACAGGACTATCCTATTACGCGAACAGGACAAATCCACGGGACATGTCAAATGAAACACCGGACATTGCTGCCCGGTGCTCACGCGGTCTTTAGGGGCTCGTCATGAAAATGTCAACAGCGGAGCGCGTTGGGGGATATCGCGTTTATCGCTCTATTCAGCTGCTCGTTGATCGCTATCGCGAACATCACAATGCCCGCACATCGGTCGCTCGAAAATTCTCAGGTTGATTGGGCCACACGTGCAATTACAGAAAAGTGGCCTCATAAGAAATATTGCCAATCCCCGGTATCCTGACTGTACGAATCCTCCGCTGATGGTGTGGAAATGCTAGCCGAGCTAGAATTTCATCCGAGATATGAGTTTTGCCCGGAGGCGGTCAGTATTTGGATAGCCACTTTTTCAGACCGGTTCCCTTACTGTCGTCCCGACAGATAACAGATACATTCTGTTAGGATAGGCGGCCGACACAGCGGCTACCTTGTAACGCTCGACCGATGCATCGATACCGATGCCGTCATCGGCGGTGTCGAAACGCTCCATCAGATTGAAGCTTAGCTGTGCGTCATTCCGCCGCTTGCCGCGCATCATCAGGCGCATTCGCATCGCCTGGCGCAGTCTGGCAGTTCATATCCGGGAAAGCCACAATGCGTTTGCCCGCGAAATCAGTGTGCACGACGATCGTACCCTGCTCCTCGAAATAGCCGAGCAGACGCCTGGCCCGGCGAGCCGAATGCGTGCCGTAGGCACGCGCTATCCGGGCGTCGGAGGGGCAAGGTTCGCCGCAGACCGCGGCCTTGGCCAGCATCAGGAACACGCCCTGCAGATCGTCGGTCACGCCGGTTGAAAGCGACAGCGCCGTCGCCCAGGCTTCCGTCGCGGCCGTCGCGGCATCGACGCCCGAGCGCGAGATTGCCACGTGCCGGCGGAACTCCGGAAGCGACATCGGCGGCCCGGGCAGGCGGCGCATGCGCAGCCGCACCAGGAATTCCTGATAGAGTACCGAATCCGTCCGGAAACCCGAAGCCGGATCGTCGAGGATTTCCAAAAGCACGGCCGAAAGCCGTTCCTCGCGCTCCTCGGTGGAGAGATCCGGATGGTTTGTACGCGGCTCGGCCGGCGCTGCCGTCGCAGCGGGCGCGGAGCGCGAAAGTTCTGCCAGGATGTCCGTCGTCGGCCGTGGCGCCGGTGCCGTTCGGCGCATGATTGGCCGCTGGAATTCCTCAGGGTCAGGCGTGAAGATCAGATCCTCGACATCCCGCGGCGCATCCGGCAACGGCATCAGCTTCGGGCTCGACGAGCGCGCTGAGGTTTCCACGGTACCGATCTGGATCGGCAGCGGACGGCGAGACAGCGCCGGACCGAGGGCCACGAAGTTGCCGCGCTTCAGATCGCGGAACATTTCGGCCTGGCGCCGGTCCATGCCGAGAAGGTCGGCGGCACGCGCCATGTCGATGTCGAGGAAGGTGCGGCCCATCAGGAAGTTCGAGGCTTCCGCCGCAACGTTCTTCGCAAGTTTCGCGAGGCGCTGCGTGGCGATCACGCCCGCCAGCCCGCGTTTGCGGCCGCGGCACATCAGGTTCGTCATGGCGCCCAGCGACATCTTGCGGGCGTCTTCGGAAACATCGCCACCAACCGACGGGGCAAACATCTGTGCCTCGTCGACGACGACGAGCACCGGGTACCAGTATTCGCGATCGGCATCGAACATACCGTTAAGAAAGGCGGCAGCAGCCCGCATCTGCTGCTCGATGTCAAGACCTTCGAGCGTCAGGACGCAGGAAACGCGATGCTGGCGGATACGGTTGGCAATGCCCGCAAGCTCAGCCTCGGTCCGTTCGCCATCGACGACGACATGGCCGAATCGCGTCGCTGAGCGTGACGAAGTCGCCTTCCGGATCGATGATGACCTGCTGGACCCATTGCGCGGACTGTTCAAGCAGCCGTCGCAGCAGATGCGACTTGCCGGAGCCGGAATTGCCCTGGACGAGAAGACGGGTCGCCAGAAGCTCCTCGATATCGAGCGTCGCCGGGGTGTTCCCTGACGCCATTCCCATATCGATACCAACCTGCAATGCAATGACCTATCAGATGAGACTCAATGATGCGAAGCGCCATTGTCCTGAAACGGCGCGCTTCCGTCTATCAAAGATTTCCGGACATTTCGCCCACGCGTTTGCAAAACCCACAGCGAATGCGGATATTCCGCCTACGCGATCGAGCGTTCATCGCCGGGCCGGCTTCCCAGGCTGCGCATGCGCCCACGCCATGCGCAATGCATTCTCGAGATCCTCCTCGCCCAGCAGCGACAGATCGCTGGCCGTCCAGCCCCGCCTGCCCCAGGCATTCGGCACCGGCGAGAAGGCCTCCGGCAACATCATGGATTTGAATTGCTGTTCGTCGGGCGTGAAATTGAAGTTTGCCGTCCGGCCGTCGGCGGCGAGTGCGACGTAGATTCGCGCGACCTTGAATGCCCTTCGATCGAAATGCGGGGCCTCGACCGTACCCGCCAGTGATAGCGCGATGCGCCGCAAGTCTTCGCCCGTCGCCATTGCACGCCCACCTTCGAGGTTGATCCGATCGTGCGCAGTATCCTATCACGATTGAGTACCGGAAGCGTCACCTGACTGTCAGCCCGAAGCCTTGCATCAAGCGCGTTGTGGCGAAATCCGGATTGCCGGAGGTGAAGACCGCAAAGTCGAAATTGTCGGGGTGAACGCCATCGGCCACCTGCGGTACAAGGCTGCGCGCCCGCCGAGCGATTGCCTCCGCCGGATCAAGCCAGTCCACGGGCCATGGCGCCAGCCTCCGGAAAAGGTTCGCCATGAAGGGATAATGCGTGCAGGCAAGCACGACGATGTCCGTCTTGCGGCCGTCCTTTTCGACGAAGCACTGGTCGATTTCCGTCATGATGGCCACGTCCGAGACGGCGTCGCCGCGGATATAGGCCTCCGCCATGCGCGCCAGGTTTTCCGAGCCCACGAGGCGTACGTGGCATTGCTGCGCAAAGGATTGGATCAGATCCCGCGTATAGGCGCGCTTGACCGTGCCGGGCGTGGCAAGCACGGAGACGAGGCCGGAACGCGTCCGCTCGGCGGCGGGCTTGATCGCAGGCACCGTGCCGACGAACGTCTTCTGCGGAAAGGCGGCGCGCAGATCGGCACCGACCAGCGTGAAGGCGGTATTGCAGGCGATGACGCACACTTCCGGATCGTATTCCCCGAGCAGCCTGCCAAAGAGCGTGATGATACGCTCCTTCAGCGCCTGCTCTTCCCAGCCCCCATAAGGAAATCCCGCGTCGTCGGCGATGTAGATGAAGCCGCGTTCCGGCATCAGCACGCGGGCTTCGCGGAGCACAGTCAGCCCACCGATACCGGAATCGAAGATCAAGACCGGTTTCAGCTCATTCGCCGCTGATGTCATCTTTTGGCTGTTCCTTGGCGTCTGCAGGCGGCCGGCTTCCGCGCGGATACTTGCGCGAGAAGCGGTCAAGGGAGGATATTACACCGCGCAGCACGCTGATTTCCTGTTCCGTGAAGGCGCGGCGAGAAAGGACTGCACGCAGATTGTCCACCATTTTCGGCTTTTTCCCGGCAGGATGGAAATAATTGCGTGCCTCTAGCGCCTCTTCCAACTGGTCGAAAAGGCCGAAGAGCTGCTCCTTCGTCGATTGCGTCTGCGACGTCGCCTGGAACGGCACGGTACCTGTATCCTCCATGCCGGATTTCATCCACTCGTAGGACATCAAAAGCACAGCCTGCGCGATGTTCAGCGAGGCAAAGGCGGGATTGACCGGGAAGGTCACGATCTCGTCGGCGAGCGCCACTTCCTCGTTGGTCAGGCCCCAGCGTTCACGGCCGAAAAGGATGCCCGTGCCCTCGCCCGAGCGGAATTTCGCCCGCAGCGTTTCTGCGGCTACCACCGGGGAACGCACCGGCTTGAAGCCATCGCGTTCGCGCGCCGTCGTCGCATAGACGAAATTGAGGTCGGCGACCGCCTGCTCCAGCGTCTCGAAAACCTTAGTGCCTTCGATGACGTGATCGGCTTTCGAGGCGGCGGCCTGTGCCTTCTCGTTCGGCCAACCGTCGCGCGGATTGACGAGGCGCAATTCGGCAAGGCCGAAATTCGCCATCGCTCGCGCCACCATGCCGATGTTCTCGCCCATCTGCGGCTCGACCAGAATGATGACCGGTCCTTCGGCCAAAAGTTTACGCTCGCTGTTGGTGCCTGCCATGAATGCCGTCCTTGCTTTCATGCGGGGAATAGCTTTGCACAACCGAAACGGCAAGGCCCATGCCTGAGGATAGACCAGTTCGGGGTGCCGCCGATCAAATCGGACGTCGCCTTCACTCACCCTTGGCGATGGCAACCATTTCCGCCTTCAGCGAGCGCATTTCCTTTGTCTCGGCACTCTCCATCATGATGTCGTCGATCAGTGGCTTGCCGCCATCAGTGACCATCTCGAAACGCACGGTCGAGATCGTCTGCGCCTCCGGTCCATCGCCGCAGGCCATCTTGCGGAAGCTGACGACGACCTCCTCCTTGCCGTCGGCAGCCGCCTGGGGTGTCAGCGTCAGGTCTTGGAGCGGGCATGCGTCTTGTGCGTTGACGATCACGTCGTAGTCGAAGGGCGAGATGCCGTCCTCCATCGCCGGGTGCTTCTCAGCCTCGTGATATTTCGCGACAAAATCCTTGCTGTAGAGTTTGTCGAGCTTTCCAGGGCTGAAGATGTCGATCCATTCGGTGTCGTTGCCCGACCAGTTCTTGACGGTCGCATCCATGATTTCCTGCACCGGCGCCGGAACCTCCGCTCCATCGCAGACGGCAGGAAGACCAGCGAAGGCGAGAAACAGAAGGGCGATTGTCTTCATGATGAAATATCCGGTTTGAAAGGCAATAGCGACGGACACTAGCCGAATCTTCAGACTTGGCAAACGCACGCCAAAATACGCTTTGAACGGCGCTTGCGGCTTTGCGTTCCTGGCTCGCAATGCTATAGCGCTCGGGATTTTTTCGTCACCCACCCGGGACATGCGTCCCCACCCAGCTTACGAGGCAGATACATGAAGAAGATCAAGGTCGCCAATCCCGTCGCCGATCTCGACGGCGATGAAATGACTCGCATCATTTGGCAGCTCATCAAGGACAAGCTGATCCATCCGTATCTCGACCTCGACATCGACTACTACGATCTCTCGGTCGAAAACCGCGACGCGACCAGCGACCAGGTCACGGTGGACGCCGCCAACGCCATCAAGAAATACGGCGTCGGCATCAAGTGCGCGACGATCACGCCGGACGAAGCCCGCGTCGAAGGAATTCAGCCTCAAGGAAATGTGGAAGAGCCCGAACGGCACGATCCGCAACATCCTGGGCGGCGTCATCTTCCGCGAACCGATCATCTGCAAGAACGTTCCGCGCCTCGTTCCGGGCTGGACCAAGCCGATCGTCGTCGGCCGTCACGCCTTCGGCGACCAGTACCGCGCAACCGACTTCAAGTTCCCGGGCAAGGGCAAGCTCACCATCAAGTTCGTCGGCGAAGACGGCCAGGTCATCGAGAAGGAAGTCTTCAACGCGCCGGGTGCCGGCGTTGCCATGGCCATGTACAACCTCGATGAATCGATCCGCGAATTCGCTCGCGCCTCGATGATGTACGGCCTGATGCGCAAGTGGCCGGTCTACCTCTCGACGAAGAACACCATCCTCAAGGCCTATGACGGCCGCTTCAAGGATATCTTCGAGGAAGTCTACGAGACCGAGTTCAAGGATCAGTTCAAGGAAGCCGGCATCACCTACGAGCACCGCCTGATCGACGACATGGTCGCTTCGGCGCTGAAGTGGTCCGGTGGCTACGTCTGGGCGTGCAAGAACTATGACGGCGACGTCCAGTCCGACACCGTTGCCCAGGGCTTCGGTTCGCTCGGCCTGATGACCTCGGTTCTGCTCACGCCGGACGGCAAGACGGTCGAAGCCGAAGCCGCACACGGCACGGTCACCCGCCACTACCGCCAGCACCAGAAGGGCCAGGAGACCTCGACGAACTCGATCGCCTCGATCTTCGCCTGGACCCGCGGCCTCGCGCACCGCGCCAAGCTCGACGACAATGCCGAGCTCGCCCGCTTCGCCTCAACGCTGGAAAAGGTCTGTGTCGACACCGTCGAAGCCGGTTTCATGACCAAGGACCTGGCACTGCTGATCGGCCCCGACCAGCCGTGGCTTTCAACCACTGCCTTCCTCGACAAGATCGACTCCAACCTGCAGAAAGCCATGGGCGCCTGAGGCACCCGGAGGACATCGAACAACGTAACGGCGGGTTCTTCCCGCCGTTTTCATTTCAGCGACAGAATGGGGAGCACCAGAATGACCACGACCATCCGCCCGCTGCAGCCGTCTGACCGCGCCGCCTGGGAGCCTCTGTGGGCCGCCTACCAGCGCTTCTACGAAGTCGTTATTCCGCTGGAAACCACCGACCTGACCTGGAGCCGCTTCCACGACCGGGCGGAAGAGATGTACGCGCTGGGCGCCTTCGATGGCGATGGCCGCCTCACCGGCATCGTGCATGCCATCTTCCACCGCTCCTGCTGGCTGCCGCAATGGACCTGCTATCTTCAGGACCTCTATGTCGAAGCCGACCAGCGCGGCCTTGGAACTGGAGCGGCCTTGATCGAGGCCGTTGCCGACCTTGCGCGCAGAAATGGCGCCGGACGCCTCTACTGGATGACACATGAGACCAATGCGACGGCGCGGCGCCTCTACGACCAGATCGCCGAACGCTCCGGCTTCATCCAGTACCGCAAGGCGCTTTGATCGGAGGCTTGATTTTGCTTGGGCGCACGCTAAACCGGAATTAAGAACAGGAGGAGGAGAACATGGCGGAAGAACTCGTATTCTATACGAACCCGATGTCGCGCGGCCGCATCGCTCGCTGGATGCTGGAGGAGACCGGCGTTCCCTACCGCACGGAAATCATGACCTTCGGCGGCACGATGAAGGCGCCGGAATACCTGACCGTGAACCCGATGGGTAAGGTGCCGGCGATCCGGCATGGCGAGACGGTCGTCACGGAATGCGCCGCGATCTGCGCCTATCTCGCCGATACCTTTCCGGAAAAGGAGCTCGCTCCAAGACCGAATGAACGCGGCAGCTATTACCGATGGATGTTCTTCGCCGCCGGACCACTTGAAGCCGCTGCCACGAACCGTGCACTCGGCTTTGTGACGCCCGCCGAAAAAAGCAGGATGGCTGGTTACGGCAGCTTCAGCGACGTCATGGATACGCTCGAAAAAGCTGTCAGCGCCTCGCCCTATATAGCCGGCGACCGCTTCACGGCCGCCGATGTCTACGTCGGTTCGCATATCGGCTGGGGGATGGGCTTCGGCACGTTCGAAAATCGCCAGGCCTTTGCGGATTATCTTGGCCGCGTGACCAACCGCGAAGGCTACAGGCGAGCCACCGCGCTGGACGATGAAGTCATGAAGCAGATGCAATAGGCTTCATGCGAGCGGCATGTAGATATCCGTCAGCAATTCGGTCGGCGGAACGTCGCGGGGATTGTTGAGATATTCCTCGAACATCACGCTGTCCTTGATCTGCCTGCCGGATTTCGGAAGCCATTCCGCGTAGAGCCATTGATAGGCCTTGTGCATATCGGCGTAGGGTCCCTTATGGCGGAGAACGGCATATTCGCCGCCATCGATCGTCCGCCGTTCGAAAGGCGGTTCTATCGGAACGCCTGACCCGCCAGTCACACAGGCGATGGAGCGCAGCTTTTCCGCCGGCACGATTTCCGGATCGTCGAAATAGACGCCGATCATCCGCATCTGCGGTTCTGCCAGGCCGCGGGCATGGAGCGCGCCGAAGAGCGTCTCGAACGCCTTGCCGATCTGCATATAGGAGCCTGTATGGACAACGCCGATCAATTCGATCGGCACTATCTTGCGTAAGGTTATGTCAAACATGGCCGCTGTCTTTCCGTTAGGTGAGGGTTCAAAGGTTTTATGGCTTCCCTCTTTCCGGTAGCGCGCCGGCGGCATGCCGTACACAGACTTGAAGATGCGGTTAAAGGATTGGAGATTGGGATAGCCTGATCGCTTCGCAATCTCGCCGACAGTGAGATCCGTGCAGACGATATCGCCCGCCGCGCGATGCAGCCGCAGCCGCTTGACGGTCGCCGCCAGCGTCTCGCCGTAAATCGCGCGATAAATCTTGTGCCAGTGATAGCTCGACATGCAGGCGATTTCGGCAAGGCGCTCCATATCCAGATCCTCGTCAAGATGATCGTGGATATAGGCCGAAACTCGCCGCAGGCGGTTTTCATAAAGTGCCCATGCCGTTTCGCCGTTCATGTCAAAGCCTCGTACAAATCGATCGGCTCCAGAAAACCATAACCCGATTTGACAAATCCTGCGGAATTTCGTGCCGATCACGGGGGCACGCACACAAAGGCGGAGGACTAGCCCCCGCCTTTCAAACCTCACCGGCAAATGAGATCAGCCAGCAAGTGCTGCCGCCACCGCCTCGATCGCCTCGTCGGCCTTGGAGCCGTCGGGGCCGCCCGCCTGTGCCATGTCCGGCCGGCCGCCGCCGCCCTTGCCGCCAAGGGCAGCAGATGCGACCCGCACAAGATCGACGGCGCTGAACCGCGCCGTCAGGTCCGGCGTTACGGCAACGACTGCGCTTGCCTTGCCGTCGTCAGAAACGCCGATCAGCGTCACCACGCCCGAACCGATGCTTGTTTTGCCATCGTCGGCAAGCCCCTTGAGATCCTTCGGATCGACGCCGGTGACCGCCTTTCCGAGGAATTTTACGCCGGCAACCTCACGCGCCGCGTCCGTCGAGCCGCCCTGCCCGCCGCCCATGGCAAGCTTGCGCTTGGCATCGGCGAGTTCCCGCTCGAGCTTGCGGCGCTCGTCCATCAACGCTTCGACGCGCGAAAGCACGTCGGCAGGCTGAACCTTCAGCGACGAAGCAAGCGTTTTCACGCGCTCGTCCTGTTCGGCCAGATATTCGCGGGCGTTCTCACCGGTGACCGCCTCGATGCGACGGACACCCGCGCCGACGGCACTTTCGCTAAGGATGCGCACAAGCCCGATCTGACCGGTCGCGGCGACATGCGTGCCGCCGCAGAGTTCGATCGAATAAGGCTTGCCGGCCTTCGTGCCGCGCACGCCCTGCCCCATAGCGACGACGCGCACTTCATCGCCGTACTTCTCGCCGAACAGCGCCATCGCACCTTCGGCAATCGCGTCGTCCACGCTCATCAGCCGCGTCGTTACCGGCGCGTTCTGCAGCACGATCTCGTTTGCCATATCCTCAACGACCTTGAGCTCTTCGGCGGACATCGGCTTCGGATGCGAAACATCGAAACGCAGCCGTTCGGGCGCGACCAGCGAACCCTTCTGCGCCACATGCGTACCCAGCACTTCGCGCAGCGCCTCATGCAGCAAGTGCGTTGCCGAGTGATTGGCGCGCAGGCGCGACCGGCGGGCATGATCGACGGTCAGCGCGACGGCCTCGTCGGCCTTCAGCGAACCTTCGACGACAGTCCCTGAATGCACGAACAAGCCTTCGCCCTTCTTCTGCGTATCGGTAATCTCCACTTTCGCATGGTCCGAGCTGATGATGCCCGTGTCGCCCATCTGGCCGCCGGATTCACCGTAGAACGGCGTCTGGTTGACGACGATCTGCACCTTGTCGCCGGCCGAGGCGGATGCGACGGCGGCGCCGTCCCTGACGATCGCCTGGACGACGCCTTCGGCGGTCTCCGTGTCGTAGCCCAGGAATTCGGTCGCGCCATGCTTCTCCTTGAGTTCGAACCAGATGGTCTCGGTCGCCTTGTCGCCCGAGCCGGCCCAATGCGAGCGGGCTTCGGCCTTCTGACGCTCCATCGCATCGGTAAAGCCGGCGAGATCGACGCCGATTTCGCGGGCCCGCAGCGCATCTTGCGTCAGGTCGAGCGGGAAGCCGTAGGTGTCATAGAGCTTGAATGCCGTCTCGCCGTCGAGCATATCGCCCTTGCCGAGCGTCGTCGTCGCGTCGGAAAGCAGCGACAGGCCGCGCTCCAGCGTCTTGCGGAAACGGGTTTCCTCGAGCTTCAGCGTCTCCGAGATCAGTGCTTCGGCGCGTGCGAGTTCCGGATAGGCGCGGCCCATCTGCTGGACGAGCGCCGGCAGCAGCTTCCAGATCAGCGGTTCCTTGGCACCCAGGAGCTCAGCATGGCGCATGGCCCGGCGCATGATGCGGCGCAGCACGTAGCCGCGGCCTTCATTCGACGGCAGCACGCCATCGGCAATGAGGAATGCGGAGGAGCGCAGATGGTCGGCGATGACGCGGTGGCTCGCCCGGCGCTCACCCTCGGCCCTGACGCCCGTTGCCTCCTCCGAAGCTTCGATCAGCGCGCGAAACAGATCGATATCGTAATTGTCGTGCTTGCCCTGCAGCACGGCCGCCACGCGCTCAAGTCCCATGCCGGTATCGATCGAGGGACGCGGAAGGTCGACGCGCTCTTCCTTCGTCAACTGCTCATATTGCATGAAGACGAGGTTCCAGATCTCGATGAAGCGGTCGCCGTCTTCCTCCGGAGAGCCGGGGGGGCCGCCCCAGATTTGATCGCCGTGATCGTAGAAGATCTCCGAACAGGGACCGCACGGGCCGGTATCGCCCATCGCCCAGAAATTATCGCTGGTCGGAATGCGGATGATCTTTTCGTCCGCAAGCCCGGCGATCTTCTTCCAGAGGTTAAAGGCTTCGTCGTCCGTGTGATAGACGGTCACCAGCAGGCGCTTGGCGTCGAGACCGAATTCCTTGGTGATCAGGTTCCAGGCAAGCTCGATCGCCCGTTCCTTGAAATAATCGCCGAAGGAGAAATTGCCGAGCATCTCGAAAAAGGTATGGTGGCGCGCGGTATAGCCGACATTGTCGAGGTCATTGTGCTTGCCGCCGGCGCGGACGCATTTCTGCGCCGTCGATGCCGTCCTGTAGGGGCGCTGTTCCAGGCCCGTAAAGACGTTCTTGAACTGTACCATGCCGGCATTGGTGAACATCAGCGTCGGGTCGTTGCGCGGCACGAGCGGGCTCGACGGCACGATCTCGTGGCCGTTCGTCTTGAAATAGTCGAGGAAGGTCGACCGGATATCATTCACGCCGCTCATGCTATGCCCTTCAATGCTGCCCAAGGCAGGTCAAACGAAAATCCAGTGGCTTTTATCGTCCGCATTAACCACTGTCCAGCAGACAAAGAGAACCGGCCGCATTCTGATCAAGGAATGCGGCCGGTTTCGATACATCAAAACTGAAGTTGCAATTACATATCCGTGTCTGTATCGCCATCGTTGGCGTCCGGCCCGCCATTCTGCAGGAAGCGGTCAGCAATCAGCCCCGCATTCTGCCGAAGCGCCATCTCGATCTCGCGGCCGAGATCCGGGTTGTCGCGGATGAAGAGCTTGGCATTCTCGCGGCCCTGGCCGAGGCGCTGGCTGTTATAAGAGAACCAGGCACCGGACTTCTCGACGATGCCGGCCTTGACGCCGAGATCGATCAGTTCGCCAGTCTTCGAGACACCCTCGCCATACATGATATCGAATTCCACCTGCTTGAAGGGAGGCGCCATCTTGTTCTTGACAACCTTGACGCGGGTCTGGTTGCCGACAACCTCTTCGCGCTCCTTGACCGCGCCGATACGGCGGATGTCGAGCCGGACGGAGGCATAGAACTTCAGCGCGTTGCCACCCGTCGTCGTTTCGGGCGAGCCGAACATGACGCCGATCTTCATGCGGATCTGGTTGATGAAGATGACCATGGTGTTCGACTTGGAGATCGACGCCGTGAGCTTGCGCAGCGCCTGGCTCATCAGGCGCGCCTGTAGGCCCGGAAGGCTGTCGCCCATCTCGCCCTCGATTTCGGCGCGCGGTGTCAGCGCTGCAACGGAGTCGACGACGAGAACGTCGACGGCGCCGGAGCGCACCAGCGTATCGGTGATTTCGAGCGCCTGCTCGCCGGTATCCGGCTGCGAGATCAGGAGGTTCTGGAGATCGACGCCGAGCTTGCGGGCATAGACCGGATCGAGCGCATGTTCTGCATCGACGAATGCGCAGATGCCGCCCTTTTTCTGCGCTTCGGCGATCGTCTGCAACGCAAGCGTCGTCTTGCCGGAGCTTTCCGGTCCGTAGATCTCGATGATGCGGCCCTTGGGCAAACCGCCGATACCGAGCGCGATATCGAGGCTGAGGGAACCGGTCGAAATAGTTTCGATCTCGACAACATTCTCGTTGGAGCCGAGTTTCATGATCGAGCCCTTGCCGAACGACCGCTCAATCTGTGAGAGTGCCGCTTCAAGCGCCTTGCTTTTGTCCACCGATTTGTCCTCTACGAGCCGCAATGAATTTTGAGACATCCGATCCACCTTTAGGTTATTGAAGCCGCTTGAGCAATGTCTGGTTTGTACTCTATTTGTTCCAGCCGCGCAATAGGTGCCCAAACAATTGAAAGAAAAAGGTAAAACAGCCCGTGTTCTATATATGTTTTATCAATGCAAAGCAACGCCTTAGGAGGCGTCACGCCAAGGCTGCCGCATCCGGCGCCCTGCTACGATTCGTTTCCTCCATCGGCTGGGAGCATTCAGGGCGATGAAAAGAATCCTCGTTCTCGGCGGCGCACATATCGATCGGCGCGGGCGCATTTCCGGCGAGACGGCGCCAGGCGCCAGCAACCCGGGCGCTTGGTTCGAGGAACCGGGCGGCGGCGGCTTCAACGCTGCGAGAAACCTTGCACGGCTCGGCGTGGAGGTCACCATGATCGCGCCGCGCGGAGGCGATCCGGCGGGCGAGATGGTGACGGAGGCGGCTTATGCAGCCGGCATCAACGACCGGCCGTTCGTATTTCTCGATCGCAAGACACCGAGCTACACGGCCATTCTGGAGCGGGACGGCAACCTGGTGATCGCGCTCGCGGACATGGAGCTTTACCGTTACTTCGTCCCGCGTCGGCTGGCGATTCGCTGGGTGCGCGAAGCCTTTGCCGCAAACGACCTCATCCTTTTCGATGCGAACCTGCCGGAAGAGACGATCGCGGCGATCGTCAGCCGCGCCAATTCGCTCGGCGTACCCGTGGCCGCGATTGCCATATCGCCGGCAAAGGTGGTCAAGCTCAAGCCCTGCATCTGCGGCATCGACCATCTCTTCCTCAACGAGGCGGAGGCCGCAGCCCTGACCGGCCAATGCCCCGACAAGCCGGAGGATTGGGTGTCACTGCTCGGTGATATCGGCCTGAAGAGCGGCGTCATTACGCGCGGGCAGCGCGAACTGATCGCCTTCGGCAAGGGTGGCACCTTCTGCCTGCAGCCGCCGTCGGTCGAGACCATCGCCGACGTAACGGGCGCTGGAGATTCGCTCGCAGCCGGCATCCTCTTTGCCTTGATGCAGGGTCTGCCGCTCGAGGAAGCCCTGCGGCACGGCGTGGCCGCTGCTGCACTCACGGTCCAGTCGCCCTATGCCGTCAACGAAAAACTCTCCGCGGAACTGCTTGCGGAAACCCTTGCCCTTGTTCAGCGTGCCAGAATTCTGCATTGAAGCGGCAACATCGATGAAACGGAAGAGACAATGACGAAACCGATCTCCCCCCTCCTGCCGGTCTCCTATTCCAAGGAGGTTGCCGCTGCAAAGCAGCGCGGCGCGCCGCTGGTGGCGCTTGAATCGACGATCATCACTCACGGCATGCCCTACCCCGGCAATATCGAAATGGCGCGCAGTGTCGAGGCGATTATCCGTGAGCAGGGTGCCGTTCCGGCAACGATTGCCGTCATTCACGGCGTCCTGCATATCGGCTTGGAGCCGGAAGAGCTTGAGAAACTCGCGAAGGAAAAGGACGTGATGAAAGTCTCGCGCGCCGATCTCGCCTTCGCGATCGCCGAGCGGCGCACCGGTGCCACGACGGTAGCTGCCACGATGATCGCCGCTGCCCGTGCCGGCATCAAGGTCTTTGCGACCGGCGGCATCGGCGGCGTGCATCGCGGTGCCGAAGAGAGCTTCGACATCTCGGCCGACCTGCAGGAGCTTGCCCGCACCGGCGTCATCGTCGTCTGCGCCGGCGCAAAGGCGATCCTCGATATCCCAAAGACGCTGGAAGTGCTGGAGACCGGCGGCGTTCCTGTCGTCACCTACGAGAGTGCCGAGTTCCCGGCCTTCTGGTCCCGTTCCTCGGGCCTGCGCAGCCCGCTAACGTTGAACAGCCCGGCCGCCATCGCCAATTTCCAGATCACCCGAGAACAGCTTGGCATCGAGGGCGGCATGCTGATCGCCAATCCGGTTCCGGAAGAAGATGAAATTCCGCGCGAGGAGATGGAGATCTATATCGAGCGCGCACTCGACAGCGCCGAACGCGACGAAATCAGCGGCAAGACCGTGACACCTTATCTTCTCAGCACGATATTCGATCTGACCGACGGAAGGAGCCTGCAGACAAATATCGCGCTCGTCGAGAACAATGCCCGCCTGGCGGCAGAAATTGCCGTGGCGCTCGACGATTGAGATTTTGACGGGAAGCGCTTACCGCCTCCCCTATTCGCCTTCCAGGGTTTCCTTGACGACGACGGCGAGCTGCTTCAGCGAGAAGGGCTTCGGCAGGAACCCGAACTTGGCGTCCGGAGGCAGGTTGCGGGCGAAAGCGTCTTCCGCATAGCCGGAAACGAAGATGAATTTCAGGTCCGGATATCGCTTGCGCAATTCGCGCAGCAGCGACGGGCCGTCCATTTCCGGCATGACGACATCAGAAACGACGATGTCCACCTTGCCGTCCAGCTCGTCCATAATGTCGAGCGCTTCGACGCCTGAGCCGGCCTCGTGCACGGTGTAGCCGCGCGTTTCCAGCATGCGCTTGCCGCCGCGGCGCACCGCTTCCTCGTCCTCTACGAGCAGAATGACGGCGTTGCCCGTCAGATCTTCCGGTTGCTCCGGCTGAGCTGCGGCCGGCATTTGTGCAGCCGCACCGGCCTCGGCTGCCGCAACAGCGTCCGCCTCGGCGGCGACAGCCGCGTCGATGGCGTGGCGCGGCAGGAAGACCCGGAAGGTCGTTCCCTTGCCCGACTTCGGATTCCGGCTGAATATAGCCGCCGGACTGTTTGACGATGCCGTAGACCATCGCCAGCCCGAGACCCGTGCCCTTGCCTACCTCCTTGGTTGTGAAGAAAGGCTCGAATATCTTGTCCATGATGTCGGGCGCAATACCGGTGCCGGTATCGGCCACCTCGATCAGCACCATGTCCTCATGCGGCATGTAGGAATAATTGAAACCGGCCACTTCCGCGGCCGTGACGTTGCGGGTGCGCAGCGTCAGCTTGCCGCCCTCGGGCATCGCGTCGCGCGCATTGACGCAAAGATTGATCAGCACCTGCTCGAACTGCGACAGGTCAGTCTTCACCGGCCAGAGATCGCGGCCGTATTCGACATCGAGCTTGACGTTGGTGCCGGATAACAGCCGGTCGACAAGCATGCGCAGGTCGCCGACGACATCCGTGAGGTTCAAGACCGTCGGACGCATCGTCTGCTTGCGCGAGAAGGCAAGCAGCTGGCGGACGAGAACCGCGGCGCGGTTCGCATTGCGCTTGATTTCCATCAGGTCGGCAAAGCTTGCATCGGACGGCCGCGCTTGCAGCAGCAGATGGTCGGAAGACAACAGGATCGCCGTCAGCACGTTGTTGAAGTCGTGCGCGATTCCGCCGGCAAGCGTGCCGACCGCATTCATCTTTTGCGTCTGCGCCATCTGCGCTTCCAGCGCCTTTTGCTCCGTCATCTCGACGGCATAAACGATCGCGGCCTCTTCCGGCGCCTCGTCGCTCTGGTCGATGACTGCGTTGACGTAAAAACGAAAATGACGCGCTTCATCGTTCGGCATGCGCGAGTCGATCGGCGGGATATCGCCCTGGCGATCCTTTGCCGCAACCAGGGCATCTTTCAGCCTCTGTCGATCGCTTTCCTGAAGGATGACTTCGAGCGCTGCGCCATTTTCGACGTCATCGCGCGAAACGATGCCGGAGAAGAGCTTGAGGAATGGCGCATTCGTGCGCAGGATCCGACCGTCGCCGTCGACCGAGGCGATCGCCATCGGCGTGTTGTTGAAGAAGCGCGTGAAGCGCATCGCCGCGGCAGAAGCGGATTGCTCGTTCTCGCCGCCCGATTGCCGCCTGAGCACGATCGTCCGGCTCTCGCCCGGCGCACCGTCGCGCATGGAAGTCACGCTGTGGATGATCTGCACCGGCAGACTCTGTCCGTTCGCCTTCTTGAGGTCGAGGTCGAGCGTATCGGTTTTCTTGAGACCGGGCTCGGCCTGCACCGACTGGATCAGTGCCAGCCCGCCGCCTGCCACGAGATCTCCGATCGTCATCGAGCCCGGCACGAACTTCGTGAGATCGAGCCCCAGCCATTCGGCAAGTGTTGCGTTCAGGTAGAAAATCTCGCCCTTGCGCCCTGCCGAGAAGAAACCTGCCGGCGCATGGTCGAGGTAATCGATCGCGTTCTGCAGTTCCTTGAAGAAGCGCTCCTGGTCATCGCGCTCGGCGGTGATGTCGCTGATCTGCCAGATATGTAGCGGCTTGCCGGCACCTTCCTCGGTTCGCAGGCTTCGCGCCTTGAGACGGTACCAGTGAGCGCCAGAATTGTTCGTTGCCGGGCCAAGGGTCCGCAGCAGACGGAATTCCTCCTGGCCTTCCTTGCCCTCGCGCAGACCGTTCGACAGACGGTAAAGCGCCTCGTTCGATTCCCGGTGGCGCGAAAGCAGCGCTTCGAGCGTCTGCACTTCGGTCGGTTTGCGGGCGCCGGTCAGCTTTCCATAGGCCGCGTTGGCATAAATGATCCGGCCCTTCCCATCGGTAATCAGCGAACCGTCCGGATGGCTGTTGAGAAATGACCTGGCGAGACTATCCGATTGCCGCTGGGGCATGACCTCGATGAAGCCGATGACCGAGGAAACGAGGAAGAAGATGCCGACCATGGCCAGCACGCCCAGCACGCCGAGGACCATTTCGTTTTCGAGCGAATCCTTGAAGTACACAAAGCTGCCTGCGGCTGCGACAAGCACAAGCGCCAGAAGAATGATGCGAACAGCCGTTCCCGAGCGTCCACCGCGATCCACGATCGGGGCATTGTAGTCGTCAGCCTGACGTGGTGTCGTCATCTATTCCTCACATGAGCCTGTCCAACATTCGCTTATAATCTCAAGACAAAGCAGGAATCAGGCGTTCGTTCCTTCTTAGCAAGTTGCTGCGTCCGCAAAAACACTGTGAAGAGCCAAGAATGCTTGAATTCACAACGAACGGCGCCACTTTCGACAACCAAGCGCGCCGCAGAAACATGTCCTGGCGTTCGGACATGACTGGACAATCAGGCTGCCTATTGCCTAAGGAGCTGAAAAGCCGTCATGTTATGGCGAACGCGGCAACCGGAGTAGAAGATCATGTTCGACGAAGTAATGGGCGCCTATGGCAGCCGTTTCCTCCTCGCAGCGGGCGGCGTCGGCATCGCGCTGGTGCTCCTGATCGGTATCTTGTGGATCCTCCGCAGCCGAGCGCCCTCACCCTTTGTACGCGGCGGCAAGAACCGTCAGCCGCGATTGCAGGTGCTGGATGCCGCAGCCGTCGATACGCGCCGCCGGCTGGTGCTTGTGCGCCGTGACGACGTTGAGCATCTGATCATGATCGGTGGTCCGACCGACATCGTTATCGAAAGCCGCATCCTGCAGGATACAGATGAGGGTTCCGACCACGCCTTCATAGCGCCCTTAGCCCCGCCGGCGCCTCGGCCGGAGCCTGTCGTCTCGACGCCCGAAGAGCCGCCTGTCAAGCCGGCAAGACCGGTCACAGCTTTCGAGCGCGAACCGGAACCTGACGAACCCTACGCTCCGGCTCCGGCTCCGACCCCCGCGCCTGCCGTCGAGCCGCGTCTGGATCCCGTAGCAATCGCTCCTGCCGTAGCACCCGCTGAACAGGAGCCCGCAGCGCCGTCCGCGGCAACATCGGCCGTGGCGGCAAAAATCGAGCGGGAGCCTGCCAGCCCTGCTGCTTTGCCGCCGAACATTCCGAGGCCGGCAGAGCGGCCCGCCGCCGCCCCGGTGATCGAGGCAGCCAGCGCCGCCGATATCCTCGACGCGGCGCGCCAGCGCGTTCTGCCGCAGCAGCGGATGGAGCCGCAGGTCTCGACGCCGCCAGCACAGAGCCTTCCGACCGTCGCCGAAGGCATACCTGTCGTGACCGGCGACGCTGCCGCCACCTCGAAGGCAGCGCCCAGCGACTTCGAGCGCATTCTTCAGGAAGAGATGAACAATACCCTTGCGGCGCAGCGCATTGTTCCCGCTGCGAGCGCCCCTGCCCGCCCGGTTCCGCCGCAGCCCGGCAACCCGCAGCGCCGCGATCCGGACATGGCACCGATTACCGGCGCCGATGCCGACCTTCAAAAGGAAGTGGCCCGCATCTTTGGCGAAATGAGCGTCAATCGCGAAAAGTAAGCCGCCCTGCCTGCAGGAAAGCTCTCGCAAGAAAAAAGGCACCGCAGACTGCGGTGCCTTCAATGTCTACGAAGAACTTTGAAAAGCTCACTCGTCGCGATAAACCTTTTCGCGCCGCTCGTGGCGCTCCTGCGCCTCGATCGACAGCGTTGCGATCGGACGTGCGTCGAGACGCTTGATGCCGATCGGCTCGCCGGTTTCCTCGCAGTAGCCATAGGTGCCGTCTTCGATCCGCTGCAATGCTGCATCGATCTTGGAAATCAGCTTTCTCTGGCGGTCGCGGGCGCGAAGTTCGATTGCCCGGTCCGTTTCGGAAGAGGCTCGATCCGCGAGGTCCGGATGGTTGGCGCTTTCTTCTGCGAGATGATCGAGTGTCTCGCGCGCTTCTCTAAGGATATCATTTCTCCAGGCAACAAGTTTGGCTCTGAAGTAAGCCCGCTGGTTTGCGTTCATGAATTCCTCGTCTTCCGAGGGAACGTAGCTGCTAAGATCGATCTTCTCACTCAACGCGATTCTCCTGAAGAACATCTCATATGGCGGGGTGTATATCCCAAGCGCTATCGCGGGTTCAAGCCAAATACGACAGGTAAACAGATTTTTAAATCTGTCATATTTTTAAGCTAACAGACTATTTTCGCACCACTATTAGGAATGCTGGTTTTTGCTTCCCGTTCAAGAACGCGTGTTGAGCTTAACGTTTTGCGCCATCCCTATGCCGATGCGGTTGACGGCGGTGATCCGCGGACGCTACTGGAAAGGCTCCTTCGCTCGTGGAATCTTCTATGGCCGCAACCTTGCCTTCGCCCTCACGAATCTATCTGTTGCGGCATGCAGAAGCCGCCTGGGCGCAGCCCGGCGAACGGGATTTTGACCGGCCTTTGAATGAAAAGGGCTATGACGATGCGGAACTCGTGGCAGACCGCGCCGCCGACAAAGGCTACCGGCCGGAGCTTTTAATAAGCTCCACTGCGAGGCGCTGCCGCGAGACCACGGACGCCGTGCATCGCGCTATGGGATTGTCGCTCGACATCCGCTACGTCGACCAACTCTACAACGCCACCCCCGAGGTCTACCTCGATATCATCGGCAGCCAGACCGTGGGCTCCGTCATGCTTGTCGGTCACAACCCGACAGCCGAGCAGACGCTTGAAGCGCTCATCGGTCACGATGCCCTGCTCCGTGCATTGCCGGACGGCTTTCCCACGGCGGGCCTTGCAGTCCTCGATTTCGACGGCGCGTCTGCAGGGTGGAAGCTTACCGACTTCGTGCACGACTGACGTCTTTCGCGCCGCTTCTTTTTCGGACAGCATCCACGTCCTATATGCTTGAGCACTGACAATCGGAATTCCGCCTTGCCGCCAAGCCTGACATCCCTTACCGGCGACGCGCGTATCGCGCTCGACAACCTCGCAGACCGCGCCTCGAGTCTCGTCAAACCGACTATCCGCCTCGGCGTCACCGGGCTTTCCCGGTCCGGCAAGACGGTCTTCATCTCGTCCCTCGTGCATAATTTGCTGCATGGCGGACGCCTGCCACTTTTTGAGCCGGTTCAGTCCGGCCGGGTGTCGGACGTGCGACTGGAACATCAGCCGGATGACGCCGTGCCACGTTTCCAGTACGAGGATCATATCCGGGCGCTGGTGAAGGACCGTGTCTGGCCGGATTCGACCCGCGCCATATCCGAACTGCGCATCACGCTGGACTATCAGAGCGCCAGTGGCTGGAACCGTCTGTTCTCGCCCGGCCGTCTCTCGATCGATATCGTCGATTATCCCGGAGAGTGGCTGCTTGATCTACCGCTGCTGGCCAAGGACTACCGAACCTTCAGCGAGGAGACGCTGGCGCTCGCCCGCAGCGGCATCCGCGCGCAACTTTCTAGCGGCTGGTTGGCACTGACCGGAGAGAGCGATGTCAAGGCGCCTGCCGATGAGATGCAGGCGCGCGATCTCGCGACGGCTTTCACCAATTACCTGAAAGCCTGCAAGGCCGACGAGCGCTCGCTGTCAACATTGCCGCCCGGCCGCTTCCTGCTTCCCGGCGACCTTGAAGGTTCTCCCGCGCTCACTTTCGCGCCACTCGCTTTGCCTTCCGAAGGCAAAGCGCCCAAGGGTTCGCTCTGGGCGATGATGGAGCGCCGCTACGAGGCCTACAAATCCGTCGTCGTCAAACCCTTCTTCCGCGAACATTTTGCCCGGCTCGACCGCCAGATCGTTCTCGTCGACGCGCTGCAGGCGATGAACCGCGGCCCGGAGGCGATCCAGGATCTGGAGCGCGCGTTGACGGATGTGCTTGCCTGCTTCCGTCCCGGTACGAACTCACTGCTTTCGTCACTCCTCGGCCGCCGGATCGACCGCGTTCTCGTGGCCGCCACGAAAGCCGATCATCTGCATCACGAAAGCCACGACCGCCTCGATGCGCTGACGCGCCGCCTTGTCGAGCGCGCCATCCACCGGATCGGCATGGCAGGCGCCGGCATCGACGTCATGGCGCTTGCCTCGGTGCGCGCCACGCGGGAGGCGACCGTCAAGCGCGACGGCCACGATCTGCCGGTGATCGTCGGCACGCCCATCGATGGCGAAACGATCGCCGGCGAGCGCTTCGACGGCATGAGGAAGACGGCGGTCTTCCCGGGCGACCTTCCGCAGGACCCCGAAAGCCTGTTCGACGGCATTGAATCTGCCAGCCGCGATGTCCAATTGCCTGATGTGAACATTGTGCGCTTCCGGCCGCCGCAGCTCGAGGAAACCGGCAGCGGCATCAAGCTTTCGGTCCCGCATATCCGGCTCGACCGGGCCATGCAGTTTCTGTTTGGAGACCGCCTCGCATGAGCAAACCCGCTTCTGGAGATTCGGACCGGCCGCGCCGCACACCGGCAGCCTTTGCCTATGAGGACGATCCGCGCCCCGTCGAGACGGACAGGAAGCAGGGGGCCCGCAAGCCGGCAAGCTTCGGCGGCGAAATCGTCCTCACATCGGACGAAGACGATCCCTTCATCAATCCGGACAAGGATATCACCCCCTTGCCGGTCGCGGTGCCGCGCAAACGGCGCACCTCCTTTGCCAAGGTCGCACTAACTGCTTTCGGCGTCCTGCTTTCGCTCGCCGTCGGCCTGTGGACCGACAGCCTGATCCGGGACCTCTTTTCCCGCGCCGACTGGCTTGGTTACACCGCGCTGGCGGCGCTCGCGATCGGCATCCTCGCCGTCGTCGCCATCGTGATCCGCGAAACGGCGGGTATAATGCGCCTCGCGGCGGTGCAGACGATCAAGGCCGAGGCGGAGGCCGCCATACTGGAGACGAAGCCCGCCAAGGCACGCGCCCTTGTGAAGAACCTTTCAAGCCTGCTTGCCGGAAAGCCGGAAACCGCCAAGGGCCGCGCAACCTTGAAAGCCGCCGAAGGCGACATCATCGACGCGCCGCATCTCGTCGCACTCGCCGAACGCGAATTGCTGGCGCCTCTGGACCGCCAGGCAAGAGCGCTGATCGTCAATTCATCGAAGCGCGTTTCGATCGTCACCGCTGTCAGCCCGCGCGCGATCGTCGATCTGCTCTACGTGCTTTTCGAAGCCTCGCGCCTGATCCGCGCCATGGCCGAGCTTTATGGCGGCAGGCCGGGCACGCTTGGGATGATTCGCCTGATGCGGGACGTTCTGGCGCATCTCGCCGTCACCGGCTCGATCGCCGTCGGCGACAGCCTCGTGCAACAGGTCCTGGGCCACGGCCTTGCCTCCAAGCTCTCGGCCAGGTTCGGCGAAGGCATTATCAACGGGTTGATGACAGCCCGTATCGGCATAGCTGCGATGGATCTGTGCCGTCCGCTTGCGTTCCGCGCCATTGAAGCGGCCGGGAATCGGCGACTTCATCGGCGATCTGGCGCCCTCGGTAGTGCCGCGCACCGGTCGCAAATAAACATTTTCGCACCTGGGGCCTTCCGTAACGGAGGGAATTGCAAAACGCAGGAAATTCATGGCACTGGCAACATGAATTGAATTTGGAAAGCCTTCGGAAAGCCCTTCGTTTCCGTGCATTTCAACGCATTGGAAACCAAGCATTAACCATTATTCGGCAAAACTCCAGGCTAGTAACGGGTGGTGTTTGCCAAGGAAAATCCATGTATTCGCGCAAAGTTCTCTTCGTATGCGGGCTCGTCGCCGCGGCATTGTCTCCGGCGGCCGATATTGCCCCTGCTGCGACCGCCGCCACACGCGACAAGGCTTTCTTCGATTCTGTTGCGGGCAACTGGAGAGGTCCGGGCGAAATCGTCGCCGGCAAATACAAGGGCACGAAATTTAGCTGCAACCTCATCGGTTCTGCCGTGAGCGACGGCGGTGCCGGCATCAAGCTCGACGGCTCTTGCCGCGTTGGCGTGTTCAAACAGCCAATGTCCGCCCTCATCACCCAGTCGCGCGGCGGCTATAAGGGCAAATTCCTCGATGGCGCCGCCGGTAAGGGTCTCGATGTCGTCTCGGGCACCGTCACACAGGACACCGTCGTCGTCGGCCTGAACCGCGCCAAGCTAAACGGCGCGATGATCGCCCGCGTCCGCGACGACAAGACGATGAACGTCACCGTGTCGGTAAAGGTCGAGGATCGCATGGTCCCGGTGATCGGCCTCACCCTGACCCGCCAGATCGATGAAATGACGGTCGGCTCCGTCGAGTAAGAGCTGTGCGATAGCAGTCACCCCAAGCGGCGGATTCTCCGCCGCTTTTTCATTTCAGGCGCTGCGCCACCACTCGCGATCGGAATCGGCGATCTCGATGCCTTGGATATCTGCTCGGGAAAGCCAATCCGCGACGGTGCGGCCCTTGACGACGAGGTCCGCGGCAAAATCTGCAAGCGGCATCAGAACGAAGCCTCGCTCGGTCATGCGCGGATGCGGCAGTTCCAGCCTCGGTGCCCCCTGTTCGATATCGTCGAATGTCAGTAGATCGATGTCGAGCGTTCGCGGTCCCCAACGCTCGATGCGCTCGCGTTTCATGTCGCGCTCGATGCCGAGACAGACGTCGAGCAACGCTTCCGGTTCGAGCGACGTATCGAGTGCCGCGCATGCATTGAAGAAGAAGGATTGGTCCGTCTTGCCCCAGGGCGGCGTGCGGTAGAGCCGCGACACGGCGGTGAGCCGGCAATCGTCACGCCCATCGAGCTTCCGCAAAGCGTCAGCCATCGATTTCACGGGATCGCCGAGATTGCCGCCGAGACCGAGCGTGGCGGGCCTGAAACGATCAGCCGGCAAAGTGTTCAACGCTCACCTGTACGAAATCGAGGACGCCGGGCACTGGCGCATTCGGCTTGCGCACCGTGATCTTGGCGCGCCTGATCTGATGAAACTTTTCGCAGAGGCCCTTGGCGATATCGAGCGCCAGCGCTTCGATCAGATTGCGGCGCCTGCCGGTGACGATCTCCTCTATCACGGTGAAGGCAATCCCGTAATTCACGGTATCGTCGATCGAGTCGCTCTCGAGCGCACCCGCCGCGACGACGTCGAGCTCGGCATCGACGAAGAACCGCTGGCCGAGGAACTCCTCTTCGTCGTGAACCCCGTGACGCGCAAAGAACGCGCAATTCTGCAGCGTGATTGTATATTTCGTGCCCATCAGCCTTCTCTTTGCTCGAAATCCCGGCGCGCCGCCAGCATAGCATCCGCGACCGCCAGCGCATCCCTGTTGATTGCGACATTGTGCACCCGGAAAACCGCAGCACCCTGTAGCCTGAGCAGTGCGCTGCTCGCCGCCGTCGCAACGTCGCGCTCAGCCGCATCCCGTCCTGTGACCGTACCGACGAAGCGCTTTCGCGACGTGCCCGCCAGCAGCGGCAATCCGAAACGCTGCAATTCGGCAAACCTCGCCATCAGCTCCAGGTTCTCGTCGGCATCCTTGGCAAAGCCGAATCCCGGATCAAGCACGATCCGCTCGCGCATGACGCCTGCTTCCGCGGCGATCTCCAGGGAGCGGACCAAGAAATGATATTGATCCGCAATCACGTCCGGAAGCTTCTCGCGTTCGCGGCCCGTATGCATGAGGCAGAGCCCGGCGCCGGTATCGGTCGAAACCCTCGCGATCTCCGCCTCCTTCTGCAATCCGAAGACGTCGTTGATGATATGCGCGCCGGCCCCGACGGCGAGCCGCGCCGTCTCCGCGCGGTAGGTGTCGATCGAAATCAGCGCATCGCTCCTGCCGCGCAGAGCCTCGATCACCGGCAGCACGCGGGACTGCTCTTCCGCAGGGCTGACTTCGGCAGCACCCGGGCGTGTCGACTCTCCGCCGATGTCGATGATCGCGGCCCCCTCACTGACGGACTGAAGGGCATGATCGACGGCGGCATCCACGCTTTCGTAGCGTCCGCCGTCCGAAAAGGAATCCGGCGTCACATTGATGATCGCCATGATTACGCCGCGCGGCCCGAGTTCTATCTCACGGCCATGCGCCACGCGCCAGAAACTGCTTCGAAGCTGTAGCATCGGGGTTTATCCCATTGATAATAAAAAAAGCCGACGCCCTGTATTGCGCTCGCGGTGGCTATGCCCCAAGCTCCGCCGAACTTCAACACGGGTAGCGTCAAGAATGCCTTCCGCATCGCGTTATATGCGTTTCGTCCTTGCCTTTTCCATGACGGTTGCCCTCTGCATTCCCGCCTCGGCCCAAGTCGTTGCGACCAAAAGCTACTCCTATTTCGACATCCGCGGAAAGAGTGCCGGCGAGCTCGATGAGGAACTGAGCCGACGCGGGCCGACGGCGAGCGGCTCCTCCGCGCGCCACCCCGGCGCCACGAAAATCCGCTTCGGCGGCGAGGCGACCTACGTGCAGAGCAATGGCCGCTGCCGCATCGCCAGCGCAAAGGTGACCGTTCACACGCAGATCATTCTGCCGCGCTGGCGAAACCGCAACGGCGCCAGCAAACAGCTGTCGACGATCTGGGATGCACTCTCGAGCGATATCAAAAGGCATGAGGAGCGGCACGCGGAAATCGCCCGCACACAAGCACGTCTCATGGAGCGACGGATCCTCGCGCTGCCTGCCCAGCGCAGCTGCGGAGCCATGCAGGAGCTTGTCACGGAAGAATCTAATCGCGGAATACAAGAACACGACAGGTTGCAGGCGCGTTTCGACCGCATCGAGGCAGTCAACTTTCAAAGCAGGATGATGCGCTTGCTCAACAAGCGAATCAGTTCAGTCCGGCAGCGAATAATAATCCAATTTTCGCAAGCTCGCGATATCGTTAGCTGAGCAACGAAACTTATGCGAAGCTTTCCTCCTCCAAAGCCTGTTAATGATGAAAATTATCGATATGCAACTCAACCCGCACGCGCTAATATGAACACATACGGAAGTTCAGGTGGGATTGACCTGATCTTCTGTTACTTGGTTCTCCTGGCGCGTTCTATGCCGCGGGCGGTCCTCCCTCGCCCGATGGTTATGCGCCCGCCTCGCCTCGCACGTCATCCGGCGCGCGAGGCTTTTTTTGCGCAGATCAGGCCTGGCGCTCGGGCACCTGGACGATAAGTCCGTCGAGCGCCGCCTTCATTCTGATCTGGCAGGAAAGCCGCGAAGTCGGGCGGACATCGAAGGCGAAGTCGAGCATGTCTTCTTCCATCGGTTCCGGCGGGCCGACGCGCTCGGCCCATTCTTCGTCGACATAGACATGACAGGTCGCACAGGCGCAGGCGCCGCCGCACTCGGCTTCTATGCCTGGCACCGAGTTGCGCACGGCATTCTCCATCACGGTGGAGCCTTGATCGACATCCAGATCGAAGCGCGTGCCGTCGAAGGCAACGATAGTCAGTTTGGGCATGATGCTTTCCGGTATTACATGAAGAGGGAGGATCGGAATTTTTCTTCCAACAAATCCGATGGGCAGTCAACATCGACCGCCTTCACGGTTTCATTCCATATTTAAAAGCGACGGGCTTTTCCATTTGCGTCATACCGCTGGCCACAAAAAGACCCGCTGTTCCGGAATGGAGCAGCGGGCCGAGTGGCTTAATATGCTCGGCTCTAGCGGCTGAGCTTGAGAATGAAATTTTCGGCTTCGACGACGGCGGCTCCGACCGCGGCCATGCACGCTGCATCGCCGCAATTGTTCTCGAGCATGTCTGCCGCTTCGGATACCTGGAAGGCCCCAACCGCGCTCGCCGCCCCTTTCAGCCGGTGGGCAGCGCCTTGCATCTTCTTTGCATCGCCCGACGAAACCTCCTGCAGGCAGGCGCGTGCCTGGCGCGCAAATATCTTCAGGACCTCGACTTCAAGCGCCTTGTCGCCCATCGTCTGCTTTGCCAGATGAACAAGGTCGATCGGGCGACCCTTCGAGGGGCAAGGCCCGTTTGAATTATCCGGCGCCTCGAACGCAATACTGACTGCTGCCATGTGCCAATTCTCCCGTCTTTACCCCGCAGGTGGATTCACACTGCGGTTGGAGAGTGGCGATCGCGTTAAATTCTGGCACATTGAGGACGGAATTCTACCGCTATGGTTAACAACCGCTTAACGCCCCTAAATTATTGGTTTTTCGACGTCCGCCTGCGTTAAATTATGTTAACAACGGATTAATGGATGGTGATTAGCAAGGCTTCATTAATTGTCTCGGAAGCCCGGATGTGTCACTACGATACTGATAGACTAGGTTTATGGTACGCGCCTTTGCTGGCCAAGTGGATAGTGGTAATGTTTTGATACCGTCCGTTTGAAAAAGCGGCTATCTACTCTGAAATGACATGCTTATCCGTCCGTGGGCTCGGATGGGAAGGTCAGAGGCAAGGGTTGGAATCCGGACGCGGCACGGTCCGGGAAATGCGGCTGAACCGGCTGAGATGTAACGAGGCGTAACCGAATGGCGAACAACAAGTACAGCGAGTCGATCGAGGACAAGGCGTTCAAAGCATTGGACGAAGCGCTCCAGATCGACTTCAGCCAGCAGAAGGCGCCCTCTCGCGGCGCTAAAACGCCTGACGCCCCGGAGGCCAAAGTGTCCGACACGCCATCTGCCCGCAGCAATCAGCAGGACCAGGAAGAGAGCCAGCGCCGCCGCGGCCGCGGCTCTAGGGCGGAGCAGGTGGCCCGCGCGCCGGCGCTGGCCGCGGCGAACGATGCAAACCGCATGACGGCGGCCTCCATTCTGAAATCGCTGGACGGCGGCTCGACGCGTTCGGCCGTGCGCAACGCCACGCTCTTCTCGCTGCTGTGGATCGTCGGCGGCGTCGGCCTGATGGCCCTGCTTTACTCGCCGCAGATCTGGCAGATCCGTTCCGTCACCGATCTCGCGGCCCTCCCCGGCGTCATTGCCGGCATCATCGGTATCATCGTGCCGGTGCTTCTGTTCTATGCCTTTGCAATCATGATCTCGCGCGCTCAGGACATGCGCAACGCCGCCCGCTCCATGGCGGAAGTGGCACTGCGTCTCTCCGAACCGGAGACGATCGCATCCGAACGCATCATGACGGTCGGCCAAGCCGTTCGCCGTGAAGTCTCCGCCATGAACGAAGGCATCGAGCGCACGATCGCGCGCGCTTCCGAGCTTGAAACCCTGGTTCACTCCGAAGTTAACGCGCTTGAGCGCAGCTATGCCGATAATGAACTGCGCGTGCGCGGCCTGGTTCATGAACTGGGCTCCGAGCGCGAAGCAATCGTTAATCACGCGGAGCGCATCCGCAGCTCGATCGTCGGCGTCCATGACCAGCTGAAGGAAGACCTTTCGCTCGCGACCGAAGAGATCGCCGTGCGCCTTGCGACGTCAGGCGAAGCCTTCGCATCGATGATCGACACCCGGGCTGCGACGCTGACGGAAAAATCGGAAACGGCGATCCAGTCGCTCGGCTCGCTTCTCGCAGCCAAGACCGACTCGCTGCTGCAGACGCTGACCTCCTCCGGTTTTGCGCTGGCACACGAATTCGACACGCGCCTGGAGACGCTCACCTCCAACCTCAATGATCGCGGTGAGCAGTTGCTCAGCCAGTTCGAAACGCGTGCCTCCACTATGGACAGCAGCGCCGAGAAGCTGAATGCGGCGCTGAACGACCGCGCCCGCCAGCTGAACGAAATCCTGATTGCCCGCACCCGCGAAATCAACGAAAGTCTGACCGGTGGCGAACGCGAAATCACCGGCACGCTCGACGACGTACTTGCCAAGCTCAACGCGTCGCTCGACGATAAGAGCGCAAGCTTCCGTCAGAGCCTGCAGTCCAGCGCCGACGACGCCATCATGGACCTCGACCTGCGCTCCGGCTTCTTCGACGAACGCCTGCAGGCAACCGTCGCCCAGATGTCGACCGCGTTCGACGAGCGCGTGGCGGAATTCACAAACGCCTTCGACAAGCGCGCTGGTTCGCTCGACACCAAGCTGATGGAAAGCCTCGCGCGCATCAACGAGACGCTGGCCGGCGGCTCGGAATCGATCGACGGCATCCTCAATTCCAGCATCGAGCGCCTTGGCGCCTCGATGACCGACCAGTCCTTCGCGCTGGCGACTGCGCTGAGTACGGGTCAGGAAGTTCTCGAAAGCTCTCTCGGCAGCAAGGTCGACGAAATCTCCAACGCCCTTTCGGCCCGCTCCAGCGAGATCACCTCTGCCCTGCAGTCTGCGAGCGGCGGGATTTCCGAAGCGCTCGCCTCCGGCGTTTCCGAGCTGCATGGCAGCCTTTCGGCCCGCAGCAGCGAGATCACTTCTGCCTTGCAGTCCGCAAGCGGCGAGATTTCTGAGGTGCTCGCCTCGGGCGTCTCCGATCTGCATGGCAGCCTTTCAGGCCGCACGAGCGAGCTCACCTTCGCGCTGCAGAGCGCAAAGGATGAAATTTCTGAGACGCTGGCGTCCGGCACGACCGATCTGCGGACGAACCTTTCGACCCACACCGGCAAACTGACCTCCGCGCTCAAAAATGCTAAAAGCGAGCTTTCCGAGGCTCTCACATCCGGCACTTCTGAGCTGCAGGCGAATCTTTCGGGCCGCACCAGCGAATTGGCATCTGCTCTGCAGAACGCCACCGGTGAAATCTCGCTAGCGCTCGCAACCGGCACGTCCGAACTCCACAACAATCTCGCGGCGCGTTCGACGGAATTCCGCGAGACGCTGCTGTCGACCACGTCCGACCTTACGGCTGCCGTCTCCGCCGGCACGGAGCAGATAACCTCCGCCTTCGGCCGCGCCGACGAGCTCAACAACGTAATCTCCCAGCGTGCCGCTGCGATCACCCAAGCCCTGGATTCCGCCCATGAACGCATCGACGGTGTCATGGCGGAACGCAGCAGCGCACTCGTCGGCGCGCTCTCGAGCAATCACGACCGCCTGGCCGACGCCCTCGACGAAAAAACGATGGCGCTCGCCATATCGCTCGACGATAGCCAGAGCCGCTTCGACAGCGCACTTGAAGCGCGCACCAACGCACTCCTCGATACCGTTGCAGGTGCTGAGGCCCGGGTTGCCGGCGCCTTCACCGACAAGGCAGAGGGGATCCGCAGCGCTTATACCGACAACCAGGAACGGCTCGAACGGTCGCTCGGCGAACACGTCGCAGCGCTCTCCTCGACGCTCTCCAGCAGCAACAACCGCCTTGAGTCGCTGACGGGCGAAGCAGCCGCACGCATGGAATCGCTTACCAGCGAAGCTGCCGCCCGCATCGACGGCAGCCTTGCCTCCGCCCATGATCGCATCCGCGCAACGCTGGACGATCGTGCGAACGCGATCAGCCTTTCGCTCAGCGACGCCCATGTGCAGCTCAGCAATACGCTGTCCGACCAGGCGACGACCATCGGCGCCTCGGTCGCCGCAAGCGCCAGCATGCTCGAAATGTCGCTGGAAGATCATGAAGCTTCCATCCGCCAGACGATCGACGGCAGCGCCAGGTCGCTCGAAGAGCGCCTGCGTGAAGGCGCTGGCCAGATCGCCGGCCGCTTCCAGGATGCGGCAAGCGAAATCTCGCGCTCGGCCGAAACTTTCTCCATGCACCTCGATCAATCGATAGACGGTATGACCGGCCGTTTTGCTGAAACCGGTTCGCGCGTCGAAGCGGGCCTTGCCGCTCTCGAAAACCGAATCCGCGACGGAGTCGGCGGTGTCGCAACGCAGGTGGATGCCGCAGGCAGCCGCCTTGCGGAAACCCTTAACGACAGCATTTCGCAACTGCGCGAACTCGGCGACGATGCCGCCTTGCGCGTTACGACTGTCCTGGAAAGCACGAGCGATACGCTTACCGGCGCGATCGATGAGCGCACGGCAAGCCTCGCCGGCGTAATCGATGAGCGCACAGCAAGTCTCGCAGCTGCGATTGGCGAGCGGACTTTGGCTCTGACTGCCGCCGTCGATGAACGCGCTGCAAATCTCACGATGACGATCGACGATCGTGCCGCAAATCTCGCAACCTCCATCGACGACCGCACGGCAAACCTTGCGCAAGCGATGCATCGCGGCAGCGAGCATATCGACGAACGCCTGTCCACCATGGACCGGGCGCTCACCCTTGGCCTCAACGCCGTCAATCAGACGATCGAAGGCAAGGCCGCCGGCCTCGCCTCGACGCTGCGCAACGCCGTCGCCGATGCTGCCCAGGGCATGGATGCCGAAGCCGCACGCACGGCCGAACTGATGGCCCGCACCGGCCAGCAGTTCACCGAAGGCCTCGACCAGAAGAGCGGCGAGTTCGCGCGTGCCATGGACGAGCGCTCCGAACAGATCGTCGGCCGCGTTTCCGAGGCGCAGAACCGCCTCGCGAGCCAGGCAGCCGCCGTCGCCCAGACCTTCTCCGAGGCGGGGAATGCGATCGTCAACAAGGTCGCTGAAGCCGAAACGCTCGTCAGCGGCCAGGTGAATGCCATTTCGCAGGCTCTCTCCGAGGCCCAATCGTCGCTGGAGAGCCGCGGCGACGCAATCCGCTCGACGATCGCAAGCGCCAGCGAAGGCATCGCCACGACCATGTCGAACGTCGACAGGGCTCTCGAAGCCCGCAGCAGCGCGATCCGCTCCGGTCTGGAAGAGCGCGCACGCGAAATCGATGCGACCTTGACCGATGTCGAAAAGGCGCTCGAAGCCCGCGGCCATACGATCCGTTCGACGCTCGACGAGCGCACCCGCGAGCTCAACTCCATGCTCGCCGGCCGTTCTTCCGAGCTCTCGCGCCTGATCGACGAAACCGCGCATCCGATGATCGAGCGCTACACGGAAGCCGGCAAGGAGGCTGCAGCCCGCATCACCGCCGCAGCCGAACAGAGTGCGGACCGCCTGCGCGCCGAAAACGCAGTCCTGGCGAATGCGATCGCGGCCCGCACCGAGAGCGCTTCCACGGCGGTCAATGCTATTGAAACGAGCCTGCTTGCCAACGTCAACGCACTTATCGAGCGCCTGTCCGAAAACAGTGCCTCGATGGCGATGATGATGAACAGTGCGGCGGAAGATCTTGCCACTGTCGACGGCCGCCTCGGCGAGACCACCTCGCGCTTCACCGACTCGGCGTCGAAGGCGGCGGAGATGGTTTCCGCCTCGACCCGTCTTCTCGAAGGCAAGGTCGACCGCCTCTCCGACATATCGGGCCAAACGCTGGCGCAGGTCGGCGGCATCATCGGCCGCTTCGACGAGCACTCGAAGGTCCTAAGCCAGGCTTCAAACCTGCTCGCAGCCGCGCAGTCGAACCTCGTCTCGACACTCGAGGAACGCGAAGGCGCGCTGCAGAGCCTCTCCGTCGGCCTCGTCCAACGTTCCGAAGAGATCGAAAAGACCATGCGTGCCCTCTCCGGCATGGTCGAGAATGCCTTCGAGCGTGCCGAGCAGCGCTCCAACCAGGTCACCGGCAATCTGCGCCAGGGCGTGCAATCCTCCTTCGCCGATATCGGCCGCGTGCTTTCGGAGACGGAAAAGCGCGCCGAGGAAGCCGCCGAGGCGATGCGCAGCTCAATCGTCAAGGCTGGCGAAGAAGCGAACGCAACGATCGAAGGCACCTTCGACAATGCCGAACGTCGCTCGAACGACCTGGTGAACCGCCTACGCGGCGGGCTGACCGCGTCGCTTTCGGATGTCGAGCGAATGCTCGGCGAGGCAGGCCGCGCATCGGACGGCGCTGCCCAGCAGCTCCGCGAATCGCTTCGCGAAGCCGTCGAAGAAGCGGTTGCCCGCTTCTCCGGCGCCACTGACGAAATCCGCCGTTCGGCCGGTGATATCCGCAAGGAGCTCGACATGACGCGCAGCGAATTGAAGCGCGGCGCATTCGACCTTCCGGAAGAAGCCAAGGAGAGTGCGGCCGCCATGCGCCGTGCCGTTGCCGAGCAGATCAAGGCGCTGCAGGATATTTCGCAGATCGTCAGCCGCTCCACGCAGCAGCTTGAAGTCTCCGAGCCGGTCGCCCGCGCCGCCGCAGCACAGGCCCAACCCGCTCCGCGCCCGGCGCCCGCGGCCCAGCAGCCTGGCCCGGCGCCCGCCCGCCAGCCCGTCGTCGAAGACGGCTTTGCGCTCCGCGGCACGATCGCTCCGCCGGCGGCCCCTGCGCCGCAGCGGGCCGCGCCTGTACCGGCGACGCCTGCCCGTCAGGAAACCGGCGGCTGGATCAGCGACCTGCTGCGCGGCGCCTCGCGCGATGAAGCCGCCGAGGAAGCGCCCGCTGCACGCACGGCAGCCCCGAGCGCCCAGCCCGCGCCGGCACAGCAGCGCAGCGCCGATACCCGCAATCCGCGCCACGTCGTCGAATCGCTGAATTCGCTCTCGGTCGATATCGCCCGCGCGATCGATCACGACGCCTCGGTCGATCTGTGGCGCCGTTATCAGCGCGGTGAACGCGACGTCTTCACCCGCCGCCTCTACACGCTGAAGGGCCAGCAGACCTTCGACGAGATCAAGCGCAAATACGATCGCGAACCGGAATTCCGCACCGCCGTCGACCGCTACATCGCCGATTTCGAGAAATTGCTTGCCGACGTCGCCCGCACTGACCGCGACCGGACGATTACGCAATCGTACCTGACGTCGGATACCGGCAAGGTCTATACGATGCTGGCCCACGCCGCAGGCCGCCTGAGCTAACGGAAGCAAAGCAGACGATTGCTACACGAAGGGTCGCCCAAAGGCGGCCCATTTCATGTTGCTTTTTGCCAGACGGGACGGACCGTTCTGTTGCAAAGCGGCTATCGGATCGTCCAGCCACACCCTGGCCTGATGGCTGAATGTGATGGCCATGGAAGGAGAGATCTATGCGCGTCCAACTCGTCATATTTGCCGCCGCCGCGATGACAACCAGCATGGCGGAGGCAGGAAGCCAGTCGTCGAACACAAGCTCGAGCAGGTCATCCAACAGCGGCGCCATGCGCGCGCGAATTGTCGATACCTTCTGCGAAGACGGCTTTTGCCAGCGCTACGTCCGGCACCGTGTATATCGCGACGACTGGCAGAGCCGCCACGAACGCGAACGGCGCCGCTATCGCGACCCCTATTATGACGACGATGACGATTGAGCTCACTGCAGGCTCGAACTCATCCGTTCGATCCAACGTGGTTTCAACAGTAATTCATGGACGCAATGTGCAAAGATTCCGGACCGCCGATTGGTGCATCAAATGCTGGATGGATGGAGAACGAGCAGGCGAAGCCCGATGCCTCTTCGCAATTGTTGCCAATGAGCCGCTCGCCACAGGCACGAAATCAACAAGCGACAAGAGCCGGGATTCGTTCGCTGAGGCTGAGAACAGCGTGAAGGTTCCGGGCGAGCACATCCATGCTTTCGAGGTGAAGATCGATGGCGCCCAGCAAGGATATTCCGCAATCTTCACCAGCTCGGCGAAATCATCTCCAGCCTTGAGAAAATCAATGGCCTCATGCAGGTCGTGAATATGTCGCCCCCGCATCGACATATGATGGAGCAGGCAGACCACGACATGGAGCGTCTTCGCCCAATCGAAGGCTAATCGGGCGGCCCCCGAAAACCGGCTCGGTCAGATCGATCGCAGCGTCCAATCGACGATTTCGCCAGTCACCGCTGCAAATGCGCGGTCGAGCGCCTTGACGTAGCCCTGGCTCGATCCGCCGGCGGCGGGAACGGCCGCGCGAAAAACCTTCTGGGCGCGGACCGTACCATTGCGATCGTTGAGGATACTCGCGGAGATTTCGACGACCGCCTGGCCGCCGGCGCTGTTGTCAATCTCGAAGGAGCGGATGTCGGTCACGACCTGGTAGTCGATCGCAAGGCCCTGCCCCGGCTTGCCGACGCCACCGAGCTTGCCGGAGTTTTCGAAGGCCTCGACCAGCTTCGACTGCACGATGCGGGGCAGCCTGTCGCTCCATTGCGAACGCGACAGATACTGGATTTCGGAGGGCGAAACGCGGACAACGATCTGTTCGCTGTCCAGCGGCTTCAGCGCCGTCGGCGCCGGCACGAGGATCTGGCGGCGCTTGGCCGCCGGGCCATCAACGCTGACGGAGGCGGAAAGATCAAAGGTATCGTTCTTGGCCGCCGTGCCGCAACCGGTCACTGCCAGTGCCATAAGCGGCAAAAGGAACGCCGTCCTTGCCAGCAATGAACGGCGCGCCAACACATGCGATACGGCCATATTTTATTACCCCTGCTTCTCAAATATCCATGTCAACGGCGCGTCCGGCCGTCATATTGTTTCACCGTATCGCCACCAAAAATCAGCCGCTGCGGATTCTGATCGAAATTGCTGATCGCACTGTTGAGATTCTGCATGGTCTGGCGGGCATCGTCGACGAGCGACTGCACGTCGCGCAAGCCGCCGCTCGAGAATCGCTGCAGATTGTCCGCGATCGGACCGATCCGGGCGTTGAGGTTGTCCGCCATCTTCTTGAAGGATTCGAGCGTCGCGCGCGCTTCGGTAAAGAGCGACTGCGAATTGTCGGTGCCGAACAGCGCGTCAAGCTTGATCAGGATGCCATCGACGCGCGTCGAAGCCGAGTTCAGTTTGTTGGCCATCTGCGAGACGTCCTGGATCGTCTGGTCGATATCCTTCTGGCGCGCCGAAACCGTATTGGCGACGTCCCGAATGGAGGCGACCGCGACGCGCGCATCCTTCGTCGCCTGCGCAATATCGTCGACCGACCCCTTCACCTTGGCGGGATCGATCTGCGCCACCAGCGTATCGACGCGATCGAGCGTCGTCTGCGCCTTCTTGCCGAAATCGTTGAACGTCGTCGCCGTGTCGTTGAATCTCTGGATCGCACCCTTCAGGTCGCCGGAGGCATTCGCGATATCGCGGCTCACCTTTTCGGCATTGCTGAGGATCGTATCGATCTTCTTCGCATCGACCGCACGCACCAGCGCCTCGACGGCCTCCAGCGTAGAATCGACCTTGCCGGAAACGTTGCGCACTGTTTCGGAAAGCTGGCCGACGCTCTGTAGGAAGGAATCGATGTTGCCGGAGTTCTTCGCCAGCGCGTCGGAGAAGGTCTCGGCATTCTGCAGCGTCTTCGTCAGCGGTCCGCGCGCGTCGCGGACAAAACCCTGAACCTCTCCCACCGCATCGTTCGCCCGGTCGAGGATCCTGTCGGCCGTCGCCAGGAGGTTCGTCACGCTCGATTGATCCGCGACGATGACCGCGCGCTTGCCGGTCTCGATGGCCTTCTGCAGGATGTTCTCCTCACCCACCTTGCCGCCCGAAAGCTCGATATAGGCCGCACCCGTCAGGCCCTGGATTTCAAGGATGGCCCTGGTGGAAGGATAGATCGGCGCATCGACGCGCACCTCGGTGAAAGCCAGCGAATATTGCGGGTCGTCGGCATCGATCGACAGCGACGTCACCGATCCCACCTGGATGCCGTTGAAACGCACCGGCGACCCGACGCTGAGACCGTTTGCCGATCCCGGAATGCGCACGACGAGTTCCGCCATGGGACCGCTGCGTCCGTACTCTGCCATCCAGTAGACGAAGCCGAATGCGGCTGCGATCACCAGAACAGTGAAAAAGCCGACGATCGTGTAGTTCGCTTTGGTTTCCATCGTTTCCGGTCACTTCCCGCGGCTGTCGCCAGTGCTTTCGGCACGGCCGGCAGCTGTTTCTTCTTGCGGCACGATCGAGCGCGCGCGCTTGCCCTTGAAATAGGCCTGAACCCACGGATCATCATAGGCCAGCATGTCGTCGATCGTTCCCTCAACCATTACTCGCTTGTGTCCAAGCACGGCAATACGGTCGCAGACGGAAAACAGGCTGTCGAGGTCGTGGGTTACCATGTAGACCGTCAGCCCCAGGGTATCGCGCAGCCGGGCGATCAGTTCATCGAATTCCGCAGCCCCGATCGGGTCGAGGCCCGATGTCGGCTCGTCCAGGAACACCAGTTCCGGATCGAGCGCCAAGGCCCGCGCAAGGGCAGCGCGCTTGATCATGCCACCGGAAAGCTCGGAGGGATACTTGTCCGCCGCATCGGCAGCAAGACCCACAAGCCGGATCTTCAGCTGGGCCAACTCGTCCATCAGCGATTTCGGCAGATCCAGATATTCGCGCATCGGCACCTGGATATTCTCCCTCACCGTCAGCGAGGAAAAAAGCGCGCCCTGCTGGAAAAGCACTCCGAGCCGCATGTCGAGTGCGTTGCGCTGGTTTTCATCGAGCTTGTCGAAATTCTGCCCCAGGATCTCGATCGTGCCGGAGCGGCGCGGCAAAAGGCGCAAAATGGTCCGCATCAGCACCGATTTGCCGGTACCCGATGCCCCGACGAAGCCCAAGATCTCGCCGCGGTAGATATTCAGGTTGAGCTTATCGAGCACAATCTTCGGGCCGAAGCCGACGGTCACGTCCCGCGCCGAAAGCACGATGTCCCGCTCCTTCTCACCCTGATCTGACTGCTGCCCGTCCACGCTGACCCCTTAAAAATTGATGGCCGCATAGAACATGGCGAACAGCCCGTCCATGAGGATGACGACGAAAATCGACTTCACCACGGAAGCCGTCACGTGTTGGCCGAGCGATTCGGCGCTGCCTCCGACCTTAAGACCTTCCACGGCCGCGACAATACCGATGACGAGCGCCATGAACGGCGCCTTGATCATGCCGGAAAGCACCGTCGACAGCGTGATCGCCTCGTGCAGGCGCGACATGAAGGTTGCGAAGGTGATGCCGGAATAGGCCCAGGCGACTGCAGCCGCGCCGAACAGCGAGGCGAAGTTCGCCAGCACCGTCAGAAGCGGCAGCGCCACCGTCAGTGCCACAAGCCGCGGGAAGATCAGCACGCCCACCGGATTGAGGCCCATGACCTTCAGCGCGTCGACTTCCTCACGCATCTTCATCGAGCCGATTTCGGCCGTGATCGCGCTGCCCGAACGACCGGCGATCATGATCGCCGTCAGGAGCACGCCGATTTCGCGGAGCTGCAGGATGCCGACGAGGTCGACGACAAAGACTTCGGCCCCGAAATAGCGGAGCTGGAACGCCCCCTGTTGCGCGATGATGGCGCCGATCAGGAACGACATCAAAAGGATGATCGGAACGGCGCGCACGCCCATGTGGTCGATCTGGTTGACAATCGATGCCGGAGAAACGCCGCTGCCGCGCCCGAACTTCATCTGCGCACCGCGCACCGCCGAGCCCAGGATATACATCGCGGCCGTGAGGTCATTCCAGAGGTCCATGGTCATCTTGCCGACCGGTGCGAAGATGCGCTCGCCAATGCCGCTTTTCATCGCAGCCTCAGTCACTTCCTCCTCCGGTTTCTCGGAGAATTCCTCGATCATCTCGTCGATGTGTGGATTGGTGCCTTCAAAACGAACCTGCCGCCCGGCCGCCTCTTCCTGCAGCTTGAGCCGGCAAAGCAGCCAGACACCGGCCGTGTCGATATCCGTGACGCCCGACAGGTCAAGCGTCAGATCACCTTTAGCACGGGTAATCTTCTCGAAGTCGTGGAGGACGAGGTGGATGTTCGCGCTGCGCCAATTGCCTTCGAGATGAACGCGGCGTCCTCCACCATCGGCTTGGTCGTCCACGTGCAGTGAGGCGGCTTTGCGGGTGTCGGGCTTCAAAATGCTTGTGTCTTTCAAGGCTTGCGGCGACATTGCCGACTCGCGAACAAATCGCTCACGCCCGGCGCGTCAATATACCGAAGACACATAGAATTTCCATGCTCGCAGGATTGCAATTATGCCACGCTCGCTCGAAATCCAGATGAATTCTTTCCCCATTGCGGGCACTTTCACGATCTCGCGTGGTGCAAAGACATCGGCGGACGTCATCACCTGCATTCTGACGGAAAACGGCAGGCGCGGCTGGGGCGAATGCGTCCCCTACCGCCGCTATGGAGAAACGATGGAAAGCGTCGCCGCGCAGATCGAATCCGCCCGGCCGATGATCGAGCAAGGCATTTCAGGCGAAGAGCTGCTTTCGGCCTTGCCGCCCGGCGCAGCGAGGAATGCCGTCGATTGCGCGATATGGGACCTCGAAGCCAAGCTCGGCGGAAAGAGCGTTGCCGAACGCATTGGGCTTGCGTCCGCAAAGCCGCTCACGACCGCTTACACGATCTCGCTCGGCGAACCGGAGGTCATGACCGCGCAAGCGCGCGAATATTCTGCAAGGGCGCTACTCAAGGTCAAGGTTGGCACCGGCGACGATGAAAGCCGCATACGCGCCGTGCGCGAAGCCGCGCCTGACAGCACCATCATCCTCGATGCCAACGAGGGCTGGCCCGAGGAAACGCTGGAACATCACTTGCGCATCGCCGCCGAGATGAATATCGCCCTCGTCGAGCAGCCGCTGCCCGCTGGCCGGGACGAAATGCTTGCCGGCATGGTGCGCCCGGTCCTCGTCTGTGCCGACGAGAGCGTCCATCATACCGGCGATCTTGCAAGCCTGCGCGACCGCTACGACGCGATCAACATCAAGCTCGATAAGACCGGCGGCCTGACGGAGGCACTCGTCATGAAACGGGAAGCTCAGCGCCTCGGCTTCCAGATCATGCTCGGCTGCATGGTGGGCACATCGCTCGCAATGGCGCCCGCCGTACTCTTGGCGCAGGACGCGGAATTCGTCGATCTCGACGGTCCGCTGCTTCTTGCCCGCGACCGCGAACGCGGCCTGCGCTACACCGCTTCCCTTGTCTGGCCGCCCGAGACCAGCCTTTGGGGCTGAAGGTAGTAGGCGACGAAGACCAGAGACATCCCCAGCACCGCGACGAGTGCCATGACGTAGAAGCTTGCGAGGCCGAGCCAGGTATAGATGTAGCCGGAGGCGAGCGTCATCAGCCCCATGAACATGCCGTTATAGAAGAAATAGGCGCCCTGGGCCGACGATTCCTGCGTCTCCTGTACCGTTGCCACGATCCGCCTCTGCACGCCGGTATGCACGAAGGCAAAGCTGCAGGAATGGAGACACTGCAGCACGAAAAAGCCAACGAATCCCCAATGCATCGGGAACAGGATCCAGCGGCAGATGCAGACCGCGCAGCCGATACGGATGAGCGTCCAGGCGTTGAAGCGGCGGTTCAAATGCTTCGAGACGAAGAACACCATGACTTCGGAAGCGACGCCCGCACTCCAGAGAATACCGACCTCCGTTCCCGAAAAGCCGAGGTGATGCCAGTAAATCGAGGCGAAGGCGTAAAGAAGCGCGTGGCTCGACTGCTGGATCGCCACGCCCCAAAGCAGCACCAGCAGATGCGGCTGCCGCAGCGAACTGCCGGTGGCAGCCGGTATGTCGACCGGCGTGCCGCGCCGGCGCGTCGGCCCGATGCGCGGACAGTAGATCGCCATCAGCATCGTCGTGACGAAACCGAAAATCATTACCGGCAGCACCATCGAGCCACCCCAATAGCCAATCATCTCGCCGCCGATCAGGGTCGATGCGATGAAGGCGATCGAGCCCCAGACGCGCATCGATCCGTAGTCGAGTCCCCATCGGCGAACGCCGGAAATGACGATCGATTCGACGACCGGCAGATAGGGCGCAAACGTCGTCCCCTGCATGCTGAAAACGATCAGGACCGGCCAGAAACTTGTCGTCCAGCAGAGCGCGACCGCCGTCATTAGCGACAGTCCGCCGGACCACAACAACACGTCGGCGCGCTCCTTCATTCGGTCGGCGTACATGGCGATGACCGGTGCAACGAGGACGCGCGCCACCATCGGTACCGCCAGGATGATGCCGATTTCATGATCGGTGAATTCGTGGAACGCGAGCCAGACGGGAAAGAAGGGAAGAACGACACCGTTGACAGTCAGCGGAGCGCAATAGGACAGGGCGCTGAGCAGCCGGAAGCGCGGCGGCGCCCCCTCGCCTGTCGGGGCATTCTGGGCGGGAATCATCGTTGGACCTGCAGGAAACTAGACGTTGCCTAGCACATCAACCCAAGGGCGACTATGGCCAGAAATAGCCTTTCTGAAACGTTTCAAGGAAAAGCTTGTCCCCTTCGCTCACAATCCATCGTAATTAAAAGCCACTAACGTTTGGGGCCGCGCAGAGCGTCGTGGGATTTTGAGCCAAGCGTCATGCGGCCGTTACCGTTAGGTGGTTCGGTCGCGCTTCCAAAGAAGAAGGGGGTATACTTGTGTGCCCATATAAGATTCGCCGCCTCGACCGGAATGATGCGTCGTCTTTTAGGGAAATTCGCCTGGAGGCTCTCGCGAACCATCCAGAGGCATTTGGCGCGTCATGGGAAGAAGAGCAGAGCCAATCGGAGGCCCATTTCGCTGACAGGCTCGAGAACGGTCTTGTGATCGGAGGGCTCTGCGATGACGGAATGCTTGCCGGAACGATCGGTGTGTCGAAATCCAAAGGCATCAAGACGCAACATATTGGATCGATCTGGGGAATGTATGTCCGCCAAACGGTGCGGGGCACAGGGCTCTCACGCTTACTGCTGAGTGCTGCCGTCGACGAAGTTGGCACGATTTTACGCTCGCTCCGGCTCAGCGTCGTGTCGTCCAACGTTCCGGCCATCCGGCTTTACAAATCCGTAGGTATTGAAGAATGGGCCGTCGAGGTCGAAGCTCTAAAGGTGGGCGATATCTATTATGATGAAATTCTCATGCGGCTGGAACTAGTCCCGCGATAGTCGACGCCACGAGCCAGCTCGCTGCATCGCACTGGGCACCGAGCTATATCGCTTCAGTATTCACAACAGAAAATCAGGCGGCTTGCGGCTCGAGTTCGCTGTCGCGATGCTCGATCGCCAGCGGGATGGCTTGAGCGTCGGCTATCGTGCTCCAGGTGATGAGCTCGAACGTGCCGTCCTCATGCTCGGCGATCGCCGTACAGCTCTCCACCCAGTCACCGGTGTTGATATAGCGCACGCCGTCCATGTCCTCGATCACGGCGTGATGGATATGGCCGCAGATGACGCCGTCGGCGCCATGCTTGCGGGCTTCGTCGGCCACGACGCGCTGGAACTCGCCGATGAAATTGACGGCATGCTTCACCTGCAGCTTTGCCCAGGCGGAGAAAGACCAATAGGGCATGCCCATGCGGCGGCGGATCGCGGCCAGCACGACGTTAATCTTGATCGCCGTGTCATAGGCCCAGTCCCCGAGATAGGCGAGCAGGCGGGCATTGCGGACGACGACGTCGAACTCGTCTCCATGCAGGATCAGGTATTTCTTGCCGTCCGCGCCGTCATGCATCATGCGCTCGGCGACTTCGATACCGCCGAAATGCATGCCGGGGAAGTCGCGCAGGAATTCGTCGTGATTGCCCGGGATATAGACGACCCTCGTGCCCTTGCGCGCCTTGCGCAGCAGCTTCTGCACGACGTCGTTGCAGACCTGCGGCCAGTACCAGCTGCGCTTCAGTCGCCAGCCGTCGACGATGTCGCCGACGAGGAATATCGTATCGGCGTCGTGGTAGCGGAGAAAATCGAGGAGGAAGTCCGCCTTCGCCGCCTTGGAGCCGAGATGCACATCGGAAATGAACAGAGTACGGAAGTGTCGAGTATCCATATTGTCTTTCACAAGCATCTTGCCTGCGTCCTATCGTTCATCTCGCCTTCCAAAATCAGACTCGTGTTTCAGGAAGATGACAGATGCGCGAATTGGCGCATCGCAGCGCTCACGAGTTTTCCGCCCGGATGCGAATTTCTGACTGTCCCTGCCAGCCGATTGTTGTATGGAGAAGTCTTCAAAAGAAGTGAGTGCGGCAGCGGAGACGGCAATGGATCATCAGGAAAAATCCAAGACGGAGAAGAACGAGACGGGCGGAAACCTCGACGAACAGGCGCTTTTCTTCCATCGTTATCCCCGTCCCGGCAAACTTGAAATCCAGGCGATCAAGCCGCTCGGCAACCAGCGCGACCTGGCACTCGCCTATTCGCCCGGCGTCGCAGCACCTTGCCTTGCGATCCGTGACAATCCGGAGACGGCGGCCGATTATACCTCGCGCGCCAATCTCGTCGCCGTCATCTCCAACGGCACAGCGGTTCTCGGCCTCGGCAACATCGGCCCGCTTGCCTCCAAGCCCGTCATGGAAGGCAAGGCCGTTCTCTTCAAGAAATTTGCAGGCATCGACGTCTTCGACATCGAAATCGAGGCCCCCACCGTCGACCAGATGGTCTCCACCATCGCCTCGCTCGAGCCGACCTTCGGCGGCATCAATCTCGAGGACATCAAGGCGCCGGAATGCTTCGAGGTCGAGCGCCAGCTTCGCGGGAAAATGAAGATCCCGGTCTTCCATGACGACCAGCACGGCACGGCCATCATCGTCGCCGCCGCGATCCTTAACGGGCTGGAACTTGCCGGCAAGAAGATCGAGGATGTGAAGATCGTCGCCTCCGGCGCGGGTGCCGCAGCACTCGCCTGCCTCAACCTCCTGGTAACGCTCGGCGCGAAGCGCGAAAACATCTGGGTCCACGATATCGAAGGCCTCGTCTATGAAGGCCGCACCGAACTGATGGACGAATGGAAAGCTGTCTATGCACAGAAAAGTAAGATGCGTACCCTCGCCGACAATATCGGCGGCGCCGATGTTTTCCTTGGCCTTTCGGCTGCCGGTGTCCTGAAGCCCGACCTCCTGTCGCAGATGGCGGACAAGCCGCTCATCATGGCTCTGGCCAATCCGACCCCTGAAATCATGCCGGACCTCGCGCGTGCCGCCCGCCCGGACGCAATGATCTGCACCGGCCGCTCGGACTTCCCGAACCAGGTGAACAACGTCCTCTGCTTCCCCTATATCTTCCGCGGCGCGCTCGATTGCGGCGCCACCGCCATCAACGAAGAAATGAAGATGGCGGCCGTCAAGGCCATCGCGGGGCTTGCCCGCGAGGAAGTGTCGGACGTCGCGGCCCGCGCCTATTCCGGCGAGACGCCTTTCTTCGGTCCGAATTACCTCATTCCTTCGCCCTTCGATCCGCGTCTCATCCTGCGCATCGCCCCGGCTGTCGCCAAGGCCGCCGCCGAGACGGGCGTCGCGTCGCGGCCGATTGCCGATTTCGACGCCTATCTCGATCAGTTGAACCGCTTCGTTTGGCGTTCGGGCTTCGTCATGAAGCCGATCTTTACCAGCGCCAAGCTTTCTGAGAAGAAACGTGTCATCTTCGCGGAGGGAGAAGACGAGCGCGTCCTGCGCGCGGCTCAGGTTCTGCTGGAGGAAAAGACCGGCGAGCCGATTCTGATCGGCCGCCCCTCGGTCATCGAGGCTCGCCTCAAGCGGTTCGGCATCCGCATTCGCCCGAACATCGATTTCGCCGTGGTGAATCCCGAAGACGACCCGCGCTACCGCGACTATGTCGAAGACTACTTCGCCCTCGTCGGCCGCGCCGGCATCAATCCGGAAGCCGCCCGCACGATCGTGCGCACCAACAACACGGTTATCGGCGCCTTGTCGGTGAAGCGCGGCGAGGCGGATGCCCTCATCTGCGGCGTGGAAGGCCGCTTCGACCGCCACCTGAAAGACGTCGGCCAAATCATCGGCAAGCGGCCAGGTGCCTGCACCTTCGCCGGTCTCAGCCTATTGATCACCCAAAAAGGGCCGGTCTTCTTCGCCGATACCTTCGTGAACTACAATCCGACACATGAGGAAATCGCCGAGATCGCCGTTCTCGCGGCCCAGGAGGTTCGCCGCTTCGGCATTACGCCGAAGGCCGCGCTGATCTGCCACTCGAATTTCGGCTCCCGAAACTCCGAGAGCGCACGCAAGATGCGCGATGCCCTGCAGCTCGTGCGCGAACAAGCCCCCGATCTGGAGGTCGATGGTGAAATGCAAGCCGGTTCTGCACTGTCGGAAGCGCTGCGCAAGCGCGCCATGCCGGATAGTTCGCTTGCCGGCGAAGCCAACCTATTGCTCTTCCCGAACCTCGATGCCGCCAACATCTCGCTCGGCCTCGTGCGCACCATGATGGATGCGCTCCATGTCGGCCCGATTCTGCTGGGGACCGCACAGCCTGCGCATATCCTGTCGACTTCGGTCACCTCGCGCGGCGTGGTCAACATGGCCGCGCTTGCCGTCGTGGAGGCTTCTCAGCCGGCGTAAGTTGTCGCAAAATGCGAAAATGCGTTACAATTGCGTCGCCAGCTTGTTAACGGAAGCAAGTTAGAAAGCCGGGATGCGGCGAATGTCACGCCGCGCTCTGGCCTGACTTTGCTGCGGGATGATGCCGTGAAACGCCGAAACCTGACCCTTGCGATCCTGCTTGCCTTGGCCGCGCCTGCTGCCGCGCAGACGCATGCGATCTGCGACGACCTGCGCGGCCGCATCGCCGATCTGCCCCATGTCATCGGCAACGGCCCCGAAGTCCGCCAATATGCGAGCGCGATCGCCGAGCAGAATCTCGAGCTTCGTAAAGTCCGCAACGACCTGCGCGGCTACGGCTGCTCGATGGACAGCATGGTCGTGATCGGCGGCGAGAATGCGGATTATTGCAGCGAGCTGCAGCAGTCCGAGGCGCGCATGGTCGACAACATTCGATACCTGCAGGAGCGGCGCAACGAACTGCGCAATCAGGGCGGCGCCGATTATCGCGTGCGCCGAGAGCTGATGGCGGCGCTCGAAGACAACGGCTGCAACGACGAGCTCGACTATGCGCCGGATCCGCAGGCCTATGCGCCGGCACCAAGTCCCGAAGAACAGGCGATGCGGAGCGATACCTTCATTCCGCTTGGAGAAGGCGAACAGGGCGACATACAATATGGCATGCCGCGCGGCGAGCTCATGTCGCATGTCAGCACGATGTGCGTGCGCACCTGCGACGGCGGCTTCTTCCCGATCACCACGAATGCAACATCGATCGATTTCAACCGCGACGCAGCGACGTGTTCGAAAATGTGCCCCGGTATCGAGACGGAGCTTTTCTATCAAGACATCTCGAATACCGAAGCTGCAAACATGATCTCGGCCTCGACCGGTGCGCCCTACAGCGCCATGCAGAATGCCTTTGCCTACAAGAACCGCGCGCCCGGCCAAAAGTCCTCCTGTTCCTGCAATCTCTCCGCCTATTACGAGAACATGCGCAAGAATCAGGCGATCAGCGAACCGCCGAGGAAAGGCTCGATCACCAATATCAAGACGAAGCCGCCATCGGGCGCGCCATCCACGCCTGCCCCGCAGCCGCAGGTGCCGGACCGCCCTTATGACCCGGCCAACAGCAAAGTCCGCCAGGTCGGTCCGCAGTTCCTCGCCGGCGATCAGGGCGCGATCGATCTCAAGAACCCCGCAACGCCCGGACCGCAGCCGCAGCAGAACTGACGCGGCGTTACTGGCTTCCCCATCGGTCGGAGAAGACCAGTTCTTCCAGCGGCAGGCGCTGTCGCCAGCCTTTCACGGCCAGTTCCGGCTCGGTGTAAAGCTGATCGACATAACCGACGCAAAGCCAGGCGACGATCTCGATCCGCTCCGGAATGCCGAGCAGTTCCCGAATATCCGCCTCGTGGAAGACGCTGACCCAGCCGACCCCGATGCCTTCGGCCCGGGCGGCAAGCCACAGGTTCTGCACGGCGCAGACGGTCGAATAGACATCCGTACGCGGATTGTGGGTGCGGCCGATGACCACCGGCCCTGCCCTGTCAGGATCGCAGGTGACGCAGATGCTGAGCGGTGCCTTGCGGATGCCTTCGAGCTTCAGGCTTCTGTACATATCCCGCCGCTCCTCTTCAAACATCTCAGCCGCTTCCTTGTTGGCACGCGAAAACGCCTGCCACGCGGCCTGGCGCACCTTCGGATCGCGGATCACGATGAAATTCCAGGGCTGCATGAAACCGACCGACGGCGCGGCATGCGCTGCCCCAAGCAGCCGCGACACCAGATCGTCGGGCAGAGGATCGGGCAGAAACTGGTCGCGCACGTCGCGGCGCGTTTCGATGGCTCTATAGACCGAGGCCCGGTCGTGTTCGGAGAACTCGCCGGCCGGCACCAGGGCGCGGGCGAAAGGATCAAGTTGCATCGTTAAATCCCCAACAATGCTTGAGCACCCGCAGCGCAGCGCGGGAAGCGTCAAAACCTCGCCGCCGTCCGCGCGGTTCGGTCTATCTTGCCAGGCCGGTCTTCTGACTTGGCGTCACCCGCTTTCTGCAGCCTTCCCGGCAGATGCCAGTGGCCATTGTTGCAGCAAGCGTCAGCCTCACAGCGTTGGGCACGTTCCGGTCCTTCACCGGATTCCCGATTCTCCTGCTGGATGCAGGCACCTGACGGCAGTCTCTATCTCCTGAGTCGGCGCCTCGTTCAAGTCTCTGGGAAGTAACGCACATAGGCAAATTCGTCACCATCCGGTGACCAGCAGGGTACGTTGATCGTGCCCTGCCCGCCGAAGAGCTCGAACAGCGTAGTCAGGTTGCCGCCGTCTATGTCCATCAGCCGCAGCCGCACATCAAGGTCGCGCGGATGATCGAAGACCTCCGGATCGTAGGAAAGGATCAGCACCTTGTCGTTCTTCGGTGAAGGATGCGCAAACCAGTTGCCGTAATTGTCGTGCGTCACCTGCTCCAGGCCGGTTCCATCCGGATGGATGCGCCAGATCTGCATGAGACCGGTGCGGCTGGAGTTGAAGTAGATCCATTTCCCGTCGGCCGAGTAATCCGGCCCGTCGTTTCGCCCCTCGCCATGCGTCAGCCGCTTTTCGGGACCACCATCGACGGAAATCGTATAAATGTCGAAGGCGTCGTCGCGAATGCCGCAATAGGCGAGCTCCTTGCCGTTCGGCGACCAGCCGTGCCAATAGGAGGGCAGATTGTCGGTGATCAGCCGCGGCGTCCCGCCAGCCGCCGGCAGAATATAGATCGCCGACTTGCCGAATTCCGTCTTGTCGGAAATGACGATTTGTGTCCCGTCCGGCGAAATGCCGTGATCGTTATTGCACTGCGTCGCAAAATCCGTATCGACCCGCTGGATGCCGCCGGAGCCGTCCGGCCGCAGCCTGTAGAGCAACCCGTCGCCATTCAACAGCATATAGGCGCCATCGGGCGAAAAATTCGGCGCCTCGATCAGCTTTTCCGTCTGGACGACAATCCGGCTTTTCCCGGTGCGGATGTTATAGATCTCGACCGAACTGCGCATGCATCCTCCAGGATTTTGGGTTACCGGTCGCGGAACCGGTTGGTGATCGGGTAGCGGCGATCGCGCCCAAAGTTCTTCTTGGTGATCTTCACGCCCGGCGCCGACTGCCGGCGCTTGTATTCGGCGAGATAGAGCAGATGCTCGACGCGGTGGACGGTCGCCACGTCATGACCACGCGCGACGATCTCCTCGACCGCCATCTCCTTCTCGACGAGGCATTCGAGGATGTCGTCGAGCACCGGATAAGGCGGCAGCGAATCCTGGTCCGTCTGGTCCGGGCGAAGCTCGGCCGACGGCGCCTTGTCGATGATGTTCTGCGGGATCACCTCGCCGGACGGCCCCAGCGCGCCCGGCGGCACGTGACCATTGCGCCAGCGCGACAGCGCATAGACCTGCATCTTGTAGAGGTCCTTGATCGGATTGAAGCCGCCGTTCATGTCGCCGTAGAGCGTCGCATAGCCGACCGACATTTCCGACTTGTTGCCGGTCGTGACCACCATGGAACCGAACTTGTTGGAAATCGCCATCAGGATCGTGCCGCGCGCGCGGCTCTGCAGGTTCTCCTCGGTAATGCCCGCTATCGGTTCCCTCGAACAGTCGGCGAGAGCGCCGAGGTGAAGCCCTTCACCGGCTCCTCGATCGGCACGATGTCGTAGCGGCAGCCGAGCGCCTTGGCGCAGTCCTCCGCATCCTTCAGCGAATCCGTCGACGTGTAGCGATACGGCAACATGACCGTGCGGACGCGCTCCTCGCCGAGCGCATCGACGGCGAGTCGCCGCGCAGATCGCCGAGTCGATGCCGCCGGAGAGGCCGAGCACGACATTCTTGAAGCCGTTCTTGTTCACGTAATCGCGGAAACCGAGCATGCAGGCGCGATAGTCGGCCTCGTCGGGCTCGGGAATACGCGACATCGGGCCTTCGCTACAGCGCCAGCCGTTTTCGCCGCGCTTCCATGTCGTGACCGCCAGCGCGGTCTTCGAACTGGCTCATCTGGAATGCCAGCGATTTGTCGCGCGTTGAAGGCGAAGCTCGCGCCGTCGAAGACCAGTTCGTCCTGGCCGCCGAGCTGGTTGGCGAAGATCAGCGGCAGGCCGGTCTCGATCACCTGCTTGAGCGCCACCTGATGGCGCACGTCGACCTTGCCGCGATAATAGGGCGAACCGTTCGGCACCAGCAGGATTTCGGCGCCGCTTTCGGCCAGTGTCTCGCAGACGCCGAGATCGTTCCAGATCTCTTCGCAGATCGGCATGCCGATCCGCACGCCGCGGAAATTGACCGGCCCCGGCATCGATCCTGTCGGAAAAGACGCGCTTCTCGTCGAACTCGCCGTAGTTCGGCAGGTCGATCTTGTCGCGCAGCACCAGGACCTGGCCGCCGTCGAGAACTGCAACCGAGTTATGCCGCCCCGTCTCTCCCTGCCGCGGGAAGCCGACGATGACGCCCGGGCCGCCGTCGGCGGTATCGGCCGCGAGGTCTTCGACCGCCTTCAGGCAGGCCTCTGAGAAAGGCCGGTTTCAGCACGAGGTCTTCCGGCGGATAACCGGAAATGAAAAGCTCCGTCAGAAGCAGCAGATCGGCGCCCTGGCGGGCCGCATCGGCGCGCGCCTCACGCGCTTTGGCAAGGTTTCCGGCGACATCGCCGACTGTCGGGTTCAACTGGGCAACGGCAATCTGGAGCGTATTGCAAAGGAGCGTTTTCCTGTGGTCATGTCATCCGATTTAGCGCGGTGCCGCCCGCCGCTTCAATTGCCCGCGCCATGAAAAGCCGCGGAGTTTGCCGGGCGAAAAACTCAAACCATATGGAAAAGCCGGGAAACGGAGAGGTTCATCTAGCGTTCATGACAGGCATGTGACACTTCAGTGAAGATTTTATGACGTCGGAGTATGCCGTTGATCGCGTTGCTAATGAAGTCCGTACCGGCCAGAAAAGCAGCACTGCTTTCCGCCGGTTTCGGGTCGAGTGTACAATCTCCGGCAGCGCGCGCGGCAATCGGCATCGTATTTTCGCTTTCTCTCGCTGTTCCTCAGCGTTATCGCCGTCGAGTGGATCGCGCGCGGCACGTTGACCGATGTCGGCGAGTTCCTGACATCGACGGTTAGGCCCGGCATGACGACCGTCGCCATGCTGACGGTCGTGATGTTGACCCTCGATGCCGTATTTGGACGGCGCTACCAATCGGCATTGGTATTGATCCCGCTTTTCCTGATCCCGGCCTTTGTCTCCAATCAAAAGCAGCACTTTCTTTCCGACCCGCTTCTATCCGTCCGACGTGCTCTTTACCCGTCAGATCATGGAGCTGCTGCCGGTCATGGTGCGAGACAGGCCGTGGACCGCCGTCAGCACTTCTCGTCGGCATCGTGCTTTTCACCGCAGGCATCGTTTTCGCATGGCGTTACGCCTGGCAGAACTTCCCGAAACTGCTCCCGCCAGGCTCGCCTGCGCCACCTCTGCCTCGGGCTGCCGGTGATAGCGGCTTTCGCGTCGCATCATGGACTATTCGCAATATTCCTACATTCGCGACCGCCTGCAGGTGGTGCCGATGATGTGGGACCAAAAGGAGAACTACCGCAGCAACGGCTTCATACTGGCCTTCGCTCTTCAACATCCCGATGGCCGATGTCGCAGCGCCCGCCGGTCTCAACGCCGATGCGCTCGACGCGATCCCCTCGCGCAACTACGGCTATCTAACAGGCCCGGAAGACAAGCCGGACATCATCGTGCTGATGAGTGAGTCCTTTTGGGATCCGACGAGGTCTGAAAAACCTCTCGCTTCAGCGCCGATCCGATGCCGAACGATCCGCGCCGCGCAGTCCGGCTACGTCTTCTCGCCGGAATTCGGCGGCATGACCGCCAATGTCGAATTCGAGGCACTGACCGGCTTCTCGAACGCCTTCCTGCCCTATGGCAGCATTCCTTACCAGCAATATGTCCGCAGCGACGATGCCCTCGCTTGCCACCTTCTTCCGCGGCGAAGGCTATATCGCCCGCGCCCTGCACCCCTTCCAGCAGCTGGTTCTGGAACCGCAACGCCGGTCTACAAGGATTTCGGTTTCGAGGAGTTCCAGACCGAAGAGAACGATGCCGCCGATGGAAAAGCGCGGCATCTTCGCCTCCGATGAATTCGCTGATGAAGGAGATCATGCGCGAGGGCGACGGCCTCGATAAGCCGTTCTTCTTCTTCGCTGTCACCCTGCAGGGACATGGTCCCTACGAGCCGTACCGTTATGCCACGCAACACGATCGAGCATCCGCAGGCAACATTCCGGAAGCCGACCGTGCAGACGCTTGCGACCTATGCGCAGGGCGTGAAGGAAGCTGACGACAGTCTCAAGATGCTGATGGATTGGGCCAAGAAGCGTGACCGCGAAACGATCATCGTGCTGTTCGGCGATCACCTGCCGCCGCTCAACACCGTCTATACCGAGCACCGGCTACATGAAGGACAGGTCGCGACCGCGCAAGGGCGTCGCTCGACGCAGATGAAGGCGCGAGCATGAAACGCCGCTGGTCGTCTGGTCGAACAAGACAGGCCGTGAAGGAGAACGTCGGCACGATCAGCCCGGCGCTTCCTCTCCTACCAGACCTCCTCAAGTTCAGGCCGGTTTCGAGCATCCCTACTACACCGGCTTCCTCGGCCGCGTGCAGAAGAAATACGACATCATCGACCGTTACCAACTGGCGGCGCGCAACAACAAGGCGACGCCGGACTGGGTGCGCGACCGGAAAAAGCTCGATCCTCTTGTGCGTGATTACGGCTACCTGCAGCACGACATCATGTTCGGCAAGGCGCGGACGCTAGAGCGCTTTTTCCCAAAACACGACCTGCTTGCCGAGAGGATACCAGGGCCAATGATGGCAGTCGGCGGCTGCGTTCCACAACGCTTGCTGCCCGCTGGTGGTGAGGGGGTTTGACATTCCACCGCGCGAAACCAGCGGATTTCGACAAGTGATCGTTCTCGATACCAATGTCATTTCGGAACTGCTGCTGTCACCGAATATGGACGTCGTTGACTGGCTCGTGACGCAGCACTCTTCACAGGTGTTCACGACGGCGGTTACGGGAGCCGAAATCCTCTACGCGCTGCGCCTTCTTGCCGAGGAACGCTGCCCGCCCGGAGCTCGAGGCCGCTATCGTGCCGATTTTCAGCGAAGATATCGGCGGGCGTGTCCTGCCTTCGATCGGGACGCATCAGATGTCGATGCGACCATTGCCACGAACCGTCGCGAGCCGGCTGACCGATCAGCCATTTCGACGATCAGATCGCAGCCATTGCCATCTCACGCGGGGCGTCATTTGCAACCCCCGCAACATGACCGACTTCGACGGAGTTGGCCTTGATGTTATCAATCCCTGGAGGATTCGGGTGATGGTGGCAAAGACGCAAGCTGAAGCACCATCGCTGACGAATTCAGATCTTCCGCCCGTGGTGCCAGATATCGGAGCCAGTCATGCAAAGTATCTCGAATTTCGTTCACCTGCATTTCGACAGGCCGACCGAGGAACTCGGCGACATCGAAAAACGCGTCCTCAAGAGGACACACGAACGCAAGGTCATCTCGACCGACGTCAACGAAGCCTTTGCCGCTGAGGCGACTTTCGGAGCGCGCGTCGCTGACGGTATCGCAAGGGTCGGCGGCTCCTGGTCCTTTATCATCGCCTTCCTCGCTTTCCTCGCGATCTGGGCGGCAATCAATACGATCGTCCTGGCGACCCGCGCCTTCGACCCCTACCCCTTCGTCTTCCTGAACCTGATCCTCTCCATGCTCGCCGCAATCCAGGCGCCGATCATCATGATGTCGCAGAACCGGCAGACCGAGCGCGACCGCTTCGAAGCAGCCAAGGATTATGAAGTAAATCTCAAGGCCGAGCTCGAGGTCCTGTCGCTGCACCAGAAAATCGACATGCACGTCGTGACCGAACTCGCTGCACTGCGCGAAGAGGTCGGGCGCCTGAACGCTTCACTGGCCGCGAAAGGGGCTTAAACACCTTTGGCGTATTGCGGCGCGCCATCGTTGATCTCATAGAAATCGCCCTTGTCGGCACAGTAGATATGATAGCCGAAGGAAAGCCCGCTCGGCAGGTTGAAGGCGCCGGCCATCACGGAAACTTCTGGCGATCCCTTCCGCTGCCAGAAGAGCGCCGAGCCGCAGTTTGCGCAGAAGCCGCGCTCAGCAGTCTCGCTCGACCGGTACCAGCGGATCGAGCTCTTGCCCTCGATCGTCAGCCTATCAAGGGAGACGTCGCAAGACGCGTAGTAGAGCCCCGTCTGCCGTCGGCACTGCGAGCAATGACATGCGACGACCGGACCGGGCTTGCTCTTGCTTATAAACGTCACCGCCCCACAGGCGCAGCCGCCCGTATATTCCTTCGTCATTCGGACCCCCGTTCTCGATGAACTGCGAGATTGGCCGCTTGCCTGGGGCTGCGTCAAATCCAATTCCTTGAAGCCAAGCGTCAGAAATTTTGATGCCGAGCTTCTTGAAATGCCACGACCAGCAATCGGTGCACGTTCAATAAGAAAAGCCCGGCACTGGGCCGGGCTCTCGATTTCAGTCTTTCGGGTGGATCAGCCGTTGACGACCATGCGCTTCTCGTCGCGGCCGCCCTTCATGCGCTCGGCGAGCAGGAAGGCCAGCTCCAGCGCCTGGTCGGCATTGAGGCGCGGATCGCAATGGGTGTGGTAACGGTCGGCGAGATCGTCAGCCGAAAGCAGCGCGGGCACCGCCTGTGCATTCGGTCACGTCCTTGCCGGTCATCTCGATATGAATGCCGCCCGGATGCGTGCCTTCGGCGCGGTGGATCTGGAAGAAGCTTTCGACTTCCGACAGGATCCGCTCGAACGGACGGGTCTTGTAGTTGTTGAGCGTGATCGTGTTGCCGTGCATCGGATCGCAGGACCAGACGACCTTGCGGCCTTCGCGTCTCGACCGCACGGATGAGGCGCGGCAGGTGCTCGGCAACCTTGTCGTGGCCGAAACGGCAGATCAGCGTCAGGCGGCCGGCTTCGTTTGCCGGGTTCAGCACGATCGATCAGCTCGATCAGGTCGTCAGCCTGTCAGCGACGGACCGCACTTCAGGCCGATCGGGTTCTTGATGCCGCGGCAATATTCGACATGCGCGTGGTCGGGCTGGCGCGTGCGGTCGCCGATCCAGATCATGTGGCCGGACGTCGCGTACCAGTCGCCGGAGGTGGAATCGACGCGCGTCAGCGCCTGCTTCGTAGCCGAGCAGCAGCGCCTCGTGGCTGGTGAAGAAGTCGGTCTCGCGCAGGCTCGGATGGTTCTCGGACGTGATGCCGATCGCCTTCATGAAATCCATGGTTTCGGAGATTCGGTCGGCAAGCTTGCGGTAGCGCTCGCGCCTGCGGGCTGTCCTTGACGAAGCCGAGCATCCACTGGTGCACGTTTTCGAGATTGGCATAACCGCCCATCGCAAAGGCGCGCAGCAGGTTCAGCGTCGCGGCCGACTGGCGGTAAGCCATGACCTGGCGTTCCGGATTCGGAATGCGCGCTTCCTCGGTGAATTCGATGCCGTTGATGATGTCGCCACGGTAGCTCGGCAGCGAGACGCCGTCCTGCGATTCGATGTTGGAAGAGCGCGGCTTGGCGAACTGGCCGGCAATGCGCCCCACCTTGACGACCGGCAGCTGTGCGCCGAACGTCAGCACGACGGCCATCTGCAGGAAGGCGCGGAAGAAGTCGCGGATCGTGTCGGCGCCATGCTCGGCGAAGCTCTCGGCGCAATCGCCGCCCTGCAGCAGGAAGCCGTTGCCTTCGGAGACATTGGCAAGCTGCTTCTTCAAACGGCGGGCCTCGCCCGCAAAGACCAGCGGCGGATAGGTCGCGAGCTGGGCTTCCGTTGCCGCCAAAGCGCCGCCTGGTCCGGATAATCCGGGACCTGCTGGATCGGCTTTTGCCTCCAGCTGCTCGGGGTCCAAGTCTCTGCCATTTTAGTCACCTTTGTCTCGCCGGGATCACTGCCCGGCGCCTGTCGTCCACAATAACGGCGGCTTATAAACCTTTAGCATCCGCTTGCCTAGCGCCGTTCGACAGGTTCTGAGCGGGTCGCGAAGTCTGCCGCGCTTGTAGGGAAACCCTCTGATGCGCCTTCAATCCCGCCCTCCGGTTTACGTTACATATACCATGAATTTTGGGGGGTAATTCAGCAATTTGTGTCAAACCCGAATCTGAAACTGCACGCCATGAAGAGCGCGCTTTGTCTTCGCCGATGATCGGCCCGATCCTGGGGAATGGTATGAAGAAGCTGGCGCGCCGCCTTGCGGGCGATCGTTCGGGAAACTTTGGAATAATGACAGCATTGCTTGCCGTGCCGGTCCTCGGCGCGGCGGGCATGGCAGTCGATTTTGCGCACGCGCTCAGCCTCAGGACCCAGCTCTATGCGGCGGCGGACGCAGCGGCCGTCGGTTCGGTCTCGGAAAAATCGGATGCCGTGACCGCGGCCATGGCGATGACGGGCGACGGCAGCATTTCGCTCGGCAAGGCCGATGCGCAAAAGCTCTTCTTCGCCCAGATGTCCGGAGAACTTTCGGACATCCCCGTCGACCTCGACATCGATGTCGCAAAGACGACCAACAAGCTGAGCTCGACTGTCACCTTCAGTGCCACTGTCCCGACTGCTTTCATGCAAATTCTTGGCAAGAACAGCATTGCAATTTCAGGCACGGCGACCGCGGAATATCAGACCGCTTCGTTCATGGATTTCTACATCCTGCTCGACAACACGCCCTCCATGGGCGTCGGAGCGACGCCAGAGGATGTCGCACTTTTGAGAAATGCGACCAAGAATGGCAACAAGGAGGGCAAGGACAAGGATTGCGCCTTCGCCTGCCATATCGTTTCGGAGAGCGGCGTTGAGGATAAGGAAAGCTATTTCTATCTCGCCCGCAGCATCGGCGCGACCATCCGCATCGATGTCGTCGCCAAGGCGACCGAGGCTCTCATGACGACGGCCAAGAAATCGCAGGTGGCGCCGGCACAGTATCAGATGGCCGCCTACACGTTTGGCAAAAAGTCATCTGACGCCAATCTCTACACCGTTTCGGAATTGACTGACGATCTCACCGCAGTCGGTAAAGCGACGAAGAACATCACGCTGATGAGCATTCCGAGCCACAACACGCCCAACAACCAGACAAGCTATGACAACGTGCTAACTTCAATCGAAAAGAAGATCCCCACGGGCGGCAGCGGAATGACCAAGACGGATCGCGAGAAAATCCTGTTCTTCGTTGCCGATGGCGTCGGAGATAGCATTAAGCCAACTACCTGCACAAAGCGGCTTAATGGCGGCAAACGTTGCATGGAGCCGATCGACACGAGCTACTGCCAAAAGCTCAAGGACAAGAATGTCAAGATCGCCATCCTATATACGACATATCTGCCGCTTCCCGAAAATGGTTTCTATAGAGATTGGATCGCGCCTTTCCAGTCCGAAATTCCGCAGAAGATGAAGGAATGCGCCTCCCCTGGCCTCTATTTCGAAGTGACGCCGACGGAGGGCATTTCGGACGCCATGAATGCCCTCTTCTTGAAGGTCATTCACAGGCCACGGCTGACCGGCTGAGAGCCGCAGTCCGCCAATTGGCTCTGCCTCAAACTCGCTCGCCATTCCGGATTCGATAGCTCGGCACATACATCGTCACCAGCTCTTCCGCCGCCGTCGGGTGCACCGCCATGGTGCGGTCGAAATCCTCCTTGGTGCATCCGGCCCTCAGCGTGATCCCGAGGATTTGCGCCATCTCGCCGGCGTCGTGCCCGAGGATATGGGCGCCGACGACCTTGCGGCTTTCTGCATCGACGATCAGCTTCATCAGCATCTTTTCGGACCGGCCGGACAGCGTCGCCTTGAGCGGCCGGAACTGCGCCCGGTAGACCTCGAGCTCCCTGTAGCGTTTCGCCGCCTCCTCTTCCGAAAGGCCGACCGTGCCGATCTCGGGCTGAGAGAAGACAGCCGTTGCGATTAACTCGTGATCCGGCTTCGTCGGATTGTTCTTGTATTCCGTCTCGATGAAGCACATCGCTTCGTGGATCGCGACCGGCGTGAGCTGTACCCTGTCGGTGACATCGCCGAGCGCGTAGATGTTGTCGGCGCTCGTCCGCGAATACTCGTCGACGACGATCGCGCCGCGCTCGTTCGTTTTCACACCTGCCGCCTCAAGCCCAAGCCCGCCGGTATTCGGATCGCGCCCGAGCGCGAGCAACACCGGCGCCGGCATTCAGCGTGCCATTATTCAAGGTCTCGACGGCAAGCCCTTGCGTCGCCCTTCGACACCGTTTCCAGGGTGTCGCGGCACAGAATGCGAATACCCTTGGCAACCATTGCCTCATGCAGGCCGCGGCGCAGATCCTGGTCGAAGCGCGAGAGGATTTCCGCCCCGCGGTAGACCAGCGTCGTCTCGACGCCCAGTCCATGGAAGATATTGGCAAATTCCACGGCAATATAGCCGCCTCCCGCAATCACGATCGTTTTCGGCAGGTCTTCGAGATGGAACGCCTCGTTGGAGGAAATGCAAAGCTCGTGCCCCGGAAGTGCCGCATGCGGGTTCGGCCGGCCGCCGGTCGGCGATGACGATGCGTCTTAGCCGTTACGGTCTCACCGGTCTTCACCAGCCGTATCGTATGCGCATCGACAAGCTCGGCGCGCGTCTCGAGGATTTCCGCATTCGCGCCGGAAAGTCCCTTCTGATAGAGCCCCTCCAGCCGCGCGATTTCGGCGTCCTTGGCAGCGATCAGCGTCTTCCAGTCGAAAGAGCTTTCGCCGACGCGTCCAGCCGAAGCCGGCGGCATCCTCGAAATGCTCCGTGATATTGCGACGCATAGACGAACAGCTTCTTGGGCACGCAGCCGCGGATGACGCAGGTGCCGCCGTAGCGGTATTCCTCTGCAATCGCGACCTTCTTGCCGAGCGACGCCGCAACGCGCGCGCTTCTCACGCCGCCCGAACCGCCGCCGATGACGAAGAGGTCGTAATCATAGCGCATAGAACCCCGATAGGACGGCCGTGCTCCGTTAGGAATCGGCAGGCAATGCGTTCGATGGATATAATATCTGTGCCTGCAAAAACGAAAAGCCCGGACGATGCCGGGCTCTCGCGATCACATCAGCTGTGTCAGGGCTTTGCAGCAGGAGCAGGCGCACCTGCCGGCTTGTCGCCGGCCGGCGGAGTTTCCGGCACAGGCTCTACCTTGATGACCTTGCTGAGTTCCGTATTGGCATTCTTCTGGAGATCGCGGGCAATGCCCTGCGCCCAGATATCGGCTGCCCTGTTCGTCTCGCGCGATGCGATGGGGCCGTCCTTCAGAAGCTTCTTGCCGACCGCCGAGTTGTAGAAGTCGGCGATGGCCTTCAGCTCTTCAACCGTGAATGCCTTTGCATAGTTCGTTGCGGCTTCCTTCTCAAGATCAGAGCGGCGCGGTGCGAGCGCCAGAGCCTGCGCGTCGACCGTGGCGCTGATCACGTCTTCGTAGTTCGGCGAATCCTGAATGAGGCCGGCCTTCAGGCGTTCGGCGAGGCCGGGCAGGATATTGTCGAACTGCGCCGTTGCGCCGATGGCGGCAACGGCTGCACGCGCGGCCTTCAACTGCTCGTCGGAAATTTCCTGCGCCTGCGCAGCTGAGCCGAAAGCGATGCCGGAGAGAATAACCGTCGCGGCGGCAAAACGGCCAAGACCTGCAAATTTCTTCATGAGTTTCTGTGCTCCTGTTATCTGTTCGCCTGCAGCGTGCGCGCACCCGCTGGACCCGCGATGATCGCAAGTGACGCCATATTGAGAAAAAGCCCGTGCTCAACGACGCCGGGTATCGAATTCAGCTCGCTCGAAAGCGCGTCTGCATCAGGAATGCGGCCAAAAGATGCGTCGAGGATGTAGGTGGCCGCCGTCCGTCGTGAAGGCTCCGTCACCGGATTGGCGCAGTGTCAGGCTCGCCGGACAGACCGAGCCTGCGCAGCCAGTTCCTTTCGATCGCGATCCGTGTGGCAACGAGACCGAATGGATTGACTTCGATCGGCAGCGGAAACGCGGCCGAGCGTCTCGACCAGCTTGCTCTCGTCGGCAATCACGATCACGCGGTCTGAAGCCGCCGCGACGATCTTTTCGCGCAGCAACGCGCCGCCGCCGCCCTTGACCAAGCGCAGGCTCGCATCGATTTCGTCGGCGCCGTCGACCGTCAGGTCGAGTTCCGGGAGTTCGTCGAGAGATTTCAGCGGTACGCCGAGCTCGACGCAAAGCCGCGCCGTGCGCTCCGACGTCGGAACACCCTCGACCCTGAAGCCACCGGCAACCTTCTCCGCTAGCAGGCGAACGAACTCCTCTGCCGTACGTTCCCGTCCCGATCCCGAGGCGCATTCCATCTCTCGACGTGGGTCAAGAGCCGCCTCGGCGGCCTTGATCTTCATTTCGCGGGCGTCCATGCGCCGCCTACTCCGGTTGCTTGTCGTTGGATGTGCTGTTTACACGGCTCGTATGGCAAACGAAAGCCAAAATAATAGCAGGAAACCGAAATGCGAAAGCATCGCGCTGCGGCGTTACGGCCATAGTCTTGGCGTTGCTTTTTCAATGCCCATCACCTACTCCGGGAAGACCGGATTTCATGCCAAGAGGCAATTTCCTTGACCCCATGCTCTTGTCGTCATTCGATCTCGACGGCACGCTGCTCGATACCGCATGCCGATCTCGTCGCAGAGCCTGAACCTCACGATCGCCGCAGCTCGGTCTCGCGCCCGTGACCTATGCCGACCTGACCCATCTCGTGGGCCACGGCGCCAAGGTGATGATCGAGCGCGCCTTCACGCTGCGCGGCCACGCCGCTTTCGGAGACCGAGCTGTCCGCCTTTGCTGAGAACGCTTCATCGCCCATTACACCGATACGATGCCCGGTCGATACACAGCCATATCCCGGCCTGATCGCCGCCATGGATCGCTTTAAAAACCAACGGCGATACAAGCTCGCCGTCTGCACCAACAAGCTGGAATCGCTGGCGCTGACGCTTCTGCGAAAGACTCGACCTCACCGGTCTATTTCGCCGCCATCACCGGCGGCGACACCTTTCCGGTCCGCAAACCCGATGCGCAGCACCTGACTCGGCACGATCGAACGCGCCGGCGGCATACTGGCGCGCAGCATCGTGATGATCGGCGACAGCCTCAACGACATCGCTCGTCGCTAGAAACGCCAACGTCCCGTCGATCGCCGTCCCCTTCGGCTATTCCGACGTGCCGGTCGAAACGCCTGCGCCCGGACCGGATCATCCTGCATTATCGACGAACTGACGCCCGAACTCGTCGAAAGCGTCATTCGCGATTTTGCGCGGTCGAACGCGGTGGCTGCTTCTCGCTGAAATTCCCGATCAAGCGCGCGGCAAACTCATTTCGACCGCGCGCCCCAATAGATGCCGAATTATTCGAGCTTCCTCGCGCGTGCTCTCAAATATGAGTGCCTTTGAACACGGTGCTTGCACCACGGTCAACGACCCGGGGCCGGGTCAGACGAGCACTTGCGCTGGCGGCGATCCCGAAGACCGCCGCCCCCATTCCGGATCGAAAACAATCAGATCTGAGCGTCCCGCGCCTTCGTCGTCGCCTCGAATGCCGGTTCATCGTACATAGGCATCGCGGTCATAGACATCGTCGAAATATTCGACGACGCCGTCCTTGTTCGGCCAGGCGGTGAAATAGGCCACGTAGACCGGAATCTTCTGCGGCACCTGAGACCGCCTTGTTGCTGGCCAGCTGCGATCTGCATTGCCACATCGTCGACGCTCGTGCCGAGCACGGCCGCTGCCATCGCGGCGCGGATCGGCAAGACGCACGCAGCCGTGGCTCAGCGCCCGCATGGTCGCGCTTGAAGAAGCTCTTCGACGGCGTGTCGTGCATGTAGATCGCATGCGCTGTTCGGGAACAGGATCTTCAATTCGCCCAAGCGCATTGTCGCTGCTCGGCGGCTGGCGCACGGCAACATCGGCGGTCGAGCCGTTCCAGTTGACGCTGGAAGACGAAACGGCACGGCCGCCGATCTCCACCTGATAGCCGAGGCGGTCGAGATAACTCGGGTCGCTGCGCAGCTTCGGCAGCATCTCGTTGATGATGATCGACTGCGGCACGCCCCAGTACGGATTGAACTCGACGGTCTGGATCTCGTCCTGGAAGAAATAGGTCTGGTTCGCCTTCTGAGCCGACGACGACGCGCATCGACAACTGTTCGGCGCCGTTGTCGTCGTGATAGTAGGCCATAAAGGCCGGCTGGTTGATGAAGACGTAGCGGCTAGCCGAGATCGTCCGGCAGCCAGCGCGCCTGTTCCATCGCGACTGCGAGCTTGTCGATCTTGCTATGCGTTGGTGTCGCCGCCGGTCAGGATGCGGACGATCGCCTGGCCGACGACGCCGTCCGGCTTCAGGCCGTTTTCCTTCTGGAAGCCCTCGACCAGCAGAAACCAGCTCCGGCGTAGTAGTCCGGAGTCGCCGCTGATAGGCGGCGAGCGTCGCCGCATGCTCCGCCTTCAGCGCCTCCGAGCCGTTGCTTGCGGATGGCCTGCGACGATATTGGCGAGCTCCGGCGATTGCTGTCGCCCGGGCTTCAGCAGCGTGACCCGAGCGCGATCGTGATCGCGCTCGTCGCCAGCTCTACTCGGCCTCGAGCGCTGGCGAGTTCCTCCTTCAGTGCAGCGAATTGCGGGCCGTTCGGCGTGCTGGCTGGTTGAGATAGGCGGCGACATCGGGGCTCATGCGCGCATAGTTTCAGAAGCCGGAGCGAGGTTGACCTGCTTGCGCTTGAAATCGTGATAGCCGGAAATCTTGTTCGGATCGATGCGGCCGCGCACCGTATCCTGGACATAGGCGAGCGCATGCCGCGGAAAGCGCGATCTCGAACTGCACAAGAGCACGTGTCGCGGGCGGCCGATCATGATCGGCCGCGGTCGAACGTGCCGGCAGGCATCTGAACGGCGTAGTCCTGTCGGATCGAGGCCGACGCTTGAGCCGACATCGGCAAGGAAACGGCAATCGCCGCCTTGGCGCGGTCGTTGATCCCTGCGCCGGTCATCCAGACAAAGGGGTTCTTGGACGCGTGCCGTAATAGGCTTCGATGAGCCTTTGCGACATTCACGTCGTGCACGAACCTTCACGTTCGGCGAGGAACTGGCGGGTATCGGCGACGACCGGCGCCATGGCCGGCTTCAGCGCATCGTTGACGCGATCGGCGCCGGTCACCGATCGGATCGAGCAAGCTTGGCCGATATCGACGCGGCGCAGCGCGTTCGGCCTTGTAGGTATAGTAGCGCGGACCGCTGACCTTCGGCAGCGGCGTGGACCGGTCCTCTGTCGGCTGACACCTGCCCGCCTGGCAGCGGCGGGACCGGATGCATCTGCTGCGTCGGCGCTCTGCTGTCGCCGCGGATGAGGTCCATCAACGTGATAAGCCTGCGCCGGCGCGGCCACGCCGCAAGATCTGCAACGAACAGCTGCTCAGTGAGCGGCACGATCGCTGCCGTCTTGAAAAATGTGTCATGCTGATTTCCACGTCCCCGTATCGCGTTGTCGCCTGGCATCGGCTAAAGCCCGATTCTCAACATGTCATCGTAGCTCTAGGACTTATCAGAAAGGATGGTGAATGAAAAGGAAACCGCCTCCCGAGCGCCACGAAGCACCGGCATGACTTGTGTAACACCGTCAAAGCGCTCGATTGCCAGGACGAGCGAGTGCGTACAAAATTATGAATTTCATTGAGTTAATTTCTTTACCGAATTGCGCGCGATCGCCGCAGCGGTCAAACGAGCCATCCGGGCCATAAAGGTAAGTTGCAAGCGGATGTCGACTGAAAAGACCACGAAGGAAGCCGAGTGCCCCGTACAAACGACTGAATAGCATGGCGCGCCCTTGTCATACCTCGTTTCACGAAGCACCGGGCACTTTTGCTTGCCAGAGAGAATCCGCATTCGGAGCTATAAGACCGCCGCGATGCGACGGCATACCCGCGCTTCGGCTTGATGACCGACATGACGAAGGCAGGGATCACGATGACATCGACGCGCACGGAAACAGATACCTTCGGCCCGATCGAAGTGGCGAGCGACCGCTATTGGGGCGCCCAGGCGCAGCGCTCCCTCGGCAATTTCAAGATCGGCTGGGAAAAGCAGCCGCTCGTCGATCGTCCGCGCGCTCGGCATCGTCAAGCAGGCCGCCGCCCGCGCCAACATGGAACTCGGCCGGCCTCGATCCGACAATCGGCAACGCCATCGTCAACGCCGCTCAGGAAGTCATCGACGGCAAGCTCAACGACCACTTCCCGCTCGTGGTCTGGCAGACCGGTTCGGGCACGCAGTCGAACATGAACGCCAACGAGGTGATCTCCAACCGCGCGATCGAAATGCTCGGCGGCGTCATGGGCTCGAAGAAGCCGGTGCATCCGAACGACCACGTCAACATGAGCCAGTCGTCGAACGACACCTACCCGACGGCCATGCACATCGCCTGCGCCGAGCGGGTCGTCCACGACCTGCTGCCGGCGCTGAAGCACCTGCATGCGGCGCTCGATAGCCAAGGTCGAAGGCGTTCGACCACATCATCAAGATCGGCCGCACGCATACCCAGGACGCAACGCCGCTGACGCTCGGCCAGGAATTCTCCGGCTATGCCGCACAGGTCGCGCTCCGCGATCAAGCGCATCGAGATGACGCTGCCCGGCCTTTGCGAACTGGCGCAGGGCGGCACCGCCGTCGGCACCGGGCTCAACGCGCCCAGTCGGCTTTGCCGAAAAGGTCGCGGACGAGATCGCCAAGATCACCGGCATTGCCGTTCGTCACCGCGCCGAACAAGTTCGAGGCGCTTGCCGCGCACGATTCGCATGGTCTTCAGCCACGGCGCGATCAACGCCGCAGCAGCCGCCCTGTTCAAGATCGCCAACGACATCCGCCTGCTCGGCTCCGGCCCGCGCTCCGGCCTCGGCGAGCTGTACGCTGCCGGAAAACGAGCCGGGCTCGTCGATCATGCCGGGCAAGGTCAACCCGACCCAGTGCGAGGCGCTGACGCAGGTCTGCGCCCAGGTGTTCGGCAACCACGCCGCGCTCACCTTCGCCGGCAGCCAGGGCCATTTCGAGCTCAACGTCTATCAACCCGCTGATGGCCTACAACTTCCTGCAGTCGGTCCAGCTTGCTCGGCGATGCGGCTGTCTCCTTCACCGACAATTGCGTCGTCGGCATCGAGGCCCGCGAAGACAACATCAAGGCGGCGCTCGACCGCTCGCTGATGCTGGTGACCGCGCTTGCCCCGAAGATCGGCTACGACAACGCCGCCAAGATCGCCAAGACGGCGCACAAGAACGGCACGACGTTGAAGCGAAGAAGCACGTCGGCAAGCGGGCTACGTCACCATCTGAACAGTTCGACGAGATCGTCCGCCCCGAGCAGATGATCGGCCCGAAATAAACCGGCGCGATCTCGTCCGCCTCCCAAACCTGTCCGGCAGGCGAAAGCTGATGGGCGGTCGCCCTGAAACCGGCTGACCGAAAACAAAAGGCTCGCAGAGGTCGATCGCGAGCCTTTCGCCGTGTGATCGGTGTTACGCTCGATTGCCAGATCGTCGACAACCTTTCGACGAAGCTGACCGCCACCTGCGTCAGCCGTGATCACGAAGCCGCCGACGACATCGACTTCGTGCAGGGCTTCTCCCGCCCCCAGCGTGCGTTCTAATCTGATCTGTCAGGATTTGGCCCGGCTGCGGGCCGGGCGGATTTCTACTGTGCTGCCGGAACCTCCGGCCCCTTCAAGGAACCGGCATAAAAAACCTCGGCAGGATTAAGCCTTGCAAGGATTTCAGTTTGGAAGGCGCCGGTTAGATAACCGCTCCCTTTGCTGAAGGCGATTGCAGCGCTGCTGACGATGACGAGAGCCATCGTTAACGACAAAAAATGATGATGCTGAGACATTTGCATCGTCGTATCTCTTTGCTCGACCTGTTCGGCGTTCTGCCCGGTCCGCTTACTGATATCTGGGCTCGCTGAAGTCCGGTTTAAAGCCCGTATAATCACAACTGATCATGCATGAACGCCGAATAATCATGCCGCTGTGGTCGTCATTCGATGGGGGCAACGATGCCTGCTTGACGATTGCATTTGCCGTTCGCCCGATTTAGATCGGTTCCAAACTGTGCGATGCCAATCTCAAGAAAGGTCACTTCGATGGCTGACGATCTCTTCCCGCTCGGCAAGGACACCACCCCTTACCGCAAGATCAGCAGCGACCACGTCTCTGTCGACAGCTTCAGGGGACAAGAGATCCTGACGGTAGAACCAGAGGGCATGCGGCTGCTTGCCGAAACTGCCTTTGCCGACATCAACCATTTGCTGCGGCCCGGCCACCTGAAGCAACTTGCCGCCATCCTCGACGATCCGGAAGCAACCGAAAACGACCGTTTCGTCGCCTACGACCTTCTGAAGAACGCCAATATCGCCGCAAGCGGCATCCTGCCCATGTGCCAGGACACCGGTACTGCTATCATCATGGGCAAGAAGGGCCGCCGGGTGTGGACCGAAGGCGGCGATTACACAGCGCTCGCAGAGGGCGTGATGGACGCCTACGAGAAGAAGAACCTGCGCTATTCGCAGCTCGCGCCTCTCAAGATGTTCGAGGAGAAAAACACCAAGAACAACCTGCCCGCCCAGATCGACATTTATGAGGAAGGCACGGATTCCTACGATTTCCTCTTCGTCGCCAAGGGCGGCGGTTCGGCCAACAAGACCTTCCTCTATCAGGGCACGCCGTCGCTTCTGACGCATGACCGCATGATCGACTTCCTCAAGGAAAAGATCCTGACGCTGGGGACGGCAGCCTGCCCCCCCTACCATCTGGCGATCGTCATCGGCGGCACCTCGGCCGAAATGAACCTCAAGACCGTCAAGCTCGCCTCGACACGTTACCTCGACGGCCTGCCGACGGAAGGCTCCGAGAGCGGCCACGCCTTCCGCGATATCGAGATGGAAAGGGAAATCCACAATCTGACGCAGCAAATGGGCGTCGGCGCCCAGTTCGGCGGCAAATATTTCTGCCACGACGTGCGCGTCATCCGCCTGCCCCGCCACGGCGCATCGCTGCCGATCGGCCTCGGCGTCTCCTGTTCCGCCGATCGTCAGGCCAAGGGCAGGATCACCCGCGAGGGCATTTTCGTCGAACAGCTGGAAACCGATCCGTCCAAGTATATGCCGGAAATCGACGAGACGAAGCTGTCGGAATTCGATGGTCCGCATCGACCTCAACCAGTCGATGGCCAACATCCTTGCCGAATTGACGAGACATCCGGTCAAGACCCGCCTGTCGCTGACGGGAACGATCATCGTCGCGCGCGACCTTGCCCATGCGAAAATCCGCGAACGCCTCGAAAAGGGTGAAGGCATGCCGGACTACATGAAGAACCACCCGGTTTATTATGCCGGTCCGGCAAAGACGCCAGCCGGCTACGCCTCGGGCTCCTTCGGCCCGACCACCGCCGGCCGCATGGACAGCTATGTCGACCAGTTCCAGTCCTTCGGCGGCTCGATGGTGATGCTTGCCAAGGGCAATCGTTCCCGCGCCGTGCGCGAAGCCTGCAAGGCGCATGGCGGCTTCTACCTCGGCTCTATCGGCGGTCCGGCCGCCCGCCTGGCGCAGGATTGCATCAAGAAGGTCGACGTCCTGGAATATCCGGAACTCGGCATGGAGGCCGTCTGGAGGATCGAGGTCGTGGATTTCCCGGCCTTCATCGTCATCGACGACAAAGGCAACGACTTCTTCCAGGAGCTCAATCTCGGCTGAGTGCCATCAATGAACCACGGCGGTCTTGCGCGGATCGATCTGCTGGGTGCTGGCCAGGCGATCTAAAGCCTGAAAATCGGCAGCGCCCAGCGATTCTTCGGCCCTTACGCTGGCGAGGATATCGGTGCGGAACGCGCCGTCGAAGAAGCCGCTGTCGGGCAGCAACAATGCCGAGCCGGCGACGATGGCGGCCGCAAGAATGAGCGGGGACGTATGACGAGAGGTTTCCATAATCTCATGCCTTCCGTAGGACCCTCGAGGTCCATTGAGAAGGAATGTGCGCCTCGTCCACCGTTTACAAAAGAGCAAATTTTCGACACCAACTGTCAACAAATCGAAGACGATCAAAGACAATCGTCCGAAATGCCCGCGTAATTTGGGGGTTTTTCGCAGCAAAATGCGCCAAAATGTGAGAAAGACTTCAGGTTTTCGCCTGATTTCCATTGCCTAGTATTTCATCGCCGGGGGAGCAGAATACTCACATCTAATCTTTAGTATATATGCCTTTAATCCTTTCCCAACGAATTTAAGCTAGTCAATAGAAGATTGCCTTCGAAATCTCATTGAGGAGTATGCCGAATGACTGCGGCTGCAGCGCCAAAGGCGCAGGTTTCCCCGACGTGGCAGGTCAGATCACCTATGCCATGCGCTCGATGGGGGTCGCGCCAATCCCGCGCAATTACGAGCTCTTCTATGAGGCCTATATCGGCTCCAACCCCGCCTTGACGCGCGACCTTGCTGCCCTTGGCAGTCAGACGACCCAGGAAGAACTCGACGCGCTCGGCGCGCAGCACTTCACCCATTCGCCCGCCCGAGGATTTCTTCGACGACGCGCACACGCGCATCGCCGCCGAGCTCGAAGGGCTCCTGCGCGTCCTGCGCCGAGGAGGAGACCTCGCTCTGAAAGCTACAACAAGCTGCTCGGCGAAACCTACAAGCGCATCAATTCCAAGAGTGCCGCCAGCGTCGAACTCATCGAAAACGCCATCACTATTCTCACCGAGGCGACCGGCGATACGATGGCGCATGGCGAAAGGACTGTCGAGAACGTCGCCCAGCGTTCGCAGGAGATGGACCGGGTCCGCAAGGAACTCGATGAATACAAGCGCATAGCCAATACCGACTCGCTGACGCGCCTTTCCAACCGCCGGGCCTTCGACGATCGCCTCGCCGCCGTCTTCGACAATCCGACACTGAAGCCCATTACCGCGCTGGTACTCGCCGATATCGACAATTTCAAGAAGATCAACGACACTTACGGCCATCCGGTCGGCGACAAGATCCTCGCGACCGTCGCCTCCGTTATCCGTGCCAATGTCCGCCGCGATATCTTCGTCGCCCGCACCGGTGGGGCGAGGAGTTCGCGCTGACCATCGTCGACGGCAATACGCCGGAGGAAGTGATGAGCATGGCGGAGCGCATCCGCCGCACGCTCGAGGCCACTCCGTTCAAGAATTCCCGCACCCGCGTGAATTATGGCCCCGTGACCGTCTCCATGGGTGTCTGCATGGCATCGAACGCCGATGATCCGGGCGAGCTTTACTACAAGACCGACATCGCTCTCTACGGAGCAAAGAATGCCGGGCGCAACTGCTGCATCCTCTACCAGGATGGCATGCAGAAAGACTCAGCAAGAGCTGGCTGATCTACAAGTCGTAACAGTCACCATTCGGTGACGGCTACCTACCACATCGTCTTTGCCGCACGGTCCGCCCACTCCCGGTCGTAGGTTTCGTGATCGAAATCTTCCGCCGCCGCCTTGAGCATCAGGCCGGGCGTCGGCAGTTTCGCAGGATCGGCAAAGTTCTCCGGGTTCCAAAGCTGCGCTCGCATAAGCGCGCGGGCGCACTGGAAATAGACCTCGTCGATGGTGATCACCACGATGGTGCGCGGATGCCTACCATCCATCTCGAAAGTTTCGAGCAGCGCCTCGTCGTTCGACACCACCCCGCGGCCGTTGATGCGCATCGTCGTGTTCGAACCCGGCACTAGGAAACATGAGCGCAAGGCGCGGATCGCGCACGATATTTGAAAGCGAATCAACGCGGTTGTTGCCGCGCCAGTCGGGCAGATGCAGCGTCTTTTCGTCGATCACCCGCACGACACCGCCGATGTCGCCGCGCGGCGAGCAGTCGAGCCCTTCCGGCCCGACGGTCGCCAGCGCCATGAAGGGCGAAGCTCGATCATCTGGCGATAGAGCGGCGTCAGCACCCTGGTCACCTTGGCAACGGACGCCTGCGTCAGGCCTCCCGCATAGATTTGCCGAGTTCCTCAACCGTCCTGATGACTTTCATGATCGTCCTGCCACGTTTCAAAGACCGCCCACTAGCCGCCCGAAATGACGCTACAATGACGCCGTTTGCCCGGAAGCTCAAAAAGCGGAATGATCTCAGCATCTTTTTTGATGGGATCATCGGCAAGGAAACGCTGGATCTCCGCAAGTACCGGCTCGGCGCTGACGATCCGCCGGTGGCCGGAGAGCCGTTGGCCCAGAAGCCGCACGCTCCTGCCGAGGCGGCGTAGCGCCGCGCATCGTTCGCGCTGACTTCCTTGTCGTCTTCCGCGTGGATCACGGGATCAGTAGCGCCGTTGCAGCCGCCTCCCCGCATCGAAATCCTCCGTCTCCGGCCGGTCAGCCGATGCACCTCACCCTCAAGCGCCGCCTGTGCCGCCCTATCGAGGCCGACCATCCTGCCGAAGCCGGCAAACAGCCATTTCATCTCGCTCGGCGAGCCGATTGTGACATCTTTCCGGCCGACAGCGCTTCGATTTCCAGGTAGCAGGCCGGCGGCCGAAACCATCAGGGCCGCGCCGCCGAAGGAATGGCCGACTGTCGCGTCGAATGGCCCAAACCGCGCCTCGGCTGCGGCGATCGTCTCTACGGCAAGCCCCATATGCAGGAAGCGTCCGCCTGCGCGCCCGTGGCCCGGAAAATCGACGCCGATCACCTCCGCTCCGCTTGCGGCAAGCGCACCGATCAGATCGGTCATGTATTCCATGCTCGATCCCCAGCCGTGCGTCACAAGGTAACGCTGCCGCCTGCCGGCAGCACCGCCGCTGATCCGGTAGGCATGCGCCCGCCGCCCACCCGCAAGGCGAAACTCAATTCGCTCCGCCGATTGCAGGAAAACCCGGCCGGCCGCATGCGCCGCTCTGGCCTTTGCGCCCTTTGGCTTTGCGGACGGCGTCAGGCAGAACAGCCGGAATGCCGTCTTGCCCGCAAGACGCGGTGAAACCGCCTGCAACAGCGAAAATCCGCAGGAGGCGGGTGACCTTGAGTGCAAAGTTTGGCATAGTGGGAATCCAATAATGTTCAACACTGAACAATAAAGTACAACGATGAACAAAAATCAATCCCTTCCTTGGGATCATCCGCGTTTTCGCAGCTGGATCGCCGTCGCCCGCGCCTGCCAGTTGATGCAGCAATCCTTGGGCCGCTCGCTGGCAGAGCTCGATATCAAGACCCCGCATCTCGATATTCTGATCAATCTTTATCGCTTCGAGGGCATCTCGCAGCAGGAGCTTGCCCGCAAGCTCCTCGTCGGCCGCTCCAATATGAGCATGCTGCTGCCACAGATGGAAAAACGCGGCCTGATTGAGCGCCGCGGCGACGACAAGGACAAGCGCGTGCTGCGGCTCTACCTGACACCCGAGGGCCGCAGCGTCACCGAGCGCGCCATGGTGATCCAGACCAACCTGATCGAGCGGGTGCTGTCCCCCGAGCCGATCGAGCAGTGCATGGCCATGGCAAGCTCGATGGAACGCATCATCGGCGTGCTGCAGCAGGATCTGCGCGACGAGGATTGATGTCAATGCAGCGTCGCCGCCGCCCCCGTACCGGCAAGCGAGCGGTATTCCCAAGCGGCAACGACGATCAGCACCAGCGTCGCCAGAATGCCCATCAGCATAGACCTCGATGCACCGGCGCGACAGGAAGGCCAGCAGGATCGAGCAGCACCAGGCCGGCGAGATGCAGAGAGCGGCGCTCCGCCCGCTCGGTCGCGCCCTTGAACCAGAGATTGCCGATCAGGAACAGGCCGGAGCCGCCGAGGACCGCCGCCAGCGACGCCGAGATCGCCGGCTGTCGTGGGGATGCGAGAACATGAACTCGACGGCGACCGCATGGACGATGATGCCGGCGAGAATCGGGATATGCGCATAGGTGAAGGCCTGCCGCGCCAAGGCGGCCCGGCGTCTCGTCATGCTCGATGCGGTGGGCGGCGCGCCCGATGGCCGAAGCGGAAGTAGAGCCACCACATGGCGACGGTGCCGACGAAAGCGCGTGACGAAGACGGCGGTGGTCAGGACCGGAGAACGGCAGCTCCGCAAAGGTGCGGCCGGACACGAGGATCGCTTCGCCGAGGCAGATGATGACGAAGAGCGCGCAGCGCTCCGCCATGTGGGCGCCGGATACGTCCCAGTCCGCGCGCCGTGGAACTGGCCGAGCCCCGGCACGGCAGAAGCCCGCGGCCGGACCCGGCATATTGGATCGCAGGACGCGATCAACCCATGGCGATCAGCCGGGCCGTCATGCTCGAGCAGCCCGCCGGCGATCCAGAAGACGCCGGCTGCCGCGAGCCAGGCGGTGATGCGGACGAAGTTCAGCGTAGTTCGGCGCGGCCGGCGTCGCGTCAGTCCTGGGTTAGAGAGCGCAAAGAGCGAGCGCCCGACCTGCATCAGCCACGTAGGCAGCAGGCAAACAGCAGCCCCTTGTCGCCGAAAGCCTCGGGGATGGAGGCCGACAGCACAGCCAGCCCGAGCAGCATCAGCGCCACGAGCATGCCGCGCACCGGCATCTTGTCCGGATCGAGCCAGTTCGTCACCCAGGCGGTAGAAGACCCAGACCCACCAGACGGCGAAGGTCATCAGCGCCGCTTCGGCGGCGCCGAGCGGCGCGTAGTGGGCCGCCAGTGCGTGGGAAAGCTGAGAAATGGAAAAGACGAACACCAGATCGAAGAAGAGCTGAGAAAGCTGACCTTGCTGTCGGCCGGACTTCCCTTCGAACGCAACCAGTTCTTCCTGGTTTCCGCCATTTTCCCTTTATGGCTGTTGATCGCTCAGCGCGGCTTTTCCGCGACGTCGCGGCTCATGCCCTTCTCGCCGAGTTCCTTCTCGTATTGCGCAAAAAGCTCCTCGCCACGCTCGCCGAGCTCGCGCAGGATCAGATCCAGGTGAAGATGCCCGTATCGTGCATGTCGTCGAAGCCGATGCGCACGGCATAATTGCCGGTCGGCGTCATCGAGATGATTGAGACGTTGCGCTTGCCGGGAACCGTCAACTTCTGCCCCGGCCCATGGCCCTGTACTTCTGCCGAGGGCGAAAGCACACGTAACATTTCGGCAGAAGATCAAACTTGTTCTGGCCGTCGTTGAAGGTCACGGTCAGACGCTGCCGGTCCTTCGAGACACGCAGTTCAGTCGGCCAGATATCGCTCATCGCTCCCCTCCAATTGTCACAGAGCAGTAGGCAATCGAGCATTTCGAGGCAAGCTCAATTTACCGTGCGTCCCCCGCCTTTCCCTTGACGGTGCAGCCACATCTGTCCACATTACCATGACGACGGAGGTTTTGGTGAACAGCAACGTTGGTTCGATAGCAAGCGCATCGCCTCTAGTGGCAGATGCAGCCCCGATGATCGACCCCTTTCGGGCGGGCGGTCGCTTTACTCTGCGCGTCGTCGGTCACGGACCGCTGCGATTTCCGCTGCACCTACTGCATGGCGGAACACATGACATTCCTGCCGAAGAAGGACCTTCTGACGCTGGAAGAGCTGGACCGGCTCTGTGCACGGCCTTCATCGCCAAGGGCGTGCGCGAGGGGTGCCGAAGGCTGACGGGCGGCGAGCCGCTGGTGCGCAAGAACATCATGCATCCTCGTCCGCGAGATCTCGCGACATTTGCGGATCAGGCTCCGGCCTCGGAGGAGCTGACGCTGACGACCAACGGCTCCCAGCTCGCGCGGCCATGCGGAGGAGCTCGGCGGACCTTGCGGCGTGCGCCGCATCAACGTCTCGCTCGTGCTTCGCTCGACGCCGACAAAGTTCCGCAAGGCCATCACCCGCTGGGGCGATCTTGGCCGAGGTGATGGAGGGCATCGACGCGGCGCAGGACGCCGGCATCGAAGGTCAAGCTGAATGCGGTCGCGCTCAAGGATTTCAACCGAGCTCGAGATTCCGGACATGCTGCGCTGGGCCCATGGCCGCGGCATGGACTTGACACTTATCGAAACCATGCCAATGGGCGAAATTGATCTCGACCGAACGGACCAATATCTTCCCTTGTCGCTGCTCAGAACAAGGCTGCGGGAAGAATTCACGCTGAACGATATTCCTTACAAGACGGGTGGCCCTGCCCGTTATGTCGAAATTGCGGAAACGGGTGGTCGTCTCGGCTTCATCACGCCGATGACGCATAATTTCTGCGAAAGCTGCAATCGTGTTCGCCTGACTTGTACCGGGACACTTTATATGTGCCTCGGCCAGGAGGATGCAGCAGATTTGCGTGCTCCCTTGCGGGCATCAGAAGGCAACGAGCTCCTAAGCAACGCTATTGACGAAGCTATCGGCCGCAAACCGAAGGGCCATGACTTCATTATTGACCGCCGCCATAATCGCCCGGCAGTTTCCGCCGGCGTGGATCTTGGCGAGGGTGAGCGCTTCCACTTGAGTGCCTCAAGCAGCGCCGCGGGATCGCCGATCGGCAACAGTGCCGGATCGAGGGGCGACGGCTCGTTGGGGATTCTTGTCGTCCGAAGAGGTGGTGCGACTCGGTTTTAACGGCGGCTTTTCCTGAACGCGTTCGGGCGCATCCGGTGTGGGTGTGGGACCACGCGGCGGTTCAGTGGAATTTGGAACATCTTCCGGCATGATGTGTCTTCTTTCTGGAGGAAGCCCGGCGGGAACCGGGCTCATGCTCAATGCCAGGTCTGGCGCTCATACCAGTCGTCGACCTCGCGATGGATGCGATCCTTGGCAATGCCGTAGCGCTCCTGAAGCTTGCCTTCAAGCTGCTCGCGGCGGCCCGCAATCTGGTCGAGATCGTCGTCAGTGAGCTTGCCCCACTGTTCCTTGATCTTACCCTTCATCTGCTTCCAGTTCCCTTCGACACGATTCCAAATCCATCTTCCTTCTCCTCTTTAACTGGACATGAATGGAAAACGCCAACAGCCCGGATTTGTTCAAATTTTTGGACAGGGAGACGTTATGTGCGATTGATCGAAACGCCGCCGTCGGCGAGCATTGTCGAACCGGTGACGAAGCTCGCCATATCCGAGCCCAGGAAAAGCGCCACCTTGGCGATCTCTTCCGGCTGGGCGACCCGCTTTAGCGCGTGCAAGCCTTTGACGAAGGCGATCGTCTCCGCCGTGGCGTCCGGGAAGTTGATCGGATTTGCCTGTGTGTCGACGCCGCCTGGAAGCAGTGCGTTCACGCGCACTTTCTTCGGCCCCAATTCAACCGCTAGCACCTGCACGAGCCCCATTAGCCCCGCCTTTGCCGCCGCATAAGCGCCCATGCCGGGCATGCCGACCGTATGGCCGACAAAGGTCGAGGTAAAAATGATCGATCCGCCGCCGCGCTCAACCATCGCCGGCGCCTGATGCTTGGCGGCAAGAAATCCGCTTGTCAGGTTGAGGTCGACGGTATCGCGCCAATCGCCGAGCGAGATATCGGCAAGCGAGCCATAGGCGCCGGTGCCGCCCGCATTATTGAAGGCGATGTCGAGCCCCCCGAAACGCCTTGACGCCGTTTCCACGAGCGATCGATGCAGTCCCTCGTCGCGTATCTCGCCTGCAACGGCAACCGCCTCTCCGCCGTCGGCCTCGATCTCCTCGACGAGCATTTCCAATTCTGCCTCACGCCGTGCCGTGACGACGAGTTTCGCCCCCTCGGCGGCAAAGAGTTTGGCCGCGGCGCGGCCGATACCGGCGCTGGCGCCACTGACAATTGCGATCTTTCCATTCAGGCTGTTCATGCCGCACTCCGTTCATTGCTGAAGATTAAGTTCGGCACTCAGATCGCAAAACCGTGCGGCTGCAGCCACCCGTTTCCTGCCCTGCTTGAAGAAAACAAAATAACACGGACGGTCGAGGGCGGGTTCCAATTCTGCCGGTGCCGATCTTATGGAGCCAGAGATCACCTCGCTCTCCGGCACATGTCGAACAGAAGGACTTCGCGACAATGCGGCGGCTCTGCGTGGCCAATACTCCAACACGCCACGCAACAAAAAAGATTTGCCTTTGAAAACCGTGGCTTGAGCATAGTCCCGGCCACCAAACTCGGTATTGGCGCCGCTTATTGTGCACCGCGCAATCGATTTATTTTGGATGTGACTTTCATTCGATTCCCTTGATGCGCCATCCCCTCTAAAGGGACGGCACGAAAATCGGAATCTCTTTTCATGCCGCGGTCTCGCAATACCCAGGGCGCAATCTTCATGAGCTTGGCCATGGCCGGCTTTTCCTCTAGCGACGCCCTCTCCAAGTCGGTCATCAGCTATATGAACGCTGGCGAAATCATCTTTATCCGCGGCGTCTTCACCAGCATTCTCGTCTATCTGATCGCCCGCCATCTAGGGGCGCTCCGCTCCTGGCGCATCGTGCTGAAGCCGATTATCATCCTGCGCGTCATCTGCGAAGTGCTTGCCGCGGTCTTCTACATCACGGCGCTGGGCATGATGCCGATCGCCAATGCCTCGGCCATCCTGCAGTCCCTGCCGCTCGTCGTGACCTTCGGAGCAGCACTCTTTTTCCGCGAGCCAGTCGGCTGGCGGCGCTGGTCGGCAATCCTGGTGGGCCTCCTCGGCGTCATGATCATCATCCGCCCCGGTCCCGAAGGCTTCACGCCCGCAGCCCTTCTCTGCGTCGCCAGCGTCCTGGTGACGGCGGGGCGCGATCTTGCAACCCGCTCCATCGATCCCGAAATCCCCTCGTTAATGGTGACCGTCATCACCGCGATGTCGGTCGCCTTCTTCGGCGCGCTCCTCATGCCGGCGCTCGGCGGCTGGCAGCCCGTCAGCCTCACTTCGCTTTCGCACCTGCTGCTCGCTTCCGTCCTGGTGCTGATCGGCTATCAATGCGTCATCCTCGCGATGCGCACCGGCGAAGTCTCCTTCGTCGCGCCCTTCCGCTATACGAGCCTGATTTTCTCCGCACTTCTCGGCGTCTTCTTCTTCGCCGAGGTGCCCGATTTCTGGACGCTCTGCGGAGCTGCGGTTGTCATCGCGTCCGGCCTTTATACTTTCTATCGCGAGGCCAAACGCCGCGTGCCGCCGATGGCGCAGGAATCCGAGCCCAGAAGCCCCGTCTGAGAACCGCCATGGCCGATTTTTCCCTGCAGACCACCAATATTCCTGGCGTCATCCTCGCCGGCGGCCGCTCGACGCGCATGGGGCAGGACAAAGCCTCCGTCATGCTCGGCGGCCGCTCACTGCTCGATCATGCCATCGCGCGGCTGGCCCCGCAGGTCTCTACAATTGCGGTGAATGCCGACAGCGAGCCGCAATGCGGCCTGCGCTTCATTCCGGATATCGTCCCCGGCAAAGCAGGACCGATGGCCGGCATCCATGCCGCAATGGCGCATGCGGCCACGCTTCCGGGCGTCAGCCATGTCGTGACCGTTTCGATCGACAGTCCCTTCTTCCCGGCAGAGCTTGTCGCCGATTTCGCCGCCGTAATCGATTCCCCGGCAAAGATCGCGATCGCAACCTCCGAAGGCCGCCCTCATCCCGTCTTCGGCCTTTGGCCGGTTTCGCTTGGGGACGAACTCGCCGGCTGGATCGCAACGGACGAAAAGCCGGCGCGTGCGCGACTTCCTGTTACGGCATAACGTTGCGGAAGTTGCCTTCCCGCTGCATCCGACGCGCGCCAGCCTGCTCGACCCATTCTTCAACATCAACACGCCCGACGACTTGGTGGAAGCCGAGCGCTGGCTGCAGGTGCTCGTCATGACCGGACCACGCATATTCGGAATCGCCGGCTGGAAAGAATTCGGGCAAGACGGGCCTTGCCGTACGTCTCGTCGAGGAGTTCACCCGCCGCGGCTACCGCATCTCGACGATCAAGCACGCCCACCACGATTTCGATATCGACAAGGTCGGCGCCGACAGCTACCGCCACCGGCAGGCCGGCGCGCATGAGGTGACGATCGTCTCCGGCACCCGTTATGCCATCATGCATGAGTTGCGCGGCGCCCCCGAACCGGCCTTCGAGGAAATCCTCGCACGCCTCGCTCCCTGCGACCTGGTACTGATCGAAGGCTACAAGCGCGAACCGATCCCGAAGATCGAAGCCCGCCGCCTGGAAGCGGCCAGGCGCGATCCGCTGGCACCGACCGATCCGCATATCTGCGCCATCGCCGCCGACCATCCCATCACGGACACGGATCTGCCGGTCTTCAATCTCGACGACACGACCAAGATCGCCGATTTCATCGCCGCCAAGATCGGACTTTCTCCGGCTTGCAAATACAGAAAAAGCCGCCGCGCGAGCGACGGCATTTTCTCCTCGAGCTGATTGCCTTACTGGTTCGACGCGACCGGGCGCACCAGAGCCGTGACGCGGCGAATGGTCACGCGGCGGTTTTCCTGTTCCGGACCATCCATATTGACCTTCAGATAGCGCTCGCCATAACCCTGCGTCGCAAGATTTTCCGGCGGAATGCCATAGACGTCCGTCAGCACGTTGGCGACCGATTCGGCACGCTGGTCCGAAAGGACGAGATTCGCTCTGGTCGGAGCCGACCGCATCCGTATGGCCTTCGATCAGGAAGGTCTCGCTCTGATCCTTTTGAAGCACCTCGTTCATCGCATCCGCGACCTTGCGCAGGCTCTGGGCCTGGCTCATCGGGATCTCGGCGCTACCCGTCGCGAAGGTGATCGTATCGAGGTCGATACGACGGACTTTGTCGCGGATACGGGCCGAATACTTCACCTCGTTCAGCGAATAGACGCGCTCGACGGGTTCCACGGGCGGCTCGCTCAGGAACTCGTAGTAATCGCGATCCGGATTGCTGCTTGTGTCGATGATGTAATCGCGCACCGGGATCCCCAGCCGCATCGGCGGCAAATCAGCGCCCGGATCCTCGAAGTAGCCGCGGTCCGGATCATCGTAGAGTTCCGGCGAATAATAGAGAACATATTCGCGGCCGCCGCCGTCGATGCGCGAGCGCTGGATGATATCGCCATAGCGGTTGCGGATGGTCACGATGCGATAGCCTTCCGGACGCTCGATCGTCTCGCGGTAACGGTCCCGCGAAAGCTGTTCGTAGAGCGGCCGTTCGCCGTCCCTGAGGAAGCGGCGGTCGTCATCGCTGCGCACCACAATCCGGTTGTTGTACTGTATGATGGTGCGGTTGTCGTCACCCTCGTAACGCTCGACGCGCGCACCTTCCGGGCTCATGAACTCTGGCCTGCGGTCAAGCCTGCGGCCCTCTTCGCTCGTCACCGCCTCAAACTTGACCGGAGGACGGCGCTGGCCTTCCGGCGCGAGCTGCGCATCGGCATCGGATTTCGGGGCGGCGATGACCTGCTGCTCTGCAGCGCGCAGGCGATCACGTTCACGCCGTCCGCCCCGGCCGGCAGCCCGGTCGGCATCCTTGTCGCTGTCGAGCACGGCCGCACCGTTCTCGACCGGCAGGACAACGGTCTCATTGCTCTTGCTCGGATCCTCGGCGATCTGCTTGCGGCGATCGAGCTCTTCCGGCGTCACTTTCTCAGGAGCAGGAATGGCCTGTTCTGTCGGCTGCGCATCACCGCTCGGCTGTTCGCCAGTCGGCGCTGCGGGCTGGACGGGCACCTGCTCGCCCTGCTGTTGCAGCGGCTGTTCGCCACCTTCGGCAGGCTTCTGCGCCTCGCCCGGCTCTGCGGGAACCGGCGGTTCTTCGGGTGCGCGGGATGTCGGCGGGCACAGGAGCCTTCTCGGGCGCCGGTGATTTCTGGGGAACGGCGGCCTTATCCTCGGCCGGCTGCTGCTCAGGCTGAGCTTCTTTCACGGGCTTGCGGCGGGGTTTTGCCGCGGGCTGCTGCTCACCTTCAGTTGCTTGCTGCTGCCGCTTGCGCGGGCGCTGCTGCTCGGGCTGCGCCTCTTCCGTCTGCTGTTGCGGCTCGTCGGCCTCCGGCTGGGCTTCGCCCTGCTGGGGCGCTGTTTCCTGCTGTGCAGGCTGCTGCTCGCGCTGCTTGCGGCGCGGCCGCTCTCGATCTCTGCGCGGGCTGCTGTTCCGGCGCAGCCTCAGGCGCTACCTGCTCCTGCTGTGGCTCGGGCGCGGCCTGTTCCGGCGCGGCTTGACGCTTCTTGCGTCGGGGCTGTTCCTCGCTTGGCTGAGCCTGCTGCGCTTCCGGGGCCTGCTCGGGTTCGGGGTCTGCCTTGCGCTGCTTGCGACGCGGCGCTTCCTGTTCGGCCTGCGGCGCCTCCTGCTCGGGTTGTGCCTCAGGCTGCTGCTCCTCGGCGGGCCGCTTGCGTTTCTTCTTCAGAAGCTCTTCATCCGAAGGCGCAGCATCCTGCGCGACCTCGTAGCTGCCGCTGATCACCTGCGGTATGGGCCGCAGCGCACTTCCACCGGCTGCGGTCGCTGCATGGGCCGGCGACATAGCCAGCGACAGCGAAAGCAGCGGAAAAGCGGCGCTGGCAAACAATCTCGATTTCATTCCCATGGGGTTCCTCGTCTTCTTGTTGAGCCTTTTGGAACACCTGCAGGGCGTCCCGACGTTTGTGGGCGGACTCAAGGATCCAAATCGTCCAAATCCGGATTTGTTCCCCCTGTTTTAGGAAGCCCGTCATTAACCCGGTATGAATGCTGCGGTTCGGTGCCGTTCATCTTTGCCACAGTTTGCGCCGCGCCATTCCGCAGCGATTCCAGTTGCAATTTGCAAAAAAAAGGTTTGATTATCGCGCCAAGGCGGTGCCCCGTGCCCGCCGCATTCCGGTCGCTGGCGGATAAGAAGAAGACGCAGCGGCCAACCAACAGAGAGGATCCTCATGCGTATCACCACCCGCTTTCTCGCAGCCGCTTCACTCGCAGCGCTGTCGCTTTTCGCAGGTTCGGCAATGGCCGACGGCGAGAAGTACGTGATCGGCACCGACTCGACCTACCCGCCCTTCGAATTCGTAGACGCCAGCGGCGAGATCAAGGGCTTCGACATCGACATCGCCAAGGCGCTTTGCGCTGAAATGAAGGCCGAATGCACCTTCGTCAGCGCCGACTGGGACGGCATCATTCCGGCGCTGCAGGCCAAGAAGTACGATATGATCGTTTCGTCGATGTCGATCACGCCGGAGCGTCTGAAGCTCGTCGACTTCACCAACAAGTACTACAACACGCCGCCGGCCGTCGCCGTGCCGAAGGACTCGACGATCACCGACGTCGCCGGCCTGAAAGGCAAGACGATCGGCGCACAGACCTCGACGACGCACGCCAACTACGCCGAAAAGCACCTTGCCGACACGGAGCTCAAGCTCTATCCGACCGCCGACGAGTATAAGCTCGACATCTCGAGCGGCCGTATCGACGCCGCCATCGACGACGTCGTCGTTCTCTCCGAATGGATCAAGTCGGAAGCCGGCGCCTGCTGCAAGATCCTGACGACGCTTCCCGTCGACAAGGAAATCAACGGCGAGGGCGCCGGCATCGCCGTGCGCCAGGGCGACCCGCTCAAGGACAAGCTGAACACCGCGATCGCAGCGATCCGCGCCAACGGCAAGTACAAGGAAATTCAGGACAAGTACTTCGACTTCAACGTTTACGGCGAATAAGAAAACCTGTAACTGACCGGCAAAGATGGTGGCGGAAGGCTTGCTCTTCCGCCATTTTTGTTTGACAACCATGGAAAGATCAAAACGGCATAAGCCGTGAGGGGAAAGTTGGCATGGGCGGATTGTTTTCCGCGCCGGGCTCGTTCTGGGCCTGGATAGGATACATCTTGATCCGCTCTGCGGACCTGCCGGCGTTTTCACCTGGTTCGGGCAATCGACCCTCCTCGCCTGTGGCGACGCAGGGTGGGGAGACGAAATCGCGCTCGGCCTGAAGACTACCGTCACCGTGGCGCTTTTGACGCTTCCCGTCGGCCTCATCATCGGCTTCTTTGTCGCGCTTGGCCAGCAATCGGAAGAAAGGTCGGTGCGCCTTGCGTCGGGCATCTACACCACGATCTTCCGCGGCCTGCCAGAGCTCCTGACGCTCTTCATCATCTATTACGGCCTGCAGATCCTGATCCAGTCGGTGCTCACCTCCTTCGGCTACGAGCAGCGGGTGGAGATCAATGCCTTTGTCGCCGGCATGATCGCGCTCTCGGTGGTCTTTTCGGCCTATTGCGCGGAAGTGCTGCTGTCGGCCTTCCGCGCCATTCCGAGGGGCCAGTACGAAGCCGGCTATGCGCTCGGCCTTCATCACGGCCGCACGCTCGGCCTGATCGTGCTGCCGCAGTTGATCCGCATCGCCCTGCCCGGCCTCACGCAACCTGTGGATGATCCTGCTCAAGGACACCTCCTACGTCTCGATCATCGGCCTTGCCGACATCCTGCGCCAGACCGGTGTCGCCGTCCGCGTCACCAAGCAGGCCTTCTTCTTCTACATTATCGCCTGCGGCCTCTATCTCGCGCTTGCGATCATCTCGTCGATCGGCCTCAGCTATATCGAACGCTGGGCGAAGCGCTCTGGGGCCCGCCGATGAGCTATGCGCAAACCCTCATCCCGCCGCAGCCGGCGCCGAAGGAAATCGTCAAGCCGATAACGGGCACGCGCGTCGTCGGCTCGCTCCTCGTCCTGCTTTGGGCGCTGCTTGCCGCAAGCCTGATCTACATGGTGATCGCCGGCTGGGACGTGGACAAGTTCACGCGCTACGGTCCGCGCTACCTGCACGGACTGATGACGACGATCATCCTGGTGACGATCTCCGTCATCTTCGGCGCAGCACTTTCCCTGCCGCTCGCCTTCGCGCGCATGTCGAAGAACAGGATCATCAGCACGCTAGCCTATTGCTACGTCTACGTCTTCCGCGGCACGCCGCTCTTGGCACAGCTCTTTCTGATCTACTACGGCCTCGGCGGCTTCCGCGCGCAGCTCGAAGCCGCCGGCCTCTGGTGGTTCTTCCGCGACGCCTGGTATTGCGGTCTCTTCTCGATGACGATCAATACCGCCGCCTATCAAGCCGAAATCCTGCGCGGCGCCATCGAAAGCGTGCCGAGCGGCCAGCACGAGGCAGCGTCAGCGCTCGGCATTCACAAGGCCGTCGCCTTCCGCAAGATCGTTCTGCCGCAGGCGCTCATCGTGGCGCTGCGCCCATACGGCAATGAAATCATCCTGCTGATCAAGGGCTCTGCCGTCGTCGCCATCATCACCGTTCTCGATCTGATGGGCGAAACCCGCTACGCCTTCTCGCGCACCTTCGATTATCAGACCTATCTCTGGGCGGCGATCTTCTATCTTTCGATCGTCGAAGCGCTCCGGCATTTCTGGAACTGGATCGAGCGCCGCCTGACACGGCATCTAAAGCGCTGACCGCTTGGTAGCACTCCCATATGAGTGCTGCCAAGCCATTGAAATCAAAAACAAATAGCCTTTTCCTCCCACATCTGTCAAGCTTGCGTTAACCGACGCGTGTTTCCATTCATATAATGTTCACAAACGTGACATGGGAACGAAACCGAGGCTGAGATGAACAAGGATTTCGAAAAGCAGCTTCAGGGATACGGGCTGACGACCGCCCACATCCTCTACCGCCTGCCAGATCACCCGGCGATCCTCCAGACCTACATCTGGCAGGAATACGATCTTGCTCCGGATTTTCCCGAAATGCGCGGCTTTCTGAAGTTCTGGCAGGAGAAACTGGACGGCCCGCTGCATTCGGTGCGCTACATCCACCGCAAGCTGATTTCGGCAACGGAATGGCGCGCCCTGAAAGGCGAGTTCATTCTGCATTGAGGCCGCTAGACATGCGCCTCGCCATGAATGTACTCGCCTCTGTCGGGTTCCCGGCGTAACACGCCGTAGAGGATGGCGAGATAGAAGGCCGCCACGAGGGCAATCGCCACGAGCCCCGGAAGCGGCCCGAGAACGGCATTGTCGATCACATAGGCCCAGGAATGCGTCTGTGCCAGGGCGCTGCCCTCGGTCTGCAGTTTCGGTGTCGTGATTTTCAGCGCCCAGGCAAGCAGCATGATGAGATACATCCAGCTGTAGTTGCGCCGCAGCCGCCGCTGGACGGCATCCGCATAGGTCAGCAGGAACGTCGGCTTGCGCAGGCTGTTTGCGACCACCGGACCCCAATCGCGCGCGGAATTCGCCTCCGGCGACAGGATCTGCGCGAAATAGTTTTTTTCGACCTGCCGGACGCGGGCCCGGTAGATATCGAAGAACCGGTAGCGCCTCGCCTCGATCAGCAAGAGCAGCGAGATCAGCATTATTCCGAAGAGCAGCACGCCATGATGCGCGGTCGGCGTCGACAGCGAGAGGGAGAGCAATGCAGCGACCACCGTGATCGCCCAGTTCGACGTCCGGTCGATGCGATCCCGCCAACTCGTCATGCGTCCAAGTTCGCCGCGATAATAGTGCGCGAGCGTATTGGTGATTTCGACCGGCGTCAGCGGCAGTGGCGGCGTTGCCTCCTTCCGGGCGCTCTCGTCAAGGTCGGGCTTGCTGATGTCCGTCGTCATGGCATTCCTCCCTTTCCTTCTTATTGAGATCTCCATTTTCGCATTCTGCGCCTCCAAGGCCGCCATTGCAAAAGGCGGCAAGCCGCCTTAGAGGCTTGCCTGAACACAAAAAGGTGGTGACGGCAATGGCAAAGAAGATCGACGAGGAAGCGCTTGCGGAAGCCTATAACCGCGCCCTTGCCCTCGAAAAGGCCGGTGACATCGACGCTGCCGTGAGGGCCTATGAGGAGGTGCTGGCAATCGACCCGGAAGACCACGGCGGCGCGGCCGTCCGCATCGCCTCGATGGGCCGCGGCGAAACGCCGGTCAGGGCGCCGGATGCCTATGTCGAAACCCTTTTCGACCAGCATGCCGAAGTCTTCGAGGACGTGCTCGTCGAGCAACTCAGCTACCACGTCCCCATGCTGGTGCGCCAGCGCCTGCAGGAGCTGAAGCTCGACCGCTTCAAGCGCCTGCTCGATCTCGGCTGCGGCACGGGGCTCACGGGCGGCAGCGCTGCGCGACCTCTGCCGAGGAGATGACGGGCATCGATATTTCCGAAAACATGGTCGAGATCGCCCATGAGAAGGAAATCTACGAGACGCTCTATCGTGGCCGAGGTCGAGGACTTCCTCGACGACAACGACGAAGAGCGCCTTCGACCTCATCACCGCGACCGACGTGCTGCCCTATCTCGGCGCCCTGGAGCCACTCTTCTTCGGCGTCGCCGAAAACCTGACCCCCGGGGGCCTGCTTCATCTTTTCCTCCGAGACGCTCCCGCCAGGGACGCTCGACGGCCGCCCTTATACGCCGTCGGCCCGCACCAGCGCTTCGCTGCACGCCGAAGACCTATATCCGCGACCGCCTGACTGCGACCGGCTTCGAGCCTCGTCGGAGATGAGCGAAATCAACGTCCGCATGCAGGAAGGTCAGCCCGACGTCCGGGACATCTGGTGATTGCGCGGTTGGCCGGCTGAGGCGCACGATCCTTCAAGGCCCACTGCGTTCGCTTATGAGATCTAGCCTCCCTGACGCGACATAAGAAATAACGGATCGGCGCGTTGCATCGGATACTTACCCAATCAGGAAACCATCCCTTGCGGCCAGCGCCGCAGCCTGATACTTAGCCATTCAGTAAACTTTCCGATCACTGAAGGCTCGATCCATGTCGCTGGTTCTTTACGGACATCCCCTCGCCTCCTTCTGCCACAAGGTGTTGATCGCGCTTTACGAGAACGGCACGCCTTTCGAAAACCGCACCGTCGATCTGGCCGATGAACCGTCGAGCGCCGATCTCTTCCGCTTTTGGCCGGTCGGCAAGATGCCGGTCCTGCGCGACGAGGCGCTGGACAGCACGATCCCCGAGACGAGCATCATCATCGAATATCTCGACCGAGCATTACCCCGGCCCTATCCGCCTGTTGCCGGACGATATCGACCGGGCGCTTCGCGTCCGCCTCTGGGACCGCTTCTTCGATCTCTATGTGCAGACGCCGATGCAGAAGATCGTCACCGATACCCTCCGGCCGGACGGCGGCAAGGATCCGCACGGCGTGGAAGAGGCACGCGGCACGCATGCAACGGCCTACGGCATGATCGAGCAGCAGCTCGGCAGCAACCAGTGGATCACCGGCGACAGCTTCACGATGGCCGATTGCGCTGCGGCACCAGCCCTCTTCTATGCCGAAACGCTCGTTCCCTTCGGCGACGACCAGCCGAAGCTGCGCGCCTATTACGAACGCCTGCTCGAGCGGCCGTCCTTTGCGCGGGTGCTGAAGGAGGCACTGCCCTACTTCAAGTTCTACCCGTACAGTTACCAGCTCCCCGAGCGCATCCGCAGCGAAATGCCCACCGAATGATCATGGAACCTGCCGCCCTCGACCGGATGTTTCACGCTTTGTCCGACCGCAGCCGCCGCGGCATGGTCGATCGCCTCGGCCGCGGCCCCGCCTCCGTCATGGAGCTGGCAAAGCCTCTCTCCATGACGCTGCCGACAGTGATGAAGCATCTAAGCGTGCTGGAATTGAGCGGCCTCGTGCAGTCCGAAAAGGCCGGCCGCGTCCGCACCTACCGCCTGCAGCAGGACGCGCTTGGCCATCTCGATCGCTGGATTTCCGAGCGAAATCGACAAAGCTAACCTAACGCGCCGCTTCCTTGCCGAGGATCGCCGCAAGCAGCTTGCCCTCCAGTTCGGCGAGTTCGGCATTGCCGTGCCTGCGCGGATGCGGATAAGGGATCGCCAGATCGAGCGCGATCCGCCCCTCATCGAGCACGATCACCCGGTCGGCCAGATGCACCGCCTCGCTGACGTCATGCGTCACGAGTACGGCGGTGAAGCCGAGTTCGCGCCAGACGCGATTGAGGAGTTCCTGCATGCTGATGCGCGTCAGAGCATCCAATGCCCCGAGCGGTTCGTCAAGCGCCAGCACGCCGGGCTTGCTCACCAGCGCCCGGGCCAGCGCCACGCGCTGCCGCTGGCCGCCGGAAAGCCGTGACGGCCATTCCGACGCCTTCTCGGCAAGCTGCACTTCGGAGAGCACCGCGGCCGCTTGCGCCAGTGCCAACCGCTTCTCCACATTGTCGCCAAGCCCGACGGCTGCATTCTCCGCCACGCTCAGCCACGGCAGCAGGCGCGGCTCCTGGAAGACGATGCGCGCGTTCGGCTGGCCCTCGGCACCGGCGGTATCTTCGAAGCGCAACTCACCGGCCGTCGGCTGATCGAGCCCCATGAGTATCCGAAGCAGCGTGCTCTTTCCGCAGCCGCTCTTGCCGATCACCGCGACGAACTGGCCCGCCGGAATGTGCAGGTTGATGCCGCGCAAAACCCGGTTGCCGCTGAAACTCTTCTCAAGGCCCGTCAGCGTGATCGAAGCGGCACCGGCTTGCGCAACGGCCGCTTCCGTCTCGTATTCCGGCTCAGCAGTCCCCTGGAAGCGCTCATGCGTGATGACGGTCATTGCGTCTCTCCTATTTCTGATAGACGGGGTTCCACGTCAGCGTCCGCCGCTCCAGCGCCCGCGCCACGACATCCGCCAGCTTGCCGAGCACGGCATAGATCACCAACGCCAGCACCACGACATCCGTCATCATGAACTCGCGGGCATTGTTCGCCATGTGGCCGATGCCGGAGGACGCGGCGATCGATTCCGAAACGATCAGCGTCAGCCACATGATGCCGAGCGCATAGCGCAGCCCGACGAAGATCGAGGGCAGCGCGCCCGGAAAGATCACTTTGCGAAACAGCGTCCAGCCGCCCATGCCGTAGACCCTGCCCATCTCGATCAGGTCGCGGTCGACGTTGCGCACGCCGTGATAGGTATTGAGATAGACCGGGAAAAGCACGCCGAGCGAAGTGAGGAAGAGCTTCGATTCTTCGCCGATCCCGAACCAGAGAATGACAAGCGGGATCATCGCCAGATGCGGAATGGTGCGCAGCATCTGCAATGTCGTATCCGTCAGTTGCTCGGAAATCTTCGAAACGCCGTTCGCAATGCCGAGCAGGAAGCCGATCGACCCGCCGACGATGAGCCCCGCGAAAGCCCGGCACGCACTGACGAGAACGTCATGCGGCAACTGCCCGGATAGCGTGGCTCGACCAGAAGGCGACAGCCACATCCGCCGGTGACGGCATGACACGTGAGGAGATAAGCCCCTCCGAAGACGCCGCCTGCCAGGCGAGAATGATTACGAGCGGCACCGAAAGGGCAGCAGCGCTTCGCGGCTCGGAAGCGAAAATCGAGAGCGCACCTTGCGGCTCTCCTGCCGGCCATCGCTCGCGTGAACGGCGTTTCGAAAACCGACATGCTTATCTCCTTGCGTGCTTTGAAATCAGGAGCCGGAAACGACCTTCAGATTGCCGCCATGGCTGCCGCCGCCGAAGACCCGGTGACGGCCGAAATCGCTCTTGAGGCCGTGGTGCTGCTCCTGGCGGTCGAGCCCGAGTTCGGGAAACAGCAGTTCGGCGACACGGTAGGCCTCTTCCAGATGCGGATAACCGGAGCCGATCACCGTCTCGATGCCGAGGTCCTGGTATTCGCGAAGCCGTGCGGCGACCGTCTTTGGCGAGCCGACCAGTGCTGTCCCGGCACCGGCGCCGCACAAGACCGACGCCGGCCCCAGAGGTTCGGCGAGACCTCCAGCTTGTCCGGCGACCGCCCCATGAAGGGCCGCCATGCGCGCCTGGCCGACGGAATCGAACTCCTTGGCGAAACGCTGCTGCGCTTCCTCGATCGTCGCATCGTCGAGCTTGGAGATCAGCCGGTCGGCCGCCGCCCATGCTTCCTCATCCGTTTCGCGGACGATGAAATGCAGGCGGATGCCGAAGCTCACGTCACGGCCTTTCTTGGCCGCGGCGGTGCGCACGCGCTCGATCTTTTCGCCGACCTGTGCGGGCGGCTCGCCCAGGTAGAGATGTACTTCTGAACATCGGCACCGAGAAATCGATCCCGGCATCCGACGAGCCGCCGAAATAAAGCGGCGGTCGCGGGGTCTGGAACGGAGCCGGAAAGCCGAGCTGCGCATTGGTTGCCTTGATATATTTGCGGTCGAAGCTCGCGACACCCTTTTCCAGCAGCTCTTCCCAGACGGTGAAGAACTCGTCTGCATGCGCATAGCGCTCGTCATGCTCCAGATGGATGCCGTCTCCGGCAAGCTCGCCCGGGCTGCCGCCGACAACGATGTTGAGCAGCACGCGGCCGTTCGAGATGCGGTCGAGCGTCGTCGTCAGCCGCGCATAATAGGCGGGCGACGCGGTGCCTGGACGGATCGCGACGAGGAACCTCAACTTCTCGGTCTTGGCCGAAAGGGCCGCGGCCGTCACGAAGGACTCCTCGCAGGCGACGCCCGTCGGCAAAAGCACGCCGGAATAGCCGAGCCGGTCGGCGGCCTGCGCGATCTGCGTCATGTAGCCGATATCCGGCGCGCGGGTCAGCTCGCCGGAGCCGAGATAGGCCCCGTCGCCGGAGGTCGGGATGAACCACAGGAAATCGATAGGCTTGGATGAAGCGCTCATGGGTCGGAAAACTCCTTTGAAAACCGGAACAGAAATCAGCTCGCCTTCGGCCGCCAGACGATGTCGCCGGTGGTCAACGGCTTCGGCACGATGCCGAGCTTGTAGAATTCATCGGCAAGCGCCTGCTGGTAGGCTGCCGCTTCGTCGGTGATGGTCGTCACGGCGCCGAGATCGGCGCCCGGCCGCGACAGCGTCACGCGGGTCACCTCAGCCGGCACGCCGGTGATTTCGGAGAGCTCCTTGACCGTCTCGTCGAGCTTGCCCTGCGCCGACTTACCGACCTTGCCGAGTTCATCGATCACGTCGACGATCACCTGAGCGTTGGCATCGGTGAACTCCTGATTGGCGAGGAAGTAGCTGTATGAGGTAACGATGCCCTCGGCCGTCGTCAGGATACGGGTCTCCGGATCGGCCTCGGCGATTGCAAGGTAAGGGTCCCAGAATCGACCAGGCATCGATGCTGCCGTTCTTGAAGGCAGGGGCCGCATCCGGCGGCGCAAGGTCCAGCGGCTGGACATCATCGATCGTCAACCCCGCCTTGCGTAAGACTTTTACCGTAACGTTATGCGCGCTCGACCCGCGCTTAAACGCAACCTTCTTTCCCTTCAGGTCTTCGAGTGTCTTGATCGGAGAATCCTTGCGCACGAGGATCGCCGAACCCGCCGGGCTGCCACGATAGGTGCCGACATAATAGAGATGGCCGCCTGCAGCCTGCGCAAAGAGCGGCGGCACGTCGCCTGTCGCGCCGAAGTCGAGCGCACCGGCACCGAGCGCTTCGAGCAGCGGCGGGCCGGAGGTGAATTCTGACCAGTTGACCGAAATGCCGCGATCGGCAAGTCGGCTCTCCAGCGCCCCGCGGCGCTTCGGCGAGCGCCAGCACGCCGTTCTTCTGCCAGCCGATTCCGGAATTCGGTGGCTGCAGCGCGTGCGGGTTTGATGGCCGGCAGAACGGCGGTCGCCGCAGCAGCGCCAGAAAAGTCCGAGCGTCTGGCGTCGAGAGATCGTTGGCAATCCCCTTTTCTTCACGGCAGCATCCTTGAACTGCCGGTTCGTTGCGATGCTTTGATAATGATAATCTCTATATATTATATCGACAATTTTATTTGTAAGTTTTGCCGCCACGGCAATTTTGCTGACCGGAATGTGCCCGTTTTGCGAAATTTTATTCCAAATCATGCCGTCGAGTTTGCGCAGGCAAACCGGACCGGCATTACTTTGGCTTTCCTGCCGCGGCACTTTCGGCTAATCATGCCCCGAATTCAGGAGAAGGATCTGGCATATGGCAAAAGTCGCGTTCATCGGTCTCGGCGTGATGGGTTTCCCCATGGCAGGTGGCTTGAAGACGAAGGGCGACCACGACGTCACGGTCTATAACCGCACGGTATCCAAGGCTGCGGACTGGGCTGCCAAGTTCGGCGGCAAATCCGCCGCGACGCCTGCCGAAGCTGCAGCAGATGCCGATTTCATCTTCACCTGCGTCGGCAATGATGACGACCTGCGTTCGGTCACCACCGGCAAGGGCGGCGTTGTGGAAGGCATGAAGAAGGGCGCCGTGCTCATCGACAACACCACCGCCAGCGCCGAAGTCGCCCGCGAGCTTTATGAAGCCGCCAAGGCAAAAGGCAGCGATTTCATCGACGCGCCGGTTTCCGGCGGCCAGGCAGGGGCCGAAAACGGCCAGCCCACCGTCATGTGCCGGCGGCGACGCCGAGGCCGTCTGGCGCGCGTGGCAAGCCAGGTCGCTCGACGCGCTATGCCCGCAGGCGATCGAGCCTCATGGGGCCTGCCGGGCTCGGGCCAGCTGACCAAGATGGTCAACCAGATCTGCCATCGCCGGCGTCGTCCAGGGCCTCGCCGAAGGCCGTGCATTTCGGCCAGCGTGGCCGGGCTCGACACCGACGAAGCGTCTATCGACGTCGGTGTCCAAGGGGGCGGCCCGGCTCGTGGCAGATGGACAACCGCCGGAAGACCATGCCGCGCAGCGGCGAGTTCGAGTTCGGCTTCGCCGTCGACTGGATGCGCAAGGACCTCGGGCATGGTGCTCGACCGAGGCCCGATCGCCAACGGCGCGCAACTGCGCGCTGGCCGCGCTGGTCGACCAGTTCTCACGGCGAGGTCCAGGCGATGGGCGGCGCCCGCTGGGATACCTCCTCCCTGCTCGCGCGTCTGGAAAAATGATCGGCCCCTCCGCAAGCGCAGCCGAGCTGATCGCGCATCTGCAGACGCTGCGCTCGGAGGAAGACATTGCCGGCATGATCCGCTTCGGCATCGTCACCGGTAGCGCGCTCGGCATCTCCAATCCCGATCTCCAGGAAAAATCGCCCGCCTTGCGGAAGAAGGACCACGCCCGCGCGCAGGAGCTCTGGCAAAGCGATATCCGCGAGGCACGCATGCTGGCGCTCTACACAGCCGAGCCGAAGAAGCTCACGCCCGCCGAAGCCTGCCGCTGGGTAAAGGATTTCAACTCCTGGGAAATCGTCGATTGCGCTGCAGACCTCTTCGTCGAGGCGAGGCTCGATGACGTAATTTTGCAATTTGCCGCCGACGATCGCGAGTTCGTCCGCCGCACCGCCTTCGCCATGATCGCCGGCGCTGCTGTCCACCGCAAGCAGGACCCGGACGAAACTCTCCTCGCCTGGCTCCCCTTGATCGAGGCGCATTCCGGCGACCCGCGCAACTTCGTGCGCAAAGCCGTCAACTGGGCGCTGCGCAACATCGGCAAGCGCAGCCGCGACTGCCACGCCCCGGCTCTGGCCCTCGCCGAACGCCTTGCCGCAAGCCCCGACAAGATCGCCCGCTGGATCGGCAAGGACGCCGTCCGGGCGTTGACCAATGAGAAGGTAGTGGGGCGATGGACCTAGGAGCCCGGCGAGTGCGAGCATGGGGGAATGCAAGGGCACACGCGACGTTAGCTATTTGCAGCATCAGTGCGGCGTGTCTGCGCCGTGAATGAATGATGCGACGTTAAGGGTCTTCCGCCCCAAGGACTTGGGCGCACTGGTCTGTGACGAGCACAAGGCATGAGGCAGGGCAATAGCAGCACAAAACAGTAACGTTGCCGGTGCGGCTACTTGGCCGCGATAATTAGCGGCACGTGCCAACCTTGCTCTTCCCGCAGAATGGCTAGACCTCACTCCTCGCCGGATTTCGGATTATCCAGCAGCATGTAATCGAGCGGCAGTTCGGTCGTATATTTGATCTGCTCCATCGCAAACGCGGAGGACACGTCGCGAATTTCGATCTTGGCGATCATGCGCTTGTAGAAAGCGTCATAGGCCGCAATGTCAGGCACGACGACGCGCAGCAGGTAATCGACGTCACCGCTCATGCGATAAAATTCGACGACTTCCGGAAACTCGGAGAACCACCTCGGAGAAACGTTTCAGCCATTCGATGGAATGGGAAGCGGTGCGGATGGAAACGAAAACCGTGACCTTGGTGTTGACCTTGACCGGATCGAGCAGCGCCACGCGCCGGCGGATGACGCCGTCTTCTTCCATCTTCTGAATACGCCGCCAACAGGGCGTCGTGGAAAGGCCGACCTTTTTCGCCAGATCGGCAACGGCCAGCGTGGAATCCTTCTTGCAGAATGCGCAAAATCTTACGGTCTAGGCGATCCAATGCGTCTACCCTCCTGAATTAATTTCCTTTCAATACACTAATTTCGGCAGAAAAACAGAAAATTGTTTCACTAAAGCCGCATTTCCACATGTTGTCGCAGAACCGGCAGCAGCTCCTCCGCGAACCATGGGTTCTTTTTCAGCCAGCCGGTGTTGCGCCAGCTGGGATGCGGCAGGGGCAAGAATGCCGACCGGACTGCGGCATGGAGACAGCGTCTCGCGCCACGCCTTGCACCGTTTCGGTCATGGTTTCGGCTTGCCGCCTTCCGCCCAGGTGCCATGCCTGGGCATATTGGCCGCATGGCGAGGATCAAGCTCGATCTGCGGCATTGCCGACCGATCACCCGCTGGCGCCAGTGCGGCGCGCATTCGCGCCGGGGCGGCAGGTCGCTGCCCTTGGCGTCGTAGCCGCGGAAAACGGAAGCCCATGGGCACGATGGCGAACCGCTCCGGGTCGTCGAATGTCTCGCGCTCGACGCTGCAGCCAGTGGCGCAGCCGGTCGCCGGAGGCATCGTTGAAGGGCAACGCCGCTTTCGTGCACCCTGAAGCCCGGCGCCTGGCCCGGCAATCAGGATGCGCGCCGTGGTCGACATGACGACGACCGGCCGGGGCTCGTGCGGCAGCCGGTCGTCGGCCATTCGCAGTGAGCGGCATATCGCGGCAGATGACGACAGCGGGCGATTTCGCCGCGCAGCGCGGCCAAGCGCCGTCATCACGCACCGGCGCTAGCTCGACCATGGTCCCGTCCACGCGATGGCGGACAATGGTGAACCCGCACCCGGCGTCCTCCAAATCCGCGATTGCACGGTGCTCCCGGCCGCGCACGTCGCGACGGTCCGCTCGAATGTCTCCCGCCCAGATGACCTGCGCCTCCCTGCGCGCCGCCGACTGCTCCTCTTGCCGAACTGGTAGTTCCCATGATGCGACGGCCATGACCCGCCGACCACCATTTCCGATGAGATCGATGCCTGCCGCTCCGGACACGATCGACCGAGCAGCCGGCCGTAACTGGTCCTGCTGGCACCGCCGGCATCAGGATAAATCCCGTCCGGCCGGGCCAGACCGCTGCAGTGTCTCGGCGCGCCTCCTCGGCCGCACGGCCCAGCGCGTTCCGCCGCGCGCGCAGATCATGTCTGCGCAAGCTCCGGCGCATCGATGCCGTGCAGCCGGATGCGTTCGGCACCGTTCGTCAGGCGTGTCGCCGTCTGATCACGCATGAAGTCGGCCGGCGTGCACGGTTATCGCGGCTTGATCTGATCGAGCTTGGCGGCGATCAGCCAGACCGAGCGCGAGCCGTGGCGAGAGCGGTAGCCCGCCGTCGCGTAATCGTTCCGAAAAACGCACTGCTTTTGCCTCGCATTTCGCCTCCTGTGAACAACAAACCGTTGGCAGAAATGGCAAACAACTCCTTTAACGGCAGCATCTGCTTGGGATTACTGCGCGTAATCTGCAAGGGTTCATGTCACCCGCGTTGTGCACAATGAGTACCGGCGTCAGCACGTCGACCGACAAGATCATCGTCGACCGCTCGCGCAGTCACCGCAACAAGGCGGTCTCCAGGCGCGGTGACGGCAGACGCGCGAACGGCTGCAATCCGGCCGCTGCTGGCGGAACCGCCGCCTATCGATCGCGGACGCGCTGAGGATGCACATCGACCGAGACCTTCATTCAGGGCGCGATCGATCATGCCGCTTCTTCGTGCATCATCATTGCGGTCCTCGGCATCTATTTCACAGGCAACACACAAATCTTCCTCTGGGCCGTACTGACGCTGACTGCCTATGCGGCAAACATCTATCTCGTGCTGGCCAAGCAAGCCCGCAAAACAGGAGATCATCTCCGGAAACCTCCGGCGCTGCAAATGGCGCTGCGTCTTGCTCTTCGGCCAGCTGATGATCGGCAGCTGCATGGGCCGTCTTTGCGCTGTCAGGACTGCAGCGCCTGCGATCCCTCCGGCTTCATCTCTTCTTTAAGGGCACGACGCTTCTCATCGCGCTTTCCGTTGACGGCAATGTCGAATTTCATGCTGACGCCCGCCGTGCTCGTTGCCTTCGCACCCTCCGTCGTGGCACTCGCTGCAAAGGCCGGCATCTCGCGCGACCTGCTTGAGCTCAGCCTCACTGCCGTTTTCACGACGACCATCATTTTCTTCAACTACATAAGCGACCGCCTCTTCCAGTCGAACCTCAAGATCCTCTCCTTCCAGTCGGAAAAGGACGACTTGATCGCCGAGCTCGAAGTCGCCAAATCCATGTCCGACGAAGCGCGCCGGCGCGCGGAAGAGGCAAACCTTGCCAAGTCGCGCTTCCTCGCCTCCATGTCACATGAGCTGCGCACGCCGCTGAACGCCATCCTCGGCTTCTCCGAGGTGATGTCGGCCGAGGTCATGGGCCCGCTGAACAATCCGACCTACAAGGAATATACGAACGACATCCACCGCTCCGGCCAGCATCTGCTCGAACCTCATCAACGAGATCCTCGACCTATCGCGCATCGAGGCCGGGAAATACGAGCTCATCGAAGAAGCGATCTCGCTCCTTGATATCGCGGAAGATTGCATCGGCATGGTGCAACTGCGTGCCAGGGGCAAGAACATTTCCATCACCCAGCAGTTCGAACCGGAGCCTGCCGTACTGTCTGGGCCGACGAGAAGTCGTTGCGCCAGGTGGTGCTGAACCTGCTCTCAAACGCAGTGAAGTTCACGCCGCAAGGCGGTGAAATCCATGTCAAGGTCGGCTGGACGGCAGGCGGCGGCCAGTACATCTCCATCAAGGACAACGGCCCCGGCATTCCAGAGGACGAAATCCCCGTCGTGCTCTCCGCCTTCGGCCAGGGCTCGATCGCCATCAAGAGCGCCGAACAGGGCACCGGCCTCGGCCTGCCGATCGTCCAGGCGATCCTTGCCAAGCATGACGGCCAGTTCGTCCTGAAATCAAAGCTGCGCGAAGGCACCGAAGTGATCGCCATCCTGCCTGCCAGGCGCGTGCTGCAGAGCCTGCCGGCCGTCGAGGAAGCGCAGCGCCGTTTCACCGCAAGCCGGAAGAGCTTCGCTTAATCACGGCAATCTGCACGAAACCAGGGTGACAGATCAGTGCAATTGATGTTGAGCGTCAGAGAGGAAAGCCCGCGGCAAGATGACGTGGCGTCGGCTCGCTCTTACTGTCCGATGCAATTGCGGCTTCGCTCTATCCCGGCGAGACTCGCAGAGCCGCTCGATCCGGAGACATTGTCCGCACCCCATATTTCGAGTCTTTGTCGCACGCCCTGGCGATCTTTCCGCAGCAGGGTGCTGCGCGCTCTTCGACGATCATGATCGGCACCGGCGGAGCTCAAGCGGATGATCGTGGATCAGAGGATCAGACAAAGGGGCGTTGGAAGAGCACCGTTGCAAGCCGTTGGAAGCCAGCGGCCTTGTCCAAAGGAATTCGTCTTATCAAGATGGAAGTCGGTATCAGGAATACGGATGGACAAAGCCTGTATCGTTCAGCCGGATACAAGGAGCGCAGGCCCCTTCGGCGCTTACAGGCCGTCACCGATCAGCCTGTTTTTCGAAAAAGCGATCGGAGAAAATCCTGATGCCTGACGCCATCCGCCTCAGGCGAAGACGATCGCGATGAGGCGCGTGCCGATCGTGACGAGAAGATAGAGCCCGCACGCGGCAAGCGCGCAGAGGACGGCAAAGGAGCCAAGATCCTTCGCATGTTCGCCGACCATCGAGATTTCCGGCGAGATGCGATCGATCACCTCCTCGATTGCCGTATTCAGCGCCTCCACGGCGAAGAGCACCAGAAATAGCACGACGGCAATCATCATTTCCGCAAAGCGATGCACCGACGGCGGCAAGCAGGATCAGCGAAACCGCGGCAAAAAGCAGCTCCTGCCGGAAAGCCGATTCCTTGATCAGACGCTGGAAACCCGCCCAGGAATAGACGGCGGCAGCGAAGAAATGGCTCACACCCGTCAGTTTGCCTATGGCAGGTTTGGTCAAAGCGCGCCCTCGTCTTGCAGTCGGCGGCGGCCGCAGCCGCCGTCCATCGGTCAAAATGCGAATACCGGTTCCAGGCTTCCGCCGCAAGCACCCGTCATCCGTCTGACACAAAGCTGCAGCGCTCAGTGTCCGTTGGTAACGCCCGCCTGCGAGAATGTCGCCATTCCGGAATGGCAGGCCGCGGCGGCCTTCACGATGCCGGCGGCAAGGGCCGCACCCGTTCCCTCGCCAAGCCGCATGCCGAGCGCCAGAAGCGGCGTTTTGCCGAGCATCTCGATCGCCCTGAGATGCCCCGGTTCGCCTGAGACATGGCCAATCAGGCAGTGATCGAGCGCCGACGGATTGGCCGCCTGCAGGATGGCGCCTGCCGCCGTCGCCACATAGCCGTCGATCAGCACCGGTATCTCTTCGACGCGCGCGGCGAGAATGGCGCCGGCCATTGCCGCAATCTCGCGGCCGCCGAGGCGGCGCATGACTTCCAGCGGATCGTTCAGATGGTCGCGGTGCAGCTCGACAGCGCGCTCGACGGCTGCCACCTTGCGCTCCAGCATCTCGCCCTCAGAACCGGTTCCCGGGCCGACCCAGTCGCGCGCCGAGCCGCCGTAAAGCGCGTAATTGATCGCCGCAGCGATCGTCGTGTTGCCGATCCCCATCTCGCCGATGCAAAGCAGGTCCGTGCCACCCGCAATCGCCTCCATGCCGAAGGCCATGGTCGCCGCGCAGTCGCGCTCGGAAAGTGCTGCCTCTTCGGTGATGTCGCCGGTCGGATAGTCGAGCGCCAGATCGAAGACCTTCAGCCCGAGATCGTAGGCGACGCAGATCTGGTTGATCGCCGCACCACCGGCAGCGAAATTCTCCACCATCTGCTGCGTCACCGCCGGCGGAAAGGGCGTGACGCCCTGTTTCGCCACGCCGTGATTGCCGGCGAAGATCGCAACCAGCGGCCGGTTGACGGCCGGCGCCCTGCCCGTCCAGGCCGCCAGCCAGAAGGCGATCTCCTCGAGCCGCCCAAGCGCGCCCGGCGGCTTTGTCAGCTGCGCGTCGCGCTCGCGCGCTGCCACCAGCGCCCGGGTATCCGGTCCCGGCAGATCGCGCAGCAGCGCACGGAAATCGTCGAACGGCAGGCCTGAAACGCTCATGAATGCAGCTTCCTTGTATTTGCATCTGTCCGGAGATCCGGGACCAACTTGTCTTTTGCAGACAAATCGGCTTCTTTCGTCGCGACTCTATTAAAGGCAGCGGCCAGGCGTCACAACTCGAAAAGCGTCGCACCTTCATGCATGAAGTTGGGGACATGAACATCAAGGCCTATGCGCTCGACACCGCCCGCGCCGTCGCTTTCCTGAGCCGGCTTCCCGTGCCGCAATGGGTTTTTTACGCAGACGACGGCAAGCTCAGTCGCACGGTACGCGCCTTCCCGCTCGCCGGTATTCTGATCGGCCTTCTTCCGGCTCTCGTCTTTCTCATTCTCCTTGGCCTGCGCGCCGACCGTCTGATGGCGGCGTTCGTCGCACTCGCCGTCCAGACGCTCATCGCCGGCGCGCTGCACGAGGACGGGCTCTCCGACACTGCCGACGGCATCGGCGGCGGACGCGACCGCGACCACGCGCTGGCGATCATGAAGGACAGCCGCATCGGCAGCTACGGCGCGATTGCCCTCGTCTTCTCGCTAGCACTTCGCGCCGCAGCGCTTGCCGCCATCGCCCGCGAGGTCGCCCCGCTTGCCGCCGCCTTCGCTATCCCTGCGGCCGCCTGCCTCAGCCGTGCCGCCCTCGTCTGGCACTGGCACCGTCTGCCGCCCGCAAAGACGGACGGCATCGCCGCCTCCTCGGGCCAGCCCGGCGAAAGCGCAATGCATGTCGCGGTCGTGTCGGCCTGCCTCTTTTCGGCCCTTCTCGTCTGGCCGGCGCTCGGCCTGCTGGCGCTTGTCTGCAGCCTGCTTGCAACCGGCATCGCGGTCATCGCCTTCACGCTCTATATCCGACGCAAGCTTGCCGGCCATACGGGGGACACGCTCGGCGCCGCCCAGCAGATTTCCGAAATCGCAGCCTTCTGCGCCCTTGCCACGGCCTTGTGAAATCACGATATTCCGCTGATGCAAACGCCCTGCATCCACGTATGCTCGATCGATCCCGCAACCGGCTTTTGCACGGGTTGCGGCCGCACGCTTCAGGAGATCGGCAACTGGATGTCCTATTCGGATGAGGAAAGGCAGCGCATCATGACTGTCCTTGCCACGCGCCTCTTTGCCGAACCGGCGGTCCTGGTCCGCCGAGGCGGCCGCAATGCCGGAGCACCGTTCATGAACCGGCTCGGGCTCTTCCTTCTGATCCTCGGGATCGGCCTTGCGGTGCTCGTCTATAACCACGACAGCGACCGCGTGCTCGGCATGAACATCGACGATTTCGGGCGCATGATCTATCTCCTGCCGATCGTGCTGATGCTGTCTGCCGGCATTTGGGCAAGCCGCCGCAGCGCCGGCGAAACCATGCGCAACCTGATGATCTGGCTGGTCATCATCCTGGCCCTCGCAACCGTCTATCTCTACCGCCAGGACCTGTTCGGCGTCGGCAACCGCCTGCTTGCCGGCCTTGTTCCCGGCCGTGCCGTCGTCGTCACCACCCGCGACGGCAGCAGCGAGATCATCCTGCACAAACTGCTGAACGGCCATTTCGAGGCCGACGTCTCCGTCGACGGCCAGACGATCCCGATGCTCGTCGATACCGGCGCCAGCATGGTGGCCTTGTCGCATGCGGATGCCGAGCGGATCGGCATCATCCCTGAAAACCTCAGCTTATTCGATGACCGTCATGACGGCGAACGGCCGCGCCCGCGCCGCGCCCGTGACGCTCGACCGCATCGCCATCGGCCCCATCGTGCGCACAGACGTCGCCGCCAGCGTTGCCGCAGACGGCGCGCTCGACCAGAGCCTGCTCGGCATGAGCTTCCTCCAAACGCTGGGTTCCCTGCAGATGCAGACAGACGAGCTCAGGATGCGCGACTAGGCTGCAAATAGCAGGCAACAGGGCGCGCTTCTCCTCATTGCCACGGCCACGTATCATCGGCGACGACAATGCACCACGCATAGCCAACGGGGTATGGTAAAATCGCGGAGGCCTATTCGGTGATCGGCATCCGCTCTGCGTTCCAGCTTAACTCAATCATACCTATGCGGCTATATGTCAATCAATAGTCAGCGGGGTATGGATCCCAAATGTCGAACGCTCCCGATATGCTCTTCAGAACGCTCGCCGATCCGACCCGGCGGGCTCTCTTCGAGCGGCTGTGCCGCGAGGGAGAAAAGACGGTCGGAGCCCTGACGGCCCGGGCCGGGGTCTCACAGCCGGTCGTCTCAAAGCATCTGGGAGTCCTGAAGCAGGCCGGGTTGGTGCGCGACCGACACGAAGGCCGCCATACGCACTATAGCGCGCAGCTCGGCGCCTTGGCCCCGCTGATCGACTGGACAAGCCAGATGGCGGGATTCTGGCAGAGCCGGTTCAACGACCTCGAAGATCTGCTCAAAAGGATGGACCAATGAACAAAGCCGCGACCGAAGCGCTTTCCGTCATTGTCGAACGGGAGATTCCTTTTCCACCGGAAAAGATCTGGCGCGCGCTCACGCAACCACACCTGATCGAGGAGTGGCTCATGAAGAACGACTTCAAGCCTGACGTAGGCCACCGTTTCAATCTTCGCGGAGACTGGGGCGGCGTGCTGGACTGCGAAGTCCTCGCCGTCGAGCCGAACAGAACACTGTCCTACACTTGGAATTTTGCGCACGACGATGCAGCCTTTAATCTGCAGAGCGTGGTGACCTTTACGCTCACCCCAACGCGCACGGGGACCCACCTGCGCATGGAGCAGTCGGGCTTCCGGCCGGATCAGAAGCAGGCTTACGGAGGCGCAAAGGCAGGGTGGCAGCAGTTCTTTGCAAACTTGGAGCAGGTCTTGACACGGGCAGACTGATGTTTTCCGTGTTGCGCTTCGGCTGATACTCAGAGGAGATTCCATTGAATTGGAATAAATGGATTCGGCACTTCCACCGCTGGCTGTCTATCGCCTTTACGGCGACCGTCATCACCAACTTCGTCGCTATGGGATTGGGAGAACCTCCCGGCTGGGTCGTCTACTCGCCACTGCTGCCGCTATTCTTGCTCCTGTTTACCGGTCTCTATATGTTCGTGCTGCCTTACGCCACGAAGTGGCGCAGCGCGCGAAGCGTCAGCGGGGAGGCATGAACACAATGGACCGCAAGACGCCCAGGAAGTCAGCGAAGGCAAACGAGGCCACAGCCAAACCGGCCTCCACAGAACCGGTCCTCCTCTCAGGCGGCAACCCTCAGATCGCCAAGGGTTACGGCGACGCCCCCGTGCAGGCCTACATCGCGGCCATGCCGGGCTGGAAAAGCGACGTCGGGCGCCGCCTCGACGCGCTCATCGTGCGCACCGTCCCCGGCGTGCACAAGGCGGTCAAATGGAACTCGCCCTTCTATGGTGTCGAGGACCAGGGCTGGTTCCTCAGCTTTCATTGCTTCACGAAATACGTGAAAGTGGCGTTCTTCCGCGGCACGTCGCTGCGTCCTGTTCCGCCCGGCGAGTCCAAGCACAAGGACGTGCGCTATCTCGACATCCATGAGGACGACAGCTCGGACGAAGCTCAGTTCGCCGATTGGGTGAAGCAAGCCAGCCAGTTGCCCGGCGAACGACTGTGAGCAGCGCACCATCATGATGAAGGCGACAACCACGCATGAAGAAGACACGCCGTCAAGAGAAGCAGAAGCGTCTCCGTCTCAACTGATCGATGCGAAAGATAGCGGCGCTGAGCGATTGGCGGGGCGGGACGCTCGCCCGGCTGCGAAGCCTCATCAAGGAGGCCGATCCTGAAGTGGTCGAGGAGGTAAATGAGAAAGCCCTCGAACATGTCGGGGTTCCGGTGTGGGAGCACGCCGGCATCATCTGCACCGGCGAAACCTATAAGAATGCCGTGAAATTGACCTTCGCCAGGGGTGCCTCGCTGGAGGATCCCTCAGGCCTCTTCAACTCCAGCCTCGAAGGCAACACCCGGCGCGCCATCGATTTCCACGAGGGCGACGAGATCGATGAAGAAGCGTTGGAGGCGCTCATTCGCGCCGCTGTGGCACTGAACACGTCGCAGAAGGCACCAAAGAGGGCTTGAGGAGCGGCGCATAGCGTCAAGGCCCGGCTCTATATTCTTCAACCCATGGAACCTTGCGTCCCGCATCCGGGTTGAAAGGATTGAAAGGAGGCGCTGGCCATGGATAATCCCTCGAAGCAACTCGCGGACGAATATATACGCCTGGGCGGCCATCGCCGCGCGGTGATCGACGATAACATCGTATCGACACGCTGCTGGGAAAAAGATACGCCCGAGGCCGCACAATTCTGGAAAGACCGTATAGACACCCTGGATGCCGCCAACCGCAGGCAGGTCGTATCCTTCCTGCCGACAATCAACAGGATCTAATCGCCGGCCGGCACAGTCTTGCAAAGGCGGCCGATCATGTCGAACAGCGCCAAGACCGGCGGCCGGAGGCGTTTAACTGGCACCAGCCGCACTCGCTTCGGTAAATCGGTCGAAAGCCAAGCGCAGACCGATGATGTGGGCGATGGCGCAGCGCTCAATGTATCGCCTTGTTTCGGTCGCCGCCGCCATCGATCTGAACTGCACGGAAGGCGATGCCCGCCTCGTCACCGGTGACAAGCTCTTCATACCGTCGTCGAGATCGAGCACGGCAGGCGCTTAGAGCGCGGCGTTATCGAAGGCGACATCGCCGTCGACAACATCCCGCCCGGCGCAGGCCTGTCTCAGTTCCGCAGCCGGTATCCCGTCTTGAAAATCCAGCCAAGCGTCGCAAGGCAGATCGCCAGGAACATGGTGATCATCCCAAGGCTGAGCAGCGGATTGACGTCGGCGATGCCGTAGAAGCTCCAACGGAAACCGCTCACCAGATAGAGCACCGGATTGAAGTGGCTGACGGCCTGCCAGAAGGGCGGCAGCATGTTGATCGAATAGAAGCTGCCGCCGAGGAAGGTCAGCGGCGGCACCACGAGCATCGGGATCAGGTTCAATTGCTCGAAGTTGCCTGCCCATATGCCGATCATGAAGCCGAACAGGCTGAAAGTGACCGCCGTCAGCAGGAAGAACAGGATCATCATGAAGGGGTGCTCGATCCTGACCTCCACGAAGGCATTGGCCGTCAGAAGGATAATCGAGCCCGATCAGCAGCCCCTTGGTGGCCGCAGCTCCCACATAGCCGAGCAGGATCTCCGTCATCGCAACCGGCGCTGACAGCACCTCGTAGATCGTGCCGGTGAATTTCGGAAAATAGATGCCGAAGGAACCGTTGCCGATGCATTGCCCGAGCAGCGTCAGCATGATGAGCCCCGGCGTGATGAAGGCGCCGTAGGAAACGCCTTCCACCTCTTGGATGCGCGAGCCGATCGCCGCGCCGAAGACGATGAAATAGAGTGAGGTGGAAATCACCGGCGAGAAGACGCTCTGCAGCAGCGTGCGGCGCGTGCGCGCCATTTCGAAGAAATAGATCGACTTGATGGCTTCCAAGTTCATTTCGTGCCTCCCACGAGCGCCACGAAGATATCCTCGAGCGAACTCTGCCGCGTCGAAAGATCCTTGAAGTGGATGTTCTGCGCCGCAAGTCGGGTGAGCAGCGCGGCAATGCTCTCCTGCTCGCTATGCGCGTCGAAATCGTAGATCAGCCGGTTTCCGTCGGGTTCCAGCGACAGGCCGTTTGCCGGAGAAACATTCGGGCAGCTCGTCCAGTGGTTCGGCAAGCTCGAGGATCAGCTGCTTGCGGCCGAGCTTGGTCATCAGAGCGGTCTTGTCTTCGACCAGAAGCAGCTTGCCGCCGTTGATCACGCCGACGCGGTCGGCGATCTCTTCGGCCTCTTCGATGTAATGCGTCGTCAGGATGATGGTGACCCCGGACTCGCGCAGCCTTTCCACGACCCGCCACATATCCTTGCGCAGCGTCACGTCGACGCCCGCCGTCGGCTCGTCGAGGAACAGGATCTCCGGCTCGTGGCTGAGTGCCTTGGCGATCAGCACGCGCCGCTTCATGCCGCCGGAAAGCTCCCGCAGCATATTGTCCTTCTTGTCCCACAGCGAAAGGTCGCGCAGCACCTTCTCGATATGCGCCGGGTTCGGCTTCTTGCCGTGCAGCCCGCGGGAAAAGCTCACCGTATTCCAGACGGTCTCGAACTGATCCGTCGTCAGTTCCTGCGGCACCAGCCCGATCATCGTCCGCGTCGCCCGGAAATCCTTGACGACATCGTGCCCGGCGACCAGCACTTGGCCGCTGCTCGGATTGACGATGCCGCAGACGATCGAAATCATCGTCGTCTTGCCCGCGCCGTTCGGCCCGAGCAGGGCCAGGATCTCGCCCTTCTCGACATCGAGATCGATGCCTTTCAGCGCCTCGAACCCGTTGGCGTAGCTTTTTGTGAGATTTCGGATGGAAATGATGGGTGCCATTGCGGATTTCTTGAGTATTTCCTCGTTTTTCGTCCGCTATATAGCCCCTTTGTTACACTTTGACATCCTGCCGGCGCTGAACAGACTATTCAGCGAAAGCATCTTTATGCGTAGATGCTGATGAGGAACCGCGCCGCAGTGACGATCAGGAAGATACCGAAGCCGATCTCCAATTGACGCTTGCTCATCCGGTGGGCGAGCCGCGCGCCGATCGGCGCGATATACATCGTCAGCGGAATGATGAACACCACGGCGATCCAGTTGATGAAGCCGGTCGAAAACGGTGGCAGGCCCGATACCCCCCAACCGGCCCAGACATAGCCGAACAATCCGGGCAGCGAGATCAGCACGCCAACGCCTGCAGACGTCGCCACCGCCTGGTGCATCGGCCGCGAATAGAGCGTCATGAAGGTATTGTTGAGAACGCCGCCGCCGATCCCCATCAGGCCGGAAAGAATACCGATGCCCGTCCCGACCAGGAACTTGAATGGATTACCCGGCAAATCGCTGCCGAGCCGCCAGCTCGCGCGGTTGAACATCATGCGGAAGGCGACGAGCATCGCGACGGCTGCAAAAATCAATCGCAAGGTCACGCTCGACGCTTCAGAGGCAATCACCGCCGCGATGATCGCGCCGAGCGGCACGGCGATGATCCAACCGCTCAGGAGCTTCTGGTCGACCGCCCCGTGACTGCGATGCGCCATATAGGACCTGAGCGACGTCGGAACGATAATTGCAAGCGAAGTTCCGACCGACAGGTGCATGCGCACCGCCTCCGGCACATCGAGCCAGCCGAACACCTGATAAAACACCGGAACGAGGATCGCGCCGCCGCCGATGCCGAAGAGACCGGCAAGCAGGCCCGCAACCGCGCCCGCAGCCGCCAGCATCACTGCAAAAAGGGCAAGCTCCGAAACAGCCGGCATCGCGATCTCCCCCACCTTCCACGCAGGCCGGATCACGGCAAAGAAAATCAGCCGCAGGTTTTATTTGTCATCAAGCGGTGATCTTCTTCGCAGATAAGAAGTGTCGAGGCAAGCAACGGCTTCCGCGCCGCCGCCCATTGCTTTGCGGAACCGTTTCCAGGGCGCTCGTTACGTCCGATTTTCGCTGCCTCGCGTATAGTAAGCAGTCATTGCCAGTCACGAAATCCTAAGAATCCGGCCTCGCGTTCCCCTTCCCGGCCGGCCCAGCTTGAGCCGGCTCTTGAGCCGGCTTTCTTTTTTTCGTCTAAAGGCATCGATTCCTGCCATACCGAAGTGAAATTACGCATGCCTCAGGATATTCACCAGGCGGCCGAAAGGGTCGCGCACGTAAAACCGCCGCACCCCCCAAGGCTCGCTCGCCGGACCATATTCCACCGCGATACCTTCGCGGATGACCCGCTGATAGACCTCATCGAGATTGTCGACTTCGATAGAGAGGTCGGGCACAGCCGTTCCGGAGCCACCTTCGGTCGCAAAGCTGACCTGCGGCCCCGCGCTCGCATCCGCCGAATAAGTCACGATCCATCCATGATCCATGACGACATCCATGCCGAGGATGCCTTGATAGAAAGCCTTGGCGGCTTCTATATCGGAAACCGCGATGTTCGCGACAATGCGTTTGACGGTCATGTCGCCCTCCCTGGTAGCGTGCCATGGGACAATACCCACGGTCGCAATGGTGGGACGTAATTTGGTCGCCTATGCGGCAGCCGGCCAGGTAAGCTGCCTCTCGTGGGCAATGTCTGCGTTTTGGCAAAGCGGAAGGGTTTGTTTTCCGACGATGGCTGATCTCGGTTAAAATCGTACAGCGTGGGGCCTCAGTGATTTTACCTCAGCAACAGATCGATCCGGTGTCGGATTGGCAAAGCCTCGTACGTCTTAGGATCGTCAATTCCATCAATTCAAAAGGATCACGACCATGCCGAACACCATACGCTTGCATCGCGTCCTGGCAACCAGCCCGGAGAAGGTCTATCGCGCGTTTGTCGAAGCGGATGCGCTCGCCAAGTGGCTTCCCCCTAACGGCTTTACCTGCACTGTGCATCACTTTGAACCGACAGTCGGCGGAAAGTTCAAAATGTCCTTCCGGAACTTTACAACGGGCAAAAGCCACGCATTTGGTGGCGAATATCTCGAGCTCGCCCCAGGCGAACGCCTGCGCTACACGGACAGATTCGACGACCCCAACCTGCCTGGCGAAATGGAAGTCGCTGTGACTTTGAAGAAAGTTTCGGTCGGGACCGAGCTGGAGATAACGCAGGCAGGCGTGCCCGACGTTATTCCACCAGAGGCTTGTTACCTTGGTTGGCAGGAGTCGCTGCGAAACCTGGCACGGCTCGTCGAACCGGAGATCAATGAGTAGCACTCAGGATCGAGCAAGGCTGTCGGGATCGGATCGCGTCGACGCTTTTCGCGATCTGGTCTGAGAATCCGCTTTAAGTCGGCATTGCCAATGCGAGCGGTCCTCCTGGCTCCCGACGCCAAGCTGCCATCCGCCGGTCCCGCATCGGTCGCCCACCAGGCTTAATTGCAATAAACCCTGCCGCCTTTGCGGGATCTGAGATCGAAGTGAAAATGGTTCCAGTGCTCCGGGTTGCTGCCGGGGCCGAGCACGGTGTTGAAATACCGGCAGCTGTCGGAGCGCACGGCCTTGAGTAGCCTGCCCTCGCGGAACGAGAAGAGGCCCTTCCTGCGCACATCGATCTGGTGGCCGTTCTTCAGCACGAACTTGCCGACGTCGATTGCGTTGCCGCGTGCGTGTTCGGACATCGGATTGTATCTCTGGCGGCTGTTGTTCATGCGCCGGCAGGAATAGCCGCCGAGCGGCTGGATCGTCTTGACGCCAGACCAGTAGCGAAAGCGGGCCGATGGCGCGAGTTCGTTCTTCACCCATTTGGCGAAGGCAAGCGTCACCTGGCAGTTCAGCGTCACCGCAGGCCTCACGCCGATCTTGCCGGAAAGCCCCTGCAGCGAGACCGGATAAGGCACCTGGCAGGACGGGCCGTCGTTGATCGCCGGCTTATCGGTGAAGATCACGCCCATGCGCTTCAGCTCACGGCGGCAGGCAAGCTCGGAGGCCGGCATCACGTTCGGGTCGGGGGCGACCGGCCGGCTCATCATCGGGTCGTTCGGCCTGAGCATCGCCACTTCCTGGCTCTCGTCCTCTTCGGGAACGCGCGACGGCTCGATCACCGAACGGCCGTCGTTCCACACGGGGGCACGGCTCATCTCGGCCTGCGCTGCGGGCCGCGGCATTGCCGTCCGGTTCAATTGCGTCGGATTGTCGGTGCCGATCCCGTCGACCACAGGTTCCGCCGAATTTCCTTCGGCGATCTGCATCTGCTGTTCCTGCGCCAGCCCGACGACGGGTTCCGCGCCAAGCTCCGCATCCATGTTGACGCCACCGGAAGGCACTGCAAGCTGCTGGGTGCCGCCCCAGTTCTGCGGCTGCCCCTGCCCTTGCGCCAGTCCCTCATCGCTGTCGATCATCGGCAGCTTCTTCGGCATCGGCTGGCTGCCCGCGCGCGCAGAATGCCCGGCGCCAGCAAGGTTCGGCGTGTCGAGATAATCGATCGAGCCTTCCGTGTTTGAAACCGGTGCGTTGGAAACGGGATAGGACGCCTGCGCATCGGCGGGCGCCATGCGCATCGCACCTTGCCCCGGCATAGGCGAGATTGAACTCACCTTCGTGCCCCGGTCGATGCTTGCCGGCGGTATCATGCCGTCGCTGATGGAACAGGTCGCGAGGCTGGTGGATATCAGGACCGGCAGCGCGACGCGCCGCAAAAGGGAGGTAGACACAATACTCTCCATCGCTCCCGCAGCCCTGCTTGCATTGAAGAATTTGACTCGAATTTAGCTAAAAACGATGAATGAAAGCTTACCCCTGCGAGCGGAGCCGGGCGAACCCGGCTCCACCGCTGATCAAGCTGCGTGCCGTGCGTAATGCTGCGACGCGCGCGAGCCGAGGCGGAACTTGGCAAGCAGCGTACGAAGCTGGCTGCTCTCTTCGGCAAGCGTCTGGCTCGCCGCCGTCGTCTCCTCCACCATGGCAGCGTTCTGCTGGGTCATCTGATCCATGTGGTTGACCGAGGTGTTGATCTCGTGGAGGCCCGTTGCCTGCTCGCGCGCCGCGGTGGCAATTGTATTCACATGGTCGTTGACCTTGTTCACCAGCGTCTCGATCTCGACCAGAGCATCGCCCGTCGAGCGAACCAGCGCGACGCCGGATTCGACTTCCGCCGCCGAGTTGCTGATCAGCGTCTTGATCTCCTTGGCGGCATTTGCCGAACGTTGCGCGAGCTCGCGAACCTCTTGCGCCACGACCGCAAAGCCCCGGCCGGCCTCGCCTGCGCGTGCGGCCTCGACACCGGCATTCAGCGCCAAAAGGTTGGTCTGGAACGCGATCTCGTCAATCACGCCGATGATCTGGCCGATCCGGCTGGAGGAGTCCTCAATCCGGCTCATCGCGCTAACGGCATTCCGCACGATTTCGCCGGATTTTCCAGCACTCGCCTTGGTCTCGGCGACCATCTCGCGGGCTTCGGTCGCCCGTTCGGACGCGGTCCGCACCGTTGCGGTAATCTCATCGAGTGCGGCTGCCGTCTCTTCGAGAGCAGCAGCCTGCTGCTCGGTGCGCTTCGACAGATTGTTGGTAGCCTCGCTGATACCCGATGCGTTGTCGTTCACGACATTGCTCGATTCGGCGATCGCCTGGATGACGTCGTTGAGAGCGCCGACGGCGGCATTGAAGTCGGTGCGCAGCTTTGAATAGTCTTCGCCGAGATCGCCGATCGAAACCGTGAGATCGCCGGCTGCAAGCTTTTCGAGGCCGGCCCCCAGCGTCTGCATCGCGTGGTTCTGGCGCTCGGCTGCGGCGCGCAGGCTCTCTTCATTGCCGCGGCGTTCGCCGTCGATCTCGCGCTGGCGCTCGTCTTCACGGGCACGCATTTTCGTGCGGTCGAGCATCGAGTCGCGCAATACCAGGAGGGCCTTTGCCATGTGGCCGATCTCGTCACGCCGATCGCTGTCGGAGACTTCGACCGCCCCGTTCTCGCCTGCGATCTCATGCATCGCCGCGCCGATCCGTGCGATGGGTGCGGTAACGCTCTTGACGATCGCATAGGCGACGGAAACGATGATCGCAGCTCCGATCGCGCAAAGAATCGCCGTCCAGATCGCATTCTGCCAGTAGAGCGCTGCAAGGTCGTCGGAATAGACGCCGGTGCCGACGATCCAACCCCAGGGCTCGAAGCCCGCGACGTGCGAGTATTTCAGGACGGGCTGTTCAGCACCTGGCTTTGGCCAATAGTAGTCGACAAAACCCTCGCCATGGGCCTTCACGACATTGACGAATTCCATGAATAGGAATTTGCCGGCCGGGTCCTTGTTCTGCGAAAGGTCGGTGCCGTTCAGCTCCGGCTTGATCGGATGCATCACCATGACCGGGTGCATGTCGTTGATCCAGAAGTAGCCGCTGCCGCCGTAGCGCATGGCAGCGATCACGTCTTTCGCCGCCGTTTGCGCTTCATCGCGCGTCAGCGTGCCGGCTTGTTCCATCTTGTAGTATTTCTGCAGGATGTTGACGGCCGTCGCGTCCATCTGCGCAAGACCGGATTTTCTTTCCATTTCCAGTTCGGAATAAGAATAGTTCAGAAAGAAAACCATCGTCGCCACAAAGATCGCCAACGTCAGGCCGACGAGACAATACAGACGCGTTGATATCTTGATGTTACGCATGAATTCCCCCGGCATTCCCATGCAGAATCGATCTTTGAATGATGAGGGGGATCCATTACTGGATGGTGAACTAATATTAGAGTGAGGCGACATAACGTAACGGAAGGTGGTTGCCGGCGGTCCGGCTCCCGTTGCAACGATCTGAATTATCTTAGAATTTTATATTAAAGAGATTTGTTTCAGGACCGGCGACGCCTAGCGCACAAAACGCCGGCCTTTTGCGTGTTCATTTCGCTTGCGCTTTGCATTACCGTGCGGGCGGAATCGAAACCGCAAACATCACGAAGTAGGACCATGACCGAGACCCCGAAGCCGAAAGGCGAATTGACGCTCCGCACGCTTGCCATGCCTGGCGACGCCAACCCCGCAGGCGATATCTTCGGTGGATGGGTCATGGCGCAGATGGACCTGGCGAGCGGCATCCGCGCCGCCGAACGCGCCAGGGGCCGCGTGGTCACCGCCGCGGTCAAGGAAATGGCTTTCCAGTTGCCGGTGAAGGTCGGCGACACACTTTCGGTCTTTACCGACATCGACCGCGTCGGCCGCACCTCGATCACCCTCTGCGTCGAGGCCTGGGCGCACCGTTCGCGCTACAACAAGATGGAAAAGGTCACGGCCGGCACCTTCATCATGGTGGCGCTCGACGAAAACGGCGCGCCGAAGCCGGTCCCCAAGGAGTGACATCATGCAAGCGGTGGCGACACCGGAGGTCTTTGTTTATATCCGCGCCATAATGGCGATGGTCATCGGCCTCAGCCTCACCCGCCTGCTCACGGGTCTCGCCGGCATCGTCCAGTCGCCTAAGAAACACCGCGGGAGACTTCATATTTATGGCAGCGATTGGTTCCATCCATCCTCATTCCTGTGCCGGTCGCAGGAATCCAGCCACCATTCCGCGACCGAAAGGCCGATCATCTCGCACATCAACCCTTCGGCCAAGTCGCATGGCTATCGGACGATGGAATGTCGAACTTCCAGAGCGGTGCGAACTTGCTTTAATAGGTTGGAATAACGCGATTAGAGGAAGACTATGTCCGACCTGTTGGTAGTCCAGCGACGATTACAGACTGAAGCTGATGAAATCGTACGAGCGCTCCACCTTGATGAACTTCTTTCTCATGTCGGGCATCCTACCCGTGTTGGCAGTTCCGCCATGGGTCTTATGGTCCGGCGCGACATCGATATTACTGTTGCCTGTCCTAAGTTGGATGCCAACGCCCTCGAAGCATTTGCTGGTATTGGCGCTCGCCTCATGCAGGTGACCGAAAGCGTTTTCTCGGTGCGCTTTCGCAACGACACCGCGAACTGGAACGTAGAACCTGAGAAATATCCGGATGGGCTCTATCTGTGGCTATCGGTCCGAGCACCGGACCAAGCGATGTGGACCATCGATATTTGGTTGGTCGATAAGCCGGAAAGGCAGCCCGACCTCGCACATCTGAGGACGCTGATGCCTCGCCTCACTGAGACAGACCGGGAAACAATCCTTCAGATCAAAACCGTCTTGGCCGAACTACCAGAGGGGTCGGACAAAATTTCGAGTGCGTTGGTCTATGAGGCTGTTATGGACCATCACGTTCGCACCGTTGCTGAGTTCCAGGACTGGCATTCCCGATATTCCGCTTGAGATTGACGAAGCCACCGCAGCCGTCACCGAGACATCCTTCGGACTTGCCCTTTGAGGTCGTCGCCGCTGCCAATCTCCCCGTTGCCCACAAGACACGGATTCGGATCGAACATGTTTATCAAACAGGCCAGCCGCGATCACTTTTCCGCGTTGCGAACCATAGAACTGGCATCATTTGAAACGTTGCGCGACGCACATGCCGTCAGCGGCGAGCCATCGGCAAGCAGTGAGGAGGAGTTGCAGAAGTACCTCGACCACGGGCTTCTCTATGGTGTGTTCGATGAGAAAGACGTCCCCGTCGGTTACGGTGGAGGGTATGTTACCGAAGGCTGGCTTCACATCGGGGAGATAGACGTGCATCCCAGCTGGCAACAAAAGGGCCTTGGCAGGAGGCTTATGGAGACGATGCTTAGTGAGGGCCGCTCAAGAAAGCTAAAGGGAGCAACACTGACGACGGATCGCTTCGCGCCGTTCAATGCGCCCTTCTATGAGTCTCTGGGCTTTCAGCTCATTGAACGAGACAAATGCTCGCCGCGCCTCCAATTCGTTCTCCATTCGGAAGTGGAAAAGGGTGCCGATCCACTTCGGCGGGTCGGCATGGCGCTGATGTTCTGATGTCTTTTTTATAGTCGTTGGCAAAGTCCTGGCGTCCGCTAATGGCGCACCCAAACCGAGGCAAATCTGCTACTTTTGGGCGCATTTCGGCCGAAGCGTTCTCCGGCAAGCCGGCCCAAAGCCGCCATGAGGCGGTCGCAAAAATCGGTGGCGACACGCCGACTTTTGCGAGGGAATTTTGCGACAGAGAATTCCTGAACATTCAGCATTGTCGGTTTTTGGCGCGAAAATTGGGAATTCGCTACACGGCATTTCGTATTTGGGTGGATTGCAGTCATTCGTTGGTCAAACCTGAGCTAGCAATATCTCGGTCAGAGCTTCGGGCTTCAGCCGTGCTACATTGTGCCCGCAATCGAAGGCAAAGGTCGACCACTCCGGCTCGCCGTTTAAGCGTTGATAAAGGTCAAGGAACGGACTTCCTTCCCATCCAAATGCACCGATGAAGGTCTTGCGCGGCACTTCACGCCAACGTCCGCTGAGATTGATAGATTGGAGAAACGTCCCAATCGGATGCGGCCGGCATCGCGGGTCAAGATTGGGAGGCGGCGCGCAAGTGAGTCCGTCAGCCTTCGCGCCCGCGACGAAGACATCTCGAAAACGAGGCGACGTCAAGGACCAGACAGAGTTCACCGGAATCAGGCACATAGGCGTCTACATAGACCAACGCCCGGATTTGCGATGCCGCAGCATCAGCTGCGCCGCTCACGACCATCCCGCCGTAGGATTGTCCAACAATCACCAGGTCGTCGCGATGCGACTTCACAGCACTAACGACCTCACCTATGTGATCTTCAAGATTGGCCGTTGGGGCGGGAGCATCGCCGAGCCCCGAAAGCGTGATCGGTAAGGCTTTGTGCCCGTGCGCAGTAAGTATATCTGCCACCTTTTGGTAGACCCAACCGCCCTGCCAGCCTCCGGGTATAAGGATAAAGGTGGCCATATTATTCATCCCTGACTTTGACGCCTACGGAGCTTCGACATCTCTTTCGCCGAAATTAAGACCACTGTGCCGAGTGTGCGTAAAGGCCGAAAGCGGTCAATGACCTTTTGCAGAAGTCCCGAATAAAACGACACTTGTTTTCCTGACTTTTGCGACATCGCAGAATAGGCAATTCTGCAACGGTCGCAATGACCAGTTGCACTCACCGCGCAAGGCGGCCGAGGTTGCCGGCGTTTGGCCCGCGCAAGACGAGAGGGGTTAAAAGAGAGCAGCGATTTTGATCATGATGTCGGATCGGGGGCGGCTGGTGCGTCATCGTATCATCAGGTCGGGCTCTCGATCTGAAGGACAACGACCAGGAGGACCACGCGATGTCTAAGAACACCATTTGTCTATGGTACAACAAGGACGCTGAGCAAGCCGCCCGCTTCTATGCCGACACCTTCCCAGACAGCAAGATCGGAGCCATCATCCGCGCGCCCGGCAAATACCCCGATGGAGAAGAGGGAGATGTGTTGGTCGTCGAGTTCACGGTGGCGGGTGTCGCGTGCATCGGATTGAACGGCGGCCCCACATTCAAGCACAGCGAAGCCTTCTCATTCCAGATCAGCACCGAGGATCAGGAAGAAACAGATCGCTATTGGAACGCCATCGTCGGCAATGGCGGTCAGGAAAGCGAATGCGGCTGGTGCAAGGATAAGTGGGGAGTATCCTGGCAGATCACACCTCGCATTCTAATGGAAGCGCTTGCAGCAGGTGGCGAACAAGCAACGCGCGCATTCGACGCGATGATGACGATGAGGAAAATCGACGTAGCTGTGATCGATGCGGCACGAAAAGGGGATGACGCGCTATGACCACCGGGAAGATTAAAGGACCTGCTTCCTATTTTCCATCAATCGAGAAGAAATACGGCCGTCCTATCGATGACTGGCAAGAGCTCGTGCGAAAGCACTATCCTGCCAAGCACATGGAACTTGTCGGTATGCTGAAAAGCGAACACGGAATGGGCCACGGTCATGCAAATGCGGTCGTGGCGCACACTCTCGCGGAAGACAAGCCGCCAGCCTCTTAACGGAGTGTGGTGCGAGGCGAAACGTCTTGTTTGCTTCCGGCCCAAACCGGTCATTGGCCGTCGCAAAAATCCGCCGCGAAACTCCAACTTTTGCGACAGAGTTTTGCGGCGTGAATCCTCGAACGCTTTTCAGGAAAGACCGGAGTGTCGCAAAAGTCAGGATTTGTGCGGCGAACCATCCTCGTGGAAGGGCAACACCGGCCTACAGTGGCTTTCGGAAGAACACGACGCGCTGTGTCTCCTCAAATCCTAAAGCGGTATGGAGCGCATGGCTGGCTGAATTCTCAAGCAGTGCGTCGGAGCCAAACTCAACACACCCAAGCGACTTCCCCCAATCGGCAACGGCATTGCAAAGCAATCGTGCGATACCCTTTCGCCTGTCAACGGGCCGGACATAAATCCCTTCGAGGAATAGAACGGGCGAGCTGCTGCATCCATTCACATAATCATGTCGCAAAGTGGCCTCAGCAAACCCGACAGCTCCATTCGCAGCATTTCGAGCGATGAACGCGACGGCTTCTCCACTTTCTGAAAGAAACGCCCGGCCCAACTCAGCTCGATGATCTTCGAGCGAGTGATGCGGCCACAGCGCAACGCGAAGCTTCGCCCACGACTCAACATCTTTTATGGTCCCAATCTCGATAATCATTCCATATTGTGGTTCTCTATTGTCGCGAAATTCCCGATTAAAGCGACACTTGTTTTCCTGGCTTTTGCAACGTCGCAGAATAGACGGTTTTGCGATGCCGGCAATGTCTGCTGTTGGCGCTTTCCCGCCGAGCGTTTCATCCGCTGTTGGCCGCTAGCGGACATCGACAGTCCGGTCACTAAAGGACAGCTTCGCGCCTCGCTCCGGCCGGAAAGGCCGGTGGAGTCACTTCCCAAGAGCAGACGTTCCCCCGAGGCGAGTTTCCCGACCCGCGCTACTCGCCTATGCTGGAAAGCAATTCGTCGAGCTGCTCCAACTGCTCCGGCAATGCGGCCGCCGAGCCCTGTAGTGCTTCCTCAAGCGCCTCCTTGGACGGATAGACTTCGTGGAAATTCAGCAGTGTCCTCCCGCCCTGGTCCTCGAAGGTCACGGTCGTGATCGCGCCCTCTTCGCCCTCGTCGTTGGTCCAGACGATGCGCTCGTTCGGCACCACCTCGAGATACTTGCCATAGAAGGCCATGGTGTCCGAACCGCCGGCGCCGAATTCCAGCCGATATTTGCCGCCGGTACGGACGTCCATATCGCACGATACGAGCGAAACGCCGGATGCCGATTTTGGCACCCACCAGCGCTGGAACAGCTCGGGCTGGCTCCACGCCCTGTAAACCGTGCTCGGCGGCGCATTGAATGTCCGCGTTACGACGAGTTCGCGATCCCCTCTGCGCTCGACTGACGTGCGGTTCTGCGCACCACCTGCACTGTTAACTTGCTGATTCATCGCTTCCCTCCTGTTTCATTTCGCTGATGATTTCGTCCAATGCTTCGAAGCGGGCCTCGAAGAGCTTGCGATGCGCCTCGATCCACTCGGCCTCCGCCTTGAGGCCGCGTTTCCCAAGCTTGCAGGTTCTCACCCGTCCGACCTTCTGCGTGACGACGAGCCCCGCCCGCTCGAGAACCTGGACGTGCTTCTTCATGCCGGTCAGCGTCATCTGGAACTTATCCGCGAGACTGGTGATCGACGCGTCCCCTCGCCCAAGCTGATCGATGATCCCGCGGCGGGTCGCATCGGACAGCGCCGCAAACGAGAGATCGAGGGGAGGACTTACATACTGAACCATATAGTTCAGTGTTTAACCTGCTCGCGCAGGAAGCGCAAGCGTCCCGAACTTTCCATGCCGTAGACCGGTCATCCGAGGTCATGCACCGCGGCGGCGGCAGCAAAAATCGTCTGCTGCGGGTCAAAAGCGGACCTTCGAGCCGCTGCTAAGCTTCGACTGCATCGATGCGCCAGGAGCGGCCGTCGCTTAGACCGCTCGAACTTCGGCAAGTCGCTGTTTCGCGTATTCGTCATCCCAACAGACGGCGGCTTCCCATGCGGCCGATGCTTGCGCGGCGATGTCATACGCCCCGGCTTCCAGATCGGCAGCATTATGGGGCAAGACGAGGTCAAAGTCGGGGACGTCGATATGCGACTCATCCCAGTCGATCAGTGCCACGCGGTCCGTGGTCATGCGGATGTTGGCAGGGTTGTTGGGATTGCCGTGGACGACCCTTGTCTCACATCCGATAAGCCGTGCCCACGCCGCGCGGCATCGAGCGACGCCATCTGGCGGCATCGCGGCAAGGTCGATCCTCGTCCCCGTCTCGGGCATGCAGGAGGTCCGTCGAGGATCGCCACCCTGGGCGCTGCGGCCAGCCTTGCGTCAAACGATGCAGTTCGCGGAGGGTCTCGGCTACGCGACGCCAGTCGCCCTCGGTCTCGGGTGGTCCGCCACGCATGTATTTCATAACCATCAGGCCATCCGCGAATAGCCGGCCGTCGTCCGCCGGGATCGGCACCGGCACGCTCAGACCTTCACGGTCAAGGTGCCGGAGGAGTTCAACCTCCCACGCCAGATCAGCGTTGCTCCTGGTACCTAGACGACCGACTGCAAGTTGCCCGTGGATGTGCACGCTCCAGACGTCATTGGCAACCCCGCCAGCGAGCCGTTCGATGCGAACCGCGTCTTTACCCCACAGCTCTAGTGCTTCCCATCCCACTCGCAGCATCCTTGATCAACCCGATTGAGACTTGGGTAAACCAACCGCAGGATCGGGACACCGTGGATCAGCTCGGCTACGATGACGCTGTTAAGCTTGTGCGCATTAGTCGCGGATCGAACGGCAGCCCCCGGGGTCACCAGCGTCCGACTTGGCCCGGTAGCATTGCGCCCTCACGCCGGTCGTCAAAGCTAGATCGTCCGACGTCTAAAAGCAGACATCGCGTATAACCCGACTAGGCGCCCGCCGGCAAACGTTCTCGCCGGTCCGTTCCATCTTCGTTTCACGGCTGTGCCGCGCTCGGCGCCCGTATGCCACAAACTATCTGATCGAACTGAAGCTCAACGCGGCCGCCGCAGCATCGGGACGAGCGTCGGCGACGAACCGACCTGGATCGCGCCGAGCGGTTCGAAGCCGTAGCGTCGGTAGAACGGAATATTGCGCGGGTTCGAGGATTCCAAATAGGCTGGCGCGTGATCGCGATCGCACCGTGCGAGTGAGTACGCCATCAAGGCGTCGCCGTGACCTTCGCCTTGATGCGCCGGGTCGACGCCGATCAGGGGCAGGTACCAATGTGGTTCGGTCGGGTGGTACGCGACCATCTGCTCGAATATGGCCGCGGTTTCGGGGGCAAGAGCGCGCGCAACCGTGCTCTCGAGCACCGCACCAAGCCCTTCCTCGTCGGAATTCACGCCGGGCAATAGCCACAGCGCCGTCCCGGCGTAGCCGTCGGTGCAAAAGGCGCTTCCGTTAGAGAATGCCCTGCTCCCGAACGCCCGGATCATTCGCGGCATGGCCGCAAGGTACTGGTGTGCATGCGGCCAAGTCCATCGCGCCATAGGATCCGCTGCAAACGCCAGCATGACCGTTTCGACCGCCAGATCTTCCTCGGCCGCTGCCATAACTCTCACTGTTGGCGATTTCACACTGCCCTCCCGACGTAGGTGGTCCGACGGGCGCCCGCGCCCGTTCTCAGCTACGCATCGTAACCCGGATGGCGTGGGAGCGATACCGGTTGCTGCTGGCTCAGCGGTTCTGGGTCGGTTGCCGAAGGGCGGCTATCCATCATAAGCCAGCCGACGTCCGCTCTTGGGCGCTTTCCGGCCCAGGCGTTCGTCGGAAGTAGACTCAAACGAAACATCGCGCGTCTTCAACATGGATGGGAAGCATTGGGCCGCGCCTACGCCGCCGGTGGACGATATCGAATCGACTTCGCCTTTTCCAAGGCTTCGATCGTATCCTCGACGCTGAGGAGAACAGTGGTCTCAATAGAGCTGAGCGCGCCTCCTGCGCCGATAGCTAGCGCGACAGCCGCCATCGATACGTTATCAGGCGCCTCCCACAGATTCCAACCATCATGTTCGCCAAAGGCGTACCAGAACCCATGGAGCTTTCCGCCCACAAATTCGATATAAGTACGTGCCGCCTCTCGGCGATCCTCGGGGTTTTCTATCATGCGCGCCCACGTCTCGGGCGTGTAGCTGAAGCGCGTGAGATACATGGCCATGGTTTTCTCCAATGAAAGAACACAAGGGGCAAAACGCCTTTAACTGGCGGCTTTTCCTTGGGTTCGGTTATGGTTTGATCAGCGTTTTTGCCGATCGGCTAAATCTCTTCCCTTCGCTGGACAGGTTGTTGCCGTCCTGCGGTTCTCGAACCAATCTCCAATGCGTGACCTGATGCCTTAGCTTCGGTCACAGAGTGACGTTCGGCTCCCGGTTTCCCATTCTCCTCAAGGAGCGCAACCCGGACCTGCCGGGCTCGCTAGTAGACCATCAGGACAACCGGGATATCGTCGACGCGCCTTCCATGGGGCTTTCACCGCGCCGCTCGTAAGCGCGCTGATCACGCAGGATCTGGAAGGCGATCGTCAAAAGCTTGCGCGCAATGGCAACACGCGCCTTGTTCACTCCTCTGATCTTCAGATGCTCGTATTGGGCGCGAAGCTGCGCATCGCTGGCGATGGCCGGAGCCACCGCCTCGACGAACGCCCAGCGCAGCCACTTGTTGCCCTGCTTGATGATCTTGCCGTGAAAGGTCTTGCCGCCGGAGGAATAGGTCGACGGCACCAGCCCGGCATAGGCGGCAAGCTTCTTCGGATTGCGGAATTGACCGACATCATCGATCTCCGCATCGATCAGCCGGGCGAAGAACTCGCCGATGCCGGGGATCGTCTTCAACAGCTTCACATTGCCATTAACCTTGGTCATTGCCCGGATCGTTGCTTCCGACTGCTTGATCCGCACATCGATGTCGCCGATGAAGTCGAGACCGCGGTCAATCTGGATGCGGTCGATCTCCGAGACCTTGACCTGCGCCAGCTGGATGCGGCCGGCCTTGCCGAACAGGTCGCCGAGCTTCTTCAACTGCGCCGTCTGCTCCGGATAGCGATCAAACACCGTGACGATGCGGTTCTTTGTCATCGTCCGCAGCCGCACGTAAAACATCCGCTCACGCAGGGCGATGCGCAGCTCGCGGGCGCGCTCTCCAGGTGCCCAGGCCTCCGGCACCAGGTCGGCTCTGAGCAGATGCGCCAGCACCGTCGCGTCGATCTTGTCGGTCTTGATCTTGGCATCGGCGATCGCCTTGACCTTCCACGGATGGGCGAGGACGACATCATCACAAATGTCGTCGAGCCAGTCGTAGATCACCATCCAGTTGCGAGTGGCCTCGACAACCGCATGCGAGTTGTCGCGATAGCGTTCGAGAAAGCCGCCAAGCGACTGGCGGTCGTTCTTCACCCGGCCGGATCTGAGCGTCTTGCCGCTGCTGTCCTGCACCACCAGGTGGCTGTAGGATTTGTGATAGTCGACGCCGATATGGTAATCATAAGAGGCAGTCATGCTTCCAACTCCCTTGTTGAGATGTATGAAACCCCAATAAGGTAAGCCGAAAGGCTGGAAGCGTGACTGTCCCTCGATCATCACCTGCATCTCAGTGATCCGTTCTATCGGTGGAGGCGGCCTCTTTCATGTCACCTCCTCCGTCAGAACAACAGTTAACGCTCAAGCCGGGGAGAACGCCAGTCATTTCCAATGTGCGGAACAGGCCTCCTTGCCTGTTTGGTTCGCAAAGAGGCAAAGACTTATGGCGCGTGTAGCGAGAGCGAGGGGCAGGATGTCGCGGGAAACCGCCTTACATTCATCGAGGACGTAATAACTACGGGACGAGCGGTACCGCACGCCTACCGGATGGCAGCCGAAGAAAGGGCTCAAGTTCTTGCAGTTGTCTTGCCAGGCGTGGTGAAGGTGCCCCACCCATCAGCGTTGTGCCCGAACCTCCCCTTCTCAGCATCCACGCATGCCGACTTGGAAAATGCGCAATGTGGCTTGGCGTCCCGGTGCCTTGTGAGTTCGAGCGGCGACCGCCTCATTTTTAAGACAAGCCCTCCGATACCATGTTCGACACTGGCATCATGAAACCTTTTGATTTTTACGCCGTTGTCGTGCGTATGACCGACGCTAAATTCAATCCGAAATCGGTCGACGGCACCAACCCGCACGGTGCCGAGACGTCGCGCCAAGAGAAGGCATCGACTGTCGAGGTCGCGCCGCCGCCAAATGTCATCGAACCCGATACAGAGTTGACCCCTGAGGAGGCCGAGCAGGCGCGCAAGAGGTACTTGCTAACGCGTTTTTGGATCAGCGCGCGCGGTTACTGGGGCCGCGGCGGCGACAGGCTCGCTTGGCCGTGCTCAATCGGGCTATTGACCCTGATCGGCATCAATGTCGGCTTTCAGTATGGAATCAATGTCTGGAATCGCGCAATTTTTGACGCCATAGAGCAACACAATGCCCGCACCGTATATTTTCTGAGCGCCGTATTCCTGCCACTGGTGCTCGGAACCGTCGTCCTTGTCGTTGCACAAGTCGCCCTTCGTATGGCGATTCAGCGCCGCTGGCGTTGCTGGCTTACTACAGCAGTCATCGCGCGCTGGCTCGCAAACGGCCGTTACTATCAGTTGAACCTCATCGGCGGCGACCACAAAAACCCCGAAGCGCGCGTCGCGGAAGATTTGCGGATTGCCACCGAATCACCCGTCGATTTCATCGCGGGTGTCATTTCCGCATTTCTGTCTGCCTCGACCTTCATCGTGGTGCTTTGGTCCATCGGCGGAGCCCTCAGTCTGACAATCGCAGGTTCGACCGTCACTGTTCCTGGCTTCCTCGTCATCACCGCGGTACTCTATGCCGCGATCACATCGAGCTCGATGGCGGTCATCGGCCGCCATTTCGTCCACGTCTCTGAGGTCAAAAATCAGGCGGAAGCCGAATTTCGCTATACGCTGACGCATGTACGGGAAAACGGCGAGAGTATCGCATTGCTCGGCGGTGAAGAGGAGGAGCGTAACGACGTCGAGAAGACGTTCGCCAAGGTGCTCAGGCAATGGGCGCTCCTTGCGCGCCAACATATGCGCACAGCGCTTGTGTCGCAGGGGTCGAGCTTGTTTGCGCCAGTCGTGCCGGTTTTGCTTTGCGCTCCAAAGTTTCTCGAAGGCAGCATGAGCCTTGGACAGGTGATGCAGGCTGCCTCTGCCTTCGCCATCGTTCAAAGCGCGTTCGGATGGCTGGTCGACAACTACCCCCGTCTCGCCGATTGGAACGCCTGTGCACGCCGCATCGCTTCGCTGATGATGTCGCTCGACGGGCTCGAGCGCGCGGAACAGAGCAACGCTTTGGGACGCATCAAGCGCGGTGAAACTGAAGGCGATACGATGCTCAGCCTAAACGATCTCTCCGTGTCGCTTGATGACGGCACCGCCGTGGTCAAGGAAACCCAGGTCGCGATCGAACCAGGCGAGCGGGTGCTCGTAGCCGGAGAATCCGGCTCAGGCAAGAGCACGCTGGTGCGGGCCATTGCAGGTCTTTGGCCGTGGGGTGACGGCAGCGTCAATTTCCACGCCGACAGACGACTGTTCATGTTACCGCAACGGCCTTATATCCCTTCCGGGACGCTTCGCCGTGCAATCGCCTATCCCCGCGCCGCCGACAGCTGGACGCTGGATGAGATCAAGGCGGCCCTCAAGAAGGTGGGACTCGATTATCTGAACGACAAGATCGAGGACGACGCGCCATGGGACCAGACGTTGTCGGGTGGCGAAAAGCAGCGGCTCGCCTTTGCGCGTCTCCTGCTACACGCGCCCGACATCATCGTGTTGGATGAAGCAACGTCAGCACTGGATGAGAAGAGTCAGGACAAGATGATGGAGATGTTGATTTATGAACTGCCGAAGGTCACCATCATAAGCGTAGCGCATCGAGCTGAGCTGGAAGCCTTCCATAGCCGCAAGATCACATTGGAGCGGCGCGAGGGCGGCGCAAAGCTTGTCAGTGATATTGATCTTGTCCAGCGCAAGAGAAAACGGAACTTGCTGTTGCGCCTTTTGGAGAACCGGCGCTCACAGAAAGGGCGCACGACCTCGAGTAACGCGGCGCTACCCCAGAATAGAAATTGAAGTCCGCCTTCCTTTGTTGGCGCAAAGAGAGCCTCCCTAACGCCCGGCCTTCATCACGCCTTCAAAAACTGCGAGTCCTTGTCGAAGCTCAATCCGGGGAAAATCTTGCCCGTCAGGTCCCCAGCCGTCACGTCGAACTGCCGGTAGAGCATCGCGGCGGCAATCTCGCGCACGTCGGCCGTCGGCATCAGGTCGCGGTCGTCGAGCAGTTGGCCGGCGCCAATGCCGGGCCATTTACCGAGAATGCGTCCGCCATGGATCGCCCCGCCCGCCAAAACCGCGCAGCCGCCGGTGCCGTGGTCGGTGCCGCCGGAGCCGTTCTGACGCACGGTGCGGCCAAATTCCGTCATCGCCAGCACCACGGTCTTCGACCAGACCACCGGACCGAGCGTCGCCTTCAGGGTATTGATCGCCTGTGCCAGATCCTGCACCGGCCGTTTGAACTGCCCAGTCTGTGCCACATGCGTATCCCAGCCGGTGATCGAGAAGCTCGCGATGCGGTAGTCGCCCTTCAGCATATTGCCGGCGAGCGTCGCAACGTCGGCGATCTTCTCGTCGCGCTTGCCGTCCGGCTCGGTGATCATCGCCGCATTGTTCGCGCGCGTCGCCTCTTCCATCGCCTTGGCAAAGGCCGGATCGCCGGCATAGAGCCGCATCAGGAACTGCATCTCGTCCTTCGCCGTTCCGAGATTGGAATCCGAGGCCCAGACGTCGACATTGTTCGGGCCCGAAAGGATCAGCTCCGTCGAGGTATTCACGTCGATCGCCTTGCGGGCATCCGAGCGCGGGATCACCGAAAGCGCCCGGTTCAGCCAGCCGGTCTTCTCCTCGGCCACATGTTCGCCGCCCGATTCCAGCATGTCCTGCCCGTCGAAATGGCTGCGCTGGTCGCGATAGGGCGTCGAAACCGCATGCACGAAGGCAAGCTCCCTGCTCTTCCAGAGCGACATCAGGTCGGCCGCCGCCGGATTGAGCCCGAAATGCCCGTCGAGGTCGAGGAGCCCCTTATCCGGCGTCCGCGCCAACGTCGGCCTCAGCGCCGCAAAAGCTGCGTCGCCGTAGGGTTGCACGAGGTCGAGGCCGTCCATCGCGCCGCGCAGCACGATGGTCACGAAGCGGTTGTCGCCGGGCATGGCGGCGAAGGTGACCGGCGTGAAGATCGGAGCGGCAGCAAGGCAACAGGCGGAAGCGAGAAAGCCGCGGCGGGAAAGCGTAATCTCGGTCATGACCAGCTCCTATCGGCGGTTGAATTCGGGGGAAGCAAGAACCAGCGTCAGGCCGCTGATCTTGCTCGGCGCCTGCGAAACCACGCGGATCGTCTCGTCGCGCGCCGCATCGGCAAGCGTCGACCTTAGGAATTGGCGCGGATCCTCGTCCTTGCCGAACTGGGCGGAAGCGCGCCGCGCCCAGGCAAGCCGCTCGGCAAGCTGGCTCGCCGTTATCCAGGCGGAGAAATTCTCCTCGAAGCCTGCGGGGCTCGGCGGCAGCCAAGTCGGCTGGCCCATACGGCGAAGTGCACCCTGCCCCAGCGCCCGCGCCGTCTGGAAAGCCATGCGCCGCTTGGACTTGGCTTCTTTGGCAGGATCGGGCGCCATTGCGCCCGCATCGCCGCCCATGGCATTGTCCTGTCCCGCCATGTCCTTCGACGGCGCCATCACATCGTCGTCGTCTTCCTGATCGGCCTTCATGAAGTCGCCAGCAATACCGTTGTCGCGGCCGGCGTTCAGCGCCCTCAAGCCCGTCACTACATAGTCGAACGGCTGGCGCGCCTTCGCGCCCTCGTCGCGCCACGCTGCGGGATGGTCGAGCATTGCGCCATAAACGGCCGTCAGGTCGCCGTCCGTCCCTTTCCAGACATCCGCCATCGCCGTCACCATCTCCTCCGGTGGCCGATCGGAGATGAAGTGAGCCGCGAGCTTGCGGCTGATATGCTGCGCCGTCATCGGATGGATAGAAAGATCGTCGAGCAGCGCCAGATAGTCTTTCCGCGACCGTTTCGCGCCGCCATAGCTGACACCGAGAACCGAATGTCTGCCGGGCTCCGAAATGCCGGGACGGAAAACCGCGTCCATCTCCTCGCGATCGATCGTCAGCCCGGTCAGCACCATTGCCGCGGCGCGCACGTCGGCCTGCGTGTAGCCACTGCCCGCACCCAGCGTATGCAGTTCCAGCAGTTCGCGGCCGAGGTTCTCGTTGAGACCCTTCTTCTGCTTCATGCCGCGGGCCGATTCGGGCCCCTGCGATTGCGCCTGATCGAGATAGATGAGCATCGCCGGGTGCTCCGTCGCGACCCGCAGCAGGTCGCGAAACGATCCGCCGATATTGGGCCGGATCGCCTCCGCCTCGTAAAGCGGCACGATCATCCGCATCGGCAGGCTTTTGTTCGCGCTCGTCGAGAAATGATTGGTCCAGAAGGTCGCAAGCCGCTCGTAGAATCCGTTCGGCGAAAGCACGGCCTGCATCAGCCGCGCGTAGGCGTCACGCTGGAACCCCTGCTGCACCTGCTTCTGGATCGCTTTGCGCCTTTTCCGGCGCACCTCATCGTCGCTACCGCTCTGGCGCAGCTCCCGGAGCCGGTCCTGCAGATCGACAATCTGCTGATGGCGTCCATCGATGCCGCCGGCCGGAAAGGACGGCGCGCGCAGCGCGGCGTCCTTCACCTGACCAAGCAACTGGTCCTTGTTCTGCGGCGGCGCCTCGCCCGGCCGCAATCCATAGCCGAACCGGATGGCCGCCATCGTCTGGAAAGAGAGGCTCATGAACGGTCACCTCCTGATCACTGAATGGTGACAGCCTCCCAGCCAAATGCGTCAGCAATTCGGTAAATTTCCCGACATGGACTATTTGTAATCCATTAGAAAGGTAGCGTTCATGCGCGGAAGATGAAGGAGGCGCCGACGGCGATCAGCGCAAAGCCGATGGCGTGATTCCAGGTCAGGTTCTCGCCAAGCCAGAAAACCGAAAAACCGGAGAAGACCATCAGCGTGATCACCTCCTGCATCGTCTTCAACTGCGCCGTCGTATAGACCGCCGAGCCGATACGGTTCGCTGGCACCGCCAGGCAGTATTCGAAGAAGGCAATCCCCCAACTCGCGACGATGGCAAGGGCGATCGCACTGCCCTTGTGCTTCAGGTGCCCGTACCAGGCAAAGGTCATGAAGATGTTGGAGGCGAAAAGCATGACGACAGGCCAGATGGCGGCGGGGTTTAGCGAAAAATACATGGGCGAATCCGATGGGAGAAAACTAGCGCCAGCTTGTATCTCCAAATAGCCAGGGCTCAAGGGGCCATGGCAACATGCCGCAGCCCCTCCCCACCGAAGACGCCGATATAGCGGTGCGAATGCCACCGCCGACAGCTCGGGCGCTAACCTTCGTCCCGCGATGCCAGTGGCGCACCAGGGAGATAAAGCGAGATCGGCCGGATTTCATAGACTGCGGAGGGATTGGCGCGGCGCAGGTCGCGCGCTGCGGCGACGGCTGCCTCAAGCGTTGGATAATCCACGACGTAGAAGCCGAGCAACTGCTCCTTGGTTTCAGCAAACGGGCCGTCGGTGATCATGCCGGCACCCGTCCCCCGCAATGTCACGGCGCGCCCTGTCGGGCCAAGCCGCGCAGCCGGTCCCAGATGCTTCTCCTCGACGAGGCGATCATTGACCTGGAGCAGTTCGCTCATCAGCGCTGCATCCTCCTCTTTGGTCCAGGATTCGACCACTTTCTCGTCGTGATAGGCCAGGATGGCGTAAAGCATGGAATGTCCCTCCTTGTGCGTCATTTTCCGCCACTTGAACGTCATCGCACACAATCCTCACAGTCCAAACGGATTCGACTGAAGCCAGAAACTGTATGCATGCGATGATTACATAGGATTGATACCTGGCGAGCAAGTTCGCCCGATTCAAATACTGCGGTCCTGGGCGCAAAAACCCGTCCCATCGCAGGCCACCCAGCAATACATCACAATACACTAAAAGGTTGCAATCGATTTATTCCAAATCGCCGTGAGATTTGGATTGGTATGTCTGCTGGAAGGAGAAGACAATGACCAGATTTTCGGCCGATGCTGTGGTGCGCTTCGCGCGATCCGAACCCGGCGACGAGCAGGAACGTGCAGCCGGACGTCAGCATCATGACCGGCAGCAGAAAAGCGAAATTGTCGGTGGAAGCCATCAAACCCTCGCGGGCGGGACGCAATACCTGACCTGCGCGCGACAGACATGAGCGTCGGGCGGTTAAGAGGGGCCTATGGCAAGGCGATGAGGAACCCGGCGCACATCGCGCCAGGTCCCTCGCCGTTCAGCTGTGCAAAACGCCCTGCGGCGTTTCGGCTTCCTCCGTGCCGAAGCGCACGTCCTTCTTCTCGTAGCCGAAGCCGGAAAGAAGTGCGACGGCTACCGCCACCGCGCTGGCGACGATCAGCAGCGCCGTTGCATAGTCGCCGTTCCAGTGCGCCGCGAGCCCCGCCTGCATCGTGGCGTTACCGGAGGCAAGCAAGTTGCCGAGCTGGTAGGCGAAACCCGGGAAGGTGCCGCGCACCTCGTCGGGCGACAGCTCGTTGAGATGCACCGGCACGATGCCCCAGGCGCCCTGCACGAAGAACTGCATCACGAAGGCGCCGACGGCGAGCAGCACCGGCCCCGGCGCATGGACCCAGATCGGCGCAACGGGCACGGCAAGCAGCGCGGCGATGACGATCGCCCGCTTCCGCCCGATCCGCTGCGATAGCTGGCCGAAGAACAGCCCGCCGCAGATCGCGCCGATATTGTAGACGATGGCGATCGCGCCGGTCGTGTAGCTGTCGTAGTTGCGCTGCGTTTCCAAAAAGGTCGGATAGATGTCCTGCGTGCCGTGGCTCAAAAAGTTGAATGCCGTCATCAGCAGCACCGACCAGACGAACAGCGGAATGTTTTCCCTAAGGATGGTGAGGAACGGCCGCCGTCCCTCCGCCTGCCGCTTCAGGAAGACCGGGCTTTCGGCGACATTGCGGCGGATATAGAGCACGAGAAGCGCCGGCAACGCGCCGACGAAGAACATGCCGCGCCAACCGATCACCGGGAAGAGCAAAAAGAAGACGATCGAGGCGACGAAATAGCCGGAGGGATAGCCCGCCTGCAGGATGCCGGAGACGATGCCGCGGCTCTCCTCCGGCACGGTCTCCATGACCAGCGAGGCGCCGACGCCCCATTCCCCGCCCATGGCGATGCCATAGAATGCGCGCAGCACGAGGAACATGGTCAGGCCCGTCGAAAATCCGGTCAGGAATTCGAACAGCGAATAGAGCACCACGTCGGCCATCAGCGTCACGCGCCGCCCGAACCTGTCGGCCGCAAGCCCGAAAATCAGCGCGCCCACCGCCCGCATCGCAAGCGTCAGGAAGATCGCCACCGAAACAGCCGGGACGTCGGTGTGGAACTCCTCGGCGATATGCTTGAGAACGAAAACGAGAATGAAGAAATCGAAGGCATCGAGCGTCCAGCCGAGATAGCTGGCAATGACGGTGTTGCGCTGCTGCTGGCTGAGCGCGCGCAGGCTTTCCAATGCGGACATTATGCTTCCTCCGTCCGAAAGCGGCGGCGAGGCGGGCAATGTCCGGATGCCGTCGAAGAGAGGTTGGCCCGGAACCGGGGTTGCCGGATGGCAACGCCCGACAACGGCAGCACTCCTGCCCTTGTTCCGCGCCTGCGACAGTTTGACCGCCACAAAGCACCGGCCTGGCCGACCGAGAACAGCCCGAGAAGCACCCCTGCTTCGAAGTGAAGAAGTAGCGCAAGATAAGCCGAATTGGGTACGCGGCCAACATTCTCAAACGGCGCGGGAGATGCTACGGGTTCGGGAAGGAGTACGGCTCCTGCGGATCGACAAGAGATATCTACATGGGTGGGAGTGGGCTTGCGGACACGACCCTTCATATTCGCCGTTTGCAGCGAGGCCTATCGCCACCCGTCATTCCAGAGGTGTTTTCCGGAGAGACGCGGTTAGTCGGCCGATGGCGGAACGATACCGTTCGAGTACAATTTGCCGCCCTTGAAGGATCATGTTCTCTCCGCAAATTACGCCGGGGACGGCCTCTCATCGGTAAAGATGGGCCGGCAGACGATTGCTGCTCCCGCAGCGATGGGGATGATAACGTTAGCGCCAAGAGGGCATGATGGCCTTTGGCGGGTCAGAAGGTTCCGTCGAGGTTTCGAACATATTTCTTGGCCATAATCGCCTCCTGGCATGTGCGGATCAGGTAGGGAATGGCCGGGAGCCGGAGCTGATCGACCGCGTGCATTTCAACGACCCCAAACTGTTCGCGATCATGAAGCTGATCAACGACGAAATCAGTTCGCGAGACGCAATGTCTCACCTGTTTATTGAGCAACTCCTCGATCTTGTCTGCCTCCAACTCATCAGATTCCACTCAGCGATTTCGACGTCGATCTCGCCTTCGACCGCGGCGCGGACTGTTGGGCTGGCAGGTCAAGCGCGTCACCAGCTTACATGCGTGAAAATCTCGCCGAGGATATCAGGCATCCAGGAGTTGGCGGACCTGGTCAATTTGAGCCGCTTCCATTTCTGCACGGCCTTCCATATGGCCACCGGGCACACGCCGCATCAGTGGCTGACCCGCCAGCGGATCGCCTATGCCAAGACGCTGCTCAAAGACCGAAGGCTGCGCATCATCGATATCGCTTTCGTCGTCGGATACGAAACCCAGTCCTCTTTCACCGGCGAGCTTCCGCAAAGTGGCGGGCCTTACACCGAGCGAATTCCGCCACCGGCTCTGAGAACCAACATCTGTTTCAGCACTCGCGTCCAGCAAGAAGCACCTGAGTGTGGCACAAGCCTCGCCCTCGTGCAGTCTCGCTCTCCGTCGATCGTCGCAATATTCAAACAACTCCGAAAGATCGCGACAGCAGCTTGGCGGCATCGGATCTTATCCTTCGCGCGCCCAATTGCGTTGAAGAGGATGGTCCCTTCATGGCCGAGAATACGTTTGAATTGCATCCGCCAGGTCCCATCATGTCGCGCAGGGAAGCGCTTCAGGCAACCGCCGGGGCGGTAGCGCTGGCCGCATTGCCACATCAGTCTATGGCGGCAACAAGCTCTCCTGCAGCCGTCATGAACGAGACGTAGCCGTTGACGATGACCGTGAACGGCCGCGCTCATATGCTGACTGTCGATCCGCGTCAGTCCATTCTCGATGTCCTGCGCGAGACGCTCGATCTCACCGGCACGAAGAAGGGCTGCAACCAGGGTGCCTGTGGCGCATGCACCATTCTCGTCGACGGCAGACGTGTCGTTTCCTGCCTGACGCTTGGCATCCGATGCACGACGGAGCCCGGCATCGAGACGATCGAGGGGCTCGAGAAGGACGGCGACGCTCCATCCGCTCCAGGAGGCGTTCGTCGAGCACGAGGGCCTGCAGTGCGGGTTCTGCACGCCCGGCCAGATCATGTCCGGACTGGGCTGCATAGCCGAAGGGCATGCAGGTTCGCCGGAAGAGATCCAGTTCTGGATGAGCGGCAACATCTGTCGCTGCGGCGCCTATCCGGGCATCGTCGCGGCAGCTCAGCGAACGTGGGCGGAAGGCGCTGATCCATGTTTCCCTTCACGTCTTGGAGAAGCCACGCAGTACCGAAGACGCTATAGCGGCAGCCGGCAGCGGGCGCGCGCTATATTGCCGGGGGCACCACACTCGTCGACCTGATGCGCGAGGAGGTCGAGCGGCCCGAACGGCTCGTCGACATCAATAGCGCTTGCCCCTGCGCGACATCCGTGCGGAAGGTGGGGATCTGGTCATCGGCGCGCTCGCTCGTATGGCCGAAGTCGCCGCCGATCCGAAAATGTTCAAGCGTCTGCAGCCGCTGATCGCCGAAAGCCTGATCGAGGGCGCCTCTCCGCAACTGCGGAATATGGCCTCGATGGGCGGCAACCTGCTGCAGCGGGTGCGCTGTCCCTATTTCCGCATGCTCGATGTCGGCTGCAACAAGCGCACGCCCGGCTCGGGCTGCGCCGCGATCGATGGGTTGAATGCGGGTCATGCTATCCTTGGCACGAGCGACCATTGCGTGGCGACGCATCCTTCCGATGTCGCGGTGGCGCTGGTGGCGCTCGACGCCACCATGCGCGTTCGAGGTCCGCAGGGCGAGCGCAGCTTCCCGGTGGAGGAGCTCTTCCGGCTGCCGGGCGATACGCCTGCATCTCGAACATACGTTGCTGCCAGGCGAACTGATCGTCGAACTCCGCGTGCCCGAGCGGACCTCACATGCAGCGCAGCGCCCGCTATTTGAAGGTCCGCGACCGCGCCTCCTACGAATTCGCGCTTGGTGTCCGCGGCTGCTGTCCTCGCGGTCGAGGACGGCGTGATCCGCGAGGCCCGTCATTGCGGTCAGGCGGCGTCGGCACGCGGCCTTGGCGGCTGCGCGATTGCGAGGCCGCGCTTGGCTGGAAGAAAGGCCGGAGCAGGCAGGCCTTCGAGGACAGCCGCGCAGCTGGCCACGCGAGGGCGTCCGGCCGCTGCACCACAACGCACTTCAAGGTCGAGCTCTTGCCCAGGACGATCGTCCTGAGCGCTCGAAATGGCGGGAGAGGTCGCATGAGCGATGAACCTCATCGGAAAGCCTCTGACCCGCGTCGACGGCCGCGCCAAGGTCACGGGCAAGGCGCGCTACGCCGCCGATTTCAACCAGCCAGGACCAGCTCTACGCCGTGCATCGTCAGCGCGACCGTCGGACTCGGCCGAGTGACCGGGATCGAAAGCGCCGAGGTCGAGGGCATGCCCGGTGTCGTTGCGTGTGATCACGCACCGCAACGCGCCGAACGTCTGGCCGTATCTGCCGCACAAGGCCGTCATCGATCCAGCGGTCGGCGAACGCCTTCACGTACTGGCAGGACGACAGCGTGCGCTTCTACGGCCAGCCCGTCGCCGTCGTCGTGGCGGATATCCATGGACCATGCCGAGCGCGCCGCCGCCGCGTTGCGGATCACCTATGAGGCCCGGCAACCGATCGTCGACCACGCCGATCCGCAGTGTAGCCAGGATCGCTCCAGAGGACGGGCATGCCGACAGATCGCGGGGCGATGCCGAAGCCGCGCTGATGCAGGCGGCCTGCTCAAAATCGATGAGAATCTACGAAATCGCCCGCGAGAACCATAATCCGATGGAACCGCACGCGACGATCGCAGTCTGGAACGGCGATCGGCTGACCCTCTGGAGCAAGAGCCAGTATCTCGTGAATGAGCAAGCCGAGATCGCAGCAGTGTTCGACCTGCCCGTCGACAACGTCGAAGTCGTCTGTCCGTTCATCGGCGGCGCCTTCGGAACGAGCCTCCGGACTTGGCCGCATGTCACGCTCGCGGCACTTGCAGCACGCCATGTCGGACGGCCGGTCAAGCTTGTGCTCACCCGCAAGCAGATGTTCTTCACCACCGGTCACCGGCCGCGGCACGCTTCAGAGGATTGCTCTTGGAGCAACGCTTGAGGGTAGGCTCACGGGCAGTGGTTCACGAAGGCGCGGGAGAGACAAGCCGCTACGAGCAATTCACGGAGGCCCTGACCACCGTCACCGATTACCTCTATTCCTGCCCCAACGTGAGCACCCAGCTACCGCCTGGCGCAACTCGACACGAGCACACGCCGAATCACATGCGCGGTCCTGGCGAAGCGAGCGGCATATTTGCGCTCGAAAGTGCCATGGACGAATTGTCTTATAAGCTCGGGATCGATCCGATAGAGTTGAAACGCCGCAACGAGCCGCAGAACGATGAAGCTGAAAACAAGCCATTCTCCAGCCGCTCGCTGATGCAATGTTATGAACTCGGCGCCGACCGCTTTGGTTGGGCTCGAACGGATCCCCGAACCGCGCTCCATGCGCGACGCGACGTCTTCAGATCGGCATGGGCAGCGGCCACCGCAACCTATCCGGCGTTTCCATGCACCTGCGAACGCCAGAGTTCGGCTGCTGGCCGACGGAACGTGGCTGAGGTCGAGGCGGCTGCCAGCGACATGGGTCCGGGAACCTATACGTCCATGACCCAGGTAGCGGCGGAATTCCTTGGACTGCCGCTGGAGCAGGTTCGGTTCAGGCTCGGCAGGTCGGATTACCCGCCAGACACCCTCGCATGGCGGTTCATGGACGATGGCGTCGGTAGGGTCGGCAATCCGGGCTGCCTGTCTTGAGGCACAGGCGCAGGCCGCCCGCCAGTGCCGACGGAGGATGCCGGCTCGTCGGCCTTCGGAGGCGTCGGTGGACGATCTTGAGTGGAGCGGGGCGCGTCTTCACCGCCGCGGGGAGCGCGTCGCCGGGTTTGTCCTATCAGGACATCGTCGCCAGAGACCGGGCATTCCGATCGAAGCCAACGGATCTGCTCAGCGCGATCGGGAGGTGACGGAACGATTTTCGATGCATTCCTTCGGCGCGGTTTTTGCTGAAGTCGCCATCGATCCCGATGTCGGCACGATCCGGGTGCGCCGCATCGTCGGGGCCTATGGCATAGGGCGCGTCGTCAACCCGCTGCTTGCCAGAAGCCAATGCACCGGCGGAATGATCGGGGGCATCGGCATGGCATTGATGGAGCGCACGGTCCTCGATCTGCGCAACGGCCGGCCGGTCAACGCCCATATGGCCGACTACCTCATGCCTGTGAATCTCGATATCCCGAAGCTGGACGCACTCTTCGTCGACGAGGTCGATCCGCATGTGAACCCACTCGGCGTGAAAGGGCTGGGCGAGATTGCATTGGTGGGAACCGCACCGGCGATTGCGAACGCGGTATTCCACGCAACGGGCAAACGCGTGCGGACCCTGCCGATCCACATCGAGGACGTCCTGACCGCATAAACGGCGATTGTCCCTCCGCGCCGAAGGTGGGACACCCCGGCCCTATCAACCTGTCAGGCGCACCCGTTCGCCTCAGCTCAGGTTCCTGCGCCGCTCAAGCTCCGCCGCGGTCGGCTGTTCGAATTCGAATGAGCCGGTGACGACGTCGCCGTCGCGGACGTATTTGTTGATCGTGACACCGGATCCGGAGACCTTCGATCCGACGAGTTTCAGCGCGCCCGCAAAGGCACCGTCGCCGAACAATTTCTTGCCCTTCCCGAGCACGACCGGAAAGAAGAAGACATTGATTTCATCGACCAGGTCGTTTCTGAACAGGGTCTGCAGAAAGTCGGTCGAGCCCTGAGTCAGCAGATCCGGCCCCTCCCCGCTTTTCAGCGTCCTGAGTGCGCCGACCACGTCGTCCCCGAGCATCTGGCTGTTCTGCCAGCTGAGCTTGAAGCCCGGATTGCGGGTCGCGACATATTTGGTGATGCGGTCAAACAGCGGGCCGATCGGGTCGTCGGCAGCGACATAGGGCCAATGGGCGGCGAAAATATCGTAGGTCTTGCGGCCGAGCAGAAGATCGAACGGCCGGGCGAACATCTCGCCCACGGCCTTTCCCATCGCCTCGTCGAAATAAGGGGCAACCCAGCCGCCGTACTTGAAGCCCCCGACGGGATCTTCGTCCGGGCCGCCCGGGGCCTGCATGACGCCGTCGAGACTGACAAATGCACCGGTGATGATCTTTCTCATATCTGCTCTCCTTCGTGGCGCCTGTGGCCCGTTACATGCCCCAGGTGGGTGCTCCCGTTACATGCCCCGTTACATGCCCCGCTACCTGCCAAGGACGTGGGGCAGCCGTCCGCGCCGACAACGGCCGAAAAAAATTGGGCCGGGAAAAAATTGATCGGCACTATTTACCAAATGCGAACGATTTATTCGTTTCCCTTTTGTACTCTTTGCCTCTTCCCTTTAGCGCTGACTCTCTCCATATTCCGCGCATGGCCAAATCGACGAAGAAATCCCCCGCCCCGAACGGCTTCGAGGAAGCCCCGCAGTCGTCCATTGAAGGCGCTTCATTGGAGGGCTCCGTCGCCGACTGGGTGAAGCAGCTCGAGGCCGATGCCGAGGCGTCGAGCGTCGAGACGCAGCGCGAGATAGCCTCCAAGGCCGGCAAGCACCGCAAGAAGGTGGAGATCGCCGCCTCGAAATCGGCGCGCGGCACCTCGATGGGCGGTTCGACCGATCCGAAGACTCGCGCCGCCGCCGGCCTCAATCCGGTCTCCGGCATGGATACGACGCTGGAGGAGGCCTCGCAGCTTTCGGCCAGCACCGCCGTCACGGCCACGGTCGAGGCGCTTTCGGCGCTCATCGAGTCCGGCAATCCACTGCACAAGAACGGCAAGATCTGGACACCGCACCGCCCGGCCCGGCCGGAGAAATCCGAAGGCGGAATCACCATCCGCATGGCTTCGGACTACCAGCCCGCCGGCGACCAGCCGGCCGCCATCAAGGACCTCGTCGAGGGCCTGGTAAACGGCGATCGCTCGCAGGTGTTGCTCGGCGTCACCGGCTCGGGCAAGACCTTCACCATGGCCAAGGTGATCGAGGCGACACAGCGCCCCGCCGTCATCCTGGCGCCGAACAAGACGCTCGCCGCCCAGCTCTATTCCGAGTTCAAGAACTTCTTCCCGGACAACGCCGTCGAATATTTCGTCTCCTACTACGACTACTACCAGCCGGAGGCCTACGTCCCGCGCTCCGACACCTATATCGAGAAGGAATCCTCGATCAACGAGCAGATTGACCGCATGCGCCACTCGGCGACGCGCTCGCTGCTGGAGCGCGACGACTGCATCATCGTCGCCTCCGTCTCCTGCATCTACGGTATCGGCTCGGTCGAGACCTACACCGCCATGACCTTCCAGATGTCGGTCGGCGACCGTCTCGACCAGCGCCAGCTGCTCGCCGATCTCGTCGCCCAGCAATACAAGCGCCGCGACATGGATTTCCAGCGCGGCTCGTTCCGGGTCCGCGGCGACACGATCGAGCTCTTCCCGGCGCACCTCGAAGATGCTGCCTGGCGCATAAGCATGTTCGGCGACGAGATCGACGCCATCACCGAGTTCGACCCGCTGACCGGCCAGAAGACCGGCGACCTGAAATCGGTCAAGATCTACGCCAATTCGCACTATGTCACACCACGCCCCACCCTCAACGGCGCCATCAAGGCGATCAAGGAGGAGCTGAGGCTCCGCCTCGCCGAGCTGGAAAAGGCCGGCCGCCTGCTGGAGGCCCAGCGCCTGGAGCAGCGCACCCGCTACGACATCGAGATGCTGGAGGCCACCGGCTCCTGCGCCGGCATCGAGAACTATTCGCGCTACCTGACCGGGCGCGCCCCCGGCGAGCCGCCGCCCACCCTCTTCGAATACATCCCCGACAACGCCCTGCTCTTCATCGACGAGAGCCACGTCACCGTGCCGCAGATCGGCGGCATGTACCGCGGCGACTTCCGCCGCAAGGCGACGCTCGCCGAATACGGCTTCCGCCTGCCGTCCTGCATGGACAACCGCCCGCTGCGCTTCGAGGAATGGGATGCGATGCGCCCGGACACCGTCGCTGTCTCCGCCACGCCGGGCGGCTGGGAGATGGAGCAGGCCGGCGGCGTCTTCGCCGAACAGGTCATCCGCCCGACCGGCCTCATCGACCCGCCGGTGGAAGTTCGCTCCGCCCGCTCCCAGGTCGACGACGTGCTCGGCGAAATCCGCGAGACTGCCGCCAAGGGCTACCGCACCCTCGTCACAGTGCTTACCAAGCGCATGGCCGAGGATCTCACCGAATACCTGCACGAGCAGGGCGTGCGTGTCCGCTACATGCATTCCGACATCGACACGCTTGAGCGCATCGAGATCATCCGCGACCTGCGCCTCGGCGCCTTCGACGTGCTGGTCGGCATCAACCTTTTGCGCGAGGGCCTCGATATCCCCGAATGCGGCTTCGTCGCCATCCTCGACGCCGACAAGGAGGGCTTCCTGCGCTCCGAAACATCGCTGATCCAGACGATCGGCCGCGCCGCGCGCAACGTCGACGGCAAGGTCATCCTCTATGCCGACACCGTCACCGGCTCGATGAAGCGCGCCATGGAGGAAACCAGCCGCCGCCGCGAAAAGCAGGTGGTCTACAACGAGGAACACGGCATCACCCCGGAATCGGTGAAGGCCCGCATTTCCGATATCCTCGATTCGGTCTACGAACGCGACCACGTCCGCGCCGACATCTCCGGCGTCTCCGGCAAGGGTTTCGCCGACGGCGGCAACCTCGTCGGCAACAACTTGGCTGCTCATCTCAACGCGCTGGAAAAACAGATGCGCGACGCTGCCGCCGACCTCGATTTCGAAAAAGCCGCCCGCCTCCGCGACGAAATCAAACGCCTCAAGGCCGCAGAGCTGGCGGTCATGGACGACCCGATGGCCCGCGAGGAGTCAAGGGCGATGGAGGGCGGACGTAAGGATGCCTCGAGGCTCCGGTCTTCGACCTCCGCGCCTCAGCATGGGGGTGGAGCAAGCCGTGCCGCAACTGGCGCCAGCAGAAGCCCTCATGGTGAGGAGGCTCAACGGACAGTCTCGAACCACGAGGGCGGGCGTGGAACCTCCTCCTTCGCCAAACCCAGCCTCGACGACATGGGACCCGGCACCGACACCGCAATACCGCTCTTCCGCAAGCCCGATCTGGATGAAATGGGCCGCGACGTCGCCGAACCCGCGAGGAAGCCCCTTTTCCGCAAAAACACCCTCGACGAAATGACCGTCGGCCGCACCGAAAAACCAGTCACCGGCAAGCTGCCGATAAAGCCGGATGCCGCGAAGAGCACGAAGCCCTTCTCACCGCTGGAAGAAGGCCAGCCGGAACGCGCCGACGCGCCCTCCTCTCCGTCATCCTCGGGCTTGACCCGAGGATCCAGCGACGACCCCCGCCCCCTCGTCCGCGGCAAAACGGGCGCCGGCTCCTACGAGGACCCTGCGGATCAGAAGCGCAAGGGCCGGACGAAGGGCAAGACCGGGCGTCCGGGCCACTGAACTTCCTCCCCATCGAGGACTCGGTCGGGGATCCAGTCGGCGCGGTGAATGACCCTTTCTATGCACCCTTCAGTCAAGCCACTGATCGACGTGCAGCACCTGGTCGGAAATCGTTGTCGGTCACGACATGCGAAACCAGTTTCCGACCGGCCGTCCATAAATGCGCGCATATGATCCGTATAATCACGCCTGCGATGCGCCTGCGAGGATCAATATCCAGAATTGGACGTTAAGCGTGGATCCTCGGGTCAAGCCCGAGGATGACCGACAGCCGTGGAGCGCCCCCTACTCCGCGGCCTCCCCACGCCGCTCCGTCACGGCCACCATCGCCACCATTTCCACCTCGTAGGAATACCCCTCGAGCATCTGATAGGCATGCTCGATCGCCTCGATCTGGCCTTCCGCCTTGCGGATGGCGTCGGTGATCGACTGGCTGCGGGCGCGCAGCATGGAGCCGAGCACGTCGGTTTCCGGGCGACGGCCGAGGCGGTCTATGTGCTGGCGCACGCGGTTGCGGTGGCGCTCCAGCTCCAGGATGTGGAAGCGGTTCTTGACGATATCGTCGGAGAGTTTTCTGCGCATGGCCGCCACCGCGTCGAAGCTGCCGGGTTCGCGCTCGTCGAGGATGACGTCGTTGACGAGCTTTTCCAGCATCAGCACGCCTTCGAGGTCCTTGGGGTCGGCAAGCTGCGGATCGTAGCCGGTGTCGTCGTAGACGCGGCGGCGCACCGGGTCCTTCAAGAGTTCGTAGGCGGTCTGCAACCGGCCGAAATGCTCCGCATCGCCGCCCGAGTCGGGATGCGCGGTCTTGGCGGCCTTGCGCCAGGCGCTTCGGATCGCCTGCTCGCCGGCGTCGCGGTCAAGTCCAAGCAAAATATAGGGATCGATCAAACCGCCCACCTGTCCATTAGCATTCACCTGTCCCCACTCCCGTGACCTACCCCCTCGGCCCTCCGGCATCAAGCCCGAAGCACCCGCGCCCGCCATATTCGGGTCCAGTCGGGACGAAATTGTGGAGCGGCATGTGAATTCGCTGGGACGCACGAGCGCTTCGATGAACCGACTTCGGCGGCCATCCCTCATTCCTATGCTTGTCACAGGGCACCAGCAGCGCCACGTCCATGGCGCGGGAGGCTCATTCAACACTGTAAGAGAGTCACTCACGGCGCCGGCACGGCGCCGACGCGCCGAGGTTGGATTGCTCTGAAAAACACAGGGAATGGGGCGCGCCGCAGATGGCGGCGGGTATGGAACCGCAGGGTGCAGGCGGCGGTCGATATCGCTGCAGAGGAAGCGCGGCACGGTCCCGTTCCGTTACGGAATCCGCAAATGACACAGGCCGCACTGCGAAAGGTAACATTTCGTCAAGTGTTTGAATCTTTGGCGTTTCCGGGCTTGCATCAGCGCATGCCACAATATTGCCGCTTGCTTTTTTCCCAAAATGCTGTCACCAATTGCAGCACTCGGGCATTAGCATGCCGGTGACTGGACAGATGTGGTAAAGCCTTCCGTTACGGAAGGCGGCGCGGGTAACCCCCGCCTGCGTAGACGTTCTTTCCCCGTACGTGACTTCTCCGACTGACCCTTCGTTCCGGTCTAACGGGACGAAAGCTAAAGCCGTCCGCTTCCTCTCGGGGGCGCGGATACCAGACAGACTAAGGGAAAAGGACTATCCCACATGGCCACCAAAGGCGTCGTAAAATTCTTCAACCAGGACAAGGGTTTTGGTTTCATCACTCCTGACGGCGGTGCAAAGGACGTATTCGTCCACATCTCCGCTCTCCAGGCATCCGGCATCCAGTCGCTGCGCGAAGGCCAGCAGGTCACTTTCGACACCGAGCCGGACCGCATGGGCAAGGGCCCGAAGGCCGTCAACATCTCGGCCAACTGATTTTAGTTTCTGCCACGGCAGGAATGAGAACGGCGCCTCCCAGGCGCCGTTTTTGCTTTGGGCCTCAGGCGCTCAGCGCCTCCTTGGCACCTGAAAAATCCACCGCCGCAAACGCCGCCGCGATCACCTCCGGCCCGGCGCCTGCCTTTGCCGCATCGCTCGACAGAATCTGCCGGTAGCGCCTGGCGCCCGGCAGCCCGGTGACGAGCCCGACCATATGCCGCGCCACATGCTGCAGCCGCCCGCCGGTTTCGATATGCCGCACGGCATAGGCCATCATGCGGTCGCGCAGCCCGTCCCAGTCCGGCTCGGCCGCCGGCGCGCCGAAGAAGCGGTGATCGAGATCCGCCAGGATCCCCGCATTCTGATAGGCCGCCCGCCCCAGCATCACGCCGTCGACATGCTCCAGATGCGCCGCTGCCTCGTCCAGCGTCTGGATGCCGCCGTTGATACCGATAAAGACCTCCGGCCACCGCTCCTTCATGCGATAGACGATGCCGTAGTCGAGCGGCGGGATCTCGCGGTTCTCCTTCGGGCTCAGCCCTTTGAGCCAGGCCTTGCGCGCATGGATCCACACGGCATCGGCGCCTGCGTCCAGCACCCGCGCCAACAGTTCCGGCAGTGCCTCTTCCGGCTCTTGCTCGTCCACGCCGATCCGGCATTTTACCGTGACCGGTACCTTGGAGACTGCCTTCATGGCCTTAACGCAATTCGCCACCACCTCCGGCGTCAGCATCAGGCAGGCCCCGAAGGTTCCCGATTGCACCCGGTCCGAAGGACAGCCGACATTGAGGTTGATCTCGTCGTAGCTGTAGGGCCCGGCGATCCGCAGCGCCTCAGCAAGTTTCACCGGATCCGATCCGCCGAGCTGCAGCGCCACCGGATGCTCGTCGCTATCAAACGACAGCAGCCTCTCCCGCGGCCCGTGAATGATCGCGTCCGCCACGACCATTTCGGTATAGAGCAAAGCATTCCGGCTGATCTGCCGGTGGAAATACCGGCAATGGCGATCGGTCCAGTCGATCATAGGTGCAACGGCGAAGACGGAGCCATTGGAATAATGCCCCTTGCCGTCCGCCACAGACATCTTGCCTTGCGTCATAACTCGATCTCGTTTCGCTGCCGCCCCGCTGCTCCGAACCGGCACATGGAGAGCTCAGCTCACGCGGGACGAGGGCTTATACAGAAGAAACAGGTCCAAGGCCAGCTCGCGTCATCGCTGCATCGCTTAAGCCGCAATGAGCAGTAGCACGTAGGCGATGACGGTCACCATCAGCCCGCGGAAAGCGCGCGATGGCCGACAGGATGTCGGCATTGTTGAGATATTCGTTGAAGAGGTAGACCTCGTCCCGGCGCTGCGCGGCATCCGAGAACCGATGGCGGTGCTTGCCCCAGGAACCCCAGAAAAGCGAGGTCGACTTGTTCACGTGGCGCGGCAGCACCACGAGGATGGCCGATATGATCGAAAACCCGAGGCTGCGGCAAGCAAGCCTGAGAAAAGCATACTTTGCGGGGAACCTTCAACTCCGATGCACGTCCTCTACTGTGGGCAGCGTGCAGCAGAGCCATATTGGTGCGCATCCCCCGGCAAACCCCGTTAGGCGAAGAACGCGTTAGCCGGGCGGGGAAGGCCCAAATGTTCGCGAAGCGTCGTTCCCTCGTAATCGTTGCGGAAAAGGCCACGCCGTTGCAATTCCGGAACAAGCCGCTGCGTTACATCGTCCAGACCTTGGGGTAGATAGGGAAAGACGACTGTAAATCCGTCCGACGCTTCCTCCGAAAGCCAGGCCTCCATTTCGTCGGCAATGGTTTGCGGCGTCCCAACGAAGGCAAGTCCGGCATAGCCGCCGTAGCGCTGTGCGAGCTGGCGAACCGTCAGTTTCTCTTCCTGCGCCAAGCGCACGGCCTGGGCGCGTCCGGTTTTGCTGGCATTGGTTTCCGGAATTTCCGGCAAGGGCTGATCGGGATCGAAACCCGATGCATCATGGCCTAGCGCGATTGACAGTGAAGCGATCGCACTGTCGTAGTGCACAAGGCTGTCGAGCTTGGCGCGTTTGGCTTTCGCCTCCTCGACCGTGTCGCCGATCACGATGAGTGCAGCCGGCAAGATCTTCAAATGCTCGGGCTTGCGACCGAACGCTGGCATTCGCCTCTTGATGTCCGCATAAAGCATCTTGGCGGCGGCAAGATCGCGCGGTGAACAGAAGACGAGCTCCGCGGTCTCGGCGGCAAGCTGGCGACCGGGCTCCGATTGCCCCGCCTGCACGATCACCGGCCAGCCCTGGACAGGCCGGGCAATGTTAAGTGGGCCACGCACGCTGAGTTCTTTACCCTTGTGATCAAGCACGTGCATCTTCGCCGCGTCGAAGAAAATGCCGCTTTGCTGGTCGCGGATGAAGGCATCGTCCGCAAAACTGTCCCAGAGCCCGGTGACGACCTCGTAGAATTCGCGCGCCCGCGCATATCGCTCGCCATGTTCGACATGCTCGTCCAGGCCGAAATTCCGGGCGGAATTCGGGATTGGACGTGGTGACGATATTCCAGGCGGCGCGTCCGTTACTGATATGATCAAGCGAGGCGAAGCGGCGGGCGACATGATACGGCTCGTCGAACGTGGTCGAAGCTGTGGCGGCAAGGCCGATCTTTTCCGTGACCGAGGCAAGCGCCGAAAGCAGCGTGAAGGGCTCGAACGACGTGACCGTATGACTGCGGACAAGCGCGTCGATCGGCATGTTCAACACGGCCAGATGGTCGGCCATGAAGAAGGCATCGAACTTCGCCTCCTCGAGCTTTTGGATGAACGACCTGATATGGCCGAAATTGAAATTCGCGTCCGGGTAAGATCCGGGATAACGCCACGCTCCCGTGTGCAGGCTGACCGGACGCATGAAGGCTGTAAGATGCAGGGATTTTGCCATGAAGCGGGCTCTCGCAGATATCGTTAGCTCTAAAGGTATGTATGCATCCGCTCGGCGCTAAGGAACGCCGTTGCATCAATGGCAGCGGAAATGAAAAAATTGTCTTGAGGAGAGCTTGGCGGCATCATCGCTCCGGCGGCTGCTAAGACCAGCAGTTTGAGGCTGCAAGCTTCGTCTTCGCCGCACCGCGTTCTCAGATCCCTTGAAGCTCCCGTGCACAATGGTCGCGGCAAAACAGCAAATCACCAAACTATTTTCTATAAATTCAGCAGAAAAAGAACGACCAGTCTTTCTTGGTGGCGCCCTGTTCCCTTAGGCTTCCTGACATGCGGTAGCGAACGGTTTTTGTATCCGACCCGCCTTTGCCTGTGGCCTTTAGGAGACCAATGATTATTCCAAGCCTCGTATCCGAACCATCCGTTGGGATCACTCCAGCGGTGCCGGCCGTTGGTTCCCCATCGGCTCGGTCGAGAATATCGCCGATCAGTTGCAGGATCGGTACGAGCGGGGCGCACCGATTGATTCAATTTCCTGGCCTTCACCCTGAAATACGAACTCGGCCTTTCCGCAGTGACAGATCACCTGATCCCCGAACTGCAGCGGCGCGGGATATTTTCCACCACGACTACCAGCACGAGACCCTCAGGCAGAATCTGTGTGTGTGAGGCAGGACAGGACGAGGAAAAACAGATGACACGCTATGTTATCATCGGGGCCGGCGCGGTCGGCGCGAGCCTCGCTGCGCAGTTCGAGCAATCCGGCATCAAATATGCATTGGTCGGCCGCGGAGCGCAGATCAGCCACATCAGGAAACACGGCCTGAGCTACCAGCGCCCTTCGGGTACGCGGCAGATAAATCTGAATGCCTTCGACCTAGCCGATCCACCCGAATTGACGCCGGACGATATCCTGTTGCTGACGGTGAAGTCGCAGGATGCGGCCGGCGCCCTCGCCTTCTGGTCCTGGCGAAACGTATCGAACTCCACAGGTGCGGCGGCGACAAGCCTTCCGGTGGTAACTTTCCAAAATGGGCTTGCAACGGAAGCGGCTGCGCTCAGGACCTTTACCCATGTCTATGGGGCAAGTATCCTGACGCCGGCACGGTTTACCGAGACGGGCAAGGTCGTTGTGGGCGGAGATCCGCAGGTTGGCGTGATCACGGTCGGGCGCTTTCCATTTGGGCGTGACGAAACGGGCGACCGGATTGCCGCAGACCTGAACCATGCGGGCTATCTCGTAGAGGCAAGCGCCGAGATCCGTCGCTGGAAATCGGCCAAGCTCCTTCACAACGTGCGAAACGTGCTGGAACTGTTCGATGGGGCCGCCGATCTGCGGGGTGCGATCGGGGAGGCTCTCGTGGATGAGGCGCGACGCGCTCTTCAGGCTGCTGGGTACACACTTGCATTGCCGTCTGAGCGGACCGTCGATATTTCGGATTGGCGCACGGCGCAAAACAGCGGCATCCATCCGGGCCAGCAATCGACCTGGCAAAGTTTTACGCGCGGTGCGTCGAGCGAGGTCGATTTTCTTAACGGCGAGATCGTCTTGCTTGGTCGTCTCCATGGCACATCGACACCTTACAATGCGGCTGTTCAGGTGCTTGCAGGGAGATTGGCACATCAAGGCGACTTCTCGAGCGCGCTGCCGCTTGACGCGATCCTGCAACTGGTCGACAAATCCCATCAGGCGAGACAGACCGGTCTCGCTGCAGCGAGGTGAGCGGCAGTCTGCCGATCCCATGACGATGACACAACGAACCTGAAGAGCCCCATGAGAGAAGCCATAGCAGACCAGATCCTCACCGCCGCCAGCGCGCTTTTTTATCGCGAAGGCATCCGGGCGGTCGGCATAGATCGCATCATAGAGGAAGCGAATGTTGCCAAGGCAACGCTATACCGTCATTTCCCGTCGAAGGACCATCTCGTTGCAGCCTATCTCCAGGCTCGTCACGATCGGGTTATCCGTTCGCTGCAGGAAGTGTTGGATGCAGCCGGGCCTCCAAGGGACCAGATCAAACTGATCTTCGAGCGCCTGCACGAAAAGGCCGATAGCCCCGAGTTTCGGGGCTGCGCTTTTGCTCTTGCGGTCGCCGAGCACGGCGATTCCGAACGTGTTGTGTCCGTCGCGCGAACCCATAAGGCGATGGTGAGGGACATATTTGCCGCCATCATGGCGAGAGCAAGTGACACCCCGGACCAAGCAGTGGCGCATCTTTCCCTTCTCTATGAAGGAGCCCTCGCCACGGTGGCGGTTGGACGCGATCCGCGCGCCGTTCTCGTTGCCCGCGATTGCGCACTTTCCGTCTTCGATACGGCAGTCTCCACCGATCAGCCCTCCTGAAAGCAGCAGACCATGACAAAGACCATCGATTATTTCTTCGGCATCGGCTCGCCCTGGGCCTTCATCGGCCTGGAGCCCTTCGCGGCACTGGCGAGCGAGCATGGCGCCATGATCCGCCCCTATGTCATTCCCCTGATTGAGGACAATGGCGGTATCTACTCGCGCAATCGGCCGGAAGCGCGCCGGGCCTACTGGACGAAGGACCTGAAACGCTGGGCGGCACTGCGGGGAAAGGTTCTTAACTTCGACAACCGCGCCGCCCTTTCAGATCCGACACCGGCCGGCTTCATGGTCATCGCCGCCATCGAGGCAGGCAAAGATTGGCTCAAGCTGACGAAAGCGCTTCAGGAAGCCTTCTGGACGCGCGGCGAGGATATCGGCAACGCCGAGATCCGCTGGGCGATTGCTGACGCTGCGGGCTTTGACGGTGCTGCATTGAATGAGCAGGGCCAGAGCGACGCTGTGCAGGCGATCCGGAAAGCCAACTACGAGACCGCCAAGACCGCCGGCGTGTTTGGCCTTCCGACCTTCGGTTACGAGGATGAACTCTACTGGGGACAGGACAGCCTGCCTTTCCTGGAAAAACATCTCAAAGGCGAAAAACTGGTCGCCTGATTTCTTCGCCAACGGCTGCCCGCGACGCAGTTTGCGGCCTACCAGACATATCTCCGGAGTTCTCCATGTCTCTTTCCCTGCCGGGTTCCCTCGTCTCCACCGAATGGCTGGCGGCACATCTCGACCATCCAGACCTTGTTATTCTCGACGGGTCCTTCAAGCTACCGGGCGTCACGCCTGTCGCTGCCGAGGATTTTGCGGCGCGTCATATCCCCAACGCGCGCTTCTTCGATATCGATGACATTGCCGATCACGAGACTTCGCTACCGCACTTGCTGCCCTCTGCCGATGCCTTCGAGCGTTATGCCTCCAACCTCGGCATCTCGAACGACTGCACCGTCGTAGTCTATGATACGCCCGGCCTGATGTCGGCCGGTCGCGTCTGGTGGACATTGCGCACCTTCGGTCACGACAAGGTCGCAGTGCTCGGCGGCGGCTTGAGGAAATGGTTGGCGGACGGTCGCCCGGTCACCAATCAGGTTACGCCGGCACGCATGGGCCATTTCCACGCGAGCTTCCATCCTGACGCCGTGCGTTCCAAGGCTCAGGTCCTCGGCAATCTCCATAGCCGGGCCGATCAGGTCATCGACGCACGGTCCGCCGCCCGCTTCACGGCAGACGAGAAGGAAGCGCGTCCGGGACTGCGCTCCGGCCATATTCCGGGTAGCCTCAACCTTCCCTTCAACGCGCTTACCAATTCCCAGACGGGCGAATTGGTGGATGTCGCCAGCATCGCGAAGGCGTTCGAGACGGCAGGCCTCGATTTCTCAAAGCCTGTTATCGCAAGCTGCGGTTCCGGCGTAACCGCCGCGGCACTCGCCGCTGCATCTGGTCTGCAACCAACCGTATCAGCGCCTGCATAGCCAGCTGGACAATGGCCAATTCAGCCGCTCGACCAAGATCAAGGACCGGGAGCCGGTTCGTATCAACCCCGTTGATGCGGCCAAGCGCGGCATCTTGGAGGGCGATATCGTGCGTCTCTTCAACGCGCGAGGCAGTTGCCTTGCTGCAGCTGTGTTGAGTGAAGACGTTCGAAGGGGCGTCATGCAGCTTGCAACGGGCGCATGGTTCGCGCCGGACGACCCGACGGCAGAGAAAGCCATGTGCGTCCACGGCAATCCGAACATCCTCACTCGCGATGTCGGAACTTCCCAGCTGGCGCAGGGCTCAACCGGACAGATCACGAAGGTAGAAGTGAAACGGTTTGCCGGAGAACCGCCGCCGTTGCGGATTTTCGAGGGGATGAAGTTCGGTGTATCGGCTGACAGATCCAGCCCTGATCAAACAGCGCCGTGAGTAACGATCGAAAGTCCCCTGAAAAGCTGATTCTAACAGCTGCGAGAACCACGGCAAAATAATCCATAATTTTAGTAGAAAAAGAACAACTGGTCTTTCTCCATTGAGCCACCATGCTAGGCTATCGCCATGATCTTCTCGTCAAAAAACAAGGGGCCGCTCACGACCGGAAAACTATCAGCAAGCACGGTCTTCGGCTGAATGGCGATCAAGCGCTGAGCAATTGCGCCAGCGCCAAGCATTCGTTCTGGCCGTCCAGGTGACGTAAGCAGACAGACTTTTCTCGGTTTTCAGGCAGGCGTTTCGCCGGCTCGGCAAGGTCGCCGAAGCGGATGCGGTTCGGTGCACCGTTCGCAGGAAATCTGGATGAGGACGCACTGGTAGAACTGAGACAGCTCGAAATTACAGGCACAGACAACAACTCGAACCATCAGGACCCTTCATGACCGAACGCTTTACCTTGCTCTCCTTTTCCAGGCGCCGGCTGCTGATCACGACATCCGCGGCGGCTGCAGCCGTTCTGGTCGCAACGACGGGGTTTGCTCCGGCCCAGGCTGCCGACAGCCCGCGCGACGGCGGCGACATCACCTTCCTGATCGAACTCGCCCGGCGACACATGGATTCCGAACAACAGCGCGATCTCCAGCTTCCAGGGCCACATCTGGGGCCATGTCGACCGACAAGCTCCTCTATGTCGACGCCGATGGCAAGGTCAGTCCCTGGCTCGCAGACCGCTGGGAGCAGAACGAGAAGGCTACCGAATTCACGCTCCATCTCAAGAGCGGCGTGACCTTCTCCGATGGCTCGCCGCTCGATGCAGCCGCCGTCGTCGCCAATCTCGATATCTGGTACGCAGGGCGCAAGAACGAAGGCATCAACCCGATCGGTCTCTTCCCCAAAACCTACGACCACGCCGAGGCGGTCGACGCGACCACGGTCAAGGTCTTCTTCAAGAAGCCGACGCTCGGTTTTATCCCAACGCTCGGCTATCACGGCTCGATCTTGATTTCCCCGAAGACCATCGCGCAGCCCGCTGCCGAGCAGGCTGACCTTAGCAAGACCTCCGGCAGCGGTCCTTATGTGGTCGTCTCCTGGAAGGAGGGCGATTTCGTCAAGCTGGTGAAGCGCAAGGACTACAACTGGGGTCCTGCGGCCGTCGGCCATACCGGTCCGGCCTTTCTCGACTCGATCACCTACAAGCTAGTGTCAGAACCATCACTCAGGGTCGCCTCGGTTCAGTCCGGGCAAGCCGACGTCGCTTACAATGCCTCCCCTCAGGAGCTGAAATCCCTTAAAGAGGAGGGATTCACGATCGCGACGCCGCGTTATCTTGGCTTCGTGAATGGCTGGGCGGTCAATACCAAGCTTCCGCCCTATGGTGACGTGAAGGTGCGTCAGGCGCTTCAGGCCGGCATCAATCGGCAGGAGATCATCGACACAGTCTACACAGCAGATTGGCAACTGGCGAAATCCTTCATTCAAAGCAACGTGCCCGGCGCGACCGATCACGGCGCCCTGCTGGTTTATGCCCCCGACAAGGCAGAGAAGCTCCTCGACGAGGCGGGCTGGCTCAAGGGCGCCGACGGCATACGCGTCAAGGAAGGAAAGCCGCTGGCGATAACGCTTCACTCAAACCCCTACCTCGCGACGTCGAAGTCCATCGATGAGCTCCATCGCCCAGCAGCTCGGCAAGATCGGCTGGAAGGTCGACATCCGGGCCTACGACGTCGTGACGTACGGCGAGAAGGTCAAGTATGGCGGTCCGGCCGTGCCGGCCTACGAAGTGACGCGCAGCTTCATCGACGCCGGCACTGTCGCCAGCATCCTTACCAACGCCAACAACGGCGAAAACTGGTTCGCGCTGGGTGACAGCGATGCAAAGCTCAACGGACTGCGCGACAAGATCGCCGGTGCCGCCTCCATCGATGCCCGAGAGCCGCTCCTCGACGAGCTGCAGAAATACGTCCTCGAGCAGGGTTACTTCATCCCGCGCACGCAGATCGTCCAGCGCATTTACGTGCAGTCGCCGACCCTCAAGGGCGAAGTCTACAACGGCGTCGCCTATGCCAGCTACTACACCGCCTTTATTACCGATTGACGCGTCGCGAAACCGAGCAATGTGAGGAGGTTGTCGGCATGAGCACTGCCTATCTAACCTATGCCGCAAAGCGGCTCGGCCAGGCGGCCGTCGTTATCCTGCTGGCCTATGTCTTTACCTTCGTTGTCGTCAGTATCCTGCCTGGCGACCCGATCACGAGTGTCCTGCGCAATCCCCAGAACGGCTTCAGCGAGGAGGAGATCGCGCAGATCGTCGCCGTTCAGGGCTTGGACAAGCCGGTCATCGTGCAATTGTGGACATCGCTGTCCGGCTTTTTGAGCGGCGACCTTGGCATGTCGATGCGATCCAACCGACCCGTGGCAACCTTGATCGCCGAAGTTCTCCCCTCGACGCTGATCCTTGCATCGGCGGGGCTCGCCGTCGCTCTGGTACTGGCGGTGGCGGTTGCCTACGGGACCCGATTTGTTCCGAAACGGTTCGGTCAGGGATTGCTGCGAGGTTTCCCGTCGCTGTTCCTGTCGGTGCCCAATTTCGTGATTGGGTTGGTGCTGATCCACGTCTTCGGCTTCCAGATCGGCCTCTTCCGCGTCATTGACCCGAATAGCTTCTGGGCAACCCTGTTTGCCGCAGTCGCACTCGGGATACCCCTATCCGCGCAGATCGCCGAAGTGCTCATTGCAAATCTCGATAAAGAGGCAGAGCAAGAATATGCCGCGGTCGCCCGCAGTCGCGGGATCGGGCAGATGCGCCTGTTCGCAAAGCATTTGCTCAAGCCAGCCTCCCTGCCCGTCGTTACTGTCATCGCTCTTACCATCGGAGAGCTTCTCGGCGGCTCGTTGATCACCGAAACGGTCTTCGGCCGCACCGGTGTCGGCAGTCTGGTGCAACGCTCAGTGAGCACACAGGACTTGCCCGTCCTGCAGGCGGTCGTCTCGCTCGGGGCGGTGGTCTTCGTGCTCGTCAACCTGATCGCCGATCTCCTCTACCCGTTGCTCGACCCGCGCGTGAAGCTCCTTGGCGGGCCGAAGCGGCGTCCGACCACCGCGGACGAAACCTCCATAGGCGCGACCAAGGCGGTGACTCCATGACCTTCGCCCTCAATTCCACTCTCTCGAATGCCAAAACCGCCGGCTGGGCGGGAGCGCTGCGAATACCGCCGATTGTGGCACTATCGTTCCCGGTGATCGCGCTCGTGATCGCGTGGTCGCTTGCTCCAGGTCTGTTCACCAGCCATAGCCCGGTTGTCGGCGTCCCGGCGGACAAGTTGCTCGGGCCGAGCATTGCCCATTGGTTCGGCACCGATCACCTCGGGCGCGACGTCTATACCCGCGTGGTTTACGGCACAGCCTCCTCCGTATCGAGCGCGCTCATCGCGGTCGTGATCGGAGTTGTCGCCGGAGGCCTCATCGGCCTTCTGGCAGGCTTTCTCGGCGGCTGGGTCGATGTCGTATTCGCCCGCCTGGTCGATGTGCTGCTGGCTATTCCAAAATTCCTGCTCGCCGTCATCGTCGTCACTGCTATCGGCTTCGAGACCGTAAACGCGGCCATCGCCACCGGTGTGTCGGCGGTGGCGATCTTCGCCCGCGTGACGCGCGCGGAAGTCATTAAGACCAGCCAAGCGCCATTCGTCGAGGCGTCGTTCCTGCTCGGCGGTTCGCGCTGGTATATCCTTTGGCGTCACGTCCTGCCCAATGCCTCACGATCCGTACTGCCGCTCGCAGTGCTGCAGTTCGGCGAGTTGATCCTGGTGATCGCCAGCCTCGCCTTCCTCGGCTACGGCGACCCGCCGCCCGCCTCCGACTGGGGCCTGCTGATCTCGATCGGCAAGGACTACCTCAAGTGGCCGTGGCTCATATACGCCCCCGCTTTCGTCACGATCTTGACCGTCCTCTCCGTGAATAGGATCAGCCGATGGCTTCGCAAGACAGATTGACCGCCACTCTCATTCGCACCGCTCCAGTGGCGCCAGCGCCACGACACGCTGCCCCCGTACTTCGAATCGATGGGCTATCGGTCTCCTACGGAAGCAACGAGGTCGTTCGCAACGTGGGGTTCGACCTGGACCGTGGCAAGAGCCTTGCCCTCATAGGAGAATTTGGCTCGGGCAAATCGACCATCGCCCGCGCGGTGCTGCGGCTTCTCCCCAGCGGCGCGCAGGCGACCGGACATGTCCAGTTCGATGGTCAGGAACTGCTGGCGCTACCCGAGCGTCGGTTCCGGCCGTTGCGGGGACGGGCCATTGGATTTGTACCCCAGGATCCCGGCAACGCACTCAACCCGGTGCGAATGATCGGTGTGCAGGCGATGGAGGCGGCGGCGCTGACCGACGAGGCCGATGCGGCCATCCGCAAGGCGCTCATTCTCGAAACATTTGCCCAGGTCGGGCTCGACAACCCTCAACGGGTCTACGATTCCTATCCTCACCAGCTGTCCGGCGGCATGCTGCAGCGGGTACTGATCGGCCTTGCGGTCCTGCCGCGGCCCGCGCTCCTGGTTGCGGACGAGCCGACCTCCGCGCTCGATGTCACGATCCAGAAGCGGATCCTCGACCTGCTCTCGCGTTTGCAGCAAGAGCTGGATATCAGCCTGCTCCTTATCACCCATGACTTGGCAATCGCGGCGGAGCGGGCGGACCAACTGGTGGTCCTCAAGGACGGCCTCGTGCAGGAAGCAGGCAAGACATCGGCTGTCTTTTCGTCGCCGGCTTCGGCATATGCCAGGAAACTGCATGCCGATGTTCCGGCCCTCAACCCTGATCGTTATGCGAGGCTGCGTGACCCAGGCTTTCGTTTGCGAGGTGGCAGCGAAGCGCCGAAGATCGAAGTCAGCGCCGTCACCAAGCGGTTCGCGGTCGATGGGAATATCCTGACTGCGGTCGACGACGTTTCCTTCACCGTCCCGGCCGGTACGACCCATGCGCTGGTCGGCGAATCGGGTTCAGGCAAGACGACGACGATCCGGCTGCTGCTGGGGCTCGAAGAACCCGACATTGGCGAAATCTCGGTTGCCGGCGAGCGCCTTGTCGGTCGCTCGCACCAGTCGCTGCGGGTGGTGTGGCGCCATCTTCAGCTTGTCTACCAGAACCCGTTCATCTCGCTGGACCCGACGTGGACTGTCGAGCATCTGGTGCGCGAGCCTCTGGACCGGTTCAAGATCGGGACGCCCAAGGAGCGGGCGGAGCAGGTCCGCGAAGCGCTCGCCAATGTCGGGCTCGGCGAACACCTCCTCACGCGCAAGCCCGGAGCCCTGTCAGGCGGTCAGCGCCAGCGCGTGGCGATCGCTCGGTCGCTGGTCCTTAAACCCGACGTGATCGTGCTGGACGAACCCACCTCCGCTCTCGATGTCAGCGTTCAGGCTGACATCGTCGAAGTCCTGCTTTCTCTGCAGGCCAGGCTCGGCCTGACCTATGTGTTCGTCTCCCATGACCTGGCACTTATTCGCCAGCTCGCGCACACTGTCTCCGGTGATGCACCGGGGCCGCATCGTCGAACATGGGACGGTCACGGATATCTTCGGCAATCCGCAACACCCCTATACCGCATCGCTGCTGGAATCGATCCCGTCGAGCATCGCCGATCCCGTCCGCGTGCCGCAGCCAAAATCTCGGCAAATTCTCCGAAAGGAACAGATCGCATGACCATTGCTGCACCTGCCAGCACCCTGCCCGCATCGTTCCGTCCGAAGCAACGGCTGGGCTTCAACACCCGCGTGTCGTTCAACGACGAGGCCGGGCCGGCTCAGGGGCTGCGGGACGGGATCGAACTGTTCAGACAGGCCGAACAGCTCGGCTACCAGTCCGGCTGGGCCTACCAGCGACATTTCGATCACTACCTGTCTTCACCGCTTCCGTTCTTCGCTGCCGTTGGCCAGCATACCAGGCGTATCAGGCTCGGATCGGCAGTCATCCCGATGCGCTATCAGGACCCGATCCTGCTCGCGGAGGCGGCAGGGACGACGGATCTGCTGATCGATGGCCGGCTGGAACTCGCCATTTCGACCGGTGCCAACGCGGCCTTCGATGCTGTGTTCGGTGCAGTCGATGCCGACGCACCGAACGGAAGCGAAACGCCGTCAGGCACGCTTCCTCTCCGCAATTTCAGGTGACGTCCTGCACACCGTCGTCGAGCCGGGCCAGGGCGCGCCTCAAGGTGCGGAGCTGCGCGTGACACCGCATAGCCCGACCTTGCGGGCCCGTATTCGGCAAGGCTCGGCCAGTCTAAGCTCGGCGGTGCAGGCAGCCGAACTGGGCATCGGGCTCATCTCGGGAACCGTACTGCACGACCATGATGAGGGCGAGACGTTCGGGCAGTATCAGGCCCGCATCATCGAGACCTTCCGCGCCACCTGGCGCAAGGCCTGGGCAACGGAGCCGCCAGCGGTGGCCGTCGCCGCCTCCATCCTGGTCGGCACCACCGCAGAGCTGCGCGAGAAATATGCGGCCTATGACCTCGAGCGTCGCACCAAGGGAATTGCCGCGTCGCGCCCCAAGGGTGCACTCGCACCTCCCAGCCAGCCTGCCGGAACATCCTGATTTCGCCGGTCTTCCAAGGCACTTCCGACCAGGTGATCGAGGCGGTGTTCAATGACCCCGGCCTTGCAGCGGCGGACGAGGTCGTGCTCTTTCTGCCCCCGGCCTTCGGACTTGCCGAAAACGTGCGGCTGTTGACCGATTTGGCGCAGACGGTGGCTCCAGCGCTTGGATGGTCGCCGGCCACGCACCATGAGCGTGAAACAACGCCATAGCGGTGGCTCACTCCTATCTCTCGCGGGCCATCATAGAGGATATTTTCTATAAATTCAGTAGAAAGAGAAACGACCTGTCTTCCTCGGTTCGTCGCTGCGGCCTACCTTCGTGTCACTGTTCGTAACCCAAGGAGATGACATGGCTGCGGAATTCATCAGCGTAAGCTTTCCCGAATGCGTCGAACGACCTGAACCCGCATACGCGACGCCCCCGTGGATCCTCGCTATCTGGAGCGATACGCACGCGCACTCGACGACTACCGGTTTCAACTATACGCTGATCCCCTACGCGTCGTCGTCCCTCGACCCCTTCACAACTGGCGCCACCGTGCTGGCACACACGAAGAACATCAAGATCATCGTGGCGCTCGAGGCCGAAGACCGTCTATCCGACGGTCGCAGCCAAATCGTCGGCCACCCTTGATCAGTTGAGCGGCGGCCGCGTTGTGGTCCACTTCATTGCGCGGCGGCAGCGACGAGGAGCAGGCGCGTGAAGGCGACTTCCTCAACAGAGGAAGTAGCGCTACGAGCGGCACAGGAAGAAATATATCCGCATCCTGCGCCTTGCCTGGACGTCGACGGAGCCCTTCGATTTCGACGGCAACTACTATCAGTTCAAGCAATTTCGCAGCGGCGGCGCTGCCCGACAAACGGGCTCATTCCGATTTCACTCGGCGGCTCTTCGGATGCCGCCTATCGCATCGGTGGTTCGCTCTGCGATATCTTCGGGCTCTGGGCCGAGCCGCTGGCCGAAACAAAACAGCAGATCGAGCGGATCGACGCAGTAGGCGGCAGGGGCGGGCCCGGACAGACCGTCGGCGCATATGGGTCACCTTCCGGCCGATCGTCGCCGAGACCGACGAGTTGGCGTGGGAAAAGGCCAATAACGTTCTGGATCGGCTGAACGAGAACCGCCAGAAAGGCTTGGCACGCGCGCCCATCAACGCCGCACCGCCGGCCAATGTCGGTTCGCAGCGGCTGCTGGACATTGCATCCCGCGGCGACGTGCACTGCACACCGGCGCCCTCTGGTACCCGACGGTCACCGCCACCAACGCCAGCGGTGCCACCACGGCGCTCTGTCTGGATATCTCCGCGCACGATTGCAGACTCGCTCTATTCTCGATCAACATCGATCTCGGTGCCGATCTGATCTCGATCCGCGGCTACTGACAATTACAACGATGCGGTCGATTACGGACGCATACATCTGCCGCTCGTGCGTGAAGGTATTCGCGAACGGGAAGATGCGAAGAAAAAGGCGGCTGCATGTTGCGCGCGGTCTGGCCCCCTCGCCAGACTGCAAGCCCTCTTCTTTTTCTCCTTCGTAAGGAGCAGAGGGAGTTATCTGTCCTTTCGTGAAGGATGCCGCTCCCTCGCCAGCCAGAAAGCCCTGAGCCGCATGTCCCATGATCCAACTGTTCTCGACGCAACGGTGCGCGTTCTCGCAGAGGCCGCACCGGATGCGGATCAAGCCCTGCGCCGCAGCTTCCCTGGACCGAAGAATCCCGTGCCGTTCATTCGGCCGGCCTTCTCGAAAGCACCGTTGCAACCCGCTACGGCGGTGAAGGTGCGATGCTGAGCGATGCGGCCCACATTCTGGCGGCACTGTCGGACGCGGCGATCCTTTCGGCCTGGCGCTAACCAGCGCCATGACGATCTTCGAACCGTCTCCCTGGCGCAAGCGACGCAAGGCGATTGGCCGGACGATCTCTACAGGCGTGTCCGCCGGCAGAGGCGAAGCAGCGTCCGCTATCGCTGGACTCGCGGCTCGCGTCGAGCCGGAACCGGGGTCGCCGGCGCGGGGCGGCCTGCCAGCGACAATTGCTCGTCGCACCGCCAAGGGCTGGTCAATCACCGGTCGCAAGCGCTTCGTAACAGGCGCTTATGGCCTCACTCACTTTCTCGTCTGGCGCGTAGGCGGACGAGACGGCCGCGCGCGTCAAGGGTTGGGACGTTCGCCGTGCCGAACGGGTCTGCCTGGCATCCGGGTAATCGGAGAACTCGGAAAAGCCTCGGCATGCGCGCCACAGGGTCGCATGATGTAGAATATACTGACGTCGAGATCCCGGCGGAGAACGTGCTGGAGCTCGTCGATCGATCGGGCGGCCCAGCAGGGACAATCGTGGCCATGCGGCGATCACCTTGGCGCTGACCGCAATCGACCCAGGCGCAGCGGAGGCCGCACAGGAAGCCTTCATCCGCTTTGCGCATGAACGTGTGCCGGCCAATCTGGGTCATCCCATCGGCTCGCACCCAGCGATTCGTCGCGCTCTCAGGCGAAATTGACCTGCTCGTCTCCGGTGCCCGCCAGATCATCTTCGGCGCGCTTGAAAGCAAGCTCGACGCAGCGGTAGAGGCCTGCATAAGAGCGCGGCTCCTTGCCGGCCGGCAGATCCGCGAAGCCGTGCAGATGGGCAGTCCGCGGAATCGGCAATCCGGGCCTCAACGCCGATCTGGGCTCTCTGAACGGCATTTCCGGGATATCCAGTCCGTGCTCGTCCATGTCTCCGCAGGAAGATACGTCCGTCTCCATTCTCGGTCGCGCCGCCTTCGACCGATGGAACCGGGCCGAGGTCGCCCAATCGGGCTATCAGAAGACCCTATCCATTCGACAAGACGGCCTGACGGGGAAGGTATTGACGTCGTTTCCTCCCAGCCTTCCGAACACTTTCTGAAAGGAATTGGAATGAGCAACAATCTGATCGTCGGCTTTTCCGGCAACATCTCCCGCCCGTCGAGCACAAGACGTTTCGTCGAAAGCGTGACCGAAGCTCTGGCGAAACAATCTGGCCTGCAGCACGTGGGTGTTCGACGCGCTCGAGGCATCTGGCATCTATCTCGACGGCGGCGAGATCGGTGACCGATCTGGATCCCGTTGCTCGTAGGGTGATCCGAACGATTATCGAGGCCCTGAGCGCGCTCGTCATTGGATCGCCAACCTACAAGCGGACGCTATACCGGGCTGTTCAAGCATGTCATCGATCTGCTCGATCCCTCCGATCTGCGTGGCAAACCGATCGTGCTGACGGCTACGGGCGGCGGAGACCGGCATTCGCTGGTTGTCGAGCACCAATCGGCGCCCGCTTTTCGCATTTTCCGAAGCCTTCGTCACGCCGAGCGCCATCTATGCCTCGGGCCGTGATTTCACCGACGGCGCCCCCTCGCCTGCCATCCTCGGCCGCGTGAACCGGGCGCTTCGCGAGGGCCTGCCGATGCTTATCAACGCACGCTCGACCTCTGCGGCGATAGCGGCGGAGTAGGAATCCCGCCGCCGCCCGCATCGTACCGAAGAACTCCCACCCGCGAAGTCGCCTGCTTCGAGCAGAACACCGCGCGCCAAGTAGATTTTTTCCGACATTTCGACCGTGCCGAGCGATCCGCTTCTCATTTCACGCGCCAGAACAGAACACGACTGTATCGATAGAATTCGTGGTGAACCTTAGGCTGTTCTTTGGCATAAAGCTGGTTCTCGTCTTCATCGAAGATGCAGCTTTCCAAGAATCGACGCGGAGAAGCACGCGCTTCATCGCGTTCACTTAAATCATTTCGCCGAATAGAGGTATTTATGAAGGCACTTGGCCTTACGACATTGAGCGTCAAATTTGGTCGCCGCACGGCTCTTGGCGCGGCATTCGGCATTGCCGCCACGCTGCTCGCAGGACAGGCCGCAGCCGAGGGCAAGATAAGGATCGCACAGCAGTTCGGCATTCCCCACCCGACTCCTGGATGTCGTTCGCGACCAAAAACTCATCGAAAGATATGGCAACGAAGCTGGCGTCGACATTGACGTCGAGTGGGCGAGCATTTCCGGCGCGACGGCGTATGAACGAGGCGCTTCTGGCCAACAATCTCGACATCGTCTCGGCAGGCTGTGCCGCCTGCGTTGACGATGTGGGATCGCACCAAGGGTGACGTCAAGCCAGCGGCAGCCCTCGGCTCCTCGCCGAACTATCTCATCACCACCAATCCGGATGTCCATACGCTGAAGGATTTCAGCGACAGAGGAACCGGTATCGCGGTGCCTGCCGCCGGTGTTGGCTTCCAGTCGCGGACGCTGCAGATCGAGGCTGCCAAGCTCTTCGGGGCCGACAGTTTCCAGAAGCTCGACCAGATTTCCGATGAAGCCTGCCGCATCCGGATGCGACCGCGGCATTGATTTCCGGCGGCACTGAGGTGAACTCGCATTTTTCCTCTGCGCTCTTTCGATTACCAGGCGTTGCAGGCAGGTAAGGCAGTCCACAAGGTTATCAGTTCCTATGACATTCTGGGCGGGCCGGCGACGTTCAACGTACTCGATACCAGCACGGCCTTCCACGACGAAAATCCGAAGACCTATGCAGCCTTCTACGCCGCCCTGCGTGAGGCTGCAGATTGGATCAACGCAAACAAGCAGAAGGCTGCAGAAGCCTTCATCCGTCAGCAGGGTTCGAAGCTGTCGCCGCAGTTCGTTCTCGATATCATCAACGATCCCGAGAACGATTTCACGATCAGGCCTCAGAACACCTTCGTTTATGCGGCCGAGCTGCACAAGCTTGGCGTCCTGAAAAACCAGGCAGGTTCCTGGAAGGACTATTTCTTCCCCGAGGCATACGGCGAAAACGGCAGCTGATATCGCATCACAACCTTCACGGCTCAGGACTAGATGCGATGCAAGCCTGTTCTGGGCCGTCAACGATGGAATTGAGAATGGACGGCATGACTGCACCCGTTCGGGAGAACGGTGTTCCGCCTCCCCCGCCCCTTCTTTCGGTCGAGGGCGTCACCCTCGAATACCAGGCGCCCGGTCGGGTGGTTCGCGCCACGCAGAATGTCAGCTTTGACGTCTGGGGAAGCAGATCGCTTCATCCTGCTCGGGGCTTCTGGCTGCGGCAAGTCCACCCTGCTGAAAGCCGTCGGCGGCTTCATTGCACCTCGCCAGGGACGGATCCTGCTGGACGGGCGGCCGGTGCACGGCCCCGGTCCGGATCGCGTCGTCGTTTTCCAGGAATTCGACCAGTTGCCGCCATGGAAGACGGTGCGGGAGAACGTGGCGTTCCCGGTGCGGGCTTCAGGCCGCCTCAGCCGCAAAGAGGCCACCGAACGCGCCGAGCACTATATCGAGAAAGTCGGCCTAACCCGTTTCGCAGACGCCTATCCGAACACGCTGTCCGGCGGCATGAAGCAACGAGTAGCCATTGCTCGCGCGCTTGCAATGGAACCGCGCGTCCTTTTGATGGATGAACCCTTCGCCGCTCTGGACGCGCTCACGCGGCGGAAAATGCAGGAGGAACTGCTGGCGCTTTGGGAAGAGGTTCGCTTCACCCTGCTGTTCGTCACCCATTCCATCGAGGAAGCTCTGGTCGTCGGCAACCGCATCGCGCTTTCGTCGCCGCACCCGGGACGCATGCGAGCGGAGATCAACAGCCATGACTGGGATCTCAAAAGTGGCGGGAGCTCGCATTTTCAGGCAGCTGCAAACCGCATCCACCGCCTTCTTTTCGAAGAGGCCGAAGCCGTTGATGGAGCCAGGCATGACTGAAGTCTTGAGCACAGGCGCCAAGAGCGGGACGCGCCGCCCTGTACCTCCTATCCGCCCCGAATACGAGTTGCCGCTCGAGCCGCTTGCTGAATTAAAAAGCGAAGAGGCTCTGCCGCTGTACGAACGCCTCTGGCAGCGCACCTGGCTGCGCAAGAGCCTGATCCTGATCTGTCTTGCCTTGCTGTGGGAACTTGCCGCCAGGCTTCAGGGAAATGAGCTGCTCCTGCCGTCGTTCACCGCCTCGATAAAAGCCTTGGTGGAGGATATTTCCAGCGGCATCATTCCGAGCCGAGCCATGAACTCGCTCGATGTCCTGATCAAGGGTTATGCGGCAGGTGTCGTTCTGGCCTTCGTTCTGACCTCGCTTGCCGTTTCAACCCGGATCGGGCGCGACCTCCTATCGACCCTGACCTCCATGCTCAATCCCCTGCCGCCGATCGCCTTGCTGCCGCTGGCGCTCCTGTGGTTTGGGCTGGGACAAGGGAGCCTCGTCTTCGTGCTGATCCATTCGGTGCTCTGGCCGCTGGCGCTCAACATGTATACCGGCTTCACGAGCGTGCCGGAAACCTTACGGATGGCGGGCCGCAATTACGGACTGCGCGGCTTGCGGTATGTGCTTTTGATCCTTGTACCGGCCGCTCTGCCATCGATCATTGCGGGGCTCAAGATCGGCTGGGCCTTCGCCTGGCGCACCCTGATTGCGGCCGAACTCGTCTTCGGCGCCTCCTCCGGCAAGGGCGGGCTCGGCTGGTACATCTTCCAGAACCGCAACGAGCTTTACACCGACCGGGTTTTCGCCGGGCTGATCATGGTCATCCTGTTAGGCCTTCTGGTCGAAAACGTCCTGTTCCGCCAGTTGGAGCAGCGAACGGTGGCGAAATGGGGAATGACGCGCTAGCGCCAACGCATCGGGACAAGAATGACAGATCGTAAGAAATACGTGGTCGGGATAACCGACCACATGATCGGCGCGCCCGATCTCGAAGCGGACGTGCTCGGCGATGATGTCGAGATAGACTTCTTCGCCAGCACGGATGAGGCATCATTCGCCCCTGATCGCCTGGCAAGGCTCGATGCCCTGATGGTCGGGGCGCACAGCTTGGAGCGAAAAGCATCGCCCACCTGACCCGTTGCAGGGCGCGTGGTGCGCTATGGCGTCGGCTATGAGACAGATCTGGCGGCACTCACAGGCGCCGGTATCCCGTTTGCCAACAACCCGGATTACGGCACCGAGGAAGTCGCCGATCACGCGCTTGCGATGATCCTGTCCTTGCATCGGCGGCTTTGGGAACACGACGCTCGTGCCCGCGGCTATAGTCCGGGATGGCAGGTCCACAGCCTCAAGCCGCTTTCGCGTTCGAACCGGGCCACGGTGGGCGTTCGTCGGCGTCGGGCGGATCGGAACCGCTGTCGTCAATCGGCTGAAACCATTCGGCTTCCGCATCCTTGGTTATGATCCGGGCCAGCCGCCCGGGACATGAAGGTCATCGGCTATGAGCGCACAGACCAGTTGGAGGAGCTCCTCGCTCAGTCGGACATCGTCACGCTGCATTGCCCGGCGAACGCGAAACGCGCGGCCTTCTGAACTCGGCTGGTCTCGCCCGCTTGAAGCACGGAGCGATCGTCGTCAACACCGCACGTGGAGAGCTGATCGATGATCTCGACGCGCTCGAGGCCGCGCTGCGAAGCGGACATCTCGCCGCCGCGGGCATTGATACGTTGGTCAGGAGCCGCCCGGTGATCATCCACTGCTGGCAGCGTGGCGTAACCGAGAGAACTGGCTTGCCGGGCGGCTGGTGATCACGCCGCACAATGCCTTCTATTCCGATCATGCAGCCGTCGAGATGCGCCTGAACGCGGCGAAGACGGTCAGGATTTTGCTCGATGAAGGAAGACTTCGAAATCAGGTACAGATATATCATGAGTAACCGTTCCGAATTCCTCTGGTACATTCCCAACGACGTCAAAGCCGGCCACCGAGGCGATGCGGCTGATCCGGATCACAACAGCCTGGACACCCTGACGAGCCAGGCAGAAGCTCTGGAACAGCATGGCTGGAAAGGCGCCCGCGATCGGCACGGGCTGGGGACGGCCCGATACATTCACCATCGCAACTGCGCTCGCCGCCCGCACGACGACCTTCGAGCCACTGATCGCGGTTCGGCCCGGCTATTGGAAACCGGCAAATTTCGCTTCCTCAGCAGCGACGCTCGATCATCTGAGCGGCGGTCGTGTGCGCGTCAACGTCGTTTCCGGGCCGGATGCGCTTGCAGCCTATGGCGACCAGGAAGGTGACCAGGTGCAGCGTTATGCCCGCACCAAGGAATTCATGCGGCTGATCCGCAGGCTCTGGACCGAAGAAGACGTCACCTTCAGTGGTGAGCATTTCCAGGTAACCGGATCCACGGCGGCGCCGCGGCTCGCACCGATCGGCGATCGCCGTCATCCCAAACTCTATTTCGGAGGTGCCTCGGAAGCGGCCGAGCGGGTCGCCGTGACCGAAGCCGACGTGCAGCTCTTCTGGGGCGAACCATTGGATGGCGTGCGGGAGCGGATCGAGCGGCTGAAGGCACTCAGCAAGACACTCGATCGCGACCTGCAGCCACTGGAATTCGGCCTGAGGATCACGACCCTCGTTCGGGACACGACGGAGCAAGCCTGGGCCGACGCCGAAGCGAAGGTCGCCAAAATGGCCGAGGGAGCGGCGGGAAGCTGGCAGGACCATCGCCACGGGGTTGCCGTCGGTCAGCAACGCCTCCTGGACCTTGCCCGGCAAGGCGACGTGCTCGATGACAATCTCTACACGGCGCCGGGGAAATTCGGCGGAGGTGGAGCGGGAACCACCTGGCTGGTCGGGTCAGCCGAGGACGTTGCGCGCTCGCTGCGTAAATATGAAGAGCTTGGTATTACCCATTTCGTGCTCTCCGATACGCCATACCTTACGGAAATAAAACGGCAGGGCAGCCAGTTGCTCCCTCTTCTTGCCTAGACCTGGATCGGCTCGGCGTTGTCCACGACAGTTCCGCCAGGAAGCTGCTGAACGTTGCCTTGGATGCCGCACCGATCGAAGGGATCGGAACCTTTGTTGCGACCGACCGCGTCTTCTCATTGTTCGAACGTGAATTCGATACGACAGATATTCATGCCGCAGTGGCGGAAGCCCTCCGACCGGAGGCGAATGTAAATTTATCCGCTCACCGCCTGGTCCTTGATCTGTCCGGAGGAGACGTGGGGAACGTTCGCCTCGTGACGACGAACTTCGACCGTCTTTTCGGGGCCTGTGACCACGGCCTCCGCTCTGTCGGACCGTTGCATCTTCCTCGATCCATTCAGATTTTTTTGGTACATGGTACATGCATTCTCGCATATATACTTGTTATTACTAAGGAAATCTGCGACGGTCCGTCGAATTGATCATCGGTGCAACCGCGAGCACGAGGCCATTAGAATAGTGGGATTTTCCTTGTGTTCCAGGCCTTCCGGTGAGTTCCGTCATGTCTCGCTGAATCTCGTTTTCTGCCTTTTGCGCCCGTTTGTGAGATGCCAATGCTACGGCGTAGAACTTGCAGGAGGGTTTGTAGCACTGATGGGTGCGTATCAGAGCGAACGCGAAAAAAATGGACGAAGGCTTATACCGCACAGAATCGGATTAAGCGGGACGGCGCCCTCGTGCCAAGCGAAGCCCAGACCTTCAGATATGGCTGGCAGCAAGCTCCTGACTGAAAAAGCGGACTTGGGAATTGCGATTGAGGGACCAGGAACCTCAAGAATAGAACACCTCCTCGCGAACAGCCGATCCGGGCTGTTACCATGCCGCGTGTATTGGCGAGTTATCTTGCGACCACAGTGTGTACGCCTGCTGGGAGCCGGATCCGTTCTCCTGAATCAGCCATAGTTGGGGCGCCTTCTGTTTGAACTCGCCAAATTTCAACAGCGCCGCCGAGTTGCGTATCCTCGTTTCGATAGCGATTTACGCCAATGAACAACACGCGCCCGGCCCTGTCGAAAGCGAGACCTTGCGGTAGTACACCAGCAATCGGCCACTCGCCTCGCTCTGGGTCAGCCGGCCCGTCTCCGCGTCCCGTTCATACAGACTTATCGAGGCTGCCTCGGTCCAGTCGGAGGACCCGTCTGGCTTGCCGGTGCCGCGAAGATTTGAACTGGCGAGGAAACGTCCGTCGGGAGAAAAGGCGATCGTCTCGCCACCCCACCCTCCCAGGGTGATTTGCGGCACCGTATGGCGTGCGTCATCGCCTGTGGCGCCTACATCGGCCAGGCGAATGGTCGTCAGGACACCTTCCTGCACACCATAGAAGCCGGCTGTATCGATACCCCATTGGACGTCAGAGGTCACATAATGCAGTCCGTCGGGCGAAGAATTGGCCGACGAAGGGAAATTTGTTCGTCTGAACGCGATTTCCCCACGGTCTGACCACGGCCACGGAACCATTGGCGGCACGGACGATCTCGTAGAAGGCGACCTGCCCTCGGTCGACAAGGTTCACAGCAACGTAGCGTCCGCTCGGATGCCACTGCAGCCAGGTCGATCTCAGGGGAATGAAGCCGGTCGAAGGCTCCAGACCGAGACCGAACCTGGCAACTTCGCCGAACTGCCCGTCCCTCACCGGAACGAATGCCAGTTCCTTCTCGGCATCGACCGTGATCGCGACGATGAGATCGCCGGCCGGGTTGAGATGGATCGCTTGAGGCTGCGTGCCGATGCTCACGCTATCGATCTCGGTAGCCTGCACACCTTCGACCCGCAGAGAACGCACGGTGTTGCCTTGCGGAAGCTCGTCAAGACGGGTCGCGCCTTCAGGGCGTTTCTCGAAGGTCTCCGCCACAAAGACAATGCGTCCGTCGGCGGAAACGTCGAGGGCTCCCGGCGGACCGTAAGTTGAATTAGAAACCCGCGTCAGGCCAGGGGTCGCCGAGCCGGACGGCGATGCAATAATCCCAAGCGTGTCCGTGTGGTAAGGATCGACTGGACCGAGGTGCCCCGTCTCGTAGACCGTAGGCACCATGTCGGTATCAGATAAAACAAAAAGCCGGTCTTGCGGTGGTGTTTGCGCCAAGGCGAGAGACGCAAGGAGCGGGAAAGCCGGGGCGGTGAGAAAAGCTAATCGTCGCATAGTGAGAGATCTCCGTTGGATCTCCATTGTCACATTTGCCTTTGCATTCATCCAATCGATATTAGATATTCCGATATTCACATATGGAATAATAGTCCCATGAACCTAGCGGGTGTCGATCTCAATCTCCTCGTCGCCTTCGATGCGTTGCTGAGTGAAGGTTCGGGCGAGTGCGGCCGCCGTCCGCATCGGCCTCAGTCAGCCCGCAATGAGTAAGCGCCTTGCCAATCTGCGAGCGCTCTTCGGGGATGATCTGTTCGTGCGCTACGCCGATGGCGTTCGGCCAACTGAGAAGGCACTTGACCTGGCGGACCCGATCAGGCTCGCGCTTCGACAGATCGAGGACGCTTTGGGGGACATGGCGAAATTCGCGCCGCAAAGCTCCCGCCGCATCTTCCGTATCGCCACGACCGACCACATTGCCGCGACGCTCATGCCCGACCTGATGGTGGCTCTACGCATTACAGCCCCAGGAACCTCAATCGTGTTGCGCAGCCTGCATCGCCAAGAAATTGTCGATTGCCTGGAAAAAGGTTCGATCGATCTCGCCATCACAATCCTTCCGGACGCGCCGACCACAATCAAACGCGCCCAGCTTTTTCACGTGGACTGGATTTCGATCGTATCATCCGAACATCCGGAGATACGCCAGGACCTTACGCTCGATTTGTACTTGAAATACCCGCATCTGGTAGTGACCCATGTCGGTGATCTGAAGGGCTATATCGACAGAATGTTGGACGACCGCGGCCTGAAGCGGAACGTCATCATGGGCCTGCCTTATGCGATGGCCGTGCCGCCGATCATCGCGCGGACTGACCTGATCTGCACGCTATCGGCCAACATTCTCGATTTGTCTGATTGGCGCGGCATCAGCGCTTTCCCCGTCCCGCTCGACTATTCCGGCTATCGCGAGACGATGCTCTGGCATCGACGCAACGATAGCGACCCTGCGCCACACATGGTTCCGGCGCCTGCTGCTCGAGAAAAGCAACGGACTCGAGACCATGAAAGGCGCTTGAGAGACCTCGTCACACAGCGCGTCAAATGCGCCTCTTGTCGGCAGGACGCAGCTTGGCTCACGCGGCCGCCAAGTGTGATCTCGATGAGGTCCAGCGCCGAACACGGACGCATAGAAGCGACCTGTTTGCGCACACCCGCAATGCTGGCATTGATCAGTCATCTATTGAGCGGGCGAGCCGAATGCGGTTGGCGCCTTCGCTAGTCGCGATCATGCCGCCGGACGCCATCACTATCAACCCAAGCCTGCGCTGATACAGGGCCGCTTTTTTGAAGCCGCGACTAGTTGCCCGCGTCTGCATTCAACGCAGCTCGCTTTTTCGGCCGTTCTTTGACACTATACGGCGCGCTTTCTCATTGACTGAAACGGGGCGCTTCGCTCCAGATGTCGCGGCAGCCTTGCTGGTCGGCCAGCGTTTCACGCCGAGTTTGGCCCGGAGAAGAACTATGAACCTGCAGAAGATCTACACTACATTGCTCACCGCAGACCTTGCGGCGGCTGAAGGCTGGTATACGAAGCTGCTCGGTCGTGGACCGGATTATCGGCCAATGGACACGCTGGTGCAGTGGGAGCTCTTCGATCAGGGCGGGTTAGCGCTTTCAACCGACGATGAGATCGCCGGCAGGGGCGTGATGTTCCTTGTCGTCGACGATGTCGCGGCCGAGCGCCGCAGGCTGCAGGCCCTGGGGATCGTGCTCGGGGACGACATTGAGGGCGACTACTCCACGCTGGCGCAGGTGCGTGATCCTGACGGCAACCTGCTTACGCTAGCGACGCCGCCCTCGCGGCCCTATCCGCTTGCATGACCGCGATGAAGGCTGGCTCATGGCGCACGATCTTGCCGGCCGAAAGATCGAGGCTTGCCGGAACTGCGATCTGCTGGTGCTCTCGCTGGCACGGCACGGACGCAACTCGGAACCCGATGCGGTCGAGGCCGATGACGAGAGATCATGAAGTTCGAGAGATCATCTGCAACTGCGTTCGGGTACTGAATGCTGGGTGGTCGCGGGTCAAGGTTAGATCGAATGCCCCCGCCAATGTGGCTTGGGCTTGCCTTTCCCCTCTCTTTGAGCGTGCTTCAGAAGTGCATTCCCAGCATGATTCTGGAATGGATTCATTGGGTGTCGGTTTGTTTAGGGGGCCGACGCGATGGACGCTGAACATAGATTGGCCGGCAGCCGTGGAACGCGGGCTGGATATGCATTGTAAAGGAAGATCGTTTCGACCAATTTCAGGTTAGGCCATGAATCAGGAAATCCGGCTTTTTGGCGCTATTGCGGTCCGACCCGCCGTCCTTGCTCTCATATCCCAGTTCGAAACGGCGACAGGATTCACGGTTGCGGTCAAGTGGGAGCTCAATCCGACAGTAAAGAAGCAGATTGAAGCTGGGGAACCTTTTGACCTCGTCATCATCAACCCGAACCTGGTTCAGGATCTGACCGCCTTGGGAAAAGTCAAGGTGGGAAGCCAGGTAGCGTTCGGCCGGATAGCAATGGGGGTGGCGGCCAAGGCAGGCAGTCGACCGCTCAAAATTGGGTCCGTGGGAGCATTCGAACATGCGTTGAAGAGCGCCAGATCAATCGCCTACGCCAGTGAAGGAACCAGCGGTGGCTACTTCTCCGATTTGCTCGAACGCTTGGGAATAGCGGATGAGGTGAAGCCCAAGCTGGTGGCCGTACCAGGAGGGCAGACAGCGTCGGCCGTAGGCCGTGGGGAAGCCGAGTTGGGGGTCGTTCCCGTGACTTCGATTCTTGCAGCCGCTCCCGAGGTCATACTTGTCGGGCGGTTTCCGGCAGAACTCCAAAGTTACGTTGACTTCGCCGTTGGAATGAGCGCTGATCCAACGGACGCAGAAGCTGCCAAGCAGCTGTCGGAATTTCTGATTTCGACAGCCGTTGATGACATCTTGGTGGCAAAGGGCGTCGAGCGCCGCTAGAAGCGTGATTGATAACATGGTGGCAGGTCGTGCGGGCAGAAACCGGCACGCAGGAGTAAACGCCGCCGCCCCCCAGGCTCGGCCTTTGAATCATCGGCGCGATCAGCGCCCACTGCCCATCCGTCAGGTCCCTCGCGTATGGACAAGTCGCGTAAAGCGCCAGCACGATCAGGCTGAGTGATCTATTGAGACGTATGTCCACTGTGGAGACGGGTTCAAGGATCTCTGAGGCAACGGGTTTCTATGATGCTCCGGCGAATTGCCAGAGCTGCCTAGTTTGATTTTACGGAGCCGTCCGCTTCCGCCGCCATGTCGCTCCGAGCCTCGTCGATCATCGGCGCACCGGCGAACACGGGGCCATTGGGTGCCGCTTGCCCTCCGCCACAGACATATTGCCGCCTTTTCGCTGTCGCCCCGCTGCTCCGAACCGGAGCATGGTGAGCTTAGCTCGCGCAGGACGAGGGCTTATAGCCAAGAAATAGGTCCAAGGCCAGCTTGCGCCGCAGCTGCATCGCTCAAGCCGCAATGAGCAGGAGCACATAGGCGATGACGGTCACCATCAGCCCGCGGAAGGCGAAGGTCACGCAGCGGTACTTTCCACGCGCGATGGCCGAGAGAATATCGGCATTGTTCAGGTACTCGTTGAAAAGATAGACCTCGTCCCGGCGCTGCGCCGCATCCCAGAAGCGATGGCGGTGCTTGCCCCAAGAGCCCCAGAACAGGGAGGTCGACTTGTTCACGTGGCGCGGCAGCACTACGAGGATGGCCGATATGATTGAAAAGACCGAGGCCGCGGCAAGCAATCCCGAGAAAAGCATGCTTTGCTGATAACCGTTCACATAGCGGCCCAAGGTAAATACGCTGCGCACATCGCTTGAACTCACCAAAAAGGCGAGCATAAAAGTAAAAATATACGCGGCTTTCTGGTCAGAAATCTTAATCTGGTCGTAAAATATATCGTTGATTTTCTTTATATGATCAAAATACTCTGCACCGATATCCTCCTGTCGAAGGCCCACTCCTCATAAGCTCTGCCGCACTTTCGAAATCCGTCACGTTCTCAACTCCCGCCCAAAGTGTTTCCGTGATATTACACTTCACAGGCAAAGCAATAGCGCGCGTACAACACAGCTTGACTTTTCAACTTGATGTAGACAAACGCTTTAGACATGAGGGGTAAGTTTTTCAATTCCGTCTCCACCATTGCGGTGTTGACTGTGGCGGCGTCTTGTCTTGCGCTTCCGGCAGCCGCTCATCCTGTGCAGCGCGCAGCGCCGGCCGCAGGCTCCGTCATCGACCGCAAGGTCGGCGAGGAAGTCCGCTTCGTCGACCTGTCGAACTGGCAGAATGTCGATCTGCGTCAGGATCTGTTGGGCGGCGACGTGCTGCGCACGAATGCCACCGGCCAGCTCGCAATCCTATTCGCGGACCGCACGCAGGTACGCCTCGGCCGGAATTCGTCGCTGCAGGTCAAACAGATGGCGCCGGCGGGCGATACGATCCTCAACCTCCAATCCGGTACGATGTGGGCCCGCGCCCAGCGCGGCGGCTCGGGCCTGACCGTTCAGACACCGGCCGCGGCAGCTGCCATCCGTGGCACCGACTGGACGCTGACGGTCAAGGGCGACCAGACCTCCCTGATCGTGCTGGAAGGCCGCGTGGAGCTGAAGAACGAGCACGGCAGCGTCGAGGTCGCGCAGGGTGAAGCAGCCGTCGCCACCATCGGCCAGGCGCCGCGCAAGCTCGTCATCGTTACGCCGGACGACCGCGAGCAGATGCTGTTCTACCTGACGCTGCGCGGCGGTTTCACCTTCATGCCCGCCTCGCCGCTTCCGGTTGAGAAGATGCGCAACGAACGCGACCGCATCGAAGCCAGGGCACCTGAGGCAAGAAGTGCGGAGGACTGGCTGACGCTAGCCGAGGTGCAACTGTCGCTCGACGGCCGGCAGAAAGCGCTGGAATTGCTGGCGAATGCGCGCACGCTCAAGCTTTCTGCCGCCCAGCGCGCCCGTGCCGACCTGATCGACGCCCTGATTGCCGGCGCCGAGAAGCGATACGACGAGGCAGCAAAATTGTTCTCGCGGGCCGAACGGGTGCTCGATCCGCAGCGCCGGAGCATCGCGGCCTATGGCAGCTATTATTCGCGTTCACTGCGCGATCCGAAGTCATGCCGAAAAGCCGCCGGCAAACGTCACGGGACCCTATGCTGCCGTGATGAAGGCCTACACGGCAGGGTTCCTTGAGGATATCCCAGCCGCGATAGCGACGATGAAGCAGGCGGAAGCGCGATATCCGAACGATTCCACCCTGCCCGCCTTGCGCGCGCAGCTCGCGATGCTGATCAACGACCGCATCCAGATGAAGGAGGCGATCGATCGATCGCTCTCGATCCACCCCACAGACCCCAATGCGTTGCAGGCCCGCGCCCGAATGCGCGCCGACTATGAAGGCAATCTCGACGGAGCGCTGGAGGACCTGAACTATGCGATCAAGGTCGCGCCGGGCTCGTCCACGGCCTGGAACGACCTCGGCCTGCTCCAAGATGCCCGCGGTGCGACGCGTGAAGCGGAAGCCGCACTCAAGAGGTCCATCGAACTCGATCCAGACGATCCGGTTGGCCATGCAAATCTCGCGATCCTCTATCTCGACCAGTCGCGCATGAAAGAAGCCAAGCGCGAGATCGATTTGGCGCTCGCCGCCGACCCGGCCTTCAACATCGCCATTTTGGCACGCGGCCGCTACTATCTGCAGATGGGCGAGAGGGAGAAGGCGGTCGATGACCTGCTCGCCTCCTCAACTGCCAACCCGGGCTATTCGCAGGCGCAGCTGATGCTCGCCGCCGGCCACTACGAGAATGGCAACCGCGAAGCCTCCAGCCAGGCGCTCGACAATGCCGATCGACTGGACAAGAACGATCCTTCTGTCGCGGCATTCCGCGCAGCCGTTGCAATTGACGACTATGACTCTGATGGCGCGATGAAGAGTGCCCGTGAATACCTCAAGCGATCGCGCGCGCAGGGCGGATATTACGCCTCGCTTGGAGCCAACCAAAACGGCGGCTCGACGCTCAATGCAGCTTTCCGCCTCCAAGGTTTGGACGCCTGGGGCCAATATTACGGGGATGCTGTCTTCGATCCGTTTTCGGGAAGTAGCTATTTCGACCAGACTTTTCGTGGAAGCGTGAACCCGCTCGCCAATTTATTTCTTTATGGCGGGAATGTGGTCACCAACACCGCAAACGCGTCATCCTATTCATCCTTCATTCAAGGGTTATTGTTCGATCCCCATATGCTTTCAGGTCGTTCGCGGTCGGCAAATCTCGCGCGCATGCCCTTCCTGGAAGGCTCGATTGGCGCCGGAACAACGCTGACGCAAGAAAATGCGGGATCCTTGGGTGAGGCTGAAATTCAGGGCTTTTCCAACGAACCCCGGCCCATCAGCTTTTTCGCAAATTTTCAATGGGAAAAGACCTCGGACACGACCCGCGAATACAATAACGGCACACTTGATTTAAACACCGATACCAAGCTGGTCGCCGGCAATGGCTACGTGACGGCCTCCATGACTCCGGACGATCGTTTCGTCGCTTTCGTCAATCATTCAGATTTCAAAATACGATCTCGACATTCCCTCCAGAGCATTTCTGCCGCTGGTGCCGGGCCTCTACTATGGGCTGGATAACAAATTTACCATTGCCGGAGTTGGCTTGAGCCACACGTTCGGATATCGAAACGTATTAAATTCGGCTTTCTTCTATTCATCGATTGATTCTTCGATGGATCAAAACATTCTCGTTCCGCCACTAATTCCCGGTCTGTTCTCAAGCCTGATACACACTAAGCAGGAAAATTACGTTGGCGCGATAAATCACACCTACGGAATGGATGACCTTACCTGGCGCTACGGTGTCGAAGGAGGATGGATCGACACAGAAACGACCACGGGTGTTTCATTGGTTGGCGTTCCTCTCGGTGAGGTCGAGGAACATACCGGTACACGCTATGGCAAGGTGTACATCGATCTCCTTCATGAGATAACGCCCGATTTGAATGCACAGTACGCGCTTTTCGGTACCTTTTACCAAGGCGACGAGGTAGACATTCAACGTCTCGAGCCCCGTATAGGAATCGCGTGGTCGCCGGCGGAAGGCCATTGGCTGCGAGCCGGTTATTTGCGACAAGGCACGAACGGCACCACGCCAACCCTTGCCCCGGTCGGCATCGTTGGCCTGCAGCCTAACACATTCGGCACCGATCTTTCAGGGTATGCGGATACGTTCACTGTTCGGTGGGATGCTGAATGGAATGACTGGTTGTTTACGGCTGTTGACTTCCAGCATCAGGAACTACGCGATCTCTCAATCGACAACATCATTGCGCTGGAGAGCTTTGACACTCGCAAAGCGCGCGCAGATCGTGCTTCGTTTACAGCAAACATTGCATTGGGATATGGGTTTGGCTTGGCCGCGACCTACGCTCTCAGCGATTCCGAAGATAACGACCCGTCAAGCGGCGGTTATGGCCAAGAATTGCCATTCCTTCCAAAGCACTCCGGACAAATTGCCCTCACGTGGGTGAACGAAGCCAATGTGAAAGCTACGCTTGCGGCCAACTATGTCGGTGAACGGCACGGCGATCAGTCCGATGAGATTGTTGACGATTACTGGACGCTCGATGCAAATCTTGTCTGGGAGCCACTTGATAAACGGTTCGCACTGGAAGCCGCAGCTTACAATCTGCTTGATGAGGACTTTGAGGTCGCCTCAGGGTTCAACGGCTGGGGCCGCGTGTTCAAAGGCACGCTTGAAATCCGCTTCTGATGATCGCGGTCGCGGATACCGGGCATAAAATGCGCCAGCCAGGCTGGCCGTTCAGCAGCCGGCCAGTGCGGCTGGCGGTACTGGTGCTTTTGACGCTGATTACCATTTCGCTGCTCTCGCGTCTGCCCGCCTGGTCGCTGCTGGAACTGCGGAGCTTCGACTATCTTTCGACCGTCGACGACCCGCTGCCGCCTGCCGATGCGCCGGTGATCGTGGCGATCGACGAGCCGTCGCTGGCGGAGATGAATGAGCAATGGCCCTGGCCGCGCAGCCTGCATGCCCGGCTGATCCGGCAGCTGCGCGCAGCGGGCGCCAAGGCGATCGGCCTCGATATCATCATGGCCGAACAGTCTTCGCGAGAGGACGATGCGGCAATAACGGCGGCGGTCGGGCCGGACATTGTGCTTGCCGGCGACGAGACGCTAATCCAAACGCCGCAGGCCGACCAATTGATCCGCGCCACGCCGATGCCGCAACTGACAGAAGCCGGCGCGAGAACCGGCATTGCCTCGATCGACCTCGGCGGCGACGGCGTCTTCCGCACCATCCCGTCCTATCAGGACGGCTTTGCCATAACGCTTGCGCAGGCAGCCGGGAAGGCACCGGGCCGCCTGCCCGCCAACGCACTGATTTAGTCTTTCGGACCATCACGCAGTTATCCGACGGTTTCCTATTATCAGGCGCTGGACCCAGAGAACTTTCTGCCGAAGGATTTCTTCAAGGACCGCGTGGTGTTCGTCGGACTTAGCCTGCAGAATGCGCCGGAAATCGAAAAAGGAGGTGCCGATGCTTTTGCGACGCCTTACACGGTCCATACGGGCAGACTGGTCGCCGGCGTCGAAATCCAGGCGACGATCTACGACAATATCGTGCACCGCTATTCGATCGAACTGGCGCGCCTTCCAGTGGTTGCCTTCGCCATCCTGATTGCCGCCATTCTCGCTGCTGCGACCGTCTGGAAATCCACGGGCTGGCGGACATTCACCGCCACAGTTGTCGTCATCGGCGTGGCGGCGGCGCTGAGCTATGCCGGCATCCGCTTCGGCAATCTGTTCGTCTCGCCGCTGGGGCCGGTCGTGGCTTATGTGTCCGTCGCCTTCGGCCAGGCGGCATTCGATTTTGCCGAAGAGCGGCGCAAGAAGAAGCAGGTCACCCTCGCCTTCTCGCAATACATATCGCCCGATCTCGTCAAACGGCTTTCCGAGGATCCATCACAGCTGAAGCTCGGCGGCGAGCGGCGGACGCTCTCTGTCCTGTTTTCGGACGTGCGGGGCTTCACGACGATTGCCGAAACGCTGAAGGACGATCCGGAGCAGCTCACCGGGCTCATCAACCGCCTGCTGACGCCGCTTTCCGATGTCGTGATGGATCACGCCGGGACGATCGACAAATATATGGGCGACTGCATCATGGCGTTCTGGAACGCGCCGCTCGACGATGCGGATCATGCTCTACATGCTGTTGCCGCCTCGCTCGCGATGCAGGAAGCGATCGCGAGCCTGAACAGGCAACTCGAGAAAGAGGCCAGGATAAACGGAACGCCGCTGCATGCGCTGAAAATGGGCGTCGGCATCAATACCGGCGAGTGCGTTGTGGGCAACATGGGCTCGAACAGGCGTTTCGACTATTCCTGTCTCGGGGATGCGGTCAATCTCGCCTCGCGCCTGGAGGGAGCCTCGAAGAATTATGGCGTCGCTCTGCTTCTCGGCGAACAGACTGCGAAGCTTGTGGCGGGCACCTATACGGTCGCCGAGCTCGACCGTGTCCTCGTCAAAGGCAAGACGCTCCCCACCCCGGTTTTCACGGTGCTGCATCACGCGGATGCCGCGGCGCTGGCGGCGCACCAGGCCTTCGTGGAAATGAAATATACCGGCAAGCTTTCGCCGGACGATCCCGTATTCCAGACGCTGTCGGAGATGATCCCCGAACTTGCGGCCTATTATGCCGATCGTTCGCAGCGATGTCTCGGGCACGGAAGGATAATCGTCCCGTTGCGCTTTCCCCGCTTGCGATTTTCCGTTTAAGATCGCCGGACTCGATAACAGCAAGAGCATCTCAATGTCCGCAACAAGCCCCGCCACCGTCATCCCACTTCCGCAGCCGGTTCTGCTTCCCATCGAAGGCAGCAGCGACGTCTTTCCGGTGCGCCGCGTCTATTGCGTCGGGCGCAACTACGCGGACCACGCGATCGAGATGGGGCACGACCCGAGCCGCGAGCCACCCTTCTTCTTCCAGAAGAACGCCGACAACCTGCTGCCTCCCGGCAAGCCGTTTCCCTATCCGTCTCTTTCGAATGACGTGCATTACGAGGCAGAATGCGTGATTGCGCTGAAATCGGGCGGCGAGAACATTCCCCTCGGCAACGCGCTTGACTGCATCTATGGCTACGCCGTCGGCATCGATTTCACGCGCCGCGATCTGCAGGCCGAGGCGAAGAAGCTCGGCCGTCCATGGGAAGTTGCGAAAGCGTTCGAATACTCGGCACCGGTTTCGGCAATCGTGCCCGCAAGCCGCCTCGGCCATCCGGACGCGGGCCGCATCTGGCTCGATCACAACGGCAAGCGCGTTCAAGATGGAGATCTGAAGCAGATGATCTGGAAGATGTCGGAAATCATCGCAGAGCTCTCCAAGCTCTTCGTCCTGGCGCCGGGTGATGTCATCATGACCGGCACGCCGGCCGGTGTCGGCGCCGTCAAGAAAGGCGATCGCGTCGAATGCGGCATCGACGGTATCGCGACGCTTTCCGTAACCGTCGTCTGAGGAGATTGCCATGCCCGTTTACGCGCTTGGAGGATTGTCGCCGAAACTGCCGCCGAGCGGGCTCTACTGGATTGCGCCGGACGCGCATGTAATCGGGCAGACGGAGCTTGGCGCAGGCGTCGGCATCTGGTTCGGCGCCGTGCTTCGCGGCGACAACGAGCCGGTCACCGTCGGCAACAACACCAATATCCAGGAAGGCGCGATGCTGCACACCGATCCGGGCTTTCCGGTGACGATCGGCGAAGGCTGCACCATCGGTCATCACGCGATCGTCCACGGCTGCACGATCGGCAACAATTCGCTGATCGGTATGGGCGCAACCGTCTTGAACGGCGCGAAGATCGGCAACAACTGCCTTGTCGGCGCCAATGCCCTGGTGACGGAAGGCAAGGAATTTCCGGACGCTTCACTGATCGTCGGTTCGCCTGCCCGCGCCATACGGACGCTCGATGAAAAGGCGATCGACGGGCTTAGGCGCTCGGCGGAAAAATATGTCGCCAACTGGCAGCGTTTCGCCCGCGACCTGAAGCGGATCGACTAACTCCCCGGAATTGCGCTAGGCGGCGCAGGTCTCGCAAAGACCGCGGATTTCGATCGTCGTCTTCTCCGCCTTGAACTTCTTGCCGCGCGTCCAGTCCATCAGCCGGTGATCGACCTCGTGATCGTGGAACTCCATGACATGGCCGCAGCTTTCGCAAATCGCGAAGGCAACGGTGCCGTGGCTGTGGCAATTCTCGTTCGGATGGGCGCACACGACGAAGGAATTGATACTCTCCAACCGATGCACGACGCCATATTCGAGCAGCTTCTCCAACGCACGGTAGACCTGCAGCGGCGCGCGGAACCCGTGGTCGCGCAGCTTGTCGAGGATCGTATAGGCACTGAGCGGGCCGTCGGCCTTTTCCAGCACGTCGAAGACCAGCGCCTGGTTCTTGGTCAGTTGCGGTGCGTTCATGAGCCTTGTCCTTGCGGTTCCTTGCGCCCCAGCCGCGGCAGCAGGCTGAGGATGAAGAGAATGAGTGCGGCAACCACGATCGAAGGGCCTGACGGCGTGTCGTAGGTGAGCGAGCCGAATAGGCCGCCGATGACGGCGGCAGCACCGATCAGCGATGCGAGAACGGCCATGACCTCCGGTGTCGACGAGAAGCGGCGGGCCGCGGCCGCCGGGATGATTAGCAGCGACGTGATCAGCATGATGCCGACGATCTTCATCGCGATGGCGATGACGACCGCCATCAGGAGCATGAAAAAGAGTTGCGCCCGCTCAGGCTGCAGCCCCTCGGCCTCAGCAAGCTCGGGGTTGACGGTCGATGCCAACAGCGGACGCCAGAGCCAGGCGATCGCGGCGACGACAAAGAGGCCGCCACCCCAGATCAATGCGATGTCGGTTTTCGAGACGGCGAGGATATCGCCGAAAAGGAAGGCGATGAGGTCGATGCGTACCCAGCTCATGAAGGCGACCATGACGAGCCCGATCGCCAGCGTCGCGTGCGACAAGATGCCGAGCAGCGCATCGGCCGACAGCGCCTGCCGCTTTTGCAGGAAGAGCAGCAGGATCGAAACCGTCGCCGCAACGGCGAAGACGGCAAGCGTCTGGTTGAATTCAAAGAGCAGCGACAGCGCGACACCGAGGAGCGCGGAATGGGCGATCGTATCGCCGAAATAGGCCATGCGTCGCCAGATGATGAAGCAGCCAAGCGGCCCGGTGGTGAGCGCCAGACCGACACCGGCAAGGATCGCGCGGACGAAGAAATCGTCAAGCATGGCGCTCTCCCGCATGATGGTCGTGGTCATGATCCGAGTGGTCGTGATCGTGGTGATGGCCGTCGTCCGGATGGCAATGATCCGTCACCGAACCATCCGAATGCAGCACCCGGCCGTCCGGCAGATGCGTGTGGTCGTGGTGGTGGCTGTAAACGGCGAGCGTCTTTGCCGCCCGGCTTCCGAAGAGGCGCACATATTCCGGGCTCTGGCTGACCGTCTCCGGCGTGCCACGGCAGCAGACATGGCCGTTGAGGCAGATCACCGTATCGGTCTCCGCCATGACGACATGGAGATCATGCGAGATCAAGAGAATGCCGCAGCCGGTAGAATTACGGATCTGCTTGATGAGATCGTAAAGCGCGATCTCGCCGGAGAAATCGACGCCCTGCACCGGTTCATCCAGCACGAGCAGATCGGGCTTGCGAGCAATGGCACGCGCCATCAGCGCCCGCTGGAACTCGCCGCCGGAGAGGGTGCCTGTACCTCGGCATTCAGCATATGAGCCATGCCGGCGGCCTCGAGCGCGGCCATTACCTCGCGTTCGGGAAGCGGGCCGGTCAACGTCATGAGGCGCCGGACGGTGAGCGGCAGCGTCCAGTCGATCGCAAGCTTTTGCGGCACGTAGCCGACCTTGAGGCCGCTCGCCCGCTCCACCCTGCCCTCATCGGGCTTCAAAACGCCGATCGCCGCCTTAGCGCTTGTCGATTTTCCGGAGCCGTTCGGACCGATCAGGGTCACGATCTCGCCGCGTGAAATCGAAAACTCCACGCCCCGGACGAGCCAGCGGCCATCCCGCCGGACGCCCACATTGTGGAGGGAAACCAGCGGCTTCGAGGCAGGGTTTGCGGGAGATAACATCATTTTTCCGACAGTGCTGTTGCGTCATGCTATCGCACACGTTATAGCATTACGCAATTGATGTAATAACATTACAATTGCTATTCAAGCGGAGCGTGAACATGAAACTGGCTATGGGCCTTTCCCTTGCGATTCCGGCGATCCTGCTGGCCGGGGCATCCGAGGCGGCGGATGCGCCGGTAGTCGTTACTTCGATCAAGCCGATCCATTCGCTGGTTTCGGCGATCATGCAGGGCGTCGGCACGCCGGAACTGATCGTCGATGGCGCCGCCTCCCCGCATACCTACAATCTCAAGCCGTCGGATGCGAGCGCACTGCAGAGCGCCAAGGTGATCTTCTGGCAGGTCCCGGCCTCGAAGCATTCCTCGAAAAGCCGCTGGAATCGCTAGGCTCCGGCGCCAGCATTGCCGAGCTGGAGCATGCGCCAGGCCTTGTGAAGCTGAAGTTTCGCGAAGGCGGCGCCTTCGAACCGCACGATGACGGCGACGAGGCGGAAGCCGGACATGAGCACGAAGAGGCCGGGCACGATCATGACGCGCATGCAGAAGGCGATCACGATCACGGCGAATTCGACACGCATCTCTGGCTCGACCCGATGAATGCCAAGGCCATGGCTGCGGAAATCACCACGACGCTGGTGGCCGCCGATCCCGCCAACGCGCTGACCTACCAGGCCAATGCCAAGGCGCTCGACGAAAAGATCGATGCGCTGGACAAGGAAATCACCGGCATCGTCGCACCGGTAAAGGACAAGCCTTTCATTGTCTTCCATGACGCCTACCAGTATTTCGAGCATCGCTATGCCGTCCGCGTCGCCGGCTCCATCACGGTGAGCCCGGAAAACATGCCCGGCGCCGAGCGCGTTTCGGAGATCCACAAGAAGGTTGCCGACCTCGGCGCCACCTGCGTCTTCGCCGAACCGCAGTTCGAGCCGCGCCTGGTCAATGTCGTCATCGAAGGCACCGATGCGAAAGCCGGCGTACTCGACCCGGAGGCGGCAACGCTGGAGGCCGGTCCCGATCTCTATTTCACACTGATGCGCGGCATCGCCAACAGCATGAAGGATTGCCTTTCGCGCGAAAGCTGAGCCGGAAAGGGAAATGGCGGAATCTCCCCACCCCTTCGCAAGCTGGGCACTGCGCGGAGTATGACGGCGATCGCAATCACGCCGTTTTGCTGTATCTGCGAGGAATGTGAACCGCTGCCGCCGATCGAGGGACTGAGCGCGCCCGCTGAGAATGAGGCTGCGTCCCGCGGTGGCTCGCCAAGGAAGCTTCTGCTATCTGCAGCCCGAAAGCGCGTCACCCGCCCGGCTCTAAATGTGCGGTATTCAAGCGACCTGGCATTCAACGGTGCTCAGATCGAGTAAAGCTCAATCGGCTCCTCAAAGCCCTTCAGGCGGTATGCCCGACCTTTGCTGTCGGCCGTTTGGCTCTGCGCCCGCTCGCAAACGGCCTTGGTAACGAGAATCTCGCCCTGCGCCAGCAACTGACTGCGCGCGAGCGGCAGTATTCACAACCGTTCCAATCGCAGTCAGGTCGCGGTGCGATCGGCCGAACTCTCCGAAGCTGGCCTCGCCGGTGTCGATGCCGATACCAATGCCGAGCTCACTTCCGTCCAGCCCGGCACCTTCAGCCATGTGACGTTCACGACGCAACTGGCAGCGGCGCTGAATCTCACGCGCAGCGAGCACAGCACGTTCGGCGTGGTCCTGGTGGTGGATCGGAAAGTTGAATATTGCCATGATGGCATCCCCGACCGTCTTGTTGAGAAGGCCGTCGTATTCCCAAATGGCTGCGGCACATTCATCGTAAAAATCATCGAGCAGCGACGAGACAGTATCTGCCGAAAGCGACTGCGAAAGCGCCGTATAGCCTCTCAGATCCGCAAAAAGCACAGATACATCAACAGTGATCTTGCGGGCTTTCATCACGCGTGTGAACATGAGTTCGCAAATCGTGCAGGTGTTCGGATTCATCCGGCTCGGGCGGATGCCGAAGGCGCGGAAGGGAATTGAGGCCGGTCCGCGCAGAGGCACCGGGAGGCGCATCTGCTGCCAGCAGCCCTTGCAAATCCTGGATTGAGAAAACGAACATCTTGCCGCCGCCCTGTTTGCGTGCCGTTTCGCGATTTTCGCACATCCGGGCCAGAAAATCCTCAAAAAAGCCTGCAGTTGCTTTGCAACCGGGACCGCGTCATCAAAAACGCCCATTCGACGATTTGCGACAATAAAAACTGGTGCGAAGGAAATCCAACGATGAAGCGACGATCGCAGACATGGCAGTGTCGGAATCTCGTTTAGCCACTCGTCCTCAAGACAGACGTGCTATGGAGAACAGCGATGACTATCACTATTACCGCCTTTGAACGGTCGCCCGATGGCGGCAAGGGCCTGGCGCGGGACATGCGCGTTCGCTGGGCGTTCGAAGAGGTTGGCCCAGCCTTACGACGTTCGCCTTCTTTCGTTTAAAGCGATGAAGGAACCCGCGCATCTCGCGCTTCATCCTTTCGGGCAGATTCCGACCTATGAAGAAGGCGATCTCGCCCTGTTCGAGTTAGGGAGCAATCGTGTTCCATATCGCGGAGCGCCATCCCGGCCTGCTGCCGGACGATGCCAGTGCCCGGGCGCGCGCGATCACATGGATGTTTGCCGCGCTCAGCACGGTGGAGCCGCCGATCGTTGATCGCGAAGTCGCATGGTACATGGAAGGCGACAAGCCCTGGTATGAACAGCGCCTGCCTCTCGTCCAGGACCGCATCCGGGCGCGGCTGGGCGAACTTTCCGCTCGGCTTGGCGATGCGGACTGGCTCGATGGTGCGTTCAGTGCCGGAGACCTCATGATGGTGCACGGTGCTGCTCAGATTGAAAGGATCGGGTATACTGGACGAGTATCCGAACCTCTCCGCCTATGTTGCCCGTGGCGAAGCGCGGCCGGCATACAAGCGTGCTTTCGACGCTCAGTTATCGGTTTTCAACGCCGCATCGACCGGCTGACAAATCCGCTCTGGCCGGGTCGAAGCGGTCATGTGAGTTTTTCCTCAACTGTGGATCCTGATCCCAGGAATCGCGCGACGGATCGGTGTCGTGATTGGGCAGTGAGCGGACTTCAGATGATGCCGTGCTTCCTTAAAAGCGCCTGCTCGTCGCCTGACACCCAGCCGAAATACTTTCGGCTCCCCGTCCAGCTCTTGGACGAAGATAGTGAACATCAAAATCTATCGCCACGTCCGGTTGATCCTTGCCGGACATAGGTTGCTCTCCAAGCGACATGGGCCACGCAATGATGTTCATCTATGGGCGGACAGGCCGGACATTGCGTATCCGCATCTCCTTCGTCCCTATCGCCCGATAGCGCGCATAACCTTGCGCCATGACTTGCTTGAGTTGATCATCGTTCTTTCCAGTCATCACCCCAGCAGGCGAGGCAGCTAGGAAGTCGGAAGCATACAGCGATGCGACCTCATCCATTTCAATGTCGCCGCGGAGGGACTGCTTGAAACAGCGTTCGTATCGCTCGAAAAGCTTCCTTACGCTGGCCTCCATGGTTTCCTCTTCGACTGCAGTTAGTTCTGTAGTGTCGTGAGCCGAAAAAACCCTGTCGCGAAGTTCCCGATTAAAGCACCAGATTTGCAACTGATTCTTACACCGTCGCAAAATTGGATTTTTGCCAGCAACAGCATTCACCAAGGCTTCGTGAGAATATCTTCAATAAGTCGAGCCGCCCGGAGCGTCTTGCTGCGAGCGACTTTAGAGCCCAAAGGTGGCTTTTTAAAACGCCCGATCAACGGGCAGCGATGATGCTCGAGACAATCCCGCTCGTGACGCCGACCAGCAGGAAGTCGTTGTCGACCCTGACCCAGCGGTAGCCGCGCGGCGGCGCCGACAGGCGGTAGCGGCGGTAGTCGCGGACTTCGGCCATGTGGCGGCGTTCGGCAGCAGTCATGCGATGACCTTTCGTCCAGCGGTATTTGTGGACCGCGACCTTCTTTTCGACAATGATCGGACGGCGGTGCTCGGCAGCACTTGCCTCTGATGCGAAAGCAATCGGCGTAATCAGGAAGGAAGCAGAAAGCAGGGTTGTAAGTATCTCTTCTCATCGGGGGATCCTCGTGTTGAACACCCCCGAAACTACGTCCACGGAAGGTGAACCGAATCTGAAAACTAAATTAAACTTTTGTAATGGAAACTGACGCTTATAAGCATTACCTTATACTTTAGTTTCGCCTTTTAAAGCGGCCGCATTCAAATCCGGCTGAAGATCAAAGCCATGTTGACGACGTCGAGGTAGCGGCCGTCGATATGAACGGCGTCCTTGCTCACGCCCTCGCTGACGAAGCCGGCCTTCTCGTAAAGGCGGATTGCGCGGGCGTTGTCGGCATGGACGCTGAGTTCGACCCGTATAATGTCGTATTCCCTTGCCTGCTTCAGCGTCGTCTCCATGAGACGCAAGCCGAGACCCTGTCCGCGGTGGGCAGGGACGATGCCCATTCCGAGCGTTCCTCGGTGCGCATGTGCCGGGCGGGAATGCCGGTGGATATCGCACCAGCCGATCACCCCGCCGTCCTTTACTGCGACAAATTGCGGATGCCTGTTCTCGATCATGTCGAGAACGAATTTCCGTGTGTCTTCGAGCGGCGGGGCCTCAAGGAAGGTGAGATACCTGCGTTCACGCGCAACAACGTCGAGAGCCTGGTGATAGCTCTCGATGTGCCGGACGGCGATCGGTTCGATGACAATATCCGGCGCCATTTTCAAAGCTCTTCGTAGTTGAACCAGTCGAAATCCGCTGTCTTGGCACGCCCGGATGTGTCGAAGGCGAAGACGCCGGCGAAGGCACCGGTGAAGGAGCCGTGCTCGCCGCGGCCACCCTCGTCGGAGACGACGCCGGCATCGAGAACCGGGCCGATCGGCTGCCAGGCGCCCTTTCCTTCCGTCTGCCAGAAGAACTGCAGGTCGTTGTCGCGGATTTCCATGGAAAGCTGGACGCGGCCTTCCGCCGGAAGGGCGACACCGCTGCCAGCCGGGAAGCTGAGACGGCCGTTCGGATAATCCCCATTGCAGGAAAGGATGGTGACGCAGCGGCCGAGCTTTTCGTGTAGAGTCACGGCTACGGCGTGCAACTTGTGGCGATTGTAGTAATGCGTCAGGCCGGCGACCTGCTGGTAGGTGTCCGGGTCGAACTCTACGACAGTCTCGGCGCGGAAACTGTGATGCTCCTGGCGGCGGGCGACGAGCGCCTGCTCGAACCACGAGCCGATGCTTTCGCGGGCGATGAGGCGCAGATGGCCGGGGCGTCCGGTCAGATCGAAGATGCGCTCCGGCTGCGGCGTGCGCAGCCACTGGAAATCCGCAGGCAACTTGCCGCCATCGAAACTATATTCGGTGCGAACCGGTTTTTCGGCGCGAACCGCGCCCTTGAGGCCCGGAACTTCGACATCCGGCACCGCCGTGCCGTTTTCGAGGTAGAGCCATCCGTCCGCCTTCCAGACGCATTTCTGCAGGCTGGTTTCGCGGCCAAGCGTGCAGCGGCGCTTCGGCGGCAGCGGCCGCCCGCAGAGATGGGTGTGATAGACTTGTCCGTCGGGCGTCTCGACATACTGCCCATGCCCTGCCCGCTGCAGAACGGCTTCCGGATTGTCCTTGGAGGTGATGAGATGGATATTCGGATGCATCTCGTAGGAACCGTCGATGTTGCGCGAACGCGCCATGGTGACCGCGTGATCATAGCCCGTGCCGCCTTCGGCGGTCGTTAGATAATAGTAGCCGTTGCGCTTGAAGAGATGCGGGCCTTCGACAAGGCCGAGCGGGCTGCCGGCGAAGATGTTCCTGATCGGACCTTTCAGCGCCTTCGTGACCGGATCCCATTCCTGCAACAGGATGCCATCGAAGGCCGGATGCTTGGGCGCGCCGCCATAGCTTTCCGTCCGGTGGTTCCACTGCATGTTGACGAACCACTTGCGGCCGTCGTCGTCATGGAAGAGCGACGGGTCGAAACCCGAGGAGTTGACGTATACCGGATTAGACCAGTCGCCCTCGATGGTCGGCGAGGTGACGATGTAGTTGTGTGCGTCCTTGAAGTTGCCGTCGAAGCGCTTGACGTCGGTATAGACCAGCCAGAACTGCCCATCGGCATAGGAAAGACACGGCGCCCATACGCCGCAGCTATCGGGATTGCCGCGCATGTCGAGCTGCGATTGGCGCTCCAGCGGACGGCGCACCAGTGTCCAGTTCACCAGATCGCGCGAATGGTGGATCTGCACACCCGGATACCATTCGAAGGTCGAGGTTGCGATGTAATAGTCGTCGCCGACGCGGCAGATAGAGGGATCGGGATTGAAACCAGGCAGAACGGGGTTGCGGATCATGACGGCTGCTCCTCCGGATAGCCGCAGACTGCGGCACGTACATCAGACTGAATGAGAAACGCCCGGCAGTTTCCTGCCGGGCGTTGCTTGCGCTTATTCTCGCTCTGCGGATTTCGCCCAGAGATTGACGTCGGCCTCGCGGGCGTAGACATCGATCTCCTTCAGCTCTTCCACCGTGAACTCAAGATTGTCGAGCGCCTTGACGCAATCGACGATCTGCGAGGAACGGCTAGCGCCGATCAGCGCCGACGTCACCCGGCCGCCGCGCAATACCCAGGCAATCGCCATCTGCGCCAGCGTCTGGCCGCGGCGTTCGGCAATGCGATCCAGCTTGCGGATGTTGTCGATGATTGACGGGCGGATGAAATCACGCTTCAGGAAGTGGTTCTGAGCCGCACGGCTGTCTTCCGGGATGCCGGCGAGATATTTGGTCGTGAGCATGCCCTGCGCCAGCGGTGAAAAGACGATCGAACCCATGCCGACCTCGTCCAGCGTATCGAGCAGCTTGTCGTCCTCAACCCAGCGGTTGAGCATGGAATAGCTCGGCTGGTGGATGAGGCACGGCGTGCCGAGATCCTTGAGGATCGCGGCTGCTTCCCGCGTGCGCTGCGAATTATAAGAGGAAATGCCGACATAGAGCGCGCGGCCGGAGCGGACGATATAGTCGAGCGCGCCGCAGGTCTCTTCGAGAGGCGTATCCGGATCGAAACGGTGCGAATAGAAGACATCGACGTAGTTGAGGCCCATGCGCTTCAGGCTCTGGTCGCAGGAAGCGATCAGATATTCGCGGCTGCCCCACTCGCCATAGGGACCCGGCCACATTTCGTAGCCGGCCTTCGACGAGATGATGAGTTCATCGCGCAGGCCCGCGAATTCGGTGCGAAGGATTTCGCCGAAGGCGGTTTCGGCCGAACCTGGAGGCGGGCCGTAATTGTTGGCAAGGTCGAAATGGGTGATGCCGAGATCGAAGGCTGTGCGGCACATGTCGATCTTGCGCTCATGCGGCGTGTCGCCGCCGAAATTGTGCCAGAGACCGAGGGAAACGGCAGGAAGCTTCAGGCCGGAGCGGCCCGTGCGGTTATACTTCATCTTCGAATAGCGGTCGGAAGCCGGTTGCCAGCTCATGGTCCTGATCCTTTGGGAAAGTGCGCGCGGGCCGGAAAAGCCCGCGCGAAAATAGCCCTTTGGAGGCCTACTTCAAGAGCGCCTGTGCCTCTTCGATGCCAAGCGCGGCGGGCTGCGTGCAGGTCGTCGTGAGTTCCACGAACCTGCCCTCCTCGCCCGATTTCAGGATCGAGGTCATGACGTCGACGCCATGCAGCGTGCGCTCCAGCGAGCAGCGTGCATCGCGGCCGTCGATCAGCGCCGCGACCATGTCAGCAAGACCTGCGGTGCGGTAGTTGGCGCGCGGGCCTTGCGGGCTTTCCTGGTTGAACCTGCCGAAGGGATGCTCCCAGGCTTCAAGCGGCTTGATGTCCTTGTCGCGGCCGCTGGCCTCGACGACGCCGCCGAAGAAGTTCGGGTCGGGAACGAAAAGGGTGCCATCGGTGCCGTAGAGCTCCATATTGGCATGGCGATGCGACCAGACATCCCAGCTCGCCGTCAGCGTCACCGTCGCACCGCTGACGAATTCCAGCAGTGCCTGGACCGTCGTCGGCGTCTTGACCGGAATCGTCTCACCGTGGCGTGGCTGACTGGTGATTGTGCGTATCTCCGACGCCATCGAGGTGATCGCGCCGACGCGCTTCACCGGGCCGATGAAATTGATGAGGTTGGCGATGTAATACGGACCCATGTCGAGGATGGGACCACCGCCCGGCAGGAAGAAGAAGTCCGGGTTCGGATGCCACATCTCCATGCCCGGCCCCATAACATAGCAGGCGCCGGAGGTGATGCGCCCGATGCCGCCCTCGTCGATATATTTGCGGGCAAGCTGGTGCGCACCGCCGAGGAAGGTGTCCGGCGCGCAGCCGACGGAGAGCTTCTTTTCCTTGGCGATGCGGCGCAGATCCTCACCCTGTTCCAGCGTCAGCACGAGCGGCTTTTCAGAGAAGACGTGCTTGCCGGCCTCAAGCGCCGCCTTTGAGACCGGATAATGCGCATCGGGGATCGTGAGGTTGACGACGACGTCGATCTCGTCATTGGCAAGAAGCTGCTCGATGGTCTGAGCGGTGACGCCGTATTCCTCGGCGCGAAGTTCGGCTGCCTGCACATTGATGTCCGCGCAGGCCAGAATTTTCAGCCCCTTGAAGAGGGGCGCGAGCGAAAGGTAAGTGGTGGATATGTTGCCACATCCGATGATGCCGACGCCAAGTTCCTTGGTCATGGTTTGCCCTCAGTAGGTCTTGAAGGATGCGATCGAGCGGGTGATCAGGCGATCGATGTCGCTCGGATTGTCGTGCTCGACGACGTAGTGCTTCACCCTGGTGCCCTTGAGCGCAGCGATCAGCTTCGGCCAGGCAAGTGTGCCGTGACCGATATCGGCCCAGCCGTCCTCGTCCTTGTTCTCGCCGACCGGCGCGATGTCCTTGACGTGTACGGCAGTGATGCGTGAGCCGAGCTTCTCGATCCAGGCGAACGGATCCGCCCCGCCGCGGACGACCCAGGCGATATCGGCTTCCCACGAAATGTCGGGGGCGCCTTCGAAGATGCGCTCGATTGGCAGCGAGCCGTCGGCAAGCTCCACGAATTCGAAGTCGTGATTGTGCCAGCCGAATTCGTAGCCGGCGTCCTTATAGGGCTTGGCCATTTCCTGCAGGCGCTTGCCAAACGCAAGCCAGCCGGGCCCGTCCGCCGGACGCTGGTCTGCGGCAAGATGCGGCGCGTAGATCGAATCCATGCCGAGCGTCTTTGCGATGTTCAGCGATTTCTTGACTTCGCCGTCGAGGAAATCCGGGCTGAAATGGCCGGTTGCCATCGTGAGACCATTCTTGTCGAGATCGGCGCGCAGGCCCTTCAAATCAGCGTCGCCGAGATCGGCATAGATGCCGCCGAAGCCTTCGACCTCCGAATAACCGGCCTTGCCGAGCTTTTCGAAGATTGCCGAATAGGGCTGGAAATTGCGGGCGCTATAAAGCTGGAAACTCAGTTTCGTCATCATTTTCTCCTCGGGCCTCGTGCCCTTTCTCAAAATCAATCTGCCGACTGGCAGGAATGCAGGTCGTAGAAACGGAAGTCCGGAAGCTCGCCGTCTTGGAGCGGCGTTGCCGGGGTAAAGAGGATGCGGCGGGTCTCGCCAGCTGCCAGATCGAAGGCATTGTCGGAATATTTGCCGTCGGTCTCGGTCTCAATCATCACGAACAGCGCCAGTCCCTTGGCGGTGACATTGAGGCAGACCGAGCCGTCTTCCTCGACATATTCGCGGGTTACCTGGAGACCGGCAGGCTCCAATTCGAGTGCCTTGTAGGTGCCGTGGACGTAGTGCCCCTCACCGCCCATGCCGTTCGACGCCGTGAAGCGCCAGCCAAGCAGCGTGCCCTCGGGGATATCCGAGACATTGATCGCCGTTGCCGTCACGGCAGCATCCGGCGTGCAGACGGCTTGGATATCCTTCAGGTGCCTGCGCTCGCCCTTCATCGTCAGAATGGAAATCGATAGATCGGCGCTGACCTCCGAAAGCGTGTCGTTGACCAGCGAGAATCGGATCGTTTTGCCGTCCTCCGATGGAATGGCGGCCACGGCGACCGGCTGGAAGAATCGCTTGACGAGATAGTGCATCGCCTTCCAGCGCCCGCCGTAGTCGAGGCTCGACCAGGACGCGACCGGCCAGGTGTCGTTGAGCTGCCAGTAGATCGTGCCCATGCAATGGGGTTTGAGCGACCGCCAATATTCCACCGCCGTCTTGATCGCCAGCCCCTGCTGGATCTGGCTGAGATAGACGAAGTTCGGAAAGTCCTTGGGGAAGCGGAAATAGCGGAATATCGTGCCCGCGATCCGCTCATTGCCGCCGGCATTCTTCTGATGCAACTCCATCACCGGCGACGCGACGTTCATGTCCCTCCTATCGGCATAAGTCTTGATGACCGGCAGCGAGGTATAGGACTGGAAACCGAATTCGGAGCAGAAACGCGGCCGTACCGAGCGGTAATTGTCGAACGACTTGTTTTCGTGCCAGACCGACCAGTAATGCATGTCGCCGGAGCCATCGGCATGCCAGGCGTCGCCGAAATCCAGATAGCCGGAGGCCGGGCTCGACGGCCACCAGATCGCACCTGGCGCCGCCTTCTTCATCGCCTGCTCGATCGTGCGGTTCAGCCGATCATAGGAGACGAGATAGCGGTCGCGGTCCCTCTTCGGCTCGTCGAACCAGGTGAGCGCACCGACCAGTTCGTTATCGCCGCACCAGAGTACGATCGAGGGATGCGAGGCGAGACGTTTGACCTGATAATCGACTTCGAGCGCGACATTGTCGAGGAAGTCTTCAGTCGAGGGATAGAGGTTGCAGGCAAACATGAAATCCTGCCAGACCATGAGGCCGAGCCGGTCGCACAGGTCATAGAACCAGTCATGCTCGTAAAAGCCGCCACCCCAGACGCGGATCATGTTCATGTTCGCAGCTTTTGCCGACTGCAGCAGGTCCTGCGTCTTCTCCGCCGACGACCGCGAAAACAGCGCATCCGCCGGAATCCAGTTCGCACCTCGGCAGAAGATCTCGCGGCCGTTGACCTTGAAGGCGAAGCGGCTGCCGGCCGCATCCGGCGTAGTGATGAGTTCGACGGTGCGAAGGCCGATCTGCTTCGTCACCACGTCTGACGGCAGATCGACGGTCAGCGCATAAAGCGCCTGCTCGCCACTGCCGGAAGGCCACCAGAGGCGCGGTTTCTCGACATAGAAGATATGATTGACCACCGTCTCGCCGGCATTGACACCGACATCGAGTCGGACACGTTCGCCGTCGAGCGCAAAATGCAACGGCACGATGCCGGGGTCCTTCGCGAACAGCGTTGCCGCGACCTGCAGTTCGACGCTGCCGTCGAGGCTATGCGTCTGGCGCGTCGTCACGTGCTCGATGCGCGCCGTCTCGAGCTTCTTCAGTGCGATCGTGCCATAAAGCCCGAGCGGCGCGATCGCGATGTTCCAGTCCCAGCCGAAATGGCATTGCGGCTTGCGCAGCATATTGCCGTTGGCGATCGGCGAGTTGCCCGGGTGATAGGGTACGTAGAAAGGCTGCCTGCCCTGCCGCTCTGCGCCGGCGGCAATGCTCGAATGCAGCACGACGCGGATCGTGTTTTCGCCTGCCTTCAACATGCTCGAAACATCCGGCCGGTAGCGGCGAAAGCAATTGTCGGCCGCGAGCGCGACGAAGCCGTTGATAAAGACCGAGGCAGCGGTGTCGAGGTAATCGATGTCGAGATACCAGTCGCCTTCGGCATCATCGAGCTGGAAGCTTCGCTCGAGCACCCAATCCCGATGCGCGACCCACTGCACCTGCTCTTCGTTGCGGCCGAAATAGGGATCCGGAATGAGTTCTGCCGCGTGAAGCGCCGTATGGACGTCGCCCGGAAGCGTGATCGATGTGGTGACTTCGCCTTCAGCGGAGGCGAGCTGCCAGGAACCGGAAAGATCGATGGACGAAGTATTGGACGTGGTCATTATCTGATCTCGAACATTGGAACGAGGGATGTCCTCGCTCGCACAGGAGCACGTGTCTGCCCCTCACCCTAGCCCTCTTCCCGCCTGCGGGGAGAGGGAACTTGCCCGAACGCAACATTGCGATCGGGGAAGGCGTTGCGGCATATCTGCTTCTCCCAGTCTGCGGGAAGAAGGTGCCAGGCAGGCGAATGAGGGGCTGGTTACCGCCCTCGCCCACCGCACACGCGCCGCCTCCTAAATTCTCTCCTCCGTCTCAGCATCGAAGAGCGATGCCAGCGACATGTCGAAGCTGAGCTTCACCGGTGTGCCCACCTTGAAGCGGCGCGCGCCGTTGATGCGCACCGACATCGTGTGGCCGGCGTGCTTCAGCCAGAGGAGGTTGTCGGCGCCCATCGGCTCCTCGATGTCGACGGTCGCATCATGCACTTCGGGGCCGAGATTTTCGTCGACCTTGATGTGCTCCGGGCGCACGCCGAGCACCACCTTGCGGCCAGATCGCAGCGGCTGAGCCGCATCATAGCCGTCGAGCGAGAAGCTGACGCCGTTTGATCTGAACACCGTCTTGTCGCTGTTCTTGGTCAGGTCGCCGTGCAGGAAGTTCATTGACGGCGAGCCGATGAAGCCTGCGACAAAAAGATTGCGCGGCCTGTTGTAGATGGTCGTCGGATCGTCGAGCTGCTGAATGATGCCGCTTTTCATGATCGCGATGCGGTCAGCCAGCGTCAGCGCCTCGATCTGGTCGTGGGTGACGTAGATCATCGTGTTTTTCAGCGACTGGTGCAGGCGCTTGATCTCGACGCGCAGCTCCGAACGCAGCTTGGCATCGAGGTTGGACAGCGGCTCGTCGAACAGGAACACATCGACATCACGCACCAGTGCGCGGCCGATCGCGACGCGCTGGCGCTGGCCGCCGGACAGTTCGGCGGGCTTGCGCTTCAAAAGCGGCTGGATCTGCAGGATTTCGGAGGCGCGCGCCACGCGCTTCTCGATCTCGGCCTGCGGCACCTTTGCAACGCGAAGTCCGAAGGACAGGTTCTTCTCGACACTCATCTGCGGATAGAGCGCATAGGACTGGAACACCATGCCGATGCCGCGGTCCTTGGGCTCTTCCCAGGTGACGTTCTTGCCCTTGATGAAGATCTGTCCCGCGGATGCATCAAGCAGCCCGGCGATGCAGTTGAGCAGCGTGGATTTGCCGCAGCCGGACGAGCCGAGCAGCACCAGGAATTCGCCGTCATTAATGTCGAGGTTCAGGTCCTTGAGGACGCTGACGGCGCCGAAATTCAGCGACAGATCTTTGATGGAAACGCTTGTGTTCATGATCAACCTTTCACTGCGCCAGCGGCGATACCGCGGACGAAGAGACGTCCGGACACGAAGTAGACGATAAGCGGCACCGCGCCAGTGAGCAGCGTTGCGGCCATGTTGACGTTGTATTCCTTCACGCCCTGGACGGCGTTGACGATGTTGTTGAGCTGCACCGTCATCGGGAAATTCTGGTTGCCGGCAAAGATCACGCCGAACAGGAAGTCGTTCCAGATACCGGTGATCTGGATGATCATCGACACGACGAAGATCGGCAGCGACATCGGCAGCATGATGCGGAAGAACACCTGCCAGAACCCTGCCCCATCCACACGCGCAGCCTTGAAGAGTTCGGGAGGTAGTGATGCGAAATAATTTCGGAAGAGCAGCGTGTTGATCGGCATGCCGAAGATCGTGTGCACCAGGACGACCGCCCAGATGGTCGAGAAGATGCCGAGCTCGCGCATGATAATGACGAGCGGATAGAGCATCACCTGATAGGGGATGAAAGCGCCGAAAAGCAGGATCGTAAAGAAGACTTCCGAACCCTTGAAGCGCCAGTAGGACAGGCCGTAGCCATTCACCGAGGCGATCGCCACGGAAATAATGACGCTCGGAATGGTAATCTTGACAGACTTCCAGAAGCCGACGCTGATGCCGGAGCAATCAAGGCCTGTACAGGCCTGGCTCCATGCCTTGACCCAGGGCTCGAAGGTGATCTGCACCGGCGGCGCGAAGATATTGCCCATGCGGATTTCTGTCATGTCCTTGAGGGAGGTCACGACCATCACATAGAGCGGCAGAAGATAATAAAGCGCGGCGACTGTCAGGATGCTGTAGAGGATGATGGTCGAGGGCGCGAACATGCGACGCGGCCTTGCGCCTGCCGGCTCGACGACGCTGGCGGTGCTGTTATTGGTGGTGGTGGCCATGGCCATGATCGTGCTCCCTCAGGATCGCTTCTGGCGGAACTCGGCGAGAGCCCACGGAACCAGGATGATGAAGACGGTGACGAGCATCACGGTCGAAGCCGCAAGGCCCTGCCCGAGATTGGCGCGCTCGAACATGAACGAATAGACGTATTTGGCCGGCACTTCCGATGCGAAACCGGGTCCGCCCTGCGTCATTGCGACGACGAGGTCATAGACGCGTACGATGCCGGAAGCGACGATCACCAGTGTGGTGACGAAGACGCCGCGCATCATTGGAATGATGATGAAGAGGTATGTGCGCCACGCCGGAATGCCGTCGACGCGCGCCGCCTTCCAGATTTCCGAATCGATACCGCGCAGACCGGCAAGCATCAACACCATGACCAGCCCCGTCCCCTGCCAGAGGCCGGCGATGACGAGCGCATAGATAACGGTATTCTTGTCGCCGAGCAGCGCGAGGCTGCCCCCCGGAAGGCCAAGATCGTTCAAAACCTTCGGCACGCCGAGCCCGGGATCGAGAATCCACTGCCAGACGAGCCCCGTCACGATGAACGACAGGGCGAACGGGTAGAGAAAGATCGTGCGGAATGTGTTCTCGAACCTGATCTTCTGATCGATGAGAACAGCCAGCAGGAAGCCGATGATGAAGACGAATGTCAGCACGCAGACGCCGTAGGTGGCAAGATTGAGAACCGACTGGTTCCAGCGCGAATTGCCGAAGAGGCGGCTGTACTGGTCAATGCCCACGAAATCGCTCGTCGGTAGCAACCGCGACGACGTGAACGAGTAGAAAACGGTCCAAAGCGTGCAACCGATGAAAATCACGATGACGGTCAGCATCATAGGGATTGCTGCGACCTTCGCATTGAGGTTGCGCAATAGGCCAAACGGCCGGCCGGCATGAGCCATCAATACCTCCTGTTGGCGGTCAGGGGCGCGACCAGACTGGAAAGCTGTCCGCTCGCGCCCCATAAAACCGTCTCAAGTTATGAGAGCGTCTGTGGCCTTACTGGGCCTGCGAGATGATGTCGGCCTGACGATCGATTGCATCGTCCACAGACATCTTGGAGCTGAAGAATTCGAGCGCGAGATCCTGCAGCTGGCCCTGCGTATCGGAATCGAGCATCTGCTCGGTCGAAGGCAGAACATTGTTGAGGTCCGACAGGATTTCGATGCCCTTCTTCATGCAGGCGTTGGCGGCTTCGAGATCGACGTCGCCGCGAACCGGCAGCGAACCCTTGACCAGATTGAATTTGACCTGAACTTCCTTGGAAAGAAGCATCTTGGCGAGTTCAAGCTGCGCCTTGGTGATTTCCGGATTGCTGTTCTTCGGGAAATAGAAGGCGTCGCCGCCCGTATCGAGCTGCGCATTGAAGCCGAGACCGGGCAGGCAATCGTAGTCGGTGCCGGCAACCTTCTTCGCGACGCCGAATTCACCCTGCGCCCAATCGCCCATGATCTGAGCGGCAGCCTTGCCCTCGATCACCATGTTGGTGGCAACGTTCCAGTCGCGGCCGGAATAAGCCGGATCGACCATATCGCGGGCCTGGGCGAATGCGGTCCAGACCTTCTTGTTCTGATCGCTGCGAACGGCCTCTTCGCTCTTCTTGTCGTTGATCTGCAAGTAGAGGTCTTTGCCGCCGATGCCGGCCTGCATGACGTTGCGGATGCCTTCGACCTGCCACGGGGCGCCGGTGGCGAGCGGCGTGATGCCCTTCTCCTTCAGCTTCGGCGCGTCGGCTGCGAGCTCGTCCCAGTTTTTTGGAACAGCCATGCCGTTGTCTTCGAAGACGTGGCGGTTGAGCCACATCCACTGCCAGGAGTGGATGTTGATCGGCACGCAATAGATCTTGCCTTCATAGACGCAGGCGTCGAGCAGCTTGGCCGGACGGATGACGTCCTTCCAATGTTCCTCCTCGGCAAGTGGCGTCAGATCCGTCATGAGGCCTGCCTTGATGAGTTCCTCGGCGTCGCGGCCGGTGTTCATCTGGGTAGCGCCCATGGGGTTGCCGCCGAGAATTCGGCTGATGATGATCGGGTTGGCGGTGGAGCCGGAACCGGCGATTGCGCCGTCGACCCACTTGTTGGCGCCACTCGCATTGAAGCTGTCGGCAAGGACCTTGACGGCGGCAGCTTCGCCACCGGATGTCCACCAATGGGTGACTTCGAGATCGGTCGCGTTGGCCGCGCCAAGCGGCAGCACGACGGAAGCGGCAAGCACAGCCGCCATCGAACGAAAATTCATGAGTTCTCCTCCCTCACTGAAACGTTGCCGGAAAAACTTAGTGCAATCGACATTTTGGCGCAACAGCCCGCTGTCAAAATTTTATGCGAAACTCGCCATTGCTACCCATGCCTGTTGTTGCTCCACAACTCCGCGACATATGGCGTTAGGTTGGGCATTCAAGATTGCATGATGACGAACAGAGCAATTTCTTGATATCAAATATTTATTTCTATTATGGCGCATGTCGTCTGAAGAAATCGCCTTCGCAAGTGCAAAAGATCCGAGCTTGAAACCGCAATTCAACCTAAGCGTCTAGTGATGGTGCGAACATCATAAAAAGTGCTCGACATTTCTACTGTATCGTTACAGATTTAATGGCTCAAGTGAGGAGTGCTGTTCAGCGGGGAATGTGCTTACGGCTTTGCGAAAAACATTCTATAAGCGGACCGAAATCGCGCGAGGGTGACATAAAGGGATGGAAAACAAGGGAAATTCCGGGGGAGCGGCAGCGGCTATCCAGCGCGAACGGCCGACGCTGAAGACAATCGCCTTCATGACGGGCTTGGGCATTACCACGGTTTCGCGCGCACTCAAGGACGCACCGGATATCGGCGCGGAGACCAAGGAGCGCGTGCGTATGGTCGCCCGCCAGCTCGGCTACCAGCCGAACCGCGCCGGCGTACGCCTCAGGACCGGCAAGACCAACGTCATCGCGCTCGTTCTTTCCATCGACGAAGAGATCATGGGTTTCTCGAGCCAGATGGTCTTCGGCATTTCCGAGGTGCTGACCGGCACGCCGTACCACATCGTCGTGACACCGCACTCGCACAGCAAGGACCCGATGCTGCCGGTGCGCTACATCCTGGACACCGGCTCTGCCGACGGCGTCATTATTTCCCGTATCGAGCCCGACGATCCGCGCGTGCGGCTGCTCGCTGAGCAGAACATGCCCTTCGCGACGCATGGCCGGACAGATGCGGGACTGGTCCACCCCTATCACGATTTCGACAACGAATCCTTCGCGCACGAGGCGGTGAAGAGGCTCGTCGAGCGCGGCCGCAGGCGAATCGCTCTGCTCCAGCCGGCGAGCAAGCTCACTTACTATGCCCATACCAGGATCGGCTTCCAGACCGGCCTTCACGACTATGGCGCCGAGGAAGTCCCCCTGCGCGTCAACACCGATACGCCGCTGGAGGAGGTCAAGACCACGGTCGAAGCGATGATGCGCATGCCGAACGCGCCCGACGGCATCGTCTGTTCGGCCGGAAGTGCCGCTATCGCCGTCAACGCCGGCATCGAGGCGACAAGTAAGCGCGTCGGCTACGATATCGACATGGTTTCCAAGCAGTCCGCGCCGATCCTGAACTGGATCAGGCCGGAGATCATCACCGCCAATGAAGACGTTCGCCACGCCGGCCGCGAACTGGCCAAGGCCGTCATCGCCCGCATCGATGGCATTGAGCCGGAACTGCTGCAGAGCATCAGCAAGCCGGTCTGGCCGGACGATCGCAGATAGGCGGTCACGTTTCCTGGTGCAGAGGCGCCGAATTATCCTGCTTCGCCGCAGTTCGGCACGGAAAAGCTGGCTCGCGCTTTTCCCAAAGTTATCCGATGCGGCTATCCTGGCTGGACTCTCCCTCTCCCGTCTCAGTAGTTAAGGGTGAACGCTGCTCGCGGCGACTTGGAGTGTGTTGAGACGGTGCCAACACTTCTGGCAATCAAGCTCACCTAAGGCGCAAGATCGCACGGCGCGACCCTCAAGGGTGATGGCATGTCGTTTTTCCTCGCTCTCACCGCCTGACTTGATGAGGTCGCAGGAATGCAAATGTGGAAGAGACCGCGGGAAGCGGACAAGCCAGTGCGCAGGCTCCATGATCCTGCTTCGGTATGTTCAAAATAAAATAAGCCCGATCGAAACCGGGCTCTTTCCTTGTTCGATTGATACCTCAGAACGTCGAAGCGCCGCTGCCCCATGGGCCATGGTGGAAATCCTTGCCGTCGAGGCGGTCGAAGCCGTGGGCGCCGAAGAAGTCGCGCTGGGCCTGGATGAGGTTCGCGGTGCCGCGGCCCTGGCGGTAGGCGTCGAAATAGGTGAGCGCCGAGGTGAGCGCCGGAACCGGCAGGCCGGCGGCAAGTGCTGCCGCAACGACGCGGCGAAGCGACGGGACCAATTCCTTGACCATTTCGGAGAAGGCCGGCGTGACGATGAGGTTTGCCGCATCCGGCGCCTTGGTGAAAGCGCTGGTGATTTCGTCCAGGAACTGCGAGCGGATGATGCAGCCGGCCCGCCAGATCTTGGCGATCACCGGCATCGGCAGGGACCAGCTGAACTCGCGGGAAGCCTCCGCCATCACGGCAAAGCCCTGCGCATAGGCGCCGATCTTGGCGGCAAACAACGCCAGTTCCAGATCCTTGTCGAGGTCCTGACCGTAGGCGATCGGGAATTCGTATTTCGGCTTTCCGAAGATCCTCTCGGCGGCTTCGCGCTGGTCCTTCATCGAGGAGATGCTGCGGGCCGCAACGGCAGCTTCGATAGCGGTCGCCGGAATGCCCATGTTCTGTGCTTCGATCGCCGACCACTTGCCGGTGCCCTTCTGACCGGCCTTGTCGAGGATCATGTCAACCATCGGGCCCCCGGACACGGGATCGGTCGCCGCCAGCACCTTTTCGGAGATTTCGATGAGGTAGGAATTCAGGCGGCCCTTGTTCCATTCGCCGAAGATCTTGCTGATTTCGCCGGCGCTCTTGCCGAGGCCGTCGCGCAGGATGCCGTAGATTTCGGCGATCATCTGCATGTCGGCGTATTCGATGCCATTGTGGATCGTCTTGACGAAGTGACCGGCACCATCGTTGCCGAGCCAGGCGACGCAGGGATCGCCGTTGTACTTGGCGGCAATCGAGGTCAGAACCTTCTCGACGCGCTTCCAGGAGTCTTCGGTACCGCCGACCATGATCGAGGGGCCGTGGCGGGCGCCTTCTTCACCGCCGGATACCCCCATGCCGATGAAGGTCAGCTCAGTATCCTTGAGGCGGTCGAAACGGGCGATCGTGTCACGGAAATTGGCGTTGCCGGCATCGATCATGATGTCGCCTTTGGAAAGGTGCGGCCGCAGCGCTTCCATCTGCTGGTCGACGGCCTCGCCCGCCTTGATCATGATGATGATGGGACGCGGCGGGCGGATGGCCTCGACGAATTCCTCGATGGTCTTGCAGGGGACGATCTGCTTCTTGAGATCACCGGCGCTTTCGTAGAACTCGTCCGTCTTTTCGGGAGTGCGGTTGAAGACTGCGATCTTGTTGCCTTTTTCCGCAATGTTGAGTGCCAGGTTGGAACCCATGACGGCAAGGCCGATCAGCCCGATTTCTGCCTTTTCCACGATACACCTCCGATAAGTCATTTTGGACCGGTGTTGTGGCACTCTCCGGGAAAAACGGCAAGTCTGGAAGGACGCCGATCAGTTCGGCAGCGCACAGTTCGGAGGCTGACCGGCCGTTTCCTTCAATACGCCGCCATCCTGTCTGCTATTATCGGCGGAGGAAACACCAAGGAAAATCCGATGAGCACCCTGCCTGCCAAAATTGTTCACTGCTCGATCAATCGGTACTGGAAGGAGGTCTACGACTTTGCCGGCAAGCCGGAAAACATGTCGCTCTGGGCCTCAGGGCTCGCCTCCGGCCTCGAACCGGAAGGCAGCGACTGGATCGCGCATGGTCCTTTGGGAACGGTGCGTGTGAGCTTCGTCCCACACAACGAGTTCGGCGTCATCGACCATACGGTAACAATCGAAAGCGGACTACGGGTCTACAACGCGCTGCAAATCGTGCCGAACGGCGACGGCTGCGAGGTGATGTTCACGCTGTTGAAACAGCCAGGCATGACGGACGACCAGTTCGCCGCTGATGCCGCTCATGTGCAGAAGGACCTCGGCGCCTTGAAATCGATGATGGAGATGTAACCGATGGAAAAAAGCGCAAACGACCTGAAGATCGACTACATTGAATTCAACGTCGCCGACATAGCGGCGGCAAAGGCCTTCTACGGTAACGCATTTGGTTGGAGTTTCACCGATTATGGCCCGAGCTATTGCGAATTCAACGACGGCCGCCTGACGGGCGGCTTCACAAATATCCAACCGCCGCGCCCGGGTGGTGGCCCGCTTGTGATCCTATACGCCGACAAACTTGAGGAAGCGCTGGAGAAGGTCAAACAGGTCGGAGGCAAGATCGTAAAGCCGATCACCGCCTTTCCGGGCGGCCGGCGGTTTCACTTCCTTGACAAGGATGCCTACGAACTGGCCGTGTGGAGCAAGACTTAAAGCGGGAAGCTAGGCAGCGATTGTCGAGATCGCATCAGCAGATTCCAGCACGACAAGCGCACCTAGAACTTGCCCGGACAGGTCGCGCAACGGCGACATGCGGCAACGCGTGCGCCTGCTTTCACCGCGCTGTTCGTAGTTGTATTCGACATGCTGCCCCGCGAAGCAGGCGTCGAAGTTGGCTTTCGCTTGTGCCACGAACTGTTCCTCGCCGATGAATTCCATCACATGGCGGCCGATCATGTCGATCGGCCCTCGTCCGAGATATGCACAGTTCACCGGATTGGAATAAAGATAGCGGTAGTCGCGCGTGAGCACCGCAACACGATCCGGCAAGGTCTCGAGAATCGCCGAATTGAGAAAATTCCCATTGTCGACAGTGGGCACATAGGCCGTCGGCGCAGGTAGCGGCATTTCCCGCGGCAACGCGAAATCCGCACGCGGCAGCGCGCCGAAATAGCGCTCCAAAAGGGATATGAGCATGGCTGAGTGATGGCTGACGCTGGCAGCGTCATCGGCATCCTGCTGCAGCAGATAGCCGACAAACTGAAGCTGCATGTACATCTCCATCAGGTTGGCCGCGTGATGGTCTACAATTACTTGGACCAAAAGATCGAGGCCACCATCAAGAGTTGCAACGCGCCGATCGTCGCCAAGTCGAATTGCCTCTTCGATCTGCGAGCAGCGTGATGAGAAAGCTTGCAAAAGTTCGAGCAAGGCGCCTCCAGATCCCTTATTCTCCAAAGGGATTCATTTCTCCCCGCTTTGGCAGAATTCAACGCATATGACATAAACATGAATCCCGCTACTCGCCCTAGTAGCGACGGATAACATGATTCAGGATTCACGTTCAACGTGGACGGCACATGGGTTTTAGTGGATGAGATATGAGAGGTTGAAAGCCCTTCACTTAAGAACTTCGTGCTTTACCTTCCAACGGTCGTGGTACCAGAGCCATTGGGCCGGGTATTCCCGCACCCAGCTTTCGACCTTGTCATTCAGCATCTGAGCGGTCGCCGCCAGGTCGAGATTGCCCTTCTCGTCGCGCGGCATGTCCAGCTTCGGCTCGATCTCCAGCCGATAGCGGTTGCCGGGGAGCCGGATGCAGCGCGCAGGATAAACCTCGCAGTTGAACTGACGGACGAGTTTCGGCAAGAGCGGGTTCGTCTTCGTGTCCAGGCCGAAGAAGGTGGTCTTCAGCCCTTTGCGGAACTTCTGATCGACGAGAACGCCGACGCCCTGCCCGGCTTCGAGCTGACGCGCCAGCGCAAAGGCCGAGCCGGCATGCGACGGCACGAGCTTGCCCATGCGGGCGCTGCGGAAATCGAAGACCTTCTGGGCGACATAAGGATTGTTCGGCGGACGGAAGAGAACTGTCACATGCAGACCGAAGGCAGCGCTGCTGACGGGCAGGAGTTCGAAATTGCCCGTATGCGCCGTAAAGACGATGAACGGCCGGGGATTGTCCCGCAGGTCGAGGAAGATCGGGATCCCCGAGACCTCCACCCTGCCCGGACCGATCCTTTCCGGATCGAAATCGAACAAACGGTCCAGAAAGACGTATTCGGCGGCGAGCCGCCCCATATTGCCCCAACTCGCCAGGGCGATTTCTTCTAGCTCCGCCTCACCCTTCTCGGGGAAGGCGTTGCGCAGGTTGAAGAGCATCAGCTTGTGGCGCGACGTGTGCGGACCGATCTTGCGGGTCAGCCAATCAGCAAATCGGATCGCGCTGTCTGCCGGAAACAGCTTCAGGAAATTCATGAAGCCAAAGGCCAGCTGAGCGATCAGCCATTGGCGAAAATGCTCGAGCATCAGAACGATCCGGGTGAGGAAGAGCTTCACCGGTTCAGTCCATCTTCAGGATGATCTTGCCGAAGATCTGGCGGGATTCCATGCGTTCGAGCGCACGATCGATATCGTCGAAGCTGACTTCGGTGTCGATGACCGGATGAACGAGGCCGCGGCCCATCTTCTGCATGGCATTCGCCATATTCTCGATGCGGCAGCCGAAGGAGCCGAGCAACTTCAGCTGCTGCTGGAAGAGCATCATCAGGTTCATGTCGGTAGAAACGCCCGACGTCGAGCCGCAGGTGACGAGGCGGCCGCCGCGCTTCATGCACAGCATCGAGCCCGCCCAGGTGTCCTTGCCCACGTGTTCGAAGACGACATCGACGCCCTTTTTTTTCGTGAGCTTGCGCACGACGCCCTCGAAGCGGTCCGTGCGGTAATTGATGACGTGATCGGCGCCGAGCGCCTTGGCCTTCTCGATCTTGTCGTCCGAGCCGACGGTGGTGATCACGGTGCAACCGATCTTCTTGGCGAGCTGGATTGCCGCCGTGCCGATGCCCGAACCGCCGGCATGCACGAGGATCGTCTCGCCAGGTTCGAGCTTGGCATTGTCGAAGAGCATGTGCTCGACGGTCCCGAAGGTGACGGGCGCCAGAGCCGCGCCGATGGCATCGACGCCGGGCGGTGCCGGAACGAGCAGGCGGGCCGGAAGGTTCACCTTCTCCTGCGCAAAGCCGTCAAGATGGAAGCCATGGACGCCGGAGACGTGTTCGCAGAGATTGTCGCGGCCTTCGCGACACGGACGGCAGAGACCGCAGGTGCGCGCGCCGTAGATTGCGACCAACTGGCCGGGCAGGACGTTCGCGACGCCCGGGCCGATCGCCTCCACGACGCCCGAGGCCTCCGCGCCGATGACGAGCGGCATCTTGCGCTTGGCGAATGCCATGCCGCGCCAGCCCCAGACGTCGATATGGTTGAGGGCGACTGCCTTGACGCGCAGCGTCACCTCACCGGCAGCCGGAGCATCCGGTTCCGGCAAATCGGTGATCTCAAGCTTGCGGTCATCGATCAGTTGCAAAGCGCGCATAAAAAACCTCTCGCCTCGAAGGCGTCTTCTCTCTCTTATTTTGTCGGCAACCGCTTAAGCCGGTTCGAGCGCCATGACAAGGCTGGCGTTCTGCCCGCCGAAGCCGAAAGAGTTCGAAAGCACGGCGCAGACCTGCTGTTCGCGCTTCTTGTTCGGTACGACATCGAGAACGATAGATGGATCCGGGTTGTTGTAGTTAATCGTCGGCGGCAGCGTGCCGGTGAGCATGGTCTGCAGCGAGAACACCGCTTCGACCGCGCCAGCCGCCGTCAGCGTATGACCGATCATCGACTTGTTGGAGGACAGCGGAATGGAGGCCATGCGCTCGCCGAAGACGGCAAGCATCGAGCCATATTCCATCTTGTCGTTTTCCGGCGTCGAGGTGCCGTGAGCATTGATGTAGCCGATGCCGCTTTCATCGATGCCGGCATCGGCAAGCGCGGCACGGATCGTCGCGATCGCCGGGCCGCCATCCGGCGACGAACGGGTGCGATGGAAGGAGTCGGCCTTTTCACCCGCGCCCTTCATGATGCCGAGTACCTTGGCGCCACGCGCGACAGCCGCTTCCAGTGATTCGAGGACCAGCGTCGCTGCACCTTCGGCGATGACAAAACCGTCGCGATCCTTGCTGAAGGGCTTGGAAGCCTTGGTCGGCGGATCGTTCTGCGTCGACAGCGCGGAAAGCAGTGAAAAGCGGATGAGCGCTTCGGCGCTCAGCGAACCATCGGTCGCAACCGCAAGGGCGCGATCGGTACGACCCTGGCGGATCGCCTCGATGCCGAGCTGGATCGCGGTGGCGCCAGATGCACATGCGGTCGAAAGCGTCACCGGCAGCCCGCGCGTGCCGAAACGGTCGGCCAGACGCTCGGAGATCGCGCCGAAGAGTGCTGCTTCATGGAAGGCGGCATCCGTGCGCTGGCGCATCGCGGCCAGGAACCGCTCGTAGGCATCGCCCGGATGTTCGGACGGCGGCGAACGGTCGGCGAGATCGAAGCGGGCGCTCCATTCCGGCTCGATCGGCGGCGCGGCGAGAAAGAGCGGACCGTTGAAATCGCCGGAGATACCGGCATCGCAGAGCGCTTCAATCGTCGTTTCGCGGGCAAAGGCGTAGGAACGCTCAACTGCGTTCGGCACCGGGATGTCGATGAAATCAACAGTGCCGGCAATCCGGGTCGAGAGCCCGTCGGTCGGAAAGCGCGTGATGCCGTGGATCCCGGAAGTGCCGGAGGTCAGCGCCGCCCAGTTGTCCTTGAGCCCTTGGCCGAGCGAGGTGATGATTCCCATACCCGTGACCGCGACGATCGGGCGGCCAAGATGATCCTTGTAAGTCGCTTTTGTCATTTGATCACTCCTCACGCATCCGCGGAAAGAACGGCGACACCCTCGCCGCGCTGGTGGCCGACTGCGGTGACGACAGCGGCCGTGGTACCCGCGCTCATCGGTTCTTCGTGCGCGGCATCGAAAGGCGGCACCTTCGCTTTGCTGTCGACGGCGAGCGCCGCAAAAGCAAGTCCAAGGGTAAACTGCGCTTCGATGGCATGGCCGGACACGCCGCCGAAGCCGCGGACGGCTGCGCCCGGAAGCTGATGCTCCAGAACAGCCTTCTCGCGCTCTGCCAGATCATGCATGCCGGTCGAGCCCGAGAAGATCGCAGTCGTTTCCGGCGCAAGATTCTTGGCCGGCTGCAGCAGGCGCTCGAGACGAACCTCAAGGTTTCCGGCATTCCGGTTACCGCGGTCGCCCTCGATGGAATCGATCGTCGCATAGATATGCGCCCCCCGCGCTTCCGCATGCTTGCGCAATTCCAGAACGAGAAACGCCCCGGCCGACCCCAGGATCATGCCGCCGCCTTCGGTATCCTTGCGCGACCAAAGCGGCACCCATTTGCCCTGCAGGTGAGCGCCGATCGATTCGGGCAAAAGGATCATGTCCTGACGCTCGGCGACGAAGGCGCCGCCGACGAGCGCATGCGAGGATTCGCCCGATCTGATCCGGTAGAATGCGGTTTCGACGGCGGAGATGCCTGCAGCCTCCTCACCCATGAACGTCCGCGAGGAACCGGTGACCTTATGGACGATCGAAATATTGCCGGCAAGGAGGTTGGAAAGCTGCGCCAGGAAGAGCGTCGGGCGCAGTTCCGTGGTCAGCTTCTCGTTGAGTAAGAGCTCGCGATCATTGCGCTTCAGGCCCTCGTCGACGATCAGCGTATCGACATTGATGTCACGCTCGCCGCCACCGGCGGCCACGATCATGTCCATCCTGCCGCAGGTTTCCGCATTCTCCTTGAAGCCCGCGTCATCGAGCGCCAGGCCGGCGGCAAAGACGCCGATGCGCTGCCAGTTCTCCATCTGGCGCTGGTCGCCGCGCTTGGCGATCTGCTGCGACCAGTCGATTTCCGGCAGCGGATGCACCGGATAGGGCTTGAATTTCTCGGTCTCGATGATCGGCTCCGGCGCTCGGCTTGCCGTCAAGAGCGCGACATGCGCATCCTTGCCGACGCCCTGACAAGTGACGATACCGACGCCGGTGATGACGACATCATTTTGAGCCTTGCTCATCCCTTTACTCCCTGCGCGGCGATTGCATCGATCAGGCCGACCTCGCCCGCGCGCTTTTTCACGATATCGCCGAGCGGAACCTCGCTGAAGGGCATGGTGCGCAACTTCAGTTGCGCATCGCAGACCTTCTTGCCGCCGCTCGTGATCTTTGCCTTGGTCACGGCAAAACCGGACCCGTCATGCTCCAGAAACGCCTCGATGTCGAGAACCGCCTCTGGCTCGACGAAGGTGCGCATCTTGGCGCCATCCACCGACATCAGGAACGGCATCGCGGCAAAATCAGTCGCGGCCAGCACAAGCATGCCCGAGGCCTGCGCCATGGTTTCAATGAGAAGCACGCCCGGAACGAGCGGCATACCTGGAAAATGGCCTTCGAAGACAGGGCTTTTCGCCGGCACGACGGAACGCGCCTTGAGCATACCCTTTTCGAGGTCGACCACTTCCACGCGGTCAATCATCTGGAAATATTCCAGCAGCATCGGATCCTCCGGCCCGGCGGGAAAGCGAGCGCCGGATACGCCTAGTTAGGAACAAAACCGCCCGGCCGCTACGGTTCGCAGAGGCAGGGCGGAGAAAAAAGATAGCTGTGTCGCTCAGGCCTTGGCGGCGCGAAGCTCGTCGATCTTGGCACAGAGGTTCTTCAGCACGAAATATTCCTCGGTGGAAACCTTCCCCTCGTTGACTTCCTGCGTCCACTTTTCGAGCGGGATCTTGATGCCGAATTCCTTGTCGATGGCGAAAACGATATCGAGGAAGTCGAGGCTATCGATACCGAGGTCGTCGATCGTATGGCTCTCCGGCGTGATGGTCTCGCGATCGATCTCGCTGGTTTCTGCAATGATGTCGGCAACTTTATCGAATGTAGCGGTCACGCGCTGTACCTCTTTCAATGACGAATTTATCCCCCTCATAGGCAAATCCATTTCAAAAGCCAATGCTTTCGCATGATCTGCTTTCAAATTTGACGGGCAACTGTTGCCGAAACAGCAATTCGCATAAAGGCTCGGAACACCATGCGACCATTCTTATCTGGATAGCGCCGAAACTCTCCTGCGAAGCACGGTCAAAGCAGAGCGACGAATGCCAGAAACACGGCGATCGCCAGTATCATGCAACTCGCATTGAATACCGCGATCCCGTCTTCGACGTCCTTGACGGTGGCGGTGCCGCGGCCCGCGCCGTTGATCATCGGTTCGCTGACGACAATGCCGGAATAGACGCGGGGACCTGCCAATTGAACATCAAGTGCACCGGCCATGGCCGCTTCCGGCCGGCCGGAATTCGGGGAGCGATGCAGACCGCCGTCGCGGATCGCAACCTGGAAGGCCTCGCGGCTGGCGCTTGCGCCGCGCCGAAGCCAGGCGCCAGCGGCGATCAGCAGGATGGCAAGACGGGCGGCCGGCCAATTCGCCAGATCGTCGAGGCGAGCCGAGGCCCAGCCGAAATCGATGTACTTGTCCGACTTGTGTCCGATCATCGAGTCGGCGGTATTCGAGCATCTTGTAGAGGAAGAGGCCGGGCAGGCCGAGGACGACATACCAGAGCGCCGGTGCAACGACGCCGTCGGAGAAGTTTTCGGCGAGGCTTTCGATCGCCGCACGGCAAATTCCCGGCTCGTCGAGGGTTTCCGGATCGCGGCCGACAATGCGGGAGATGGCCTTGCGGCCGCCGACGATCCCCTCGCCGCGCAAGGCTTCCGCCACCGCAGAAACGTGATCCGCAAGGCTTTTCTGCGCCAAGAAGATCGCGACGCAGGCAATTTCGAGAAGAATTCCCACAAAGCCGAACAGTCCGAAGAACCAGTGCAGCACGAGCCCGGCTGCGGCGCTGAACGCCAACAACACGGTGATCGAGACGGTGCCGTTCAGCCGCCGCTCGGCCTTCGTCAGCGTCTCGCTGTTGAACTGCCGGTCGAAATTGGAAATCGCCTTGCCGAAGAGGACGACGGGATGCGGCAGCCGCGACCACAGCCAATCCGGATCGCCGACGATCCGGTCGAGAAGGAGCGCCAGCAACAGCACGAGGAGATTTTCGTCGATCGTCATCCGTCAAAACTTTCCAAAGCGACCACAAGCCTGTTGTCGGCGGCGAAATCGGGAGGGAGGCCGAAACGCAGCCATTCCGGCGCATAGTCGAACTTGCGGACGAGAATATGGTGGCGGCAGAGATGCGTGTGAATGCGGCCTGCGCGGCTGTCTTCGACGAGCGAAAAGAGCCGCGTACCGCCGGTCATTTCCAAACCGGCGCCTTTCAACACGCCCTCCAAGGCAACCTGGCGCTCGGCGATCGTGCGGATGATCGGAGCCGTATCCGACCGCAGCAAGGACGCGGCAATCGACAGCGCCGGGCCGGACACCGCCCAAGGGCCGAGCCAATCCTCGAAACGCTCGCGGATATCGCTTGCAGTCACGACGAAGCCGAGCCGCAGACCTGCAGAGTCCGAAGAACTTTCCGAACGAACGGAAGATGACGAGATTTGAAAACCGCGATGCCAGAGGCACGAGACTCGGAAATTCGGCTCAGCATCGCCGAAGGCTTCGTCGACGACGAGACAGCCGCCCTGCCCTTTCAGCCGGTCATGCAGCGCGGCTAGCTCGTCCGGCTTATAGCTTTGGCCATCAGGATTGTTCGGATTGACGACGACGGCCAGCGCGTGCCGGTCGTCGACAGCCCCGATCCCATCGATCGCATCCACGATAAAGCCGGCTGACCGGAACGCTTTGTCGTATTCGCCATAGGTCGGCGAGACGATCGCGATTCGCCTGCCAGGCTCGACCAGTCTGGGCAGAAGCTGGATCACCGATTGCGTGCCTGGAACAGGCAACGGCAGGAGATCGCCGCTGCGGTAATAGTCGCGGGCAGCGGCAACGGCGGATTGCACCAGATATTTGTCCGGCAGGCGATGCCAGGATTCAGCAGGAATGTCCGGCAGCGCCGCCGGGCATGGATTGATGCCGGTCGATAGATCAAGCCAATCCTCCGGCCTTCCGCCAAAGGCAGCAGCGGCGGCCGAGATCCCGCCGCCATGCATGATCGGAACACTCATGCGGCGGCTCCGGCAAGGTCGATCAGATGCATATAAGACCCAGCGATCTGGCCGCGGCGAAGGCCGGCTTCACCGAGACCGATGCCGAGAGCATCGCTCACCGCAAAGAGCTTGTCGCCGTCGCCTTCGCGAACCACAGTGGAGTAATGATATTCATGGGCCGTCATGGCATGGTCGAAGAATGCCCCGTCGACCGGCTGAACGCGGCGATAGCCGAGATGCCGGCTGCGCTCTTCATAGCTGGTGACAAGCGGCAGCAGGCCGAGCATCTCGTGCCGCGCGCCGCCGGCATCGATCAGCCCGTCGCCAAGCACCATGTAGCCGCCGCACTCGCCGTAAATGCGCGTGCCGCGCCCTGCAGCCTCGACCATCGCCCGGCGGAAATTCCGCGCACCCGCGATCTCTCCAGCATGCAGTTCCGGATAGCCGCCCGGCAGATAGATCGCATCGGCATCGGTGGCGGGTGCTTCGTCGGCCAGCGGCGAGAAGAAGGAGATCGTTGCCCCGCGGCGGCGCCAGCCGAGCAGCATATGTTCGTAGGAAAAGGCAAAGGCGATGTCGCGGGCAACAGCAATCCGGCTTCCGAGCGGCGCCAGCCGATGGATATTCGCCGCCGAGGGAACGTTGAGACCCTGGCGCGCGGTGCGCAAAAGAAACTCGAAATTGCACTCGTCGGATACGGCTTCGGCAGCATGCTCGATAAAGTCCTCCAGCCCCTGATGCTCGCCCGCCTGGACGAGGCCCAGATGCCGCTCCGGAAGCGCCAGTGTCTTGTCGCTGCGGATGACCGCGATGACGGGCATGCGGATCGCATCGAGCGCCTGGCGCAGCATCGTCTCGTGCCGCTCGCTGCCGACCTTGTTGAGAATGACGCCGGCGATGCGGACATCGGCGCGGAAGCTCGCAAAGCCGCTGACGAGCGGCGCGACCGAATGCGACATGCGCGAAGCGTCGACAACGAGCACGACGGATAGGCGAAGCATGGCGGCGAGATCGGCCGCGGTCCCCTTGCCGTCGGCCGCACCGTCGAAGAGGCCCATCATCGCCTCAATGACCAGGATGCGATCGCCGGATCGGTGCAGCGCGGCATTGGCGGAAATCAACTCGGGCCGCATGGCCCAGGCGTCGAAATTCAGGCAGGGCGTGCCGCTGGCGGCGGAGTGAAAGGCAGGATCGATATAGTCCGGACCGGCCTTGCCGGGAGCGACCGCAACACCGCGGTTGCGAAGCGCCCGAAGCAGGCCGAGCGTGATCGTAGTCTTGCCGGAGCCGGAGGACGGCGCAGCGATCAGCAACCCGCTCATGCCGTCACCTTCCCTCCGGTGCGGCGAAACGGATCGGGCTGTAGCCTGCGCCCCGCCAAAGCACCCAGCCAATCGAGCGACGGGCGCAATCTCACGACCTCGCCGACGACGACAATTGCAGGCGGCTCCAAGCCGGACGCCGCGACGGCGGCCGGTGCTTCGCCAAGCGTCGTTTCCAGAACCTGCTGCCCGCTGGTTGCCGCATTGCAGACGAAGGCGACCGGCTCCGACGGATTGCGGCCCGCCGCGATTAGGTTGGCGCTGATCTGGGCGATATGCTTCATCGCCATATAGATGACGATCACCGGCGAACCGCGGCCGATCGCCTCCCAATTGATCGCATCCGGCACGATGCCGGAAGAATCATGGCCGGTGAGGAACGTGACCGCATGGTTGATGTCGCGATGGGTGACTGGAATGCCAGCATAGGCGAGCCCGCCGATCCCGGCCGTAATGCCCGGCACGATGCGGAACGGGATGTTGTGCTCGACCAGCGTCAGCGCCTCTTCGCCGCCACGGCCGAAGACGAAGGGATCGCCGCCCTTCAGCCGCAGCACGCGTTTGCCGGAGCGCGCAAGTTCGACCAAGCGAAGCGAGATATCCCGCTGATTCGCGGAAGGCTTGCCGCCTCGCTTGCCGGCATATTCGAGAACGGCATCGGGCCGCGCGAGCCTCAAGCATTCCTCGTTCACCAGCGCGTCGTGGATGATCAAATCGGCTTCCGCCATCGCCTTAGCGGCAAGCAGCGTCAGCAGGCCAGGATCGCCCGGCCCGGCGCCGACGAGCCAGACGCTGCCCGGCTCCAGCGCCGGCAGATGGGAGAATGCGCTTTCGATCATTTAGGTGATCTATGCCCGGCAGCAGGCAAGGTCAACGGCAACGGTGAAAGCCGACCACAGGCTGCCGGGTGGAAACTGACTCAATTTTGGAAAGGGTTGAATCCGAACTTAAGGAAAGCAAGCCATCCCATTGATCGGATTCAACAAGAACCGGCCGGAGGAGACGCCGGCCGGTCCGGCAGTTCATCAGGCGCGCAGCAGCGTCTCGCGAACGAGGCCGATCACTTTTTCCGACTCGACGCCGGTGCAGACGATCTGGCTCGGCAGGCCGTCCCAGTCGCCGGGCGGGAAGCGGCGGCCGTCCGGCTTCACGATCGTCTGGCCGTCGGCAATACCGCCACAGACGACGCGAACTGAACCCGTGATGGTCGAAAAGAGTTCCGGCGCCACGACATAGACGCAGGCGCAGCTGTCATGCACCATCATTCCGTCATCGACCGCGTGCGCGTAGAAATCGATGTAGAACTGCGAGAGATCGTTCAGCAGTTTGACGGCCCTGTCGCCCTCTGCGGCGGCAGCGGCGAGATAGCGCCGGCTCATGGTCGTGACCGCGGTCACGTCGAGGCCGATGACCACAACCTTCCAGGGAGCGGTCAGGACGATGTCGGCAGCTTCCGGATCGCCGTGAATATTGGCTTCCGCGACCGGCGAGACATTGCCCGGCACATAGAAATTGCCACCCATGATGACGACGGCTTTCACGAGCTTGGCGATCTCCGGATCTTCCTTCAGCGCCAGCGCAAGGTTCGTCATGCGGCCGACGGCAACGAGCGTCACCTCGCCGGGATTGGCGCGCACGGTGTCGACGATGAACCGGTAGGCCGGGCGCGGATCGAGCGGCACATCGACCGTCTCCGGCACGTCGATATTGCCGAGGCCATTGTCGCCATGCACGAAGGTCGGCCAGTCGATCTCCTTGCGCGACGGATCAATCGTCGTACCCGTACCCTTGGCGACGGGGGCCGAAATATTCCATTCGCGCTTCAAAAACAGTGCGTTGCGCGTCGTCGCTTCGATCGAGGCATTGCCGAAAACGGTCGTGATGCCGATCAGATCGACGTCGGGGTGACGATGCAGGAAGAGGAGCGCCATGGCGTCATCGACGCCCGGGTCCGTGTCATAAATGACCTTGTGCATGAGATTTCCTTTTATGCTGTTCGCCGCGTGCCGGAAACGCCTTGCGAAGTGGCGACACCATAGCGCCCGTTATTCTTTCTGCAACCGCATGCGGGCGATCGCCGCGGTCGCGTGCGCAGATTTGATCTTGGGCACCGCAAGCTCTGCGTTGCTGCCGCAAGCAGCAAGCGCAGCGGACTCGGCAACGCCGTGGCAGCCGACTCGGGCAAAGACGATGTCGGATGGATTCTTAAGGCGCGGCGTCTCTTCCTCAAGGCGTGCGGCACTGAAAAACAGCATCGGCACGCCGAAATGCCTGGCAGCCTCGAAAATAGCAGGCTCCCCGGCCCGGCCGTCGATCGACGCGATCGCGGCGAGTTCACCGGGCGCCAGACCGCCCAGCCGCAAAACTTCGGCCGCAAGCGCCATGACTTCGTCGGGCGGCGTGCCGCGCTCGCAACCGAGGCCGAGGACATGGCGGCGTGAAATATCGAACGTGATTCCGGTCATCGGCCCTATTTTGAAATGCAGGCGTGTCCCTCCAGCCATTGCAGCCGGAAGCCGGAAATGCAACATGGCGCGGACTTCAGTCCTGCCTTCGAGTTCCGCCTTGTCCGATATCGCTCCCCATCTTCTTCTTCTCCTCTGCCTTGCCGGCTTTTTTGCCGGCTTTGTCGATGCGATCGCCGGCGGCGGCGGGCTCATCACCGTCCCGGCGATGCTGATCGCAGGGATTCCGCCGCTCCAGACCCTCGGCACGAACAAGGTACAATCGGTTTTCGGAGCAGCGTCCGCGACGATCGCCTATGCGCGCAAGGGCCATGTGAACCTTCGAGAACAACTGCCGATGGCCATGTTGGCGGCTATGGGCGGTGCGCTCGGTGCAGCCCTTGCGACGATCGTGCCCGGCGACGTCCTGCGCGCCATCATGCCGGTGCTGCTTATCGCGATCGCGCTCTATTTCGCCTTCAAGCCGAACCTCAACGACCTCGATACCCACCGCCGCATCACGCCTTTCGTCTTCGGCATGACCTTCGTGCCGCTGATCGGCTTTTACGACGGAGTTTTCGGCCCGGGCACGGGTTCCTTCTTCATGCTTTCGTTCGTGACGCTTGCAGGTTTCGGCATGCTGAAGGCGACGGCGCATACCAAGCTTCTGAACCTCGGCTCGAACATCGGCGCGCTCATCGTCTTCGCCTCCTTCGGAGCAACGCTCTGGACGGTCGGGCTGATGATGGGTGTCTGCCAGTTCCTCGGCGCACAGGTTGGCTCACGGCTTGCGATGCGCACCGGCGCCAAGCTCATCAAGCCACTGCTCGTGACGGTTTGCATCGCGTTCACGGTCAAGCTTCTATCCGACCCGACGAACCCTCTCCGCCTCTGGAGCCTGGCAATGGCCTCCGATTACCTGCCGGGAAATTGATCCGCCATCAGAACTCCACGCCGGGCTGTCCCTTGATACCGGAGCGGAACGGATGCTTGATCAGCTCCATCTCCGTGACCAGATCGGCGATCTCGATCAGCTCGTCCTTGGCGTTCCGGCCGGTCAGCACGACGTGAGTCATATAGGGTTTCTCGGCCTTGAGAAATGCGGCCACCTCGTTGACGTCGAGATAGTCATAGCGGAGCGCGATATTGATCTCGTCGAGCAGCACCATGGAATTGCGCTCGTCGCGGATCAGTTCCTTCGCCTTCTCCCAGGCAGCCCTCGCCGCTGCAACATCGCGCGCGCGGTCCTGCGTCTCCCAGGTGAAGCCCTCGCCCATTGTATGAAACTGACAAACGTCGGAGAAATGCTTCTCGATCAGGTCGCGCTCGCCGGTCCACATCGCGCCCTTGATGAACTGCACGACGGCTGACGGTTTGCGATGGGCGATATGTCGGAAGATCATCCCGAAGGCGGCAGACGACTTGCCCTTGCCTTTTCCGGTATGGACGATGATCAGGCCTTTCTCGTCGATCTTCGTGGCCATGATCTTGTCGCGCGCGGCCTTCTTCTTGGCCATCTTTTCGGCGTGACGTGCATCGTCCTTCTCGCCGCTTTCCACTGGTTCTTCGCTCATTTTCTTCCCTATAAAGCTTATGCCGTTTCTGTGTGACGTGGCGGTGCGAGATCGAAGCGCGCCGAATTGCTGCGCGGCGTCCAGAGCCTGCGCTCGATCGCTTCGAGCAGACGCTCCTTCATGTCCGCAAGCGCCGCCGGGTTCTTCTCCGCCATGAAATCGCGGACTTTCGGATCGGCGACGAAGGCCTGGTAGACGGCCTCGAAATGGTGGTTGCCGACGGCACCCGTCGTCGCTGCAAAAGCGAAGAGGTAATCGACCGTCGCGGCGATCTCCAAGGCGCCCTTGTAGCCATGGCGCATGACGCCATCGATCCACTTCGGATTGACCGCACGCCCACGCACGACGCGACCGATCTCCTCCTCCAGCGAGCGGATCACCGGCTTTTCGGGCCGCGAGTGATCGTTGTGGTAGATCGCGGGACGTACTCCTCCCAGTTGTTCGGCCGCGGCCGCCATGCCGCCTTCGAATTGGTAGTAATCGTCGCTGTCGAGCAGGTCATGCTCGCGGTTGTCCTGGTTCTGCACCACGGCCTGGATGGAGCGCAGGCGCTCCTCGAAGACGCCGCGTTCGGCCCTGCCTTCCTCCGACGCGCCGTAAGCATAGCTGCCCCAGACAAGATAGGATTCCGCCAGATCGGCACGCCGCTCCCAGCCCTTTTCGTCGATCAAAGCCTGCAGGCCCGCACCATAGGCACCAGGTTTGGAGCCGAAGATGCGGTAGCCGGCGCGTTTTTGTGCGGATGCCTCATCGAGGCCGGCTGCGGCAAGGCGCGCGGCTTCGCCGCGCATGCGGGCGGCGATCGGGTTGTCGGCGGCATCTTCATCCAGAGAACCTACAGCGCGGATTGCCCTGTCAAACAGCGCGATCTGCTCGGGAAAGGCATCCCGGAAGAAGCCGGAGATGCGTAGCGTCACGTCGACCCGCGGGCGCCGGAGCAGCGCAGGCGGAATGATCTCGTAGCCGGTGACGCGCCGCGAGGTCATGTCCCAGACCGGCTTGACGCCGATCAGCGCCAGCGCTTGCGCGATATCGTCGCCGCCGGTGCGCATGTTCGATGTGCCCCAGGCCGTCAGCCCGAACGAGACCGGCCAGTCGCCATGGTCTTGAACGTAGCGCCGGACGAGCAATTCGGCGGATTTTTTGCCGAGTTCGAAGGCTGCGGGCGTCGGAACGGCGCGGCTATCGACTGAGTAGAAATTCCGCCCTGTCGGAAGCACGTCCGGCCGCCCGCGCGTCGGCGCGCCGGACGGACCGGGAGCGACGAAGCGGCCGTCGAGACCGCGAAGAAGGCCCGCGATTTCAGCCTTGCCGCAGGCGAGGATGGAAGGCTTCAAGCGGGTTTCGATCTCGGTGAGAACCGATTGGGTTGCAGGCCAGTCCGGCGGGCATGGAATTTCACCGGCGACCAGTTCTGCGGCAAGCAATTCGATGCGCTCGACGGTGTCGCCGTTGGTGCGCCAGGGGGTATTGCAGGTCTCTACCAATAGCGATGGCCGCGGACCGAGCCAGGGCGCCGACATATCGCAATCGAGGGGGTCGAAGGATAGCGACTGTCCCCCAACGGAGAGAAGGTGGGCCGAAGGGTCGGACGAGACGCAGGGGGCGGAATGTTCGGCCTGGCTGGCGCCTGCTCGTTCGCTCCTTTTGTCGCGTACCCCCTCATCTGTCCTGGCGGACATCGTCTCCCCGCGCAGGAGAAGAGGGAACCCAAAAAACGCATCTGCCGCAATCGCCCGGTGCAGGCTGGCATCGCCCCGCTCGCCCAGACTGCGCGGAACGCGGGCCAGTGCCACCGTCAGATCAGTCAGTAACCGGCCCTGCGGCGTAACACCGAACACATGCAGGCCATCGCGAATCTGCATTTCCTTCAGATCGCAAAGATAGGCGTCGAGCTTCTTCAGCGCCTCGTCCCCGCTCTCGCCTTTGGCGATCCCCGCATCCCGGTCGAGACCAATATCGGCGACGAGATCAAGGATCTGCTTGGCGAGCAGCCGAATGCGCCGCGGGTCGCCGCCGGAGGCCTCATAATATTCGTCGACCAGCGCTTCCAGGTCCTTCAGCGGGCCATAGCTCTCGGCCCGCGTCAACGGCGGCGTGAGGTGATCGATGATGACGGCGCTGGAGCGCCGCTTGGCCTGCGTGCCTTCGCCCGGATCGTTGATGATGAAGGGATAGAGATTTGGCAGCGGGCCGAGGATCGCTTCCGGATAACATTCCGAAGACAGCGCCAGCGCCTTGCCCGGCAGCCATTCCAGATTGCCGTGCTTGCCCATATGGATCACGGCATCGGCGCCGAATTCCTCGCGGAGGAAGGCATAGAAGGCGAGATAGCCATGCGGCGGCACGAGGTCCGGTGAATGGTAGCTTTCCTTTGGATCGATGTTGTAGCCGCGTGCAGGCTGGATGCCGATGAGGAGATTTCCGAAGCGGGTGAAAGGCAGGGCGAAACTGCCGTCCGTGAAATAGGGATCGGACGCCGGATCCCCCCAGCGGGCGGCAATCTCGTCTTGAATCTTTTTCGGAAGAGATGCGAAGAACGCTTTGTACCCATTCAAGGAAAGCGTCTCGCGGATCACCTTGCCATCGTGTCCGGAATTGGTCGGCCCCTCGGCGAGGTGCCGCATCAGCGCATCGCCATCGGCCGGGAAACCGGAAACAGCGTAACCCGCATCCCGCATCGCCTTCAGCACCTCGATCGTGCTGGCTGGCGTATCGAGGCCGACGCCGTTGCCGAGGCGTCCGTCACGGTTTGGGTAGTTTGCAAGCACCAGCGCGATGCGCCGCCCCGCAAGCTGCCTGTTTCGGAGGCGCGCCCAGTTGGCGGCGAGTTTCGCCGTATAGCGCATGCGATCGGTATCCGGCTCGCTGGCGACGATATTGGCCTCGACGGCCGCGTCGTAACGGGCGGCAGACTTGAACGAAACGGCCCGCGCCAGCACGCGGCCATCGACCTCCGGCAGCGCGACGTTCATGCCGAGATCGCGGGCGGAAAGGCCTTGCGATGACGAGACCCACGCCTCCTTGGACGTGGCGGAGAAAATCGCCTGGAGGACGACGGCGCCGTTTGTTTCAAGCACGCTCGGCGCGCGATCGGCACCGGGCGCAGACACGGCAAAGCCGGTGGTGTTGATCACCACATCGGGCGGCGCTTCTGCAAAGATGCGCTCGAGAATGCCGGTCGATAGCGGATCCTTGAGGCTATAGGCGAAGATCGGCAGAGGGCGCAGGCCTTCCGCCGCCAGCGCTTCGATGAGCGCTTCGACGGGGGCCGTTTCGCCGCTTTGCACGAGCGCGCGGTAGAAGCTGATGGCGACGGTGGGTTTGAATCCGGCCTCTTCCTTCGAGTTTGGGATACCGGAGGCGGAAAGAACTTTCCACTCCTCAACCCCAATCGCACCTCGACCCGGCCACCAGATACCCGCCTTCATCAGCGGCACAGCCGCGCCCGGCTTCTCATCGCCGGAGAGCATCGCCGTCGCGTAATCGAGAAAGCTTCGCGAATTCCCCTCGCCGCCTTCGATCAGATAAGCCCAGAGCGCGTTGAGATCGTTGAGCGGCACGTTCGAAAATGGCGTCAATCCTGCATCCGGCTTCGAATCCCCAGGCAGGACCGCAATCATCGCACCATGCCGCGCCGCGCAGGCATGCAGCGCCTCCAGCGCGTAGTGGAAGTAGCTCGCGCCCCCAAGCGCCCGGACGATGATCAGCTTTGCGCACCGCGCCGTGCGCTCGATATAGGCATCGACGGACATTGGGTGCTTGAGGCTCATCAGGCTGGCGAGCCGGAGCGTGAAAGGCCTTCCGGCTTGCGCGTGAGCCGCGGCGATCGCCGCAAGCTCGGTATCCGCCGCAGACAGGAACAGGATATCGGCAGGCGATTGGCCGAGGTCGATCGCCTCGTCGCCGTCGCTGATCGTTCCTTTCTGGGCAAGAAGCAGATGCATGGCCGAGCCTTAGACGAGTGCCTCGATGGCCTTGCGGACGGTGTTCTGATCCATCTCGTGCAATCCGATCACCACAAGCCGTGTGCCGCGCGCTTCGCCCGGCGCCCAAGCGCGGTCGAAATACTGGTCGATACGGCTGCCGACGGCCTGGACCTGCAACCGCATCTGCTTGCCCGCGACATCGGCAAAGCCCTTCAGGCGCAGAACATCGTGCTCGGCAATCACGCCTTTCAGCTTCTCGACGAAGCCTGCCGCATCGTCGATCGGACCGAGGTCGACCACGAAGCTGTCGAACTCGTCGTGATCGTGCGGCGTGCCGTCCTCATGCTCCAGCTCGTGATGCGACTTGCGGTTGCCGATGTCCTCTTCAGTACCGATGCCGAGGCCGAGCAGCACGCTTGCCGGAACCTCGCCGTTCCTCGCCTCGATCATCGCCGGCTTGCGGGCGATGCGGGAGGCCACTTCGTGGCGCACGCGGCTGAGCCCCTTGCCGTCAAGGAGATCAGTCTTGTTGAGCACGATGAGGTCGGCGCAGGTCAGTTGGTCCTCGAAGAGTTCTTCGATCGGGCTTTCATGATCGAGCGAGGCGTCGTCTGCCCGGCGCGCATCCACCGCATCGTGATCGTCGGCAAAACGGCCGGCCGCGACGGCCGCGCTGTCGACGACGGTGATGACGCCATCGACGGTCACTTCGCTGCGGATATCTGGCCAGTTGAAGGCGGCAACGAGCGGCTGCGGCAGGGCAAGGCCGGAGGTTTCGATGACGATGTGATCCGGACGCTGGGCGCGCTCGAGAAGCTTCGTCATCGTCGGAATGAAATCGTCGGCAACGGTGCAGCAGATGCAGCCGTTGGTCAATTCGATGATATCGTCCTCAGTGCAGTTTTCCGCGCCGCAGCCCTTCAATACGTCGCCATCGACACCGAGATCGCCAAACTCGTTGATGATCAGCGCGATCTTTTTGCCGCCGGTGTTGGAAAGCAGGTTGCGGATCATCGTCGTCTTGCCGGCGCCGAGGAATCCGGTGATGACGGTTGCGGGGATCTTCTGCTGGCTCATAGGTTCAACCCTTCATTTTCAGCGGCAATCCGGCCGCGATGAAATACACTTCCGCGGCTTGCGCCGCTATCATCTGGTGCAGCCGTCCGGCATGGTCGCGGAAATCGCGGGCCATGCGGTTTTCCGGCACGATGCCGAGGCCGACTTCATTGGAAACGATGACGAGCCGCGCTCTTGCCTTCGGCAACCAAGCGGCAAGTGCTGCAAATTCCGCTGCCATGTCGCGCTCCTCCATGATCAGATTGGTGACCCAGAGCGTCAGACAATCGACGAGGATCGCCCGGCCCTCGCGGTCGATAATGGAAAGACGGGGGACGAGCTCCAGCGGCTCCTCATGCGTCGTCCAAAGTGGGCCGCGATCGGTTTTGTGGCTCTCGATCCGCTGACGCATCTCCTCGTCCCAGGCCCGACCCGTCGCGACGTAGTGGCGCTCAAGGCCGCTATCGGCAATCAGCTGCTCAGCAAAACGGGATTTGCCGGAACGCGCGCCGCCGAGGACGAAGGCGGTGCCGCATGTGGGATGAGTCATCCGGAGGCCTGCGGCGTAAGAAACGGCGCTGCCGAGGCATGGCGCAGCCAACCCTCATTCCTGTGCTTGCCACAGGATTCCAGTGCCCCCAAGTCCTTGGGCGCCGATGACACCCTCGCGATGGCTGTTTCATTCACGGCGCGGACGCGCCGTGGCTTGTTCCTTGTGACAATCCTCGGGTTAAACCCGAAGACAGGAATGCGGGAAGTCGAAAGTGCGGTGTCCCGCAAAGACGCCACAAAATGCGGCATGGAATTCCATCGTTCAGCCATGACAACCTCCGTGCTGGCAGCGGGGAACAATGCCCCAGAATGGGCTCTTCGCCCGGCACGCATGGCAGGTCTCCTGGCTCGCGGGTGTCGGCCGACCGGGGCGACCCATCTAAGGTCGCCCCTGATCGCACCAGTGGATCTTCCTCGCCTTCCCGGCTGCATTCTCGTGAAAAGGCGGACGATTCGTAGAAATAGAGGCGTCCTGCCCCGGCTGATCACGATGCATTTCCAGTGGCTTTTCCGGCGCCCCAGCCACTTCCTGATCCGCAACATGCGAAAGGAGCCGTGAACTGGCCTGAACGCCGGACGGAAGACCCTGACCGCTCTACAGTCGCGGGGTCGGCTGTGATGAAGACGCCCGGCTTGGGTCCGTCCCTTCACATTCCCTTTTCATCCGGAACGGCATCTGCCGTCCCAAAACCATCCGTAAGAATATTCATCGTTAGGCAAGCCGCCTACCGAAGTCAATTGCGAGTACCCAAATGAAACCGGCGAGGAACAGCTTCCAATTGGTGGTGAATTTCGCGCCGGGCTTTCGCCACATTTCGGGAGCAAGCGCCCCTATTGCCCTTGACGCTGTTGGCCGCCACCTAGTTCTTTGCATATGCTCACGAAATTGAATTTCCCGCGCCTCTACCGGCTCTACCGCCTGCTCGACGCCGGCCGGCTTCGTGCGCTTGCCCGCCGCAGTGAAATGGGCATGGTCTTCGCCGGGATCGCCGTCGGCGTGACGTCGGGCCTGGCTGTCACCGGCATGAGCCTCCTTTCGCGCGAGCTGCATCGCTTGATCTTCGGCGTTAGCGACATCGAACGGCTGAGTTCATCACAGACAAACGACAAATTCCTGCTTCTGATGGCGCCCGTCTGCGGCGGGATGCTGCTCGGCCTTCTGTTTTTCATTCTCGCGCGAACCCGCAAGAAGCCCATGGTCGATCCCATCGAAGCGAACGCTTTGCATGGCGGACGGCTATCGCTGACGGATAGCATCATCGTCGCCGTGCAGAATTCTGGTTTCGAACGGCTTCGGCGCCTCCGTCGGCCTCGAGGCCGGCTATGTCCAGCTCGCGGCGGGTATCGCCTCCAAGCTCGGACTGAAGCTGCAGCTCCGCCGTGCAGATCTGCGCGTCCTTGTCGGCTGCGGCGCGGCCGGTGCGATCGCCGCGGCCTTCAACGCACCGCTGACAGGCGCCTTCTATGCATTCGAGCTCATCATCGGCACCTACACGATCGTGTCGCTGACGCCGGTCGTTGTTTCCGCGCTCGTCTCGACGCTCGTCGCGCGCCTGCTGGCGGGAAGCGATTTCATGATCGATGTCGGTGCGTTCGGCACGGTGGTTCCGGCCGATTATATCCCTGCCTTGTTGCTTGGCGCCTTCTGCGCCGGCGTCGGCATCCTGATCATGCAGGGCGTAGCCTTCATCGAGGAGCTGGCGCGCAAAAGTTCGGTTCCGACGCCGCTTCGCCCGGCGCTCGGCGGCATCATCGTCGGCCTTCTGGCGATGATTACGCCGCAGGTGCTTTCGGCGGGCCATGGGGCGTTGCATCTGAACCTTGGCCGTGATGTTGCCGTCCCGGTCCTGGTCGGTCTTCTCCTGCTGAAATCCTTCGCATCGGCGATCTCCATCGGTTCCGGCTTCAGGGGCGGCCTCTTCTTCGCCTCACTCTTCATGGGCGCGCTGCTCGGCAAGCTTTTCGCCTATTGTGCCCCCTATTTCGCCCATGCGACGCTGACGCCCGTGATCTATGCCGTGGTCGGCATGAGTTCGCTCGCCGTTGCGGTCATCGGAGGGCCGCTGACGATGACGTTCCTGGCGCTCGAGATAACCGGGGACTTTCCGATCACCGCGCTGGTACTTGCGGCCGTCATCACCTCGTCGCTCGTCGTGCGCAACACGTTCGGCTACTCCTTCGCGACATGGCGTTTCCATCTTCGTGGCGAAAGCATCCGCAGCGCCCATGATGTCGGCTGGATCCGCAATCTGACGGTCGACAAGCTGATGCGCTCGGACGTGAAAACGGCGAAGGTCAGCATCACGATTGATGATTTCAAGAAGGCCTTCCCGATCGGATCGAGGCAGCGCGTCATCCTCGTCGACGACTCTGACAAATATGCCGGCATCGTGCTCGTTCCGGAAATCTACGCGAGCCCGGTCGACACCGACGACGAGGGCAAGGATCTGAAGGATTTCATCCGCTACCGGAACGACTTCCTGCAGCCGCAGATGAACGCAAAGCAGGCCGCGGCGATCTTCGACAAGACGGAAAGCGAAGCACTCGCCGTGCTCAACAATCTGATCGAGCGCCGCGTCGTCGGCCAGCTCAGCGAAAGCTATACGCTTCGCCGCTACAGCGAAGAGCTCGACCGCAGGCGCCGCGAGGTCTCCGGCGAAATCTAGCCGAGAAGCCCGGCCAGCCAGCCTTTGTCGAGGTGGGTTTCGAGTTCGTCCGCGACCTCGTCGAGCGCCTGGTCGACGCTTTGACGGTAGCTCCGCCGTTCGCCAGATAGGCCGAAGCTCTCGAGAAGCTTGCCGCGATAGGCATCGCTGCCGAAAAGGCCGTGCAGATAGGTGCCCATGATCCGGCCGCCAGCAGATACCGCGCCATCGGCCACACCGTCGATCACCGCTGATGGCCTGGCGCAGTCCGGCCCGGTCGTGACGCCCAGATGGATCTGGTAGCCGGTAAGCGGAACGCCGTGTTCGGCCGAGACCGCCAGGCTGTTCCGCACGGTCTTTTCCGGCGCCATTTCGGTCTCGACATCAAGGAATCCGAGACCCGGTGTCGCAGTGCTCGCCCCCTCGATGCCGAGCGGATCGCGAACCGTGCGCCCGAGCATCTGATAGCCGCCGCAGATGCCAATGACGCGCCCGCCACGCCGGATGTGCGTCTCCAGATCGCGGTCCCAGCCGGCAGCGCGCAGATCACGGAGGTCGGCAATCGTCGATTTCGACCCGGGCAGGATCACCAGCGCTGCATCGCCCGGCAGCCGGTCTCCCGGCTTCACGAAGACGAGCTCGACATCGGGCTCGGCACGCAGAGGATCGAGATCGTCGAAATTGGCGATGCGCGGCAGAACCGGTACGGCGATCTTCAACGCACCGGAGGCGCTCCTGGCCAGGCGCTCCAGCACGACGGAGTCCTCCGCCGGCAAGCGGGCGGCGGCCTTCAGCCAGGGCACCACGCCGAAACACGGCCATCCAGTGAAGCGATTGATCGCTGCGTTGCCGTCATCGAAGAGCGAAACATCGCCGCGGAACTTGTTGATGATATAACCGGAAATCATCGCCCGGTCGTCATCCGAAAGGATTGCATGCGTGCCGGCAAGAGAGGCGATCACGCCGCCACGATCGATGTCGCCCACGAGCACGACGGGCACCTTGGCGCGGGTGGCAAAGCCCATATTGGCGATATCGCCGGGACGCAGGTTGATTTCGGCCGGCGAGCCCGCACCCTCAACGATGACGAGATCGGCGCCTTCCGAAACGATCGCAAAACTTTGCAGGACATGTTCAAGGAGCAGCGGCTTTAACCTCTGGTAGTCACGGGCGTTCGCCTGCCCGAAGACCTTGCCCTGCACGATGATCTGGCTGCCGTTTTCGGATTGCGGCTTGAGGAGAACCGGGTTCATGTGTATCGACGAGGACGTACGCGCCGCAAGCGACTGCAGCCACTGCGCCCGGCCGATCTCCCCGCCGTCATCTGCAACAGCCGCGTTGTTCGACATATTCTGAGGCTTGAAAGGCTTAACCTTGAGGCCGCGATTGGCCGCAAGCCGGCAAAGCCCGGCAACGAGCACCGTCTTGCCGACATCCGAGCCGGTTCCCTGCAACATGATCGCCTTGGTCATGCGATGAGGCCTACAACGCGGCACGATCCGCGGTCAATCGTCTGTCCGAAATGCGAAAACCGCGCGGGCTGGCGGGCGCGCGCGGTTTGCCGAAAACTCTGGCGTATTCGCCAATACACGGCGAAACTCGTGTGTCTCCGGGACGCACTACCTGATCCGGAGAAAGCGGCGGTTGTCCCCCGCCGTGGTTCAACTGATAGCGTGACATTCTTACCGGAGTGTTATTGCGGAACTCAGCAATGGTGAATTTCGACTTTTTTTGACATTTTGCCGAGTCCCGATCCGCATGCAGTTCATTGAGGGCATTCCACCTCAAGCTCGACGCAGACTTTCACTCGTGGATCAGCGGGAATATTAGATCATTCAAATCAGTCATTTAGGTCAAAAATATTCGGCCTCAGGCGGATTTCAATTGCCGTGTCAAAGGCGTAGGCTGCAAAGTAATCGGAATGTCCCAGGCTGGCGGTCGCGATGCAATAAAACGCATGGCAGCTGAAATTGCGACGGCCAAACTGCTGCATTGCATTCATTGAATGAACGCATTGGGCGGTTAGCAATACATCCAAAAGCTGCATGTCAGCATCAAAAATTGGGGAACGAGCGAATGAAGATCATCCTGGCTTCGCTGTTTATTGCCGTATGTCTCGCTGCCGGCGGCCGCGCCGCGCAAGCTGATTGCGGTAATGTTTCGATCGCGGAGATGAGTTGGGCCTCGGCGGCGATTGCCGCCAATTTCGACAGCTTCATTCTTAAAAACGGCTATGGATGCAATGTCAGGACCGTGGCCGGCGATACCGTACCCACTTTTGCTTCGATGGATCAGAAGGGCGAACCCGATATCGCACCGGAACTCTGGACCGCGTCCGTCAGGACTCAACTCGAGGCGGCAGTGAAGAGCGGACGCCTGATCCAGGCCTCCGAGATTTTGTCGGATGGCGCAATCGAAGGCTGGTGGATCCCGAAATTCATCGCCGATGCAAATCCCGACATCCGCTCCGTGCAGGATGCCCTGAAACGGCCAGACCTCTTCCCCGCGCCGAAAAATGCCTCCAAGGGCGCTGTCCACAATTGCCCGCCGGGCTGGAGCTGCCGGATTTCGACAGCCAATCTCTTCAGAGCCTTGAACGGCGAGAAGGCCGGTTTCGAGCTGATCGACAGCGAAAGCCCGCAAAGCCTGGACGATTCGATCGGCGCAGCCTTCGACGCCAAAGTCGGCTGGCTCGGCTATTACTGGGCACCAACGGCGATCCTCGGCAAATACGACATGACACGGCTCAGTATGGGTGTCAGCCACGATAAGGCGGAATGGCTGGCCTGCACCTCGGTCGAAGGCTGCGCGCGTCCGCAGCTTAACGCCTATCCCGTCTCCCAGGCCTTTACCGTCGTCACCAAGGCCTTTGCCGACCGTGCCGGTCCGGAATTCGCCTACTTGCGCTCCCGCACCTGGGACAACAACACCATAAACGACATTCTGGCGTGGCAGGACGAAAACCGGGAAAGCAGCGAGAACGCGGCGCTCTACTTTCTGCGCAACTACCCCGAACTCTGGACACGGTGGATGCCGGCTGACGTCGCGGAAAAGGTGAAGGCCGCTCTTTGAGCAATTCCAGCCTCGCGTAGGCTATCGCCCCTAGGCTGACGGCATATTCTAGTCAAACGTCTGCCGGGCCATGGCAGCAACGTAATGGATGACCGATGACGCCAGCCGCTTCCTTTCCCGATCGCGACACTGTTGCCAGCAAATTTGCAGCCGCTTCCGAAGCGGACAGGTCGTATCTTGCGCTGCTCATGGAAAATGCAGCGCAGGACGACAGCCTGATCGACGGCTTGCATCGGTATCTGGATTTGGCCGCGGCTGCGCCCTTTCTCAATTCTCTGAAACTTGAAAATACTGGAATGTGGATTGGTGAAGCCGCGCCAGCGCGGCTTCAGATCCGATTGACCGAAGCGGCGAAATCAAGCCAGCATCCGGCCTATCTTGCTTTCCGCACTGGCCTTAACCGATCGGGCGGCCTCGAACGCGCCTATCCTGCCGCAACGGTCTGAAAAGATTTAGCGGCGTGCGGCGCGGTTGACCGAATGGCCGGCATCCTGCGTTGCGTTGACGGCGTTTGCCGTATCACGGCCCACGCCACGGATGGTATTGCCGCAGGAAGAAAGCGCCAGAAGCAGCATCAGCGCTGCGCCGATTTTGACCGTTAACGTCATTTTGGAAATCCTCTTTTGCAAACTAGAAATCGCGCGGCCGAAGCAGCATGCTGCTCTCGCCGTTCAACGCGCCGAAATCCAATAAAGTTCCTCGCCGTACGGATCAAGCGGCGGCGGCCTTTGCCTTTTCCGCGAAAGCAAAGCGGATACTGTCGGCGACCGCCTCCATAGGCCCTGAGAGCTGGGAGGCCGTCAGCAGCCGGATGTCGAACGAGCCGAGTTCAGGTAGGCCTTCTTGCGCACCGAGCATCACCATGCCGTCGGCCACATAGGAGCGCGGCAGCGGCGCGATCGCAAGGTCGGAAAGCACGGCGGCGCGCTGCGCCATCGTATGGCCGCTGAGATAGGCGACGCGGTAAGGCCGCTTGTTGCGCTCAAGCTGCGCCAGCGCCTCCTGGCGCCAGATGCAGCCATCCTCCCAGATCGAGATCGGCAGGGGATCGCGCCTGTGGGCAGTACCGCATTTGGCGCCTGCCCAGACAAGGCGTTCACGAAACACGATCTCCCCACCGGTCGGAAACGGCCGCGTGGCGCAATTGATCAGCGCCAGATCCAGCCTCTGCTCTTCCATGCGCTTCTTGAGGCCGATGCTCATGTCGATCGTCACGTCGACCATGATGCCCGGATAGCTCTCCGCGAAGCTCTTCAGGATACTTGGCAGCAGCCGCTCGCCGATATCCTCCGGCGCGCCGAGCCGCACGACGCCGCTGAGTTCCGGCATGATGAAGCGGGAAACCGCCTCGTTGGAAAGCGCCAAGATATTGCGAGCGTAGGTCAGCAAGAGCTCGCCGTGCTGCGTCAGCGTCACCGAACGCGCATCACGCATGAAGAGCGTCGCGCCGAGCTGTTCCTCGAGCTTCTTGATCTGCATGGAAACCGCCGACGGCGTGCGGAACACAGCCTCGGCTGCAGTCGAAAAATTACCCGTTTCCGCAATGGCGACAAAGGTTCTCAGAACATCATTGTCGAGCAACGGGATCGGGCGGCGAAAGGGCATAGTCATCGTCGCATCTTTCAATTTTTCTGATCTTAAGCACCATATCATTTCGTTTGTTTGAAAGTCAACGCAAAGCTATTTTAGACCATGGCTCGATAAACAAAGGAGGCCATTATGACCGAGGCTGCACACAGCATTCTGGACATCTTCTTTGCGTTCAGGGCAAGGCAACTGCAGCGCACCGCCTGGGAGAACACCATGCGGCAGATGACCGCGCTGCCCAGCCACCTGATCGCTGATGTCGACCCATATGCGCTCAACAATACCCGAGAAGAAGGCACGCAACCTTCTGCCCCTCAACAGAGTTCTGCACGTCGGGCGATACAGACACTGCATGAAATGCGGTTCACGCCCGGCTCGTCCGCCGCCAGCTATCATCGCAACGTGTAGCGGGCTCCTAGGTGTGCAAGTGGGGGGTTGTGCGTCCCACCGAACTATTGATGCCGCCAGACCTTCAACGCTGAAATCAGGAGGATCACGGCAAGCGTAGGCAATAGGAAGACACTCGGCACAATGCTGAGAAGTAACCCGCCGATGAAGGTTCCGACAGTCGATCCCGCCGCCATCACGAGCAGAAATGCCTTGTTGCGACGGATAACCGAAAAGCTCTGATCCCGGCTGTAGCGGGTGAAGCCGACAAGCATCGTCGGCAGGCTCACCGCGAGCGAGAGGCTTCCGGCCAGCTTGATATCGGCGCCGAACAGTAGCACCAAAGTCGGGATCAGCAATTCCCCGCCTGCCACGCCGAGCAGCGAGGCTACCACGCCGATGACGAAGCCTGCGATCACGCCCGCGATGAGCTGGGACGGCCCAGTCAGAACCGGCTGACCTGCCCGAGCGTCATGGCCGAAGACCAGCACCGCCGCGATAGCAACGAGCAGAACGGCAATAACCTTGTAGAGCGTTTCCGATTTCAGGCGCGTTGCCCATCCGGCCCCAAACCATGCACCAAGCAGGCTTCCGGCGAGCAGGTTGGCGGCGATAGGCCAGTTTTCGGCGATAACGGCGAAAGGCACCGTTCCGGCGCGGAGCGGCAGGGCCGTCGCGACCACGACGAGGCTCATGGCTTTGTTAAGAATGACGGCTTCCAGGGCCGCAAAATTGAAAAGGCCAATCAGCAACGGCAAACGAAATTCCGCGCCGCCGAGGCCGATCAGCCCACCGAGCGCGCCAATAATTGCGCCTCCAGCAAATGCCATGGGTAAGTTGCGTGATTGAGATGCGGCCGCCGTTTCGTGTGTCATCGATATAGCCAGATGGAAGTACCGCCTTTGTAGCGGCTTTTCTTGGCGCAGGCGAGGTCAAGCGTCGCCGCCGCCGCTAATGCTTCATCATCAATGGATGTGGCGAATGCGACAGCAGGTAATGAGTGACACGGCCGAGCAGCAGTTCCAGGAAATAGCCATGCTTAAAAGCGCCAATCAAAAGACACGTCGCATTCACCGACTTGGCGAAATCGAGGATCGCCTCCCCGACGGACCGGCTTCCCGAGCTGACTGCGACGACGTCGCCGTCAAGCCCCAGCTGATCAAGCAATTCCCTTGCCGTTGACTGGCAGCGTCCGTCCGGCTTGTCGTTGACGCATAGAACCGTCACGCGATCGGCCGCAGCGAGCCACCGTCTGGCGGCGGCGACGGCACCCTGCGTATGATCATGCGGCTTCCAGCCGATCACCACATGCTCCAGCAGATTGCCGGCATAGGCATCGGCAGGTAGTGCCAACACCAGCTTGTGCTCATTGAAAAGGAGATCGTGAAAAGCGTCGCGGGCATCCATGTTGCCATGGCATGGGGCGACGACGAGCGCCGTCTCGTGGGCTTCGGCGGTCACGCAGCGATTAACATCGCCGCGGCAGTCATCGAGAAGGAGCCGTTCTCGGCTGGGCTTGCCCTGCTTCCAATCCTCGAAGGCGCGGGCGACCCGCTCGAACCGCTCCTGCGGCGAGCCTTCGGACAGGTCCCGCAGCATCTGCAGATCGATCTCCTCGGGCGGGGCGATCATCCGTTCCGGATCCGCACCGACATGGGCCACGGCCATGGTGCCGTGGATGGCGCGGGCGGCGTCTTCGGCAATATCCAGGCAAGGCTGCGCAGTCGCCGGATCGGGCAGCAGAGCGAGAACGTCGGCATGGACGGTCACTTCCCGCACATGGCCGGCGAAGATTACGCCGGCTTCTACCGAGGGCGGTTTCCGCGGGTTGTCGTTTGCGGGCGCATTGTTCATACCGGGCCTCCTTTCGCGAGTGCTCCCACATCGCTCCCGGTCCATCACGTTTGAAAGTTTACTCCTGCGTCCCATAGCTAGCAAACGCCGCACACTTGTCCGCCTCTTCCATGGCAAACGAGCGATTGCGTGCTAAGGACCATTTGGCCCGAAAACGAATACCAAGAAGACACATGACGCACGAAGCAAATCCCGCCATTCCCACTGGCGTCCTCCTTCGACAGGCAGATGGGAAACTTCCCGAAGGCGCTGTACAGGGCCGCACCGATTTCGGCATGTCCGGCTATGGCGGTGCTTGCCCGCCTGTCGGCCACGGACCGCACCGGTACCAGTTCACGGTCTATGCTCTTTCCCTCGACAACCTCCCCCTCGATGAACAAGCCGCCATGGTCGGCTTCTTCGTGCCAATACGCTGGATCAGGCGAGCATCGAGGTCACGTCACCCGCGGCGGCCATCCCGCCGCGGAGCAACTGATCGTGACGAAACCGCGCCGCTTTCGCGCCACTTGCAGCATCCTTTGAACAATCAGGCAGTTTCCGCGTTCATTTGAAGGGCAAAGGAGCTCTTGATGTCATACGGATCGCTGAGTGCTTTTGGTGACACCTGGTGCCGGTACAGCCCGGACACCGAGACCCTCGAGGCCGCTCATGACCTGGTGGACCAGTACCTCGTGTTCGCCGAGGAAGCCCAAGTGGGAAATGACATCATCGACGAGATCGAGCTGCCCGTCCCGAAGCCTGTCCTGATCAAGTCTTTTGGCCTCGTCATCGCTGCCGAGCACCGTCCGCAGATAAGAACTCTGCTGATCAAGGCCGCTATGACGCTTGCCCAGTACCGCGACGACGTCGGACCACGGATCCGGTTAAAGCCTACGACACCGCACGGCAGGCCGCGGGCGGCCCGATCGCGCGAATTCGAGCGCCGTCTCGAAAAGAAGCTTGTGGCGGTCGCTGCAGAACGGATCAACCTCGGCGCCTTCTATCGCCGCGCCTTTATCGAGGCCATGCATTGACGCCAGGTGCGGTCGCACCTTGCCTTGGCCGCGAGGTTCAGATCGCCGCCTGCATCAGGTAGAGGGATCGTTCCGGAGGAAGCTGTGCAACCATTCTCATCATGATCTTGGGATCGACACGGGGAACGGATCGCAGTTGGCCGTCCCGGTAGATGATCGTCAAGACGCGCGTCTCTTCGTCATAATCGAGTTCAGCAATCGTTTTCGTATACACCAGGAACCGCATGCCGTTTACACCTCGCTGGTCAATGGAACATCACCAAGGTGATGGTGCCGACCATGACCCACCCGGAAACGATAATCAGGGACATTCTCAACAACGCCGTCTTGATTGTCATGGAATACTCCAAAATCGCTTCAACCAAACTAGCTGTACTTTGGGACGAGTGGGCCCTATCTGGCCCGAACCCTCATCCCGGCTGGATTATATGTTTGACGCCCCTAGGCGAGTATGGGAGCCGAAGGCGGACTCGGAATCACCTCCAGCGCGACTAAGCACACCCTAATATAGGCAGTCGCGTGAAATCGACGTGACACACGTATTGAGAGAACATCGGCATCGCGCGTCTCAATCTGTGCGCACAGCGATGGGGATAGATAGGAACCTGATCCAGATCAGAAGTCGCCGAGTGCATAGCCGGCGCCACGCACCGTCCGGATCACCTTATCGGCCTTGCCGAAACTGATGCCCTTCCGGAGACGCCCGATGTGTACGTCGACAGCGCGCTCATCGACACTGGCATCGTTACCCCACAGCGATGCCCTCAGTTCCGATCGGGAGTGGACGCGGCCAGGGGACTTCATCAGAAACTCGAGCAGCCTGAACTCGGTGGGGCCGAGCTTGACTTCCTTCTTCTGCCTGTGAACCCGGCGGGCGTTTTTGTCGAGCGTCAGATCCCCGACCTTCAGCGTGCTCTCCAGCAGCGCTGGATTGAGCCGCCGCAGGAGGTTCCGCAAGCGGATGAGGAGTTCCACGGGGGAGACTGCCTTTATGAGGCAGTCGTCGGCTCCGGCGGAGAGGACGGCCAACCGGTCCTGCTCGAGGGCCGAGTTCAAAAGCACCACAATCGGAAGGCGGGCGGTCGCTCCAGTTGTCCGGAACTGACGGCATGTCGAGATTGCCAGCGAGCCAGGAGCCGGCGCACCGAATATCACCGCATCAGGCAGCCGCAACGCCACGAGCTCGACCAGCGAGGCATGCGGGTGAAGACAGTTCACCGAATATCCTTCTGTCTCCAGAGCATGCTTCAGTGTCGTGAGCAGATCTTCGTCCTGCTCGACAACAAGTATGCGCACCGACATCTTCTCCGGCCTTCCTGCTATGCTTCCATCGAATATCCTGCGCCGCGGACGGTGCGGATGACGTCCTGCATGTTGGAAAAATTCAGCGCCTTGCGCAGGCGACCGACATGAACGTCCACGGTGCGCTCGTCGACATAAATGTCGTGGCCCCAGACACCGTCCAGAAGCTGCGAACGCGAGAAGACGCGGCCGGGCGACGACATCAGGAATTCCAGTAGACGGAATTCGGTCGGGCCGAGACGGACTTCGCGGCTCTTGCGGTGAACACGATGCGTTTCGCGGTCGAGTTCGATATCGCCGCATTTCAGCACCGTGGAGAGTACCTCGGGCTTGGCGCGTCGCAGCATCGCCTTGACGCGGGCAACGAGCTCGGGCGTGGAGAACGGCTTGACCACGTAGTCGTCGGCGCCGGTGGAAAGGCCGCGCACACGCTCGCTTTCCTCGCCGCGCGCCGTCAGCATGATGATCGGCAGACGCTCCGTTTCCGGGCGCATGCGCAGGCGGCGGCAAAGCTCTATGCCCGACACGCCCGGCAGCATCCAATCGAGGATCAGAATATCGGGCGTGCGCTCCTGAAGCCTGATTTCGGCCTCGTCGCCGCGCAGGATGGTGTCGACCTCGAAACCTTCGGCCTCAAGGTTATAGCGAAGAAGCACGCTCAGTGCTTCTTCGTCTTCAACGACTGCAACTCTGGGGATCATTCGGTTCTGTCTCCTGAGGGCCGGTTCGGATTTGTCATTCCGTGACCGCGCCGACGGTGTTGGCAGCGTCGTCCTTCGGACGTTCGCCTTCCGGCTGTGCGCCGGTCGCCATGTAATAGATCGTTTCGGCAATGTTGGTAGCGTGATCGCCGATGCGCTCGATGTTCTTCGCGCAGAAGAGAAGATGCGTGCAGCTGGTGATGTTGCGCGGATCTTCCATCATGTAGGTCAACAGCTCGCGGAACAGCGAGGTGTACATTGCGTCGATTTCCTCGTCGCGCTCGCGGATTGACTTCGCTTTGTCGGCCGCGCGGGTCGTATAGACATCGAGCACTTCCTTGAGCTGGACCAGCGCCAGTTCGGAAAGATGCTCAAGACCGCGTGCAAGCTTGCGCGGAACGCCGGTGCTCTGCACGGCGATGACCCGCTTGGCGGTGTTCTTGCCGAGATCGCCGACGCGTTCGAGATCGGCCGCGATGCGGATCGAGCCCATGATCTCGCGAAGGTCGGAGGCCATCGGCTGGCGGCGGGCGATGGTTACGACCGCCTTGTCGCCGATCTCGCGCTCCGCGTGATCGAGGATCACGTCGTCCGAGATGACCTTCTGGGCCAGAGCGGTATCGCCGTTGACAAGCGCGCGGACGGCGTCCGACACCATCTGCTCGGCAAGCCCGCCCATTTCCGAGATGCGGCGGGACAAGAACTTCAGATCGTCGTCATAGGCAGAAAAGATATGGGTCGATGCCATTGGGATTGTCCTTGAATAGCCTGAACGCCGCAGATCAGCCGAAGCGGCCCATGATGTAATCCTGGGTGCGCGGGTCGTCCGGATTGGTGAACATCTTGTCGGTGTCGTTCTCCTCGACGAGATTGCCGAGGTGGAACATGGCGGTGCGCTGCGAAACGCGCGCCGCCTGCTGCATCGAATGCGTCACGATGACGATGGTGAAGTTTTCGCGCAGCTCATGAATCAGCTCCTCGACCTTGGCGGTCGCGATCGGATCGAGCGCCGAGCACGGTTCGTCCATCAGGATGACTTCCGGGCTGACGGCGACCGCGCGTGCGATGCACAAGCGCTGCTGCTGGCCGCCCGACAGACCGGTGCCGGATTCCTGCAGGCGATCCTTGACTTCGTTCCAAAGGCCCGCGCGCTGCAGCGAATACTCGACAATCTGGTCCATATCGGCCTTCGACTTCGCCAGACCATGGATACGCGGTCCGTAGCAAACATTCTCGTAGATCGACTTCGGGAACGGGTTCGGCTTCTGGAAAACCATGCCGACACGGGCGCGGAGTTCTACGACATCGATGTCCGGATCGTAGATGTCCTCACCATCGAGGGTAATCTTGCCGGTCACGCGGCAGTTGTCGATCGTATCGTTCATGCGGTTCAGGCTGCGCAGGAACGTGGACTTGCCGCAGCCGGAAGGACCGATGAGCGCGGTAACAGTGTTTTCGCGGATGTTCAGCTTCACGTCGAAAAGCGCACGCTTGTCGCCATAATAAACCGAGACGTCCTGGCCGATCATCTTGTACGGGATCGTATTCATCTTCTGGTCCAGAGCCTTCTCAACTGCTGCTTCGGTCAACATGTTCATGATAATGTACTCCGTTTACCAGCGACGCTCAAAGCGCCGGCGCAAGAGGATAGCCCCGAGGTTCATGACGATCAGGAACAGGAGCAGGACGATGATGGCGCCAGATGTACGTTCGACGAAAGCGCGTTCGGCTTCGTTGGCCCACATGTAGACCTGCACCGGAAGCGCCGTCGACGGATCAAGCGGTGTGGCCGGTGCGCTGGCCACGAAAGCGACCATGCCGATCAGAAGAAGCGGTGCGGTTTCCCCGAGGGCGTGCGCCAGGCCGATGATCGTGCCGGTCAGGATGCCGGGCATCGCCAACGGCAGGACGTGGTGGAACACCATCTGCATCTTCGAGGCGCCGAGGCCAAGCGCCGCCGCGCGGATCGACGGCGGGACAGCGCGCAGCGCCGCACGGGTGGCGATGATGATCGTCGGCAACGTCATAAGCGTCAGCACCAAGCCGCCGACCAGCGAAGCCGAACGCGGCAGGCCGGCAAAGTTGATGAAAACGGAAAGGCCGAGGAGACCATAAACGATCGAAGGAACAGCCGCGAGGTTGTTGATGTTCACTTCAATCAGGTCCGTGACCTTGTTCTTCATCGCGAATTCCTCGAGGTAGATCGAGGCGGCAACGCCGATCGGCAGCGACAAAACGAGAACGATCAACATCAGGTAAAGCGAGCCGACAAGGGCGACGCCGAGGCCGGCGGCTTCCGGACGGCTGGAATTTCCGTTGACGAAAAGGCCGGTATTGAACTCCTTGAAGAGTGCGCCGTTCGCCTTCAGTTCGTTCATCCAGCCGATCTGCTTGTCGTTCACCTTGCGGTTCTTCTCATCGACGGCAAGGTCGATCTGGCCTTTGTTGGCGCTATCGACATTAGCGTCGGCCAGAACGGTGACATTGACAGTTTTGCCGATGACCGACGGGTCAGCGACGACCATATCACGCAACTGGATCGGAGCACTCTTGGAGAGCATGGCCGATGCTTCGCGGACATCCGGACGGCTCGAGGCGTTGATGTTCAATTGCTTAACAATTGCATCACGCAGCAACGCGCCGTAATTGGCCGCAATCAGCACCGACGGATCGGTGGCTCGCTCGTTGTCCGGGTCGATGGCCTTCTCGGAAAACTCGACCGGAAGCGCGATCACCGTCTGCTGGAAAGCAGTGTAGCCGTTACGGATAACCGTCGACAGCAGGAACGCCAGGAAAATCAGGCCAAAGGAGATGGCGGCAACGCCATAGGCCCTGAACCGACGCTCCGCGGCATAGCGGCGCTTGATGCCGATATCGCGGCGCTCAGGCGCCTTGGATACAGCGCCTGCAATGGGGGAAACAATATTCGTCATTCGTACTGCTCCCGGTATTTGCGCACGATGTAGAGCGCGTAGATATTAAGGCAAAGCGTAATGCAGAAGAGCGTGATGCCGAGCGCGAAGGCGACCAGCGTCTGCGGCGAAGTGAATTCAAGGTCGCCTGTTAGCTGGTTGACGATCTTGACGGTCACCGTGGTCATCGGCTCGAAGGGATTGATCTGAATGCGCGCGGCGACACCGGCTGCGAGCACGACGATCATCGTTTCACCGATCGCACGCGATGCCGTCATTAGGAGCGCACCGACAATGCCTGGAAGAGCTGCCGGGAGCACGACCTTCTTGATGGTTTCCGAACGCGTGGCACCGAGCCCAAGCGAACCATCACGCAGCGCGCGCGGCACGGCGGTGATGATGTCGTCCGACAGCGAGGAAACGTAGGGGATCAGCATAATGCCCATGACGATGCCGGCTGTCAGAACGCTCTGCGCCTGAATGAAATTGGCATAACTGCCGGTCAGGAGGCCGTTCACTTGCGCAGACAGATCGCGCAGGAACGGGCCGACAGTAACGAGGGCGAAGAAGCCATAAACAATGGTGGGGATACCAGCCAGAACTTCAAGAAGAGGTTTGGCGAGCGAACGGACCTTCGGGGCGGCATACTCAGCCATATAGATCGCGGCAAAAAGGCCGACCGGAACTGCAACCAGCATGGCGACAAATCCGATATAAAGCGTGCCGAGCAGCAGCGGGATAAGACCGAACTGGCCGAAGGACGAGCTGCCCGCGCCGGCAAAGCGCGGATCCCAGACCGTGCCGAAGAAGAAATCGGCTGCAGGGACCGTTGTGAAGAAGCGGATGGCTTCGGACAACATCGAAAGGACGATGCCGACCGTGGTCAGGATCGCAATGGACGATGCCACGAGAAGGCCCCAGAGCATCACACGTTCGACCCGGTTGCGAGCCCGAAAGCGCGGCGCGATGCCACGAACCGCGTAAAACGCACCGCCAATGGCGATCACGAGGACGACCGCGGTCATGATCATGCGGTTGCCGGCGGCTTTGGCATTCAGCGCCTTTGCTGCTTCGATCATGAAAGGCTGCGGCTCACCGGCGAGCGGAACACCCTTCTCGCTGAGCTTTGCCTGAATGGCTGCAGCATCGGAGCCGACTGCGCTCGTTTCTTCCAACGTGAGCAGATTCATGCCGCGAGCGATGGTCGCCACCATGCCGTAGCTTAGATCCTGTTCTGCAGCAGGCTTTGCCTTCACGTCGTCCGGAAAAGAGCCGCGGACAGCGGATTCGATGATCCCCGGGCTCGATGCGAGCCAGATGCAGAGAACGACAAGGGCGGGGAGAGTCGACCAGATGGCGGCATAGGCGCCGTAGTAACCCGGCCGCGAATGCAGCGCGGACGGCTTGCCGCCGGCAAGCGCCATGGCACGGCTGCGTGCGACCATATAGGCCAGCGCGCCAAGCACCACGAGACACAAGAGTATGATGGATGTGCTCATTCGTTACGTCCCCAGGCTCACGACCCCAAAAACACGAGCAGGAACGTCCTGCACGGCTTCCCAGTCACGGAAACTCAAAACCCTGCGCCAATAGGCAAGGGTAGAATAAGTCAGACAAAAATGCCGGCGCGGGCCTCTGGCACCGCGCCGGCACGATCATTACATGGTCTTTTCAGCTTCGACGTTCTTGCGGATCTCTTCGCGCTCAGCATCCGGAGCAGCAACGAGGCCGTATTCGACGAGCGGGCCGTCAGGGCCGATCATCGGGTCGGACACGAAGAAGTTGACGTATTCCTTCAGGCCCGGAACGGCGCCGAGATGTGCCTTCTTGACGTAGAAGAACAGCGGGCGCGAAACCGGATAGGTGCCGTCGGAGATCGTTTCAGTCGACGGAACGATACCGTTGACGGTTGCGACCTTCAGCTTGTCGGCATTGTTTTCATAGAAGGAAAGGCCGAATACGCCGACGCCCGTCTTGTTGGCAGCGATACGTGCCAGCGTTTCCGGATAGTCGCCGTCGATGTCGACAGCCAGGCCGTCCTTGCGGACTGCGACGCAGGCCTTGGTCTGGGCAGCCTTCTCAGTGATTTCCTTAGAGATGACCTCAAGGGCACCGGAATCTTTGCAGCCAGCAGCGAGAACGTTCTGTTCGAAGACTTCGCGCGTGCCATGCTTTTCGCCCGGGATGTAGGCAGCAATTTCAGCATCGGGGAGCTTCGGGTTTACTTCAGACCACTTCTTGTAGGGGTTGGCGACGAGCTTGCCGTCGACGACAACCTGAGCGGCGAGCGCCTTGTAGATGTCTGCAGGAACGTAAGCGACGTCCGGGTTGGAAGCATCGGTTGCGAAGACGATGCCGTCATAACCGATCTTGACTTCCTGGATGTCGGTTACGCCGGCCTTCTTGCAGGCTTCCAGTTCGTTCTTGTTGATCGCACGCGAAGCGTTCGCGATGTCGATCGTGTCTTCGCCGACGCCCTTGCAGAATTCCTTGAGGCCAGCGCCAGTGCCACCGGATTCAACAACCGGCGTCTTGAAGTTCGAGAACGTTTCGCCGAAGGACTCTGCAACGATCTTCGCATATGGCAGAACGGTGGACGAGCCGGCGACCTGGATCTGATCGCGAGCCGATGCGACGCCTGCGGTTGCCAGCAGAATAGCGGCGACTGCGCAGCTTCCGAGATATTTCTTCATGGATACTCTCCCGTAGAATTTAACGATGACGCTTCGGCGTCGGCTCCCCTCTATAGGCGCCACGTAACAGTTTTGTGACAGTTTTGTATCAATTCATTGTAAGGGAAGGAAGGCATCGGCGATGCGCGCCGGCTGCGCCAGCGACGCCGATTTTTAGGTGTCGAACCAACATCAAATTAGACCAACAGAGTCAATGCCTTCCCGGTACTTGCCCATCTGATTTCGAGCTTAGCCAGCAGGTTCCGGCGTCCGGAGAGAAAAGAGCTGGCCAACACATCCATTATCCGTCGCGCGGCCAAGGGAAAATCGGCAAACATTATAAAAGTGACATAAAACCGACATTACACCGTTAAGAACGCGGCATATGTCCCCTCAGACGTAATGACGAGGGACGCGCCAATGCTGGAAATAACGGATTTGACCCGCCGGTTCGGTGGCAAGACCGCGGTCGACCAGACGAACCTGAGAATACCGCAGGGTCAAATGGTAGGCATCATCGGCCGCTCGGGTGCCGGCAAATCCACGCTTCTTCGCATGATTAACCGCCTGCAGGAGCCGACTTCCGGCTCCATCCATTTCGGCGGCGTCGAAGTCTCTGCTCTCCGCGGCGAAGCCCTGCGCAACTGGCAGCGCGATTGCGCGATGATCTTCCAGCAGTTCAATCTCGTCCCTCGCCTCGACGTTCTGACCAATGTCATGCTCGGCCGCCTCAATCACCGCCCGACCATGCTGAGCCTCCTCAACATCTTCAGCCGTGACGAGCGTATTTATGCGATTGCGGCTCTGGAGCGCCTCGGCATCGAGCAGACGGCGCTGCAGACCGCCGGCACGCTCTCCGGCGGCCAGCAGCAGCGCGTGGCGATCGCGCGTGCCCTGATGCAGAACCCGAAGATGGTACTCGCCGACGAGCCGATCGCCTCGCTCGATCCGCTGAACGCCAAGATCGTCATGGATGCGCTGCGCGACATCAACGAGCGCGAGGGCATCACCGTCATCACCAACCTGCATACGCTCGATACGGCGCGCAACTATTGCGAACGCATCGTCGGCATGGCCGCCGGCCGCGTCGTTTTCGACGGCAAGCCTTCAGAGCTGACAGCGGCTGCGGTCAAGGAAATCTACGGCACCGACAAGGATGGCGCCGGCATCGACGAGACCATGACGTCCACCTCGATCAACATGCCCGCGCCGGCCGCCGCTCAAGCGTCCGCCGGCCTGCAACCGGTTGCCCTGGCGGGCCTCTGAGAGACGGCGGCGATCGACCGCCCGCGTCAAGGGCACACTTCTTCGTAACAGCAAGACCACCGGGGAACCGGTCAATCAGGAGAAAACCATGTTGAAGAAAGCACTCTTTGCCGCGACAGCGCTTCTGGCGCTTGCCGGCGCTGCCGCAGCCGAAGACCTCAAGGAATTCCGCGTCGGCATTCTCGGCGGTGAAAACGAAGCTGACCGCCTGCGCAACTACCAGTGCATGGTTGACAAGCTGCCATCCGTTCTCGGCGTGGAAAAGGTTTCACTGTTCCCGGCCGCCGATTATGACGGCGTCATCCAAGGCCTGCTCGGCGGCACGCTCGACTATGCCGAACTCGGTGCCTCCGGCTACGCCAAGATCTATCTGGCAAACTCGAAAGCTGTGGAGCCGATCCTGACCACGGTTCAGACCGACGGCTCCATGGGTTACTACTCCATCATGGTTGCCCGCAAAGATTCGGGCATGACGAAAGTCACCGACATCAAGGGCAAGAAGCTCGGCTTCGCTGATCCGGACTCGACCTCCGGCTACCTCATTCCCACCGTCACCCTGCCGGAAGCCCTCGGCGGCAAGCCCGTCAAGGAATTCGTGGCTTCGACCGGTTTCGGCGGCGGCCATGAGAACCTCGTTCTCGAAGTGCTGAAGGGCACCTTCGATGCCGGCACGACCTTCGGTTCGGGCATTGGCGATTTCAAGGACGGCTACACCTCCGGCAATCTTCGCAAGATGGTCGACAAGGGGGTCCTCAACATGGACGATCTGGTCGAACTCTGGAAGTCTCCGCTGATCCCGAATGGCCCGGTCGTTGTCCGCACCTCCATGAACGACGACATGAAGGCCAAGTTCAAGAAGTTCATGATGGACCTGCCGACAACCGATGCGGCATGCTTCTCCGCTATTCAGGGCGGTGACTTCAAGGGCTTCGCTGAAGTCAATGCCGACTTCTATAAGCCGATCATCGACGCCCGCAAGGCCACGATCGGCGGCTAATCGCCCACGCCTACAACAAGCGCCGCCGACGGGACACCGCGGCGGCGCTTTCATGCTGAGTCCGCCTTGTACGCGGAAAGGGATAATCGGATGACGTCCACCACACTGAAGCCGTTTCTGAGCGAGACAGGGGCGCTTGTCGAACGCCATTGGCAGGAGCTTGCAGCGCGCCGCCGGCTCTACACCGTCCTCAGCCTCGCAATCCTGATCGTCGCTCTGAGCGGGTCCCTTTGGTTCGCCAACGAGACCAACTCGGGGAAATTCCTAGATCGCCTGCCGCACCTTTTCGATTTCGTCGGCGATCTCGTTCCCCGGGACGGCATGGAAATCTGGCGCGCCATGTTCGACCTGCCGTCACCCTACTATGATGGCAGCCTCCAGTACGACTATCCGGACGGCCGGCACTACATTACCGGAAGCTTCTATATTCCGGAATACTTCTACAAAATGGTAGAAACGCTGAATATCGCGATCTTCTCTACTGTCATTGGTCTGGTTTTGGGCTTCATCCTGTCCTTCGTCGCCGCGAAAAACATGACCCGCAATATATGGATACGCGGCACGGCACGACGCTTTATGGAAATCCTCAGGGCTTTTCCCGAAGTCGTTCTCGCCGGATTCTTCCTTGCCATCCTTTCTCTCGGCCCCCTTCCCGCCGTCATCGCCGTGTCGATCCACACGATCGGAGCGCTTGGCAAGCTGTTTTTCGAAGTCATCGAAAATGCCGACATGAAGCCCGACGAGGGACTGAAGGCCGTAGGAGCCAACTGGATCGAGCGTGCATGGTTCGGCATGGTCCCGCAGGTGTTGCCGAACTTCATGAGTTATTTCCTGCTCCGCCTCGAAATCAATGTCCGCGCCTCCACCATCATCGGTGCCGTCGGCGGCGGCGGCATTGGCGAGCAGTTGCGACTGTCGATCAGCCGCGGACACGAGGCCAAGACCTTGGCCATCATCATCTTACTGCTGCTGACGATCATCGCTGTCGACCAGTTCTCGGCCTGGCTGAGGCGCAAACTGGTGGGTGACCATAAATTTCAGATCGTTGCATAAGGATTGCGCCATGTCCTCCCTGAACGCCGCCGAAATGGAACGCATCGCAGCCGGGCATCCGGAAATCTTCAACCCCTCCGTCTGGCGGCGGTTTCAGGTTCCGCTCATTGTGGCCGCCTTCGTTCTCTACGTCCTTTATGCTTGGTGGTTTTTCGCGGTCGGAAAAGTATTCGGCGAGGCCAACTGGGGTATCGCCGGCAATTATATGGCCGACTGGGTTTCCTACGAAATCCGCCCCGATGTAGAGATCGACGCCGACGGCAACATGCAGATCAAGTATTCGCGCTTCGATCCCATCGGTCCCAATCCGAACCCCGATTGGTTGGAGGCGAACCGCGAAACGGTTACCCGCATGATCGAAGCGCCGGCGACGGCACCTGCTACTGTTGCGCCGTCCGCTCCGCCCTCAAGCTTCAATTTCATGACCGGCGTCCCGCAGCAACCAGCCGCTTCGGCAGAGGCGGCAAAACCCGAAACCCGCTCGGAGGAAGTCGTCACCGAAGTTTTGGTCCACATGGGCGCATCACGGACAGCGGAGATCCGCCCGAAGGAGGTTGTCCTGACGCGCAACGACGAAAGGGTGACCCTAAGATTGGACCCCACCGCAGGTCGGGTGATCGCCCAGAGTAACCTTCCTGAATGGGCGGAGCAGCGTTCTTCAGGCGCGCGCGTGATCGCATATTTCGGCCTTTCCGGTTGGGCGGAGATTTCATCCGACCGCGTGAGAATCCACAAGCGCTTCCTGGGCTGGGCGAACTTCGTGTTCGACACCAATTCATCTTTCTTCGGCAAGTCTGTCGATGAGGTGGCTTTTCTGATCCTGTCGGGCGAACGCCTCGATCCGCGGCAAAGCAATCTATCGCTCGCCTGGAGCGACTTCCTCTACAATCCTTCCTGGCAACATCTCGACGTATGGACGAAATTACTGCAGACCATCGTGATGGCCTTTGTCGGCACACTGTTTGCCATGCTCGTCGCCTTCCCGCTTTCGTTCATCGCCGCCCGGAATATTTTCCGTAACCGGCCGGCAAATCAACTGACAAAGCGATTCTTCGACTTTCTGCGCTCGGTGGATATGCTGATCTGGGCGCTGTTCTTTACTCGGGCGTTCGGACCTGGTCCTCTTGCCGGCATTTCAGCCATCCTCTTGACCGATACGGGGACCCTTGGCAAACTTTACGCGGAAGCGCTCGAAAATATCGACGACAAGCAGCGCGAGGGCGTGAAATCGGTAGGCGCACATCCGGTCGCGGTGCAGCGATATGGTGTGGTACCACAGGTGATGCCTATCTTTGTTTCTCAGGCGCTTTATTTCTGGGAGTCGAACACCCGTTCCGCTACCGTTATCGGTGCCGTTGGCGCCGGCGGCATCGGCCTCAAGCTCTGGGAGGCGATGCGCACCAACTCCGATTGGGAAAATGTCGCCTACATGGTCACCCTGATCCTGGCCGTCGTCTTCCTCTTCGACGCGGCCTCGAACGCGATCCGGTCACGTCTCATGGGACGCCGATGAAAGGCTGACACGGGCGTTCGGGCCTTGTGTCGGCTTGTTGAATCACTATCTATCATGAGTGCTGTTAGGGAGAATTATCGAGGTTTATTTTCCTCGAGTGCGTCTTTTGCTCATCGTTCAAGATGAGCTTCCTGAGTCAATGAACTGCATTTGACAGGCAAAAGAATTCGCCTCGCTTAGCCCACTGTATGACGAACCCAGCTTAAACAGAATCAGCCAAAGCAATGATTTCAAACGACACAGGTTGTTAATAGCGAATCTCATACGGCGTCACCCGTAGTTCATGGTTTCTGCTTGCACGGGGCGATGTTGTTCCTTCTTCCCGATGCTGAGCTGGAAATTCCAGCTCAGCATCGATGTTTGAACCTCCAGACCTTCATGGTTCGACGCTTTCTGATTCAGTCAACACAACACTGGATTCCAGGCTCAAAGCGCGCGCCAACTTCCGACCTCTCCAGATGGCCCTCCGCCTCGGATCACCAATCACGGGGCCGACGCAAACTTGCCCAGCGAATAAGGCGGCCTCCCGGCTTGTTTCGCTAAGAGAAGCTGTCGGGGCCATAAGCGAATAAATTTTTGGTGCCTCGTGGGCCGAGATCGGTAGGGGGGATAAGCAACGTCCAGCGACGTCTCGGCTTGCTAAGCACCAGGTGCAGTGCTTGCAGATCAGAGATATGACTGTCTCGGGTATCGAACCTCTCCTGCCACCATCTAATAGGTCACCGCGATCACTGCTTTGAAAATGTTGGCCACGGGACGAATGATATCGTGCTGGAGGGTCGTGAGATGAAAAAGGGTTATCGCGACTGAACGTCCGTTAGCTCGTTAGTGAAAGACAGCCTTTCTTTCCAGAGGCTGCCGCTCGCCATTTTCCCGTAGCCGAGATTGTACACTGCACGCATGTAGTTGGTGTTGAACGGGTCGGTCATGTCGTACTTGAGCTGCGTGTCGATCGAGGCGACGCGGAGCCGGATGTTATTTCGCTGTGCGTATGCGTAGGTCGCCAGCAAGGCGCTGCGGGTTTGCGCCTTAATGAGGGTGGAGCTCGCTCTTGCCATCACAACGAGCGTGTTGTTCCGTGTCGTGGAAAATTCGGGCATCAACGCGTTGTTGATGATGACATACATGTTGATTTCCGGTCCCCTGGACCCCTGAGGATTGTCGTCGCCTGTCATCCAGCCCTCCGGGACGGTCAGTATCTGCGACACCGATCCCCCGTCGGAGTGCATTTCCTCGAAGACGGTGTCTCCGGCTCTGACCTTGACGAGGACCGCCGGATAGACACCCGGAATGCTCGCCGAGGCGATGATGACGTCCTGGAAAAGCCGGAGCGCGTCGGCTCGCCCGCTGGAGGCGATGGCACCCATGTTCCAGATCACCGCCCTCTGGGAGTCGAGGTTCGTGGTCAGGACGAACAGGCGTCGTCCTTTTCGATACTCCGCAGCGATCCTCAGCATGACTTCGCGGGTGAGGAATTTCTCCACCATCTGCCGAAGCGGTTCCTGTTTCAGGAGGCTAGGCCCCAGCAGGCCTTTCGGCAGGAAGTCCGCGTCGACCAGTTCCCTGGCAACGCCACTCGTGTACAAATCGACGAGCGTCTGGTCGTAGGAGCCCCCGAGGAACGCGTAAGGAGCGATCAGCGCTCCCGTGCTCACCCCGCTGACGATGTCGAACTCCGGCCGCCTTCCCAATTCGGACCAGGCTTTCAGCGCCCCAACGCTGAACGCGCCTGCGCCGCCTCCGCCCGACAGCACGAGGTAGTTGATCCTCTTGCCTCTCGGCACAGGAAGCCAGACCCGCTCGTTAGGTCGGGTGCGACGTGAGTCCGCGTACATTCGGATGTCCTCGAAGCCTTCGACGTTGGCGCTCGCTGCGGCTAGCGATCCGTAGGACGTTCTGCTCGGCGCGACGCAGCCGGATAGAAACACCAACAACACAACACCCAACAGTCGAAGCATCGAAGTCGTCTTTTTCCGGGTTGAGCCGAGCCGCATGACACCCGATTGAATGGTTTGGTCAATGCAGGACGACAACTGGTTTCATTGGCAAGTCTCGCCGCCGCTTGAACACGGATTCTCGGTTGGTTTGGGTTTTGAGTTGTTAAGAGATGTTACCGGGCAGAGCCGAGGACGCCGCGCCTTCCTACCGGAAAAGGGAGCCTATGGACGGGTCCCCCGCTCGCGAGAAACAAAAGGGAGCAGAAGTTAACAACTCTTAAAACCGTCCGGGAGGCGAAAAAACTAGAGCTCTAGGGCAACCGCGCTGCCAATCCTTAGGCAGCGCGATGGTCACCATTGCCGGAGCGCCCATGTTCTCACCTGTGCCTACACCGCGAGAAGCGGATCAGTTCGCGCCGTCGTACGTATCCCGTCACGCGATCTCCATCATTGTGCCGACCCTGAACGAAGCGGAAAATATCGGCGGCGTTCTGGCGGATATCGTCGATAGTGTCGGCCAGAACTACGCCTTCGAAATCCTCATCACCGATGGCGGATCGACGGACGGGACCTGCGAGCAGGTGTCCGATTGGGCTACGATGTATCCGGTTTCGCTTGTAAAGAACACCGGAGCTGGCGGCCTCGCGAACGACGTCATGGCGGCCGCTCTGAAAGCTCGATATCCCGTCTTGGTCGTTATGGACGCCGACGGGAGCCATCCGGCCTCGTCGATCGGTGATCTCGTGGACCCGGTGCTGACCGGCGACTACGACATGGTCGTCGGTAGCCGGTATGTTGACGGCGGCACGACGATCGGGTGGCCGCTCCATCGCCGCGCGCTGTCCCGCTTCGGCGCGGCTCTGGCATCCCCCTTTACGAACATCGCTGACCCGATGTCGGGATTTTTTGCCATCCGCCGCGCCGACCTTATCGCCAGCGGAGAGCGAGCCGAAGGGTTCAAGATCGGGCTCGAGGCAGTGTTCGCGGGCGGCGACACGCTGAAGGTCCTGGAAGTCCCCATCGCGTTTGCCGACCGGACATTGGGCAAGTCGAAACTCGGCGTCGGCCACTTCACCGCCTATTTCGGTCAACTCGCCCGCTTTTGCGGCGTTTCGCCGTCAAGTGCCTTCAAGCGTTTCGTGGTGGTCGGTATGGCTGGCGTCGCCCTCGATTTCGTGGTGGTGTGGATAGCCCTGTTCATCGGTGTCGACCCGACCATCGCGAACATTTCCGGTTTCTGTTGCGCTTCGGCTTTCAACTATATGGCCCATGCCGAATGGACTTTCGAAGGGCGACCAAAAACTCACTCGCAGATCGCCCGCTACCTGCTCGTACTGGTCCTCGCTCTGGCCATGCGAGGCGGGTTCATCGCCGCCGCCACGGACCTCGGCTTTCCCGTCGGGATGGTCATTCTCGTGGGCATCGCTGGTGGCGGGATGGTGAGCTATTTCGGCAGCGAGTTCTTCGTTTTCCGCGATAACGCATCTTTTCATTCCACTGGCCGGTGGAAGCTGACAGCCATCGCGGTCCTCGCCTATGTCGCAATCCTCAGGGTCGTCTACCAGGGAAGCATCGACCTGCTTCCGCAGGAGGCTTATTACTGGACCTACGCGCAACATCCCGCTCTCGGCTACCTCGACCATCCTCCGATCGTGGCCTGGCTCATCGGCATCGGCACGTCCGTCTTCGGCGACAGCGAATTCGGCGTGCGGATCGCCGCTACCTTGTCCTGGCTGGTGACCGCCTACTTCGTGTCCCGCCTGACGTTCAGCCTGTACGGTCGCACCGCGGCGTTCATCGCCCTTCTCTTGCTGTCGATCCTGCCCTTCTTCTTCGCCGTCGGCGTCCTAATGACGCCGGACGCCCCCCTGACCGCCGCCTGGGCCGGAGCGCTCCACTTTCTCGAGCGAGCGCTGATCGGAAAGCGAAACAAGGCTTGGATCGGGGTGGGTATCTGCATCGGCATCGGCATGCTGTCGAAGTACACGATCGGTCTGCTGGGTCTTGGAACGGTCATATTTCTGCTTTTGCATCCTGGGTCGCGCCGCTGGTTCTTCAGTCCATGGCCGTATGCAGGCGCGCTGATCGCCGTTGTCCTCTTTTCCCCCGTCATCGTCTGGAACGCCACGAACGACTGGGCGTCCTTCGAATTTCAGGGAACCCGGCGATGGGTGTCGGAAGAAATCGAGTTGTCGCTGCATCTGCTCGCAGGATATATCGCGATGCTCGTCGGCCCTTTGGGTCTGGCGCTAATAGCGGTTGCGGCTAACAAGCTCGTCCGGAGGCAAGAAGGCCACGATCGCATTGTCTTCGTCAGTGTCTTCACGCTGGTTCCACTGTATGTCTTCGCCGTGTTCAGCCTCGTCCACATGGTCAAAATGAATTGGACCGGTCCGCTCTGGCTTGCATCGCTGCCGATGATGGCGAATGTCTTCGCAGCGATCGGGAGCGACAACCGCCTGCGACGTCTCAACTCTCTCTTGAAAGTCGGTGTCGTCGCCAGTGTGGTGTTGTTTTCGCTCGCGCTGCACTATCTCGCCCTCGGTTTTCCGGCCGTCGGGTATACGGGAAGCTTGCGTGACCTCCCCGTCGCGTGGGAGGAATTCGGTCGGGAAGCGCGGCAGATCAGGGACGACGTGGCGGCCAAGTCCGGCGTCTCGCCACTCCTCGTAGGCATGGATCGCTACAACATCGCCAGCATTCTCGGATTCTACGCAACGGATCGAACTGCGCCCGATAACGTCACGAGCCAGAACCTCTTTGGGAAAAATGGCCTCATGTTCGGCGTCTGGCATCCCGGCCCCCGCGAGAAGAAGGACGTGGTCGTCATGTACAGCCTGACGCAAGACCGGCTTTCCGATGCCGAAATCGGCTACAGGTTTGACAGGCTCGGTCCGCTTGAAACGCGCTTCGTGTACAAGGGAAGGACTGAAGCCGGCCGGTTTTTCTACAGGATCGGTTACGGTCTGCGTCCGGCTACTGCTGATTGGCGAAAAATGGACATTACCGAAGCAGCGACCGATCAGCCGTGAACCTGGAGAGGGGCCTATCTCGCGGCGGCGTCCGCTTTACAAATCTAAATATTTCCCCCGGTGACTTTCGCCTGCCATCTGAGACAATAGGGTAAAACCCGATCTCTTTTGCAGGATACGCGCGAAGCAATGAACATGATGCCGCCCTCGAAGCTCATCGCATCGGAAACAACTTCCCAAATTCTTGTCGTCGAAGACGACGACGAGATCGCTGCGATGATTATCGACCTATTGACGGAGAATGGGTTCCAGGCCGTCACGACCGGCTCGGCGGTTGAGATGGACCTGATGCTACGGAAGCAGGAATTCGACCTCTTGATCCTTGACGCCATGCTTCCGGGCGAAGACGGCTTCAGCATATGTCGTCGCCTGCGGGCATCGTCAACGGTTCCGATCATGATGCTGACGGCGCTGGGCGACGACATCAGTCGCATCGTCGGCATTGAACTTGGGGCCGACGACTACGTCGCCAAGCCGTTCCATCCGCGCGAACTGATGGCGCGGATCAAGGGCCTGCTCCGGCGCGCTTCGTATGGAGCCGAACAACCCTCCGCACCGACGGCCATGAAATTTGCCGGCTGGCACATCGATCCCGTCCTGCGGCAACTTGTATCGCCAGAAGGAGTGCACGTCTCAATGACGACGGCGGAATTCGACATCCTTCTGGCGTTCTGCCAGAACCCTGGCCAGATATTGACGAGGGAAAAGCTCCTCGGTCTCACCCACGCGGGTCTCGCGGGACCGATCCATCGGAGCATAGACGTCCACGTCAGCCGTGTTCGGCAGAAGATCGAACCGAACATCAAGGAGCCGACTATGATAAAGACGGTCCGTCTGGGAGGCTACATGTTCACCCCAAAGGTCGAGGCCTGCTGATGTTCACCTGCATGAGGGTCGGATCGATCAGGCGTCAGATCGCGGCCCTCGCCATCGGGCCGATCATCGCCCTCGTGCTTATCGGCACGATCGCCGAGTACCTTCTCGCTGACGACTTCGAGAGCGTTTCTTACGCCAAGACGACGGCTTTGAAGATCGAGATGGTCATCGACCAGCTTCGTGCCTCCGGCTCCAGGGAAGAGGAGAACGTTGTCCTCGACGTCGTTTCAAGGACCGGTCTACGGGTGGAAGAGGTTTCGCCCGCAGAACTTTCGCAGCCGGGAGGCCCCGAGCCTCCGATTGACGATGTTCGCGACATGATCCGGAAGAACCTGCCGGAGTCCATCGTGACGAGCTATCGCGACGCGACCGCTGGCGGACAGCTTCGCGAGGTCCTCGTCGTCGACATCGGTGGTGGCCGGGCAATGGCATTCCAGCCGTCGCCGCCGCCGCCGGACACATGGATCAACGACTATCAGGTCAGCATCGTGTTGCAATTGATGGGTCTGGTCCTGCCCGTCATCTTGCTGTCGCTCTATGCGGCGAGCATGATCACAGCTCCCCTCATGAAATTTTCGCAGGCGGCCGAAAAGCTAAGGCCCGACGACGGACCCGACCGTCCCTTTGACGAAAGAGGGGCAGCCGAAATCCGAACACTGGCGAAGTCCTTGAACGACATGCGGAGCCGCGTCCGTGAGATGATTGACGACCGGACACGCATGCTGCGGGCGATCAGCCATGACTTGCGGACACCCCTGACACGACTGCGCCTCCGCGTGGAACGTTCCAACCAGCCCGAGCTAAAGGCGGCTATCCTGCGGGACATCGCCATCCTCGGCGGGATGATCAACGACGTGTTGAGCCATCTGAGCAAGGAAATGGCGTCCGAAAAAATCGTGAACGCCGACCTTCCCAGTCTCCTGGGGATGGTCTGTTCGGATTTCGCCGACGTCGGATTCCAAGTAACTTATGCGGGAGCGGAGCGGTTTGCCTATCGATGCAGGCCGCAGTCGCTGGCGCGCGCCGTCGCCAACCTCGTCGAGAACAGCACAAAGTTCGCCCAGAGCGTCACGGTGGAATTGATGGTCCTCGAGAACGGCACCGTGCGGATAAGCGTCGTGGACGACGGTCCCGGCGTTCCCGCGAATCTCCGTAGCCGCGTACTCGATCCTTTCTTCAAGATCGATCAGGCGCGCGCGCCGAACGAGCGAAGCGGCTTCGGACTGGGGTTGTCGATCGTCAACGACATCGTCCGGGCACATGGCGGAACCCTGGAACTGTCGAATAGGCTCCCTCGGGGGCTCGTCGCCCGAATCGATCTGCCGGCCGACGCCGATACGCCCGTTGCGCCGGCAGCGGACATACCCATGCAGCTAGCACCGATCCGGTGATCGGTGTCTCGAATTTCCCGACACGGGAAGCAGCCGAAACATCTCTTAACATCTCAAAACTGAAGTCAACGCGAGCCTCTGGAAATGTGGGGTCGTGAACCCGCGCCCTGCGGAGATTCTCGATCATTTTCAGGAGCCAGACTTGCTGACCCAATTTCCTTTTCACAATCGTCTGCGGCGTCTTGCGTGGGCGGTCGGCGCGGTGATCGTCGCCTATCCAGCGGTGCCGGTCCGAGCCGCCGATTTCGTCGCGAGCGACGCGGCTGCGATACCGCCGTCGAGCAAGTTCGACAACGGACGCTTCGGCGGCGTGCGGCAGAAACTCGCGGACTGGAACGTCATGGTGGGAATCGGCGCGATGTATGGCCCCAAGTTCGAAGGCTCCGACGAGATGGAGGTCATGCCTGTCCCGATGATTTCCGCGACGATCGGGCGGGTAAATATCGATCCGCTGGGGATCAGCGTCGATCTGCTGGACACCAACGGTTTCAAACTCGCCGCCAAGGGCGGTTACGAATTCGGGCGGGACGAGGACGACTCAGATCATCTGAAAGGTCTCGGAGACATCGACGGTGGTGCGGTTCTCGGAGCCAAGCTTTCTTACGAGTGGGGCCCCATGGAATTGTACGCGTCCGTGGACAAATCAATCGGCGGCAGTGACGGTCTCCTCGGGACGGTTGGCGCGAACGTCTCCCACCACTACAATCGCTTCATCTTCAGCGCAGGCGCTTCTGCGACATTCGCCGACGACAATCACATGGAGAGCTACTTCGGCGTAACGGCCGCCCAGTCGGCCCGCTCAGGATTGAGGGAATACGAAGCGAGCGCCGGTCTCAAGCGTTTCGACCTCGAGGCCTCCATCACCTATATGGCCTCGGAACACTGGGTCGTTCGCGGCCAGGCGGGGGTCGGCTTCCTGACCGGTGACGCGAAAGACAGCCCGATCGTCCAGGACGACGTCCAGCCGTCGGCAATGCTGCTCGTTGGCTACAAGTTCTGACAATATCGATGCCGCAAACATTCGGTGGCTCCAGAGAGAGTCCGCCGGGTGTTCGTGTTTGAAGCGTGTGGAGAACATCCCGCCAGCCGATCAGGCGAGCGCTCGTGACACCTCGCCGACGAAACGACACAGGACTTAACGCAAGTTAACCGGACTTGACTGCACTTCACGGCCAATCCGGTAGATTTGCAAGGGCGGAGATTTCGCCGGCCCCAATCGCCGTTGTCGCGCGATCAGCTCTGTCTCAGATCGGTATACGTCAGAAGGACTTCATCGTAGATGCGTTCGAAACCAATTTGCCTCGCGCTCGCCCTGGCGGTGAGTATGGCCGCTCCTTTCGCGTCGCATGCCGAGCAGGACAAAGCCGCGACGCTGACCGTCAGCCTGGCGAGGCCCGCCGAACGTCTCTGGCCTCGCACCATTTCCGCGAGTGGATGGCTGAAGCCATGGCACGAAGCAATCGTCGCGGCCGAAGTCAATGGCCTTCGCGTCACCGAAATTCTTGTCGACGTCGGATCGGTCGTCTCGAAAGGGCAACCACTGGCACGTTTCGCGGACGAGACCGTCCGGACGGAACTGCGCAAGGAAGAGGCGCTGCTGGCAAGCGCTCGCGCGGAACTCGCCAAGGCGAGGTTGAACGCCGACCGCGCCCAGCGACTACAGACGAGCGGCACGCTTGCTGAGTCGAAAATCGAAGAATATCTGCTCGCCGAGCAGACGGCCGTCGCGGGCGTCGAGTCCGCAGAAGCCTCCGTCGAAAGCACGGGAATCAAACTCGCCCAGACTACCGTCGTGGCCGCGGACGACGGGGTGATCACCGCCCGCTCAGCGCAACTCGGCGCGGTCGTCACCTCGGGCACGGAACTGTTCCGCCTCGTCCGCCAGCAGCGCGTCGAGTGGCAGGCGGAATTCTCCGCGCAGTATCTACCGCTCGTCACCGAGGGTCTCACCGTGACCATCGACGGGCCGGAGGGCGGCCTTATTGGACACGTCAGGCTCGTCGCGCCAACGGTGAGCACCGACACCGGCCGCGCGCTCGTCTACGTCGCCCTGCCCGCGGGGGCGCAGATACCTGTCGGCCTCTATGTCCGTGGCCGGATAGAGCTGGAAAAAACCGTCGCCCTGACCGTGCCGGAGTCGGCGCTCGTGATGCGGGACGGCATTAGTTACGTCTTCACCCTGGACACAGACAGACGCGTGGTGCGCATCCGCGTTGAAACGGGCCGCCGAAACGGACGGGAGGTGGAAATCCTCTCAGGCCTCAACAGCGCGACCGACATCGTTTCAAGGGGCGGCGCGTTCCTCTCCGATAAGGCACGCGTGCGGATCGAAGGGGAAGTGCTCGCCCAGGCAGAACGAGCAGCGCGATGAACATCTCCGCCTGGTCCATCCGCAATCCGGTCCCGGCCATTCTGCTGTTCATCCTTTTGACCGCGGGCGGCATGCTCGCCTTTGACCGCCTCTCGGTCCAGAATTTTCCGGACATGGACCTCCCGACGATCCAGATCGATGCGACCCTCGAAGGTGCCGCGCCGACGCAGATCGAGACAGAAGTCGCGCGCAAGATCGAAGACAAACTGGCCTCGCTGAGCCTGCTCAAGCACATCACGACGACTATTACGGACGGCTTGGTCTCGATGAGCGTATCTTTCGAGCTGGAAAAGGACGGCGAGGAGGCGCTAAACGAGGTGCGGAACGCGGTCGACGGCGCGAGCGGCGACCTTCCGCCCGAGATGCAGCAACCGAGCATCACGAGATCGACCGTGCAGGAATCGGCGCTATTGACGTATGCTGTTCGATCCGAGCACCTCAACGAGACCGAGCTTTCCTGGTTCGTCGACAACGATGTGACGAAGGCACTGCTTTCCGTACGCGGCGTCGGCGAAGTCGGTCGGGTCGGCGGTGTCGATCGGGAGGTGCATATCGACCTCGATCCCGAGTTGATGGGCTCGTTGAACCTGAGCGCCGCGTCGGTGTCCTCCCGTTTGAAGTCCGTCCAGTCTGGTTCCTCAGGAGGCAGAGGCGAGATCGGCGGAAACAGGCAGTCGATCCGGACGCTGAGCGCGGCATCCTCCGTGGAGGAGCTGAAGGACATGGCGATTCCACTTCCGGGCGGACCATTGGTGCGGCTGGAGGAGATCGGTACAGTCAGCGACAGCTTCGCCGACCGCACATCGATGGCCTACCTCGACGGCGAGCGGGTGATCGCTGTTCAAGTAAAGCGTTCGAACGGATTTTCCGATATCGGCGTCGCGGCCGGGATTGAGGCCGCGGTAAAGGACGTCGCAGCCGCCAACCCAGACGTCGAGATCGTGAAGGCGTACAGCACGACCGGTCCGATCGAGGACAGCTACACGGGATCGATGCACCTCCTCAACGAGGGTGCCATCCTCGCGGTCGTCGTCGTGTGGCTGTTTCTCCGCGACTGGAGGGCGACTTTCCTCGCAGCCGTCGCCCTGCCGATGTCGGTGATCCCGACCTTCCTGGTCATGTACCTGCTGGACTTCAGCCTGAATACCGTGACGCTGCTTGCGCTTTCCCTGGTCGTCGGGGTTCTCGTCGACGACGCCATCGTCGAGATCGAAAACATCGCACGCCACCTACAAATGGGAAAGAAACCGATTGAAGCCGCCCTCGAGGCTGCAGACGAGATCGGACTCGCGGTAGTGGCCACCACCCTGACGCTGGTGGCAGTCTTCCTGCCGACCGCGTTCATGAGCGGCATCCCCGGCCTGATCTTCCGACAGTTCGGTGTGACCGCCGCTGTCGCGGTCCTCGCGTCGCTGGTCGTCGCGCGATTGCTGACGCCGATGATGGCTGCCTACATGATGAAAGGGCATCCGGCGGAACGGAAAGACGGCATGATCATGCGTGCCTATCTTGCCGTCGCCGGAACGTGCCTGCGCCATCGGGCGTTCACGATGGTCGGTGTATGCCTTTTCCTCGGGCTATCCCTCTCGACGGTTCCCATGTTGAGTTCAGCCTTTCTACCGCCCCCCGACGATGCACAGACGCAGGTCAAGCTGAGGCTTCAGCCGGGAAGCACGATCGAGGAGACCGACGCGGTCACGCGACGCGCGATCGAAATCGTGTCGGGCCTTCCGGACGTCACGCATGTCTTCTCCGCCGTGGGAACCTTCTCGACGGGAGCCGGTGGTCCCGACTACTCCGCAGCGGCTACGGCTGGCACGACCGTGGCCTCGCTCGTCGTCGATCTAAAGAAGCTCGGCAAGCGCGACCGCAAGCAGTTCCAGATCGAGAACGACATCCGGCAGGCGCTTGCCGTCCTTCCCGGCATCAGAATCGAGGTCGGTTCGGGCGGCGGCTCGGCACTTCAGCTCACCCTTGCCAGTGACGACACGCAGGCTCTCGACCGGGCGGCGATCATACTCGAAGAACAGCTGCGGACCCTGCGGGATATAGGGGCGGTGACGTCGACCGCTTCGCTTCAGGCTCCTGAAGTCCAGATCGTTCCGGATCGCGATCGTGCCGCCGCTCTCGGCGTGACATCCGAGGCAATGTCGCAGGCGGTTCGCGTCGCCACGAGCGGCGACTACGCTCTGGCGCTTGCCAAGCTCAACCTCCCGCAACGCCAGCTTCCCATCCGCGTCCGCTTCGATCCCGACAGCCGGACGACGCTGGATGATATCGCGAATATCCGTGTTGCTGGAGCCAGAGGGAGCGTCGCTCTCGGATCGGTCGCGGAAATCCGGATGGGCGGCGGACCCGCAGAAATCAGCCGTATCGACCGCTCGCGCAACGTCATGCTGACGGTAGAACTCAACGGGCGGATACTCGGCGAGGTCTTCAGCGAGGTGCAGGCCCTACCCGCCGTCAAGGACTTGCCTGCGAACGTCAGGTTCATCGAACAGGGGGAATTGGAGCAAACCTCCGACCTCTTCGGTGGGTTCTTGATCGCCATGGGGATCGGCGTCTTCTGCATCTATGCGGTCCTGGTTCTGTTGTTCCACGATTTCCTACAGCCGATCACCATCCTCATGGCGCTACCTCTGTCGTTGGGCGGGGCGCTGCTCCCCCTGGTGCTGACCGGAACCAGCTCCTCGATGCCGGTCGTGATCGGGCTTCTGATGCTGATGGGCGTGGTGACAAAGAACTCGATCCTTCTAGTCGAATACGCCATCGTCTCTCGACGCACCGGACTTTCGCGGTTCGATGCGCTCATCGATGCTTGCCACAAGCGCGCCCGCCCGATCGTCATGACGACTATCGCCATGGGGTGCGGTATGCTTCCCGTCGCCCTCGCCCTAAGCGGCGGCGATCCCAGCTTCCGTCAGCCGATGGCAATCGTGGTCATCGGCGGCCTGATCACGTCGACGGTACTCAGCCTCGTCGTCATCCCCGTCATCTTCGATCTCGCCGACGACTTCCTCGCGTTCCTTAAACGATGCCTTGACAAGGGCGCGGAAGCTGGAACTGGAAAGCTGCGGTCGGGTGAGTGAATTCCATGGCGTTTGCCTGGCTTTTCGATCGCGGCAATAGGTCGTTCAGTATCGCCTCGGGGACGCACTGTCACTGTCACGAAACGGAGCGCGCCGACGAGGTCACCGTCGGCCGCCGATGCCGATCCACGATTTCGAGTACTTCATCGCCCGTCATGGCTTTCGTTACCATCAAACGTTCGACGATGGCGTCGAGCCGTCCGGCGGGTCTGAATTATCGACCTCGCCCGGCCGAACTCACTCTGCAAGATATCATGCACGCGTCTTCGGAAATCAGGATTATAGGCTCGCAGTCGCTCGAGCTGCTCTCGGGGGCCCGCGACGAGGAGCGTGTGTCCCATCCCAAGAGCGCCCTCCAGCATAGTCGCAAGCTCCGTCGCCCTATTGAGGTCTGCGGTTTCAGAGCCCGAAGAGCCATCTGCGAATGACCCGAAGACTTCCAGTTCCGCAGCTATGCCAGCAAGGCATACGGCGATAGCATTGAGATAGTGGGCACGCCTTTTTTGGCCGTGCACCAATTTGACCGTACTGGACATACCCAAGTTGACCGGATTTTCCTTCGGCCCGGTACCGGAAATCTTGACCTCCGTGACTTCACCGTGGCCAACTTCGATCGAGACGAGGGCGTGGCCTGCTTCATGGACGGCGAGCGCGCGAACGAAGTCTTCCGGGAGTTCCGTCACTGCTCGCAAATGGTCAATAACGTGGGTTCCCGAGAGGGCTCCAGACGGCGTCGCGCCAGGTCGACATGGGTTTCGAGCAACTGACACTGAAGCTGTGACAAATCTCAGCATAGTGCCGTTGGCCCGCCTCCTTCGTCGTTACCAGGCGGTACGGGCAGTACCCAGCGCGAACGTAAGCATGGACGATACATGTGCGACGTGGGTTTTCACCGATACGACACAGTTCCCTGGACAGCTGAGTTTGTGCTGTGCCAGGTGTTTTAGCAGTTCCTCGACATTGCGCTTCTCGGTAAGCGGGAATGTAAAGGTCATCCAAGGCCCTCCAAACAGCAGACTTCGCCAGCCATTTAAGGTCGGAATTCTTTCGCACCGCAACAAGAATTTTAAACAAAATAATTAAAATCGATTAGGGTTTGAATTCAAGATTTTAAAATCGATTTAAGAACTCACGGACCTGAGAAAACCAGCTCAGCCGCACCGTGGTCGCGGCGTGGTTGTCTTACAAAAAACCGACTTCATCCAAGACTTCCTTGCCGACGGCAGAAATCCAGATGACTGGTCAGTCTTCCTTTGAGGCCCAGCCACTTACAGGCAAAGGGCTGGCGCATCGGCGGGTTCTAGGCATGAAACGATGATGCGTGAACATTCCGATTGTCGGCTGCGCACTCCGGGAAAGGAAGATACATGCCGCTCTTGGTTCTGGCCGGCGCGTCCGGTGCAGGAAAAACGACGATTGCCGAGGCAATCGAACACAGACATGGGGAGAAGATCGATGTCTTCTACAAAGATCGGATCGGCGTGCCCCCTGCGGACGAGATGGTCAGGAAATTTGGGTCGGTCGAAGGCTGGCAGAGGGCAGCGACAGCGATCTTTGAATGGATGTCGCAGTTAGCAGGACCGTGTGGCGCAGGGCCGCAGCGTGCTGTTCGAAGGTCAGTCGCGCCTTTCGTTTGTCGCGGAAGCGGCAGCCCATGCGGGTGTCGTGGCGTACTCGACGATCCTTGTGGATTGCGACGATGAGACGAGGATCAGACGTCTTTCAATTGATCGCGGGGCAGCCTGAACTGGGCGGTGAGAACATGTCGAAATGGGCTCGATTTCTGCGAGAGGAAGCAACCGTCTCTGGGTGCGAGATGCTCGATACATCGCGTCTGAGCCTTTCGCGTGAACCCCTGAAGAGGAAAAAGCAGACAACGAGCAAGCAACCCGGTTGCGGACATTCAGGCTCAGAGTAGCCTTCAGATCGACGGCTCAGGGCCGAGAGGCGACGACGCCCTTGGCCGGATCGCGCCATGCGTGGACATGCAACTTTCGCAAAACGATGGACGGTTTTCTTAGCTCTTCGGGAGCGTACCTTCTCTGCCAACCTAAAGCCAATGTTCCAGGGTGAATCATGCCGCAAAATATTTACGACGAGCCAATCTTCTTCGAAGGCTACAAGAATCTTCGCCAGAACGATACCGGTCTAAATGGGGCACTGGAGCAGCCGGCTATTCGTGCTCTGCTCCCTGACCTCAAAGGGCTGCGTATCCTCGATATGGGCTGCGGCTTCGGTGATTTCGCTCGCTATGCCCGGTCGTCCGGCGCGGCATCGGTCACCGGATTGGATGTATCCGAGAACATGATCGCTGAGGCGAGACTTCTCACCGACGACTCGCAGATCGACTATCTTTGTAGCTCAATTGAAGAAATCGCCTTTCCCCCCGAAAGTCTTTGATCTCGCCGTCTCCTCGATGGCTCTTCACTATGTCGATGATTACGCCTCCATCGTGCAGAGAGTATTTGCGTGTCTTCCCATTGAAGGTCGGTTCATCTTCTCTGTGGAGCATCCAGTCTGCACGGCAAATCCGGTTGGATGGACGACAGACGCGGATGGGCATCCGGTTAGCTGGCCGTTGGATAATTATCGAAAGGAAGGAGGGGCGGTCATACGAAGTGGTTTTGTCGATGGCGTGGTGAAATTCCATCGCACTACTGAAACGTATGTCACTACGCTTCTCAGAGCCGGATTTCGACTGGACCATTTCGGTGAGCCGACACCACTTCCAGAGTTCCTGAGCGAGCGACCTGCATTATCGATGAATCTTCGTCGTCCGCCGATTCTTTCTTTTGGCTGTAACGAAGAGAGCGATGCGCGACTGAACGGCAGTCCCGCCGACGAAGCTTTGCCCCCACGGATGGCCGCAATGGGCCGACTGTGGAAGCTTTGCCTTGGCCGGATTGCGCCCCAAAAGCGGCCATTGCGACTGCGGTCTAACCGGACAAAACACCTCCCGGCCGCACTCGCCCTCCCGAATTCAACAAGGACGACCAGCGGAGACTTTTTCAACGGTATCCGCCAATTGCGGTCATTGCAGGCGTTGATAATCCGGATATTGTGGACGTTCCGTAGCGCTATGAAAAGCTCAGCATGATTTATATCGGATCACCGACCGCGAGGAAGACGTGCTTGCCGCATTCGAGGAGGGCCTGTCGCTTCGGCGGCCTTGGTGCCGTTGTCGCCGAGCTGGTACGGCTTCCGATGACGGCGTCCCGCCGCCTTCAGCTGGCGGCCGAGAAGACGGGCACGATGGTATCGCGCTCAGGCGCTGGCGCAGGCAGTCAGAGGCTTCGGCCTACGGACAGCCGACGTCCTCCATGACCAGATGGAGGGTGAGTGTCCTGCCGTCCTCATCCGTCAAACCGACGCTTGTCTATCGTCCGCTGCAGTTAATACCTCTCTACGCAAACCGGTATTGGAAAGGCGCTCCCTCTTGCACTCACCGATCTTGAAGAAAACATTCCGGGAAGCAGATCAAAGACGTGTGGTTCTCTTCCGCCTGAGCGACGACACATCAATCGCATACTCGGTCGCGGCCTCGATCTGGTCTCGGAACTCATACCTTCGACGCGTCCTCGTCCTTACCCGCATCGCCGATCATCCGATCAGAGGATCGATGAACTATTGCTTCTGGAATTGCACGAGTATCCTGGTTTAACCAGGGAAACGCTCGTCACAGCGCCGGGCGAAATTGATCACGAGCTTTGCGTCTCTCTCGGCAACAGCCGCTAACAAATCGACATGCTTCTGCATGTAGGCCTCCGCATCGCCTTTAGACTTGTGTGCTTCCTCAAAAATGGCCTCGGCCTTGGTGGCTAGCTTGTCAAATTTGATTTGGTAGCCTTCGGATTTGCTGGTGTCACCGGCTTCCTGATACGCCTTCGCCATGATCGCGAATGCCGCTCCACACTGAAATGGATGGTCGTTGGTATTGGCTCCCAGCTCAGCCTGGCCCTGCCCAAAACTCGGCGTCGCAAAAGCACCGATCAGAAGCAGCACAAAAGAACGACGCACAAGTTTTCCTTCCCCAATGAGCCACACCCCTCTTAACATTACAACCAGACGTAAGACGATTGTCGTACCCTTTTCCTCGTTAGGCGGGCACCAGCTATTCGTTGAGTTCATCGGTATGCACCCAGGTCGTCCGCATAGATCGTCTCAGGATATCAATCGCTTCGGCAACGGAGAACCCTTGGATCGCGGGTGGTTCTGCTCGTTCGCAAAATTCCCGCCAGACGAAAAGGGTCAGTTCCGCTCCGTCGGTGCCTTTAGCATCAGGAACCTCCGCAAAACTCTCAAGCGCCCGATATCGGGCATCCTGCCAAAAGAGAGTTTCCACCCAACCATAGATAGGAATGACGTGGAAATGGATCGAGTATCCCGGCATGTGGCCGTACCGGCCAATGTAGACGCGTTGCGCCTTCAACAGCTCCTGCAATCCGCGCTGAGCTTTCGCCATCAACGGCCCTAGTTCTGCCAGCGCTTCGGCAGAAAGGCTCGACAGCTCATTGGTGAAGCTCTTGGAACTGATCATGAGATAGCCCGGCAGAGCCGAGTTCATTCGATGATTGACGAGCCAGTTCTCGGTCTCGACCACATGGAACTGTTTGGGAATATCCAAACCAAAGCCCCTATTCGTCTCGATAGACAAGATGACGGACGCCGGTCGGGTTGGCTTCGATCAGCGCCCGAATGGGCGCGGGTTTCAAATCAATCTCCTCCAAAGCCTCTCTCATCGGAAGAATCCAGCGGAATTCCAGGTCAGTCTCGCCATCGCGACTGCGATGGATGATGTCGCTCTCGTGGAAACGAAGAGGCCGCGATAGTTCGGCATCAAAATAAAACCCGATCTCATGAGCTTTTCGTCCGCCTAACTCAAAGAAGTTCTCAATCACGAACCGCACAGGGCCGATGGATGCTCCGCATCCGATTTCCTCTTCAATTTCCCGCGCTAAAGATTCAGCGCCGGCCTCGCTGAAACTCGACGCGCCCACCGGGCAAAGCCCAGAACGGATCACCGATCCCCCGATGAATAAGAATATGCCCTTGGGACGAGATCAAAGCGCCGCTACGGAACTGGAAGAGGGACTGTCCCGCATCCATCACGATCATCGTTCGAATTGTATCATCCATCAGTGTTCTCAATCAGCTAAGGGGCTCAGGCTGGGCCAGTGTGGTCGGCGGCGAGAAAGAGGCGAGGCTGAGCAATTGAAGGCGCGGCATTTGCGAGATGCTCAGGTCTTTGCAGATGAACGATCTGATGACGGCAGTTTTCTCCGCGCTTCTTGAACGCCTATCTGGCAGGCCGAAACCTATTCGGCCTTGGATAGATCTCGGCAGCGTGGGCTGGGCTTGCGGTCTTTGGTATCTGCGTTGCGGCAGCCTATTACGCTGTCTCCTGATGCTGAACGTCCACCAAAAGGCAAGCGTCCGATTATGCGCTTGTTACGCGATTGTTACGACAAGAGCGATCCCAAGCACCCATGGGATCAAGCCAAGCCAACCTGCCATGGGAGCTTGGCAAAGCAGGACGCCATCTGTGGTGCGTTTGAATCCCCACCAGTTGAACCCTGTCTCGGTACTGGATATCGGCTCCACCTGCACCTTTCCGAACGTTACAAGAGGCAACGTTAGTCTGGCCGTGGTGTAGCCCATTACGTCAAGGATAAAGTCGATAATGATCAAGTGACGGCTCCAGTACGATGCTCAATGGCAACAACTCTTCGATTCTGTTGATGGATAAGTCGCGATGCAGGGCAGATCGTTTCAGGGCACCGCTCCAGTTTCCGTTACCGACCAGCCCGCCGCCATCCTGCGGCGCGGGCATCGGCTTCCGCGCAAAACCAACGCTCGCCAAATTCAGATCGGATGATGGTCGCGTCGTAATACTCTTGGCCTTTGATGTGATAAATCTTGGCCCCCGAACCAATCGAAATGTTACCCTTGATATCACAGGCAAGGTCGTACAACTCGCGAGGCAGGAGAGTGTAGCCGCCCAGAGCCAAGAAAGGCTGCGGCGGAAGAAGCGATTACAAGAAGCGAAAACTTGCTCATACCGTCTTATAGTAAGAATGGTTTTATTTTAGATTTTGGCAATCCTTAAAGTTGTAAACACTCAGGACGACCATCGGCCGGGCTTTAGAGAAGCAGCTCAACACGGAACCGAAGGCATTGGATCGGTCGAATGCGACCCGTCGCGCGGACCGTTCGTCAGTGACGATGACATTACAGGAGCGTAAAACGAGCGAAACTGCGGGAAATCACTTTGGGTGGGTCTCAGTCCGCTTAGGCCGACAGGCGACTTGGACCATGTTCGGAACACGCCAAACGCGGTCAAGGAGTTGACATTTCCAATCGCAATCCAAGCTAGATCGGTGTGTTCCTCTCCCAACAATCGCGGAGCGCCACCTGACCATTCGGTGACTGCGTATAACTGGTATCTTATATTTTCACAGTCGGGAGTCGCCGCGTCAGCGAAGGACTTCAGGTGCCGAAAGTTGATTGGGGTTACGCCGACTTCCTCCTGCGCCTCCCTGATAAGAGCGGCATCGGTAGTCTCCCCTATTTCGACGTGGCCGCCGACTAAATCCCAATGCTCCGGATATTGCCGCTTATGGGCGGCGCGTCTAACCACTAGTACCCGATCGCCGTGGATGAATGCTGCAAGGACGATAGTTGTCACAATCCCTCCGTGGCCTTCGGCTTGCCGACACCGCACTATCCATGTGGAGACATTTGCAGGTTTTGGCGAACGGCCGCAATGGGAGGCCGGAAGAAGACCTCATTCATGACCGGGTCGCGCCTTTTGCGGTCATCGATCAGATGGGTCTATATCTTTTGCTTTAAGTTGCATGAGACCTGCTTCGGTCGGTCGGAAACCACAATTTCTGTAGAACGAAGTTAAATGCGGTTCGAAATCGACATGCAGCCATCCTGCCCCGCGATCTCGGGCTATTCTGACTGCTTCCCTCATCAGTTGCGTAGCAATTCCTTTTCGACGCATGCGCGGGTGAACGCAGGTATCCAGGATGAAAGCGTGTGTACCGCCATCCCAAGCTATGTTGACAAAGCCAATGAGATGTTCGCCGTCATAAGCCCCGACATGCGCAAGGCTTCGCGCTAAGATGCTGCCGAAGTCTTTTCTCTCACGACTACCCCAAGCTTCTGCCCAAAGGTCATTCAGTTCGTCATTCGACGGGAATGGATTAATAAGGACTGTAACCATTTCACCGTCTCCGAGGTGACTAGAAACGAAGATGAGCGTCGAGAATATTGCAATCCGCATCCATGGAATGACCGCAATCAGCCCGACGGCGGTTATGTCCAGAGACAAGCCCATACCGGAGCCCGCTTCGGCATGACGGTTCGCTCCGAAGCGGCCCAGCTTCGTTTCGTGAGCCAACACACGAGCGGGTCTCCGACCGAGGACGAAAGACCACCGTGAAATCCAGGACCGAGGCCGCCATAGTGCCGCCATAGAATTTAGCCCAATCATGCTTGTATAACAGGCGGATGGCGAAAAATGAGATTGCTGACTCTCCTTGCAGCAGCCCTTTTACTGACGGTCATTCAGGCCCGAGCCCAGGTTTACGGGCCTTATGATGGATACGACGACTATGGTGGCTATGGCTATGACGACCCGTACAGCCCTTATCCGCCGCCGCTGGATTACGAGCCAGTGCCTCGCTATCGGGAACCTTGGCAAGAACGTCGGGAGCCATCGGCGCGAAGCGCAAGGGGAACCATCGTCATCGCCACGCGTGAGCACACCCTTGTTTACACGACATCACAAGGCGAGCAGTTCGCCTACCCCATCGCCGTTGGCCGCGAAGGCAAGCAATGGTACGGAACAACGCGGGTAGTGTCGAAGCGAGAGTATCCAGAGTGGCGGCCAACGGCGAGCATGCGCCAGAAGAACCCAAGGCTCCCGGCAGTCGTGAAGCCTGGTCCCGCAAATCCGCTTGGTACCCGCGCGATCTACCTTGCCGACGGCCTACTTCGCATTCACGGCACCAACGATCCCTCCTCCATCGGCACCAATGCGTCGAGCGGCTGCTTCCGGATGTATCCGCGAGGACGTCGAGGAGCTTTACGAGATGGTCCAGCCAGGAACGCAGGTCATCATTCAGCGATAACCGACACACCTGATTGCTAAGCGACCGCTGCTCTGGCTACAGCAACTCCGAGGAACCACCGGGCCGCTCGCTCGGTGTCGCATTATTTCCATTTCGCTGCCCACTGACGAAGTTCCGCCTTCGCCTTTTCAGGCATTCTTTCACGCCCGGATTCACCCTGGGAGTATATTGCAAGTCTCTATCTGACAGAGATTTTCGCATTACCGACGATTGCCTCAAACAACTTTTCACAATTAAATCAGTTCGATATGGTCTGATAGCATTTCGCTTTGATTGAATCCGTTTCGCTGTGGCTAAATCTGCTTCGCTATAGGCCAGTGTTTGCTTCGCTCTAATGTGAGTTCATCAATGTATGCGGCTGCCGCGGCGAACGGGAATCGCCCCGATAGGTTCAACAAATCTGATCGTATCCATAAAATCTATTCGTTTGTTTGATGGATGGCCAAGGAGCATATTAAGCATCAAGCGCAAACCCCGTTAGAAAGGAAACGATGATGACTACGATCGGTTACCGGGATGGCAAGAGCTCATCCTCCGACGCGCACTTTGATGTAGCAAGCCTTGCCCGCAGGCTCGCACATTCCTGGCACCAGTGGCAGAACGCGCGGGAAATCGAATCCATGCCTTTCGACATTCGCAAGGATATTGGTTGGCCGTCTGCAGACGACGCGGATGAACGCAAGGTTATGTAATGAATGCGACATACCTCCCCGCTTGAAGGCGGCGCCAGCCCACCGGCAGCGCCGCCTTCATCGTTTCAGCGCTCCCGCAGATTTAATCTTGAATTTTAGAGCACATATATTTTCAGACGAACTGATTCCGCAACTTTTGCCGACTGTCTTCGTCACTTGCCGACGATCAAATTCACCAATGTCGCAAAATAGCTCTTCACGGCCGCATTTTTCCATGCGAATGTCGCTTTCGAGACATCGGAACGACGCATTCCACGCAACGAATAGGCAATCGCCCTCGAGCATGGATTTTTCTCATGAACAAGATGCTGACCAAGAAACGTTCTCTCGTCTTCTTTATGGTTCCCCAGTTCACCATGCTGCCCTTTTCGGCGGCGATCGACACGCTGCGCATCGCCAACCGCATGCTCGGCTATCAGGCTTATACCTGGCGGCTGACCTCGGTCGACGGCAACAAGGTCTATTCCTCCTGCGGCATCGGCGTCGAGGCAAATTCGTCGCTTGCCGAAGAGCGCCGGCATCTTGGCGGTGAAAACCGCCCGAACATGGTGCTCGTCTGTTCGGGCATCGATGTCGAGGATTTCAACAACAAGTCCGTCAATGCCTGGCTTCGCGAATCCTACAATCGCGGCGTGGCCGTCGGCAGCCTCTGTACGGGCGCGCATGTGCTTGCTCAGGCCGGGCTCTTGAACGGCAAGCGCTGCGCGATCCACTGGGAAAACCTGCCGGGCTTCTCCGAAGCCTTTCCGCAGGCGGAGGTCTATGCCGACCTCTACGAAGTGGACAGCAATCTCTACACCTGCGCCGGCGGCACCGCTTCGCTCGACATGATGCTGAACCTCATCGGCCAGGATTTCGGCGAAGCGCTCGTCAACCGTGTCTGCGAGCAGCATCTGACCGATCGCGTCCGCAGTCCGCACGACCGTCAGCGCCTGCCGCTGCGCGCCCGCCTCGGCGTCCAGAATTCCAAGGTTCTGTCGATCATCGAACTGATGGAAGGCAATCTCGCCGAACCTCTGTCGCTGCTTGAGATCGCTGATGGCGCCGGTCTGTCCCGCCGCCAGATCGAGCGGCTTTTCCGGCAGGAAATGGGCCGGTCTCCCGCCCGCTACTATCTGGAGATCCGGCTCGATCGCGCCCGCCACCTGCTGGTGCAGTCTTCGATGCCGGTCGTCGAAGTCGCAGTCGCTTGCGGCTTCGTCTCCGCATCGCATTTCTCGAAGTGTTATCGCGAACTTTACAACCGTTCACCGCAGCAGGAGCGCGCCGAGCGCAAGCTGACGATGGCAACGGCTCGCCAAGCGATCGCAGCATAAAAAAGATGGCGGCCGCACTACTGCGCCGCTTCCTCCGTCATCCTGGCGTCGGAATAGACCTGGTTACGGCCCTTGTGTTTGGCCATGTAGAGAAACTGGTCGGCGGCGTTGAGGTAATTCTCGAAGGTTTCGTAGCCCGAGATTTCCGCAACGCCGATCGAGATGGTGACCGTCAGTTCCTCGTCGTCGGCAGCCACCTTCAGCCGTGAGATATCCGAGCGGATTTCGTCGCAGAGCTTCGTTGCCGCAGCCGAATCCACCATCGGGAAAAGGATCGCGAACTCCTCGCCGCCGAGGCGCGAGAGAAGATTGTCGCTGCCTTCGAAGATTGCTGCAAGCCGGCTTGCAACCGCCTTCAGCACCTCGTCACCGATCTCGTGGCCATAGGTGTCGTTCAGCCGTTTGAAATGATCGATGTCGAGGATAGCGACTGAACTCGGCGATTTCTGCCTCAGGCACTCGTTCACGACCTTCGGCCCGTAATCGTAGAAATAGCGGCGGTTATAGAGGCCGGTCAGATAATCGCATGCGGCGGCGGATCGCAATTGCTTCATCTGCGTGAGCGTCTCGACATTGTTGGCAATGCGGCACTGAAGCTCCTCGGCCACGAACGGCCTGTAAACGAAGTCGCTGGCGCCGGCCTTCAGGAAGCTTGCCGACAGCATCCGGTCGTTGGACGAGGAGATGCCGATGACCCGCATCCTGTCGGAACTGAAGCGATGACGGATGCGCCGCGTCAACTGATAACCCGTCATGTCCGGCATGTGATGGTCGGTCACCACGAGTTCAATGTCGCTATGGGCCTCAAGCGCAGCCAGAGCTTCGAGCCCCGAGGTTGCCTCGACGACCATGTATTGCTGCGCCTTCAAGAGGTCGACGAGCACCTGGCGCGCAGACGGAACGTCATCGACAACGAGGACGCGCGTCTTGCGGTTCAGCATCGCGCGGCGCACGGTCGCGACCAGATTGTCGAGCGCGAATTCATTGTCCTTGAGGACGTAATCGATGACGTTGCGTTCCAGTATCCGGTTGCGGGTCGCGGTATCGAAGGTCGCGGTAAAAACGATCGTGGGAACATTGTGTTCGATCGTGCAATCAAGCGCCTCGCCATAGGGCGAATCCGGCAGGTTCAGATCGACGACGGCCATCGTGAAGCCCTGACCGTCCTGCGCCAGAGCCTCCTGCAGCGCCTTCAGCGAAGAACAGGGCTTGACGTTGAGGCCGAGTTCGGCCTGAAACCGATGGCAGAGCACGGCGGAAAACATCCGGGAATCTTCAACCAGAAGTAACTTCTGGGTTCCGAAGCGTGGGCCTGAGCCGTCCCGACTGAAATCCGCCTGAAATGCCATGCCCCCTACTCTCCCAAGTGCAATGAAAACCCGAATCGGCCTTCATTGCGGCGGCAGGGACGATAGCCGAGAGACCGCAGGGGTTGAAGGGGTAGAACGGCTATAAAGTAACCTGCAATTGCAACAATTCGAGATATCTTAACAGCGGCAGGGGGCTCCTCATTCATCCGGGGGCCTCCTGATACCGCGTTCGATCCTCGAATCAGGCAACGGCCCTCTCCTTCTTCATCGTCTGGATCTGCAGCAGCGTGTCGAGGTTCTGGTTGACGCGGCAATAGAACTCCTCGTCGATGAACGGGCGCAGCATGAAATCGTTGCCGCCCGCCTTGAGAAAGCGCGCCGAAAGCAGCCGGTTGGATGAGGACGAGACGCCGATGATGCGCAGCTGATGCGAGCCGATATTGGCGCGGATGCGTCGCGTAAGCTCGAAGCCGTCGATATCGGGCATGTTGTAGTCGGTGACCATGAGGCCAATGTCGCGGTTGGCCTTCAGGATCTCGAGCGCCTTGGCGCCGCTCTCGGCAACGCTGACGCGGAAGTTATATCGCCTCAGGCGGCTGGAGAGCAGCGCGCGCGCCGTGGCGCTGTCGTCCACGATCAGCACGTGGTGGCGCTTGTTGGTCAGGAAACGGCAGATCGCTTCGGCGAGCAGATCGACAGCGAAGATGTTGTCCTTGAGGATGTAGTCGACGATATCCTTCGCCATCAGCTCGTCGCGCAGGCCCTCGTTGAAGGTACCGGTAAAGACGATGGTCGGAATGCTGAGATCGACCAGATATTCCAGCGCCTCGCCCTTCTCAGCACCGGGGAGGTTGATGTTGGAGATCGCGAGCATGATCGGCTCGGAAGACTTGTCGTAAGCAAGCTGCAATTCCTCGAAATTGCGGCAGATCTCGACGTCGATATCGAAAAGCTCTTTCAGTCGTTTGCTGATCATCGACGTAAAGACATTTGAATCTTCAGCGAGAATAATACGCGCACCAGCAAACATCTCTCCGGAATACTGCATTCCCGAAATGCCTAAAAATGACATAGCAAACCTTTTGATGGAAATTCTGTCCCCGGCCGAACCGATACATCAATTCGTTTGAGTATTTGTTAATCGAAGTAGCGCGGCGGCATAAGAAGAAGGCAGTCCGTAAGACCGGCTGCTATTTCTCGACTTATGCTTAAGAGACTATGCGCGAAGAGCTGTGCCGAACGTCTACTTGATGATCGCCGAGCCTTTGACGATCTCGACAGTCTCGCCGCCGCCGAGGCCGATGCGGTCGCCGTCCGGCGTCGTCATGAAGCAGCCTGCGGCGCAGAGCGTCTCCGATGCGCCGGCATCGACGACGACCTCGACGCGGTTTCCGCCTTCGGTGACGATAACGACGACCGGTGCCGGATCAGTGTTGGTGATTGTCGCCGCTTCAGCGCCCGCGGCGATGAGAAGCGAAAGAAGCATGACCGCGGCAAACCTTGCCATTCAGCGCGGCGCAGCGATGCGCCCTCCCCTGGAGCGTCTCGGCGCTGCTGCCCCAGCAGCGAAATCCCGATTGCCCAGGCTTTATAATCGAGAGCCTCTGAATGATCCCTGAATAAAATACTTAGCCTTTGCGATTGCCATCAGCCGCTTTGCTGCGCAGCTGTCGCACCGCTCCGCTGTCCGTCACGCCGGTATCGCCGACAGGCTGTTCGTCTGCTCTTGTCGAGGAAGGTTCCAGCGCCGGAGCAGGCACGTGGTCGCGGTGAAAAATGACATCGCTCTGCGGCAGCGGGATATCGATCCCTTCTTCCTTGAAGCGTTTGAGGATGGCGATACGCAGGTTGTTCCTGACGTTCATGCCCTCGCCCATGTCGGCCAGCATGAAGCGCAGCTCGAAGTCCAGCGAATAGGCGCCGAAACGCAGGAACTCGACATGTGGCTCCGGATTGCGCAGGACGAATGGCGCCTCGTTGACCAGCTCCAGGAGGATATCCATGACCTTCTGCGGATCGGCGTCGTAGCTGACGGAAATGGGGATTTCCGAACGGCCGACCTTGTTGCGGTGTGTCCAGTTGCCGACCGCAGCATTGATGAGTTCGGAGTTCGGCACGATGATCGACTGCTTGCGGAAAGTCTCGATCTCCGTCGCACGCACGGAAATGCGCGTCACGATGCCTTCTGCCGTGCCCGAGACGACATGGTCACCGACCTTGAAGGGCCGTTCCACAAGCAGGATCAGGCCCGAAACGAAATTCGAGACAATGTTCTGCAGGCCGAAACCGATACCGACCGAAAGCGCCGAAGCAACAAGTGCCAGGTTCGAAAGGTCAATACCTGCCGCCGAAACGCCGATGATCGCTGCAACGGCGACGCCGAGATAACCGATGCCGGTCTTGACGGAATTGCGCACGCCGAGATCGACATGGCTTCGCGCCATGACGTTGCTGTCGAGCCATCGCTGAACCCAGCGGGTCAAGAAATAACCGCCGGCGAAAAGCAGAATACCGGTACAGATGCCGAGCAGCGAAATGCTGATCCCACCGAGGCGGACCTCCGTGAAAAGACGGTAGGCGATCAGCTGAAGATCCTGGATATGGAAGCCCCAGAGCAACAGGATCAGGGGAATGCCGGTCATGAGCGCAACGGCATAGATCGCAAGTCCCACGCCAAGGCCGACCTGATCGATCGCCACCGGCCCCATATTGAAGCGGCTCTTCAGGAAGCGGCCGATGAAGGTGTCGCCGAAGCTCTCCTGCTTGGAAATCGCCTTGCCCGAGAGCAGGCCGATATAGGTGGTCACGATGATCGCGCCGGTGATGATGAACTGCGTGGCGACGAAGCGGGCAAGACCGACATAGCCGGTCAGCGCGGTCACGATGAGACCTAGGCCGAGCAGGCGAAGGATGATCGCCATGCCGCGCGGCCAGTGGCGGCCTGGCGCATCGGGATCGCCGTCGTGCGCCAGCATCGGACGCCCGAAGGAGGCCGCGATCAGAATGAGACCGATAATCAGCGCCGCAATCAGGCTTCTGACGACGGTCAGAACCAGCGGTGAGCCCATCGCTTCGCTGACGCTGCCGAACAGGTAGTCGAGCGCATTGACGATCGCCATCGCCAGCAGGCAGGCGCCGATCGATTGCGCGCCGCGGTTGGAAAGGCGCACGAGGCGCCACTGCGGCTCCCGGGGAGCGAAGACGGCATTGCTGAAGCGGCCGACGAAATAGATCAGCCCGATCGCTCCGAAAAGAGCGGCGACCACAGGCGCAATATCCGGCCTCAACACGTTGAAACCATTGAGGAAAATATATGACGTCACCAGCACTGCGGCAAGCGCGAAGGTGCGGATCAGCGTCGACCAGAAGGCAATCGAGAGCCGGCTGATATAGGAAGGATTCTCGACGCCGTCGTCCCGCGTCAGGTAGCGGCCGAACATCCGGTAGCCGCCTGAAAGCATGACCAAGCCTGTCGCGAGCGACATGAAGATCGCGGCGAACATCGCGAATCGCTTGAACTTCCACACGAAACTCAGCCAGCTCGAAAGTGCCTGCCGGAACTCGCCAACCTCCTCGACAAAGGCCTTGGCCGCATCGTCGAGCACCGACACCGAAACCTCGGTGCGCCTCAGCAAAGTTGCAGCAAAAAGCCGCCGGCGGGTTTCAACTATTTCGTTCATCAGCTGGTTGATGGCGAGCGAGAGGTTTTCGGCATCGCCGGTCACGGCATTGACCTGCGCGCGCTCTGCCGTCAGCGCATTTCGCTCCTCGGTAACGATCTGCGCTTCCGGTGGCTGTCCCTCCTTCGGCGGATCGCCGAGCTCGGTGAGACGGCTCTTGATCTGATCGAAACGCGGGCGGAGATTGACGGAGGTCGTGAGAATGTGGCGTCCCAGTTCATCCACCTGCGCGGACAGGCTGACGAGGGTGTCGTCATTGTCGGCGTTCTGCTTCACGCCGTCCTGCAGGGACGCGAGCTTTGCCTTGGCCTTTTCGATCTCCTTGACTGCTTGATCGAGCCCCGTATCCGCAACGGGAGCCGGCGCCTCCGTCTGCGCCTGTGGTTGCGGCGGCTCCTGCGCAGCCGCAAAGCTGCCAGGCAGACCGGCAGCCGATACTGCAAGCATCAAGCAAAGAAACGTCCGGAGCAGAATGATTGTCAGCCGCAAAATGTCCCCGCAAGGATTCCGTTCATCAGTGAGGCCTGCTTCTTATAGCAAAGAAAGGCGACAGAAAGGCGGAAGTTGTTTTCGCCGCTCAGAAACCGGCGCCGGGCCCAGCAAGATAATCCAGTTCGGCCGCCGTCGAAACTCTTCCGATGATGGTGTTGCGGTGCGGAAACCTTCCGTAGGCAGCGATCACGTCGCGATGGCGAATGGCATAATCGAGATATTGCGCATCGCCAAGCGCCTGAAACAGCATCACCGACCGCTCCTGCTCCGCCATGTCCTCGGCATGCTCGAAAGGCAGGTAGAAGAATGTCCTGCATTCTTTCTCGACGACCTGATCGGCACCGGCATCGAGCGCCAGTTTCGCCTCGCGAAGCGCCAATCCGTCCGTCGCAAACGCAAGCGGCGTGTTCCGATAGATATTCCGCGGAAACTGATCGAGCACGACGACCGCGGCGAGCCGGTTCTGCGAGCTCGCATGCCAGGCGCCGATCACGCCGCCCGCCAGTGCCAGGTGCGTATCCCGGAAACGGTGCCGAATTTCCTCATCGAGCGAAAGCGTCGTTTCGAACCACTGCTCGCGGCTGCATTCCTCGAACCAGAAGGAATACACCTCCTCCGGCGTGCATATCTTGGCCACCGCTCCCCTCCCTGCGCCAGTCAATCGATGGAAAAGACCAGTATGGCCCGGGTGCCGCGATGGGCCGGGTCATAGGTCAACTCCGATTTGAGGCTTGCTGCCATCGCGGTCAATATCTTCGTGCCGAGGCCGGTGCCCTTCGCGGGGCTGGAATGGTCGAAGCCGGCGCCATCGTCCTCCACGACGAGACGCAACTGCTCGCCCGCTTGCTCGACGATGACCCTGATCTCGCCTTCAACACCTTCGTTATAGGCATATTTGAAAGCGTTGGTGACGAGTTCGCTGACGATGAGGCCAAGCGTGACGACCTTGTCGGTTGGCAGATCCATCGGCTGGGCGGTCAGAACGATCCGGTGCGGCCGCTTGTCGTCGCGAATGGAAGTCTCGAGTTCGCTCAAAAGGTTCTCGACATATTCGTCAAGCTGCACGGTGCCGATCTGGCGGCTGTTGTAGAGGCGCCGGTGGACACTCGCGATGGCGTTGATTCGCATCTGCGTTTCGTGCAGCGCGTCGATCGCCACCTGGTCCGTCGTCATCGACGACTGCATGCGGATCAGCGCTCCGACAAGTCCGAGGCTGTTTGCGATACGATGATTGACTTCGGCAAGCAGCATTTCGGCGCGGTCCCTCTGCTGGCGGATCACTTCTTGCGCATCAGCCGTCTCGCGCCGGTAGCGCGCCCGTTCCAGCCCTTGCTCCAGCGTCGCCGCAAGCAGATCGAAATAATCGGGGGAACTGCCCTTGAGAACATAATCGTCGGCGCCCGCCCTCAACGCCGCAACGGCAATGCCGGTGTCGTCGGAGGCGGTCGCATAGATCACCGGCGGATGATCCGCCAGCGCCATCAATTGCGGCAGGACATCGAGTCCGGTTTCCGTTTGCAGGAGATGGTCGATCACGACAGCATCGATGCCGCCTTCAGCAATCCGCTTCAATCCGGCCGCGCCGTCTCGCGCCCATTCCACCGCGAAACCATGGTGAGCGAGATTCTCCTTCAGCCGCAGCGCGAGCGTTTCGTCGTCATCGATGTAAAGGATGCGGATTTCGAGATCCGCATCATCAGCGGATTCACGCATTGGGCCTCCGGATTTTGCCAAGCAGCAGCGCAACTGCCCGGCGGCCGGGTCGCCTGCATTCGAATGTCGTATTGTATCGGCCATTGCGCGTATACGGCGGCAAAGCCTCTATCCCCCTGCAGACCTTCAATCGAAGGAAGTTCGCATTTGAAATCATGCCGGCAATGTGACCCCGCCCGCTGGAGACTCCGCGGGATAAAAAGATACTGCGAACGCAGAAAGATGCGCAAACCCGAAACTAAACGCAGCCGGACCGGAATGGTTCCATCGCCTTCACTTTTCTTGAAAGCGCTTGTGCTTGGAGACTTCCGCGCCGGCATCTGCAGGCAAACTGAAAAAGCGTAACGACGACACGATCCCCATCAGGCCGACCGCCAAAAAGGCCCAGCGGAAATCGATAAGCGCAGGCTCCGGCGCCGCGCGAAGCGCGGTTGAGATATTAAGCAGAGCCGCCGCAACAGCGACGCCGAGCAGCATGGCGGCCTGCTGGAGCATGCTTGATAATGTCGAGGCAGAGCTGCGCTGCGCCGGACTGATATCGGCGAAAGCAAGCGTGTTCAGCGCGGTAAACTCCATCGAGCGTGAAAGACCGGCCGCAAGCAGGATCGCGTAGATCACCGCCAGCGGCGTATCCGGCGTGAAAAAGCCGCACGCAATGATGCATAAAGCCGCAATCAGCCCATTCACGCAAAGAACATTGCGGAATCCGAACCGCGCAAGCAGCGGCGTGGTCACTGCTTTCATGCCGAGATTGCCGAGAAAATAAACCAGCAGGTATGTGCCCGCGGCAATCGAGTTCAAACCGAAGCCGAGCTGGAACAACAGCGGCAGCAGGAAGGGCGTGGCGTTGATCGCTACCCGGCAGGCCGTGCCCGCAGAGAGCGTCGAAATCGCAAAGCTCTGGACCTTGAACGCCGAGAGGTCGAGCAGCGGATTTTCCACCTTCAGGAAATGCCGGGTGGCCATGACGGAAAGCACGATGCCGGTTGCAAACATTGCAAGGACCAGAAGAAGACTGCCTTCCCGCTTCACGGAGAGCTCGAGCGCGGCAAGCACGAATGTCATTCCGGCACCGCTCAGGATGAAGCCCAGCACATCGAGACGACCCGGGTTCTCTTCGCGCTGCTCCGGCACGAAGCGCAGCACGAGCGCCATGCCGAGAAGGCCGATCGGAATATTGATCAGGAAGTTCCAGTGCCAGCTTGCATAGGTTGTGATGAAGCCGCCGAGCACCGGTCCGATGACCGGAGCCGTCAGCGCCGGCCAGGTGATGAGCGCGATCGCATTGACCAATTCAGACTTCGGCGCATTCTTCAAAACGATGATCCGTCCGACCGGCGTCATCAGCGCACTTCCGGCGCCCTGGATCGCACGCGCGACGATGAATTCCGTAAGACTGCCGGAAAGGCCGCAGAAGAGCGATGCCCCGGTGAAGACTCCAATCGACGCCAGGAATATCCGCCGCGCACCGAAACGGTCGCCAAGCCAGCCGGAAAGCGGGATGAAAGCCGACATGGTCAGCATGTAGACGGTGATGCCGATGCTCATCGAGACCGGCTGCACGCCGAAGCTCGCCGCCATCTGCGGCAACGAGGTCGCGACGATCGTGCCGTCGAGGATTTGCATGAAGAACGATACGGCGACGACCAGCGCAACGATCTTCGCCTGACCTGCGCTCGGCGCTTCGTCCGTTTTTTCACTCGTCTGTACTGTTGTCATCGATATGCCATTGTGCATTGGGGAGGAGAAGTGCGTATCGCCGCTGGGGACCGGGCAGGCAGGAATTCGGCACCCTGAATACGCTCCTTACGCGGCCGGGAAAAGTCAAAACGGTCCATGCCGCTTACAATTTCCGGTTTCCTGCGCGATCCTGTACGCATCAACGGCACAAATTGGCTTCACAAACGTTTGATGATGACCGGGGCGGCAGATTTCGCCGCGCCGGAATTCAACCGAGGATATTTCGATGACGCCGGAAGACCGCCGCGCCGTTTTCAGCCATCGCAAGATTGCAGCCATCGTCAAGGGAATGACACAGGAAGACGGAACTGACCTACCCATCACCGGCAAGTCGCTTGGCGAGGCGATCCTCTTCGTCTCCGAACAAGCGGCAACCGATGCGTCGGCCGTCCATATCATCTACGGTGAGCACGGTTCGCTAAGCTACACGGATTGCCTGAGCATCTACCGTGAATACGGAGCAGAGCTTCGCAGCGAATTGACGTAGACGGAAAGAGCAGTGCCCATTCGCATGGCAGCTATTCGCAACCGCATCTGCTCTCCGTAAGGTTTTTTTCGTATTCGGAAGACAACCGCCTCAAGTTCGATTCGAGAACATGTCCCCGACCCATTCGCCGCTCCGCGGAGTCCTCGTCGCATTCGCCGCCTATGCAGTCTTCGCTTTCAGCGATGCCTCGATCAAGATCCTTCACGGTGCGATTTCGTCTTACCAGGTGGCCTTCATCGGCTCGATCTTCGGCCTGGTCGTTTTGCCGGTGATCAAAGCGCGGGATGATTCCTGGCTCGATATCGTCCAGACATCGAACCGCATACTGTGGGCGCTTCGCTTCGTCTGCGGAGCGATCGGCGCGATCGCCTCGATCATCGCCTTCACAAAGCTGCCGATGGCGGAGGCCTTCTGTCTCCTCTTCCTGCTGCCCTCCTTCGTGACGATTCTCTCGGTCATCTTTCTTAAGGAAGACGTGCGCTGGCAGCGCTGGACGGCTGTCGTCGTCGGTTTCATCGGCGTGCTGATCGTGTTGAGGCCCGGCTTTCGCGAATTGTCGGCGGGCCATCTGGCGGCCGCAATCGGCGGCTTGAGCGCAGCTATTTCCATCGTCATCCTGCGGGCAATGGGGCCTGCCGAAAAGCGCATTTCGCTCTATGGCGCCGGGCTTCTCGGAACGCTGATCGTCAGCGGCCTTCTGATGCTCTCGGATATTGCCATTCCGACGCCGCGCGAGTGGCTCTTCATGGCGAGCTATGGCATTCTTGGGGCGATCGGCAACGTGCTTCTCATGACGGCGGCCCGCTTCGCGCCCGCAAACCTCGTCGCCCCGCCTCAGTACAGCCAGATGATCTGGGCAATCGTCTTCGGCTATCTCATCTTTGATGATACCATCGATCTCCCGATGGCCGCCGGCATCGTTTTGATCATCTGCTCGGGCTTGCTCACACTCGCCCGCGAACGCAAGCGCGGCACGCCGCTTCCGGCCGCCGTCGTCTCGGTGGACAATCAGGCCCCCGTCTCTGCAACGGCGGAGCTTGCAGAAGCCAACTTCGACGGCGTGGAACATCCTGCCGAATAGGCCCGCAGTGGCCATAGTCCGGCCCTCGCTCGCTGCTATTCGAAAGCCGGGACAGTCTTTAGCTCCTTCGGCAACGGAACAATCCGGAGAGGCGCTTGTTCCAGATAAAAGAGGGAGTTTTCATGACTGATGAACCCAAGGAATGCGGTGAGCCCGTCCCGCCGTCGCCCGCCGAGGAAGAAACGCGCCTACTGGCGGAGGAGCGCCGGAGCTGGCTGATCTGGACCTTCGGGATCGCCGGAGCAATCGTCGTTGTCATCATCATTGGCAGCATAGCCATTTCACCCGGTCCTGATCAGGCAACGACCGGCTCTACACGACCCCCGCCCCAGATCGAAGCGCCGGCACCTTAAATGGGCTGGTGCCGCTACATGAAAGCATTCTGGCTTTCATGTGCAGGCTTTCAGCTGTATGACGCGATGAAAATGAAAAGGAAGCCGATGGCCGCACGCGACCGTTTTTCGAAAAAGCTGACCTGCCCGCAATGCGGCAATACCGGCTTCGCCGAGGCCTCGGAGGACGACCACCCTTCGCGCAAGAATCCCGCGTTTCGTGTCGATCAGCTGCCCAAAGGCTTCTTCGAGCAAAAATCCTCGAATTTCCAGGAAACCTACATCATCCGCTGCGAATGCAGCCGCAAGTTTCCATTCCGCGCACTGACGGAAAAGACCGCCTGACCCGGCTCAGGCAAGGCCCAGCGGGATTACCGCAACCTTGCGGCTCGGACCATAATCACGCTCATGCGATGAAGAATAGCGGTCATTACGGCGAGCGCTGAAATCGATGCGGTTCGATTCGAAGATACCGTCGGGATAGGTGCCGGTGTCGTCGGTTTCGACTTCGGATTTGGCGGTAACGATTTTAAAGATCATGGGCTCCTCCGGTTCGCCGCCTTAACGGCCGACGGCACGCTTCCGTTCCGTCATATCCCCGAGATAGTTAAAAAATTAACCATACTTCGCGGACAGAGGACGAAATCAGGGGCCGCCGTTGGCCAAGCAAAGAGCCGCTGCCGCGAAGAGAGCAGTGCGTCTCTCCCTGCAAGGGATGTGGATTTACTTTCACCTTCCGTATTTCCCCCCCGCAAGGAAGTGGTATTCTTTACATGGATAAAACATAGGGGGAACTCATGCCACGCGTAGCAGAACTTTACTTCAAGACCGCAATCGTCTTCTTCATTATCGGGATCGCCATCGGTTTGAACATGGCCATTTCCCACGATCATACCGTCATCGGCGCCCATGCCCACTGTAATCTCTTGGGCTGGGTCAGCATGGCAATTTTCGGGGGGTATCATGCACTGAACCCGAAGAAAGCGGAACGCCGCATCGCTATGATCCAGTATTACATCTACACAGCGGGCCTTACGGTATTGGTCCCGGCGCTCTACATGATGCTGCGGGCGAATGCGGCCATGGAGCCGGTCGTCGCCGTTTCGTCACTGATCATCTTCGCCGGCGCTCTGCTCTTCGCCTTCATCATCTTCTCGCCGAAGGAACCGGCAATTACGCCGTCAGCAGCAACGCTTCGGTAGGATCAAGACTGAAACGCAAAAGCAAGGGGCAGCCCATGCTGCCTCCCACTTCGCCCAACATCTACCTTTTTTTCGAACCAGATGACAGCACGCGATGCGACGCGTCGTCCATAGCGCGGCTCGCTTCCTGGCCATCACGCTTTAGGCCCCAGGCCGTATTTCCGCAAGACGAAAGCAGCAGTGCCGCGAGGCAGGCGAAGGCGAGCATGGATTTCGGCATCGATTTCCCCTGATAGGAATTGGCAATGCCGTGAACATGTTACACAAAACGGCAAAATCAATGCCAATGGGTCGAACAACTCCGGTCTTCAGTCCCAAATCATGAATACGAAGATCGCCATTCGACGCGAAGGCCTCATCGGCGCAGCCACTTGAATGATGAACATCAGAAATTACTTATATAAATAGGCGTGCAGTGCACGCGGGAATGATGCTTAGCTAGGCATCATGCTGGGAGGTTGTTATGCCAAACACACTGATGGAAGGAAGAAAGATACAGGATTGGGTCAACCTGGTCCTGGCGGTATGCTTGTTCATCTCGCCATGGGTTGTCGGCTTTGCGGCTGAAGCCGCGCCGACCTGGAACGCATGGATCGTCGGCATCATTCTCGGCGCCCTGGCGATCACGGCGCTTTCGGCTTTCGCCGAATGGGAGGAATGGGCAAACCTGGTAGTCGGCCTGTGGTTGATTGCCTCGCCATGGGCGCTCGGCTTTGCGGCCAGCGCAGCAGCGATGTGGACGGCCGTCATCATGGGGGTGCTCGTCGCTGCGATATCGCTATGGGCAGTCTGGGATGTTCATCATCCGCACGCTCACGCCTAGGCGCTGGTAACAGCAGTCCGACTGGCCGAATGGCATGCATTAAGGCAGTGAGGCGGCGTACAGCAAAACAGCCGCCTTACGAAACGTTTGTTCGTTCTTACGGTTCTACTGAAAGCCCTGCGTCATAGGGAAAATGGTGGGTGATGTAGGGCTCGAACCTACGACCCGCTGATTAAGAGTCAGCTGCTCTACCAACTGAGCTAATCACCCGTTCGCGCTTGGCTGCGCGGTGTGACGGGGCGTATAAACAGGATCGCAGGCCTTGTCTAGCGCCCTGCGGAAAATTCTTTGATTAATTTCGAAGATTTTTCTGCATGGCTGAAATGGGAATGAAATCAAAGGTCGAGCGTACCCGTGGCAAGGCGCACCGCCTGCCCGCCGATCCGGGCATTGGAGATGGTGCCGGCCTCGACGTCGACATGCAGGTGGATGAAGGATGGCCGCCCCATCTCCACCCCCTGTTCAATCGTGATCGGATGATGGCCGTCCGGCAGCCGGTCGAAATGGTGGATCGCTCCCGAAAGTGCCGCGACTGCGGAGCCGGTTGCGGGATCCTCGGATATCCCCATGTCGCTTGCAAACATACGCGCGTGGAACTTCGCCGAATGGTTGACGCCGGCGCGGCAGTAGATGTAGGCCGAGGCCAGCGAACCGTCGACGAAGGGCACGGTCTTTTCAAAGAGCTGCGGATCGAATTCCAGCCGTTTTGCAACTCCGACATCGTGAACCGGCACGAGCAGGAAAGGAACGCCAGCGCTCCAGATCGAGGGCACGTGATTTTCGAAACCGATCTCCGTCACCTTGAGCGACAGCGCATTGGCGATGCCGAGCTTTTCGAGCGGCATATTGATCTGCTGCGATTTCCGCGGAAGATCGAATTCGGCAAAGCTCACCTCGCCCCGCCGCAGCCGGACCGCGCAGCGCACCGGCCCGACATTTTCCTCCAATACCGAAACGAGATCGAGCGTCATGTCGCGCCCGTGCGCCTCTTCGGCAAGGGCAATCGCCGTGCCGACGGTCGGGTGGCCGGCGAAGGGCAGTTCGCGGCCCGGCGTGAAAATCCTGAGCTTGGCTGTATAGGCTGGATTTGCCGAGGGGCGTACGAAGACTGTCTCGGAGAGATTAATCTCGCGGGCGATCGATTGCATCGCCTCCTCGCTGAGATCGTCGCCGTCGAAGATGACGGCCAGCGGATTCCCGGCGAGTTTGCGGTCGGTGAACACGTCATAGACGCTGTAGCTGCGCGCCACATCGGCCTCCTTAATCGGTCATCGAACCTGCAACCTGCCCGACCGGCGAAACGAGTGCAAGATATTAGCTCTCGTTTGTACTAGCGAAATACCAATCGATGATCGGAAGCATGGCGACGTTATAGGGATAGGCCGAGTGATCAGCAGAACGGATCGCAACCGCTCCGGCAATTTCCTTGTCCTCGGCAACGAGCATATGGGCCGCAATCCGCTCGATCATTTCGTCCGCAGCCAGGCCGAAACGGAACAGCCGGAACACGGTGACCGTGCGGCGGAAATGGCTCGCGTAGTAAGTGGTATCCGGCGTTGCATTGCGAAGTTCCATGCCTGTCTCCTCGAGCACTTCGCGGCGCATATTGCCCTCGAGGTCGCAACGGCCGCCGGCGATATCATCGAGGTCCAGCGAGCCAGCGGCGCAATAGACCTGACCGGCATTTGCCGTATGCGCGCCCATGCGCACGGCGATGATCGCGCCATCTGACGAGACCATGATGCCGAAGGCAAAAAGGTGGATGCCGCCGCGGCGCTCTGCCTGCTTGCGCCACCACAGAAAGGTGGAGAAGGGAATGATGTGACCCCTGCCCGCAATGCCGCCATCGTTCAACGCAAGCTGATGCTGAAACACCATACGACCATCGAAAAGCTCCGGTTTGGCCGATATCTCGCGCTTCCAGTTCTCGCTCGCGAGTGCTGCATTCTGCAGGTGATAAGGATGCTCGCCCGCCAGCACGCGAAGGTCGATGGAGGCGACAGGAAAAACAGTCTTCTCCGGCGGCCAGCCGCTAAGATCATCCGAAAATGCAAAACTCATGTCAAATCCAGTGTCATGACGACGGGGCAATGGTCGGAGGCTTTCGGCCGATCCCAGCCGGTGCGCGGATAGCGCTCGACTTCCTGGCCGGGCGGAAAGATAGTGCGGAAGGGCTGACCGTTGCGGATGATCTCCGGCATCCGGCCGGTGTTCGCTTGCGCAAGCGCCGGCGAGAGCCAGAGATAGTCGAGCTGGCAAAGCCATTGCTCTTCCGGTCCCCGCGCGTGGTAGAGCGTCCAGCGGTCGAGCGGATCGCGGCGGCGCGCGACATTCTCGGCAAAGCCGTCATGGCTGAACACGTCGAGCGCACTTTCGGTTTCGTCCGTGTGTTCGAAACGGTATCCGCTGCGACGCACGCCGATGACGTTGACGCGCTCCTGGTAGTCGTTCATGTCGCCGCAGATCACGAAATTCTTCCTGGCGGTATGTCCGGCACCGAAACGGCTCTCGACAATCCGGCGCACGGCCAGCGCCTCCGCCCGGCGGACAGGCATCGTTGCCTGCCGGCTGCTGACGCCGTTGGTGCGCGGCCCATCCATCGACTTGAAATGCACGACATAAAGCGTCAGCGCCACACCGCCGATCGAGAGATCGAGTTCCAGGCAGTCGCGCTTGAAGATCTTGTCGTCGATACGATTGGTGAGCGCCAATTGATCGTTGAACAGATCGAGCTCGCGATAGGTGAGCATCGCGTGGCTCTTGATCTCCTTCAGTTCGATCTTCTGGCCGTCGTGCGTTTCCTCCCGTACGAGGACCGCGACATCGATGCCGCGGCTGTCATTACCCTTGACGAGATACTTCTGCCGGTAGCCGGTTCCCACCATCCGGAAAAGATAGCCGTACTCGAAGGCCCGCAGTGCCCCCATGCTATCGATTTCCTGCAGGCAGAGAATGTCCGCATCGGCATCGGCGATCGCAAGCGCCGTCATCTGACGGGTATCGTCGGTCGAGGCGACGACCCGCGCTTGCTCGAGCTGCTGGTAGACGCCTTCGCTCTGTATCTCAAAAAGCTTGATGACGCGGTCCTGGCGCAGTTGGTTGCGAAAACCGGTAAAATCGAAACGCGTCATCAGGTTTTCGACGTTGAATGTGGCAATGCGAAGCGACATCGAACATTTCCGGTTGGCGTTATGTCATTTGTAGAGACGAAAGAGGCATTCGGGAAGGCAGCGAGACGGAAATCAGAGCCGCCATGCCGAACGGATCGCAATCTTCAGCGCATCGCCCGCCTGCACCGCCGTGCGGCTGAAGGCGCGCAGCATCTGGCCGTCCGCCAGGGCGAGTTTCAGCGCATAACGCTCGCCTTCATAGAGAACCGATTCCACCGTGGCCGGAATGCCCCCGCCGCCGAGCAGGACGTCTTCCGGACGCACGAGCATATCGATCTGCGGCCCCTCGCCCGGTTGATCTAGAATGATGGCCTGCAGCGCATTCCAATCGAAATTACGCTTATCACCGCCAGGGGACCGCATAGTCAGGATCGCCCCTCGCCCGATCAATCCGCCGACCATCCGGCCTTCCGGGCGTGCATAGATCTCGGCAGGCGGCGCGACCTGCAGCAGGTGGCCCTCCGACATCACCGCGACGTCCGTTGCAAGCGCCATGGCCTCACTCTGGTCGTGCGTCACATAGATCATGGTGGCGCCGGAGCGCAAATGAAACTCGCGGAAACTCTCTTCCATTTCCTGCTTCAGGTGCCGGTCGAGATTGGCGAGCGGCTCGTCGAGTAGAACCACATCCGGCGATGTCACCAGGCAGCGCGCCAGCGCCACGCGCTGGCGCTGGCCGCCGGAAAGGTCGGCGGGACGCCGCTCGGCGTATTCCGCAAGCCGCACGGTCGAAAGGGCGTCTCGCACCTTCCGGCGATAGGCTTCGCCCACAATGCCGCGCACCTTCAGCGGATAACCGACATTATCGGCGACATTCATATGCGGCCAGAGCGCGTAGGACTGGAAGACCATCGCCATGTTGCGCCGTTCGGGCGGCAGGGATTGCGACGCGTCGGCAAGCAGCCGCTCGCCGAGATGGATCGAGCCGTCGGTCGGCGTCTCGAAACCTGCAATCATTCGCAGCACCGTCGTCTTGCCGCAGCCGGAGGGACCGAGCAGCGCCAGGAATCCACCCTCGCGCACATCGAGTGAAAGCGCGCTCACCGCTGGTTTTCCAGTGCCGAAATCCTTGCCGACATGATTGAGGATCAGCTTCGCCATGGCACCACTCCCTTGGGCAGCCGCTTTGCCAGCAATTCCAGAAGCAGCATCATGACGATGACCATCAGGACGATAAGCACGGAAAGCGCAGACGCCAGATCCGAACTGCCGCTGTCATCGAGATTGTAGATCGCCACGCCAAGCGTCTGGGTGCCCGCAGACCAGAGCAGCGCCGAAATCGTCAGTTCGTTGCAGGCAATGAGAAAGACGAGGATGACCGAGGCGCCAGCCGCAGGCGCAATCAGCGGCACGATGATATCCCTCAGCCGGCGGAAGAAGCCTGCGCCGGAAAGCCGCGCTGCCTCCTCCAGCGCCGGATCGAGCTGATGGAACGCGCTGACGACCGGCTTCAGGCTGACGGCAAAGAAGCTGGAGAGGTAAGCGATCAGGATGATCCAGATCGTGCCGTAGAACGTGATGTTGAGAACCGGCAGCGGCGCGGCGAAGACGAGGATGAAGCAAACGGCAATGACGATGCCCGGCAGCGAATAGGGTATCTCAATCAGACTTGAGACGGCGCGCGAAACCGCATCTCTGCGCCGCGTCAACGCATAGGCCGACAGAACAGTCACCAGCAGGAGACACATAGCCGTTCCGGCCGCAAGAGAAAGCGAATTGACGAAGGCCGTCCGCGTCACCGCCTGGCGAAAGAGGACTTCATGAAAAGCGTTGAAGGAGATGGTCTTGAAGGTCAGTGGCACGCCATAGGCCGGCACCAGCGCGCCGGCGAGCAACGCGAAGAACGGTGCGGCCAGCATGAAGAACAAGATGACCCAAAGCAGCGGCGCGAACAGATATTTCCAGCCACCGAGATCGAAGGTAGCAGTCGCACCCGAAAGGCCAAGCACGCGATAGTCTCGGCCGCGCAAGGCCCGATCCTGGATCGCAAGCCCGGCGACGGAGATAATCGCGATGATGGCCGACAGCAGCGCGACTTCGCCGAATGTGCGGCTGGTGAAGGCCGAGAATTTCGAGAAGATCAGCGTCGGTAAGGTGTAGATCGAGGCAGGAATGCCGAGGATCGCCGGGATGCCGAAATTGCCGGTGCAGGAGACAAACGAGATCGCCGCACCCGCGATGACACCGGGCAGCGACAGTGGCAGGATGATATCGCGAAAGACACGAAAGCTGGATGCGCCGGAAAGCCGCGCGGCCTCGACGCCGTCGCGCGGCAGCGCCATCAGCCCGGCCCTCAGAGCCAGGTAGACGAGCGGCGCGTGCTGCACGCCATAGAGCAGCGCAATACCGCCGACCGAATAAAGCGGTTGCGGGGAGCCGAGCGGCGGCGCGATATGCAGCGCTTTGAGAAGCGGGCTCGACGGGCCGGACATCTGCACCCAGGCGAGAGCCGTCACCTGCGGCGGGATCATCATCGGCAGCACGAAGAGGAAGCTCAACAGCCCCTTCCCGCGAATATCCGTCAGTGTCAGCAGAAATGCGAAGGCGCAGCCGATGACGAGTGAAATCACCGTGCCGAGGATGGCGGTGACGATCGTGTAATAGGTGGCTGACCAGAGTGCGGGATCGGCAAGCACGGCAGACACGCCGCCATTTGCCAACGCGGCGATGCCTGCAACGGCAAGCCGCGCCAGCGGCAGCACGCTGAGGATCAGAACCACCAGAATGATGAGAGGAAACAACCAGGCCGGCTGGCTGCTTCCTGCACGAACATATCCCTGCATCGGGTATCCGGTGGTGATCAGTTCGATCCGTAGATGCCCGAGAAGGTCTTCAGATCCTGATCGGTATTCTTCAGCGCTTCGCCAGCCTTGATCGGCAGCACCTTGATGCTGTCGCGTGCAGGGAAGCCTTCCGGCAGCTTCATACCGTTGCGGGCCGGAATATAGCCGAGCTTCAGGAAGCCTTCCTGACCCTTTTCGGACAGCACGTAGTCGACGAATTTTTTCGCCGCTTCGGCGTTCTTGGTGCTTGCCAGAATGCCGACCGGCTCGGTCACGGCCGAAACACCCTCTTGCGGGAAGACGAACTCGACGGGTGCACCCTTTGCCTTTTCGCGGATCGGCATATAGTCGACGACCATGCCATAGGCCTTTTCGCCCGAGGCGACCGACTTCAAGACAGCGCCGTTGCCGCCCGCAGCAATGGCACCGTTAGCGGCAAGCGCCTTGTAGTAGTCCCAGCCGAGGCCATCGACTGCAGCCAGCGTCTGGGCGTGGATGAGCGCGGCACCCGAGGTCAGCGGGCTCGGCATGGCAACGAGGCCCTTGGCTTCGGGTTTCGTCAGATCCTTCCAGCTCGCCGGCTTCATCGAGGCCGAGGTATTGTACATGATGCCGGTGGTGATCAGCTTCGTGGAATAGTAGTGGCCGTCAGCATCGTAGAGAGCGGCGTCGTAGCTTGCGGCTTCCGGCGACTTGTAGGCGAGCAGCTTGCCGGCCTCCTTGAGGCGCTCCAGCGTCACCGTATCGGCGATCAGCAGCACGTCGGCAACCGGGTTGCCGGCTTCGATCTCGGCCTGCAACTTCGCCATGATCTTCGGCGTGCCGTCGCGCACCCAGTCAACCTTGACGTCCGGATTTGCGGCCATGAAGCCATCGACCGTCGCCTGCGCGTCCTCGTTCGGCTGGCTGGTATAAAGCACGAGATTGGCAGCCTCAGCCGAAACGGAAACGAGACCTGCAGCCAGCAATGCGGCAAAGATGGAGACCTTCTTCATGGCAATTCCCTCATGATGAACATGACGGTTCCATAGAGAGGCCGAATAACATGATTGTGACAGTCGGCCATGGGCCTCCGCGAATACTGGCGCGAGCCGCACTTGACCACGAGGGTACCCCGCTATTTTCTAACCCGCGTTTCTTTTTTGATTTTGAATTTGGGAGATGAGCAATGGAATATCGTCTACTTGGCCGCTCGGGCCTCAAGATTTCGACCGTGACGATGGGCACGATGACCTTCGGCGGCAAGGGCTGGGCGAAGATGGTCGGCGATCTCGGCGTTTCCGAAGCCCGCCGCCTTGTCGATCTGTGCCTCGATGCGGGCGTCAACCTGATCGACACCGCCGATGTCTATTCGGCCGGCGTCTCGGAGGAAATTCTTGGCGAAGTCCTCGGCGGCAAGCGCAAGAACGGCGTGCTGATCGCGACTAAGGCGCGCTTCCCGATGGGCGACGGCCCGAACGATGCGGGCTCGTCGCGCCAGCACCTGATCGCGGCCTGCGAGGCAAGCCTCAAGCGCATGAAGACCGATGTCATCGATCTCTATCAGCTTCACGAATGGGACGGCCAGACGCCGCTCGAAGAAACCATGGAGGCCCTCGATACGCTCGTTCACCAGGGCAAGGTCCGCTATGTCGGCTGCTCGAACTTTTCAAGCTGGCACATCATGAAGGCGCTCGGCATTAGCGAAAGGGACAAGCGCCAGCGCTTCGTCAGCCAGCAGATCCACTATACGCTCGAAGCCCGCGACGCCGAATACGAGCTGCTGCCCGTCAGCATCGATCAGGGGCTTGGGGTTCTCGTCTGGAGCCCGCTGGCGGGTGGTCTCCTCTCCGGCAAGCATCGCCGCAATCAGGCCGCTCCGGAAGGCACCCGTCAGTTCGCCGGATGGACCGAACCACCGATCCGCGACGAAAACCGCCTCTGGAATATCGTCGAGACGCTGGTGGCGATTGCCGAGAGCCGCAGTGTATCGGCCGCGCAGGTGGCGCTTGCCTGGCTGATCGGCCGCAAGGCCGTGACTTCCGTCATCATCGGCGGGCGCACCGAAGCGCAGTTCAAGGACAACCTCGCCGCTGCCGAACTGAAGCTGACCGAGGAGGAGCGCAGGCGCCTCGACGACGTCAGCCTGCCGCCGGTGATCTATCCCTATTGGCACCAGCTCAATACGGCGAGCGACCGTCTGAGTGAGGCGGACATGGAATTGTTCGCCCCGCACCTGAAGAACTAGGCTTCGGGATCGGCGGCGCTCAGCCGCCGATTTCCTTTGCGATCAGCTTGCCGAGGCGGCCGATGCCTTCGTCGATCATAACGTCGTTGGCGCAGGAGAAACTGACGCGGATCGTGTTTTCACCCGAGCCGTCGGCAAAGAAGGCCCTGCCAGGAACGAAGGCGACCTTTGCGGTCTCTATCGATTTTGCAAGCAGCGCCGCACCGTCCATGCCCTTCGGCAGCGTGATCCAGATGAACATGCCGCCTTCCGGCTTCGTCCAGGCGATACCGGCTGGCATATGCTTGGCAAGTGCGGCCAGCATCGCGTCGCGGCGGTGGCTGTAGGCCGCCTTGATCTTTGCGACCTGCGCATCGAAGCCGCGCTCGGCGACCTGGGTGATCGCCATCTGGTTGATCGTCGAGGAATGCAGGTCAGCGGCCTGCTTCATCAGCACCAGCTTGCGGATAACCGGCGCGTTGGCGACGACGAAACCGACGCGAAGACCGGGCGCCAGCGTCTTCGAGAAGCTACCGCAATAGATCGTGCGCGTGTTGTCGATATGCCCCTTCTTGGCGATCTCCAGCGCCAGGATCGGCGGGATAGGCTCGCCGTCATAACGCAGGGACTGATAGGCGGCATCTTCGATAACGGCTATATCGAGTTCTTCCGCAAGTTCGAGTACCTTTTCACGGCCGGCGCGATCGACGGTCTCGCCGGTCGGGTTCGAGAAGTCCGCCGAGAGATAGGCGAACTTCACCTTACCGCCGTTCTGGGTGGCGGTGGCGCGGTAGGAATCCGGCGTCCGGTTGCCGTTCGGCGTCAACTGATCGTAAGACGGCTCGTATGCATTGAAGGCCTGCAACGCGCCGAGATAGGTCGGCCAGGTGACGAGCGCCGTATCCTTCGGCGACAGGAAGAGCTTGCCAAGATAATCGAGGCCCTGCTGCGAACCCGAAACGATGAAGACATTGTCGAGCTCACAGGGGATATCGAGCGCCGTCATCTGCTTCACCAGCCATTCGCGCAGCGGCTTGTAACCTTCGCTCACCGAATACTGCAGCGCCGAGCTGACTGCCGCACTATTGAAAATATCGGCATAGGCCGCCTGGAATTCCTTGTCGGGAAACAGCGCCGGATCCGGAATGCCGCCGGCAAACGAAATGATGTCCGGCTGATCAAGAAGCTTCAGCAGCTCGCGGATTTCCGATGCACGCATGCGCGACGATCGCGTCGCAAACATATTCTCCCAATTCAACATGGGCATTTCCTCATATTTTCTATAGCCGCAACCAGACCACGCAGCGGCATTTATGTCAATAATACTGACCTATTTTCTTGTCATGGTGACAAGTTTCAGGCCTTGTATTCGAAAGCTGCAAGCACAGGAATAGCGAGACAAAGGAAATCGAGCGGATCATGACTCCCATGCAATACCTGTGCCGGGATTGAACGATCTCCGCGGCCTTGCGCAAGGCGCAAACCCAGAGAATTACCGCGACAGAAACGACCGCTTTGATGCGCCTCATCGATAGCTCTGCCTGGATCGAATGGCTGACTGAGGGCCAGGCTGCCAAACGCCTTCAAGCCGAAATACCCGACCGAAGCCAATGCATCGTTCCCACGATCGTGCAGTTCGAGCTGGCAAGATGGCTTGAGCGGGTTCGTGGCGAAGAGGCAGTCGATAGTTTCTTCGCCTATACCGCCACATGCATCGTCGTACCACTCGATACAACGCTCGCCCGGCGGGCGTCAGAGGTCTCGGCCTCTCACAAGCTGGCCATGGCCGACGCTATCGTCTATGCGACGGCACAGCTTCACGATGCCGATTTTAACGCTGGACGCTCACTTCAAAGATTTGGAGCGTACCGCATATTTCGAGAAAGCTTGATGACGCCCTCATTCTATGACGAAAATGCCGACGTCTATGCCTCGCGGAACCGCAAGCTGCCGACAGCGCGGCTCGACGCGTTTCTCTGCGCCCTACCTTCCGGCGCCCGCATCCTTGAACTCGGTTGCGGCGGTGGACAAGATAGTGCCTATATGCTCTCCAAAGGCTTCGACGTGATGGCGACGGATGGCTCTGCGGAACTGGCCAAGCAAGCTGAAAAACTGATCGGCAAGCCCGTCAAGGTGATGCGCTTCGAGGAGTTGGAAGCCAAAGACGAATTCGACGGCGTCTGGGCCGAGGCCAGCTTGCTGCATGTGCCGCGAAAGGACTTGCCCGCTGTGCTAGCCCGTATCCGCCAGGCGCTGAAGGATGGCGGCGCGCTCCATGCAAGCTTCAAGGCGGGGACGGCAGAGGGACACGATAGCTTCGGCCGGTATTATAACTACCTTTCCGCGGCCTGTCTGTCCGAATTGCTGATGGCCGGCGGCTGGCGGAACATCACCATCGATGAAGCCGATGGTAGCGGCTACGATAACAAGCCGACGCGCTGGCTTCACCTGCGAGCACAATAATGAAAGGGCCGGAGCTTCCGCCCCGGCCCTTCCGATTCCAGCAGTCGAGACGCGCTTAGTTCACGCTCTTGTCGACCAGCTTGTTCTTGCCGATCCACGGCATCATGCCGCGGAGCTTCGCGCCGACTTCTTCGATCTGGTGCGAGTCGTTGACGCGGCGGATGCCCTTGAAGCGCGAGCCGCCGGCGCGGTATTCCTGCATCCATTCCGACGTGAACTTGCCGGTCTGGATGTCTTTCAGGACGCGCTTCATTTCGGCCTTGGTTTCTTCGGTGATGATGCGCGGGCCGGTGACATATTCGCCCCACTCGGCCGTGTTCGAGATCGAGTAGTTCATGTTGGCGATGCCGCCTTCATAGATCAGGTCGACGATCAGCTTCACTTCGTGCAGGCACTCGAAATACGCCATTTCCGGAGCGTAGCCGGCTTCGACCAGCGTTTCGAAACCAGCGCGGATGAGCTCGACGAGACCGCCGCATAGAACGACCTGTTCGCCGAAGAGGTCGGTTTCGCATTCTTCGCGGAAATTGGTCTCGATGATGCCCGAACGGCCGCCGCCGACGCCGCAGGCGTAGGAGAGAGCGAGTTCAAGCGCATTGCCGGACGCGTTCTGGTGAACGGCAACGAGGCAGGGAACGCCGCCGCCCTTCTGGTATTCGCCGCGAACCGTATGGCCCGGGCCCTTCGGCGCGATCATGACGACGTCAACAGAAGCCTTCGGCTCGATGAGGCCGAAGTGGACGTTAAGACCGTGTGCGAAAGCGATGGCGGCGCCGTCGCGGATGTTGGCAGCGATTTCCGACTTGTAGATGTCGGCCTGCAGCTCGTCAGGCGTCGCCATCATCATCAGGTCGGCCCACTTGGCGGCTTCTGCAACCGTCATAACCTTAAAGCCGTCGGCTTCGGCCTTCTTGACGGTCGGCGAACCAGCCTTGAGCGCGATGACGACGTTGCCGGCGCCGCTGTCCTTCAGGTTCAGCGCGTGGGCGCGGCCCTGCGAACCGTAGCCGATGACGGCGACCTTCTTGGACTTGATGAGGTTGAGATCGGCATCACGATCGTAATAGACGCGCATTTGAAGTTCCTTCCCTTTTGCTTGTCGTGTTGATTGGTAAAACAGCGGAACTCAGCTCAGCGCCGGCATTTCCGCCAAAACCTTCTCCGTACCGTAGAGCCGGAGGAAAGCAGTCACCGCCCTCTCCGCCTGCCGCGCGGTATCCTTGAGACCTGGCTCGCCGAGCAGCATGCGCACATGCAGGTCAGATACGATCAGGCCGTAAAGCGTGTGATAGGCCTCGTCGGCATCATAAAAGCGCAGCAGCCCTGCCCGCTTCCCCGCATCGATCAGCGCCATGGCGCGGCGGTCAATCTGGCGGCGGCCGCGCTCTAGAAGCAGCTTGCCGAGCTTCGAGCCGTCGCGATGCGACTGGCCGATCGCCAGCCTGTTTAGCGCCAGCGAAACATCGCCGGCCAGAACCTCCAGCAGGTCGCGTGCGAAGAGGACGACATGGTCATGCAGACTCGTCGCCGTCAGCCGTTCGCCGTTGCGCTCGAACGTGCGCACCTTGCTGGCCTGATAGGCAATCATCGCCGACAGCAGGCCATCGCGGTCCCCGAACCATTTGTAGAGGCTTTCCTTGGAGCAGTTGGCAGCGCGTGCGACGCCCGACGTCGTCAGCGCCTTCTCCCCGCCATCGACAAGGAGCTGCAGCGCCTGCTCCAGAACGGCGTTCTGACGTGGCGAAAATTCGCTCGGCTCCAAGGTTTCGACAGACACGATATGTGCTCCCAAAATACGTACCGTACGGTACGGTTCGTGGATGCTTATTGCGCAGTCGCCCTTACCCGTCAAGAGGGGGACGAGAGGCGAAGCAAAAATTTTCTGCAGCCGGCCTCTTTATTCGGCAGCGGTCGCCAAGCGCTCTGCGTCGACGTCGCGTGCAGGCGAGATGCCGTAGAGACGGCTGTATTCCCGGCTGAACTGCGACGGGCTTTGATATCCGACGCGATGCCCGGCCATTCCGGCATCCAGCCGCTCGATCAGCATCAAGCGACGCGCCTCGTGGAGGCGGAGCTGCTTCTGGAACTGCACCGGCGTCAGCGCGGTGACGGATTTGAAATGATGATGGAACGACGAGACGCTCATGCCAACAAGCTCGGCGAGCGCTTCAATCCTTAAAGGTCTTGCATAATTTTCCCTGAGCCATCCCACGGCGCGGGCAATCCTGTTGCTCTGGCTTTCTGCGAGCGCAATGTTCAAGAGGTGCGGGCCGACAGGCCCCGTCAGCACGCGATAGAGGATTTCCTGCTCGATCAGCGGTGCCATGGCAGCGATATCATTTGGACGGTCAAGCAGGCGCACCAGCCGCACGGCCGCCTCCAGCAGTTCCGGCGGCGCGGCGTTGACCGCCATGCCCCGCAGCCCCTCGGTATGCGCCGCTGGACGCGGGATATCGACGCGGCGCAGAAGCGCAGCAACCCTTTCGGCATCGATCGCCATTGCAAAGCATAGATGGGGCGCGTCCGGGCTTGCCTCCGTCACCCGCCACGCGACTGGAAGGTCAAGTGACGTCAAAAGATAGTCGCCGGTGCCGTAGTTCAGCGTTTCCGTCCCGAGCCTGACGCTTTTTGCGCCCTGCAGCACCATAGCGACGCACGGGCGGTAGGCCGAGTGAAAGGGGCCCGCCGGCTTTGAACGGCGGCTCAGGAACAGGTTGCCGATGGCCGTCGCGAACTCGCCCTCCCCGGACGTATGGCGCGCCGCGATAGACGCGATTTCCTGATAAGGGTTGAAGGGCAATGTCATGGGATAACTCGTTCTGAGATGGTGCAGGTCCACCTTATCTAAGCTTCACGGCAGCATCCTACAAACCCGTAGTCGCATTATCAGGTCTCAGGAAGCAAGGGAGTGGCCGCCATTGCGGAAATGGACCGCTGGGGACAGCTCGGCGTCAGGATCGGCCGTTGCGGCATTCGCGAAACCTCCTATTGTGCCAAGTTGCAAAAGCCTCATGCGGAACACGCGTGCTTTGGTCAGTATCTTGCGGCAATGAATTTGAGCCTATCGAGAGGAAAAGATGCGTTTTATCAATCCTATTCCTTTCGTTCGCGACATCAATCGATCGAAAGAATTCTACAACAAGCTGCTCGGTCTGAAAATTATAGAGGACGCCGGAAATTTCGTCCTTTTCGAAACCGGCTTTGCGATCCATGAGGGACGATCGCTTGAACAAACGGTCTGGCGCCAGACGCGTGAGGGAGCCCAATCCTATGGGCGAAGAAACTGGCTTTTGTATTTCGAACATGGCGATGTCGATGCCGCCTTTGAAAAGATCGCGCCGCATGTGGAGTTGATCCACCCCGTAGAAAAACAAGCGTGGGGACAGAGGGTCTTCCGTTTCTACGATCCGGATGGGCACGCAATAGAAATTGGCGAACCACAGAGCTGAAGAGAAACATTTGACAGGGTTAGTTGGAGGCGTTGGGCATATCCCGACAATCTGCGTTGCAACGTTTTTCACACGTGAATGTCCGCTCATCATCATCCTGTAGCACGGCGCAGCACACCTGAATGACAGCGCCGAAGCTGCGACTTCCGCCAATAGCATTTTGCTGGCGGTAGCGGATTTGCAGGATCGTGCAAAAAGCTCGCAGGATCGCTCTAACGCCTCTTTGCAGTTTCGATGCATTGTCCGGCCGTCCAATTCCTCAAATCAAAGGAAGATTCAGATGGCTATTGCAAAAGGCTATGCCGCCACTGACGCGTCAAAACCGTTGGCGCCCTTCACCTTCGAACGCCGTGAACCGAATGACGATGACGTCGTCATTTCCGTCCAATATTGCGGCGTCTGCCATTCCGATATCCACCAGGCCCGCAACGAATGGGGCAATTCGCGTTACCCGATGGTGCCGGGCCATGAAGTTGCAGGTGTGGTTTCCGCTGTCGGCTCGAAGGTCACGAAGTTCAAGGTCGGCGACCGCGTCGGCGTCGGCTGCTTCGTCAATTCCTGCATCGGCTGTGCTACACGCGATCTCGATTACGAGCATTTCTATGCCGGGCCTCACCCAGACCTACAACGACGTCGAAGCGGACGGCGAAACGCCGACCTACGGTGGCTATTCCGACTCGATCGTCGTCAAAGAAGGCTATGTCCTCTCCTTCCCGGACAACATCCCGCTCGATGCCGGCGCGCCGCTGCTTTGCGCCGGCATCACGCTCTATTCGCCGCTTCGTCACTGGAAGGCCGGTCCCGGCAAGAAGGTCGCAATCGTCGGCATGGGCGGTCTCGGCCACATGGGCGTCAAGCTCGGCGCCGCCATGGGCGCGGACATCACCGTGCTCAGCCAGAACTCTCTCGAAGAAGGAAGACGGCCTGAAGCTCGGCGCCAAGGACTATTACGCTACCAACGATGCCGAGACCTTCAAGACGCTCGCCGGCACCTTCGACCTGATCATCAACACGGTCGGCACGGCGATCGACTGGAACGCCTACCTCAACCTCCTGAAGTTCGACGGTTCCATGGTGCTTGTCGGCGTTCCGGAACATGCTGTTCCTGTCCACGCCTTCTCCGTCATCGCCGGCCGCAAGAGCCTTTCGGGTTCAATGATCGGCTCGATCAAGGAAACGCAGGAAATGCTCGATTTCTGCGGCGCGCACAACATCGTCTCCGAAATCGAGAAGATCGCCATCCAGGACATCAACGAAGCCTACGAGCGCGTCATCAAGAGCGACGTGCGCTACCGCTTCGTCATCGACATCGCCTCGCTGGCGGCCTGACAACGGAAGGGCGGCTCACCCGAGCCGCCTTTCTCTTAATTCTCTTCGCGCATGGTTTCCTTCTGGGTGATCAGCCGCGCGCTGTGCTGACCGCTGAGATAGATCCACAGCCAGCTCCAGGCAACGGCAAAGCGCGAGCGCGTCCCGATCAGGAAGTAGATATGGGCAATGCCCCATATCCACCAGGCGATCCACCCCTTCAGCTTGATCTTGCCGAAGTCGATGATGGCAGCGCTTTTCCCGATCGTCGCAAGGCTTCCCTGATGCCAGTACCGGAAAGGTCCTGGCGCCGGCTTTGCCTGTAGGCGCGCGCGGATGACCTTTGCGACGTAAGCGCCCTGCTGCTTGGCGGCAGGCGCGATCCCGGGCACCGGCTTGCCGTTGTCCTGAACGACGGACGCCGTATCGCCGATGACGAAGACATTTGGCAATCCCGGCGCGCTCAGGTCTTTTTCGACAATTGCCCGCCCTGCCCGATCGGCTGGAATATCTAGCCATTTTGCCGCAGGCGAGGCCTGCACGCCAGCCGCCCAGACGATCGTCTTGCTGGCAATGAACTTCTCGCCGACTTTCACGCCGGCGGCGGTGCAGTCCGTTACGAACTCGCCGAGATGAACCTCGACGCCGAGCTTTTCGAGCGCCTGCTGCGCATAAGCCGAAAGCTCCTCGGCGAAGCTTGCGAGCACCCGCGGCCCCGCCTCGATCAGCACGACCTTCGCCTTGCGCGTATCGATGTTGCGGAATTCCCGCGGCAGCGTCTTGCGCGCCAGCTCGGCGATGATGCCCGCAAGTTCGACTCCAGTCGGTCCTGCGCCGACGATTGCGAAGGTCAGAAGGGCATCACGCGTCACCGGATCGGTTTCTGTCTCCGCACGCTCGAAGGCGAGCAGCACGCGCCGGCGGATCGTCGTCGCGTCCTCCAGCGTTTTCAGGCCTGGTGCGACGGGCGCCCACTCGTCGCGCCCGAAATAGGCATGCGTTGCGCCGGTGGCCAGAACGAGCGTATCATAACTTAACGTCAATCCGCTGCGTAACGTCACTTGCTTTGCCGCGGTATCGACGCCGGTGACTTCGCCGAGCAGCGTCGTAACATCCGGCCTGTTGCTGTAGAGATGACGGATCGGCCAGGCGATCTCCGATGTCGATAGGATCGTCGTCGCGACCTGATAGAGCAGCGGCTGGAAGAGATGGTGGTTGCGACGATCGACCAGTGTGATCTTGGCCCCCGTACCCTTGAGCCCGTTGACGAATTGTAGCCCGCCGAAACCCCCGCCGACAACGACGACCCGATGATCGCTCATGACATAACCTTTTTGCTGTTTTGCTGACGCAAATGTCGCCCTTTGCAGGCAGGTTTCAACGGCCGGTTCAACATAGCTGCCGTGCGATCTTAATCGGCATAGCCGACCGGGATCGCGCTGCCGCTTTTCAATATCTCCATGGAGATCGAAGCCGAGACGTCGAACAGCTCGATCTTGCGGACGATCTGCTTGTAAATGACGTCGTAATGTTCGACGCGCGGCAGCACGATCTTCAGGATGTAATCCTGATTGCCCGTCAGCCGATGCGCCTCGACGATCTCCGGAATGCCGCTGATCGCCCTGCGGAACGTCTCAATCCATTCGTCGGAATGATGCGCCGTCTTGATCAGCGCAAAGACGGTGGTCGGCACGCCCATCTTTTCGCGGTCGAGCACGACGATGCGTCGGGCGATGTGGCCGCTTTCCTCAAGGCGCTGGATGCGGCGCGAACAGGCCGAAACCGAAAGCGCGACGCGCTCGGCAAGACCGCTGACGGAAATGCCGGCATCGGCCTGGAGAAGGTCGAGAATCTTTCTATCGCGATCATCAAGCATTGCCATCTCCTTAATTGACGCTGATTTTTTGCACATTATTGAAATCTTACGCAAACTGATAGCTCGTTAGTGCAATCAACGTCAAAGAATGCAAACATTCGGCGCAGCGACTGAGGCATCCTTTACGCGTCATCAAAAAGCAGGAGCGTGGACATGCAGACAATCGGCCTGATCGGCGGCATGAGTTTTGAAAGCTCGGCGGTCTATTATCGTCTGGTGAACGAGATGGTGCGCGAACGCCTTGGCGGTCTCGCATCGGCCGAACTCGTCATGCATTCCGTCAATTTCGAAGAGATCGTCGCCATGCAGAAGGCCGGCGACTGGGACGGCGCTGCAGCACGCCTCGGCGATGTAGCGCTTCGCCTGCAGACCGCCGGCGTCCGCTGCGTTCTCATCTGCACCAACACCATGCACCTGATCGCCGACCAGGTGGCATCGCGCCTCTCGGTTCCGCTGATCCATATCATCGATGAGACGGCGAAGTCGCTCAGGGCCGCCGGCCGCAAGCGTCCGCTGCTGCTCGCAACCCGCTACACGATGGAGCATGGCTTTTATGCGGACCGCATGAAGGGCGTGGGCGTCAACGTGACGGTCCCGGATGCAGCCGACCGCACCATCGTTCACGACATCATCTTCAACGAACTTTGCGCCGGAAAGGTGCTCGACAGTTCGCGCACGAAGCTGATGGAAATCATCGAACGCGAACGCGCCAAAGGCGCCGACAGCATCATTCTAGGCTGCACCGAGATCTGCCTCATCCTGGACCCCGGCAAGCTGCCTCTACCCGGCTTCGACACCACGGCGATCCATGCAAGGGCGGCCGTCGATTTTTCAATCGGCAAGGAGCGGAGCGATGAAACAGAAGCTGCATAACATGCAGTTTACTTGACTGAGTCAATCAATTGCAGGACAAAGTCTCCTATCAGGAGATTTTGTCCATGCCCGATTCCTGCCTTATCGATGCCGCCCGCGACTTCAATCGTTTCTACACCAACTTCCTCGGCGTGCTGAACAAGGCCTATCTCGACTCGCCGTTCACCCTGACGGACGCACGGGTGCTGTTTGAGATCGGCTCGCACGACGGAATCAGCGCCGTCGCGCTCGTCCGCGACCTGCATCTCGATCCCGCCTATCTCAGCCGCATTCTGAAGCGCTTCCGCAGCGACGGTCTCATCGAGACGAAGGCCGATCCCGCCGACCTGCGCAGCCAGATCATCACGGTCACCGGCAAGGGAGGCGAGCAATTGCAGGAACTCGGCCGCCGCTCGAATGTGCAGATCGCCGAACGTTTCGATGCGCTTGCCCTTGGCGAGTCGCAAAGCGTCGTCAACGCGATGCAGACCATCCGCTCGCTGCTCGACCCAGGCGTCCAACCGTCCCCCGCGGTCATCCGCGCACATAGACCCGGCGATATCGGCTGGATCGTGCAGAGCCAGGGCAAAGCCTATGCCGAGGAATATGGCTGGGACATGCGCTTCGAGGGCCTGGTGGCCGAGGTCGCCGGCAAGTTCCTGGCGACCTTCGATCCGGCGAATGAACATTGCTGGATCGCCGAGCGCAATGGCATCAACGTCGGGTCTATTCTTGTAACGAACGGCGGCGACGGCGTTGCCAAGCTCCGCCTTCTCTATGTCGACGCGGCCGCGCGCGGGCTTGGTCTCGGCAAGACGCTGGTCGACGAGTGCATTCGCTTCGCGCGAGCGAAAGGTTACCGCCAGATATCGCTCTGGACCAACGACGTTCTGCACGCCGCACGCAGCATCTATGTCAAAGCCGGTTTCCGTCTTGTCTCCGAAGAGAGACACCGCATGTTCGGGCCAGAGGAAAACGGCCAGACCTGGGTTCTCGACCTCTGATTTTGTCGTGTCGCAAAAGTTTCGCTTGATTTGGAAACGATCATTTCCTAATTAGGTGAGTCATGACGACGGCAACTCTCGATGACAAAAGCCGATCCCGCGGCAGGCCGCGCGAATTCGACATGGACGCAGCGCTCGACAAGGCGCTCTGCGTCTTTTCCGAGCGCGGCTACCACGCAGCCTCGATCAGCGAATTGACGGACGCGATGGAGCTTACCTCCGGCAGCGTCTACAAGGCCTTCAAGGACAAGCGCGGCATCTTTCTTGCCGCCTTTGACCGGTACCGCGCCGTGCGCCGCGGCCTGCTTGATGAGCGCCTGGGCAGGGTCGAGACCGGCCGCGACAAAATCCGTGAAATCCTGCGCTTTTACGCTGCGTCATCGCATGGCGACATCGGCCGTCGCGGCTGCCTTGTCGTCGGTAGCGCCAACGAGCTTGCGATCTTCGACGAGGAGGCCGCGGAGCGCGTCGCGGCTGCTTTTGCCGCCAACGAGGACTTGCTGCTGAACCTCATCCGGCTCGGCCAGTCCGACGGCTCGATCCCAAAAACGCTGGACGCTGTAACGGCTGCCCGCGCCCTGCTCTGCCTGACGAAGGGCATGCGCGTCGCCGGCAAGACGGGCCGCCGAGAGGATGACATGACCGCCGTGGCGGACGCCGCCATAAAACTTCTCGACTGACAGCGCTTCGCCCGCAAACAAACGGGTGGCGCAGAACGACTTCAAGACCGATCCTCCCCCAGATCAGCACACCGGAGTTTTTCATGAGCATTTCAACTGCAACGAACGAGACCGCTATACCCCGGGCGATCTCGCCTTTGATGACATTCCTTTTCGCGGCCGCCTGCGGCCTCGTCGCCGCCAATCTCTATTACGGCCAGCCACTGGCCGGCCCGATCAGTGCCGATCTCGGCTTCACGCCGGCAGCCACGGGCCTGATCGTGACGCTGACGCAGATCGGCTACGGTCTCGGCCTGCTCCTCATCGTGCCGCTCGGCGACCTGCTCGAAAACCGCCGCCTCGTGCTGATGCTGATCCTAGTATCGGCAGTCGCGCTCGTCGGCGCAGCACTCTCCTCAACGCCCGCCCTGTTCCTGCTGGCCTCGCTCTGTATCGGCCTCTCTTCGGTCGCGGTGCAGGTTCTGGTGCCTTTCGCCGCCCATATGGCGCCGGATGCGATGCGCGGCCGTGTCGTCGGCAACGTCATGAGCGGCCTTCTCTGCGGCATCATGCTGGCACGCCCCTTTGCGAGCTTCATCGCCGAAGCCTCGTCGTGGCACATGGTCTACTACATCACCGCGGTCGTCATGGTCGGGCTGGCCCTCATCCTGCGCGCAAATCTGCCGGTTCGCATCCCGCACACGAAGCTCGGCTACGGCGCACTGCTTGCCTCGATGCTGCACCTTGCGATGACCTCCCGCATCCTGCAGCGCCGCGCGCTCTATCAGGCCGGAATGTTCGGTGCCTTCAGCCTGTTCTGGACGACGACGCCGCTTTTGCTTGCAAGCCCGGCTTTCGGCCTGACCCAGAACGGTATCGCGCTCTTCGCGCTTGCCGGCGCTGCGGGTGCCGTCGCCTCGCCGATTGCCGGACGCCTGGCCGATCGTGGGCTGACGCAGATCGCTTCTGCCTGTGCCATGCTGCTCGGCATGGTGTCCTTCGTCATCAGCCATTTCGCAGCCGACGGCTCGCCGACCGCGCTCATCCTTCTGACGGCAGCAGCGATCCTTCTGGATTTCGGCGTGACGACCAATCTGGTCTGCGGCCAGCGCGCGATTTATGCGATCAGCGCCGACCACCGCAGCCGGCTGAACGGTCTCTACATGGCGACCTTCTTTGCCGGCGGCGCTCTCGGCTCCGCGCTCGGCGGCTGGGCCTATGCGGCAGGTGGATGGACGATGACAGCCTGGATCGGCTTCTGTTTTCCGGCTTTCGCCTTCCTGCTCTTCCTTCACCGAGGGGCGCGGCAAGTAAGCCGCGCCTCAACCTTCAGCGGTATCGAAGCGGGCGCGGGCGTCGCGAACGGCGTCATGATTTGCTTCCGCCCAGTTCAAAAGCAGCGCCAGCGTGGCGTAAAGCGAGCGTCCGAGTTCGGTGACCCGGTATTCGACGCTTGGCGGCTTCGTTGGAAACACCTCCCGCTCGATATAGCCTTCGCGCTGCAGGTCGCGCAGCGTCTGCGTCAGCATCCTCTGCGAGATATCCGGTATCTTCCGCCGCAGTTCGCCGAAGCGGTATGGCCGCGCGGCAAGCGCTTCCAAAAGCAGCGTCGACCACTTGCCGCCGATCTGCTGCATCATGTCCCGGACAGGACAATTGCTGAAATCGAGACTCCCCAGATCGATCTCCCGGCGGATGCCGGGGGCGGGCTTGCTCTTTCAGATTGAGGACAGCGCTCATAATGAGATGGTTCCCTTTTGGTAACGTAGAGCGGAAAAACTGCCTTCTTTACAGCTCGAAGTCAATTCCTATTCTAGAGCTGCTCTCTTTTTGAGACCACCATAGAGGAAGACCTATGAGCGAAACGATTCTCGTCACCGGCGCGGCCGGCCAGCTTGGCCGGCGCGTCATTCATCACCTGCTCGAAACCTACAAGGTTCCGGCCGGAAGCATCATCGCCGCCACCCGCGACCCGGCGAAACTCGCGTCGCTCGCCGCCAAGGGCGTGGCCACCCGCAAGGCCGATTTCGACGATGCGGCAAGCCTCGAAGCCGCTTTCAGGGGCGTCGATCGCCTGCTGATCATCAGCACCGACGCGCTCGCCGTCCCCGGCCAGCGTCTGACGCAGCACAAGGCCGCCGTGGAGGCTGCGGCAAAAGTCGGCGTGAAGCACATCGCCTATACCTCGATGCCCTCGCCGGATAAGTCGCTCATCACTTTCGCGCCGGATCACCTCGGCACCGAGAACGCCATCAAGGCTGCCGGCATTCCCTACACGATCATCCGCAACGCCTGGTATTTCGACAACTATCTACACGGCATGCCCCATAACCTGCAGTCCGGCAGCTGGTACACGGCAAGCGGCGACGGCAAGGTTTCCAATATCTCTCGCGAGGACTGCGCATTGGCAATTGCCGCCGCCCTCGCCTCCGGAACGGCCGAGAGCGCGACCTACACGCTGACGGGCAGCCAATCGCTGACCGCCGACGAGATCGCCGCCGGCATCGCCGCTGCTGTCGGAAAGCCCTTGCAGGCCGTCAAGGTCAGCGACGAGCAGCTCGGCCAGGGCATGCGCGGCGCAGGCCTTCCCGATTTTGTCGCCGACATGCTGGTCTCAGCCGACGCCAACATCCGCGCCGGCAACTTCGACCTCCTCACAGACGACTTCAGGGCGCTGACCGGCAAGCAGACGCAGAAGCTCGAGGACTTCTTCGTTGCAAACAAGGCGGCTCTGCTGACGTAAGCGTCGCTTTCTGCCACATCAAGAGTTGATGGGGAGGGCAAGGCCGGGGCATGTCCTGGCACTTCAATCGCAGCGAAGAGCGGCAAACAGGGCGCCGCCGTCTTGCCCTGCCCTCCCTTTTCTCGTTCATGTGCCTTTCACAGGAATCCAGCGCGGCGCAGGAGACTCCCTTCAAGGTAAATGAGAGGTTTAACCCGAGGACAGAGATGGGGGAGATGAGACGTCTAGACCCTCTGCACCCTCATTGCGCGCCCCCCTCGTCCTTCGAAAGAAGAAGCACTGTCCCTCATATCTTCTGCCCGCACGCACGGCAGAACCGCCGCACGGTTTGCGCCATACCGTATTCCAGTGCATCCGCGGTCAGGCCGTGACCGATCGAAACTTCCGCAAGCCTCGGAATGCGCTTCACAAGCGGCGGCAGGTTGGCGACGGTCAGGTCGTGGCCGGCATTGACGCCGAGGTCGATTGCGAGTGCTGCGTCCGCCGTCTTGCCAAGCGCTTCGAGAATGGGGCCTGCCCGCTCCGGCGCATCGTAGCAGCCGCCATAAGGACCGGTATAAAGCTCGATCCGGTCCGCTCCCGTCGCCTTGGCGATCTTCACCGCTTCGGCATCGCCGTCGCCGTCGGCAAACAGCGAAACCCGGGTACCCATCTTCTTCAGTTTTGCGACGACATCCGTGAGAAAAGCCTGGTGCTTGCGGAAATCCCAGCCGTGGTCGGAGGTCGCCTGCGATGGATCATCAGGCACGAGGGTCACCTGCTCGGGTGCGGCACCTTTACAGAGATCGAGGAATTCCTGCGTCGGATAGCCCTCGATATTGAACTCGGCCTCCGGAAACTCATCGTCGATCAGATTGCGGATCACCGGCAGGTCAGAGAAGCGGATGTGCCGCTGGTCCGGCCGCGGATGGACGGTCAGCCCGCTGGCCCCCGACTGCAAGGCGATGCGCCCCAGCGCCTCGACGCTCGGCCAGGGCAAATCGCGCCTGTTGCGCAGCATGGCGATGGCGTTGAGATTGACGGAAAGCGTCGTCGGCATGTCGATGATCCATTCAGTGCGATAAGCGTGAGCTGCTTTTTATGCCAATGGGGCGGGCGAGGCCAACGAGATTCGCATATGACTGCATGCAAATCTGTGATGGACGCTCGCATGGTCGGAAAGGGACCACGGCAGGAGTATTTCCCATTCCGCCGCAAGAAATTCAGCCGCCGCGGGCACCCTGTCCGGCCAACCTTACGTTGGATATAAGTTTTCGGGCGCTGCGTTGCTATCCTATTTAAAAGCGATTATTTTTAGCACTTACAAAAATGTCCGTTCACGCATAACGTGAGAATAAGTATCGAGTAAGTACGCCGCGTACTGCTTCTTCCCGACGACAAGAACGCCTCGAGGAAACACCACTCCGCAGCGCCTTCGAAGCAACTGGCCAAACCGCATGAGGTGCAACTTTTGCCCCAGGAGGGTTCATGCCAGACGGTACCAAACGTGCCGCCGCCGGTAAGTCTTCGGAGCGCCGGTCGAGATACCGGTTCCTTCCATCTGCCGCACTGCCGCCGGATTTGCCTGAGGAACCGGTGCCTATCGCCGAGATGGCGAACGCATTCGGGGTCACGCACAGGACGCTGCATTTCTACGAAGAGAAAGGACTGCTGTCGGCAAACCGTATCGGCCTGATGCGCGTTTACGGCGAGGACGACGTGATGCGCATGGCCGTCATCAACGTCTGCCGCGAGACCGGGATGCCGATCGCGGTCATTCAGGAGCTGATGGGCGAATTGCGCAGTGCCTCCTCGCAGGAGGAAGCAGAGGCAATCTTCCAGGAGGCGCTCGCCGTACGCAAGCGCGAGCTGACGGCGGAAATGTCGACGCTGCACCGTCAGTTGCAACAGGTCAGCGATCTGCTCGACCCCGATGCCAGCAGCGAGATACCGCCGCTGAACGACAACGAGGATCAATCCGCCCTTTCGGATGAGGAACTGCGGTGCCTCTCGTTGATGGCCGAAGGCTTCTCGACGCAGCGTATCGCCCGCGCGCTTGACCTGAAGCATGACGAAGCACAGGGGCTCGAAGCTGACATCATCCTGAAGTTCCGGGCAAACAACCGCTTTCAGGCGATCACCAAGGCAGTGCTTCTCGGCATCGTCAAGGTATAACGTTCCGGCAATGGCCGCCACCGTTTCCGCAGCTTCACCGCACGATCGTCAGCGTCTCCGCCGCGCGCGTGATCGCCGTGTAAAGCCAGCGTTCGCGCGTATCGCGGAAGGCCCAGCTTTCATCGAAAAGCACGACATTGTTCCACTGCGAGCCCTGCGCCTTGTGCACGGTGAGCGCATAGCCGTAATCGAATTCGTCGTAGCGCTTGCGCGTATTCCACGGGATTTCGCCTTCGACATCCTCGAAAACCTGCTTCAGCAGCTTGATCTTGGCCGCGCCGCGATCCATGTCGTCGTCTTCCGGCCGCACGAGCAGGTTGATGCCCGGCTTCGTCGTCTCCTTCGATGACGTCATTACCTGCCAGAGCGAACCGTTGAGCAGCCCTTTGGCGGGGTCGTTGCGCAGGCAGACGAGCTTGTCGCCCGTCTGCGGATAATCCGCCGTGAAGCCCTTCAACTCCCGCAGGCGCTGGTTATAGCGCCGCCGCGTGCGGTTGGTGCCGACAAGCACCTGATCTGCATCGAGCACCAAGGCCTGGTTGACTTCGTTCTTGGCGATCACCTGGGCGGTGCCGTAGTCGCCATATATGATCTCGTTGCCTTCGCGCACCTGCATCGCAAGCTTGATAATCGGATTGTCGCGCGCCTGGCGGTGAATGTCCGTCAGCAGGTAATCCGGCTCCTGATTAGTAAAGAAGCCGCCGCCCGAAACCGGCGGCAGCTGGCCGGGATCGCCGAGCACCAGGATCGGCGTGCCGAAGCTCATCAGGTCCTTTCCAAGCGCCTCGTCGACCATCGAGCATTCGTCGACGATGATAAGCGCCGCCTTGGCGACCGGGCTCTGCCGGTTGATGGTGAACATCGGCGTCATCGAGGTCTTGCCGGTTTCCTCGTCCTCGACAGCCTCTTCCCCACGCGGGCGATAGATCAGCGAATGGATGGTCTTGGCATTGCTGGCACCGCGCGAGCGCAACACCTGCGCCGCCTTGCCGGTGAAGGCGGCAAACAACACGTCGCCATCGACATTCTCCGCAAAATGCTTGGCGAGCGTCGTCTTGCCCGTTCCGGCATAACCGAACAGACGAAAGAGCGGCGACCGGCCCTCCTTCAGCCATTTCGAAACGGCCTTCAGGGCTTCGTCCTGTTGCGGAGCAAATTGCATGAGAGCGACTTGGCAGGATTCGCAGCCGCGAAGCAAGGTGGAAAAGTGCGCCCGCAGATTGCTGCCGCGCGATTGCCTGCTTTCCGCCGCTTGAACGCAGGTTTTGCGCCCTTTAGTGTCGTCCCGTTGCTTGAGGGATTCACGTGAGAAGAAGCATTCAATTATGCATGATGATGGCGGCCCTGCCGATACCTGCTGCCGCCCACGCGGAATGGCAGGCCGTCGAACAGGTCAAGCCCTATACCATCACTGGCAAATCCGGCGCCGAGCTCTACGCATCGATCGGCGAACACGGCCCGAAAGCTGGCATCGGACGCGTCATCGCGCACACGACCTTCAAGCTCACCTGGACCAGGAAATACGAGCCGCAGGCGGACAGGTCCTGCAGACTGACTGTGGCGCGGCCGAAACTGATTATCACTTACACTCTACCTAAGCCGACAACACAGCTGCCACCTGCAACCAAGGCAAGCTGGGACAGCTTCATTACTGGCGTCGAGACCCACGAGCGCTGGCACGGCGAAACCATAAAGCTTATGGTCAAGGCGATTGAAGCCTACAGCCTCGGCCTCACCGCCGCCGACGATCCGGACTGCAGCAAGATCCGCGTCGTGCTGACAAAACGCCTCGGCGAACTCTCCGGCTACCAGCGCCAGCAGGGCCGCGACTTCGACAAGGTCGAAATGGGCCAAGGCGGCAACATCCAGCAGCTGATCCTCAAGCTGGTAAACGGCCCTTAGGCAACTCCAGTCTGCGCGTAATCCCAATGCCTTCCAGAAAGACTTCGTCGTGACTGACGACCAGCAGCGCGCCGTCATAGGCACGCAATCCGCTCTCGACCGCAGCGATCGAATCGAGGTCGAGATGATTGGTCGGCTCGTCCAGGATCAGGAGCGAAGGCGGTTCCGGTCCGCCCAGAACGCACGCCAGACCGGCCCGCAACAGCTGGCCGCCGCTGAGCGTCGATACGATCCGGAGCGCCGCATCGGCCCTGAACATGAACCGGGCGAGCGCCGCCCGACAGGCATTTTCAACCGCGCGCGGGTTTATCCGCAGAAAGTTGTCGCGGATCGAAATCGACGGATCGAGAAGGCTCACCTGCTGATCGAGCATTGCGAACTTGGTCATGACCGAGACCGTCCCGGTCCAGGGCTTCAACTCCGCGGTGACAAGCGCCAGCAATGTCGTCTTGCCCGAACCGTTCGGGCCGGTGACGGCGATGCGCTCCGGTCCAACGATGCCGAAGGACAGATCGCTGAGAACCGGCTCGGCAGGCCGATAGCCCGCCGTCACCGAATCCATCTTCACGACAACCTTGTTGGCAGGCAGTCCGGCCGGCGGAAGCGTCACTGAAAAGGGCTGCAGGATTTCGATCTTCTCGCGCGCGGCTGCTGCATCTTCGAGCGCCTGGGTACGCCGGCGTTCGGCAAGCCGGGCGTTATCGCCGCCTGTTGCTTCGCTGCGCTCCTTCAAGCCGCCGGCGACGATACGCGGCATGTCGCCTCTGGCAGCCTTCTTCCGGCCGATACGATCCCTGCGAGCTTGCCGTTCGGCCGTTGCTTGGGCGCTTCGGGCAACCTCGGCCACACGCTTCTCGGCATCGGCGAGATCATGCTGCACGGCAGCCAATTCTAAAGCCTTGCGCTCCTGATACTGGCTCCAGTTGCCGCCGTAACGCGTGGCCTCAAGCGAAGTCAGTTCGACGATGGCGTCCATGGTTTCGAGCAATTCCCGGTCATGGCTGACGACGATGGCCCCCGCCCGCCAGTTTGCAATGAGGTCGATGACGGCCTGGCGGCCATCGCGGTCGAGATTGTTGGTCGGCTCGTCCAGGATGAGAAAATCGGGCTCGGAGAAGATCAGCGCTGCAAGCCCTGCCCGCGTGCGCTGTCCACCCGACAGTGCGACAAGGCGCGTTTCGGGCTCAGCGTCAATTCCCGCGCGATCGAGGGCCGAAGCAATGCGGGCTTCCAGCATCCAGTCGGCCGATGCAACCTCTTCAGCGGTCGCCTCGCCCGCCTCGGCACGCCGAAGGACGGCGAGCGCCTCGGTCACGCCGAAGAGAGCGCCAACCGTTTCTTCGGCTTCCTCCTGGACCCTTTGGCGGAGCATGCCCAGGCGGCCGCCTAACGCAATGGTCCCGGACAAAGGCTGGAGTTCGCCTGAGATCAGCTTGAGAAGCGTGGTCTTGCCAACGCCGTTGCGGCCGACAAGACCCGTTCGGTCCGCGCTGAAGCTTAGATCGAGACTTGAGAAAAGCGGTTGGCCGTCAGGTGTGGACCACGACAGATTGGAGAGTGTGATGAATGCAGGCATGGACATGAAATTCCCCAGTGGCAAGGCGAATTGGCGTTGCGATCGGGTTGAAATCCATTGCTGCACACATCCTGTTGAGATCAACGATGACCGGCAATTTAAGTCACGAGGGTTTCTGGTTCAAGCAGGGTCGGCACGGCACCAAACGCGCCATTGATTCAAAAAATCTCTCACACCGCATGGAATAAAATCACTGCTCCCGGTGTCTCATCTCCGGTAAGCAAAAAAGCTGCCGAACGTGAGGAGAGACCCACATGAAATCCGTAAAATTCGTGATCGCTTTCGCCGTCGCATCTGCTGCGGCAACGGCTGCATTCGCGGCAGCGCCGGTCATGACCGTCGAATCCGCCAAGGGCAAGGTGCTCGCCGGCGAAAACGGAATGACGCTCTATACCTTCAAGAAGGACACGAAAGGCGTTTCCAATTGCTACGACCAATGCGCCAAGAACTGGCCGCCGCTGATGGCCGCTGGCGATGCGAAGGCCGATGGTGCATATTCGCTCATCGACCGCAAGGACGGCACAAAGCAATGGGCCAAGGACGGCATGCCGCTCTATTTCTGGGTGAAGGATACTAAGAAGGGCGATATCACCGGCGATGGCGTGGGGGGCAACTGGGATCTTGCCAAACCCTGAGTGGACCGGCGTGAAGACACCCGCACCCGAAACATTCGAGGGCCAGATCCTGGCCCTCCTTCCCTCGCTCCGGCGCTATTCGCGAAGCCTCACCCGCTCCGACGCCGACGGCGAGGATCTGCTGCAGGACTGTGTCGAGAAAGTACTCGCCCGCCGTTCGCAGTGGCGTGGCTTGAACCTGCGCGGCTGGGCGCTGACTATCATGACCAATCTCTACCGCAACACCCGCCGCCAGAGCCCACCCAGCATGATGGTCGAGCTTGACAGCGCCGAAGACATGCCCTCACCGGAGACGACCGCCGATCCGCTAGAGCGCTTGCGGCTGGAAGACGCGCTGAACAGCCTGTCGGAGGAAAACCGCGCCGTGCTGATGCTGGTTGTCATCGAAGGCTATACCTACAGCGAAGTGGCCGCCGCGCTCGACATACCGGTCGGCACCGTCATGTCGCGCCTGTCGCGCGCGCGTCAGCGGCTTGGAGACCGAATGAAGGCCGACAATGTGATCACGCTTCGGAGACCGAAATGAACGAGACCAACTCGACCGCGCCCGAAGCGGACCTCCACGCCTATGCCGACGGGCAACTGCCCGAAAACGCCCGCGCCCGTGTCGAGGCTTGGCTGCAGGACAATCCCGAGGACGCTGCCAAGGTGACGGCATGGCAGGCGCAGAATGCTGCGATCCGTTCAACGTTCGCGCCTTACGAAAAATCCAAGGAAAACGACATCCTGCTGGTCGATCCGGAAAATGGCGCTTCCGTTTGGCCGAGACGTTCGGCCATTGCTGCAGCCGCCGTCGCTCTCTTCGCGCTTGGCGTCCTTGCCGGTCATTACGGCCCTCGGCTCGTCCAGCAAACCGAACTGCAGCTTGCCGCTTCCGAGACACTGCCGGCAGAGGCGCAGAACGCCTTCCTGGTCTATGCAGGCGAGGTCCGCCATCCTGTCGAAGTCTTCGCCAATGAGGAAGCGCATCTGGCGACCTGGCTCGGCAAGCGGCTTTCTATTCCGAACCTGAAGGTGCCGGATCTACAGCCCCTCGGCTTCCGGCTCGTCGGCGGACGGCTGCTGCCGGTGGATGGAAAGCCGGGCGCGATGTTCATGTATGAGAATCAGGCTGGCGAACGCCTGACCGCGTTGGTCGGCCGCAACAAAGCGAACCGGACGACGAGCTTCCGTTTTGCCTCCGCCGGCGATGTCGAGACATTCTACTGGATCGACGGCGAGCTCGGCTATGCCGTCACCGGCGAGATTTCGCGCGATATGCTGCGGCAGGTGGCCGAGGAGTGCTACAAGCAGTTCCCGTCGTGACGATCAGCGCAGCGGATCGTTGGAAAGCTCGATCGGCTTTCCGTGCGGCGTGGCTTCCGCCGCACGCTGCCAGCTCTCCTGCAGCGAAAGGATGGCGCCGGCGTCGGCGATGCCTTTGCTGACAAGGAGCGAGGATAGCGCCGCGACCCAGCAGTCGAAGTAGTCGCTGCCATCCACCGCCCGGCCAGGCTTGTGCAGTTCGGCCGAAAGCGTCTCCGCCCACTCGCTCCATGTGAAGAGACCGCGTTCGTGAAGGTGCACTGTCATTGCAAAAGCAGCAGCCGCCCAGGGCTCGGGAAAGACCGGCTCGCCATCGGCGGATTTCGGCAGTTGGGGCGATCGCGTCAGCGGCGATGCCGTTTCACAAAGGCTCAAGGTAGCTCTCCCAGGCATCGATCGAAACCGTCAGCGATGGATCGGCGCCCTCGCCCCAGATTTCCCTGCCATCGAAAACGACGGTATAGACCCATTGTGGGTTCTCGCCCCTGCCATGCGCATTGTCGTCCGGGAACACGAAGGAGCCCTGCACCGCCTCGACCACGCCATTCTTGGCACGCGCATAGCGCGGCAGCCGGGTATGCGTTTGCGGATTGAAATTCTTTGTCCGGACTTTCTCGCCGACGGCAAAGCGCGCAGCGCTTTCCACGGGACGGTCGCAAGCGCCGCCGCGCGCCAGAACGTTCGCAACCATATCCGCCTTCAGAACCCGTTTCGGCACCGCTCCGGCCGTCTGCTTGTGGCCGACATCGATCTCCGCAGCCGTTGCAAATCCGTGCCGATCGAGCAGCACTTCCAGCGCCCGCATCCATATTTCGTAATAGCTTGCGGAGAGATAATCAGCTGGCGGAATATTCTCGCGCGCATGCCGGCTCTCGTCGATCGTCCAGGCACCGAAGGCACCGCACGATAGCGTCAGTCCAAGCGCACGCTTCTCCCACTCAGCATGGAAATACGGCTCGTCCTTTTCAGGCGCGACCGGCCCGAACCCCATCTGTCCACCGAGATCGTGCGGCCCGTTCATGCGGCTGCTCCCGGAGCAGACGCAATTGCCGTCCCGATCATCGAATCGCGGCTGACGAGACCGGCAAGTTGCTGCTCGCTCAGACCTTCCGTTCCCACGGGGCGCTCGGGAATGACGAGATAGCGCAGCTCGGCCGTCGAATCCCAGACCCGGATTTTCTTTTCCGCGGGCAGCGTCAGGCCGAATTCGGCAAGCACGCCGCGCGGATCGATCACCGCCCGCGAGCGATAGGCCGGCGCCTTGTACCAGACCGGCGGCAGGCCGAGCACCGACCAGGGATAGCAGGAGCAAAGCGTGCAGACGACGAGGTTATGGGTCTTGGGCGTATTGAAGACGGCGCGCATGTGCTCGCCCTGCCGCCCGGTATAGCCGAGGCTCGCAATTGCCGCCGTCGCATCGCTCTTCAGCCATTCAGCGAATGCCGGATCGCTCCAGGCCTTTGCCACGACATGGGCGCCGTTGCGCGGGCCGATCTTCGTCTCATAGGTCTCGACGATTGCATCGATCGCCGCCGGATCGATCAGCCCTTTCTCCGTCAACACCGTCTCCAGCGCCTTCACCCGCGCCTGCATGTCCGAATAGCGGTTGTCGTGTTGATGATCATGATCATGATGGTCGTGCAAGACGAGGCCCTCCGCGCGCACAGGATATTATCTTTAGGCGCTTGAATGCACCTCGCCAAGCCAATCTATGTGCCTTGCGGTTTTTCGATAACGTCCGTGGGCACAAGCCTGCCGTAACGTTAGACGCACCGCCTTACGTCATGCCGGGCCAAAGACAACCAAGCGCAACGACGTAAGCACCTGAAACAAAATAGCTAATCCCTTTGCTCCCGAGGTCAAATCCGGTTTGCGTGATATTCTCCGCAATCTCGCAAGTAGGGGAAAGGCATTGCGATGAACAGGATCACTCTTCCCGCAGCAGCGCTCGGCGCCGTAGTCGCTTCCTGGGCAAGCGCGGACGACTATCACGATCTGAAAAAGGGCGAGTATCAGATCCCCGGGCATCCCTATAAATCCGCGGAGAACTGCCAGCGCACCGCTCCGGTCGGCAAGTTCGACCGCCGTTGCGACATTCCGCTCCTGGGCTTCCGCAACTTTACCGACCCGACGATCATCGTTCAGTCTGGCGGCATCGGCGGGTTCGGCATCTAAGCGCCTCTGCGGGCGGCTGCCTGGACCGTCCGCTTTTTTCTATTTCAACATCGGCCAGAGGCTCAGCACCAAGAGCACCGCCATGGTGACGTTGAACCATTTGAGCCTCACCGGGTCGGACAGCCATTCGCTCAATGCGGAACCGAAGCCGGCCCAGGTCGAAACGCTTGGAATGTTGACCGCGGCAAAGGCAAGGCCGACGATCAGCACGCTGGCGAGATAGAGGTCGCGATTGGTGTAGGTCGCCATGGCCGTTACCGCCATGACCCAAGCCTTGGGATTGACCCACTGGAAGGCGGCAGCAGCAAGGAATGACATCGGCTTGACGCTGTCCTTGCCTCCGCTCAGCGCCCGCGACGTCGCGATCTTCCACGCGATCCAGACGAGATAAATGCCGCCCGCAAATTTCAGCGCCGTGTAAAGCGCAGGCACCGTTCGCAGCAACGCGTCGAGCCCAAGTCCGACGCCGAGAAGCAGCGAAAAAAAGCCGGCGCCGATGCCCACCATATGCGGGACCGTCCGACGAAAGCCGAAATTCACCCCAGATGCAAAGAGCATCATATTGTTCGGCCCCGGCGTGATCGATGTCGTGAAGGCAAAGAGAACGAGAGCCAGAAACGTATCCAGCGGCATGGAACCTCCCGTAGATCGTCAACCCATGACGATCCCTGTCGATTGAAATCCGCTAACCCGCCTGCATTTCCTAAGCCAGATAATCATTGTCATGGTGACAGGATTGCTTGAAAGATGACGCGTCTGCGCAATCTTTGAAGGAAAAATGAAAGATTCGGCCATGCAAGACGACCCTATCCCGGCGATCACCTTCCCGAACGGCATCGAAGTCCCCGCTCTCGGCCAGGGCACCTGGAACATGGGAGAACGGGCGTCGGAAGCCGAGCGCGAAATCGCAAGTCTCAAAGCCGGCATAGAGCTCGGCATGACGCTGATCGATACGGCCGAAATGTACGGCGAAGGCGATTCCGAGCGCATCGTCGGCCGCGCCATAAAGGGCCGGCGCGACGGCCTGTTCATCGTCACCAAGGTCTATCCGTGGAATGCCAGCCGCAGGGGCACGATCGAAGCCTGCGAGCGGAGCCTGTCACGTCTCGGCATCGACCAGATCGACCTCTACCTGCTGCATTGGCGGGGCGAGCATCCGCTGGCCGATACCGTCGAAGCCTTCGAGGACCTGAAGGACGCCGGAAAGATCGGCGCCTGGGGCGTTTCGAACTTCGATATCGGCGACATCGAGGAACTGCTTGCCGTTCCGGGCGGTCGGCACGTCGCTGCCAACCAGGTTCTCTACAATCTCGCGCGCCGCGGCATCGAATATGATCTTCTGCCCTGGTGCCAGGAGCATGGTGTCCCGGTCATGGCCTATTCGCCGATCGAACAGGGCCGCATCCTGCACAATCCCGAGCTCATCCGCATCGCCAAGGCCAATCAGGCAACCCCGGCTCAGATTGCCCTTGCCTTCCTTCTGGAACGCGACGGCGTGATCGCCATTCCGAAGACGTCGAATGCCGACCGCGCCGCTGAAAACCGCGATTGCGTCTCGCTCGATATTAGCGACGAGGACTGGGCGGCGCTCGACGCCGCCTTCCCGCCGCCGACCCGCAAATCGGCGCTCGAAATGCTCTGAGACTTCAGGCTGCCGCGTGCGCTGGCCAGACGCCGGTTCACATCCCCTGCGGACCGCGGTTCATGGCGGCGATGCCGGTGCGGCAGACTTCGATCAAGCCGAGCGGCTTCATGATCGCCACGAACTGATCGATCTTCGAGGACTTGCCGGTGATCTCCAGAATGAAATGCTCGACAGTCGCGTCGACCACCTTGGCATGGAAGGCATCGGCAAGACGCAGCGTCTCGGCCCGTGTTTCGCCGGTCCCGATCACCTTGACGAGCGCCACTTCCCGTTCGATCGGACGCTCCTGCCCGAGTTCGCGAGCACGCACCGTCAAGTCCACGACGCGGTGCACCGGCACGATGCGCTCGAGCTGGGCCTTGATCTGCTCCAGCACATGCGGCGTGCCTCGTGTCACGATGGTAATGCGCGACAGATGCGCCTGATGCTCGGTTTCGGAGACCGTGAGGCTTTCGATGTTGTAGCCTCGGCCGGAGAACAGGCCGATGACACGGGCAAGGACGCCCGGCTCGTTGTCGACGAGGATCGAGAGCGTATGGTTCTCGGCGGCTGCGGTTTCCGGCGAGATGAAGTAGGCGGAGCCTGTCGGCTGTAAATGTGCGTTCATTGTCTTGGCTTCCTCACCTTCGATATCAAACGAGCTGACGGCCCTTGGCGTCGATCGCATTGGCGACCGCTTCGTCCGTGGCTTCGTCCGGCAGCAGCATCTCGTTATGCGCCTTGCCCGATGGGATCATCGGGAAGCAGTTGGCGAGATTGGCAACGCGGCAATCGAGGATGACCGGCTTCTTCACGTCTATCATCTCCTGGATCGTACCGTCGAGATCATCCGGCTTTTCGCAGCGCAGGCCAACGGCGCCATAGGCTTCCGCCAGCTTCACGAAATCCGGCATCGCCTCCGTATAGGAATTGGATAGCCGATTGCCATGCAGCAGCTGCTGCCACTGGCGGACCATGCCCATGTACTGGTTGTTCATGATGAAGATCTTGATGGGCGCATTGTGCTGGATCGCCGCCGACATTTCCTGGATGCACATCTGGATCGAAGCATCGCCGGCAATATCGATGACGAGGCTATCAGGATGAGCGATCTGCACGCCGAGCGCTGCCGGCAGGCCGTAACCCATCGTGCCGAGACCGCCCGAAGTCATCCAGCGGTTCGGCTGTTCGAAACCGAAGAACTGCGCCGCCCACATCTGATGCTGGCCGACTTCGGTCGTGATGTAGGTATCGCGGTCCTTCGTCAATTCGTACAGCCGCTCAAGCGCATATTGCGGCATGATGACGTCGTTGCTTTTCGTGTAGGCGAAGGAGTTGCGCGCACGCCAGCGGGCGATATTCGTCCACCAGTCAGAAAGCTGGCCCTTCTCCGGCCTCTTCGGCAGAGCACGCCACAGGCGGACCATGTCTTCCAGAACATGGGCGACATCGCCACGGATCGGGATGTCGACGCGAACATTCTTGTTGATCGAGGACGGGTCGATGTCGATGTGGATCTTCTTGGAATTCGGTGAGAAGGCATTGATGCGGCCGGTAATGCGGTCGTCGAAACGGGCGCCAATGCAGACCATGACGTCGCAATCGTGCATCGCCATGTTGGCCTCGTAGGAACCGTGCATGCCGAGCATCTTCAGCCAGTTCTTGCCTGAGGCCGGATAGGCGCCGAGCCCCATCAGCGTCGAGGTGATCGGGAAGTCGGTGAGTTCGACCAGCTCGCGCAGCAGCTTGCAGGCCTCGGGACCGGAATTGACGACGCCGCCGCCGGAATAAATGACCGGACGACGCGCACTGGCCATCAGCTCGATTGCCGCATGAATCTGGTTGAGATCGCCCTGGAGTTTCGGCTGATAGCTCTTCTGGATCGCATGATCGCCCGGCGGCGTATAGGTGCCGGTCGCGAACTGGATGTCCTTCGGAATATCGACGACGACCGGGCCGGGACGGCCGGACTGCGCGATGCGGAAGGCTTCATGGATGATGGCAGCGAGCTCGTTAACGTCCTTGACCAGCCAGTTGTGCTTGGTGCAGGGGCGCGTGATGCCGACGGTATCGCATTCCTGGAAGGCATCGGAGCCGATGAGCGAGGTCGGTACCTGGCCAGTGAGGCAGACCAGCGGAATGGAGTCCATCAGCGCGTCCTGCAGCGGCGTGACGGCATTGGTTGCACCCGGACCGGAGGTGACCAGCATGACGCCGACCTTGCCGGTCGAGCGGGCATAGCCTTCGGCCGCATGGCCGGCGCCCTGCTCGTGGCGAACGAGGATATGCTTGATCTCCTCCTGCTGGAATATCTCGTCATAGATCGGCAGCACCGCACCGCCCGGATAGCCGAAGAGATGTTCGACGCCGTTGTCCTTCAGCGCCCGCAGAACGATCTCCGCGCCTGTCATCCGATTGTCTGGTGTCTGGTTGTCCGTGCCCGTCATGTTTTCTGTTCCGTTTTGACTGCTGGAATTGAGGTCTTCGGTGCGGAGGCCTGGATTTCAGGCATAAAAAAAGGCCCCAGAGGGAGCCTGTCAACTAGCGCATGGGTGGCTATCGCCGGATGGCTACACCATCCTGCCCATGCGCTTTCCCACCACAATAAGAACTGCTGCGATTTTCATGGGCGCAATTGATAGACAGAAAATTTCACAGCGTCAACGCTTCCCGAAATAAAAAATCGGTGCGCGCTAAAAGATGTAGCGCCGGTTATCCCGTTAAAATACAAGAGGCCCGAAGGGTTTTGTTAAAGGATAAATCATATGATCGCCTGCTAACGCAGGGAGTAGGCCGTTGCTCAACAACGACTTGCAAACGTCAGGCAAAGCCAGCGATCAGGATCGCCGCGACAATCTAACCCCCGGGAATCGCTTCCTCGGCCGCGTCGTCGCGTGCAGCGGCTCACGCGCGACCATCGCCGCCGTCGCAGAGGCCGGCGGCACCGATCTCACCGAACTATGGTCCGTCGGCCGTTTGATTTCGATCAGCGTCGGGCCGAAACCGCGTCGTCGCCCTCGTTTACGCCATGAACACTGGCACGCATGGCTGGGGCGAGGGAGAGGACAACTATTTCAGGATCGAGACCGAGCTGCTCGGCGAAGTCCGCGTCGAGGAAAACGGCCGCGAGGAATTCTCGACCGGCATCTCACGCTATCCCCATCTCGGCGCCATTGCGCACCGCATCCGCGCCGCCGATCTGATGCGCATCTACGACGCAGGCACCGGGACGACGGCGGTCATCGGCAACCTCACCCAGGACGAAAGCATCGATGCGGCGATTCACATCCCCTCGATGCTTTCCAAGCATTTCGCCATCGTCGGCTCCACGGGCGTCGGCAAATCCACGGCCGTCTCGCTGCTTTTGCACAAGGCGATCGAAGCCGATCCGAAGTTGCGCGTCCTGATCCTCGATCCGCACAACGAATTCGCCGCCGCTTTCCCGAAGCATTCGGTCGTCATCGATACCGACACGCTCGACCTGCCCTTCTGGCTGATGCGGCTTGAAGAATTCGCAGAAGTCGTCTTCCGCGGCCGCGCGCCAGTGCCTGAGGAACTCGACATGCTTCGCGACATCATGCCTGACGCCAAGCGCGCCTTTCGCGGCAGCGACAATTCTCTCGTCCGCCGCACCACCGAGAAGAGCTCGATCACCGCCGACACGCCGGTCCCCTACCGTATGGCCGACCTGCTGGCGCTTATCGACGAGCGCATCGGCCGTCTCGAAGGCCGCGCCGAGAAGCCCTTCCTGCGCTCGTTGAAGATGCGCATCATCGCGGCGATCAACGATCCGCGCTACCACTTCATGTTCTCCAACAACACGATCAGCGACACGATCATGGACACCGTGGCGCAGATATTCCGCATTCCTGGCGACGACCGGCCGATCTGCACGTTCCAGCTTTCCGGTATCCCGTCGGAAGTGGTGAACTCGGTCGCCTCCGTCCTGTGCCGCATGGCCTTCGAAATCGGGCTCTGGAGCGACGGCGCTGTCCATATGCTCGTCGTCTGCGAAGAAGCGCACCGCTATGTTCCGGCCGATCCGAACCTCGGCTTCATCCCGACGCGCCAGGCCATCGCTCGCATCGCCAAGGAAGGCCGCAAGTACGGCGTCTCGCTCGGCATCATCACGCAACGCCCCGGCGAACTCGACCAGACGATCCTCTCACAGTGCTCAACGCTGTTTGCCATGCGCCTTGCCAACGATCGCGACCAGGACATCATCCGCTCGGCAATCCCGAATTCGTCGATCTCGACGACGAGCTTCATTTCCTCGATCGGCAACGGCGAAGCGATCGCCTTCGGCGAGGCGATCAGCGTGCCGATGCGCATGCGCTTTTCGCGCGTCGAGCAGCATCTGCTTCCGAAGGCGAACGGGGCGACCGCCAAGCATTCCGACGAGGATCCCGATACGGTCGATCTGCGCAAGATCGTGACGCGCATGCGCGCCGTCAGCGGCGGGCCGGATATTTCGTCTTTCCAGCAAAGCTACAGTGCCGCGCAGAGCGACATGCTTTTCGACGACGAAGAGCCGTCGGAGGATGCTCCCTATCCGGCATCCGTCTCTGCGCCGCCGCTGGCGCCGACCGATTCCTACAGGCCGGACATGCTGCCGCGCAGCCATGCGCCGCGCGGGCCGCAAACCGCACCGCCGCAGCCATCTTTGGATAGCCGCCTGGAAGCTCTCCGGCGAGAGATGCGCCGCGAGGAGACGACGTCGCAGCGGCCGGTGTTCTCTCAAGACCCGGCTGCCAGCCCGCACCGCGAACCCGGCATGTCGCTCCGCGAGAGCATTCTCAAGAAGCCGCTCAGGAGCCTCCATAACAAGGATTGAGGCCTCATTGCCCCTTAGATTGCCTGGCTGCAGCGGCAATGACACTCAGGTGGCGCTCTATCAGCGTCAGAAAGGCGATCGTTCCGCAGACCAGGGCGGCGACCACGATGCCGGCGATCGCGCCGAAAATCGCTCCGATCACGAACATTCCGGACCCGACTTGAGCCGAGGCGGCGGTTGCGCCGGACAGCGTGAAGAAGGCCAAAATGACGATTGCAATCAGGGCATTGATGGAAGCAAGCGTCTTTGCGAGAAAATTGTTCATGACATCTCCTGGCCGTTCGTAATGATGATAACCAGCTCACCGACTTGAAGCTTACGCCCTGATCACGGCTGCGGCGATGTCAGGCGCTTCCAGCTCTCGTCCATCTGATTGCGAAACCAGGTCATCTGCCGCTTGGCATATTGCCGTGTCGCGGCAGCACCCTTCTCGATCACTTCGCTGCGCGTCATCTCGCCCTTCAGCATGGCTGCAATCTGCGAAACGCCGATCGCCTTCATGGCCGGCATTTCCGATGAAAGGCCGAGTGCCAGCAGCGACTTGACCTCATCTTCCGCACCCTGCTCCAGCATCTTTTCGAAGCGCCCGTTGATGCGCTGGTGGAGCATGGCGCTGTTCCGGCAGGACGATGATCTTTTCCGCACGCGCCGGATCGACGATCAGCGGCCCCGCCTGCCCTTGGAAGCGCAGGATCGATTGCCCCGTTGCCTCCACCACCTCCAAGGCACGCACGATGCGTTGCCCGTCCTGGATGCTGAGACTGCCGGCAGCGGCCGGATCGAGCTTGGCGAGATCGGCATGCAGCGCTTCGGCGCCGTCATTCAGCAGGCGCGCCCGTAGCCGGTTGCGGATGTTTTCCGGTATCGCCGGCATATCCGACAGGCCGCCTGTCAGCGCCTTGAAATAAAGCCCTGTCCCGCCGACGAACACCGGCAACTGTCCCTTGGCACGCAGACTGGGCAGCAATGCCGTAACATCCCGCAACCAGGTCCCCGTCGAATAGGCAGCGCCTGCTGGCACATGGCCGTACAGATGATGTGGCACGCCCTGCATCTCCGCCTCGGACGGCCGCGCCGTCAGGATGCGCAGCGTGCCGTAGACCTGCATGCTGTCGGCGTTGATGACAGCGCCGCCGTAGCGTTTCGCCAGTTCCACGGCAAGCGCGGACTTGCCGCTGGCGGTCGGCCCGGTTATCAGGATCGCACTTGTTGCGCTCAGAAGGTTTTCCATATGGCTCTCGTTGCCACGCTTGTTGCCAATCCGTCAAATCCCGTTCTCACGCCGAGGCTTGCCGAACAGGCCGCCGAAACCGTGACGGCATCCGGGCTCTACTGGCTGGCAGACGGCATCGCCTGCGATATCGCCCTTCGCGACGGCACCGATCCGCAAGCGGCGGAGGCGATTATCCTCGCGGCCATCGCCAGCGCACCGATCGATCTGGTCGTCCAGGAGGCCGATACGCGCCGCAAGAAACTGCTGATCGCCGACATGGATTCGACGATGATCGGGCAGGAGTGCATTGACGAGCTCGCAGCCGAAGTCGGCCTTAAGGACAAGGTCGCCGCGATTACCGCCCGCGCCATGAACGGCGAGATCGCTTTCGAACCCGCACTGCGCGAACGCGTTGCACTCCTGAAAGGCCTGCCGGTTTCAGTTATCGACGAGGTTATCGCCAAGCGCATCACGCTGACGCCCGGCGGCCCGGAATTGATCGCCACGATGAAATCGAAGGGCTATTACACCGCCCTAGTCTCCGGCGGCTTCACCGTCTTCACCAGCCGGATCGCCGCAACTCTGGGCTTCCACGAAAACCGCGCCAACATTCTTCTTGAAGAGGGAGCCTTGCTCTCCGGCTTCGTGGCCGAGCCGATCCTCGGCAAGCAGGCGAAGGTGGATGCACTCAGCGAAATTTCCGCAAGGCTCGGTATCTCCACCGAAGAAGCAATCGCCGTCGGCGACGGCGCCAACGATCTCGGCATGATCCACCTCGCCGGCTCCGGCGTCGCCCTGCACGCCAAACCCACCGTCGCCGCCGAAGCGAAAATGCGCATCAACCACGGCGATCTGACCGCCCTGCTTTATATCCAGGGCTACCGGAAGACGGATTTTGTTGACGCCATGACCGTGATCGCGACGACGGACCGCCTGCTTTTGCGCAATTGGACAGATGCGGACCGGCCGCTTTTCCACGAGATCAATTCCGATCCTGACGTGATGGAATTCTTCGCCTTTCGCCGCGACCGCGCCGAAGCAGATTCGATGCTGGAAAATATCCGCAATGCCATCGCCACGGCCGGGCTTGGTTTCTATGCCATGGCACTGAAGGAAACCGATGAGCCGATCGGCTTTTGCGGCCTCTGGAGGCCCGAACTCGAACCGTTCCTCCCGGCAGGCACCATCGAAATCGGCTGGCGTCTTGCCAAACGGCATTGGGGCAACGGATATGTGACGGAAGCGGGAGAAGCATCACTTCGCCATGGTTTGCACCCAGTTCAATCCTTCCGAAATCGTCTCTTTTGCGGTAGCGGACAATCATCGTTCGACCGCCGTCATGCGCCGACTTGGCCTGCACCACGATCCGGCCCGCGATTTCGATCATCCCCGCATTCCCGACACGCATCCGCATCTGAAACGCCACGTGCTCTATGCGATCAGCCGTCAGCAATGGGAACGAAAGATCGTCTGACACCGATTACCCATGCACGACAGAGACAGGAGAATGTCGTGCTGTTGTCGTGTCGTCGTCACTGGCGCAGACACCGGTGCGGAGCGGTTCAGCAGTTCCTGAAAGGATCAGCCATTCCGCACTTTGTTATTCCATTGGCACTGCGATGAATCGCAGATCGCCGTTTGCCGAGGCGATCATCAGCTGCGCGTTGCGGCGGCCTTCCTGCTTCAACGACTGCACTTTCGCAGCCACGGCATCCGGCGACTTCATGAACTCCTGGGCGACCTCGACGATCACGTCGCCGGCCTTCAGGCCCTTTTCAGGCGGCCGCGCGAGCCGGGCGCCACCTCCGTCACCACGACGCCGTCCACGCTTTCCGCAATGCCGAAGGTCTTGCGGATTTCGGGGCTGAGCTGCGACAGCGAGAGGCCGAGCACATCCTTCGGCGTCCTGGCATCGGGCGTCACCCGGCGCCTGCTGATCGGTCTGGCCCTTGCCGTCGGGTGCCGGCTGGACCTGATCCTGATCGGGATTCGGCTCGTCCATGTCGTCGTTCTCCTCCGGATCAGGATTGATCACACCATCCGGAGAGGTATCAGCGTCGTTGGAAGCGGCCTGATCGCTATCCTCCAGACGACCGAGCGTCACCTTGACAGTCTGCTCCTTGCCGTCACGCAGCACCACGACGTCCACTTCCTTGCCGACTGGGCTTTCGGCTACGACACGCGGTAGGTCGCGCATCTCATTGACCGGCTTGCCGTCGAATTTCAGGATGACGTCGCCCGCCTTGATCGAACCGTTGTCGACCGGCCCGCCCTTGATGACACCGGCGACGAGCGCACCCTTGGCGGTATCGAGACCCAGGCTGTCGGCCACGTCGTCGGTGACCGGCTGGATGCGCACGCCGAGCCAGCCGCGGCGCGTTTCTCCGAATTCGCGAAGCTGGTTGACCACGCCCGCAGCAAGCTCCGAAGGCACCGAAAAGCCGATACCGATCGAACCGCCGCTCGGCGAAATGATCGCCGTGTTGATACCGATCACCTCGCCCTTCATGTTGAAGAGCGGACCGCCGGAATTGCCCTTGTTGATCGCCGCATCGGTCTGGATGAAGTTGTCGTACGGGCCTGCGTTGATATTGCGGCCGCGGCCGGAAATGATGCCGACGGTCACCGACCCGCCGAAACCAAACGGATTGCCGATCGCCATGACCCAGTCGCCGATGCGCATGTCGCTGGAATCACCAAACTTCACAGCCGTCAGCGGCGTCCTCGGTTCGACCTTCAGCACCGAAAGATCAGTCTTCGTGTCCGTTCCGATGAGCTTGGCTTTCAGCTTGGTGCCATTGGCGAAATTCACCTCGATGTCGTCTGCGCCCTCGATCACGTGGTTGTTGGTGACGATATAACCCGATGGATCGATGACGAAGCCGGAGCCGAGCGAGCTGACATTGTGGTTGCCGCCCTGGCCGCCCTGCTGCTTATTGAAGAAGTCGTTGAAGAATTCCTGGAACGGCGAGCCGTCCGGTGCGCGCGGCGCCGGGCCGGCACCTTCATCGCCCTTGATGTTCTGCGAGGTGGAGATGTTCACCACCGCATCGAGAAGCCCTTCAGCAAGATCGGCGACAGAGGCCGGACCATTCAACGGAGGCGTGCTCTGCGCTTCAGCAGCGCCGGTAAGACCAATATTTGCCAGAAGTGCAACACCGGCCACGAAGAGCGAGCGATCGTCTGAAGGTCGGGCGTGTCGTGGGGGCCATCAAGCTTCCTCTTATGGGGTCAAAGCGGCAGTCTGACCATCAACATAGGGCGGAATGATGGAGCGTGAAATCACCTTTTCGCGAAATCCCGTGCAATCTGCGTCAGCGTCTGACGAACCAGACAAGCACGACACCAAGCACGACGGCGCCAAGTCCGAAGATGCGTAGCTGGCGCTCCGGAACCGTTGGAAGCAGCCGGGCCATCTCGACAAGAAAACGAGGGGCCAGTGCGTAGACCAGCCCCTCGATGATGAGAAAGAATGCGATTCCTGTCAGGAAATCCTGCATCCGGATGCGTCAGTTTGATGGGACCGCAGGTGCCGGGGCTTGAGGTGGAGCCGGAGGCGTCGTCCCGTTGGAATTGTCGAAATACCGGAAGAATTCCGTATTCGGCGACAGCACCAGCGTCGTATCCTGGGACGACAGCGCGGAGGAATAGGCCGCCATCGAGCGGTAGAACTCGAAGAACGACGGATCCTTGCCGAAGGATGTCGGCGAAGATGCGGTTGCGCTCGGCATCGCCCTGACCGCGGATGATTTCCGCATCGCGCTGGGCTTCCGCCGTGATCTCGACCACCTGGCGATCGGCGATAGCCCGACGCCGCTGGCCCTCTTCGGTGCCTTGCGCGCGCGGCGGCTCGGCCTCGGCGAGACGCTCGGCCCGCATGCGGCCATAAGTCTGCGGCGCCACCTGCTGAGTAGAGGTCGGTCCGGCGGATACGCACGTCCTGGATATTGATGCCGAGATTTTCGGCGTCGCCATGCAAGTCGTCGCGCACTTCGAGCATCATCGCCACGCGCTCGTCCGAAAGGGCGGCATCAAAGTCGCGCAGACCGTAGACACGGCGGAGCGACAAATCGAGCTGTGTGCGAAGTCGCGCTTCGGCGGCCTCGCGGTCGCCCGATACCGTCTCGCGGAAGCTTGCGCACGTCCTTGATGTCGTAGATCACGAAAGCATCGACGTCGAACGTCGAACCGCCGCGAACCTGGACGCGAATATTGTCAAGGTCGAAGCGCAGCGCCTGCTTCTCGACGATCTGGACGCGATCGGCATCCATGAAGGCGAGAGGCAGCTTGAAGTAGATGCCCGGCTCCGTCTTCACCGACTGGATCTGGCCGAAGCGCACGACGATTGCCTGCTCGCGCGCATTGACCACGAAGACCGAGGAATAAGCGATGACAAGCACAACGGCGAGCAGGATGATGATGACGGGAAGTCTGTTCGATGTCATGGCTCAACCTCCCTGCTGTGCCGGTTTGCCGATCTCGTTGAGCAGCAGATAGGGAACGATCCCCTGCTTCTCATCGATCACGACCTTCTTGGAATTCTTCAGCACCTGTTCCATCGTCTCGAGAAACAGGCGCTTGCGGGTCACTTCGGGAGCCTTCGAGATCTTCTTCGTTGATGGCAGTGAATCGCTGCGCCTTCACCGTCCGCTTCCTTGACGACACGGTCCTTGTAGGCAGCCGCTGCTTCGCCGAATCTGGGCCGCGTCGCCTCGTGCCTGGCCGAGCTTCTGGTTGGCATACTGGTTCGCTTCTTCGACGAGGCGTTGCTTGTCCTGTTCGGCGCGCTGCACCTCTTCGAAGGCATCGGCGACATCGCGCGGCGGCGCCACGTCCTGAATGGTGACCGCGGTTACCGCCATGCCCGCATTGAACGGTCCATCGTGCCCTGCACGATGGCGGCAACCTCCGTTTCGATCGGCTGGCGGTTGTTGCGGAAGGCATCCTGCGCCGGGCGCCGGCCAATGATTTCGCGCATGGCGCTTTCAGCCACCTGCTGCAGCGTTTCGGCCGGGTTTTCGACGTTGAAGAGATAGGCCTTGGGATCGATCACGGTGAAGAAGACCGAGAACTCGACGTTCAGGATGTTCTGGTCGCCCGACAGCATGAGACCTGTCGAAGACGAGGCCGACGTCGAGCCGATATTCTGCTGCTGCACCGTCACCTTGACGATCTCGACGGTTTCCATCGGCCAGAAGTGGAAATGCAGCCCCGGCGTCGAAATCTCTTCCTTCGGCTGGCCAAAGCGAAGCTCGACACCACGCTCGTCCGGCTGGACGATGTAGATGCATTGGAAAAGCCAGAAGACGACGAGAACCGCCGGCAATAATCACTGCCACGCCGCCGTTGAAACCGCCGGGTACGATGTTGCGGAGCTGATCCTGGCCGCGCCGGATGATATCTTCCAGATCGGGCGGCCCGCCCCGGCCGCCGCGCGGGCGGTTCGGCCCCTGCCCCCATGGTCCCTGATTATTACCGCCGCCGCCGCCCCATGGGCCGCCGCCGCCATTCTGATTGCTCCAGGGCATCAAAACCTCGTTGTTCGTTAAACTCCCAATCGCATCGTGCCCGCGGGGGCGGCAGGCTTTAAGCGATTGTGACCGTTATAGGTATCGCCGCAGCTGCTTTCAACGCGGCATGAAGAACTTGGTGATATTTATTGATAAATATTTCGTTTTCAGGCGCTGCGGCGCTCATAGACGACGAAGCGCGTCGGATAATTGTCCTTTTCCCCTGCCGGCACATCGATTTCTTCAATTACCATCCAGGCGGCAGGGTCGATCGAAGGGAAGGATGTGTCGCCCGCAACATGGGTTTGCACATGCGTGACGCACATCCGGTCTGCAAGCGCCATTGCCTGCGCATAGATTTCTCCGCCGCCGGCGATGATGATCTCGGTCTGGTCAGTCTCGCGCGCCAGCCTTTCGGCAATCCCGATCGCCTCGGGAAAAGAACGCGCCATTGTCACTTCCGATTGCTCGATCGTCGCGTGCCGGGAAATCACCGACATGCGGGCGCCCGGGCAGCGGCTTGCCAAAACTCTCATATGTCTTGCGCCCGACCACGTAGCGGCTTGCCGAGCGTCATTGCCTTGAAGCGCTTGAGATCGGTCGAAAGCCGCCAGGGCATATCGCCGTCGCGTCCAATGACGCCATTCTCGGCCACGGCAACGACGATGGTCTTTCTGATGTCGGACATGAACTTCCTGAGGTTGAAGTGACGGCTTGGCCCCGCCGGATCTACCGTCGGGCGGGCCAACAAGCAAGTGACGCTCGATAAAATCCCCACGCCTGCGGGCATGTCCGAATGCGAGATATCGCAACGCAGCATAAGCAATTCGTAAACCACGCCGCACGTTTCAATTTTACTCCAGAAAATGCTACGTTAAGTTGAGTTTTATGGGAAACAGATCCGCGCAGAACAATCGGCCGAGCCGCATCGACCTCGTCATCGTCGCCATGGCGGCGGGGCTTTTCGCGTGGGTTGTCACAGGCGGCAAGGCCGGTTCTCCGGTAACGACAGGCCTGGGCACGGCATTCGCCTGGCATTTTATGGGCTTTCCGATCATCCCCGTGAAACGCAAGGAACGCACGCTCGGTCGGTTCGGAAAGCGTCTGTTAAACGGCTGTCGGCCTAATCCGGAAAGATGACGGAAGGCTGATGTGAATGATGAATGCGATGCCTCGATTTGACGTGATTCTGCGACCCGATGAATCAATGGATCGTTTGGGACCACGTCGCGGAGTCGCCTGCGTCGTTCGGCGGACAGATCCTCGACGGGTTGGACGAGCAGGAGGCAAGCCGGCTCGCGGACGTCATGAACGAGCTTCACGCAAGTCAGCAAGCACTTGCCGATCGCAACGGCAAGCGCTCGGTCCGCTAGGACAATCGTCCGTCAGACGGCGACCGGGGCATCAATCCGATCGTGCGACTGATATCCTACGACCTCGAAATCGTCGATCCGATAACCGTCGATCCCGTCGGGCTCGCGCGTCAGCACCAGCTTGGGAAAGGGCATGGGCTTGCGCGCAAGCTGCTCTTCGGCCTGATCGAGGTGGTTCAGGTAGAGATGCGTATCGCCTCCGACCCAGATGAGTTCACCCCGATCCATTTGCACCTGCTGGGCGACCATCGCAAGCAATGCTGCCTGCTGGCATATATTGAACGGCGCGCCGAGGAAGATCTCGCAGGAGCGCTGGTTGACGAGCATGGAAAGCTGCGGCCGACCGCTGCCGCGCTGCAGTCCGGAAACGTGAAACTGATAGGTCATATGGCACGGCGGAAGCGCCATCTGATCCATCTCGCCCACATTCCAGGCGTGGAACAGCATGCGCCGGCTCGTCGGATTGGTCTTGAGGCTATGGATGATGCCTGATCTGATCGGCTCACCCCGTTCCGGTCAAGCCACCGCCTCCACTGCTTGCCGTAGACCGGTCCGAGATCGCCCCATTTCGCCGCGAAAGCGTCGTCTTCGAGAACGCGCTTTTCGAGCACGCTGGGATATCTCCTCGCCCGTCGCCTTGCGGTACGCAGCAAGCGGCCAGTCCGTCCATATCTTGACGTTTTCCTTGAGCAGCGACTGGATGTTCGTCTGCCCGGTCAGAAACCAGAGCATCTCCTTCACCGCCGTCTTCCAGAAGACCTTCTTGGTCGTAAACGCCGGGAAGCTGCCGTCCGAAAGATCGAAGCGCATCATCGCGCCGAACGTCGAAAGCGTGCCCTCGCCGGTGCGATCCATCCGCCGATCGCCCTTCTCCAGCAGATGGGACATGATGTCTAGATATTGATGTTCAGGATGACGCAGCATCCGTGTCTCCCCGTGTGCGATCACATGGTCGCGGCCGATTCCGTTCGCCCAATTTAGGCGTTTCTGCCGCTGAAACCAACCGTGCGGAGGCTTATCCCGGCAATTCTCATGCTGCCTGCAACGGTTTTGTGACGTATCCCCTTTCCATGCGCTTCGGAAAACACTATATCAGCCTTGCCGGTTTTCGGACCGGCTATGGCGATAAATGAGCGGTGTAATAAACCTATTGGACCCGGGGGCGGTACCCGGCGCCTCCACCAAAAACAGCCGGTTCACGAGGCTGGCTTTTGATGGGGGCGAAACAGGATCGACAAGGGTGTAAAGATCGACTTTTTGCTCGGCATTGATACCGCCGTTATCGGGTCACAAGTGTAGTTGCAAACGACAACAACGCTAAGGAATATGCGTCTCGCTGCCTAATCGGCGGTGCGGGAATTCCGCTCTAAGCCCTTTTGGTTAGCACCTCTAAGGCGGGGTCCGAAGGCACCTGGCAACAGAAGCCTTCACCTTCTCCCTGCCGCCCAAATCATGTATGCTGTTTGTGAAGCTGACTCGGACGCTTAGCCTTTCCCAAGGCGCGCCGGACATGGCATATACCCTTGTGAAAAGACTTCCGAACCAAAGAAAGACAGGAAAAGTATGGGGCAGGACCACATCCGCTACGACATTCTGGCACAGGACGCGCTGCGTGGCGTGATCCGCAAGGTCTTGTCCGAAGTCGCAACGACGGGCCGCTTGCCCGGCGACCATCATTTCTTCATTACGTTTCTGACCGGTGCACCCGGCGTCCGCATCTCGCAGCATCTGAAATCCAAGTATCCGGAGCAGATGACCATCGTGATCCAGCACCAGTTCTGGGATCTGAAGATCACCGAATCGCTGTTCGAGATCGGCCTTTCCTTCTCCGACGTGCCCGAAAAGCTGGTCATCCCCTTCAATGCCATCCGTGGCTTCTATGACCCTTCGGTCAATTTCGAACTTGAATTCGACGTGCCGCTGGCAGACGGCGAGGAAGTTCCCGCGGCCGAAATCACCGCCTATCCGGTCGCACCCGAAAAAGGCGAGGAAGTCCCCGCGGCAAAACCCGCAGAGGGTGACGAGAAGAAGCCGGGATCCGTCGTGTCGCTCGACGCCTTCCGCAAGAAGCAGTAAAGACCAAGGGAAGCAGACGCTTCCCTTTTTCATGTGCCCTTTTCCAGCCGGACGGAGGCAAGCCATGAGCGCAGAAATCGTTAATCTCCGCCAGTTCAAGAAGAAGCAGGCCCGTTCCGAAAAGGACAAACAGGCCGAGCAGAATCGTATCCGTTTCGGCCGCACCAAGACCGAGAAGCAGCTGACCAAAGCGCTGAACGAGAAGGCCGAAAAAGCACACCGACAGGGCCGGATCGAAAAGGACGAAGGCGGCGAATGACGGCGCAGACGGGCCGAAAAGAATTCGCAGTCAATCGCTTGGCGGTATTTCCTCCCTCAATCTGTCAACTCCGCGAAAACGGCCTGCGGAAAGCACGATGATCCGCAAGCATTCCGCCAGCCTGCATGGACACCGCACCAGCTTCTCGCTGGAAGACGAATTCTGGGCCGAGCTGAAAGCGATCGCCACAGCCCGCACCATTCCGCTTGCGGCCCTCATATCCGAAATCGACGACCGGAGAGAGCCGGAAAGCAACCTCTCCTCCGCGCTGCGGATCCATGTCTTGAGCTGGTTGAAAAACCGCAGCTAGAGAGAGCCTTTACTGCGGCAACGGCACGCCCGGCAAGGCATCGAAATTCAGCCGGTTGCCGGTTATCGGTGGCGGCTGGTTGAGCTGCTGCGCGCGGCGCGCCGCCTCCTCAGCAGCGGCGTTCGCCTCGGCCTCCGCCTTCGCCTTTGCTTCAGCCTCCGCTTTGGCCTTCGCCTCCGCCTCGGCCTTTTGCCGCGCAGCTTCCGCGGCAAGCGCGCGCAGGCGCTCCTCTTCGGCCCTGCGCTGCGCCTCGATCGCCGCGGCTCTTGCGCGTTCCGCATCGTTGTACTTGTAAAGCGCCACCTCGCGCCGCAGCCGCTGCTTTTCCAGGACGTTCGACTGTAGCCGCTCGACACGCCGGCGTTCGCGTTCGAATGCACGAAGCGACAGATATCCGGCAAGATCGGTTACGTCCATCGTCCGGCCGGGCGATGCGAGCAATCCGGAATAGTTGAGCCGCAGCGCGGGCTCCGCGCCTGCAAGCGCTTCCTCGCCCGGATTGAGAGTGATGTTCAGCGATGCGTTGATGCGCTCCTGCGGCAGGCTGAGTTGCGCATTGCCGGTGACCTTGGCGAGTTCGTTGGCAACGGTGACGTTCTGCACGCGGAGCACGCCGTCGGTGATGTTGAACGGAATGCCCGTCGGCGGAAGTTTCGCCTCTCCATTGTTGAGCAGCGTTTCGACGATCGGATGTATCTTTCCGGCATTGAGCTGGTCCTGCATCGGATCCGTTGCAGAAAGTAGCGGCGGCAGGATCGCAAGGTTCAGCCCGCGCACGGTGGTCTCGCCAAGCCGCAGCTCGCCGGAGCCCGTGAGCGAGCTCACTAGGTCCGTCATCGTCTTACCGGAAGCTTCCATACCGAGAGAAAGCCCGAACTTGCCGTTCGCAACCGGCGCGCCGTCGCGCGGCCAGACGACGCCGGCGAGATCGGAATCGGAAAGCGAAAGCTTCGTTTGGAAGAAGCCGGTGCCCTCGGCATTGGTGAAAAGCAGGTTGCCGGAAAGCTTGCCGCCGTCCCAGCCGCCCTTCATGTCGTTGAGCTGCAGTTCGTCGCCCTTGTAGACAGCGTTGGTGGTGAAACCGGTTACGGCTGCCGACCATCCCGGCCAGAACTCCTTGGCCGAAAACTTCAGGTTGACATCCATATCCTTGAACACCGGCTGCCCAAGTACTGCGGTCGAGAACTTGCCCGTCGCAGCATCTGTCATCGGGCCATAGACGGCCTCGCCCAGCCAGGTCGCATCGGCGCGGTCAAGCGCAAGTTCGCCACTCGCTGTCGTCCTGTCTGTCTTGCGATTGACCGTCAGCGCACCCGAAAACTGATTTTCCGCGGCGTGACCCTTGAGGTCGGAGAAGACGACCTTGTCGCCATCGATGGTTGCCGTTGTTTGCAGCCCGAAAGGCAGCCCGGTTCCCAACTGCGGCAGCGCGATGCCGTTCATCACGAGATACGGATCGAGATCGGCGCTCTCGAGCGAGACGCCGATCTGGCCGTTCATGAAATTCCCGGGACGGACATCGACCTTGCCATTCGCAGTAAAAGACGTCCGGTCTGTCGCAAAGGTCAGCGATGCATCGGCCGGATCGGTACCGCTTGCCTGGACTTTCAGGGCGAGCCGGCCGTTGGCATCAGCTTCGACCGGAAGCGGATCGAGGCCCGCCTGCCCGAACAGGATCGAAGTCGTTCTGTTTTCAAGCGTCGCCTCCAGATTGGTCGTGCCCTTGCCCGTCAGCGCCAACAGATCCGACATGCGGTAGTCGAGGTTCACGCGGCTTCCGTTGGAAACGCCGGCAAGCGTCAGCGCAAGCCCGTCGCCCTCGTCGCCGCCAAGCGTCAGCGCACCGCGCAGCGCCGTGTTGGTGTACCAGGCGGCATTGCGCACCAGCCGGTCCATCACCGGATGCTGCGGCAGATGCTCCTTCAGCATCGTGAAGAAAGGTCCCGGATCGGCGGACTTCAAGGTGATCTCCCCCGAGCCCTTGTAATCGAGCAAGGAGCCTTCGGCGCGGCCGGTGGCGGTGATTTCGGCGCCCGCCAGATTTTTGGCGACCAGCTTGTCGACGGCAAGCGCCCCCTCAGCGATCGTAAAGCTCGTCTCGACATTCTCTGCCTCGACGCCGAAGGCGCTGAACTTATCCGCCTTCAGCTGTGCCGTAATCTTGTGGTCGAGCACATTTTCGCCTGCGTCCTGCCCCGTGAACAGACCCGTCAGCGCCCTCAGCGCATCGAGGTCGATCGCATCGCCGGCAAGGTCGACGTTCAGCAGGGGCGGCTGGTTCTCCAGCGCCTGCCGTTCCAGCTTGCCCTTCAGCGTAGCGGGGCCGATGGCAATCTCCAGATTGTTGAAGCGCTGCTGCTGATGCGTCAGGCTGACATCGGCGGAAAAGCCCGCCTGCTTCAATTGACGGATCGCGGGGTCGACCGAACCCGCGAGCCAGGAGGCAAGCCCCGAGGGCTGATTGGAGGCAACGGTAATCTGCCCGTTGAAGGAAGGGTCGCCCCTTAGCGTCAGCTGGCCCTGGCCCTCCACCTGGGTGCGCCCGGGCAGCGTCCCCACGGCATTGTCGATCGTCCAGCCGTTGCCGGCCGGCTGCAGATCGAGCTGCACGTCGCGGATGGTCGTGTCCCCGGCAACGATCGCCGGCAGCTTGACGCTCGCCTTGCCCTGCACCTGCGGCACGGGAATCTGGGCGATGATGCTGATCAGTGAATTGAGCCGCTGCCGGGCGGACAAGCCGGGATCGCGCGCGGTCTTGCCGCCTGCGCCCTGATTGCCGATCCTGTTCACATCGATCTGCTGGCCGTCGGCGATCAGCAGGAACTCGGGCGCGTTGCCGGTATCGAGGGTCGCCTCGCCGGTGATCACATAGGGATCGTCCACTGAGCCGATTTCCATCCGGTACTCGGAAAGCCGGATGCGCTCGTTGGTCAGTTCGAAGCGGCCCTTGAGGCGCGGCGGCAGTGCATTCTTGTCGTCGGATTTGGCCGCGCCGCGGTTCTCGACCGCAGCCGACATGAGGCCCTGATAATTCGGCTTTCTGTCGGCCAGCTTCAGCTGACCATCGAGATCGATTTTGACCGGATGCTGATCGGGTATCAGCTGCGTCCTGACCTGCAGCGCGCCGGTTTCGTCGGGCTGTCCGCTGGAAATCAAAAAGCTGCCATGCTCGCCGTCGAGCGCCGCATCGCCTTCGATCCGCCAGGGGCCTGCCAGCGACCGGGCGGACATTTCCGCGTTCAACCCCGTAATGGTGCGGGCGCGGCCCGACTGATCGTCGATGAACTGCACGTCGCCGCCGGTGACATGCACACTTTCCAAAACGACGGTCTTTGCAGGAATCTCCGGCCGGCTGCCGCGCATCCAATCGAGCGTGCCGTCCTTCAACAGGCGGAGACGCAGCTTCGGATTGACGACGCGCATATCGAAAATCAGCGCCTCGCCGGAAAGGAAAGGCGCAAGTTCGGCATCCATGGCGAATTGCTCGATCTGCACGATCGGCTGGCCGCTGGATTCCTGCCCGACACGCACGTCATGCAGTGTTACCGATGGAAAAGGCAAAAGGCGCGCATCGACCGTGCCATGCACCGTCACCTTCTTGCCGATGATGCGGCTTGCCTGATCTTCGAAATTCCTGCGAAAGTCAGTCCAGTCGATGAAAAGCGGCGCGAGCAGTGCCACGAAGAGCACTACGACGATCACTCCCCCCAAAAAGACGAGGAACCGGCCCATCAAATCAAGCATTCTCCATTCGGGATTCCGTTGCCGACACTACCGTCATTCATGCCGGGAGCAAAGCCGAAGATCATGAGATTGTTCCGTTTTCAGACAAGATGAAAAATCTTGCCCGGATTGAAGATGTTGTCAGGATCGAGCGCCTGCTTGACCTGCCGCATAAGATCGACGGCGCCGCCGAGTTCCTGCTCGAGAAACGCCATCTTCCCCTGTCCTATCCCATGCTCTCCGGTGCATGTTCCATCCATCGCGAGAGCCCGCTGGTTGAGCCGCACCACGAAATCCTCCGCAACCGCGACACCTTCCGCCGTCTTGTCGTCGAACAGGAGGAGCACGTGAAAATTGCCATCTCCTGCATGGCCGACAATCGGCGCCAGCAGACCATGTTCCTGGATGTCGGCCTGCGTCTCGGCAACGCAATCGGCAAGCTGTGATATCGGAACACAAACATCGGTCGAAAGTGCGGCAAGCCCGGGCGCCAGCGCGCGGCAGGCCCAATAAGCATCGTGCCGTGCCTTCCAGAGCTTGTTGCGTTCCTCGGCGTTTGCCGTCCAAAGGAATTCGCCGCCACCGCATTCGGCCGCGATCTCGGCAAACTGCGCCGATTGAAGCTCGACGGCCCCGTCGCTTCCGTGGAATTCTAGGAAGAGCGTCGGGCTCTCGGCGTAAGTCAGACGCGAATAGGCGTTACACGCCCGCATCTGCACGTCGTCGAGCAATTCGATGCGCGCGACCGGAATGCCCATCTGGATTGTCATGATGACCGCGTCGCAGGCGGCTTTGATTGTCGGGAAGGAGCAAGCCCCGCCTGCGATCTTCTGGGGAATTCCCTGCAGCCGCAGCGTCACCGAGGTCAAAATCCCGAGCGTGCCTTCGGCGCCGACGAAAAGGCGAGTCAGGTCGTAACCCGCCGAGGATTTGCGCGCCCGGCGCGCGGTGCGGATTTCCTTGCCATTGGCCGTCACGGCCGTAACCGAGAGCACATTGTCCTTCATCGTGCCATAGCGCACGGCGTTGGTTCCGGACGCCCGCGTCGAAGCCATGCCGCCGATCGAGGCATTCGCGCCGGGGTCGATGGGAAAAAAGAGGCCGGTATCGCGGAGATAAACGTTAAGTTCCTCGCGCGTGATGCCTGGCTCGACGGTACAATCGAGGTCTTCGGCATTCACTTCGAGAACCCGGTTCATCCGGCTGAAATCGATCGAAACCCCGCCATTCGGGGCATTCACCTGCCCCTCCAGCGAAGAACCGGTGCCAAAGCCGATCACCGGCACCTTGTGTTCGGCACAGACCTTGACGGCGGCCTTCACGTCATCGGCCGTCTCGGCAAACAGCACACCGTCGGGCAACTGCGCCGGAATGTAGGTGGTCGTATGTGCATGCTGGGCGCGGAAGGATTCGCCGGTCTGGAAGCGCTCGCCGAAGCGCTGCTTCAAGATGCCGACGACCGCGAAAATGCCCTCCTCGTTGCGTTTTCCAGCCTTTGCATCGCTGAGCGCCATCCTGTTGATCTCCCATACTATCCGCCGTCACGGGAAGGTTGGTATGGGACGACGGATGGCGCCTGTCCAGTCAAGAGTCTCGTGAGATGGCTCAAACGAGCGGTGGATTGAGCCGCGCGAAGCCTTCCTGCCGTCTGTATGGGAAATACGGATAAGGCGCCGACACCGCGCTGACCTTTTCGAGCCTTTCGACCTGCTCCTTCGTCAGCGACCAGCCGACAGCACCGAGGTTCTGGCGCAGCTGCTCCTCGTTGCGCGCCCCGATGATGACACTGGACACGGTTGGCCGGGCGGTCAGCCAGTTGATGGCGATCTGCGGCACCGTCTTGCCCGTCTCCGCGGCAATCTCCTCGAGAATGTCGACAATGTTGAAGAGCATTTCGTCATCGACCGGCGGGCCGTATTCCGCCGTCTGGTGCAGCCGGCTTCCTTCCGGTAGCGGCTGGCCGCGGCGGATCCGGCCGGTCAGCCTGCCCCAGGCAAGCGGGCTCCAGACAAGCGCACCCACGCCTTGGTCGGCACCGAGTGGCATCAGCTCCCATTCGTAGTCCCGGCCCGCCAGCGAATAATAGACCTGATGGGCCACGTACCGCGCGTAGCCATGCCGCTGCGAGACGGCGAGCGATTTCATCAGCTCCCAGCCGGCGAAATTCGACGCGCCGATATAGCGCAGCTTGCCGGCAGCAACGAGTCGATCGAGCGTCGAAAGCATCTCCTCGACCGGCGTCGAGGCATCAAAGGCATGCAGTTGCAGCAAATCGATATAGTCTGTGCCGAGGCGGCGAAGCGCATCATCGACGGATTTGATTAGCCGCAAGCGCGAAGCTCCCCAATCTGCCGGCCCGTCCCCATCGGCAAGGCCATCTTCGTGGAGATGAGCACGGCGTCGCGCTTGCCGCCGATCGCCTGCCCCAGAACCTCCTCCGATGCGCCCGCCGAATAGACATCGGCGGTATCGAAGAGATTGACGCCTGCCTCGAGGCAGATATCGACCAGACGCCGCGCCTGCGCCGCGTCGGTATTGCCCCATGCGCCGAACAATGGGCCGCTGCCGCCGAAGGTGCCCGCGCCGAAACTCAAGACCGGCACCCTGAGGCCGGATGCACCGAGATTTCTGTATTCCATGGACTGTCTCCTGTTGTCTTGAGGAGAGATAGACACTCACTAAGGCGCGATATAGATTGCCAGCGAGAAAGTCATTTGTGATTTGAATTCATCATGAGCCGTCAGGACATCAATCGCGCCGGCGAAATGGACGTCTTCGTGCGCGCCGTCGAGCTTGGCGGCTTTACCGCTGCGGCAACCGCCTGCCGGATGACCCCGTCGGCCGTCAGCAAGCTCATCGCCCGCCTCGAAGCCCGGCTTGGCACACGTCTCATCAACCGCTCGACGCGGCGCCTGCAACTCACGCCGGAGGGTTGCGCATTCTACGAAAGGAGCGTCTCCATCCTTGCCGATATCGCCGAGGCCGAGCGCTATGCCTCAGCCGGCGAACAGGCGGCCGGGCCGATCCGTATCAATACCAGCGCGTCCTTCGGCAATCATGTGCTCGCGCCCCTCCTATCATCCTTCATGGCGCTTCATCCCGCCGTGACGCTCGACATTTCCTACACGGACAAGGTCGTCGATCTCATGGAGGAGCGCGCCGACGTCGCAATCCGCGCCGGACCGCTGAAGAATTCCAGCCTGATCGCCCGCAAGCTCGGTGCAGCCCGCAAGTTCATCGTGGCCTCGCCGGACTACCTTCGCCGCCATGGCGAACCAAAGTCGATCGCCGATCTCCAACAGCACTGCCGCATCGGCTTTTCCTATTCCCGCGCCATCGGCGGCTGGCCGCTACTTGATCAAGACGACACGGTGCTTGTGCCGGTGACGCCGGGCATTCAGGTCGGCGACGGCGAAGGGATGCGCCACCTGGCACTTTCCGGCGCCGGCCTCGCGCGCCTTGCCGTCTTCACTGTCGGCGCCGATATCGCCGCAGGAAGACTGGTATCTGTCCTTGAAGACCTGAACCCCGGCGACCTTGAGGAATTCTATGCCGTCTATATCGGCCAAGGCGGTCCGCTGCCCGCCCGCGTCCGCGCACTGCTCGATTTTCTCGCAGCCAACGTTCGTCTCTAGCCCGGGCCTTGCGCCTGGCGCAACGCTGCTATTCGACTGGCGCGCGCCAGGCGGAATTTTCGCCAAGGTGGCTATATTTCGCAATTGCGGCCAGCTTAACCTGCCCATATACCGGCGATAGATTTCCGGCTGGTCCCGCCGGTCCATATGTTGCTACCGATGAATTTCCATGCCGTTCACCGCGGCCCATCGGTCGGAAAAGACAGGCGTTCGATGCCGTTCAAAGCCGCAAGCCGAGCCATACGAGAAGCCAGCCTTGCGAGATGGGTTCTGCTGCTTAGCCTCTCCACCTCTCTCGTTGTCGTTCTTGAACTTTTCGCCCTTCCGGCATCGCTGCTCGTTGGGCCGATGATCGCGGCGATCTTTCTCGCCCTGGTGATCGGCAAGGGCCAGATGCGCGTACCCTACTGGCCCTTGCAATTCGGGCAGGCTCTGGTCGGCCTGATGATGGCGCGCGCCATCACGCCGGACATTCTCGCAACGATGGCCAAGGATGCGCCGCTCTTCTTGCTGGTCATCGTCTCGGTAATTGCCATCGCAGGCGTGCTCGGCTATCTCCTGACCCGGCTGCAGGTGCTGCCTGGCACCACCGCCGTCTGGGGCTCCTCCCCCGGCGGCGCCTCGGCCATGGTCATCATGTCGGAGGCTTATGGCGCCGATGCCCGCCTTGTCGCCTTCATGCAGTATCTGCGCGTCGTCTTCGTCTGCGTAGCCGCTTCCGGCGTCTCGCGCCTCTGGGTCACCGCCGACGGCGGGCTGCCACCGCTTATTCTCTTCCCGCCGATCGACTGGCCGGCATTTGCCGCGACTGTGCTGCTTGCCTGCTGTTGCGTCTATGCCGCCTTCCGTTTCCGCGTCCAGGGCGGCACCATCATCCTGCCGCTTCTCGCGGGCTCTCTGTTGCAGGGTTTCGACCTCCTGACGATCGAGCTGCCGATGTGGCTGCTCGCGATCAGCTATGCCCTGATCGGCTGGAGCATCGGACTGCGCTTCACCCGTTCGATCCTGAAGCATGCCGCCCGCGCTCTGCCACGCGTCTCCGCCTCCATCCTGCTTTTGATGTCGATCTGCGGGCTGATGGCCGTGGCCCTGCACAAATTCGCGGGCATCGATCCGCTGACAGCCTATCTCGCGACCAGCCCTGGCGGTGCGGATTCGGTTGCCATCATCGCCGCCTCTAGCGATGTCGACTTGCCCTTCGTCATGGCGATGCAGGTGGGGCGGTTTGTGGTGATCCTGTTTACCGGGCCGATGCTCGCGCGCTTCATCGCGCGGAAAAGCGGCCTGGCCGAGAACCCCGCCTGAGCGCGGCCCATTGGCCGGGCGTCATGCCGTAGGCTTTCTTGAAATGCCGGTTCAGGTGGCTCTGATCCGCAAAGCCGGTGGCAAAGGCGACGTCCGACAGCTCGCTGCCCTCGCCGATCATCGCCCGCGCCTGCTGCAACCGCCGCATCAGAAGGTAGCGATGCGGACTGGTCGCGAATGCAGCCCGGAAATGCCGCGACAATGCAAAGCGGTCGAGTCCTGTTACCGATTCAAGCTCGTCGGAACGCACCGTTCGCGTCGCATGTGCTTCAAGGTAGTCGCGGGCGCAACGGGCCTGATTCCACGCTATAGTGGCGGGCAGCCTGCGCAATGCCTTCGCGTGCCTTACAAGCCCGTCGGCTATGCGCATCAGGAAATCGTCGACGAAGAGCTCGTCGAGCCCTCCATCGAGATCAGTCAGTGCGCCAAGCAGGACGCCGGCAAGAACCGCATCGCTGACGACAGGCTGGTCGACAAAAGGCAGCCCGAGTTTCTCGACTTCCAGGCTTTCGGCAAGCAGCGCGGGTTCCAGGTAGACAATACGGTATTGCAGCCCGTCGATGGTGCCCGCCCCGCCGTCATGCACCTCGTCTGGATGCAGCACGATCACCTGACCGGGCATGCTGAAGCGCCTTTCGCCGCGATACGAGAAGGTCTGCACACCCTTCAGCGTCACACCGAGCCCATAGGTGTCGTGCCGGTGCGGCTCGAAGGCATTTCCGCTGAATTTCGCCTCGATGCGCTCGATCCCGGGAAAGGCTGGCGCTGCCACAATGCCGTCGCCACCCTGCGGCACGCACAAACGTTCAAGACCTTCGAAAACCTGCGGCGTTACATCCTGGCTCAACGCGACCTCGAAACCGCATGAAAGAGACTGGAATGTTTGATACCAAAATTGCGATCGTTCTGCGAAACAATCTTGCGTCATGGCAGAAGCTCAATGTAACCGCCTTTTTGATGAGCGGCATCGCCGGGCAAAATCCCGCGATCATCGGCGAGGCCTACAGGGACCGCGCCGGCAACACCTACAATGCCATGTCAGTCCAGCCGATCATCGTGCTATCGGCCGATGAGGCGACGATTTCAGCGATACATCGCCGCGTGCTGGAACGCGAGATTCCATCCTCGCTGTTCATCGAGGAGATGTTTGCAACCGGCCATGACGCCGCCAATCGCGCCGTATTTGCCGAATACGCGCCGGAAGACGCCAAGGTCGTGGGCGTCGCTTTGCGCGCCGGCAAGAAGATCGTCGACAAGATCATTAAGGGCGCGACGATGCATGCCTGAAACGAAAGACGGCCGGCGATGACCCGGCCGTTTTTGATAAATGTGGCGCAGCTCAGCTCTGCGTGATCGGCGCGATCTGAATCTCGACGCGGCGGTTCTGGGCGCGGCCAGCCTCCGACGCGTTTGACGCGACGGGTTGCGACGGGCCAAAGCCGACGGCAGAGACGCGACGCTGGTCGATACCCTGTCCGCCGAGATAACCGGCAACCGAAAGGGCGCGGCGCTGCGACAGATCCTGGTTATGCTGCAGGCTGCCGGTGGAATCCGTATGGCCGTTGACATCGATCAATGTGCGGTTGAACTTCCTGAGCACGACCGCTACCGAGTTCAGCGTCGGATAGAAGCCCGGCTTCACGGCGTCCTGGTCGATGTCGAAGGTGATGTTCGACGGCATGTTCAGGATGATGTTGTCGCCGTTACGCGTCACTGAAATGCCGGTGCCTTGGAGCTGGGCGCGGAGTTCCGCTTCCTGCTGGTCCATGTAGTTGCCGATCGCGCCGCCTGCGAGCGCGCCGAGGCCCGCGCCGATCAGCGCCGCATTGCGCGGGCCGTGCCCGCGTCCGCCAAGGGCGGCACCCGCAAGCGCTCCGCCGACAGCTCCGAGCATTGCCCCGCCTGCGGTGTTCGACATTTTCTGCTCGCCCGTATAGGGGTCGGTCGTGGTGCAGGCGGTCAGGTAGCTGGCGGCCATCGCCAGAAGTACGAATTTCTTGATCATGGACAGAAAGCTCTCCGTTCGAAGCTGGCCCGAGCAAATATTATGGAATGCGGCAACAAGATGAACGCGTCCCCTCCGATAAAACAAAATCAGTGGAATGGACACGTCTCGCTTGCACAAATCCCAAGGATATCGCCAATTTGCCACAGCGGTCTCGACAGGCTCGACAATATCGAGTCAGGCGGGACCGCATGCGCTTAGAAGGCCTGGAAGAGTTGCCTTACGGTGTCGTAGCTGGCATTGGCGATCGAGAGCGCCTGCAGGCCAAGCTGCCGCTGCGTCTGCAACGCCGTGAGCTTGCTCGACTCCTCTTCCATATCGGCATCGACCAGACGCCCGATGCCTGAGCTGTACGCGTCGAAAAGCGTTTTGGCGAACTCGTTCTGGAGCTCGATGCGTTTTTCCAGCGCACCAAAAGCCGAGCCCACGGTGGTCGTCTGCCTGAGAATGCCGTCCACGACGCTGATCATCTCATCGACCTGATCTTTTGTCGTCGAGGATGAAAGCCCGATCTCCACTTGTCCGGCGGTATTGCCCGCCTTGCTCAAAATCATGACGTAATTCTGCGAAGCGCCCATTTCCGTCGCGAAATAGGATGACGTCAGAGCGCCGTATTCGCCGCTCCCGCCGGAACGGTCGTCGACGAGGTAGCGGGCATCCTTCGATGTGGTGACGCCCGTCGACGGCAGGTCGATATGATAGGTCAGCGTGCCGACGGTGACCGTGCCGTCGGCATTGCGGATATAGGACGCCGGAATCTGCTTCGGCTCGGTGGGATTGTCTTCATCCGTCAGGACGACCCAGTTGTCGCTGTTGAAGGCTGCCGCTTCGGCGACGGAGCGCAACTGTGCCTTCAGCTGCGTCAGCTCCTCATTGATCTTTTCCTTATCGACGCCCTGTTCGGTCGCAGCGACAAGTTTCGCCTTGATTTCGGAAACGACGTCAACGGCGCGGGCAACGCCCGTATAGGCCGTACCCATTGTGGCGGCCGCCATGCCGAGCGCATCCTGAATGGCAGCATGCGCCTTATTGTCGGAGCGGGCCGTCGTCGCCACCGACCAGTAGGCGGCGTTGTCGCGGGCCTGTTCGACGCGAAAGCCGGACGAGACGCGGTTCTGCGTCCGCGTCAGGCTGTGGTTGATATCACGAAGCGTATGCAGCGCCGCATCGACAGATGTGCGTTGAAAAATACTCACGGGAACGAAACTCCGAACACAACTACATGCTACTTAAACAAACAGCGAACCGTGTCCGCGAAACGTCATGTTCGGGCGCTGAAATCAGCGGGTGGGCAAGCCTCCGAAACGCCGAGGCATCTGATCGGTTACGGGTAGATCATTGCGTTTTACGCTTAAGAAACATCTAACGTTCAGAAGAAATTTATTCTGTTTTGCAACCTTCATTGACACACGAACACGCCGCCGCGATGGGAGGCGGCGACGTTTTAAGCAGACGGCGTCAAATCTACTCCGCGGCCTGGAGATGCTTCGGGATCGGGCACCGGTTTCGGCCGTGCCGCAATCGCCATCTCCTCGTGCAGACGGGCTTCCTCATGCGCATGTGGCTTGGCAAAGCGCGCCACCAGCAGATAGGCGACCGGCGTGATAAGGAGCGTGACCAGCGTTGCGAAACCCAGTCCGCCGACGATCACCCAGCCGAGCGCGATACGCGCTTCCGCGCCTGCGCCATGCGCAAAGACCAGCGGAACGCCGCCGAGGATGGTGGCGATCATCGTCATCATGACAGGGCGCAGGCGCAGCGCGCAGGCGCGTTCGATCGCCTCGCGCACTTCTACCCCGCGGTCGCGGAGCTGGTTGGCGAACTCGACGATCAGGATACCGTTCTTCGCCATGACGCCGACGAGCAGCACGAGGCCGATCTGGCTGTAGATGTTGAGGCTCGATCCGGTGATAATGAGCGCGAAGACGGCGCAGGCAAGCCCAAGCGGCACGGTCGACATGATGATCAGCGAGGACAGCACGCTTTCGAACTGCGCCGCCAGCACCAGGAAGATGATCACGATCGCAAAGCCGAAGGTGAGCGCCATGCCGCTGGAGTTCTCTTCGAGGGTCGCCGCTTCGGCAAGTGGAACAAGACGCGCGCCCTGGCGGCAGGATCGGCTCGGCAAGCTCCGTCACCTGCTTGACGGCATCGCCGAGCGACATGCCCTCCTTGAGGCCCGCCGTGATCGCGACGGAAGCGAGCTGCAATTCACGGTTCAGCTGCGGCGCAACCGCGCCTTCCTTCATCGAAGCGATGACCGACATCGGTACGATCTTGCCCTCGCCGGTCTTCAGGAAGACGTTTTCGAGATCCGTCGGATCATCGATCGGCCGCATGGTCGAAGTGAGCAGAACCGGATAGGCATCGCCATTGACGAAGACGTCGACCACGGAACGTCCCTCGAGCAGCGACTGCATCGCCGTCGAAAGCCCGGTGATATCGATGCCGAGATCGGAAGCCCGCTCGCGGTCGATCGTCACCGAGACCTGCGCCTGCGTCGGCTCGTTGGTCAGGCGCGGCGTATCATACTGCCCGGTCGCATCCAGCGCCTGCACCAGCTCGACGGCGGCAGCCGTCAGGCGGTCGTAGTCATTGCCGACGAGCGCCATCTGCATACCGCTGCCGGCGCCGCGAATGCGCAGGCTGTTCGAGGATATCGCATTGCCGCGAAGAGCGGGCACGCGCGATGCCGCCCGGTTGATGTCCTGGACGATCTGCGCCTGCGTGCGGTCGCGCTCGCCCCAGGGCGCCAGCGTCAGCACCATGAAGCCGCTATTGGCCGAGCCGCCCTGGCCGGAGATCGAAAAGACGTTCCTGATGTCGCCGCTGTCGACCAGCGGCTGCAGGTATTCTTCGACGAGCTGCAGCTTGTCGCGCGTATATTCGAGGCTCGATCCCTGCGGCGCGGTGAGCCGCATCATCACCATGGCGCGGTCCTCGTTCGGCGTAAGCTCGCTCTTGACCGTCGAGAAGGCGACAAGCGCCGCCCCGGCAAAGAAAACCGACGCGACAATGACGACCAAGGGCGCGTTGAGGCAACGCTGCAGGCTCCATTGATAGACACGCGCAAACGCCCCGCCGAAGCGGCCGAGCGCGCCATGATCCTCCAGCATTGGCTTCGTCAGCATGCGCGAGGCGAGCATCGGACAAAGCGTCAGCGCGACGATCGACGAGAGACCGACCGAGAAGGCCAGCACGAAGCCGAACTCCCGGAAGAGACCGCCCACCTGCCCCGGCAGGAATGACAGCGGAATGAAGACGGCGGCAAGCGTTGCCGTGGTCGCGATGACCGCGAAGAAGACCTCGCGCGTGCCGAGGACGGCGGCCGCCCGCGGCCCCATGCCTTCGGCGCGCCGGCGCACGATGTTCTCGAGCACCACGATCGCATCATCGACGACGAGACCTGTCGCCAGGACGATGGCGAGCAGCGTCAGGATATTGATCGAGAACCCCACCAGATAGATCGCAGTCAGCGTGCCGATCAAAGCCACCGGCATGCTGACCGCGGGGATCAAGGTTGCCCGCCAGTCTCGCAGGAAGAGGTAGATGACGCCGGTGACGATGACGCCGGCAAGGATCAGCGCCAGCACGACCTCGTGGATCGCTCCCTGGATGAACACGGCGTCGTCGCTGGTGATCGCGATCTTCGTGCCTTCCGGCAGCGTCTTCGAAAGCTGCTCGACCACCGTCTTGATGCCGCTCGAAATATTGAGCGTATTCGATTGCGCCTGGCGGATGACGCCGAGGCCGATGCCGCGCTTGCCATTAGAGCGCAGCGCCGTATCGCCGTCACGCGGCCCGAGCGTCACCGTCGCGACGTCGCCGAGACGCACGCGGTCCTGCAGGATGACATTGGCGAAGTCCTCCGGCTTTTGCAGGCTCGCCGTGGCGCGCACCACGATGTCCTGTGTCGTGCTCTTCAGCGATCCGGCAGGAACGTCGAGGGCGGAGTTGTCGAGCGCCTCCGTCAGATCGCCGACCGTCAGCCCGCGGCTTGCGAGAGCGCCCTGGTCGACATCGACCCGGAAGATCTTTTCCTGGTCGCCGTATTGCTCGACATCGGCAACGCCATCGACGGAGGCCAGCCGGTCGACGATCTCGTTTTCGACGAGGAGCGTCAGGTCATCCATGTTGAGCTTGGTCGAGGTGACCGCAAGACGCATGATCGGCTGTGAATCCGCATCCGCCTTGACGATCTGCGGGGCGTCGGCATCGTCCGGTAGCTGCTCCATGATGCGCCCGATCGCATCGCGCACGTCGTTTGCGGCGACGGCGAGATCGACGGTATCGGAGAACTCCAGCGTCACGCGGCTTTGGCCGAACTGCGATTGCGAGGAGATCGATTTCAGCCCGCTGACGCGCGCAACTGCGCCTTCGATGACCTTCGTCAGCTCTTGATCGATCGTCTGCGGTGCAGCGCCGTCGAACATGGTGCGCACGGTCACGACCGGGCGGTCGACATCCGGCAGTTCGCGCACTTCGATCCCGGCATAGGCAGCAAGACCCGCCACCACCATCAGCGTATTGAAAACCAGCGCCAGGATCGGGCGCCGCACGAAGAGTGCCGTAAAGGTCTGCTTGCCGGAGGCTCTCTCTGGAAGTTCGGTGACGGTCACGTTCATTGTGTCGCGACCCCGTTGTTCGAGGCCAGTTCATTGCCGGTCCGCACCGGCCCGCCCTCGCGGACGCGCTGCAGACCCTGCGTCACGATGGCGTCCCCATCCTTGATGCCGGCTTTCACGAGCACGAAATCCGGATTGCGTTGCACGATGCTGACGCGCACCTTGTGCGACTTGCCGTCGACCACCTGCCAGACGAAAGAGCCCTGCGAATCCCACTGAACGGAAACCGGATCGACCGCAGGATATTTTTCGCCCGCGAACTTCATGCTGACATTGAAGGACATGCCAGCGCGAAGCTCGTCGGCGCGGTTGTCGATCTTGGCGCGGATGCGCAGCGTCCGGCTGGCCGCGTCGATGCGGTTGTCGACTGCCTGGACCACTCCGGTGAACACCTGCCCCGGCCGCGCGACCGACGTTACCTCAACCGGTTGGCCGACCGAAACCGTATTGGCGAAGCGCTCCGGCACCCAGTAGTCGACCAGGATTTCCGAGCGGTCGTCGAGTGTCACGATCGGCGTGCTGGTGGTCACGTTGTCGCCGATGTTGACTGGGACGATGCCGACGATGCCGTCGATCGGCGCCACGATGTTGCGCCGGGTGAGATTGAGCTCGGCGGCCTGCAGCTGCAGCCGCGCGCCCTGCTCGGCAATCTCGGCATCGAATACGTCCATGCGCGCAACGCTGGATTTGATGTTGTGATAGAGATTGGATTTCTCGATCGCGCTCTTCAACGCCACTTCGGCCTGCCCCTTGGCGATCACCTGCTCCTCGCTGTCGAGCTTGGCAAGCACCTGCCCCTGCTTGACCTTGTCCCCGGACTTGATGAGGATTTCACGGATCGTGCCCATTGCCTGCGGCGTCACCACCACCGAGCGGATCGCGTCGCCTGTGCCGATCGCGTTCAGCCGGTCGTTGACCACGCCCTGCACGACGGCCTGTGTCACGACGAGAACGGCGCTGTTGCGCCCGCTGCCATTGCGTCCTGCGCCGCCCTGGGCGCCCTCGCCCTGCCCCGACGCACCGCCGGAACTCCACGGGAGGAGCCACCTTGGCGACAATGTTTTCCGGGACGCCGGCATTTCTCAAAACATCAGCCGCACCCGGCACAAGAAAATCCATCCGGCAAAGCCGGCCGCAATAACGATAAGAGAAAGAACAAACTGCTTCCAAAAAGCCATTCACGTCTCCGGAGGACCAAGGGGTCAGACCTGGGACGATCGAAAAGAGCGCCTTTAGACATTTTCCCCACCTGACTGCGACAATATCGCCCCTTTACAAGCGGCCATCAAGCGCACGTGCTAGTCATTACAGAATTGTAATCTCCATCCTCGCGAAAACAGGTCACTTTTGCTTGAGCGGAAGCGTATTTCCGGCCTGAATTGCCAATCGCTACTTTGGGCATCTGCCGCCGCCCCAAATGCGCCGCGCCGGCAACGGTCAGCTTTCGTCCTGGAGGCGCTGGAATGAACCAAGAACATCTTTTCTGGCCTTTCCATCCCGAATCACTACATTACGCGCCATGAGCAATAGTTTCGACGATATCCCCTTCTTCGACGAAGAACCGGGTGAAGCGCCGCGCAAGCCGCAGGCGCCCGCCCCTGCAGCCGGAGGGATCGCCGCCCGCGCCATGGCTGCCCGCGACGGCGGCAAGCGGCCGGACTACCTTGCAGGCCTGAACCCCGAACAGACCGAAGCGGTCGAAACGCTGGAAGGCCCGGTGCTCGTGCTGGCGGGCGCCGGCACTGGCAAGACCCGCGTGCTGACGACCCGCATCGCGCATATCTTGAGCACCGGGCGCGCCTTCCCCTCGCAGATCCTCGCCGTCACCTTCACCAACAAGGCGGCGCGCGAAATGAAGGAACGCATCGCGCTACTCGTCGGCGGCGCCGTCGAAGGCATGCCCTGGCTCGGCACCTTCCACTCGATCGGCGTCAAGCTGCTTCGCCGCCACGCCGAGCTCGTTAACCTGCGGTCCGATTTCACCATCCTCGATACCGACGACGTCGTTCGCCTCGTCAAGCAGCTGATCCAGGCCGAGGGCCTCGACGACAAGCGCTGGCCGGCCAAGCAATTCGCCGGCATGATCGATACGTGGAAAAACAAGGGCCTCGGCCCCGCCGACATTCCCGAAGGCGACGCCCGCGCTTTTGCCAACGGCAAGGGCCGGGAACTCTACTTCGCCTATCAGGCGCGATTGATGACCTTGAACGCCTGCGATTTTGGCGATCTGCTGATGCATCCCATCGCTATCTTCCGCAAGAACCCGGACCTGCTCAAGGAATACAACCAGCGCTTCCGCTATATCCTCGTCGACGAATACCAGGATACCAATACTGCGCAGTACATGTGGCTGCGGCTGTTGGCGCAGCGGCCGAGCCGAAAGTCCATCTCCCCCCTTGTGGGAGAAATGCCCGGCAGGGCAGAGGGCGATAACCCCTCGGACAGCGGAGCGAGTACACCCGCCTCTGTCGGCTCCCCCGACATCTTCCCCACAAGGGGGGAGATCAGGGACACCACCATCAACATCTGCTGCGTCGGCGACGACGACCAGTCGATCTATGGCTGGCGCGGCGCGGAAGTGGACAATATCCTGCGCTTCGAGAAAGATTTCCCGGGCGCCAAGGTCATCAAGCTGGAGCGCAACTACCGCTCGACCGAACACATCCTCGGCGCCGCCGCGCATCTAATCGCGCACAACGAAGGCCGGCTCGGCAAGACGCTGTTCACCGACCGCGTCGACCCGGAAGACGTCAAGGTGCAGGTGCATGCCTCCTGGGACAGCGAAGAGGAAGCCCGCGCCATCGGCGAGGAGATTGAGGCCCTGCAGCGCAAGCAGCATAACCTCAACGACATGGCGATCCTGGTGCGCGCCTCCTTCCAGATGCGCGAATTCGAAGATCGCTTCGTGACGCTCGGCCTCAACTACCGCGTCATCGGCGGCCCGCGCTTTTACGAGCGCCTCGAAATCCGCGATGCCATGGCCTATTTCCGCCTCGTCGCCCAGCCCGCCGACGACCTGGCCTTCGAGCGCATCATCAACACCCCGAAGCGCGGCCTCGGCGACACGACCGTGCGCGCGCTGCACGACTACGCCCGTGCCCGCGACATCCCGATGCTCGCCGCAGCCGCCGACATTATTGAAACAGACGAGCTGAAACCGAAGGCGCGCAAGGCGCTCTTCGACGTGGTGCATAGCTTCAGGAACTGGCAGCAAAGGCTTGAAACGACGCCGCATACCGAACTTGCCGAGCAGATCCTCGAGGAGTCCGGCTACACCGACATGTGGAAGGCCGACAAGACGGCGGAAGCGCCCGGCCGGCTAGACAACCTCAAGGAACTCATCCGCTCGATGGAGAGCTTCGAGTCGTTGCGCGGCTTCCTGGAGCACGTCGCGCTGGTCATGGATGCCGAGCAGAACGAAGACCTCGACGCCGTCTCGATCATGACGCTGCATTCGGCCAAGGGGTTGGAATTCGACACTGTCTTCCTGCCAGGCTGGGAAGAAGGCCTCTTCCCGCATCAGCGCTCGCTCGACGAAAGCGGCCGCGCCGGGCTTGAGGAGGAGCGCCGCCTCGCCTATGTCGGCATCACCCGCGCCAAGCGCCGCTGCCACATCTGGTTCGTCTCCAACCGCCGCATCCACGGCCTCTGGCAATCGACCATCCCCTCGCGCTTCCTCGACGAACTGCCGGAAACCCATGTCGAAGTCGCCGAGGTCGAGCAGAGCTACGGCGGTTACGGCCGCGGCGGCTACGGCCAGTCGCGCTTCGACAAGGCCGACCCCTTCGCCAATTCCTATTCAACCCCCGGCTGGAAACGCGCCCAAGCCAACAAGACCGACGCCACCCGCGACAATTGGGGCACCCGCTCGGGCCACGCGGTCGAACGTATCGGCTACGGCGAAAGCGGCCCCAAGGGCCGCACCATCGAAGGCGAACTCGTCGCCAAATCCACCTTCCACCGAACCCTCCCGCTTCCAGATGGGCGACCGCGTCTTCCACCTGAAATTCGGCAATGGGAATATTACCGGGATCGAGGGCAACAAGCTGACGATCGATTTTGATCGGGCGGGGCAGAAGAGGGTGTTGGATGGGTTTGTCGAGCGGGTTTGACGAGCCGGCTGCGCGGCACGAGGCATCTCGTCAAAAGTCTGACCCCGACATTCACGGCCGGCGTTTTTCGCGTTGATGCCGCCCCATTGCTTGAAGAAAAAGCCGTCTCGGATTTCGTCACACACAACCTTGATTTCAATCTATCCCTGCGACATCCATCGGCCACCTTGGCACCTTCGTACAGAAATTTGCGCAGTAAAATACGGATCAAGCTTAATCGTCGTATAGGCACTGCAATAAAACCCTGAATTTAGATTGAATGTATCCGGCATTTGGCAATCGTTGCAGACGAGAGCTCGAGACGCTGTTCGAGCGGGCTGGGGCCTCATTCCGACATCGGCCGTCAACTGCACCTCACCCATTCGTGACTTCCCCCTCCACCCTCCCTTCCCCATACTCCCTTCGGGCTGGTATAGGAGGATCGAGATGAAACGCTATTCACTATCGGTGATTGGTCTGTCTCTGGTGATTGCCGTTCTCAGCAATCCGGGCATTGCACTGGCAACTTGCAACAAGCTTATTGGGACCTGACCTCTTCAACCATCCATGCGGACGGCGACGCGACGGCGTTGCGACCAAGCAAAACCTGACGGCCGGGTAGAAGCGTGTGCCGAACGTCTTGTGGAGCGGGCATGAATAATGCCCGCTCACCCCCACGTCGGCATCTTGCCCATCCCCAGAATATCGTTGACGAGCGCGATCGCGATGCCGATGGCGACGATGCCCAATCCGATCAGGAAGAGCCGCCGCGACCGGTCGTATTTGGCAGCAATCAGCGAATCCCGCGCCAAAAGGTCGGCGAAGACCTTCACCTGCAGACCGATGCCGACGGTCAGGAGCAGCATCGGCAGGATGTCGATGCGGCTCCAGTCGTTCGGGTTGGAGACCCAGCGGCTGATGAAGCTCAGCGAAAAGCCGAGAATGATGCCCGCGGCCGTCAGCGAGCCGTTGCGGAAGGTGGCGTCGATCTTCTCTTCTGGCCCTGGCTCGGTCATGGCTTGCTCCCGGCTGCTCTTCGTGGCCAAGGAAGGCAGAAATAGCCGGTAGGATCGGCAAGAGAGCGCATCTGCCGCCTAGGCGCTGGCCTTCGCCCTGAGCTGCGCGCCACGCTCCGCAAGAAGCCGCGCAGCAGGCTGCGGTGGCAGCGGCTTTCGTTTTCGCAGTAGCAGCCGACGGCGAAGTTGGCGGTGTGCGAGAGTGCGGCCAGCGTGTCGAGGACCCGACTGGTGTCGGGTGCGGCCATTTCCTTGAGATAGGCGCGGGAAAAGGTCTTCCACTCGGCTTCGGTCTGCGCTGCCTTCGCCTCGGCCACCAGCTCCTGGCTCGGCGACAGCATCGGCAGCCAGACGTCGTAATAGTCGCGGCTCGCAAACTCCTCCTTCGGCACGCCCCGCGGCGGGCTGGGCGCACGGTGCCGATGCGCAATCCCTCGTCCTTGCTCCGCGGCGAGCCCAGTTGCACGATGCTGATTGCCATTGTGGGTCCCCGCCTGGCCGGACGAGAAATCTAGCGCGATGGCCGTGTTTTCTCCTCAGCAGCAAGACACACCCCCGTAGGTGCATGAGCCGGTTGCGTCCAATCCGCTCGCGGGCCGGGCGTACAGACAAGGATTTACGAAGCTTTGGCCTCACGCTTCCCGCCGGCGACGGCTATGTCTGGATCGCTTGCGAAACACTCGTCGCCAAGCGCCTGCGCGCCATCATGGTCGATGAGCGCCAGCATCCGAAAGCCTGGATCAAAGCAGCGGGCTACTGGAAGCGCGGCCAGGCCGACTTCCACGAAACGCATGGCGATTGAATTGCCGCCCGTGCCGCTGGGATAGGCTTGGGCTGGCGTTACTCCACTCAGGCGCCGCGCGGCAGGCCGCGTCGCGCCATCTCACTCGCGACACATGCGCGCTTCCTCCAAAAAAAGCTTGCGCTTGACCACCCGCAAATCCACTAGTTGATAGCGGCATATCCGCTTGGCATGCTGCACCGCAAACGTATGGAGTCGCCTTTTGAAAGCGTTGTTGCTGGTCGATATTCAGAATGGTTTTTGCCCGGGCGGCAATCTTCCGGTGCCGGACGGCGATCAGGTGGTGCCGGTCGCAAACAAGCTGATCGACAGCGGCAAATACGATCTGATCGTCGCCTCGCAGGACTGGCATCCACCCGGCCACGGAAGCTTTGCCTCCTCCCATCCGGGCAAGAAGCCTTTCGAAATGGGCGAGCTTTCCGGCAAGCCCGGCAGACGGTACGCGCGGCCGGATCACTGCGTAAAGAACACCCTCGACGCCGAACTGCATCCGGCGCTGAAATCCGAAGAGATCGACCTTATCGAGCAAAAGGGCGAAGTCCTGCTGGTGGACAGCTATTCCGCCTTCCGCGACAACGACCAGGATGCCTCGACCGGGCTTTCCGATTTCCTCGAAGACCAGGGCGTGACAGAGCTCGACGTCTGCGGCCTGGCGACAGACTATTGCGTCAAATTCTCGGCGCTCGATGCGCTGGAACTCACGCCCGGGATCAAGGTCCGCTTCATCGAAGACGCAAGCCGCGGCATCACGCCGGAAGGGGTGGCTGCCGCAATTGACGAGATGCACGCACGCGGCATCGAGATCATCACCAGCCAAAAGGCTCTCACCGGCTGAGGCTCAGTCCCGCGCCGCCTGCTCCAGCCCGTAGATATCGTCTGCAAGGTCGTCGGCACGCTTCAGAAACGCCGCATGTGCATCCTGCAGCCCCTGCTTGTAGTGTACCGGCGCCGATCTCCTTGGCGAAGAAGTCGAGGACCAGTTCCGACTTGAGGAGCCCTACCGGCTGATCCAGTTCCTTGTCGAAGAAGTGCTGGATCCGCGCAATCAGCGCGGCCTTATCGTCCTTGGAAAAGTCTATCGGCTTCATCGTCTCGTCTCCTGCCATTGTCAGACGTTCCACCGTTCAGCGAAATCGATCGGTCGATCAAGGAAATTCGATTGCGGCGGGAGGCGCTGGGCACATAGAGCAGGTTCGTTTTTGAAGGAGGACAGCTGCCGATGAGTTGCGCGGATTTCGTTGAGGGTTTGCGGTGCCTTCCACGGTCGCCGTGGCGTCCGCGCCTTTCGCAGCGCGATCGCGCGCGCTTGCCGTTGATAACGGCATGTCGCTCAGCGAGCTCATGCCGACCTGAGCGCCACCGTCTATGCGGGTGCCAGCGAGATGGTCGGCATCGAGCTTTTCGGAAACAACGTCCAGGCCTGGCTGATCGTCGCCTCCATTCTCGCCGTCAATTTCCGCCATGTTCTCTACTCGGCGGCGATCGCGCGCTACGTCCGCCATTTCACGTCGCTGAAACTTCAGCCCCTTCCTGCTGGTCGACCCGCAATTTGCCGAGATGGTGAAGCGCGGCGAGGAGGGCAAGCCAGTCACCTTCATCTGGTATCTCGGCTTCGGCATCATCATCTACGTGCCCTGGGTGCTGGTCAGCCTTCTCGGCGGGCTGCTCGGCAGCTTCATCGGCGACCCGAAGGCGCTCGGCCTTGATATCCTGCTGCCCGCCGATTTCCTTGGTTATCGTGCTCGGCTTCCGCAACCGCGACAAACTCCTCCTTCCTGGTCGCCCTCGTCAGCGCCGTCGCCTCTGCGATCGCGCTATTATGTCGGCTCACCCTGGCATGTCAGCCGGCGCTGCTGGCCGGCATCACCCTCGGTCTGTCGCCGCCATTGCCTGGCGCGCTCAAGCCCGAACCCGAAAACGAACCGCACCAGGTCTGAGATGGAATTCGATCTCCAGATGGTCCTTGTGATCCTCGCATTGGCTGTTGCGACCTATGCAACGCGCATTGGCGGCTATGTGCTCATCACCACGATGAAACGCATCCCGCCACGCATGGAGGCAGCCCTCAACGCCGTCCCTGCCGCCGTGCTGACGACCATCGTCGCACCGGCCTTCTTCGACGGCGGTTGGGATTCCAAGCTGGCGCTTGTCGTCGCCCTGATCGTCGGCCTCAGGGTGTCGCACACCTGGATGCTCGTCGCGGCCTGGCTCTGTTGTCATGGCCTGGCGCCGCACGATCGGATTCTAGGGCCGCGCGGCGCTTTAAACCTCAATATTCCAGCGGCAGCGTCGGCATTTTCCAGCCAGGCTTTGACGTCCTCGTCGTGGATCAGCGGCATCAGCGCTTCGCGGGTGCGGGCGTGATAATCGTTGAACCAGTGCAGCTCGTCATGCGTCAGCAGTTCGGGAATAACGATCGTGCGGTCGATCGGGCAGAAGGTCAACGTCTCGAAGCCCAGCATCGGCATGTCGCCGCCATGGATGTCCTCCGCCTCGCGCACATAGATCAGGTTTTCGATGCGGATGCCGAAGCTGCCCGGCCGGTAATAACCCGGCTCGTTGGAAAGGATCATGCCGGGCAGCAGTTCCTGCGTCGAAAGCCTCGATATGCGCTGCGGCCCCTCGTGCACGGAAAGATACGAGCCGACGCCGTGGCCAGTTCCGTGCCCGAAATCGACGCCCGCCCGCCAGAGCGCGATGCGCGCCAGCGGGTCGAGATCGCAGCCCCGCGTGCCCTTCGGAAAGCGCGCCGTGCTGATCTGGATCATGCCCTTCAGCACCAGTGTGAAAAAGCGCTTCTGCTCTTCCGAAACCGCGCCGATGCCGACGGTGCGGGTGATGTCCGTAGTGCCATTGATGTATTGCGCGCCGGAATCGATCAGGAAAAGCTCGCCAGCATTGATCGTCCGGTCGGTGTCGACCGTCACGCGGTAGTGCATGATCGCGGCATGCTCGCCGGCGCCGGAAATCGTGTCGAAGGAAACATCCTTGAGCGGGTTCTGCATGTTCTGGCCGACGCTGGCGCGCACGGCCTCCAGCTTCTCGGCCGCGGCAATCTCCGTCACCGTGCCCGGCTTTTCCTGCGACAGCCAGTAGAGGAACTCGACCATCGCCGCGCCGTCCTGCAGGTGGGCCGCCGCCGAGCCGTTGAGTTCGACGCTATTCTTCACCGCCCGCGGCAGCTTGGCAGGATCGGCACCCTCCACCACTTCGCCGCCTGCCTTGCGGATGATGTCTTCAAGCGCATAGGATGCGATGTCCGGATCGATCATAACCCGGCGGCCATCCTTCGACACGGCCGCAAGCCGTTCGTCGAGCGAAGACGGCGGCAGTTGCACGCATATCTGCGCAAGATAGGCTTCCGGCTCGATGCTGGTCTTGCGCTTATCAAGGAACAGCTCGGCCTTGCCGCCTGCATGGATGATAGCACGGGCAAGTGGATGCGGCGTATGCGGAACGTCGGCACCGCGGATATTGAAGATCCATGCAATCGAAGACGGATCGGCGATCAGCACGGCTGCCGCATTCTTCTTGGCGAGATCGGCGGCAATCGTCGCGATCTTGTCCTTTGCCAGCGTGCCGGCCTGGGCGACATTCTGGATGACGACGGCCCCGAGCGGTTCGGCCGGCCGATCCGTCCAGAGCCTGTCGAGCGGATTGTGCGGCAGGATCACCAGCGTGCCGCCGATCTCGGCAAGTGCCTTTTCAAGACGCCGCACGTCGGCGCCGGAATGCAGCCACGGATCGATCCCCAGACGCATCCCCTGCTTGCCGTTCTTGGGAATCCGAGACATGCGGCGGCTCGTTGACGAGGTCACCGCCGGCAAAGACGGAACTATCAACCTGCTCGGCAAGCTGCGTGACGTAGCGGCCGTCGACGAAAATGATCGCCTGGCTATGGGTGATGAGCGCAATGCCCGCGGACCCGGTGAAGCCGGTCAGCCACGCCAGGCGCTCCGCGCCCGCCGGCACATATTCGCCGTTGTATTCATCGGTACGCGGCACGAGAAAGGCGTCGATGCCGAGCGCCTCGAAACTCGCGCGCAGTTGCCCGACCCGATCGCGGCCGAATTGTGGCGTAGAGGTGACCTCAAAAGACTGGAACATCTGAAAACCCAATAGCTATATCCGAATCCGCCAAAAAGCGGGGCGGCCCATGTTATCGAAAAATCAGGGCAATGGGAGAAAAAGCAGCCAGTTTCCCCCATGTCAGGCCGCTCAATATTTTGGCAGAAATGTGACAAGAAAACCGAACCTGGCACGCTTTATGCATTCAACGCATGGCTCCCATGAACGAAACCCTCTGCCTAAGGATTTGGGAATAGCTATATACGGCGCATCAGACGGGTTCGGAAACCGAGCCCGCAACGAAAAGGAATTGAAAATGACTGCCTCTCTGTCTCGCGCTTCGCTTACAGCAGCCCGGTGCAGGCTGGCGAACGCCAGACTGTGCATCACGTCATCGGTGCCCGCCGCCCGCTCAATGGGGATAGCCTCAAGATGCTCGGCACGGGCCACAAGGTTACGCACCACAAGGGTGTACCCAGCTACGCGTTCTGAGCTATTTGCCGCTTCGTTTCTCCTCCTCCCTCAACGGACCGGCAATCAGAACTGTAGAGCCCGCTCGAGCGCTCCTCCTCCTTCGAGCTCGCGGGCATGGCCGTTTAACGGTCGAAGGCGGTGCCAATGGCACCGCCTTCTTTTTTGCCGGTAGCTTACGGACGGTCGAGATGGATCGTCACCCAGCCGTTTCGCCAGATGGTGCGGACGTGGCGGAGCTTCGCGCCATTATAGGCCGAAAGCACCTTCCAGCGCTGTTCTGCGAGGATGCCGGACAGGATCACCGAACCGGAAGGCGCCAGGTGCTCGGCCAGCTTCGGCGCCATCTTGATCAGCGGCCGCGCCAGAATATTGGCGATGATGAGGTCGAACGGCCCGTGTTCCGTAAAGGCCGTCGAATGAAAGCCTGACGCAGTCTTCGCAACGATCCCCGAGGCAATGCCGTTCCGCCGCACGTTTTCGGCCGCGACACGCGTGGCGATCGGGTCGATGTCGGTTGCCAGAACCGGGATATTCTTGAGCTTGCGCACCGCAATCGCCAGGACGCCGCTGCCCGTGCCGAGGTCCAGCGCATTGCCGACCGGCCGCGAACGCAACACGCCGTCGATCACCTCCAGGCAGCCGGCCGTCGTGCCATGATGGCCGGTGCCGAAAGCCTGCCCCGCATCGATCTCGATACCGATATCGCCGGGGCGGACCTTGCCGCGGTCGTGGGAGCCATGCACGAGGAAGCGCCCTGCCCGGACAGGCTTCAGGCCTTCAAGGGATTTCGCCACCCAATCGATATCGGGAATGATTTCGCGCTCGACCTTCAGGTCGGGGAACGGCGCCTTAAGCGCCTCCTCGACGCGAAGGCGAACCTCGTCCTCGTCCTCCCTCATCATATAGACGGAGGCTTCCCAGATATCCTTCTTCTCATCGATCTCGGTCGTCGCAATCGCGAAGTCCTCTTCACCGAAAACGTCGGTCAGAAGATCGAGAACCTGCCCGGCCTTCTTTTCGGCCGTCGTCACATACAGGCGAATTTCACTCACTCGAACTTTTCCTATTTCTATTGCGCGCCGTCGATCCAGACCGGCGGCGGCGTGTCATAACCGGCAACGCTGCGAAGAAACCGCCTGGCAAAGCCCGGAACGCGGATCAGCAGCGGTGCGAAAAAATTGCGAAGGCCGGTCGCAACCGGATGATGCATGGTCACCAGCCTCGTTAGCCCATAGGTCTGCTTCAAGACCGTTTTGACCGCCGGCATTCGAAGGTCCGCATAGTCCTGTTCCCTGCCTTCCGATATCAGATAGGCGAGCCAGCAGGCATCCTCGATGCCGAGATTCATGCCACGGGCGCCCGCCGGCGAATGGATATGAGCCGCATCACCAGCGAGGAAGACGTTACCCTTCGACATGCGCTCGACATGCCGGAAATGGATGCGGAAATTCGCGGCCCACACCAATTCGCCGCCAGGCACCGGATGGGCGATGCGGCTCTCGAAATCCGGAAGCGTCGAGAGGTAACGCACCGAATCGCCGGAAACGGGAATCCGGCCGACGATGCCAGGATTGAACAGGCTGATTTCGACGTAACGCGGATCGATCGGCTGCGGATAGCGGTAGTCCGCAAGATAGAAGGCCTCTTCGATCGCCTCGCCCGGGAAGCCGAGGCCTGCAGCCTTGCGCACGGTGGAATGTGCGCCATCGGCACCGATCAGGATATCGAGGTCGATTTCCTCCCGGCAGCCATCTGCGCGGCGCAGCGTCACATGCGGCCGGTCCATCGTGCCGGTGACGCTTTCAAGCACCGTCTGCCATTCAGGCTCGACTTCATAGTCGGAAAGCTTGCCGAGCATCAGCCGTTCCGTATGGCCCTGCGCAAGCACCTGGATTGCCGGAAAGCGGCCGTCGATTTTGGAAGGATCGATCTCGAAAAGCACTTTCTTGCCCGACCGTACCCGAAAGCGATCGATCCGATAGGCCTCCTGCTGGATTGCGTCAGCGGCCCGGGAAGGCGAAAGCAAGGTAAGCGTGCGCGCATTGATGCCGAGCGCCCGGCTTTCCGAAAGCGGCACCGGGCCTACATCGCTGTCGATGATGCGCGGGCGAAAGCCTCGCCGGGCGAGCTCGATTGCTGCCGCAAGACCCGTCGTGCCGGCACCGGCGATCAGGATGTTGCGATGCCCGGCCCCCATGGTTTCATCCCTTGCTGATCAAATTCTCCAGCTTCTTTACCGCCGTGTCCGGGTTTTCGCCATAGGCGATCGTGCCGGCGAAACGGCCCTCGGAATCAAGGAGGAAGACGGATGCCGTGTGATCCATCGTATATTCACCATTCGGATCCTTCTCATCGACGGGCACCTTCTTGGCGTAGACGCGGAAGCCCTTGATGACGTCGGCAACCTTCTCCGGCGAACCGGAGATGCCGGTGATGCGCTTCGAAACGTTCGAGACATACTGGTTCATGATTTCCGGCGTATCGCGCTCCGGATCGACCGTGACGAAGTAGGCCTGTATCTTGTCGCCCGCCGGATCGACTTTCTCCATCCAGCCATTGAGCTCGAAGAGCGTCGTCGGGCAAACCTCGGGGCAATGCGTGAAGCCGAAGAACACCGCGGTCGGCTTGCCGCGCAACGCCTGCTCGGTGATCGGCTCGCCGCTTTGGGAAACGAGCGTGAACGGAACGCCGAACGGCCCCTCGGCGAGCGGCATATCCCTCGTCTTCGTGATGTTCAGCGTCAGCCATCCGAGCACCGCCGCGACGATGATGACGGCCACCCAAACAGCAACACGGAAATTCTTCATGTCTGCGACCCCTGAAAGCAAGCGGACGGCGCGGCCCGCGACTGCCCGCCTGATAGCTCTTCGGCGCCACGCACGCAATTCAACATCCCGTTTTCCTGCCCGTGATTAATTGCCTCACCCTCCGCTTTGGCAGATGTTTGCGCATCGGCGGTGCACGTTAAATCAATCGTAACCTCTGCGAGCGAAAAATCCGTTGGACTGACCGACATCAACACTGCCATCAGCCACGGACGCCGAAATCCGATCCGCTGGGTAAGCAGTTCAAGACCGGCGAGGGCATGAACGCCCGTCACGCGCCGCGAGAAGCAACCGCCGCCTCGCATCCGAAACCTTCACCCGCACGGAGCCTGATTGGCAAAGTCGCGGGCGCATTCAGTGGCGGCGCCGCCGCCAAAGCCGTGGCCGCTCCGGCCGGAGACAACTGGGAAGAACTCTGATCATGACAAGCGCCATCATTTCACAGGCCGGTTCCCATCTCGAAATCGTTTCCTTTCATCTCGCCGAACAGGAATTCTGCATCGACATCATGGCGATCCGCGAAATCCGCGGATGGGCGCCGGTGACGCCAATGCCGCATACGCCGCCCTACGTGCTCGGCCTCATCAACCTTCGCGGTGCAGTGATCCCGGTCATCGACATGGCCTGCCGTCTCGGCATGAAGATGACGGAGCCGTCGGAGCGCTCCGCCATCATCGTCACCGACATCGCCGGCAAGCTCGTCGGCCTCCTCGTCGAGCAGGTTTCCGACATGATGACCATCAAGAGCGAAGACCTTCAGCCGCCGCCGGAAATCATCCCGGAAGCCCAGCGCGCCTTCTGCCGCGGCATCGTGGCGCTGGAAAAGACCATGGTCTGCTTCCTGAACCTCGACACTGTCATCGCCGACGAACTGGCACAGGCTGCTTAAACAGCCTTCCGCTCAAATCAGGGGCCCGGCAAAAACCGGGCCTTTTCGTTATTGCGGCTTGCCGTTCTTCCAGGTGACGTTCTGGCCATAGAGCGGGATCGTCGAGATCGACATCTTCGCTGAGCCATCTGTCAGCTCGCGCGAATGTGCGAGATAGATCAGCGTGTCGTTGGTCTTGTCGTAGATGCGGTTAACGACCAGCTTCTTCCAGATGAGCGACATGCCCGCTTTGAACACCTCGTCGCCATCTCTCGAGAGATTGATGTCACCGATTTCGATCGGTCCCGTCTGGCGGCAGGCGATCGAATTGTTCGAGGGATCCTCGAACCAGTTGCCGTTTTTCACCCGGTCGATCACGCTGCGGTCGAAATAAGTGACGTGGCAGGTCACGCCCTTCACCTCCGGATCGGCGATGGCATCGACGATGATATCGTTGCCGATCCAGTCGACGCCGACCTTGCCGACGACCTCGGCAGACGCAACGCCTGCGCCAAGCGTGGCAACCAAAGCGGCAGAAAGAACAAGCTTGCGCAACGTGGACATGGCGGCTCCGTGAATGATCCGCTTCACTAGATAAGTACGGCCACCGCCAAAACAAGAAAGCTGGCTATGCCTTGCGGCAGGTGCAGGGCTCGTAGCCGTTTGCGGTGAGCCTGCCGGGTGTCATGCCGATTGCCGCGGGAATGGCATGCACCGCAGCGGCCTTGACGGCCCTTGCCATCTCGATCGCCGCATGGGCGCAGACGGCAGCATCCTCCGCGGCATTGTGGTGGGAAAAGCGCAGGCCGAGATGCTCGGCGATCACGTTCAATCTGTGCGAGAGGAACTGCGGCCAGATGCGCTGCGCCATCTTGAGGCTGCAGAGATAACTGAGTTCCGGATAGGACTGGCGATAAAGGTCGAGCGAAGCGCGCCAGACGCTGAAATCGAAGGCGGCATTGTGCGCGATCATCGTCGCGCCCCGGAAATCATCGTGGAACTCCTCCATGACGTCCGGAAATTCCGGCGCATCTTCCACATGCTCGGGCCGGATGCCGTGGATTGCGATATTCATCCCGGAAAAACGCATATCCTTCGGCCGGATCAGCCGTTCCTCGACACGAGTGACCCTGCCCTCATCGATCCAGGCAAGCCCGACCGAACAGGCGCTGCCGCGCTGCTCATTGGCCGTTTCGAAATCGATGGCGATGGTCTTCAAGGCTGCTCCGCGATTCTGCCGTCAACAACAGGCTTATCGCGCGGCTTCAGCCAGGCAAATGCCGCAGGTTGACTTTAGCGAAGGGATCAACGACTTTTTGCTGATGATCAGATCGAACATCATTCCCACGGCCATCCATATGACCACGACCCATGCAGGGTGCGGGGCAGCATTGGCACGTTAGCCGTCCGATCAGTCCCGAAAGCCCTGCCGAGGTGAGCAGGGTTTTTGAAGTCTGCTCTCCTCCTTCAAATTCAAGGAGAGCATTTTGGAAGCGTTAGAAAACAATCCATCCGAACGTCCGCCCACGATGGCAGGCTTGACCATTCGGGCGTTGCGCGCCTCCGATATCGAGGCAGTGACGGCGCTCATCAACCTGCCAGGCTTCCGCTTCGGCACCCTGCGCCTGCCCTATCAAACCGTCGACGAAACCCGCAAACGCTTCGAAAACGCCGGCCCTGGCCAGGTCAACCTTGTTGCGGAATTGAACGACCGGATCGTCGGTGACGCAGGCATGATGCGTTATCTGGGGCGGCGCAGCCATGCAGCCAGCATCGGCATGGGGGTCCACGACGATTTCACCGGCAAGGGCATCGGCAGTGCATTGCTCGCCGAACTCATCGACATGGCCGACAACTGGCTGAACATAAAACGACTGGAACTATCGGTGTACACCGACAACGGGGCCGCGATCGCCCTCTACAGAAGATTCGGCTTCGAAGAGGAAGGCCTGCTCAAGGCCTTTGCCTTCCGTGCCGGGGAGTATGTCGACGCTTATGCGATGGCGCGGGTGCGCCTCAAGCCGCTCCAAGCCGCGGCCAGCTTGTAAGGCTTTACGAGGCAATCGGCCGGAATGGCCCATGCCTCGTTGAGCTTAACGATCATTTCCACCGTAAGCGCGCGCTTGCGGCGGAGAATCTCGAAGGCCCGGGAACGGGATCCAAGAACATCGCCGAGGTCAGCCTGCGTGCGGCCCGCATGTCCATGAAGGTATAAGGAAGGTCGACCGGCTCCACTTCGGCCGCCGGAAAGTGCCGGTTCGCAGGCTTCGATCAGATCGGAAAGCACATCGGCTCGTTCCGCCTCCGCGCAGCCGGTTGCAAGAGGCGCACCGAAATACGGTGTGATTTCGCCAATCGCCCAAGCGAGATCAGCATCATTTCCAATCGGCCCGATGGCCGTTACACAATCTGCGGATCGATCCTGTCACATTCAGCATGCGTCCCGACAAACTTGATCAGCCCACGGCCATAACTATGCGCGACATGCACGATCAACCGGTATTTTGCCGCCCGATGTCGAAGATCACCCTGTGATAGCCAACGAGATCGACGGTGATGCCGAATGTCTCTTGATATCTGACGGTCCCGTCCGGTTCGCCTTGCTGACGATTGAATACCAAACGCCTAAAGGCACCTTCGCCTGAGGATGCCGCTCCTCAAGTGAGCTTATCCACGGATCAGCGCCAGCCACTCGTCCTCATCCATGGTCTGGACGCCCAGCTCGCGCGCCTTGTCGAGCTTCGAGCCCGCACCGGGTCCGGCGACGACGATATCGGTCTTCTTGGAGACCGATCCGGCGACCTTTGCGCCAGACTTCTCGGCTTTGGCTTTGGCTTCGTCGCGGGTGAACTTCTCGAGCGAGCCGGTGAAGACCACCGTCTTGCCGGAAACCGGGCTGCCGGAGGTGACCGGCTGCTCCGCCTCCTGCGGCGTCACTTCCGAAAGCAGTGCCGAGATTACCTCGACATTGCGCGGCTCCTTGTAGAACTCCACGATCGCGCGGGCGACTATCTCACCGATGCCTTCGATGGCGTTCAGGTCGTTCCAGGCATCGCCAGTGAGTGGCGCGGCCTCCTTCATCGCCGCGGCAAAAGCCTCGTAGCTGCCGTAGGAGCGCGCCAGCAGCTTCGCCGTCGTCTCGCCGACATGGCGAATACCCAACGCGTAGATGAAGCGGTGAAGCGCGATGCTGCGCCGTTCGTTGATCGCCGCATAAAGCTTGCCGACGCTGACCTTGCCGAAGCCTTCGATATTTTCGAGCTTCGTCAACGAATTCTGCTGGCGCCGCTCCAGCGTGAAGATATCCGGCGCCGTGCGGATCCTCAGTGCCTCCTCGTCGCTCTCGAAGAAGAAGTCGATCTGCTTCGATCCCAGGCCCTCGATATCGAAGGCATTGCGCGAGACAAAATGCTTGAGATGCTCGGTTGCCTGCGCCCGGCACACGAAGCCACCGGTGCAGCGCGTGACCGAATCGAGCTTTCCGGATTTCTCGTTTCTTTCGCGCACCGCATGCGAACCGCAGACCGGGCAGCGCTTCGGAAACTCGTAGGGCACCGCGTCCGCCGGCCGCTTTTCCATGACGACATCGAGCACTTGCGGGATGACGTCGCCGGCCCGCTGCACGATCACGGTATCACCGACCCGGATATCGTGCTCCTCGTCGCGAATGGGCTCACCGGAATTTCCGAGACCCTTGATGTAATCCTCGTTGTGAAGCGTCGCGTTAGTCACTACCACACCGCCGACGGTGACGGGCGTAAGCCGCGCAACAGGCGTCAATGCGCCGGTACGCCCCACCTGAATCTCGATCTTCTCGACGGTGGTGAAGGCCTGTTCCGCCGGGAATTTATGCGCCGTCGCCCAGCGCGGGCTGCGCGAGCGGAAGCCAAGGCGCTGCTGCAGTTCAAGGCTGTCGACCTTATAGACGACGCCGTCGATATCGTAGTCGAGGTCGGGGCGCTTCAGGCCGATCTCGTCGTAATGGGCAAGGATATCGGCCACAGAATTCAGCCGCTTCATCAGCGGATTGACCGGAAAGCCCCAGTCCCTGAAGAGCTGTACCATGTCGAATTGCGTGTCGGCCGGCATGTCGGACATTTCGCCCCAGGCGTAGGCAAAAAATTTCAGCTTGCGGCTTGCCGTCACCTTCGCGTCGAGCTGGCGCAGCGATCCGGCTGCCGTATTGCGCGGGTTGACGTAGGTCTGCTTTCCCTCGGCCTCCATCTGCTTGTTGAGCGCCATAAAGTCGCTCTTTGCCATGTAGACTTCACCGCGCACTTCCACGACGGCCGGCACCCCCTTCGGCAGTTCGTTCGGAATCTCCTTGATGGTGCGGATATTGGCCGTGACGTTCTCGCCCGTCGTGCCGTCGCCGCGCGTTGCGGCCGTCACCAGCCTGCCGTTCTCGTAACGGATCGACATGGAGAGCCCATCGATCTTCGGTTCGGCGGTAAAGGCGATCGACTGGTTCGGCAGCCGCCCGAGGAAGCGATAGACGCCGGCCACAAAATCCTGCACGTCCTCCTGGGAGAACGTATTGTCAAGCGACAGCATCGGGCGCGCATGGACGACCGGCGCAAAGGTCACCGAAGGTGCAGCGCCGACGCGGCGCGACGGGCTGTCTTCGCGGATCAGCTCCGGAAACCGCGCCTCGATCGCATCGTTGCGCCGCTTCAGCGCATCGTAATCGGCGTCCGAAATCTCCGGCTGATCCTTGCCATGATAGAGCGCGTCGTGATGGGCAACCTCTTTCGCCAGCCGCGCGAGCTCGGTGGCGGCATCATCGATCGTCAGGTCTTCAACTGCAACGGACTCGGTCGGCATACGGGATCACTCCAGAGAATCTGGAATCGTTTTAGAGCAAAAACTATGGATTGAAAGAGAGGTGGATGAGGCGGCCCTTCTTCCGCCTGCCGGCACCTTCACCCCGTTCTGACGGGGAGAAGGTATATGCCCGCGCCGTTTCAGCAGAACGTGCGCTTGAGTGAAGCACGTCCCCTCTCCCGTCAAAACGGAGAGAGATTGGGGTGAAGATCAATCCCACGGCATGACCTTATGCCTAACCATTTCCCGCCAACAGCCGAGCCGCAGCCGCCCTCGCCTCTTCGGTCACGGAGGCTCCAGCAAGCATGCGGGCGATTTCTTCCGTGCGGTCCTTGTGCACCATCGTCGCGACGCGCGTGGCAATCTTTTCGGAGCCGTCGGAAACCGGTCCCTTGGAGATAAGCAGGTGCGTTGCTGCACGCGCGGCGACCTGCGGGGCATGGGTGACCGAGAGAACCTGCACGCGGTCGGAGAGCCGCTTCAGTCGCTGGCCGATCGCATCGGCAACGGCACCACCGACACCGGTGTCGATTTCGTCAAAGACGAGCGTCGGCGCCGAACCGCGATCGGCAAGCGCCACTTTCAGAGCAAGCAGGAAGCGCGAAAGCTCGCCGCCCGATGCCACCTTCATGATCGAGCCCGGACGCGTCCCTGGGTTCGTCTGAACGTGAAACTCGACGACATCGATGCCTTCGGCCGTTGCGTCTGCCGCGTCGGTCGTCATCTCGACCATGAAGCGCGCACGCTCCAGCTTGAGCGCCGGCAGTTCCGCCATGACGGCGGCGGCGAGCGCTTCGCCTGCGTGGTGACGCTTGTCCGAAAGCGATCGAGCCGCGGCATCGTAATTCGCCTTGGCAATACCCACCTCGGCTTCGAGCTTCACCAGCTTCTCCTCGCCGGCATCGAGATCGGCAAGGTCGGCGATCATCCGCACGGCAAGCGCCGGAAGCTCGGTCACAGGCACGGAATATTTGCGGGACGCGGCGCGGAGCGCAAAGAGTCGCTCCTCGACGCGCTCCAGTTCCTTCGGATCGTATTCCGTCTTTCGGAGTGCTGCCTCCACTTCCATCTGCGCGTTGGAAAGCTGGTCCAGAGCCGCATCGAGCAGCGCCACCGTGTCTTCCAGCAGTCCAGGCGCCTCGTGGCTCTTGCGCTCCAGGCGGCGCACCAGCGAGGCGATATGCGGCACCGGAGAGGCATTGCCGTTCAAAAACTCGGAGGCCTCGGCGATGTCGCCTGCAATGCGTTGCGCTTTCATCATCTTCTGGCGGCGGTCGGCAAGCTCCTCCTCCTCGCCGTCCTGCGGCGTGAGTTTTTCCAACTCGTCGACGGAGGACCGGAGATAGTCGGCTTCGCGGGCCGCGTTCTCCACCTTCTCGCGATGCTTTTTCAGCGTCCGCTCCGCGTCGCGCCAGATGCGGTAAAGCTCGGAGACCGCCGCCGCATCCTCGTTGATGCCGGCGAATGCATCGAGCAGAAGCCGGTGGCCATGCGTATCGATAAGCGCACGGTCATCGTGCTGGCCGTGGATTTCGACGAGCATCTGCCCGGCCTGGCGCATCAACTGCACGCTGACCGGCTGATCGTTGACATAGGCCTTGGTGCGGCCGTCGGCCGATTGCTGGCGCCGGAAGATGAGGTCGCCCTCGTCATCGATCCCGTTCTCGCGCAGAAGCTGGCGGACACCGTGATCCATCGGCACGTCGAAGACGGCCGTCACCTGCCCTCTGTCCTCGCCGTGGCGCACGAGGTCGCCGTCGCCGCGCCCGCCAAGCGCCAGGGACAGACTGTCGAGGAGAATGGATTTGCCGGCACCGGTTTCGCCGGTCAGAACCGAGAGCCCGGTTTCGAAGGCAAGATCCAGCCGCTCGATCAGAACGATATCGCGGATCGAAAGCTGGATCAGCATTGCGTGTCAGGCCTCACGAGCCGAGCAGCAGCTTCCTGCCGGCTGCGGAAATCCAGGAGCCCTTGTTCTCCCGAGGCTCCGCACCGCCCGACTGCAGCAGCTTGAAGGAATCGGCATACCACTGGCTATCCGGATAGTTGTGACCGAGAACGGCAGCTGCCGTCTGGGCTTCTTCGACGATTCCCATCGCGTAATAGGCCTCGACGAGACGCGCCAGCGCTTCCTCGATCTGATTCGTGTTCGGATACTTCTCAACCACGATACGGAAGCGGGAGACGGCTGCAAGATATTCCTTGCGCTCGAGATAATAACGGCCGACCTGCATTTCCTTGCCGGCGAGCTGGTCGCGGGCGTAGCGGATCTTGGCCTGCGCATCGTCGACATATTCGGAGTCCGGATAGTTGTCGATGACGGCCTGCATGGCTTCGATGGTCTTGGAGGAAGCCCGCTGATCCTGCGTCACGTCGGAAATCTGCTTCGAATAGCTGAGGCCGATCAGATACTGAACATATGCCGCATCTTCAGACTTCGGATATTGCGCCATATAGCGGTTGCCCGATGCGAGGGCGTCGTCGATCTTGCCTTGGCGGTACTTCACGAAGGTGCTCATCACGAGAGCCTTGCGCGCCCATTCGGAGAACGGGTTTTCGCGGTCGATCACGTCGAACTTGCGCGCGGCTTCGGCCATGTTGCCGGCCTTCATGTTGGCAAGCGCCTGATTGTAGAGGACGTCCGGCGGATCGCTGTTAAGGCCGAGCTTGGTGATGTCGATATCAGGGTCCGACTGGCAACCGGAAATCAAGGCGCCTGCACTCAAAATCACGAGCGATGCGAGCAAAGCGCGCGCTGTCTTCATCATACCTTCAGACCTTGCATAATCCATAGAAGAATCCCAACTGCCGCTACCCCACCCTGCGGCAGCCACACCTCGCCGGCGTTTCTAGCCACAAATGGGTGGCCAGAGCAACGCAATGATGAGCCATTAACGCATTTTTGTGGCAGCAAGCGTCAGAATATCCCTGTTTTTGACTTTAATCGGACCTGTTGCTCCTAAGCATATGCGGCAGAACAGTTATCGGCTTACGGAAGTACATAAAAAAACCGCCTCCCGAAGGAGGCGGCCCTGGCCTGAAATTTGGTGTGGAGGTCATGCCGACCAGGGGGCGAATCCGGGAGCGTTAACGGCGACAAAATCGCGGGGTGTAACGCGCGGGCGCGCAGCAGAAGTCTCGACAACTTCATAGGCAGTCGTGTCGCTGAGCAGCGCCTTCAAAGCATTGGCATTCATCTTGTGACCACCGCGATAAGAGCGGTAGCAGCCGATGAAGGGAGCGCCGGCAAGCGCCAGGTCGCCGACAGCATCGAGCGCCTTGTGACGCACGAACTCATCCTTTGCGTAGCGCAGGCCCTCGACGTTGATGACCGTATTGTCGTCGGAGATGACGACTGAATTCTCAAGCGACGAGCCGAGCGCATGGCCGGAGGCCCAGAGACGCTCCACGTCACGCATGAAGCCGAAGGTGCGCGCCCGCGACAGTTCGGACTTGAAGGTCGCTGCCGTCAGATTTCCTTCCCATTTCTGATGGCCGATCAGCGGGCATTCGAAATCGATCTCGACTTCGAAGCGCGTGCCGTCATACGGACGGAACTCGCTCCAGGAGCCGCCATGCTCGATGCGAACCGGCTTGGTGATGCGGATATAGCGGCGCTTCACGCCGAGCGAAACGAGGCCAATCTGCTCGATCGCCTCGATAAAGGGTGCCGAACTGCCGTCCATGATCGGCATTTCGGCGCCATAAACCTCGATCACGACGTTATCGAGGCCGAGCGCGTAGAGCGCTGCCATGACATGTTCGATCGTCGCAACCGAATGCGCCGGGGAAAAGCCAAGGACGGTGCAGAGATCGGTGCTGCCGACCTGAGCGGAGACGGCACGCAGCTCGGTGACGCTGCCGTCGGCATGCATGCGATGGAAAACGACGCCAGTATCGACTTCAGCCGGATTGAAAGTAATGGTGACTTCCGCGCCGGAATGGACGCCGGTGCCCGAAAGCGTCACCGGGCGCGAAACCGTCGTCTGGAAGCCAAGCATGCCAATAACCATAAAATTCTGCCTTTATTGCATTTACGGTCCGTAGCGCCAAAAGCACCGAAAACCAACCGCCAACCTAATTTGCCCACCGCCGAATTGTCGCCATGAAGGCGGCAAGGCACGGTCCCATGACGTCATACATACGTGCGGCCGGGCTCCAATCCAAATCACTGTTCGTTTCGCTTTGTTACGAAACCATCCGCTTGAAATGATTTAGGAATCATCACCTTATATGACGCCTTGAAACAGCTGCGCCCGGAACCGTGATCCCGGGCGCATGCGTGGCGATTCTGTGGCCGCTCAGTTCGACTGGCGGCGCAAGAAGGCAGGAATCTCAAGCTGGTCGTCTTCCTGCATCATGCGGGCCTGCGGAACACTGCGGCCCTGGTCGTCGAGATTGCCGCGGCGTGGCGCATAAAGGCTCGCCTCGGGCGAAAGCGGGCGGCGCTGCTGCGAAGCGGCGGCAGGCGCTGCCGTCATCTCGGGAGCGACTTCCTCTTCGCGGCGGCCGAGCGAATTGGTGATTCGCTTCAGCAGGCCCATCGGGCCGCGCTCCTCATGCGCCTGTGCGGCAGCTGGCTGGGCGCGGTGATCGATCTCGGCCTGAACGACCGGCGGGAAGTCCTCGACCTTCGGCATGCGGACCGGCTGCTGCATGGCAGGTTCCTGGCGAACCGGCTGCTGCTGCATGACCGGCTGCGGCGCCGGCTGGCTCATAACGGGTGCCGGCGCGGGCTGCACCGGAGCCGGACGAGCGGCCGGAGCTTCTTGAGCGGCTGCGAAGATGCGGCTCTGCGGACGGAACGCGTCCTGAGCAACAGGCTGCTGAACCGGAGCTGCAGGCCGCGGAGCCGGGATTTCGAGCTCGCGTTCCATCTCGGCTTCCGCCATGCGGATGGTCTGCGCGATCGGATCGGCCGGCTTCGGTGCCTGCATGACTGGCGCAGGCTGAACTGCGGCCGGTGCCGGAGCAACGGCCGCGGAAGGACGGATAGTCGGCTTGGCGGCAGGCTGGAAGTTCTTGGCAGCAGCTTCGTTCATCGCACGGTCGATACCGGTCGCAACGACAGAAACGCGGATGATGCCTTCGAGCAATTCGTCGAAGGTCGCGCCGAGGATGATGTTGGCATCCGGATCGACTTCTTCGCGAATGCGGGTCGCAGCCTCGTCGACTTCGAAGAGCGTCAGGTCGCGGCCGCCGGTGATGGAGATCAGGAGGCCCTGAGCACCCTTCATCGAGGTTTCATCGAGCAGCGGGTTGGCGATTGCAGCTTCGGCAGCCTGCATCGCGCGGCCCTGGCCGGATGCTTCGCCGGTGCCCATCATCGCGCGGCCCATTTCGCGCATGACCGAGCGGACGTCGGCGAAATCGAGGTTGATGAGACCTTCCTTCACCATCAGATCGGTGATGCAGGCAACGCCCGAATAGAGAACCTGGTCGGCCATGGCGAAAGCATCGGCGAAGGTCGTCTTGTCGTTTGCGATACGGAAGAGGTTCTGGTTCGGAATGACGATCAGCGTATCGACCGACTTCTGCAGTTCCTCGATGCCGGATTCGGCAAGACGCATGCGGCGGCCGCCTTCGAAGTGGAACGGCTTGGTGACGACGCCGACGGTCAGGATGCCCTTGTTGCGGGCGGCCTGCGCGACGACCGGGGCGGCACCCGTGCCTGTGCCGCCGCCCATGCCGGCGGTGACGAAGCACATATGCGTGCCGTTGAGGTGATCGATGATCTCATCGATGCACTCTTCGGCGGCTGCGCGCCCGACTTCCGGCTGCGATCCGGCACCGAGACCCTCGGTGACGTTGGCGCCGAGCTGGATGATGCGTTCGGCCTTCGTCATGGTCAGCGCCTGGGCATCCGTATTGGCAACGACGAAGTCGACGCCCTGGAGACCGGCGGAGATCATGTTGTTGACAGCATTGCCGCCGCCGCCGCCGACACCGAACACGGTGATACGCGGCTTCAGCTCAGTGATATCCGGCTTTTGCAGCTTGATAGTCATGGTACCTGTTCCTTCTCTTTATGGCCGCATCGCCACGCCGGCCAATTCACTCAATTTCAGAAGCTTTCTTTCAGCCACTGGCCCATCCGGGCGATGCGGCTGTTATTACCCCCAAGCGACATGAGCAGACCGCTCTGTGACGCATGTGTTTCCATGTCCGCGACCTGCGGATAGATCATCAGTCCGACCGCCGTCGAAAACGCCGGTCCCTTGGCTGCCGTCGGCAGACCCGAGACGCCCATCGGACGGCCGATGCGGACGTTGCGCGCCAGGATGCGCCGCGCCACTTCCGCAAGACCGGTCAACTGGCTTGCGCCGCCCGTCAGCACGACGCGCTTTCCGACGATCGGGCTGAAGCCCGAGCGCTGGATCCGGTCGCGGATCAATTCCATCGTTTCCTCGATGCGTGCACCGACGATGCGCGAAACGAGCGCGCGCGGCACCTGCGTCGGCTGATCGCGCTCGTCTTCCCCGATCGGCGGGATCGAGATGAGCTCGCGCTCGTCGGAGGAGTTCGAGAATGCCGAAGCGTGAACCACTTTCAGGCGCTCCGCGTCTTCGATGCGGGTCGAAAGGCCGCGCGCCAGATCGGTCGTGACGTGAAGGCCCCCAAGACCGACGGCATCCGTATGGACGAGTTTGCCTTCGGCAAAGACCGAGATCGTCGTCGCGCCGCCGCCCATATCGATCGCGCAGCAGCCGAGCTCGACCTCGTCGTCGACGAGAGCCGCCAGCCCGGAGGCGTAAGGTGTCGCAACGATGCCCTCGACGGAGAGATGCGCGCGATTGACGCTGAGCTCGAGGTTCTTCAATGCGGCACGTTCGGCGGTCACGACATGCATGTCGACGCCAAGCACATCGCCATACATCGCCAGCGGGTCGCGGATACCGCGTTCGCCATCGAGCGAGAAGCCGGTCGCGAGAGAGTGCAGCACGGCGCGATCCTGGCGCAGCGACTGCTGGCAGGCGGCTGCAAGCACCTTCTTGAGATCGTTGAGTTCGACTTCCTGGCCGCCCAGATCAATCGTCGCCGTGTAGATGTCGCTGCCCAGACGGCCGGCCGTCAGATTGACAATCAGGCTTTCGACGGTAAGGCCCGCCATACGCTCGGCCGCATCGACGGCAAGTCGGATGACGCCTTCGAGCGCATCGAGATCGGCGATGACGCCGGTCTTGATGCCGCGGGAGCGCTGGTGGCCGATGCCGATGATTTCGATGTCGTGCGTACGGCCCGGAAGAATCTCGCTCTCTTCGCGGGGCGTCAGGCGGCCGATCATGCAAACGACCTTGGTCGATCCGATGTCGAGGACCGAAACGATATGCGACCGCTTCGACGACAGCGGCTTCAGGCGCGGCAATCCGAAATGGGACGAACCGAACAAGCTCATATATTCTGCCCCGCCTTCTTCAAATCCTTGGTCCGCTGATCGAGAACGACCTGCCGGCGCGCAATGGCCTCCGGGGTCAGTTGGATCGCGGTCCTGTCCACCAGCCTGAGATCGACCGCTGCGATGTCGCGCGCCAGAAGATCCTGTTCCTTGTTGAATTTCGACAGCCTGGCGAGCGCCTGATCGACATCGTCGGACGGCAGCTTCACCACCACGCCGTTATCCATGTGCAGGTCCCAGCGGCGGCCGGAGACCCAGACGTAAGCCTTCACGCGCGACTTGATGTCCGGCCACTTCGAAAACTCGCCTTCGAGCGAAGCGGCAGCACTTTCTGCATCTCGGCCGACAACGAGCGGCAACGTCGAAAACTTGTTGTCGCGAAGCGGCGCAATGACGCTGCCATTCCTTTCGATCAGCGAAAGCTCCTGCCCGTGCTGCCAGATCGCATAGGCCTGGCGCTCCTTGAGCTTGACCTCGATCGTCTTCGGATAAATCTTCCTGACCTCGACGCTTTCGACCCACGGAAGCTTGACGATCTTCCGGCGCGCAGCATCGACATCGAGCGCCACCAGCGACGTCGTTCCGTCGAGACCAAGAAGTTCAAAGATTTCGATTTCGGAGGTTTCGGAATTGCCGGAAACCTTCACATCCTCGATGGCGAAACCGGCAGCCGTCGTCGCCGCCTGCGCGACTGTTTCCGTATGGCCGCCGAGCGACATGCCGTAGAGACCGGTCGCCGCGAAGAATGCAAGGGCAGAAATCGTCCCGGTATGCGCAGGAATGTAGATACGGCCAGTTCCGAGACTGACGAGGAAGCGCACCGCACGGCGCAGCGGACGCGGGAGAACCATCCGCCCATCGCCCTCAGCAAGAGCGATGCTCGATTGGCGGCTTGGGCGCCCTATCCTTTTGACCGTCAACGAGAACAAGAGGCGTCCTCCACCATCCAACGCAAGAATTCACCAAAGGAATAACCGGCATGACCGGCCATTTCGGGCACAAGGGAGGTTGGCGTCATGCCCGGCTGGGTATTCACTTCCAGCCAGATAACTTCACCATCTTCGGAGAACCGGTCGTCGTAACGGAAGTCGGACCGACTGACCCCACGACAACCAATTGCTTGATGCGCCCTTAACGCCAATGTTTGTATTTTTTGGTAAATATTCGGTGAAATTTTCGCCGGGATGACGTGTTTTGAGCCGCCCGCTGCATACTTGGCATCATAGTCATAGAAGTTGTGACCCTGCGGCACCACTTCGGTCACACCGAGAGTCTTGTCGCCCATGACACCGCACGTCAGTTCGCGGCCATAGACATACCGCTCGACGATGACCTCTTCGCCATAGCGCCACTCCGGCGAACTGATGATCTGCGGCGGATGGGCCTGATCCTCCTGAACGATCACGACACCGAAGCTGGAGCCCTCCCGGACAGGTTTCACGACATAGGGCGGCTTCATTGGATGTTCGGCCGGAAAGGCGAAGCGATTGATGACTTCCGATTGCGCCACAGGGACGCCGGCCGCCGCTGCAACCCCCTTGGCCTTGCCCTTGTCCATCGCCAGCGCAGAGGCAAGAACGCCGGAATGCGTGTAGGGAATTTCGAGATATTCGAGGATGCCCTGGATGGTGCCATCCTCGCCGAAGGGGCCATGCAGCGCATTGAAGGCGACATCGGGACGAAGCGCCGCCAGCTTCGAGGAAATATCGCGATCGACATCGATCCGCGTAACCTGGAAGCCCTCGCCCTCGAGAGCATCCGCGCAAGCCGTTCCCGAAGACAGGCTCACCGGCCGCTCCGAGGAAAATCCGCCCATCAGGACAGCGACATGCTTGCGACTCATACGTACCCCCAAAATAAACCTCAGCCTGATTTTCGAGGCTTGCACCAAGCTTGCCCGCGAATCCGCTTCGCTTCAGACATGGGAGCGATATGACAACATTATGGTTAATGAAGTGTTTACTTTTATTAACCGGGTGCCTTCCCGAGAGGTTTCCACCCCTCACGAACCCCACTCGGCCTGCATGTTTCCGACTCGAAATCAGCGCGTTGCGGCGACATGCTGAAGTTCGCTCACAGCATGAAAAAACCCGCACAGATGATTCTACTGCGGATTCGCCCGGACAGGCAGCGAAGGCCGCCCTCAGTCGTCCTTGTCGAGCAGTTTCCAGACAAGCCCGCCAAGCGCACCGCCGGCGATCGGCGCCAGCCAGAAGAGCCAAAGCTGCTGCAGGGCCCAGCCGCCGACAAAGAGAGCCTGGCCTGTCGAGCGGGCGAAATTGACGGATATGTTCGTCACCGGGATCGAGATCAGGTGGATCAGCGTCAGCGCCAGGCCGATCGCCAGTGGCGCAAAGCCAGCGGGCGCCCTGCCATGCGTGGAGCCCAAAATGACGATCAGGAAGACAAGCATCAGAGCGACTTCGATGACCAATGCCGAAGTCAGCGAATAGCCGCCGGGAGAATGCTCTCCATAGCCGTTGGAGGCAAAGCCTCCCAATTCAAAGCCGGCCTTGCCGCTCGCAACGAGATAGAGGAGAGCGGCGGCCGCAATGGCACCGATCACCTGCACGACGACATAAGGAACGAGGCGTCCCGCCGGGAATCGGCCGGCGACCGCAAGGCCGACGGAAACGGCCGGATTGAAATGGCCTCCCGAAACGCCGCCCACGGCGTAAGCTATCGTCAGCACGGTCCGGAAAGGCTGCAGCAAGAACGGCACTGCCGCATCCGCCAAAGACCAGTCAGAACGTCCCCAAAAACTCTGCAATAGGGCTTTTCTGCATATTTCTTCCTTCAATCTCAATCAGAGACCGAACAAGGAAGTCGCCTAAAACTGATTCCCGTCAATCCACTCGATTTCAGGTAGCGTTTATCACGCGGTCGATCACAATACGCGAGACGAAAATCATCGCGGTGCGGCGGCATCGGATTTCATCACTTTCTTGCCCATTCGGCGTTTGCGCGGAATTAAAATTGCGTTAAGAGCCCTTCGACCCTTTCTAAGGGCGCTCTTTATAACTCCCGAATGGAATAAAAATGTCTGACGCGATATCTCCCGTATCGCCGACCTCCGCTTCATCGAACAGTGCGCAAGTCAATTCCCCGGCGCGCGTTCTGATCGCGAGCCTTGTCGGCACCACGATCGAATTCTTTGATTTTTATGTCTATGCGACGGCAGCCGTCCTGGTCTTCCCGACGCTGTTCTTCCCCAACAACGATCCGACCACCGCCCTTCTCGCTTCCTTTGCCACCTTCTCGATCGCCTTCTTCGCCCGTCCACTCGGCGCCGTTGTCTTCGGTCATTTCGGCGACAAGATCGGTCGCAAGACGACGCTGGTCGCCGCCCTCCTGACCATGGGTATTTCTACGGTCGTTATCGGCCTGCTGCCCTCCTACGGATCGATCGGCATCGTGGCGCCGCTGCTGCTCGCATTGTGCCGGTTCGGCCAGGGCTTCGGCCTCGGCGGCGAATGGGGTGGCGCTGTTCTCCTCGCAACCGAGAATGCGCCGGAAGGCAAGCGGAGCTGGTACGGCATGTTCCCGCAGCTCGGCGCACCCGTCGGCCTTTTCCTCTCCTCCGGCGTCTTCTGGCTGCTGCTGCAGGTCATCTCGCAGGACGCGCTTTTGAGCTGGGGCTGGCGCGTTCCATTCATCGCCTCGATCGTCCTGATCGTCATCGGCCTGTGGGTTCGTCTTTCGATCACTGAAACACCGGCCTTCCAGAAGGCAATCGACAAGCATGAGCGTGTTGCCGTGCCGGTTGCGGAACTGTTCCGCAAGCACAAACGCAGCTTGTTCCTCGGCACCTTCGTGGCGCTCGCGACCTTCGTGCTCTTCTACATCGGCTCGGCCTATCTGCTCTCCTACAACGTCAAGGTTCTGAAAATTCCCTTCCTGGACGCGCTGGAAATCCAGATTGTCGGCTCGGTCGCCTTCGGCATCTTCATCCCCGCCGCCGGCAGGCTCGCTGAAAGATTCGGACGCCGCGAAGTGCTGATCCTTACTACCATCCTGATCGGTATCTTCTCGTTCTTCCTGCCCGGCCTGATGACCGGCGGTGAAGGCAGCATCGTCGTCTTCGCGATTGTCGCCATGGCACTCATGGGCATGACATACGGCCTGATCGGTACGGCGCTGGCGGCCCCCTTCCCGACCGCAGTGCGCTACACCGGCTCGTCGATCACCTTCAATCTTGCCGGCATCTTCGGCGCCTCGCTGGCCCCCTATATCGCCACCTGGCTGCAGACGAACTACGGCATGCTTTATGTCGGCTACTATCTCGGCCTTGCTGCCTTGATCACGCTGATTTCAATCCTGGCATCCGGCCGCGACGAAGTCTGATCGAGACTGCCTCCAGATCAATCAAAGGCCGCGGCGGTTTCCCGTCGCGGCCTTTTCATTACTGCCAATCAACTGGCCGTTCTGGATAGATAAAAAACGCCTATTCGCTGGTCACACCCTGGAACGGGCGCACCTCGCGGCCCGGCATGAAGACGCCGAGGCGCTTGATTTCCCATTCGAGCTTGACGCCGGAATTTTCGAAGACTTCACGGCGAACCTGCTCGCCGAGATATTCGAGATCGTAGCCCGTCGCCTGCCCCATATTGATCATGAAATTGCAATGAAGCGACGACATCTGCGCGCCGCCGATGACGAGACCCCGGCAGCCCGCTTCGTCGATCAGCGTCCAGGCCGAATAACCTTCGGGATTCTTGAAGGTCGAACCACCGGTCTTCTCACGGATCGGCTGCACGGTCTCGCGGTGATTGCGCACCGCGTCCATGTCGGCGCGGATCTTCGCCCGGTCCTCCGGATAGCCCTCGAAAAGCACGGAGGTGAAGATGAGATCAGATGAGGCCGTGGAATGACGGTAGGAATATCCCATGTCTGCATTCGACAGCACGAGCTTGTTGCCCTTGCGGTCGATGGCATTGACCTCGATCAAGCGATCGCGGGTCTCGCTGCCATTGGCGCCGGCGTTCATGCGCGCCGCACCGCCGATGCTGCCCGGAATGCCATAGAAGAAATGGAGGCCGCCGATGCCGTTGTCCATCGCCATCGCGGCCACATGCTTGTCCGGGCAGATTGCACCGGCGAGAATGCGGTTGTCGCCCGCAAGCTCGACCGAACCGAAGCCCTTGGCAGAAAGCCGCAAGACGACGCCCGGAATGCCGCCATCGCGCACGAGAATGTTCGAACCGACGCCCACGACCGTCAGCGGCACCTCTTCCGGCAGGATTTTCAGGAATGCGATAAGGTCTGCCTCGTCGTGCGGCTGGAACATCAGCTCGGCAAGACCGCCAGCATGGAACCAGGTAACACGGTCCATGGGGGCATCCGGCGTGATACGGCCCCGGATATCCTTCACACCTTCTCCGAGAGACTCGAGAAGCTTTTCCCCATTCACCTGTTTCATGCAGACTTTCCCGAAAGACCTTCCAGTTGCTTGGGCAGCGCGACTGCCCAGTAAGTTATATTCCCAGCCCCTAAGAGAACCACAAAATCGCCGGGCTTTGCAATCTCCGCGACCATTTCAGGCAAAAGCTCCTGGTGAGCGAGGAAGCGCGCGTCGCGATGGCCACCCGCTTTGATGCGGGAAACGAGTGCCTCGGAATCCACGCCTTCGATCGGATCTTCGCCCGCGGCATAGACCGGAGCAAGGAAAATGCTGTCGGCATCGTTGAAACAGGCGGCAAACTCTTCGAACAGGCTGGAAAGGCGCGTGTAGCGATGCGGCTGATGAACGGTGATGACGCGGCCCTTGCAGGCTTCGCGCGCGGCCTTCAGCACGGCCTTGATCTCGACCGGATGATGGCCGTAGTCATCAGAAGATCTGCACGCCGTTCCATTCGCCGGTCAGCGTAAAGCGGCGCTTGACGCCGCCGAAGGAAGCGAGGCCCTTGGCGATGTCGGCGCTCGAAATGCCGAGGCGGTTGGCGACCGCAATCGCTGCCGTCGCATTCGAAATGTTATGTCGGCCGGGCATCGGCATCACGAGATTGTCGAGCCTGATGACCTGTCCCGTGCGGCGGCGGCGGATTTCGACGTCGAAGATCGACCGTGCACCGTCGATGCGCACATTCATGAAGCGCACGTCGGCCTGCGGATTTTCACCATAGGTAATGACCTTACGGTCTTCGATGCGGCCGACGAGAGCCTGGACCTCCGGATGATCGAGGCACATGACGCCGAAGCCGTAGAAGGGCACGTTCTCGACGAACTGCCGAAAGGCGGCGCGCACGGCGTCGAAATTGCCGTAGTGGTCGAGATGTTCCGGATCGATGTTGGTCACCACCGCGACGTCAGCGGGCAGCTTCAGAAATGTGCCGTCCGACTCGTCGGCCTCGACAACCATCCACTCGCCCTCGCCCATGCGTGCATTCGTGCCGTAGGCATTGATGATGCCGCCGTTGATGACGGTCGGATCAAGCCCGCCTGCGTCGAGCAGCGTGGCGACGAGCGATGTCGTCGTCGTTTTTCCATGCGTGCCACCGATGGCGATTGAATTGCGGAAGCGCATCAGTTCGGCGAGCATTTCGGCGCGGCGCACGACCGGCAGCAGCTTCTCGCGCGCAGCGGCAAGCTCCGGATTGTCCTTCTTGATGGCGGTCGAGACGACCACAACTTCAGCATCACCCAGGTTTTCCGCCTTGTGGCCGACGAAGACTTCGATGCCCTTGTCACGCAGGCGTTGCACGTTGGCGCTGTCGGCCTGGTCCGATCCCCGCACGCGGTGGCCGAGATTATGCAGCACCTCGGCGATACCGCTCATGCCGATCCCGCCGATGCCGATGAAATGGACGAGGCCGATCGCCTTCGGCATTTTCATGACTGTGTCCCCTTGAACTGTGCAATTGTACGTCCGGCGGCAATAGCCTCAACCATGCCGGCAAGCAAGTTCGCAGCGTCCGGTTTCCCGGCCTGCTTTGCGGCTGCCGCCATCCGGGCGAGCTTTTCCGGGTCGTTCATCACATGAGTCAGGATCGAAGCGATCTTCTCCGGCGAGAGCTCCGATTGTGCGATGACCTTCGCGCCACCGGTCGCGGCAAGGGCTGCGGCGTTCGCCGCCTGATCGTGATCAAGTGCATGCGGATAAGGAACAAGCACGGCCGGACGGCCAATGACCGAAATTTCCGAAACGGTCGAGGCGCCCGAGCGGCAGATCACCAGATGCGCATTTGCAAGGCGCTCCGCCATATCGGTGAAGAACGGCGCGATATCCGCCCCCATCTCAAGCCTGGCCACACAGCCGCTCACCATTTCCATGTCTTCGGGGCGCACCTGCTGGGTGATGCGCAACCGCGCACGCAACTCGTCGTCAAGCAGGCTGATCGCCGTCGGCATCGCCTTGGAGAAATATTGCGCCCCCTGGCTGCCGCCGAAGACGACGAGATTGAAGGGCTCTCCGGCATGGGAAGGCTTGTATGGCACCTTCGCCGCTTCGATGATCGCCGGACGCACCGGATTGCCGGTCGTCACGGTCTTGTCGGAATAAGCGCCGCCACTCTCCGGCAGGAAACCGCCGGCGATCGCCTGCACGCGTTGCGCCAGCGCCTTGTTGGCGCGGCCCATCACGGCGTTCTGTTCGTGGATCATCGACGGCACGCCGAGGCGCGTGGCGGCAAGCAGCGGCGGCACGGTCGGATAGCCGCCGAAACCAACGACGACCGCAGGCTTCAGCCGCTGGATCAGTTTCTTGGCGGCACGCATTCCGGTCCACAGCGTCCACAGCGAACGCGCGACTGCGACCGGGTTCTTCGAGCCGATCGTCGCCGACGGCACGACGTGGATTTCATCCGCGGGGAATTTGCCGGCAAAGCGCTCGGCACGGCTGTCCGTCACGAGATGCACGGAATAACCGCGCGCCTTCAGCTCATATGCCAAAGCCTCTGCTGGAAACAGGTGGCCGCCGGTGCCCCCGGCGGCGAGCAGGATGATACCTTTGCTCATCGGTAGGTTCGCCTTTCAACCAGGGAGCCGCCCCTCATCCGCCTGGCGGCACCTTCTCCCCGTTTTGACGGAGAGAAGAACGCATGCCGCAACTTCTTAAGACCCCTCACCGTCGCTTGGGGCACGTCCCCTCTACCGGCAAGCGGGCAGTGGGCTAGGGTGGGGGGCAATTTAGACGGCACGGGCATTCTTTACTCCGCCGGCATTCCGTGCGGCACGCGGAAGAGACTCCGCTCCTGTGCACGTTTTTCCGGGCGATGGCGCGTCAGTGCGAGAATAAAACCGGCGGTCACGCAGATCGCGACCATGGACGAACCGCCGTAGGAAATCAGCGGCAGCGTCATGCCTTTTGCCGGAAGCAGCTCGAGATTGACGCCGATATTGATGATCGACTGGATGCCCATCTGGAGCACGAGCCCCGCGACGGCAAACCGGTTGAAGTCGTTCTTCTCCTTATATGCGTGCGATAGCCCCCTCAAAACAAGGACTGTGAAGAGCAGAACGAGCGCGATGCAGAAGATGATGCCGAATTCCTCGGCGGCGACCGAGAAGATGAAGTCGGTATGCGCGTCCGGGATGATGCGCTTGACGATGCCCTCGCCCGGTCCTTTGCCAAACCAGTCGCCACGGATGATGGCCTCGCGCGCAGTGTCGATCTGGAACGTGTCGCCCTCGCCGGTCATGAATTTGTCTATTCGCCCCGCCACGTGCGGGAAGACGTAATAGGCGCTGAGCAGCCCGCCAGCACCGCCGGCACCGAGCAGGATGATCCATATCCAGGGCATGCCCGCCATGAAGAACATGCCACCCCACACGGCCGTCGTCAGGATCGTCTGGCCAAGGTCAGGTTGGGCGACCAGCAGAGCCGCGACCATCCCGAAGAGGATGATCGCAAAGAGGTTGCCCGGGATTTCCGGCTGACGCGCATGCTCTGCAAAGAGCCAAGCACAGACGACGACGAAGGCGGGCTTCATGAATTCCGACGGCTGGACCGAGATGCCGGCAAGCGTCACCCAGCGTCGGGAGCCTTTGACCTCGATGCCGAAAAAAAGTGCCAGGACCATCATGGCGAGTGAGATGACAAGCAGTAGGATGGCGGTCCGTCGCACCTGCCGCGGCGTCAGAAAGGAAAGCCCGATCATGACGGCGATCGAGGGGATCATGAAAGCCGCGTGGCGCTTCACAAAATGGAACGGCTCGAGCCCGATGCGCTCGGCAACCGCGGGCGAGGCCGCAAAGGAGAGCATGAAGCCGACGCCCATCAGGAAGATGAACATCGCCAGAAAAAAGCGGTCGATGGTCCAAAACCAATCGGCCAAAGGCCCACGTTCCGCACGGCTCACCATGTCATTTATCTCCTGTTGCCGAATCGACCAGCATAGTTACTCCGTCGAGCGCTGCCACATGGCTGACAAATGCATCGCCCCTGACTTCGAAGTTCTTGTACTGGTCGAAGCTTGCGCAAGCCGGGGATAACATCACCGCGGATGGACCAGTGCCATCTTTTTCCGCATCGGCCGCGGCATGGGCAACCGCGCGTTCCAGCGTCCCCGAAATCTCGTAGGGCACCGCCTCGCCGAGCGTCGCGGCAAATTCCGCCGCCGCTTCGCCGATCAGATAAGCCTTGGCGATGCGCGGGAAGAACGGTGCAAGCGTCATGATGCCTCCCGCCTTCGGCAGACCACCGGCGATCCAGTAGATGCGATCGTAGCTGGAAAGCGCGGGCGCTGCGGCGTCTGCGTTAGTCGCCTTCGAATCGTTGACGAAGACGACGTTGCCGCGTGTCCCGACCGGCTGCATGCGATGTTTGAGGCCGGGAAAGGAGGCAAGCCCGGTGCGAATCTCTTCGGCCGAAACGCCGACGGCAAGGCAGGCGGCGACCGCCGCAGCGGCATTCTGCGCATTGTGGCCGCCGCGTAGCGTCTGGATGCCGTCGAGATCGGCAAGCGGCAGAGCCGCAGCCGAAGAAGCCCGTATGAGCTTCGTACCCTCGGCATAGATTCCATCGGCCAGCGGATGTCGGCGCGAAATGCGGACGACCTTCGTTCCTGCCCGCTCGAGGCGATCAGCGATCATTTCGCAATGACTGTCATCGACGCCAACGATAGCGGTGCCGCTGCCGGCAACCAGGCGCTCCTTGATGCTGGCATAGTGCTGTATCGTGCCGTGACGATCGAGATGATCAGGTGTCAGGTTGAGCAGGATGCCAGCAGAGGGATTCAGCGTCGGCGCCAGATCAATCTGGTAGGAGGAGCACTCGACGACATAGTAGCGTCCGGCTTTCGGCGCATCGAGCGTCAGCACGGCCGTTCCGATGTTGCCGCCAAGCTGCGTGTCGCGGCCGCTGGATTTCAGGATATGGGCAATCAGCGCGGTCGTCGTCGACTTGCCGTTCGTGCCTGTGATGGCGATGAACGGGCAATCCGGCGCATGTGCCCGGCGCTCGCGCACGAAGAGTTCGACATCGCCAACGATATCGACACCGGCGGCACGGGCGAGATCGACCGTCCAATGCGGTTTCGGATGCGTGAGCGGCACACCCGGCGACAGAACGAGGAGCGACTGAACGCTCCAATCGATGCTTCGCAGGTCCGCGGTATGGATTTCCTCGGCGGCCGCCTTGGTGACACTGTCCGGATTGTCGTCCCAGGCCGTGACATGGGCGCCGCCCAAAATGAGCGCGCGGGCCGTTGCAAATCCGGACCCGCCAAGCCCGAATAGCGCGACCTTCTTTCCTGCAAACGTCGTGACAGGAATCATGTCCGCCTCACCGCAGCTTGAGGGTCGAAAGGCCGAGCATCGCAAGGCCGACGGCGATGATCCAGAAGCGGATCACCACTTGGCTTTCCGTCCAGCCCTTCTTCTCGAAATGGTGATGGATCGGCGCCATCAAGAAGACGCGGCGCCCGGTCATCTTGAAGAAGCCGACCTGGATGATGACCGAGAGCGTTTCTGCAACGAAGAGACCGCCGATGATTGCCATGACGATCTCGTGCTTGGTCGCGACCGCAACGGTGCCGATCGTGCCGCCGAGCGCCAGCGAACCCGTATCGCCCATGAAGATTGCGGCGGGCGGCGCGTTGAACCAGAGGAAGCCGAGGCCTGCACCGATGACTGCGCCGAGAACCACGGCAAGTTCGCCAGTGCCGGGCACGAAGTTGATCTGCAGGTAGTTCGCAAAGACCGCATTACCGGCAAGATAGGCGATGATACCGAAGGAGGCGGCGGCAATCATCACCGGAACGATCGCAAGACCATCGAGACCGTCCGTCAGGTTGACGGCATTGCCCGCCGAAACGATGACGAAGCCACCGAAGGCCACGAACACGATGCCGAGATTGATCAGGAAATCCTTGAAGAACGGGAATGCGACCGAGGAGCCGAAGGTCGAGCCTGCGGTACCGGAGGCAAGCGCGGTGCGCATCATGAAATAGACGGCGATGCCGGCAATCACGAACTCTATGCCAAGACGCGCCTTGCCCGAGAACCCCTTATCGCTCTGCTTCGTGACCTTGAGATAGTCGTCGTAAAAGCCGATCGCGCCGAAGCCGAGGGTGACGAGCAGTGTCGCGACAACATAGACGTTGGAAAGGTCGGCCCACAGAAGCGAGGCGCCGACGATGCCTGCGAGGATCATCAGCCCGCCCATGGTCGGCGTGCCGGCCTTCTTGAAATGCGTCTGCGGCCCGTCGGCGCGGATCGGCTGGCCCTTTCCCTGCGGATTCGGAGCGAGTTGATGATCATCGGCCCGAAGAGGAAGACGATCAGTGCGGACGTGAAGAGAGAGGCGCCTGTACGGAAGGTAATGTATCTGAACAAGTTCAGAAATTTGAGTTGTTCCGACAGTTCGACTAGCCAAATCAGCATTCGAGGCCCCTTGTTTACCCGGTCAAAGTTGGCGTTGCGTGTCTACAAATGGCGCAAACCTGTCAAGGATCGCAGCGACAATCTTGCCGAAGCCTATCCCCAAAGACGATTTCACCATCAACACGTCGCCGGGCGCGACCGAGTTCAATACATATTCCGTGAGTTCTTCCGTCTTCTCGCGGTATTCGACCTGCACGCTGTCGGGAAGCGATTCCTTCAGCGCCAGCATGTCCTTGCCGGCAAGCCAGACATGTTCGATGCCGGCCGCAAGCAGCGGCCCGGAAAGGTCGGAATGAACCTTTTGCGCGTATTCGCCCATTTCCAGCATGTCGCCGAGCACGGCGATGCGGCGCCCGCGCCCTGCCGGACCGGCTGTCGCAAGCAGCGCGATGGCCGCGCGCATCGAGGCGGGGTTGGCGTTGTAGCTTTCGTCGATCAGCGTGAAGCTACCGTTTCCGAGCGACAACTTGTGGCGGCGGCCCCTGCCCTTTTCGGGCTGCAGGGTGGCCAGCGCTGCGATCGCCTTGTCGAGGTCCGCGTTGACGAGCGTGACGATGCCGAGAGCGGCCAGCGCATTTTCCGCAATGTGCCGTCCGGGCGCGCCGATCGCCACTTCGAACGTGTCGCCGTCGATCGTCAGCCACAGCGCCGAGCTTTCGTCCGAACCGTTGAATTCCGCAAGGCGGAACTCGGCCTTCGCGTGCTGGCCGAAGGAATGGATATTCTCGATGCCGAGCGACTGCGCCGTCCGTTCGAGGAAATTGTATTGGTCGCTGTCGCGGTTGAGCACGACATGCCCGCCATGCACCAAGCCTTCGAAAACCTCCGCCTTCGCCGCGGCGATTTCCTTGATACTCTTGAAATTGCCGAGATGCGCGGGAGCAATCGTCGTGACGACGGCGACATGCGGCCGGATCATCTTCACCAGCGGCCGGATTTCGCCCGGGTGGTTCATGCCGACTTCAAAGACGCCGAAGTGCGTGTCGAGCGGCATGCGTGCCAGTGTCAAGGGCACGCCCCAATGGTTGTTGAAGGAGGCGACGGAGGCGTGCACCTTGCCGGACGGCGAAAGCACGTGGCGAAGCATCTCCTTGGTCGTCGTCTTACCGACAGAGCCCGTCACCGCAATGATCTGAGCCCGCGAGCGCTGACGCGACGCGACGGCAAGCCGACCAAGGGCTGCGAGCACATCGTCGACGACGATCATCGGAACAGTCAATCGGCCAAGCCCCGGAAGGCGGGCTTCGCTGACGACGAGAAGTGCAGCACCGTTCGCCATCGCCATCGAGGCGAAGTCATGGCCGTCGACCCGGTCGCCCTTGATGGCGAAGAAGGCTTCGCCGGTACCGATCGAGCGGCTGTCTATGGAAATGCCGGTGATGCCTTCAGGAAGCGTGCCGAACGGGCGGCCTGCCATGGCGGCAATCATGTCATCGGTGGTCCAAAGCCAGTTCACGATTTCAGCTCCTCCAAAGCTTCGCGCACTTCGGCGTGGTCCGAGAACGGCAGCGTCACACTCCCAATGGTCTGCCCTTCTTCATGCCCCTTGCCTGCAACGATGAGTGTGTCGCCGGATTTCAGCATGCCGACGGCCTCGTAGATCGCCTCCGAACGGTCGCCGATTTCGGTGGCGCATGGCGCCGCAGCCATGATCTCGGATCGGATCGAGGCCGGCTCCTCGGAACGCGGATTGTCGTCCGTGACGATCACCACATCGGCCAGGCGGCAGGCGATCTCGCCCATGATCGGACGCTTGCCCCGATCGCGGTCGCCGCCGCAGCCGAAGACAAGGATCACGCGCCCGGTCGTGAAGGGACGCACGGAATTCAGTACATTTTCCAGCGCATCCGGCTTGTGGGCGTAATCGACATAAGCAAGCGCGCCATCCTTCGTATGGCCGACGAGTTCGAGACGCCCCGAGGCGCCCTGCAGCTTTTCAAGCGCGGCCATCGCGATCTTGGCTGGAACGCCGGTGGACATGGCAAGCGCCGCGGCAACCAGCCCATTGGCGACCTGAAAGTCGCCGGCGAGCGGAATATCGACCTCGAAGATCTCGTCACCGCAATGAACTTCGGCGATCTGCTTGTGACGGAAGTGCTCGACCCGCTTCAGCGCCAGGTAGTCCCCTTTGCGGCCGACGGTGCGGACATCGTGGCCCGCATCCTTCGCCGCCTTGATCGCCTGCTCGGACCAGGCATCGTCGGCGAAGATGACGGCAGGCGAACCCTTCGGCAGCAACGTATCGAAAAGCCGCATCTTGGCGGCCATGTAGCTTTCGACGGTCGGATGATAATCCATGTGATCGCGGCCGAGATTGGTGAAGGCGGCAGCCGAAAGCTTCACGCCATCCAGACGGCACTGGTCGAGACCGTGGCTCGATGCCTCCATCGAAGCGTGCGTCACGCCCTCGTCAGCGAGATCGGCCAGCAGCTTGTGCAGCGAAACCGGATCGGGGGTCGTCAGCGAGCCGTATTCGTTGCGCAGCGGCGAAACGACGCCGGTCGTGCCGATCATGGCCGCCGGATGTCCGGCATAGGCCCAGATCTGACGCGTGAAGGAAGCGACGGAGGTCTTGCCCGCCGTGCCGGTTACGGCAACCATCGTCTGAGGTTGCCTGCCATAGAAATGCGATGCGGCGACGGAGAGAAAACGGCGCGGTTCCTTGACCGCCAGGACAGGAATGGGAGCCTCGACGGCTTGAGCCGACACGGCAAGGGTCGCGCCATGTTTGGCGGCATCGGCGATATAGACCGCGCCGTCCGCCTTCGAGCCGGCCACCGCAATGAACGCCATTCCGGCTTCGATCTTGCGGCTATCGGCTGAAAGCCCGGAGATCTCCAGCCCGCCCACCGGCCCTTCGAGTTGCTCCTTGATTTCCGGAAACGCGCTTCCGGCTATGTCCCGCAGTTTCATCGAATGTCTTTTCTTTCTCACGCCGCCCACCCCACGCGAATCGGCGCTGATATTCATTCACACTCAATAAGACACCAGCAAGGCCGATCCGTCTTGGCCAAATTGCGGTTCGATACCGAGGATGGGTGCGGCGCGCCGGATGATGTTCTTGACCATTGGCGCAGCCGTGTAGGCAGCGATGTTCTGGCCCTTTTCGCCGTTATGTGGCTCGTCGCAGAAGGTCAGCACGACATATTGTGGATTATCGATCGGGAACGCCGCGATAAAAGCGTTGAAATTCAAATCATTCGCGTAGCGGCCGTTGACGACCTTGTCGGCCGTGCCCGTCTTGCCGCCAACGTTGAAGCCCGGCACGTCGGCGTTGCGTCCCGAACCTTTGAGGCCGTTCAGCTTGAAGAGGTAGCGGATTTCGTCGCTGGTGCTCTTCTTGACGACGACCTCGGCCGTCTCGTCTGCCTGGTCACGGGTGCGCGGCAGGAAGGTCGGCTCGATGAGCTTGCCGCCGTTGACGAGGGCTGCGCCGGCAACCGCCGTCTGCAGCGGTGTCGTCGAGACCCCATGGCCGAAAGAGATCGTGATCGAGTTAATCTTCTTCCAGACCTTCGGCTGGCTCGGCATCTTCACTTCCGGCAGTTCCGTCCGCATCTTCGTCAGCAGCCCAAAGCGCGTCAGATAGTCCTTCTGCAGCTCCATGCCGACGATATCGATCATCTTCGCCGTGCCGATGTTCGACGAATATTCAAAGATTTCCGGCACGGTCAGCCAGCGTCGCTGACCGTGGAAATCGTTGATCGTAAAGCCGCCGATGCGGATCGGGCGGCTCGCATCGAAGCTGTCGTTAATGCTGACCTTGCCGCTGTCGAGCGCCATGGCCGTGCTGAAGGTCTTGAAGGTCGAGCCCATTTCGAACGTGCCGTTCGACATGCGGTTCAGCCAGCCTTCCTTGGCGCCCTCTTCCGGATTGTTCGGGTCGAAGTCCGGCGCTGAGGCCATGCCGAGCACTTCGCCGGTATGAATATTTAGGACGACCGCACCCGCGCCCTTGGCTTCGTAGTTGGTGACCGCGTTTATCACGACGTCGCGCACGATGTTCTGGACGCGCAGGTCGATCGAGAGCTTGACCGGCTCGAGCGGCTGATCGCTGGTCATTCCCACCGATGCCAGGTCGGCAAGGCCCTGGTCGTCGATGTATTTTTCCATGCCCGCGACGCCGCGGTTGTCGATGTTGACGTAACCGAGAATATGCGAGGCCGTCGGACCACCCGGGTAGAAGCGACGCTTTTCCGGACGGAAACCGATACCAGGAATGCCGAGCGCCAGAATCTGGCTCTGCTGCTTCGGGGTCAGCTGGCGGCGAAGCCACGCGAAATGCGAACTCTTCACCGAGAGCTTCTTGTAAGTGCCCTTCACGTCGAGATCGGGCAGGACAGTCGCAAGCTTCTCGATTGCCTCATCGGCATCGACGATCTTGTTCGGTTCAGCAAAAAGGGAAACCGTGCGGATGTCGGTCGCCAGCACTTCGCCGTTGCGATCGAGGATGTCGGGCCGCGACGCCATCAGGCGGTCCGGTGGCAGGATGCTGGAAACGACTTCCGGATCCTTCATCCCATATTCGACCAGACGGCCACCGATGACGCCGTAAAGCGCGGTGAACCCGAGGATCAGCAGGCCGACGCGGCTTTTGGCCTGACCGGACTTCTTCTTGCGCGAACCTTCAAGCGGCAAGCTGCCCGAGGGGCCACCGAAGCGGTTATAGACGCCGGAGGAGAAATGCGCCTGGCTTTTCAGGACCATGATGCGAGAGAGAAACGACATGGCTACTCCACAGATCCCGTTGACATCAGATCCTCTTCTTCCGCCCGCGGTGCCGGAGTGGGAACCGGCTGCGCCTTGGCAGCAACGGCCGTACCTGCTCTTGCACCAGGCTTCTGGCCGTTCTTCGCCTCGGTGATTTCCGGAACCGGAACCTGCGATTTCAACATCGGCAATTCGTGCATATGGACGAGCGCGGTGGAGTCCGTCGGCTGCAACTTCAGTTCGCCATTATAGGTGTTCACCAGCCGCTCCAGGCGGTTCGGCTGCGATTGCAGCGCCCAGTCGGCCTTGAGCAGATCGATCGTATCCTTTTCGAGCTTGATCTCGGCTTCGAGGCGATGAACCTCTTCGAGCTTCAATTCTGCGCGGTGCTTGATTGTATAGGTCACGGTGGCCGCTGCCGTCATGACGCCGATGAGCACAAAGTCGAACGTTCTCAGCATATCAACCCCCAAGCTTTTCGAGGTTGGCAAGACTGGGCAATCCGAAGATCGACATATCCCCAGCTTCGGCCGGCGCATTGGTACGCGTGCCGGCCCGCAGCTTGGCCGAACGCGCCCGCGGATTGGCCTCGGCTTCAGCCTTACCTGCAGCAATCATGGATTTACCGATTGGTTCGAAGGTCGCCGCGCGCTCATGGGCGATCGGCAGATGGCGCGAGCCTGAAGCTTTGCCCGCGCGGTCGGAGAAGAATTTCTTGACGATACGGTCCTCCAGCGAATGGAAGGTGACGACCACGAGACGGCCGCCGGGCTTTAAGACGCGCTCGGCGGCAAAGAGCGCCTGCCCGAGCTCGCCAAGCTCGTCATTGACGAAGATGCGAAGCGCCTGGAAAACGCGGGTCGCCGGATGAATCTTGTCCTTCATCTTGCGCGGCGTCACCACCTCGATGAGCCCGGCGAGATCGCGCGTCGTTTCGAACGGCTTTTCGGCCCGGCGCTTCTCGATGGCATGCGCGATACGCGGCGCCTGATCTTCTTCACCGAGGAAATGGAAGATGCGGATGAGTTCGGCGACCTTTGCGCGATTGACGACGTCGGCGGCAGAAACGCCGGAAGCAGACATGCGCATGTCGAGCGGGCCGCTCTTCTGGAAGGAGAAACCGCGCTCCGCCTCATCGATCTGCATCGAGGAAACACCAATGTCGAGCACGACGCCGTCGAGTCCACTCTCAGGCGCATGATCGGCCAGGCTGGAAAACTGCGAATGCGTGAGCTTCAGGCGGCCGCCATAGGCTGCAACCATGTCCTGGCCGGCCGCAATTGCCGTCGGATCCCGATCCAGCGCGATCACATCGGCGCCGGCATCGAGAATGGCCGATGTGTAGCCGCCGGCACCAAAGGTTCCATCGAGAATGATTTTGCCGGAAGCCGGCTGAAGTGCTGAAAGCACTTCAGCAAGAAGAACCGGAATGTGGCGAACCGGTCCGCCACCGGCATCAGTTGAACCTCCGCCAGGATTCGCCGCCATTCCGTACCCTCGTTCTATCCGGAGTGCCTGCCCGCCAGCCTGCGCTCCCCTCGTGCCTGTATCTGGGCCGCCTGGAATGCCCGCGGCTGCCACAGCTGAAAATGGTCCGCCCGACCGACGAAGGCCACCTCGTCCGAGATGCCGGTAAAGTCGCGGATGAACTCCGTGACCATCAGCCGCCCCTCGGCGTCGAGCTTCATGAAGACCCCGCCCCCATGGATAAGAAGCGACATCTCGTTCGCATCCGGCGAAAACGGATCCTCCGCAGCGATCTGCCGCTCGAACCTTTCGAGAAGATCCAGGCCGCCGACGCTGATCGCCGGAAACACAAAGTCCTGAAAGCAATAGAGCTCCTGGACGTTGCGCTGCGCCAGAACGGAGCGAAAAGCCGCAGGCACGGAAACCCTGCCCTTGGAATCGATCCGGTTGGTCGCATTCGAAAGGAAGCGGCTCATGACACGAAACATCCGTTCCCGAAAGAGCCCGGGCAGAATACAGATGCCCGGAACCCTCAAATTCAGACACAGCTTCGCCAGCCGGATGAACGAAAATCCATCCGGCGCCTCCGGAAAGGAAGACGCCTTGGCTTTGCGATTGATGGGCGTTTGATTGCCCTCGTGCAGTGCATTTATGGGATACCATGGGACCATATGGGCGTCAATGGGAAACGCCCGTCTCGCGATGAGCGCAGTATCGAAAATTTATAAGCTGTTAAGTTTAACAAAGGGTTAGGATCGACACTTCCGCTCGTCCCAGAAAGCATCGATGAGAATAAGAAATCGGCACGACAGCACATGCGCGATCATGCGCAAAAATCGCGAACAATCAGAGGATTACGGATCGGCGCCCCGAAATCCGACGCCACAGAAGTTAAATCGCCAGTTGGCCTGTAAGCCGGGTTCTGTATGGCTCCGGCCGAAGCCGGAACGTGGCAGCCATTCCTCTGGGACAGCGTTCGCACGCTGCCTCACGCAACCCACCCGGATGACTGACCCGGAAACCGGCCGGCGGGCTTTCGCCCGCCACGTCATCCCTATTCGGTCTTGCTCCCGGTGGGGTTTACCGTGCCGTCGCCGTTGCCGGAGACGCGGTGGGCTCTTACCCCACCCTTTCACCCTTACCTGCGCAAGCGCAGGCGGTTTGCTTTCTGTGGCACTTTCCCTGAGGTCGCCCTCGCCGGACGTTATCCGGCACCGTATTTCCGTGGAGCCCGGACTTTCCTCACCTTACCGCCTTTCGACATTGGTAAAGCGCGGCTGCCCGGCCAACTGGCAGGGCTCAAATAGCCGAGAGTGCCGCCAATTGCCACTGGAAATATACGGATGACATTACCGGAAAGAAGGTTTGAAATCCGTAGCGTAGCCCTGATCCCCGATTTCACCCTTAAACAACAGCTCAGCCCCAAGACGGCCGATCTCGTCGGAACTCTTCGCCGAAGTGCCGGCGCAGCCGGTCAGCACCGCAAACTGTGGAGACGAAGTATAGCCGATCATCGGATAACGGCTCTTCGTATGCGAGACGGCGCAGGCTGCCGTCGAAACGGAAAGCGGCCGCAGATCCGGTACAAGACGGCGGACAATCGCCATGTGATGGTCGCGCACCGCCGGCCGGCCGTCGGTCCGGAACCAGGCACGCAAATCCTTCTCGGTCTTAAGTAGGTAGTCATCGGGATCGCCGCCGATCTTGAGATAGAATTTCAAGTCAGGATAGCGGATCGGAGGCAGCAAATAGATGTCGGTCTCCGGCGCCTCGACGATCAAGGACGGCATGGCGGCAAACTCTGCGGCCTGCGCCTCGCTCACTTCGAACAGCGTGACCGTCCGCCCATAAACCGACATATCAACCGATTGCGGCAACAAATTCTCGCCAATGGAAAAACCGCCTGCCGCAAGCAGCACTTTTTCCGCCGAGTAGACCTTGCCGCGCGAGGTCTCGACAGCAGCAACCCCGCCCGCCTTACGGATCGCCGTCACAGAGTCGCGGACGACTGTTGCACCCGCCTTTTCCGCAATGGTCGACTGCGCTTTCACCAGTTTGCGCGGACTGATATGGCCGGCGCCCTTTACCTGGAATACGCTCTGGCAGCCGGCCGGCAGGGCAAAGAAAGGAAACGCTGCTTTGAGGCTCGCCTCGTCGAGCAGCTTCGTTTCGACACCAAGCGATGCAGCGGCTTTGATCGTGTTGACGATATAGTCGCTCTGCGCCGGCGCCACGAAGGCGCAACCCGCTTCGGTGTAGAATGTGATGCCGCTCTCTGCTTCGATCTCAGCATATCGGGCGATGGAACGATTGGCGAGCAGCGCCCAGTCGCGATCCGGATCGACGGTCCGGGTGATGCGGCCCTCGTCGTAATGGCTGGCGAAAACACCCTGATGGGCCTTGCGATTTTCCGGTTCGTCTGGACCGATCACGGCAACGCCGTCCGTCTGTCTCGCCAGATGCTTCGCCGCCGCCGCGCCCATCATGCCACGGCCGACGACGATATATTTGAAATCAGCCGCCATATCTCACCTCGCTTCGAGGTCAGATAGCACGGCGGCCGACGCGATTCATATTCTTAAATCGAGGTTTGCGCCGCGCTTGACATAAGAGTCAGCACTTTGCCGCAATAGGCCTTTGAGATCGGGTTCATCTTCCGTGCGCCGTGGCCGGCATTGTATTTGAGGATGGTGTTGCAGGTCTGCCCGCCGCCGAGTTCATGGGCAGCCGCCAGATATTTCATCCCATACTTGATGTTCGTTTCCGGATCGAAGAGGCCCTTCTTCGTTCCCGAATAACCCATCATGCGCGCCGTTGCCGGCTTGATCTGCATGAGGCCGATCTCGCCTGCGCTGCCGCGTGCCTTTGGGTTGAAATTGCTCTCGACACGGACGACGGCGTGGGCAAGCTCGACAGGCACGTCATATTGCTCGGCGTATTTGGCAATCAGAACGGAATACTTATTGGCTGTGAAATCCGGCATTGCATAACCGCTTTGGCGGTCGACGGTCTTGAAAAGGACCGTCTCGGTTTTCTCGTTGCCGTCATTGTTTTTATTACCTGCATCGCCAGCAAAAGCGCAGCCGTACCCTGCCAGCAGCAAGCTTGCGCATGCCGCTGCACCAATAATCAAATGTCTCATGTAGTCTAGTTACTCCGACCCAAAGAATTACCAGACTGCGCGCCTCGCCGTCTTCCGGTTCCACGTGCCAAGGACTGGCAACGTTCCGCAGCAATTCTTATCGTTTCATTTTGACTCCCGCAGCTACACACAAAAACAGCCGCGAGCGCCGTTCAGCGACCGGGGTTAGACCATCGCAATGAGGAGATAATAGGGAAATGATGTGGCAGTGCAGCATTCAAGGTCGTTTGCGCAAAAACGTTGCTTGAGCGTCACACAGACGTCATGAATAACGCGGCAGCGCAGAGAGCAGCCGGTGAAGCGTGTCGATCGTCGAAAAGTCGGCAATGCCGTCGACGCGCTCCTGGCGGAAGTGACGCTGGAAGGCCTCCACGTCGCCCGCCGTCCTCTCGGAGAATTCACCTGTGATTTCCGTGGCATAACCGTAAAGCGAGAGCATCGACTGCAGGGCTTCCACCGGTTGGCCGCAGTCACCACGCTGGAAGAAGCGCCCGCCGGTGATCGGCGCCGGTTCGACCCAGTGTCCTACCCCTGCGTGATGCAGTTCCGCCCACGGAAATTTCTCGCCCGGATCGACCTTGCGAATCGGTGCAACGTCCGAGTGCGCGAGCACCCTTTCCGGTGCGATCGACCAACGTTTGCCGCAATCACGACACAATTCGATCACCGCCGCAATCTGCTTTTTAGGGAAGTCCGGCAGGCCGCCCGGATGCCCGGCATTGGCGATTTCGATGCCAATGGATCGGGAATTGATATCCCCCTCGCCGTGCCAGCTGCCCTTACCGGCATGCCACGCCCGACGCGCCTCCGCAACGAGCTGAACGACATCGCCGTTCTCGTGGACGAAATAGTGGCAGGAGACCTGGCTCTCCTCGCGACAGAGCCAATCGAGCGCCGAGCCCGGCGTTGGCATGCCCGTGTAATGAAGGATGATCATATCCGGTTTGCGCCCGTCCGCACGCTCGCCATGGTTCGGCGACGGCTGCACGCAAGCCTTGCGATAGTCGGCCTCGAACGAGGTCATGCGGCGCGGCGTTCCTTCTCGATCGTCGCATAGGCATCGTTGAGGGCAGCCATGCGCTCGTTGGCGATCGCGTGGAACTCTCTGGGCACGCCGCGCGAAATCAGCCGATCGGGATGGTTCTCGCTGACAAGGCCGTGATAGCGGCGGCGGATCGTCGGGAAATCGTCGGAAGGCGAAACGCCGAGGACCTTGTAGGGGTCCCGGCCGATCGAGACATGGCGCGCCGCGATCTGCTCGAAACGTTCTTCGCTCATCTCGAAGATCTGACCGATATGACGGAGAAAATTCATCTCCTTCTCATGGACCGCCCCGTCCGCCTTGGCGATGTGGAAGAGGCCGTCGAGCACGTCTTCCAGAACAGCGCAATTGGAGGCGCAGCTGACGCACAGTGAAGAAAGCTTCGCAGCATAGGCCTCATAACCCGCGACATCCTGTCGCGCGAGATTGTAGAGGCGGGCAACGTTCTTCGCCTGGTCCTGCGGAAAGAAGAAAATGTCGCGAAAAGCCCGGACTTCTTTCTCGCTGACGATCCCGTCGGCCTTCGCCATCTTGGCGGAAAGCGCGATGATGGCAACGGAGAACGCGACCTTGCGACGGGTCTCGGGATCACCCTCGAAAACCGTGCGGATCGCCTCGACGATCGCCGAGAGCAGGTTACCCGCAGCGTTGCCAACAGCATTCAACAGTTTTTCCCAGAAGGACATCGAAGTTTCTCGCATCGCAATATGAAAATACCTTGATCAAATAATCATAGCCATTGCAAGGCGGCGATTGGTCGTAGGATTGAAAACACTTTTCACAATTCGGTAATTGTCGCGCCTCTGATCAGGCGAGAGACAGCATTCGCATGCGCACCATTATGCGCCTTTCGGACAGGCTCGTTACCTGCTCGAGATTTTCCACAGCGCGTCTCAGAAAGCAAATCGGGGCTTGAAACGATTAGATGCGTCCTTCTTGCCACCTTTCTTGCCTTGCCCGCCGAAACCGTGCATTTTTCGTAAATTCTTCGCTTTACAGCCCTCTTTCCCTGCCGCATCCATGCGTTAGGTAAGCTGCATGCGACTACCCGCAAGAAGCACTCAAGGAGGGAAAATGGCCAAACAGAAAGTAGCAATGCTGACCGCCGGAGGCCTGGCTCCCTGTCTTTCCTCGGCCGTCGGCGGCCTCATCGAGCGCTACAGCGACGTCGCGCCGGATGCCGAGCTCATTGCCTATAAATCCGGCTATCAGGGCGTGCTGCTTGGCGACAGCATCCAGATCAGCAAGGAAATGCGCCAAAAGGCGCCGCTTCTCCACCGCTTCGGCGGCTCGCCGATCGGCAACAGCCGCGTCAAGCTCACCAATGCCGCCGATTGCGTCAAGCGCGGCCTAGTCAAGGAAGGCGAAAACCCGCTTCGCGTCGCCGCCGAACGCCTTGCCTATGACGGCGTCACCATCCTTCACACCATCGGCGGCGACGATACCAACACGACTGCTGCCGATCTCGCAGCCTATCTCGCTGCCAACGATTACGACCTTACCGTCGTCGGCCTGCCGAAGACGGTCGACAACGACGTCGTGCCGATCCGCCAGTCTCTGGGCGCCTGGACGGCGGCTGAAGTCGGTGCGCATTTCTTCGACAATGTGAGCAACGAGCAGAGTGCGGCGCCGCGCACGCTCGTCATCCACGAGGTCATGGGCCGCCACTGCGGCTGGCTGACGGCGGCGACCGCCCGGGCCTATCTCAGCCGCACGAAGAACTACGAATATGTCGACGGGATGATGATGAATGCGGGCCTGAAAAGCATCAACGCCGTCTATCTGCCGGAAATGGCTTTTGATCTGCAGGCCGAAGCCGAACGCCTCAAGGAGATCATGGACAAGACCGGCCATGCCGACCGTCTTCGTCTCTGAAGGCGCCTGCCTCGATGCCATCGTCGCGGAGCGCGAAGCCGCCGGCGAGGACCATCAAGCGCGATGCCTTCGGCCATGTGAAGATCGATACGATCAATGTCGGCGGCTGGTTCCAGAAGCAGTTCGCCAACCTCGTCAATGCCGAGCGTTCCCTGGTTCAGAAATCCGGCTATTTCGCCCGCTCCGCGCCCGCCAATGCCGACGACCTCCGTCTCATCCACAGCATGGTGGACCTGGCTGTGGAAAGCGCCCTTAACAAGGTCTCCGGCGTCACTGGCCATGACGAAGGACAGGACGGCAAATTGCGCACCATCGAGTTCCCCCGCATCAAGGGCGGCAAGGCCTTCGATCTTTCGACCAGATGGTTCGCCGAAGTGATGGATACGATCGGACAAAAATACCAGGAAGCATGATTGACGCAGGGCTAATATGGTGTCTTTGCTTGTTTCCTAGGGATTAGGAGGAGATTCCATGTCGCTCGAAGCCTGGCTCGCTTTCGCCGCCGCATCCGCCATCATGCTTGCCATTCCGGGGCCGACCATCCTGCTCGTCGTGTCCTATGCGCTTGGCCATGGACGAAGGACGGCGCTGGCGACGGTGAGCGGCGTGGCGCTCGGCGATTTCACGGCGATGACGGCTTCCCTCTTCGGCCTCGGTGCGGTTCTGGCCGCATCGGCAATGCTCTTCACGGTGCTGAAGTGGATCGGCGGCGCCTACCTCATCTGGCTAGGCATTAAGCTTTGGCGCGCGCCGCTCATCACCGAACCGGTCGCCGACAACGACAACCTGCCGGAAGAAAAGTCGCTGAAGATCTTTCTGCACGCCTATATCGTGACGGCGCTCAATCCGAAGAGCATCGTCTTTTTCGTCGCCTTCGTTCCGCAATTCCTCAACCCCGCAAAGCCCTTCTTCGAACAGATGGTCATCATGGAGCTGACCTTCCTCGTTCTCGCAGCGATCAATGCTTCGACTTACGCACTTCTAGCGAATGCCGCACGCGGCCTCATCCGCAAAGCCAGCGTACAGCGCGCCGTCAATCGCACCGGCGGGACGTTATTGATCGCTGCAGGCGCCGTGACGGCCGGTTATCGCCGTATCGCTGCCTGACGATTTTCGCCGGGTTGCGGCGCAACAGCGAATAGGTTAATGGCAAATCAGGGTTCAGGGTCTCGATAACTTTAAAATGCTGCCAGGGCGGCGCGATTCACGAAAGTGACAGAAAACCGAATGGTAGCGACGGATTTTCCGGCCTGAAACGCGGCCTTGTCGTGACGACAATGCTCTGCGGTATAGCCGGATGCTCGACGGTCGAGTACACGTCCCAGGCGGAATTGACCGCTGTGCAAAGCGTCGTTCCAACCCCGAAGCCTGGCGCAGATGCGATGATGATGGCCGCCGTACCGGCCACCGACGGCGCCAGCCATCCCGAAACCGCATTCGCAGCGTCCAATCCGCAGGCGACACCCGCTTTGACCGCTGCCGCAACGGCAATGCCGGCGACGGCAACGTCCGCCGATCCTGCCATGCAGCAGGCGATGACCGCGAGTGGCACACAGATTCCGCTGACGCCGGAAATGACCGCGATCCAATCGGTCGTGCCGACCCCGCGTCCAGGCACTCCGGCATCGCCATCGAACCAGCTTGCCTTCGCAGCGACAGCGCCGCAGAGCGGCGCCCTGGCTGCCATCGCCTCCGTCGGCCCCACGCGGCGTTCGATGTCGGATTTCACCTTCGACGAGTCCGGTCCGATGGACCCGCCGGCTGCGCCGCCGATGTTCAGCGACAGCGACATTGATACGGCCCCGACCGCGGAAAAGAGCTTTATCAGCAAGCTGATCAGCAAATATTCGAAACTTTACGAAGTCCCCGAAACATTGATCCACCGCGTCGTGCACCGCGAAAGCCGTTACAATCCAAAGGCTTACAATAAGCGCGGTTATTTCGGCTTGATGCAGATCAAATACAATACGGCCAAATCGATGGGCTATGACGGCGCGCCCACCGGCCTTCTCGACGCCGAAACCAACATCAAATATGCCGCGAAATATCTGCGCGGCGCATGGCTCGTTTCCGACAACAAGGAAGAAGATGCCGTGAGGCTTTATGCGCGCGGCTATTATTACGATGCCAAGCGCAAAGGCCTGACGAATATTGCCCAGGGCAACTACTAAGCTTTCTCCTTCACATACGCTCAACTGGCAGGCAGCGCGGCCAGCAGCTCTTTCAGCATGAGCTGCGGCTTGTAGCCGAGGCGGCCCGGCGTCAAACCCATGCGGACGAAGACCAGATCGGCGGACGGCACGATCGCCATGCTTTGCCCGTCATGTCCTTCCAGCCAGAAGGTATCTTCCGGCAGCCCCGCTTCGGCGCTCGTATCTCCGCCGGGTGCTGCGAGCCATGCCTGACCTTGCGTATACTTGCCGCCCGACGATTGCGTCGGCGTTCGCATCGCCCTGGCAAACCCCTCCGGCAACAGCCGCTGACCGTTCCAGACGCCGTCCTGAAGCAGGAATTGCCCGAAACGCGCCCAATCGCGTGCCGTCGCGTAGAGATAGGAACTGCCTGCAAAGGTGCCACGGGCATCGACCTCCAGCACCGCGCTCGACATGCCGAGCGGCTTGAAAAGTGCCTGCCTCGGATAAGAGAAGGCCGCTTTCCGGTCGCCTACCCCATCCATCCAAATTCGCGACAACAGGACCGCCGTACCGCTCGAATAACGGAAGCGTTCGCCGGGCTTTGCTTCGAACGGCGCATTGGCGGGCAACGAAACCATATCGGGGTCGAGATAGAGCATGCGCGTCACATCCGTAACATCGCCGTACTCCTCGTTGAAAGCGAGGCCGCTTTCCATGCCCAGCAAATCCCGGAGCCTGATCTGCGACCGTTCGTCATCCTTCCACTGCGGCAAAAGGTTGGTCGCGTTGAAATCCAACTTTCCATCGAGCATGGCGCGTCCGACGAGCGCCGCATTGACTGTCTTGGTCATCGACCAGCCAAGCAGAGGCGTTTGCGCATTGAAGCCTTCGCCGTAGCGCTCCGCCACGATCCGGTCGTTGTGAACGACGACCATCGCCCGCATTTGCGGGACCGGCCAGCACGTCGTTTGCCAGCAGCGACGCAATCTCTCCGTCGTTAGCTTCAGCAACGCTTTCGCCTTCCGGCCAAAGTGCCGCGTTCTCCGGAACCATCTGCGGCGACGTATCCGAAGGTACAGCTTCGGCAGCAGCCTTGAAATTGCCGTCAGGCACGCTCGTGCAGCCGAGCGCCCCCCGATAGAGCGCATATCCGGGTGCGAAGAGCCCCAGGATGCGCGCCGTCACATGACCCTGATCCCGATCGACCGAAACTCTCACCAATCGCAGCAGGGGATTGCCCGGCGCCTGTACGTCGCCGTAGAGCACCGCTTGCGGGTCGCGTCCTGCCAAAAAGACATTCGAGCAGACGATCTTCGCCGCATATCCGTCACCCACGCGCAACAGCTCCGGCGGATTGACGCAAAGCCAGGTCCCGCCTCCGATGACGATGACGACGGAAGCAGCGGCGAGTGCCTTCACGATACGCAGAACAAATCGCATGTCATTGCCTCCACGAACGGAGAGAAGCAGGAAATCTCTTCACAAAAAAGAGCACAACAACGCGAGTGCCGTTTCCTGCCAGGCAATTCCTGTGGAAAGCGATACCCACAGTCTGCGTCATCAAACTGTAGCAGCGACGCGCTACACGCCCTGAACGCAAAAAGGGTGAACAGACTCATATGACGGAATTTGCACCGGATACCGGCTTCCGCAAGAACCAGAAGGGAAAGCCTAAGGACGCTCTTCTCCGCCACAAGGCATTTTCCAAGGAAGGCTTTTCGGAACGGCTCTTCGGCCTGCTCTTTTCCGGCCTCGTCTATCCGCAGATCTGGGAGGATCCGGATCTCGACATGCAGGCGATGGAACTGCAGCCGCATCACCGCATCGTCACGATCGGCTCGGGCGGCTGCAACATGCTCGCCTATCTCTCCATGGCGCCGGCCTCCATCGATGTAGTCGACCTCAACCCGCACCATATCGCGCTCAACCGCCTGAAGCTTGCTGCCTTCAAGCATCTCCCCGGCCATACCGACCTCGTGCGCTTCCTCGCCATGCCCAACGAGCGCTCGAACAGCCAGGCCTTCGACCACTTCCTGTCGTCCAGGCTTGATGAGACGACACGCGCCTATTGGAACGGCCGCAAGTTCGGCCGCCGCCGCGTCACCGTCTTCAACCGCAATTTCTATGAGACCGGCCTGCTCGGCCGCTTCATCGGCGCGGCCCGTCTGATCCTCGCCCGCCTGCACGGCGTCGATCTCAAAGAGATGACGAAGACCCGCTCCATCCGCGAACAGCGCCAGTTCTTCGACGAGCAGGTTGCGCCCCTCTTCGAAAAGCCGGTGGTGCGCTGGACCAGATTCCAGGGCGCAAGAGCTCGCTTTTCGGTCTCGGCATTCCGCCGCAGCAATATGATGAGCTTGCCAGCCTCGCCGCCGATCAGTCGATCGCACCGGTGCTGAAGCATCGCCTCGAAAAGCTCGCCTGCCATTTTCCGATGAGCGAAAACTATTTCGCCTGGCAGGCTTTTGCTCGCCGGGTACGCCTGCGCATGACGAAGGCCCGCTGCCGACTTATCTGAAGCGGGAGCACTACGAGGTGATCCGCGCCAATGTCGATCGCGTCAACGTCCATCACGCAAGCTTCACCGAGCTTCTCGCCAAGGAACCTGCCGCCTCTCGCGACCGTTATATCCTGCTCGACGCGCAGGACTGGATGACGGACCAGCAGCTGAACGAGCTCTGGGCTGGAGATCACCCGCACCGCCCGCCCCGGCGCCCGCGTCATCTTCCGCACGGCGGCCGAAAAGAGCGTCATCGAGGGCCGTCTTTCCCCGGCGATCCGCGATCAATGGGAGTATTTCGAGGAGAAGTCCCGAGATATGACCACACTCGACCGTTCGGCCATCTACGGCGGCTTTCACATTTACGGGAAAAAAGGCGTGACCGAAATTTGCACCAACGTGGACGAGAAAACCGAAACGCATGCCAATCTTATGGACGGCATGTATCGCTACCAGCGCCATATCTATGACCTGACGCGCAAATACTACCTGCTCGGCCGCGACCGTACGATCCGCAATCTGGACGTCCCGGAAGGCGGCACGCTGCTCGAAGTCGGCTGCGGCACCGGCCGCAACCTGGTGCTCGCGCACCGGCTGTTTCCCGGCGCGAGGCTCTATGGCCTCGACATTTCGCAGGAAATGCTGATTTCGGCGCGCAAAACATTTCGCCACGAAGGCCGCGGCTGCCGATTTTCGCGTTGCCGACGCGACCGCCTTCACGCCACGGGACTTCGGTGTCAGCGGCTTCGACCGGATCCTCATTTCCTATGCGCTATCGATGATTCCCGATTGGGAACGCGCCGTCGATGCCGCAATCGCCGCATTGAACCCCGGCGGGCAGCTGCACATCGTCGATTTCGGCCAGCAGGAGGGCCTGCCGGCCTGGTTCAGGGCGGTGCTGAAGTCATGGCTTGCAAAATTTCACGTCACGCCTCGCGCCGATCTGCGCGAGGTGCTGGAAGCGCAAGCCCAGTGATAACAACGCGAGATTGTCGTTCGAGACGATCGGCGGCGGCTATGCCTGGCGGGCAGCAATCATCGCCCGGCCTTCACAATTCACTTGAAACTAACCGATTTTTTACGTTGATATGTTGAAAGAGGGGGATTCCTCTACTGAAACTCGTCTTTCGAAGGTCAAGCTGTGGGGCAAGTCGATCATTCGGTCCACGACGGGACATTTATGCGCCGGATTTTGTTTTGTGTATTGCCATTGGCTATCATGTTGGCCGGGTGTACTTCATCGGGATATGATTATCTTGAGACCGCATCCATAAAGCCGAAGACCCGCTTCAAGGATACCGACCCGCAGGATTTCGGGGCGAAGCATCCGCATCGGAACGAGGTTCACGGCATCGATATCTCCAAGTGGCAGGGCGATATCGATTGGCAGTCGGTGAAGACTTCGGGCGTCGCCTTTGCCTTCATCAAGGCGACCGAGGGCAAGGATAGGTTCGACCCGCGCTTCAATGAATACTGGCAGCGCGCCCGCGCCGTCAGGGCATCTCCCCACGCTCCCTATCATTTCTATTATTTCTGCTCGTCGGCCGATGAGCAGGCCGACTGGTTCATCCAGAACGTTCCGCGGGACTCGACGCGCCTGCCCCCGGTCCTGGACGTCGAATGGAACGGCGATATCCAAGACCTGCCGCTTCCGGCCGGACCCGGCGACCGTCCGCGCTCAGTATGCAGCGCTTCATGGACCGCCTTTTCTCGAAGCCTATTACGGCAAGCGGGCCGATCATCTATACATCGGTCGATTTCCACCGCGACAATCTGCAGGGTTATTTCCAGGACTATCACTTCTGGGTCCGCTCGGTGGCCGCGCATCCGGAAGTTACCTATGCCGACCGCCGCTGGGCCTTCTGGCAGTACACGTCGACCGGTGTGATCCCCGGCATCAAAGGCCCCGCGGACATCAATGTGTTTGCGGGCTCTTCAAAAGAACTGGGCCAACTATCGGGTGGCTTCCGTTTCTAAGGACAGAAATTCTTAGTAACGTCCGCCGATCTTTCTTGCTTCCGTCACATTCATCTGTGAAAGCAACGGACATATTTCGGATATAAGGACGATCTCATGCACCGCTCGCTCGCAGGCCGCTCTGCACTTGCTCTTTTGTTTGCAATCGCCGCGGCAACCACGGCATTGGCTCAGCAGCAGGCAATGGCTCCGGCGGCCTCCCCTCCACCGGCCGCAACGCCTCAGGCTCCTCCCGTGGCTTGCGCCGGCGATCTTGCCGAATTTCTGGCTGGCGTGAAGGCCGATGCGATCGCCGCCGGCGCCTCCGCCGAAGCTGCCGACAAGGCGCTCGCCGGCGCGCAGATCGATCCCAAGGTTCTAAGCCGCGACCGCGCGCAAGGCGTCTTCGAGCGGAACAGCGTTTCCTTGAGTTTTCGCAGCGTACCGTCAGCCAGGCCCGTCTCGATATTGGCCGCCAGAAGCTGAAACAGTTCGACAGACGTCTTCGCCAGGGCCGAGCAGGACTATGGCGTCGCCCCCGGCGTCATCACCGCCTTCTGGGCGATGGAAACGGACTTCGGCGCGGTTCAGGGCGATTTCAATACGCGCAACGCGCTCGTCACGCTGGCGCATGACTGCCGCCGGATCCCGAACTCTTCCGCCCGCAATTGATCGCGCTCATCGAAATGGTTCAGCACGGCGACCTTGACCCGACGACCAATACCGGCGCATGGGCGGGTGAAATCGGCCAGGTGCAGATGCTTCCGCGCGACATCGTCGCCTACGGCATGGACGGGGACGGCGATGGCCATGTGCGGCTGAAGGAGAGCGGCCCGGACGCCATCCTGACGGCTGCGAAGTTCATCCAGCATCTCGGCTTTAAACGCGGCCAGCCCTGGCTGCAGGAAGTCACCCTGCCCGACAACCTTCCCTGGGAAAAATCGGGCCTCGGCGGCACCATGACGGCGGGCGAATGGTTTGCACTCGGCGTCCAACCGCGTGACGGCAACACCAGCTTCGGCAATCTGGAGGGTGACCTCGTTCTCCCGCAGGGCCGTCACGGACCGGCCTTCATCGCCTACCCGAACTTCAAGATCTATCTCGAGTGGAACAAGTCGTTCATCTACACGACCTCGGCCGCCTATTTCGCCACCCGCTTTGGCGGTGCGCAGCCCTATCTTAAGGGTACGCCCGGACCAGGGTCTTGCGAATGACCAGATGAAGCAGTTGCAGACCAAACTGCAGTCGAAGGGCCACGATGTCGGTCAGGTCGACGGCATCCTTGGTTCCGGGACCCGCGTCGCGATCCAGAAGGAGCAGCAGCGTCTCGGAATGCCCGCCGATGGCTGGGCCACACCCGGCCTTCTGAGCGCGCTCTGATCAATCCATTTTCGTGAAGGCCGCCCATTCGATCGCGTCCCGGAAAATGCCGGGACGCGATTTCGATTTCCCGCATCATATCAGCAGCTTCCGGTCATGCCTTTATGTAGCCATCGCCATTAACGGGCCAATCGCCCAATTTAACGCGCAGTTAAAATGTGTGAATAAAATTCCATCGTGATTTGGCAATTAATTCCAATTGCTTAGCCGACCAGAACGTGGCTCATCCGCAGTCCGCCGCTGCGCTGCAGCATAGAATCCGCTTTCCACGCGACACAATTCAGACATATTATATGCTGGTTAACGCGAGGAGGCAGACATGGGTATCACACGATCCTTGAATGTCCTGTTGGTCAGTGCAGCGTTCGCGTTCGTCTTGTCCATGCTCTTCATTTGAGCGGTCGGCGAACCCTATGACTGGAATACCTAGCTCCTGACAAGCTAACAGTTCAGCCAATTAAAAAGCGCATGTCACCGCCAGACTTGCGCTTTTTTATTCGGTGCCGATTTGCCGCCGCTCTCAGGCAGCGGCGCCTGCTGCCCTCTTTGCGCCCTCGCGCCTGAGGCCAAGATTGGTGAGCACGGCTGAAACCAACGGCGAGCGGTTCATCGTATAGAGATGAAACTCGTCCAGCCCGCGGCGGACGAGATCCTCGATCTGCTCGACGGCGACATCGACGGCAACCTTCGCCCGCTCCTCCACCTTGTCGTCGAGACCGGCAAAGCGCTCGTCGAGAAAGGCCGGGATCACCGTGCCGCATGCGCTGGCAAATCGCTTCAGCTGCGTCAGGTTCTGGATCGGCATGATGCCGGGAACGATCGGGATCTTGACGCCTGCGGCCCGCACCTTCTCCAGGTAGCGCTCGAAATTGTCGTTGTCGAAGAAGAATTGCGTCAACGCGCGGTCCGCGCCGTTGTCGGCCTTGCGCTTCAACATGTCGATATCGGCCGCCACGTCCCGGCTCTCCGGATGTTTCTCCGGATAGGCGGACACCGAAATCTCGAAATCGCCGATCTCGCGAAGGCCGGCCACGAGTTCGGCCGCATTGGCGTAGCCGCCCGGATGAGGCTGGTAAGGCACCCCTGCCCCGCCCGGCGCATCGCCGCGCAACGCCACGAAGTGCTTCACGCCAGCCTTGCGGAAATGGTCGATCACCTGGTGCGTTTCTCCCTTCGTGGCGCCCACGCAGGTGAGATGCGACGCAGTCGCAAGCGGTGTTTCGTTGAGTGAACCGCGTCACGGCCGTCAGCGTCGGTGCCTTCGTGGTACCGCCAGCGCCATACGTCACCGAGACGAAATCCGGATCCCAGTCCTTCAGCTCGGCCACGGTCTTCCAGAGCTGACCTTCCATCTCCTCCGACTTCGGCGGGAAAAATTCGAAGGACAATGCCGGATATCGCCGTCGCGGTCGTCCGGTGTTCCAACCTGCAACATATCATACCTCCCCGGCAGCAAGTAAAACTGTTTCTGGCGCCATATCGGATGCAATGAGGCAGCCTCTGGATCGCGCGCAAGCCAGATCGTGACCGTCCAGAGCCCCGTCTCGCCCGGCTGACCCAGGATGAAGATCGACGGTCTGCGGTCCGGATCGAGCCCCGTCTTGCGCAGCCAGTCGGTCCATTGACTGATGCGAGAAACCAAGGCGGACATGCGCGTGCTCGTCGCGAAGATATTCGAAGCCCGTGCGGCGCAAGGTCGATGACCATGAGACGCCCACCGGGTGCGCAGCATCCGCGCCGCCTCGGCGATCGCGATTTCCGGCTGATCGAAGAAGTGCAAAACCTGATGAATGGTGATCGAGATCGAAATCCTGTCCCTCGAACGGCAGGTTCAGGATGTCGGCATGCCGCACCGAAGCCTTGGTGATGCCCGCCCTGTCGAGATTGGCGCGGGCGACGCTACAGCATGTCGCGGCTGGCATCGACGCCGATCGCCCTGCGATAGATGCCCGGAAAGCAGCTCCAACATGCGGCCGGTCCCCGTGCCGAGATCGAGCAGCGAATAGACCGGCGTGGTTTCCGAGTAGATTGATGACCGCGGCATCCACCTCTTCGTCGGCTGGCATGGAGGCGCCGCAGCTCGTCCCATTCGGCGGCGTTGCGGCTGAAATAGGCCTGCGCGCGCTCTGCCCGCTGACGCTTCACGGCTAACAAGCCGCTCGCCATCGCGCAGGATCACCGGCGTCCGTTCTGGCGACGCGTGTGTTAAGCAGCACGCCGCACCACGCGCCGCCGCCTTGCCGTCCTGCCTCAGCCGGAAATAGGCCCAGGCGCCCTCCTGATAGCGCTCGATGAGGCCGGCCTCTTCCGTCAGCAGCTTGAGGTGCCGGGAGATGCGCGGCTGCGACTGGCCGAGGATTTCGCGTAAGATCGGTCACCGTCAGATCGCCGGCGGCCAGAAGCGCGAGCAAGCCGTAGGCGCGTCGTGCTCACCCGCCGCCTTCAACACGATCCACCAGTGCGTCCAGACCGAACGTCACTGCTCAGCCGTGCCTCGCAAGCCCAATCAAGATATAAAGATATCTTTATGTCGAATCGATAGGCGCTCGATGCAAGCGTAATGTGTCTGTGCGACGACGATTCACTGCTCCGAAAGCTGACCGGCACGAATACAAAGGCCCCGGCGCTTGCGGCGGGCCTCTGATCCTGGAGTAGGCGCTGAACGGATCAGCGCGTCAGGCGCTTGTAGGTCACGCGGCTTCGGGCTTGACGCGTATCCGGGCCGAGGCGGCGGACCTTGTCCTGCTCGTAGTCTTCGAAGTTGCCTTCGAACCATTCGACATGGCTGTCGCCCTCGAAGGCGAGGATGTGGGTGGCCAGGCCGGTCGAGGAACATGCGGTCGTGGCTGATGATAACGGCGCAGCCGGCGAAGGCTTCCGAGCGCGTCCTCGAGCGCGGCCAGCGTTTCCGTATCGAGGTCGTTGGTCGGTTCGTCGAGGAGGATGCACGTTGCCGCCGGCCTTCAGCATCTTGGCGAGGTGCACGCGGTTGCGCTGGCCGCCGGAGAGCGTTGCCGACCTTCTGCTGCTGGTCGCCGCCCTTGAAGTTGAAGGCGCCGCAATAGGCGCGCGAGTTCACTTCGTGCTTGCCGAGCTTGATGATGTCGTTGCCGGCGGAGATCTCCTCCCAGACGGTCTTGTCGCCCGCCGAGCGCATCGCGGCTCTGGTCGACATAGCCGAGCTCGAACGGTCTCGCCGATGCGGATTACCGAACCGCTGTCGGGATTGTTCCTGGCCGGTGATCATGCTTGAACGAGCGTCGTCTTGCCGGCACCGTTCGGGCCGATGACGCCGACGATGCCGCCGGGCGGCAGCTTGAAGGTCAGGTTCTCGATCAGGACGCGTGTCGCCATAGGCCTTGGTGAGGTTCTCGGCCTCGATGACGACGCTGGCCGAGACGCTCGGCGACCGGGATGACGATCTGCGGCGTCGCCGGGACGGCGGTCGGCGGCTGCCGCCACCAGTTCGTCATAGGCGCTGGATACGGGCCTTGGACTTTCGCCTGGCGTGCCTTGGGGCTGGAGGCGATCCACTCGCTGCTCGCGAGACTGATGGCCTTCTGGCGGGAGGCTTCTTCGCGGGCCTCCTGCTGCATGCGCTTGGCTTTCGCCTGCAGGTAAGCCGGAGTAGTTGCCCTCATAGGGAATGCCGCGGCCGCGGTCGAGCTCGAGGATCCAGCCGGTGACGTTGTCGAGGAAGTAGCGGTCGTGGGTGATCATCAGCACGGCGCCGGGATAGTCGCGCAGGTGCTTTTCGAGCCAGGCGATGGTCTCGGCGTCGAGGTGGTTGGTCGGTTCGTCGAGGAGCAGCAGGTCCGGCTGCGGCAAGCAGCAGGCGGCAGAGCGCCACGCGGCGGCGTTTCGCCGCCGGAAAGGCCTGTTACGGCCGAAGCATCGCCGGGCGGGCAGCGCAGGGCGTCCATCGCCATCTCGACCTGGTTTTCGAGGTCCCAGAGGTTCTGGCTGTCGATGATGTCCTGGAGCTTCGCGCCCTCATCCGCCGTCTCGTCGGAGTAGTTCATCATCAGTTCGTTGTAGCGGTCGAGGACCGCCGTCTTGGTGGCCACGCCTTCCATGACGTTTTCGAGCACGGTCTTAGTTCGCGTCGAGCTGCGGCTCCTGCGCCGAGGTAGCCGAGCGTCGCGCCCTCGGCGAGCCAGGCCTCGCCGGTATATTCCTTGTCGAGGCCGGCCATGATGCTGCAGGACGGTGGACTTACCGGCGCCGTTCGGGCCGAGGATACCGATCTTGGCGTCGGGGTAGAAGGAGAGGTGGACGTTCTCCAGCACCTTCTTCGCTGCCATAGGCCTTGTTGAGGCCGGCCATGTGATAGATGAACTGACGTGCCATTATACGCTGCTCCGGGCGGAAACTTGAAAACCGTGGCCGCTATGTAGGCGAAAGCCGGCTTTCGGGCAACGCCGAAACCGGCTTTCTCTACGGCAATCGATTTGGTTCCCCTCGAAAAGCAACGGAACGGAGGGATTGCCTCAGTCAGGCTTTCCGCCCAGTTGCATGAAATCGTCGGGCCATCGCACGGCATGGGTCACGAAGCGAAGCAGCGCGCTCATGCGCGATGAGCTCGGCTGCGAGCGCGCCGTCAAAGCTCTGCTCACCAAGACGATCGGAAAATACGCGGGACTCCTCGCCATTGGTCGGCAAGGCCACAGGTCCCCATTTGCTGAACAACCGCCGAAGGATCGTCACCGCGCGTTCTGATTCCAGGGTTGCCCGAGGCGCTGGCCCCGCAGCGCTTGCCGGAAACCGCCAGAGAGTGCGTTTTTCGTCAGGATGCTAAGCAGCCCGCCGCGTTTCACATGGCTTGCCAATTTTCCGATGGCAGCGGCACTGTCGTCCAAGTAGATCAGTACGCCATGGCAGCAAACTGCATCGAAGAGATGTTCTGATGCGAAATCGGTGATGTCGCCCAGCGCAAACTCAAGCCGGCTGCGCACTTGCACCGGCAGCTCTGCCTTACGCAGATTTGCCCGGCGCAGCATTTCAGGCGAAGCGTCAATGCCGAGAACGCTAAAACCGGCCTCGGATAGACGCGCGGATACTCCCGCCATCGCCGCACCCCACATCCCAGAACCGTTCCGCCGGGCAGACGTGAGGCCGGCCGCGCTTCGAACATCAGCTCGTGACGTATTTTGCCGCGTATACCATCCGAGTATCCCCGGCAAGCGTCCCCCGCACCCGCGTCCGAAGTGATTCCTAGCCGCAATCGTTCGTCCCACCCCGCTTCGAGCCAGTCTCCGGTTCCCCGAACCTTGCGATAAACTCTCAGCATCCCGCAGCGTCGACAACACCTTCGTCGCAGCCGAAGGAGGTGCGGCCGGCGTCTTGCATGAGTCTTCGGAAGCCCCTGCACCGGCGCCGGCGGCCGAGCCCGCATCCTCCGACAGCCCGATCGTCAGCTCGCTGATCACGCGGACGCCGCCCGGCAGGCGCCGGCAGCTTGCATCTTCACACGCTCGCCAGCGCCCGCCCCGAAGCTCTTGTCGAAAGCCGTCTTGACCTGATCCGCCTTGACGGTCTTGCCGACATTGCGCGGCGAAGAGGTCGCGCACCGCCGAGCCGTTGAGGTCATCCATCAGGCGGATCGCCACGCCGAAATAATCGTCGGCGCTCATCTTGGTGCAGGTGCCGTGCTTCGTCCATTCATGACGTTCGAGGCCCGATTGCGTTCCGGGCATGGCCTTTGCAAGGGCTGACGCATTCTCAGCCGTCAGCTTGACCTTGGGCAGCTTTTGCCAATCGCCGTCTTTGTCGACTGCCTGCAAGTCCTTCGATACACCGCAATAGTTCTGCCGCAGGGGCCGCGGCCGTGCAGCGAGAAATTCGTCGCGTCGAAGCGCTCCTTCGTCTGGCTGCTGCATTCCGGCTTCCTTTGGTTTGTCTGGCAGAATGCCGGCTGCCAACTTGCAGCAAGGATGAAGCGCGTTCCCCCTTCCCCTTCCTGGGCAACCGCAAAGCCAGCCAAAACCATTGACAGAACAAACGTCATCAAGCGCAGAAACACCCTGCTCATCGCTAATCCCCGCAGACAGAACAATTCAGGAACAAGTAAGCACGAAGCCCAAAACCCTGCAACCCTCACTCGCAGCAAATTCCACTGCAAACATGCACCGGGATGTTGCATTTGGCCCGCGATCTGCTCTTTTGCAGACGGGAGGTCGGAAATGTTTTCGCAAACACAATGGCTTAAGACGCCAGAGGCGACGCTCACCTTCATCATGAGGCAGCCAGCGGCGGCCCGCGCGGCATCGTGCTGATCTCCCACGGACTTGCTGAACATTCGAAGCGCTACGCACGCTTCGCCAAGGCGATGGCCGGGCGCGGCTATCATGTCTATGTGCACGACCACCGGGGCCACGGCGAGACGGTGGCTGACGGCGCGCCGATCGGCCAGTTCGCCCGGCGCAACGGCGTGCAGCAGGTTCTTGCCGATATGGTCGCCATGCGGGACTATGCGGCAGGGTTCCATCCAAACCTTCCCGTGATCTCTTCGGCCACTCCATGGGCGGGCTGATCGCGCTCAACGCTGCAGTGACCTTTCCGGAAAAATTCGATGCCGTCGCCGTGTGGAATTCGAATTTCAGGTATCGCATGACAGGCCGGGCCGCGCAAGCCATCCTGCTTGCCGAGAAAGCCCTGAAAGGTTCCGACGTTCCGAGCGGCCTGCTGCCGAAGCTCACCTTCGACACCTGGGGCAAATGATCCCCGGCCACCGGACGGAATTTGACTGGCTCTCCCGCGATCCGGCCGAAGTCGACAAATATATCGCCGATCCGCTCTGCGGCTTCGATGCGTCCGTTTCGCTCTGGCTCGATATATTCGAACTCACCTTTCGCGCGCCGCAGAAGCGGCATCTCGACAGGCTGAAAAGGAACCTGCCGATCCACCTCATGGCGGCGGAACAGATCCCGCGACCGATTTCGGAAAGGCGGTGATATGGCTGTCAAACCATTTGAAACGGCATGGTTTCTCCCGTATCACGGCCGAAATATATCAGGATAATCGGCACGAAACTCTGTGAACGAGATCGGCGCCGAAGCGGCGATTTCGGCCTTTGCCGATTGGTGCGATGAAGCAACCGCAAGAGCCTGACCAGCGGACCGGAAATGAACAGCGCAATAACGAAGAATAGCTCCTCCGAAGTCAGCATGGGCCTGATGCTCATGTTTATTTCGGTGCTCGTATCGCCTCTGATCGATATTTTCTCCAAGCTTGCCATCACGACGGTTCCGTCTGCAGAGATTACCGCAGCACGCTTTGCCATACAGGCTCTCTGCATGCTTCCGATCGTTATCTGGCGCAAAAAACTGACGGATTCGTCATGGAGGCAAAGCCTCTTCCACGCGATCCGCGGTGCCATCATCACCATTTCGATGATCTCGTTCGTCACCACGCTGGAATACCATGGCGGTTGCAGATGCGATCGCGCATCCTTCTTCGTCGAACCCATAATCCTCACCATCCTGAGCAGCCTATTTCTCGGCGAGACGATCGGCTGGCGGCGCTACACAGCATGCGGCGTCGGTTTCTTCGGCGCGATACTGGTGATTCAGCCGAGCTTCCAGGAAGTCGGCTACGTGGCGCTGTTGCCGGTCGTCAGCGCAGTCTGCATCGCCATCTCCGCAATGATGAACAGGGCCCTGGCGCAGCGCGAGGACCCGTGGGTGATGCAGTTTCACATGGGCTTGTGGGGCCTGCTCTTTTGCGGTGTGCTGTTCTTTTCTTCGCCCGTGGAAGCGGCTCGGATGTGTTCGAACCGGTAATGCCAACCATGATAGGCCTCGTCTGGCTCCTCGGCGTCGGCGTAACGGCCGCGATCGCCAGCATCCTCGGCGTCTATGCCTATCGCTCTGCACCCGCCTCCACTTTGGCGCCGCTGCAATATTTCGAGATCGTCTCGGCCACGATCTTTGCATGGCTGGTTTTCGGCGATTTTCCCGACGCCATCAAATGGCTGGGCATTCTCATCATCATCGCATCCGGACTTTACATCATCTGGCGCGAGCGCCGCTTTGCATCCAAACCCGTATCCGATACATCTGAGGCAACGCGGGCACCATGATCCGTTCTCGGGAGGAACATGACGGACAGTCGTAAGAAACCGCCGCTTGCCGGCATCAGGGTGATCGAGCTCGCCCGCGTCCTGGCAGGCCCCTGGGCCGGGCAGATGTTGGCCGATCTCGGCGCAGACGTCATCAAGGTCGAAAATCCGGACGGCGGCGACGATACGCGGCAAGTGGGGGCCTCCTTTCGTCGAGGGCGGCGACGGCGAAAACCTTTCAGCTGCCTATTATCACTCCGCCAATCGCAACAAGCGCTCTGTCACGGCCGATTTGAAGACCGAGGAAGGCCAGTCGCTGGTGCGACGCCTCGCGGCAACGGCCGATGTCCTGATCGAGAATTTCAAGCTCGGCGGCCTCGTCAAGTACGGGCTCGACTACGAGAGCCTGCGCAAGATCAATCGGAAGCTCGTCTACTGCTCCATCACCGGCTTCGGCCAGTCTGGCCCCTATGCCAGCCTCGCGGGCTATGATTACATCGTCCAGGGCATGTCCGGCTTCATGTCGATCACCGGCGAGCCGGATCGCCAGCCGATGAAAGCAGGTGTCGCCATCGCCGATATCTTCACAGGCATCTATGCAGTGGCGGCGATCGAGGCAGCCCTCATCCATGCGCTGAAAACCGGTGAAGGCCAGCTTGTCGATATGGCGCTGCTCGACGTGCAATCCGCCGTGCTCGCCAATCAAAACATGAACTACCTGGTCTCCGGCCGCGCGCCGGCGCGGCTCGGAAATGCCCATCCGAATATCTCTCCTTATGAGGTCGTGCCGAGCGCGGACGGTTACCTGATCCTTGCCGTCGGCAATGACAACCAGTTCCGGCGTCTCTGCGCGATCCTCGGCCTCGATGGCATCGCCGGCGACGAGCGTTTTTCGACCAACAAGGCCCGCGTCGTCAACCGCGACGAGGTGCGCCGCCTGATCTTGACCGAAACATTGAAATGGCAGAAAGCCGACTTGCTGAAGGCCTGCGAAGAAAATGCCGTGCCAGCCGGCGCGATCAACACGATCGAGGAGATGTTCGCCGATCCGCAGGTAAAGGCGCGCGGACTGCGCATCGATCTGCCGGATGCGGCAGGCAACGTGATCCCCGGCGCGAGGACGCCGGTCATGCTCTCCGAAACGCCCCTGCGTTACGAGAGGCCAGGCCCTCGGCTGGGCGAGCATCAGGAAGAGGTCCTGGCTGAGCTCGAGGCATTGGAGCGCGCCGAACGGGAGGGGAAATCCGAACTATGAAGAAGACCGGCGGCGAGCTGATTGTCGAAGCGCTGAAGGCAAACGGGGTCAATCGACATCTCCTGCGTGCCCGGGCGAAAGCTATCCTCGCCGTGCTGGACGCGCTTTATGACACCGATATCGAAGTGATCGTCTGCCGCCAGGAAGGCGGTGCCGCGATGATGGCCGATTGCTGGGGCCGGCTCACCGGCGAACCCGGCATCTGTATGGTCACCCGCGGGCCCGGCGCCACCAACGCCATCGGCGGGCCTGCATATCGCCAGGCAGGATTCGATCCCGATGATCCTGTTCATCGGCCAGGTCGCAGCGCGATGCCCGCGAGCGCGAGGCCTTCCAGGAGGTCGAGTTTCGCCGCGCGCTGACCGAATATGCCAAATGGGTCGGCGAGATCGACGATGCGGCGCGCATTCCCGAATTCGTCACCCGCGCCTTTGCCGATTGCGACCTCCGGCCGGCCCGGGCCTGTCGTCGCTGTCACTGCCCGAGGACATGTTGCGCGACGAAGTGGACGCGCCACGTCGCGAAGCCCTTATGCCCGCGTTCCCGCTCATCCCGGCGCGACCGCCAGGTCGACGATTTGCTACGATGCGAGCTGCTGGCAACGGCCGAGACGGCCGATGGTCATACTCGGCGGCACGCGCTGGGATAGCAGATGCGGTTGCGCGATTTCCAGCGTCTTTGCCGAGCGCTTCAGGCTGCCGGTCGGCTGTTCCTTCCGCCGCCAGATGCTCTTCGATCACCTTAGCCCGGGCTATGCCGGTGATGTCGGCATCGGCATCAATCCGGTGCTGGCCAAGGAGATCAAGGAGAGCGATTTGCTCATCCTGCTCGGCGCCCGGATGTCGGAAATGCCGTCGTCAGGCTATACGCTGGTCGACGTCCCCTACCCGGCGCAATCGCTCGTCCACATCTATCCCGACCCGTCCGAACTTGGCCGCATCTACCGTCCGGACCTTGCGATCTGCGCATCGCCGCAGGACTTCGTCGCCGCCCTTACCGATCTCCAAGCGCCTGCCGAACCGCGATGGGCGGAACGGACGCAGCATATGCACCAAGCCTATCTTGCCTGGTCGAAGCCGCCGCAAACAGGCCCAGGCACCGTTCACATGGGACCGATCATGGAATGGATCGAGGGCAACACGAAGGCCGACACGATCTTCACCAATGGTGCCGGCAACTATGCCACCTGGCTGCACCGCTTCCATCGCTTCCGGCAGTTCAATACGCAGGCGGCCCCCACATCCGGCTCGATGGGTTACGGCCTGCCGGCTGCCGTGGCTGCCAAGCGGCTTTTTCCGGAGCGCGAAGTCATCTGCTTTGCCGGCGACGGCTGCTTCCTGATGCACGGGCAGGAATTCGCCACCGCCGTCCGCTACGACCTTTCAATCATCGCCCTCGTCATCAACAACGGCATCTACGGCACGATCCGCATGCATCAGGAACGTGACTATCCCGGCCGTGTCAGCGGTACGGATCTCACCAATCCGGATTTTGCGGCCCTTGCCCGCGCCTATGGCGGCCATGGTGAAACGGTGGAGAAAACCGAGGACTTCGCGCCTGCTTTTGAGCGTGCCCGCGCCAGCGGCAAGCCTTCGATCATCGAGGTGAAGCTCGATCCCGAGGCGATCACGCCGACACGCACGCTTACCGAAATCGCGCAAACAAAAAGCCGGTGAGCGAACCCACCGGCTTTGAAACTGGCAAATGGCGCCGATCTTAGTCGATGGCGGCGATGACGATGAACTCGACCTTGTACTTCGGTGCGGCGAGCTTGGCCTCGCTGGTGGCGCGTGCCGGCGTGTTCTTCGGGTCGACCCAGGCTTCCCAGGCAGCATTCATTTCCGCAAAGTAGGAAATGTCGGAGAGATAGATCAGCGTCTGCAGAATCTTCGACTTGCTGGAACCTGCAGCGGCAAGCAGACGATCGACTTCGGCAAGCGCCGACTTGCACTGATCGGTCACACTCTCGCCTTCGCCGACCTGGCCGGCGAGATAGACGGTGTTGCCGTGGATGACCGCGCCGCTCCATGCGGGCGCCGACGTCGATACGCTTGATGCTCATGATGTTCTCCAGAGTTTTATGAAATAAAGGGCACGGCCGAAAGCCGCGCCAAAAGATCAGCCGCGAATGTGATGGGTCTTCTGATAGATCGCGGTCGAGCGTGCGCCGGAACGGCAATAGCCGAGCATCGGGCGCGGAAATTCGTCGAGTGCGTCGACCATGCCTTGCACGGCTTCTTCCGTCACGCCCATCGGGCCGACGGGCACATGCGCGATGTCGAGGCCGAGTTCCTTGGCGCGGGCTTTGATCACCGAAAACGGCGTCTGGTCCGGACTTTCCTGGTCCGGGCGATGGCAGACGATCGACTTGAAGCCCATCGCCTTGATCTGATCGAGATCTTCCAGCGTGATCTGGCCGGATACCGAATATTCGTCGTCGATCTGGCGGATGTCCATCGCGCGTTCCTCCTGAAAATCAATCGCAGAAGCTCTACGATGCGGGACCGGAAGCGTCAACAACAGTTCGCTCAGAGGAAGGCGAAGCGAAGCGCATAGCTGCGGCTCTCGCCCGGCTGCAGCATGTTGAATTCGCCGCCTGCTTGAAGCTCGCGACGCGAGACCCAGCGATGCGAAACCGGTTCGATGCCAAAAACGTCCGCCGGCGTCTTCTGGTTCCGCCAGACCTGCAGGTGCGGCAGCGTATCCGCGCGGAAACGCACGCAAAGCGTCTTGCCGCCCGCGGCTTTCATCGGACCGAGCCGGACTTCGGCAAAGCCATCCGTAACGGCCGGGGCCCCGACGCAAAAGAGGCCGCCAAGCTCTTCGCCGAAGGTCCATGGAAAACCACCCCCATCGAGCATCGCTCCTTCCAGGCGCGTACCGGCATCGAGCCATTTGCCGCCGGTATTCATGTGGTACATCAGGAAGGTCGGCACCGCCTGATCGCTGGTGTTGACGACCCTGTCGTCCAGCGAGACCTCCCCCGTCGCGCCGTCGATGCGCCAAAGCCGTTCGATCCGCTGCGGCAATCCTTCGACGGTGACGATATCGATGTGGGCGCAGCACTCGGCATTGCCGTTTTCGAATTTGGTCCAGACAACCTTGGCCGGATGACCGGAGGCCGAACCGTGCAGCGGGTAGACCTTGCCATCCGCCCGCCCCGGGATCGGCTCGCGATGGCGGATGTGATCCGGACCGCAGGTGAAGAGAAAGCCTTCGAGCGAGTGGTCGACACGCGGATCGCCGTCGTCAGGGATGGCGCGCTTCGGCGCGATATCGACGCCGTCGACGATGCATCCGCCGATATCCATCACCGATGTTTCGTCCAGCATCAGGCGCGGCCCCTTGGCGGCGGCAAATTCAATCATTGCAACTCCTCCCGATCTTAAAGCTGCCGTAGGGTTAGGTTCCGTCCGCACATTCGTCAATCGCGGCAAACCTGTTGCGCACAACCGGCGATGCGCCATGGAACCCGCTTGCCAAACCAAACGTTTTGCCTCAGGCAGAAAGCACGGTGATTTTCATCTTTTGTTTAGTACGAATTCATAAATTCCACACTAGCGTCAAAATTCGCAGGTGTGTGTCGGCCAAATCACTGTTCGAGGTGTAAAACGTGAATCGCTTTTTGAAATCGGGGATGTCCCTCGCCGCCGTCGTGCTGGCCCTTGCCGCTGCCGCACCGGTTGCCGACGCGCAGCAGTACGGCCGCCGCCAGCGCGATGTCGTGATGGTAACCCCCGACGGTGCGATCATCGATTACATTCCGCCGGGCGCCGACGTCTATTATTCGCGGGATCGCAACGGCAACCGCGTCCTGCTCGATGGTTACGGCAACGTCGTCGCGACGGAAATGCGCGGCAGCGGCTATTATCCGCAAGCCCCTGCCCGCGAAGCCCATAACAATGACCCCCACTACCCGGACAACAGCTACGACAGCACGCGTTACGTGGAGCGCGGCGCCGTGACCGGTTCGATCCCGCGCGATGCGCAAATCCAGCGCGATCCACTTTACGATCAGCCCTATCCGGATGCCAACGGCGAAAGCTACCCGCAGAACGAGGACTATGCGTCGATCGAACCGGACCAGCCGTTCCCGGGCGACATGCAACCGAAGCCGCCCTCAGAACCGGTCATCACGCTTAAGGGAAAATCGAAGCCTGAGATCGTCGCCATCCAGGTCTTCCTCGACCGCGCGGGCGTTTCTCCGGGTGTCATCGATGGCCATATGGGGTCCAACGTCACCAAGGCGATCTATGCCTATGAGCAGATGACCGGCGAAAAGCTCGACCCCAACAATACCGAAGCGATCCTCGAGCAGTTGCGCCTGTCGGGCGGATTACCCGTCACCAGCTACACGATCACGCCGGCAGATGCCGCAGGGCCTTATGTGGCCGCGATTCCGGAAGACTATTCGCAAAAGGCGCTTCTGCCTTCGATGGCCTACACCTCGACGACCGAAATGCTTGCCGAGCGCTTCCACATGGACGAAGCCTTCCTCAGGGAAATGAACCCGGGCGCGGACTTCACCGTGCCCGGCACGATCATCAAGGTCGTCAATGCCGGGCAAGCCAAGACCGGCACCGTCGCGAAGATTCTCGCGGACAAGGCCAAGAAGCAGGTCTTCGCCTATGACGCTGCTGGCAATCTCGTCGCGGCCTATCCCGCCTCGATCGGCTCCAGCGATACCCCTTCGCCCTCCGGCCTCGTCAACGTGGAACGCGTCGCTCTGAACCCCGGCTATACCTACAACCCGAAGATCAACTTCCAGCAGGGCGCAAACGACCGCATCCTGAATATCCCGCCCGGCCCGAACGGTCCCGTCGGCACGGTCTGGATCGCCCTTTCGAGGCCGACCTACGGCATTCACGGCACGCCTGAACCATCCAAGATCGGCCGCACCCAGAGCCACGGCTGCATCCGTCTGACGAACTGGGATGCCACGGAGCTCGCCAAGATGGTGAAGCCCGGCGTGACGGTCGAGTTCGTCGATTGAATCCTTTGCCGCTCATCCGCCTGCCGGCACCTTTTCTCTGACGGGGAGAAGGGAGATATGCCGCGTCTATTGCGTTTCTCTTGGCCATTTCGCAAGCAGTCCATGGCCCCGTTCACCCGGGAAATCGGGTGAGCGCGTCCGCCACGACACAAGTTTGGGCCGAGCCCAAACAAGAAGACCGCCGGATCGCTCCGGCGGTTGGTTGAAATCATCCCAAAATTCAAGCCGCCGAACGGATCAGCGGTCCGGTTGTCCGGGCGGAAGTGGCTAGCTTGACCGGCACCTTGCGAATGATTTCCTCGGCAAAACAGAGGGCATTCTCGCAGGCCTTCTCCAGATTGGAAACCCGCATCGGGTCCATATCGTGCAGCGTGCCGCCACAATCGAAGATGTCGCGGAATGCCGCACGCTCGATGATCGCCGTATCGAGGACCGGAACGTTCCGCTCGTTGAGCAGCGCCTTGACGAGTTGCAGTGCACGGGTAGTCACCATTGAATTGACACGGGTAAGCACCACCGAATGGCCGATCTTGATGCCCGCCTTCTCATCCAGATACTGCAGCAATTCCAGCACCTGCGCCCCGCCGCGCGCATCCATGGCACAGCCCTGGATCGGGATCAGCACATGGTCGGAGAGGCCGATCGCGGTGGCCAGCAGCGGATTGCGGGCGCCCGGCAGGTCGACGATAAAGTAGTCCGTGGAATGCTTGTTCTCGCTGATGTGCTGCGGAAGCGAGGCGGACGTCACGAAGTCGATGACCTGAATATTCGCCACATGGCCGGAACTCTCGTGCCAGCGGGAAATCCAGTGCTGAGGATCGGCATCGAGAATGGTGATGCGGTAACCTTTGCGGGCAAGTTCCGTCGCGAGCAGAAGGACGGCTGTGGTCTTGCCTGCCCCGCCCTTGGTGTTTGCAAATGTGATGACTGGCATGGTCGATCCTCGAAGGAAAATATCGCGAGCCGGATATCGCTCTCTTGCGCACTTTCGGGTTCATCGTGCGGTTAACGTATCCTTTCCGATGATGGTTAACAAAATCCAAACAAACGCGCCGAAATTGCAGCCCGCATTTTTCACATCCCTAAAACTTGGGATGCCGGAAAACGAAGAAAGCCCGGAAAGCTTGGGCTTTCCGGGCAAGTTTTGACGGTCCGCCTTATGTGATCAGAAGCAGTCTTTGAAAAGCGTCTTGGTATTTTCGAGCGTCATCGGGACGGGATTGCCGCCCGCGCTCGGGTCTTCGATTGCCATCGCCGAGAGCGCGTCGATCCGGTCCGGTGCGATTCCCATGGCCGAAAGGCTTTCCGGAACCCCGAGTTCAAAGCGAAGCTTTAGCACGTAATCATAGAAACCGTCGAAGCCGCCGGAGATGCCGAGATAGGCCGCAGCGCGTGCGATCTTCTCTTCGATCGCTGCGCGGTTGAAGCGCAGCACCGCCGGCATCACGACGGCATTGGTCATGCCGTGATGCGTGTTGTAGACGGCGCCGATCGGATGCGACACCGCATGGATGGCGCCGAGGCCTTTCTGGAAGGCGACAGCGCCCATGGCGGCAGCCGCCATCATGTTGGCGCGGGCTTCGAGGTCGGTCCCTTCCTTATAGGCACGCGGCAGGAATTCCTTGACGAGGCGCATGCCTTCCAGCGCGATACCGGCAGACATCGGATGATAGAAGGGCGAGGAATAGGCTTCCAGGCAATGCGCAAAAGCATCCATGCCGGTCCCGGCGGTGATGATCTTCGGCATGCCGACGGTCAGCTCCGGATCGGCGATGACGACGCCCGGCAGGAACTTTGGATGGAAGATGATCTTCTTCACATGCGTCTGTGGAATTGGTGATGACGCTGGCGCGGCCGACTTCCGAGCCAGTGCCGGCCGTCGTCGGCACCGCAACGATCGGCGCAATACCCTCGACGCTCGCACGCGTCCACCAATCCCCAATATCCTCGAAATCCCAGACCGGACGCGTCTGGCCGGCCATGAAGGCGACGCACTTGCCGAGATCGAGGCCCGAACCGCCACCGAAGGCGACGACGCCGTCATGGCCGCCGTCCTTGAAAGCCTTCACGCCGGCATCGAGGTTCTTCTCGTTCGGGTTCGGATCGACGTCTGCGAAGATCGCGCGGCCGAGGCCTGCATCTTCCAGGATGTCGAGCGCATTCTTGGTAATCGCCATCGAGGCCAGGCCGCGATCGGTAATCAGCAGCGGCTTCTTCATGCCAAGGCTCTTGCAGGCGTCCGCCAGCTCCTTGATGCGGCCGCGGCCGAGCTTGAAGGCTGTCGGATAGCTCCAGTTGGCTGTGATATTGCTGCTGCTCATGCTGTGACTTTCTTCAGGTGATAAGATTTTGGGCGCGTTAGATTGTGGAAGCCGATGATCGACAGCGAGCCGCCGCGGCCGGTTTCCTTGACGCCGGTCCAGCAAAGCGCCGGATCGAGGTAATCGGCACGGTTCATGAAGACGGTGCCGGTTTCGATTTCGCGGCCGAGCCGTCCTGCCCTCTCCGGGTCCTTCGTCCAGAGCGAAGCCGTCAGCCCGTACTGGCTGTCGTTCATCAGCGCGATCGCTTCGGCATCGTTCTTGACCTTCATGATGCCGACGGCCGGGCCGAAGGTTTCTTCGCGCATGAAGGCCATCGAGTGATCGACATTGACCAGAATCTGCGGCGCGAGATAGGCTGCGCCGTCATCTTGCGGGAAGAGCTTCGGATCGATTAGCGTCCTGGCACCCTTCGAGACGGCATCGGCGATCTGCTCGCGCACGACCTTGGCGAAACGCTTGTTGGCCATTGGACCGAGCGAGGTTTCCGGATCAAGCGGATTGCCGAGTTTGTAATTGGAAACCCAGGCGACCGACTTCTCGACGAAGCTGTCATAGAGCGACTCGTGCACATAGATACGCTCGATGCCGCAGCAGCATTGGCCGGAATTGTAGGTCGCGCCATCCATTAACGTATCGACGGCCGCATCGAGATCGGCGTCTTCCATGACGTAGCCCGGATCCTTGCCGCCGAGCTCGAGGCCGAGGCCTGTAAAGGTGCCGGCTGCAGCCCGCTCCATAAAACGCCCACCTTCGACCGAACCCGTGAAGTTGATGAAATTGAAAGCTTCCTGCCGCAATCAGCGCCGAGGTCGTTTCGTGATCGAGGAACACGTTCTGGAAGACATCCTCCGGAACACCTGCCTCGACAAAAGCCTGAACCAGCCGCTCGCCCACCAGCAGCGTCTGCGACGCATGTTTCAGGATAACGGTATTGCCTGCCATCAGCGCCGGAGCGATGGTGTTGATCGCCGTCATATAAGGGTAGTTCCACGGGGCGATCACGAACACGACGCCATGCGCTTCACGCTCGATACGGCGCTCGAACTTGTCGCTACTTTCGACAACAAGCGGCGCCAGCGCGTCGGCAGCGATCGACGCGACATAGTTGGAGCGCTCGTTGAAGCCCCGATATTCGCCACCATACTTGACCGGCCGACCCATCTGCCAGGCGAGCTCCGGTACGACGAGATCGGACATCTCGTTGAGCCGCGCGACGCCTTTGAGCACAAGCTGCACGCGATCCTCCAGCGGCCGCTTCGCCCAGGCCGTCTGCGCCTTGCGGGCACGGGCGACAACGTCCTTAGCCGCCTCTAGCGAGAGCGCCGAGCGCTCTGCGTAAACCGATCCGTCGACCGGCGAAATGCATTGGATCATAGTCATGATCGAATCCTGCCTTTGTATCCTACAAATCTCTTCGGGCACCAGCCCCTCATCCGCCGGCCGAGACCTTCTCCCCGCAAGCGGGTGAAGGAAGTATGCCGCACCGGTCTCGCCAATCGCAACGCCCCTTAGGGCAAGTCCCCACGCCCCTCAAAGCGGGTCAGGGTGAGGGCGAGCAACGACAGACCGCAAAATGCCTTACGCCCTTTCAAAGCCTCTCGCCACTTCCCAATCCGTCACGCGGCGGTCGTATTCCTCCTGCTCCCATTCGGCAGCGCGCGTGTAGTGGTCGATGACGTCGTTGCCGAAAGCCTTCCGCAGCATTTTCGATTCCGTCATGGCGACCGTCGCGGCGCGTAGCGTGTGTGGAATCTCGCGGATATCGCGCGCGCCGTAGGCGTCGCCGACGAATGGCGATTCGAGTTCGAGCCTGTTCTCAATCCCCTCGATGCCAGCCGCCAGCAGTGCTGCAAAGGCGAGATACGGATTGAGGTCCGAACCGCCGACGCGGCATTCGATCCGGATCGCCTTTGTGTCGTCGCCGCACAGGCGGTAGCCGGCGGTGCGGTTGTCCTTGCTCCAGATCGCCTTCGTCGGCGCGAAGGTGCCGGCCATGAAGCGCTTGTAGGAATTGATATAGGGCGCCAGGAAATAGGTGATCTCGCTCGCGTGGGCGAGAAGGCCGGCCACGTAGTTCCGCATCAACGGCGACATGCCGTATGTACCCTTCTCATCGAAGAACAGCGGCGTCTTGCCGTCGGCGCTCCAGAGCGACTGATGGATATGAGAGGAGCTGCCGGCCGATGTGTAGCTCCATTTGGCGAGGAAGGTGATCGCCTTGCCCTTCGACCAGGCGATTTCCTTGCAGCCGTTCTTGATGATGGCGTGCCGGTCAGCCATCGTCAGCGCGTCGGCGTAGCGCACATTGATTTCCTCCTGCCCCGCTGAAGCCTCACCCTTGGAATTCTCGACCGGAATGCCCGCACCCTGCAAACCGGTACGGATCGCCCGCATCACATCTTCTTCCTTGGTCGTCTGGAAGATGTGGTAGTCCTCGTTGTAGGCGCTGGCGAGCTTGAGATTGCGGTAGCCGGCGGCATGCGCAGCCTCATAGGTCTGGTCGAAGAGGAAGAATTCGAGCTCGGATGCCATGAAGGCCTTCATGCCCATATCTTCGAGGCGCTTGACCTGCCTCTTCAGGATGGCGCGCGGCGAATGCGGCACCTCTTCGTGCGTGTGATGGTCAAGCAGATCGCAAAGGACCAGTGCCGTTCCTTCGAGCCAGGGAATGCGGCGCAGCGTCGAAAGGTCCGGTTTCATCGTGTAGTCGCCGTAACCCTTCTCCCAGCTCGTCGCCTTGTAGCCGGAGACGGTTTCCATCTCCATGTCGGTCGCGACCAGATAGTTGCAGCTATGCGTTTCCTTCCAGGCGCTTTCGAGGAAATATTCCGCCTGGAAGCGCTTGCCCATCAAGCGGCCCTGCATGTCCACCTGGCATGCGACAACGGTATCGATGCGCCCTTCGGCCACGTCCTTCTTGAGATCATCGAAAGTATAGCTGTTGCTCATCATTTATCCGCCTGAAATCTGGATTGGAAACTCGGGGCAATGAAACGGCATGCAGCGGCCGCCATGACCGTCCAGATGCCTTTTCGTTGAACCGGTGGATGGGGCCGCGCGAACGGCGGCCCCGCCATTTGAGAGGGAAGCTCGGTTTTCTTATGCTTCGCCAACGGCCCTTTCGGCGGCCGCGATTTCAGCCTGGCGCTTGGCGACTTCCTCGCCGATCGGCGGGCCCTTGAAGCGGCGCTTTTCGAAGCCGTACCAGACGACGCCAGTCACAACAAGGAAGCCAACGGTGATGTAGAGCGCCCAGTCATTCGGCGGCTGGATGCCGAGAACGAAAATAAGCACCATTGCAATGATCGAGAGCACGGCAAAGAGCTTGAACATCCCCTCGCCGAGGTTCCACGGCCCCATCTTGTCCCACTTCGACGTACCCCAGGCGAAGAGGCCGAGCGTGATCGGGATCGCGAAGGAGAAGAAGAGGAAGATGACGGTGCACGAAACGACGATGGTATAGACCGGCGTTTCGCCGATCGAAACGAGCGACGAACCCCACACGAAGAGGACGGCGAGGATAGAACCCGTCCAGATCGCGGCAACCGGCGTGCGGTGCTTCGTGCTGACCTTCGACAGTGCCTTGGATGCCGGCAGACCGCCGTCACGCGAGAAGGCGAAGATCATGCGGGAAACCGAGGTGACGGTGGCGAGGCCGCACAGCCATTGGCTGACCAGAATGGCAAGATACAGGATGCCCTTGACGATCGGGTTCACCTGGCTGTCCATCGCCCAGAAGAACACGTTCCAGCCCTGCTTGGCAGCTTCGTCCATGCTGGGCAGCATCAGCACGAATGCGCAAAGCATGATGTAGCCGAAGAGCGCCGACCAAAGCACGGAGGAAATCATGCCGCGCGGCACGGAGCGAGCCGCGTTTACGGTCTCTTCCGACGTATGCGCCGACGCGTCATAGCCGGTGATCGTGTAGATCGGCAACAGGAGGCCCAGCAGGAACACCCAGGTACCGGACGTGGCAGGCCAGACATTGCCTCCAGTTTCGCCCGAATAGTTGGCGAAGGTGAAGAGGCGGCCGAACTCGTAGGACGGAGCAGCCATCAGGCAAACCGCGGCAAGCGCGATCGCCGTCGCGAAGATCAGGTAGCCAGAGAAGTCCGTGAGCTTGGCGGTCAGGCCGATGCCCATATGGTTCACGAGCGCCTGCGCACCGGTGATGATGATCAAGAAGACGATGCGAACGACTGTCGTGTCCGTCAGCCCGAGATAGCTCGTGCCAAAGGAGCCCATGAAGAAGTAGTAGGTACCGACGTTGATGGCCCCGAGCACCGTCACGAGGCCGAGCAGGTTGAACCATGCGGTCAGCCAGCCGGTGAAGCGGTTGCCGAGGATGGACCCCCAGTGGTAGAGGCCGCCCGCGGTCGGATAGGCGGAGCTGATCTGCGCCATCGCAACGGCGAAGACGAGCGAAATGAAGCAGCCGAGTGGCCAGCCGATGCCGATCGCAGCACCACCCGCGCCGGCAGTCGCCTGCGCCAGCGAATTGATGCCGCCGGAAAGGATGCAGATGATCGAAAAGGAGACGGCAAAGTTCGAGAACGAGCTCATCCGCCTTTCCAGTTCCTGGGCATAGCCCATCGAATGCAGGATGCTCATATCCTGCTTCTTATCAAGTTCGGTATAGTCCGACATGACTTCCCCCTGTTTGACGATCGGCAGCGGAATTGCCGCAGATCGAGTGCCAAAGTTGCCCGCGGCTTTCGCCATACGGACAGATCGCAGTTAGACTGCTCCCTGGGGTCTTTTCTTTTATGGTCAGGCTTCCAGGCCTTGCTGGAGGAGCCCTGTCAGATAGTCGGCCATGACCCCTTGGCCGGCATCGTCGCTGATGAGGTCGTTGCGGATCTCGATCATTACATTGCGGAACCCGTTCGACAGCCCGTGCAGGATCAGCGTGTGCGTCACGCCGTCCTCAGGGCCATCAGGGCTCGTTGCGTTCGGTTTTGTAGAGCGGCGCGTCAGCCGCCCCTGCCAACATCTTGTCTGCCAGGCGGCTGTCAGCATCATGCAGGATGCCGAGCTCGACGGCACGCTCCTTGCCATTATAGACCGGCGTGAAACTGTGAACAGTGACGATGACCGTCTCCTGCCCCTGCCCCTGACGGTCCTTGATGAGACGGCTTACTGCATCGTGGAAAGGAAGATACAGCGCTTCGGTACGGGCCTGCCGCTCCTTTGCGCTGAGTCTCTGATTGCCGGGGATGGCATAGATTTCGCTCTTCTCGGGCATTGCGCCCGGCGATTCCGGCGGGCGGTTGCAGTCGTAGATCAGGCGAGAGAAGCGCTGAAAGACGAGCGTTGGCGTCAAGCGTCGCTCGAGATGCCGCGTGCAACGGCCAAAGCGCCTGGATCCCAGGCGATGTGGCTATTCAACGCTTCCTCGGAAAGGCCGAGATTGCCGAACTGCTCGGGTAGCGCTCGCGAGGCGTGTTCGCAGATGACCAGCAACGGGCTCTTGCCGTGCGGCCGCTCGATGCCGACACAGTCCCCATCCGCTTCGCTTAGAATCTTGAAGCTCAGTGAGCACCTGCCCGCGCCTGCCCTTCCCTTAATAAAATCTTTACAAGAAAAGAATTCTTCAGTCTTCGGGCAGTGTCAAGCGCGCTCTGAAAATTTCTTTTCATGACAGTGGTTGACATGCGATTGTGACAGCGTTGTTAACTTTGAGTGGGAAAGTGGCACAAGACCGATCCCGGGGAGCAAGATCGCGTGAGCGCTGCGTCGAAGACGGTTTCGGACGTCATCCATTCGCATTTCGAAGCGCTGACGCGCGCCGAGAAGCAATTGGCCGAGAGTCTGCTGGATAACTATCCCGTTTCAGGGCTGGGCAGCATCACCACGATTGCCGAAAACGCCGGCGTCTCGACGCCCACCGTCGTCCGCATGGTCCAGAAGCTCGGCTTCAAGGGTTACCCGGATTTCCAGGCGCATCTGCATCAGGAGCTCGAAGCGACGATCTCCAATCCGATCGCCAAGCACGACCGGTGGGCTTCCAATGCGCCGGGCACCCATATCCTCAACCGTTTTGCCGACGCCATCATCGGCAATCTGCGCCAAACGCTGAGCGATCTCGACACCGCGACCTTCAATAGCGCCGCCGCCCTGCTTTCGGATCGCAAGCGCCGGCCTTTATTTCGTCGGCGGTCGCATCACGGGCGCGCTTGCCGAATACTTCTTCACCCACATGCAGGTCATCCGGCCGAATACCGCCCTCTTGTCGTCCAACTCGTCGAGCTGGCCGCAGTATGTTCTCAACATGAATTCCGGCGATCTGCTGATCATCTTCGACATCCGCCGCTACGAGCAGGAGATGGTGAGCCTTGCCCAGGCGGCCCGCACGCGCGGCGCCGAAATCATCGTCTTCACGGACCAATGGGGATCGCCGGCGGCAAAGCTTGCGAGACACGCCTTCCGCGTCCAGATCGAGGCACCGTCGGCTTGGGATTCCTCGGTGGTCACGCTCTTTATCGTCGAAGCGCTCATCGAAGCGGTCCAGAATACCACCTGGGACGAGACGAAGGAGCGCATGAAAACGCTGGAGGGCCTGTTCGAACAGACCAAGCTCTTCCGAAAACCCGGCTAGGAGGAGAGGCAGGAACGAACGAAACAAGCAACTGAGGCTGCGTGAAGGAAATAGAACTGCCCGTCGCAGACGAAACAGAGTTCGAAAAATGCTGGAAATCATAAGAAAAACGAACGTCACGCGACCGTCATACAAGCTTCATGCAACGCCAGTAACAGCATCGCCAGACCACTGAAAACCGAAGGAGAACAACAGTGATCTCTAACATTTCTCGACTGCTCTCGCTTTCTACTGCGATCGTCGTAGCTTCGACTGCGATTGCCGCAGCAGAACCGAGCGCCGAACTCATCGCTGCCGCCAAGAAGGAAGGCACGCTGACGACCATCGCTCTCCCGCACAACTGGTGCGGATATGGCGACGTCATTGCCGGCTTCAAGGCCAAGTATGGCATCGAAGTCAACGAACTGAACCCGGACGCAGGTTCGGGCGACGAAATCGAAGCAATCAAGGCCAACAAGGGCAACACCGGCCCGCAGGCTCCGGACGTCATCGACGTCGGTCTCTCCTTCGGCCCGTCGGCCAAGGCTGAAGGCCTCATCCAGCCCTACAAGGTCTCCACCTGGGATTCCATTCCGGACTTCGCCAAGGACGCCGACGGCTTCTGGTACGGCGACTACTACGGCGTTCTTTCGTTCGTCGTGAACACCGACATCGTCGAAGAACATCCCGAAGGATTGGGCCGACCTGAAGAAGTCCGAGTATGCCAACACCGTTTCGCTCGCTGGCGATCCGCGCGCTTCCAACCAGGCTGTTCAAGCCGTCTACGCCGCTGGTCTTGCTGCGGGCGAAAAGGATGCCACGAAGGCTGGCGAAGCAGGTCTTGCTTACTTCGCAGAGCTCAACAAGGCCGGCAACCTCGTTCCGGTCATCGGCAAGTCCGCGTCGCTCGCTCAGGGTTCGACCCCGATCGTCGTCGCCTGGGACTATAACGGCCTCTCCTGGCGCGACAGACGCTCAACGGCAACCCGCCGGTTGAAGTCGTCGTTCCGAGCATCGGGCGTTCGTTGCCGGTGTCTACGTTCAGGGCGATCTCCGCCTTTGCTCCGCACCCGAATGCTGCCAAGCTCTGGATGGAATACCTCTATTCCGACGAAGGTCAGCTCGGCTGGCTGAAGGGCTACTGCCACCCGATCCGCTTCAACGACCTTGCCCAGAAGGGCCTGATTCCAAAGGAACTGCTCGACAAGCCTGCCGCCGGCTGAAGGCTATGCCAAGGCTATCTTCCCGACGCTCGACGAGCAGGCCGCAGGCAAGACCGCCATCACCACCGAGTGGGACAGCGTCGTCGGCGCCAACGTTCAGTAAGGCATGACATCCGGCCTCCCCGCCCTTATAGCGGGGAGGCATTTCTCTTTCACTCCGACGCCCCCGGATGAACTTCGCATGAGCACCGTTTCAACGCCTATGGCGAGCACTGCCCCCCTGATCAATAAGGATCGCGTGATCGACTGGCTGGGTATCGCGCCCTTCGTCATCTTCGCTCTGCTGTTTCTGATCATCCCCACGCTTTATCTCGTCGTCGGCGCCTTCCTCACGCCGGAAGGCGAATTCACGTTCAAGAACATCGGCGATCTCTTCACACCGTCGATCATGAGCGCCTATTGGATCAGCATCCGCGTATCGGTGGCTTCCGCTCTCGGCGGTGCGCTGATCGGCTTCTTTCTCGCCTGGGCAGTCGTCCTCGGCGGCCTGCCCTCCTCTGTCCGCTCGACGCTTTTGACCTTCTCGGGCGTCGCATCGAACTTCGCCGGCGTGCCGCTTGCCTTCTCGTTCCTGGCAACGCTCGGCCGCACCGGCCTCGTCACCATCTTCCTGCGCGACTGGTTCGGCTTCAATCTCTACGGCACCGGATTCAACCTTTTATCCTTCTTCGGCCTCACCATCACCTACATGTACTTCCAGATCCCTCTGATGGTGCTGATCCTGACGCCGGCGCTCGACGGCATGAAGAAGGAATGGCGCGAGGCCGCTGAAATCCTCGGCGCCACGAACCGCCAGTACTGGATGATGGTCGCCCTGCCGATCCTCTGGCCGAGCCTGCTCGGCACGACGCTGCTGCTGTTTGCAAACGCCTTCGGCGCCATCGCCACAGCCTATGCGCTGACTGGAAGTCTCCCTGAACATCGTTCCGATCCTGCTTTACGCGCAGATCCGCGGCGATGTTCTTCACAACCCGAACCTCGGCTACGCGATCGCGCTCGGCATGATCGTCATTACCGGCGTCTCCAACGTCCTTTACCTGATGCTGCGCATGCGCGCCGAACGGTGGCAGAAATGAAAGCTCAACGTCTCGGCGCCTGGATCGCCATCTTTCTGGGTGCGTCCTATTTCGTCATTCCGCTGATCGGCACCATCGAGTTTTCGCTGCGCATGCGCCGCGGCGTATACAGCTTCGATGCCTATCAGTCGGTCTTTTCGGACATCCAGTTTCCGCGAGACCTTCGGCTATTCCATGCTGATGGCCCTTTTGACAATCGTCTTCGGCATGCTGCTCGTCGTGCCGACGGCCTATTGGGTTCGCCTGCGCCTGCCACAGATGCGCCCGATCGTGGAATTCGTGACGCTGCTGCCGCTGGTCATCCCGGCGATCGTCATCGTCTTCGGCTATCTGCGCATGTACAATTCATCGTCGGTCCTGCCGTTGACGGGTTCTACGACCGGTACGAACATCCTGCTCGTCTGCTCCTACATCACGCTGTCGCTACCCTACATGTATCGAGCGGTCGATACCGCCATGCGCGCCATCGACGTCCGCACGCTGACAGAGGCGGCCGAAAGCCTCGGTGCCAGCTGGCCGACCATCATGTTCCGCTGCATCTTCCCGAACGTCATGAGCGGCGTGCTGTCCGGCGCCTTTATCACGCTGGCGATCGTCATGGGCGAATTCACGATGGCTGCCCTCCTCAACCGGCCGGCCTTCGGGCCTTATCTGCAGCTCGTCGGCGCCAACAAGGCTTACGAGCCGTCGGCGCTCGCCGTCATTGCCTTCTCGATCACATGGCTCTGCATGGGTCTGCTCAACCTCATCTCCCGCTTCCAAAAATCCGCCCCCGCAAGGTAACTGGCCATGTCATTCCTCACGCTGACCAATCTTCAGAAGTCCTTCGGCCAGGTTCAGGTCGTCCATAATTTCAACATGAGCATCGAGAAGGGGGAATTCGTCTCCTTCCTCGGGCCGTCGGGCTGCGGCAAGACCACGGTGCTGCGCATGATCGCCGGCTTCGAAACGCCGAGCGGCGGCAGCCTCTTCATCAACGGCAAGGATCAGCGCCCGCTGAAGCCGAACCAGCGCAACATCGGCATGGTCTTCCAGGCTTACGCACTGTTCCCGAACATGAACGTGCACGACAACGTCGCCTTCGGTCTCAAGGTTGCGGGCATGCCGAAGGCCGACATCGATGCGCGCGTGAAGGAAATGCTGGAGCTCATCCGCCTCGACCATCTCGCTGATCGCTTCCCCTACCAGATGTCCGGCGGCCAGCAGCAGCGCGTGGCGCTTGCCCGCGCGCTTGCCGTCAAGCCGCAGGTTCTGCTGCTCGACGAACCGCTCTCTGCGCTCGATGCGAAGATCCGCGTGTCGCTGCGCGAAGAGATCCGCCTCATCCAGCAGAAGCTCGGCATCACCACCATCTTCGTGACGCACGACCAGGAAGAGGCGCTCTCGATCTCCGACCGTATTGTCGTCATGAATGCCGGCAAGGCGGATCAGATCGGCACACCCTTCGAGGTCTACAACACACCCGCAACCCGTTTCGTCGCTTCTTTCGTCGGCACGCTGAACATGATCGAGGCGAAGGTCGTCGATCCGGCGGCAAACCGCATCCAGATCGGCGACCAGGGCGTGACGCTCAAGCAGTCGCTCGCAGCCTACAAGGCGGGCGAGACCGTTTCGCTGGCGCTTCGTCCGGAAGCGGGCTCGCTTTCCGACAGCGTCAAGAGCGATACGGCGCTGACCGGTCAGGTCATCTCCGCCCACTTCCTCGGCTCCGTCATCCGCACCCGCATGAATGTCGGCGGCAACGTCATTTCCTTCGACATGTTCAACAGCCCGGGCGTCACCCCGCCGCAGGCAGGCGAAACCGTCACCCTCCGCTTCATGGCCGCCGACCTGCTCGTCGTGCGCGATTGATCTTGCTTGAATAATCGGACAAGGGCGCCATTCTCCGTGGCGCCTTTTTTCCGGGCACGGTTAACTACCGTGATGCCGCCATCAGGAAAAAGCGCTTGAACTGACGGACTGCATGGCGCATGCACCGGATATCCCCGTCCATAAAGCAGCGCTACCTGCTTTTCATCGCCGCACTCGCCTTCATTCGCGGGCTCTACCGGATGGCAAGGGCGATAGCGTCGAAGCCGAAGTCGGCATCGAGGAACTTACCGAGCGGCCTGCGACAAGCTCGTAAGCCACATCCCCAACGGCCGGACAGCAGTTTTGCCCGGCAATCAACATTCGAGGTATTTCAATGATTACCTGCCATTTGCGCTACGTCCTCGACCCTTATAAGATCGCGGAGTTCGAGGAATATGCTCGGCTCTCGGATTCCGATCGTCAATCGGATGGGCGGCTCCCATCACGGCTACTTCCTGCCGTCGGAAGGCGCCAACAACATTGCCGTTGCCCTCTTTTCGTTCCCTAGCCTTGCCGCCTACGAGGATTATCGCACGCGCATGGCGACGGACCCCGAATGCCAGGCAGCCTTCGAGCTCGACCACCGCAACCGCAGCATCATCAGCTACGAACGAAGCTTCATGCGGCCCGTCCTCGGATAAGCTGAAGATAACGGTATGAAAAGCCCGATCGAAACCGGGCTTTTATTTTGTGGCCTAACGGATCGCTTGGTCCTTGGCATCGAAGCGATGCATGTGCGACTTGTCCGGTGTCGCATAGACGATCTCGTCCGGCTCGTACTTGTGCTCGCCAAAGAGGCGCGCTGTCAGCAGGCCGCACTGGTCGGTCTCCAGATAGACGATCGTATCGGCGCCAAGATGCTCGACATGCACGATTTTCGCCTTCCAGGTCCCCTGCTCGCGTGAAAGCGTCAGATGCTCGGGACGAACACCGATCGTCCTCGCCTCTTTGTCGCTGAGGTTTTCTGCCGGGATAAAGTTCATCATCGGTGAGCCGATGAAGCCAGCGACGAAGACGTTGGCCGGACGATTGTAGAGTTCCATCGGCGAACCGACTTGCTCGATCGCACCGGCGTTCAGCACGACGATCTTGTCGGCCAGCGTCATCGCCTCGACCTGGTCGTGGGTGACGTAGATCATCGTGGCCTTCAGGCTGCGATGCAGGCGGGCGATCTCCAGGCGCGTCTGGACGCGCAGCGCTGCATCGAGATTGGACAGCGGCTCGTCGAAGAGGAAAAGTTCCGGTTCGCGCACGATGGCGCGGCCGATCGCGACGCGCTGGCGCTGGCCGCCGGAGAGCTCGGCCGGCCGGCGCGCGAGATAAGGCCCCAGCGACAGCATCGACGATGCCTTGCTAACGCGCGTCTCGATCTCGTCCCTCGGCATTCCGGACTGCTTCAGGCCAAGCCCCATGTTGTCCTTCACGGTCAGGTGGGGATAGAGCGCGTAGGATTGGAAGACCATGGCGATACCACGCTTTGCGGGCGGCGTCAGTGTCTCGTCCTTGCCGTTGATGAGGACGGCGCCGGACGTCACGTCTTCGAGGCCGGCGATGCTGCGCAGCAGGGTCGATTTTCCGCAGCCGGACGGTCCGACGAAGATGACGAATTCGCCGTCCCTGACCTCAAGGTCGATGCCCTTCAGCACCTCATGCGTGCCATAGGTCTTGCGTATGGATTTGAGTTGAAGCGATCCCACTAGTCGTTCCCTTACAGTTTGACCGGATTGCCGGTGCGCACGCTCTCATCGGCGGCGAGGCAGATTCTTAGCGATGCGACGGCATCTGCCATGTGGCGATTGAGGTCGAGATCCTCGCGAATGGCCTTGAGCATGAAGGACTGCTCGCGGTCGCAGAGCTCCTGATGGCCGGGTTCGCCCGCCATCGTCATGTCCTGATCCGGATTGATGAACCTGCCGTCCGGCCCGGTCTCGGCATTGTGCAGCCGGATGACGGAGGTCTTGGTGTGCGTGTCGATGTCGTCCGATTTCGCCTTCGGGTCCATGACGATCGAGACCGCCCCCTTCGGCGACATGACATCTTTCACGAAGAAGGCCGTCTCCGAGATCATCGGCCCCCAGCCGGCCTCGTACCAGCCGACGGAACCATCCTCGAAGATCACCTGCAGGTGGCCATAATTGTACATGTCCGGCGCGACCTCGCCGGAAAGCCGCAGCCCCATGCCGCGCACCTCGACGGGCTTGGCATCGGTGATCTGGCACATGACGTCGACATAATGCACGCCGCAATCCACGATCGGCGATGTCGTCTGCATCAGCGATTTGTGCGTCTCCCAGGTCGGACCGCTGGATTGCTGATTGAGGTTCATGCGGAACACATAGGGCGGCCCAAGTTTTCGTGCTTCCTCGATCAGCTTCATCCAGGATGGATGATGGCGAAGGATGTAGCCGATCACCAGCTTCCGCCCGGCCGTCTTCGCAGCCGCCACGACGCGCTCGGCGTCGGCGACGGTCGTTGCAAGCGGCTTCTCCACGAAGACATCGCAACCGGCCTCAAATGCGGCGACCGCATAGTCGGCATGGCTGTCGGAATAGGTGCAGATGGAGCAGAGGTCGGGTTTCAGCTCGGCCAGCGCCGTCTTGAAGTCCGGATAGATTCCGTAGCCCTGCAGCTCCGGCGCAAGCTCCGGCTTCGAGCGGTTGACGAGACCGACGATTTCGAAGTCCGAGTTGTTGTGATAGGCGAGCGCATGGCTGCGGCCCATATTGCCGAGCCCCGCGACGAGAACACGGACCGGCTTCTGCGAAACGGTCATTTCACTGCTCCGGAGGTGATGCCGCGGATCAGCTGCCGCGAGAAGATGACGTAGAGCACGAGGATCGGCAGGATCGCCAGCGACAGCGCAGCCAGAACCGCGTTCCAGTTGGTGACGAATTGCCCGATGAATATTTGCGAGCCGAGCGTGACGGTCTTTGTCAATTCGGCCGGCGCCAGGATCAGTGGGAACCAGAGATCGTTCCAGATCGGGATCATCGTAAAGACCGCAACCGTCGCCATCGCCGGGCGCACAAGCGGCAGCACCAGCCGGAAGAAGATTGCGTATTCGGAAAGCCCGTCAATGCGGCCGGCATTCTTCAGGTCATCGGAGACCGTGCGCATGAATTCCGAACAGGATGAAGATCGCCAGCGGAATGCCCTGCGCCGTATAGACGAGAACCAGCGCTGTCAACGTATTGACGAGACCCGCCGCCACCATGCCCTGCAGGATCGCGACCGTGCCGAGACGGATCGGGATCATGATGCCGATCGCCATGTAGAGGCCCATCAGCGTGTTGCCGCGGAAACGGTATTCGGAAAGCGCGAACGCCGCCATCGCGCCGAACAGCAGCACGAAGAAGATCGAGACGACCGTCACGATCAAGCTATTCTGGAAATAAGTCGCGAAGTCGCCCTGCCCCAGCACCGTCTGATAGCCGACAAGGCTGAAGGTCGAGGGCGTCGGAACCTGCAGCGGCGAACGGAAGATCGCGTTGCGGTCCTTGAACGAGTTGATGATCGTGAGAAACACCGGAAAGACGGCGACGAGCGTGTAACCGATCAAAGCCAGGTGAACGAGCCCGGTGCGGATCGGCGATGTGCGTGCTCTGTTGGACATGGACCACGCTCCTCAGAACTGATACCGGCGCATGCGCCGCTGGATGGCAAAAAGGTAGAAAGAGACGCCAGCGAGAATGATTAGGAACATCGTCGTCGCGATCGTCGCCCCCATGGAACGGTCGCCGAGCTGCAGCTGGAAGCCGAAGAAGGTGCGGTAAAGCAGCGTTCCCAGAATGTCGGTCGACATATTAGGGCCGGCAAGCGCGCCCTGCACCGTGTAGATCAAGTCGAATGCGTTGAAATTGCCGACGAAGGTCAGGATCGAGATGATGCCGATCGCCGGCAGGATGAGCGGCAGCTTGATCTTCCAGAACTGTGCCCAGCCGGTGATGCCGTCGCATTCCGCCGCCTCGATCACCTCTTCGGGAATGCTGAGCAGCGCCGCGTAGATCAGCATCATCGGGATGCCGATATATTGCCAGTTGGAAATAAGCGAGACGGCGACCAGCGCCGGGCCGGACTGGCCGAGCCAGGGCGCGAAGAAGGATTTCATGCCAACAAGGCTCATCAGCCAGGGTGCAACGCCCCAGATCGGCGAGAGGATCAGCTTCCAGATGAAGCCGACGATCACGAAGGAAAGCAGCGTCGGCAGGAACATCGCCGTGCGGTAGAAGGCGACGAAACGCAGCCGCGGCGTGGACAGGAGCGCTGCAAGCGCAACGCCGATCGGATTCTGCACGCACATATGAATGGCGAAAAAGATTAGGTTGTTGACGAGCGCATTCCAGAAATCATGCGCCCAGCGTGGATCGCCGAACAGCACCTTGTAGTTCGCAAGGCCAACGAAGGCGGGCACGCCGTCAACCACATTGTAGAACGAAAGCCTGAGCGTTTCGATCAACGGCAGGATCATGATCGCCGAGTAGACGACGACTGCCGGGAGGAGAAAGACGCCGATATGCCAGCGCACCGGGCGCTTGAGCGGACCACATCGGCATGTCCGTTGTCAGCTCGGCTCATGGTTGCTGGCTCGCTATTGCTATCGGTCTCGCGCCGACGGCGCTGTCCTCGGGTGTAAATCGGCCGCCCCTCACACCGGGACCCAGTCTGCGCCGCCTCGGCGGCGCGGGAGAACGTGCTTCTCACGCAAAAGACTGCGCTGGCGCGAGAGGTCGCCGCGATTCTCCTGCTCGCCGCCAGCAGCAGAGAAGGTGGCCGGCAGGCCGGATGAGGGCCGACACCTCCTCGCTGGCGGCTTACTTGGCCGGCTTGTACCAGCCGTCGAGACCCTTCTGGAGCTTTTCGGCAGCGACTTCCGGCGTATCGGTGCCGTTGATGACGTTGGCTGATTCAATCCAGGTTTCGTTTTCCAGGTTCGGCGTGCCGCGCTGACAGGATCTGGTAGGTCGAGCGGATCGGTCGGCTTGCACGGGCCGCGCCAGGAAACGAATTCCTGGGCAAGCGGATCAGTCATTTTCACCTGGCGTGGAATTCAGGCTGAAGAAGCCCGGTAGCGCGTTAGCATAGATTTCCGCGAATTCAGGTGAGGCAACCCAGGTCAGAAACTTCTTGGCTTCCTCGGAATGGGTGCCCTTGGCGTTCAGACCGATACCAATATCCGTTGATGGTCAGAGATGTAGCAGGCATCACCGGCGTTCTGAACCGGGGGCGGAAATGCGCCCATCTTGAATTGGGCCTGAGCTATTGAAGAGCGCCAATTTCCCACGAACCAGCCGGATAGATCGCGGCGCGCCCGAGCGTGAACAGATTCTGGCTGTCGGGATAGGTCTGCGCTTCGAAGCCGTCGCCGAGATAGGGCTTCCACTTAGCGAGCTCGCGCGTAAGGCTCGACCCACGGGGCATCCGTCAGCTTCTGCTTGCCGTCGATCAGAGCCGTGCGGCCTTCTTCGCCCTTCCAATAGGTTCGGCCCGATGTTCTGGATAGCCCATGGTTGCGGCTTCCCACAGGTCCTTGGTGCCCATCGCCATGCGGGATGTAGGTGCCGTCAGCCTTGATCTTGTCGAGCAGCGGCGAAGAACTCGGCCTCCGTCTGGTGCGGGATCTGGATGCCGAGCTTGTCGAAGGCATCCTTGTTGTAGATGAAGCCGTGAATCACCGAGGCCATCGGCACGCAGAAGGTAGTCTTGCCGTCGTCGGTCGTCCAGGCGGCCTTGCGCAACCATCCGAGAAGTTTTCCATGCCCGGGTAGGTCGTTCAGGGATGCAAGATGCACCCTTGCTTAAATAGCGCAAGCGAGGCGTCGAAAGGCACGGCAGGTGATGATGTCGCCAGCGGATCCAGCTGTCAAGCTTGGCATTCAGTCGCGGCGTTGTATTCCGTCGGCGCCGTCGGCGAGAAAACGAGCTTGATGCCCGGGTTCTTGGCTTCGAAGGCCGGGATGATCTTTTCCTGCCAGATCTGCAGGTCGTCGTTGCGCCAGCTTTCGATCGTCAGCGTGACGTCCGCAGCATGGGCAAAGCCAGCAGACGTGAGCAGACTGGAGGCAAGCAGCAGGCTTTTCAGAGCAGTGTTTTTCATTTCCCTCTCCTGTTTTAAGCGCCGCAGGGCGCTATCTCGGTTCTGAAACAAGCAGTTGGCGTGCCTGAGGATTACACCCAAGGCCCCCTTGGAAGGGCCGCCAGCAACTGCCGGCCCCCGAAAGCTCGACGGACACGGAAAGCAAAGACGCTGCCGGCCCGTATGCGCCCTCCCGATACGCTGAACCGGGCGCGATAATCTCCTAAGGAAAAAGCTGCAGGCGGCTTGGTCTCCATGACGTTTGCGCCGAAGCGGCAATCGTGATGCGACCTTCTCTCAAAGAAACCGGCGAATGTCCTGATGCCGGTTTTTCTCTGCCTCTACGTGCTGTTCCCTTTTCCGGAATTAAGGCCAAAAAAATACCAATTGTCCAGTCGATTTTAACTTTTGACACCAAAAAAATCTCGGTTAAAAATTTTATCGTTTAAAATCAATAATATAAAAGAGCAAAATTTTCGAACCAATTCTGCTTGGTAAATGGTATTTTTTTGGTATTGTAGCAAAAACCTAAAGGATGCAGCGTTCGGAGGCTCGATGACGGAATTGGCAATCGGCATAGACGGGGGCGGATCGAGCTGCCGGGCTGCAGTTGCGGACAGCAAGGGCAACGTTCTGGGCCGCGGCAAGGCGGGGCCTGCCAACATCCTGTCCGATCTCGATAACTCTCTCCTCAATATCATCTCGTCAGCGCGCGAGGCTCTGCGGGATGCGGGTCTGCCTGGTGAAACCGTTTCCAAGGTCTCCGCCGTCGTCGGCGTCGCGGGCGCCAATGTCGGCGACTACGCAGCCCGCATCGAGCACGCCCTGCCCTTTGCAGATGGCCATGTCGTCACTGATGCCCTGATCGCGCTTGAGGGCGCCCTCGGCGATTCGGACGGCGTCATCGGCGCCTTCGGCACCGGCTCGGTCTACAATGCCCGCAGGGACGGCAAATTGCGAGGTATCGGCGGCTGGGGCTTCGTCGTCGGTGATCAGGCAAGCGGCGCGCGCCTCGGCCGCGACCTATTGGAAAAGTCTCTGCTCGCCTACGACAAGGTACGCCCGTCTTCGCCGCTGACGGTAAAGCTCATGACCGAGTATGGCGACGACCCCGAACAGCGTCGTCGAATTCGCCCACGCCTCGAAACCCAAGGAGTTTGCCCGATACGCGCCGCTTGTCTTCGATTACGCCGCACAGGGCGACGAGATCGCAACAGGCATCATCAAGGACGCCGCTGCGACGATCGGCGATAACCTGGACGCGCTCCTCTGGCCGGAATGCCCAGCCATCTGCCTGCTCGGCGGCCTCGCAAAGGCCTATGAACCCTGGCTCGCCGAGCGGCACAAAGTCCTTCTCCGAGAGCCGAAAGGCGACGTCCTCCAGGGCGCGATCGATCTCGCATTAAAATTTCTTCAGGAGCGACAGAAGGGTGCGGCATGACGGATGATTTCGCCAGCATCCTTTCGCCCGAGCGCCTTCAAGGCGGCGGCAGCGGCCCGCTCTATGTGAAACTGCGCCGCATCCTTGAAGAAGCCATTCGCGCCGGCACGCTTGGCCACGGCGATGCCTTGCCGCCGGAGCGCGACATTGCGGAGTTCGCGACCGTCAGCCGAGTCACGGTCCGCAAGGCGATAGACGAACTCGTCGCGGACGGTCTGCTTGTGCGCCGCCACGGCTCCGGCACTTTCGTTGCCAAGCCGGTCTCGAAGGTCGAACAGCGGCTGTCCCAGCTCACCTCCTTCACCGAGGATATGGCCCGCCGCGGCATGACCTCGCGCTCCGAGTGGCTGCATAAGGGCATCCACACGCCCTCGCCCGACGAGATGATGAACCTCGGCCTTGCCGCCGATATCAAGGTCTCACGGCTGAGCCGCCTGCGGATTGCCGACGACCAGCCTCTGGCGATCGAGAATGCCAGTGTCTCGGGCGAATTCCTGCCGGACCCTTTCGTGGTGACGACATCGCTCTATGCCGAACTCGAGAGGCGCCAGGTTCGTCCCGTCCGCGCGGTGCAGCGCATCTCGGCCACCAATATGAAGGAGGCCGACGCCCATCTGCTTGGCGTCCCCGTTGGCGCCGCCGGCCTTTCGATCGAGCGTATCTCCTACCTCGGCTCGGGGCGTGCCGTTGAATTCACACGCTCGCTCTATCGCGGAGACGCTTATGATTTTGTGGCGGAGCTGACGATCGGGGCCTGAGACCTACGACCTTCCCAAGCTGCGATGTCCTCCTCGTCCATCAATTCGAAAAAGTTCGGACCGGTTCCGATAGCTTTTTCTTTGAGAAAACCAATCCGAAACGAGATCTGCGCGGGGCGTCGGCTTCGCAACCGGCTTCTGTACCCTTCACAATAACCACTGCTTCGCCAGCGCGTGCGGCCTCAATCAGCTTCAACACATTGATCTTGGCGGCGCAGACAGTCACCGTCATCAGCGCACCCTGAGCCGACTTAGCGATCTGCTCCATATACTGCCGATTTTCCGGGCTTTAGAGATATCACAAGAATAAACCCGGAAAGTGAAGCACTTTTCCGGGTTTCTTGAATCAATGCCTGAAGACATCGTCTACGCCACGCGTCACGCCGCGTCGTCGATCTCCTCGGCAGCCTTGCGCGGCACGTAGTTGAGCACCGGCCCCAGCCAGCGTTCCACTTCGGAAATCTCCATGGCCTTACGCGCGGCATAGTCCTCGACCTGGTCGCGCTCCACCTTGGCGACGCCGAAATAATAGCTGTCGGGGTGGCCGATATAAAGGCCGGAGACCGAAGAACCGGGCCACATGGCGTAGCTTTCCGTCAGCTTCACGCCGGCTGCCTTTTCGGCGTCGAGCAGGCGGAAGAGCGTCGCCTTTTCCGTGTGGTCGGGCTGCGCCGGATAGCCCGGCGCGGGGCGGATGCCGGCATATTCCTCGGTGATGAGTTGCTCGTTGGTCAGCGTCTCGTCCTTGGCATAGCCCCAATATTCGCGCCGGACCCGTTCGTGCATGCGCTCGGCGAAGGCCTCGGCGAAGCGGTCGGCGATCGCCTTGACGAGGATCGAGGAGTAGTCGTCGTTGGCACGCTCGAACCGCTCCGCGATCGCAATTTCCTCGATGCCCGCGGTCACCACGAAGCCGCCGACATAGTCCCCGACGCCGCTCGAAACCGGCGCGACGAAATCCGACAGCGCGATGTTCGGGCGGCCATCGCGCTTGGAAAGCTGCTGGCGGAGCGTATAGAAGGTCGCAAGCTCTCCGGCGCGCGCCTCATCGGTGAAGAGACGGATATCGTCGCCGGTACTATTCGCCGGCCAGAAGCCGATGACGGCGCGCGGCCGGAACCACTTCTCGTCGATCACCTTCTTTAGCATCGCCTGCGCATCGGCCCAGAGGGCACGCGCCGCCTCGCCCTGCTTCTCATCTTCGAGGATTGCTGGGAAGCGCCCGCGCAGTTCCCATGTCTGGAAGAACGGCGTCCAGTCGATATACTTGGCGATCTCCGCCAGATCATAGTCCTCGAACACCTTGGTGCCGATGAACTGCGGCCTTGTCGGCTCGTAGGCAGCCCAATCCACCTGCTGCGCATTCTCGCGGGCGCGGGAAAGCGGCAGACGAACCTTCTCGGCCTCGCTGCGCGCATGCGCAGCGGCAACCTTGGCATATTCGCCGCGGATATCGTCGATATAGCCCTGGCGCGTATCCGGAGACAGCAAGGACGAGACGACGCCGACGGCGCGGCTTGCATCCGTCACATAGACCGCCTGGCCCTTCGCATAGCCGGGATGGATCTTCACTGCGGTATGAACGCGGCTCGTTGTCGCGCCGCCGATCAGGAGCGGGATATCGAAGCCCTCGCGCTCCATCTCGGCTGCCACATGCACCATCTCGTCGAGCGACGGTGTGATGAGGCCCGAAAGGCCGATGACATCGACTTTTTCGGCCACCGCCGTCTCCAGAATCTTTGTCGCCGGCACCATCACGCCAAGGTCGATGATCTCGTAATTATTGCAGGCAAGCACGACGCCGACGATGTTCTTGCCGATATCGTGCACGTCGCCCTTGACCGTCGCCATCAGGATCTTGCCGGCAGTCTTCCTGTCGTCGCCGCCATTGAGGCGCTTTTCCTCTTCCATGTAGGGCAGCAGCACGGCGACCGCCTGCTTCATCACCCGCGCCGACTTGACGACCTGCGGCAGGAACATCTTGCCGGAACCGAACAGATCGCCGACGACGTTCATGCCGGCCATCAGCGGACCTTCGATGACATGCAGCGGACGTGCCGCCTTCTGGCGGGCCTCTTCAGTATCGGCCTCGATATATTCTGTGATGCCGTTGACCAGAGCGTGTTCAAGGCGCTTCTCGACCGTCCACTCGCGCCAGGAAAGATCCTGAACTCTGGCTTCCTTCGTCCCTGCGCCACGGAAACGCTCGGCGACTTCGAGCAGGCGCTCGGTACCATCCGGGCGCCGGTTAAGCACGACGTCTTCGCAGGCTTCGCGCAGCTGCGGATCGATCTGGTCGTAGAGCGCAAGCTGGCCGGCATTGACGATGCCCATGTCCATACCCGCCTGGATGGCGTGGTAGAGGAACACGGCATGCATTGCCTCGCGCACCGGCTCGTTGCCACGGAACGAGAAAGACAGGTTGGAAACACCGCCGGAAATATGCACCAGCGGCATGCGCTGGCGGATCGTGCGCGTCGCCTCGATGAAATCGACGCCGTAATTGTTGTGTTCCTCGATGCCGGTGGCAACGGCAAAGATGTTCGGATCGAAGATGATGTCCTCTGGCGGAAAGCCCGCCTTCTCGGTCAGGAGCTCATAGGCGCGGGTGCAGATATTCACCTTGCGCTCGTAAGAGTCCGCCTGTCCTACCTCATCGAAAGCCATGACGACGACGGCCGCACCGTAGCGGTGCAGCAGCTTCGCCTGGGCGAGGAAACTCTCCTCGCCTTCCTTCAACGAGATCGAGTTGACGATCGCCTTGCCTTGAACGCACTTAAGGCCCGACTCGATGATCGAAAACTTCGACGAGTCGATCATCACCGGCACCCGGGCAATATCCGGTTCGGCGGCGATCAGGTGCAGGAACTCGACCATCGCCTTTTCGGAGTTGATCAGGCCTTCGTCCATGTTGACGTCGATCACCTGCGCGCCGTTTTCCACCTGATCGCGGGCGACGTCCAGGGCCGCATTGTAGTCGGCGTTGGTGATCAGCTTGCGGAAGCGGGCCGAGCCGGTAACGTTGGTGCGCTCGCCGACGTTGACGAAAGGAATGTCCTTGGTCAGTTCGAAAGGCTCGAGCCCCGACAAAGACATAAAAGGCCGGTGTTCCGGGATCGGCCGCGGCTTGTACTTGGCAACCGTCTCGGCAATCGCGCGGATATGTTCCGGCGTCGAGCCGCAGCAGCCGCCGACGATATTGACGAGGCCCTCGCGGGCGAAGCTGTCGATCTGCGCCGCCATCAGCTCCGGCGTCTCGTCGTACTGGCCGAATTCGTTCGGCAACCCGGCATTCGGATAGGCGCAGACGAAGGTGTCGGCAACACCCGCGAGCTCCTGCAGATGCGGACGCATCGCATTGGCGCCGAGCGCGCAGTTGAGGCCGATTGTGAATGGTTTGGCGTGGCGCACCGAGTTCCAGAAGGCCGAAGGCGTCTGTCCGGACAGCGTGCGGCCGGAAAGATCGGTAATCGTGCCCGAGATCATCACCGGCAGGCGGATACCCTTCGCTTCGAACCGCTCCTCACAGGCAAAGATTGCAGCCTTGGCATTCAGCGTATCAAAAATGGTCTCGATGAGGATAATGTCCGCGCCACCGTCGATGAGGCCATCGATCTGCTCGCCATAGGCAATGCGAAGCTCGTCGAAGCTGATCGCACGGAAACCCGGATTGTTCACGTCCGGCGAAATCGAGGCAGTGCGGTTTGTCGGGCCGATGGCACCCGCCACGAAACGGCGGCGGCCATCTTCGCGCTCGGCCCGGATCGCCGCGCGGCGCACGATCTCGGCACCCTCTTTATTCAGCGCGTAGACCTCGCCTTCCATCTGATAATCGGCCTGCGCGATGCGGGTCGAGGAGAAGGTATTGGTTTCGAGAATATCCGCGCCAGCCTTGGCGTATTTATAGTGGATTTCCTCGATCGCATCTGGCTGCGTCAAGATCAGTAGATCGTTATTGCCCTTCTGGTGACAGGCGCAACCGATGAAGCGATCGCCCCGGAACTGGTCCTCATCGTAGGCGAGCCCCTGGATCTGCGTGCCCATGGCGCCGTCAAGAACGAGGATTCGCTCGCCCGCGGCTTTCCGCAAAGCTGCAAAGACTTCGCTGCCGTCGCGTTTTGCTCCTTCGGGGCCGAAAAGATTGTCGAACACGGGCGGACTCCTTGACGTCGTTTAAAGACCAGAGTGACCAAATCACATAAAGATATCTTTATGTCAATATATGCCTGACGTTTCCGGTTTTGCAACGCTTGGCGAGTGACAGACCAGAGCGTGCTCTATATAGGCTTTTCGCAAGGCGTTGTGCATGAAATCGGAGGAGTAACATGGCACCTGCAATCGGCGGCACCGGGCTCGGAAACTGGAGCGCCCGCGCCTATCACCGCAACTGGCTTCTCACCCAGGCAAGCGGCCTTTTCGATTTCTTCCAGCACAATTCTGTCAATCCCAAGGGCGGTTTTTACGATCTTGACGATCATGGCAAGCCCCTTGATGCCGAGGGACAGGTTCGTAGCATTCATATTGCGTCGCGCGCAGTCCACTGCTTCTCGATCGGCGTCCTTCTCGGCCGTCCGGGTGCCGCCAGCGTCGTCGATCATGGCATGGACTACCTCTGGAACCGCCATCGCGACAAGAAGAATGGCGGTTATTTCTGGTCGCTGAACAACAATGGCCCCGTTGATTCCAACAAGCAGGGCTACGGCCACGCCTTCGTGCTGCTGGCTGCGTCCTCAGCGAAAACCATCGGCCATCCGCTGGCCGACGGAATGTTGGCCGACATCACGGATATCCTGAACACGAAGTTCTGGGAGCCGCAGCATGGCGCCATCGCCGAAGAGTTCACCGCCGACTGGCAGCCGCTCGACGGCGGCGCCTATCGCGGCCAGAATTCCAACATGCACCTGACCGAAGCGCTGATGGCCGCCTTCGAGGCCACCGGCGACAAGGAGTATCTCACCAAGGCCGAAAGCATCGCTAATCTTGTCATCCTCCACGCGGCCGGTTCCGTCGGCTGGCGCGTCGCCGAGCATTTCAGCGCCGATTGGGCTCTCGACAAGAACTACTATCATGCGAACGAAATGTTTCGTCCCGCAGGCACCACGCCCGGCCACTGGCTGGAATGGGCCCGGCTCATCCTGCAGCTGTGGTCACTGGGGGGCAAGCGCCACGACTGGATGCCGGACGCGGCGAAGGCCCTCTTCTCCCAATCCATGGCGCTCGGCTGGGACGACGACAAGGGCGGCTTCTTCTACACGCTCGATTGGGACGACAAGCCCGCCAAGCGCAACAAGCTCTGGTGGCCGGCCTGCGAGGGCGCCGGCGCCGCCCACTTCCTCAACGAGCACCTGCCGAGCGACTTCCACGAGCAAAGCTACCGCAAGATCTGGAACGTCATCGAACGCGCCTTTATCGACCATAAGAACGGCGGCTGGCACGAAGAACTGACGGAAGACCTCGTTCCGTCCCACAGCCTCTTCCCCGGCAAGGGCGATATCTACCACGCGTTACAGGCCTGCCTCATCCCGCTCTTCCCGGCGACCGGCAGCCTGACCAAGGGCATCATCGAGACTGGCGGGAGAATTTGAGGCAATTGCCGGCGTGGGCGCTACCCTCAGACGACCACATTCCTGTGCTTGTCACAGAGATCCAGCAGCGCCATGTCCATGGCGCGGGAGACCCATCGAGGCTAGCTGGAAAGAGAGTCGTTCACGGTGCAGACGCGCCGTGGCCAGCACAGGAATGAGGTCGCGTAAAGTGGAGCTTGCGGTTAAATTCCTCATCTCAGCCGCAAGGTATCCAAATCCTTCGCCAGCATCAGTGACAGTGCCTCCACGACGAGATTGTGGTCGTCGCGCTGCGGCAGGCCCGAAACCGTGACGGCGCCGATGCAGCCGGTTCCCTTGACGTTGATCGGGAAACTGCCGCCATGCGGCGCGTAGTCGGCGCCGGAAAGCCCGTTGTCTTCAACCGTCTTGCCGTCCTTTTGCAGCTTCAGGCCACAGGCATAGCTGCTCTTCCAATAGCGCAGCACCATGTTGCGCTTGCGGCGAACCCACTGGACGTTGTCAGGAGTTGCGCCCGCCAGCGCCGCGTAAAAGACCGGCATGGAATGCAGCGTGACGTCGATTGCCACGCCAAGGCCGCGTTCGGTCGCGAGTTCGTGCAAAAGCTTGCCGAGTTGCCAGGCCGTGGTGAGATCGAAGGCGTCGAAGCTCAGCACTTTTTCCTGCTCAGCGATCCGGCCGAGATCCTCTTCGATGGTCATAAATCTCGCTCCTCTTGCGTCATCGAACCGGCGCAAAACATCCGCATCCGACGGCAAAAGTAAAGCAGAATCGTGATGATATCGAAGGTCAGTGCGGCATCGACAACAGCGCGCCTATGATTTCCTCGGGCCGCACGGGCTCGCTGGAGCGCAGCTTCACCGTGCCGTCGCGGTCGAGCAGGACAAGGCCGAATTCACCGGGCTGTGGTCCTTCGAGGTCATCGCGGATTTCATCGGCGTCGAGGTCGTAGGAGCCTTCGAAAAGCGGAAACACCCCGCCGCCGGCGATACTGAACACCTCGATATCGTCCTCGATGAACCGCAGATGCGAGCTGCGCAGCAACTCGTCCTGAACGGCCGCACGATCATCATCCGCATCCGCAAATATGATGAGCACGCGCTTTGAGCCAATGAATGGTTTGAGACAGTCCGGCGAAACGGGCGCACGCGGCGCCGGACCCATGATTTCGCGTATGATTGATTTTAGCATGGTGCTCACATCCTTCGTGTCTGTCTTCAACGATTGGAAGTGAGACCGGTTCCCTGCGAGCATGACGGGACCGCGGCTTGGCGCGATCCCTCAAAGGCTCATTCGGGCGGGTTGCGCTCTGCAGTGCGGCTGGAGACGGCCATGATATCGGCGCCGCCGTTGGCAAGAAGGCGTTTACGCACCAGCACGCGCATGACGCGGGCGGCCGTCGAGAAGCTCATCTGATCGAGCGGCCCTTCGCCTTCCCAGGGTTTGGTCAGTCTTTCGGTGACGGCGCCGACAATGTTCATCGGCACGATGTCGTCGCATTCGCGCATGGCTTCGAAGACGAGGCTGATCGGGATGACCCGTCCTTCGAACGTGACAATCGGTTCGGTAAGTTCCGTATCCCATTCCTCGAAAGCATAGAGCGCTTCGCGGAACAATTCCTGAAGGGTGATCGGGGCGTGTCCGTTGTGAAGTGGCGGCAAGGCATTCGTCATGTCTGTCTCCTCTTGTGGATTAAGCCAGTTCCTCCTCATCGGCCGGGATCGAAGCAGGACACACAGAACCCCAGGGTTCCCTCCGGACCGAATAACACGATCGATTTTATAGTGTAACACTCGCGTGATAAAGCGATTTATGCCCACCGGGCTGCCGACACGCCTTCGGAAAGGGATAAGCCGCTGATATCGCTCAGGAACATCAACGGCTTTTTTTCACTTTGAAGTGGAGAATTGAGGCTACTGCTCGAGTGCGAAGGTGACGTTGACGATAACATTATAGGCGTTTTCGCCGCCCTGAACCGGCACAGCAGCGTCACTTGCCTCCTTCATCATTGCCGCGCGATAGACCGGCTGCGGCAGCGGCCGAACGCTGTTTTCGCTGATTTCGATGACGCGGCCGAGCTTCACGCCGGCAGCCTCCGTCAGCGTCTTTGCCTTCTTGATCGCTGCCGCGACGGCATCCTTGCGGGCCGCCTCGATTGCCGCGTCCGGCTTGTCGTTGGTGAACTGAATGTCGCCGCCCTGGTTGACGCCAAGCGTCACGGCCTGGTCGATGATGCCACCCAGCTCGCCGAGATCGCGCACGCGCACCGTCAGCCCGTTGGAAACCTGGTAGCCGATCAGTTCCGGCGGCTTCGGCTGGCCGTCGTTGTTCTGCGGATAGTTATACTGCGGCTGCACAGAAAAGCCCGAGGTCTGCAGGTCCTTGTCGGCAATCCCGCCCTTCTTCAGCGCTGCCAGCACCCCAGCCATCGCCTTGTTGTTCTCGTCGAGCGCCTCGCGCGCCGTCTTCGCCTGCTTGACGACGGCAAGGTTGAGCACCGCCATGTCCGGCGCCAGCGCCGATTCCCCCTCGCCCGAGACCATGATCACCGCCTCGCGCGGTTTCGTTTCGTCGGCAGCCGAAGCCGAAGCCCCCGCCAGCGCGGAAGGCATGCCGATCAGCATGCCGAAAGCCACGTTTCTGATAGTCCGTAGCGCCATTTTTTCACTCCTTGGTTGTCGCCATCCCGCCTCACTCTTTGACGATTGATTGTGAAGCTATTGCGGCAGCGTCTTGTCGCTGCATCCGAATTGCGTTAGAGCGAAATCGCACCGGGGAGCCATTGCCCCGCTGCCCGCGCGGCAAAGCCACGTGAGGGCCTGTAGCTCAATGGTTAGAGCCGGCGGCTCATAACCGCTTGGTTGGGGGTTCGAGTCCCTCCGGGCCCACCATAATTTTCAACAACCGTTGATTTTCCTCCTCATTTTCCTTGTTTTTGTCCCACTTTTCAAAGTTGACCTCCGAAAGTGGAACATTTTTGTTCTCGTTTTGGTCGGGCATCAAGAGCTTTTCGGCGTAGCCTGAGAGCTTCTTGCGGCAAGCTGCACGAGTATAAAGGCCAGCCTGCTCACTCGTCGTCCAACCGAAGATCGCTTTGAGCTGGTCGATGATCGCTCCGTTTTCGGCGGCGATTGAAGCCCCCGCTTCGCGCAAGCCGTGCGCCGAGCAATGGAAAAGGCCAGCCTCGTCGCACCATTGGCGCATCTTATTTCGCAATCCTTGTCGGAGAACGGCTTGCTGTATTCAGTGACTAGGAACGTGAGTCGACCAGCCGGCACATGTGCGAGTTCGCCCAACAGATTAGGCAGTACCGGAATATTGACATCCAGACGGCTTGCCGGGCCGAATCCCAATCCACGCGTTGCCGCCCTAATATGGCAGCATCAGAAAGCCGCAGCCCGGTAAACATGAAAATTGCCAGCGCCCCGGGCGCGCAGTAGTCCCCGGCTGGTGACAAGCCTCGTATTGCTCTATCTCCTCAAGCGTCCATGTGTGAAACCCGTCGCCGATGCCGTTACAGGGATGCGTCTTTGCCTCGCCAACCTCAATTGCCCCAGCGAAAAAGCGCTGATTGCCTTCACTATTTTGTTGGCCGCGCCGGGAGCATCTATGCGGGTGTCGCGGATCGCAGCCACATGCTTGCGCTCAAGATGCTCAAAGGGCTTGTCGCCGTGCTTGATGCAGATTGCATCTGGCACTGGATGCATAGCGGCGAGATCATTGCCCATACTCTGACCGACCAAGACTCAGGCGATGCTTTTCAGGTGGACCACTGCTCGGCCAGATCGGCGGTCCGAGCGGACAGTTCACTGCCGACGACGCCTATAGCGGAAAGCCAACCTACGATGCCGTCATCAACCACAGCGCTGCTGCCCATCCGGCGAGGGCCCCCCGCCTGTGGGACACGGACCGCCGCGAACGTCGTCGGATTGGAAATGAAGAAGGTCCTTCAGAAATTGAACCGCACGCCGACGACATTTGCACTGGAGCCGCCGTGCATGTCGCCGAGCGTCCCCCAGGCTCCGGACCGGTGGTGTATCCGCCAGAAGAAATCGACGTCGGGCATGGCGTTGAAGGAAAGGTTCAACTCGGGGCCGAGATAGAACAGCGTTCTGGCGTCCCCGTTACCCTCCAGCTCGTTCTTGCGCTCCCGTCCCTCCTGGGTATGCGTGACATGGCTGATGCCAAACGTAAAGGCTGGTGAGATACGGACGGTATCACCAATCTCGAAACCGTCGTAGCGACCGACGACGCCGCCCCAGAATTCCGCATTCGGATGCCCGCCGTATCTTCCGGCGAGCCCCGCTTCCAGTCCGAACCTGAAGGAGCCCATCCTAGCCGGGAAGTACTGGTAGCCGAGGCCGAAGATCGGGAGGTCTTCGTATGTGACGCCGAAAGGATTGGATGCCTGGAGGATGTCGGCGTCGACCATCGTGCCGCCGAAGGCGAATACCGACTGATTGACGTCGCGGTTCTGCGCCTGCGCGTCGGTTGTTCCCAAGAACGGCATAGTGGCAGCGCCGAGCAGCAGAGCAAGCGGGATGGCGTTTGAAGGCTTCATATCGGATCTATTCCTGGACTTCATGTTTTCTCTAGGGCGCGCATTCACCGAGAGCTCTGGAACGGCTCCTGACTGGGCGGAAGACACCTTCCGCTAGCCCCTGCATGCGGCCCCCCAGTATCGTCAACGTGGTCCTTGGGGGGATCGCGGAATTTTACCATCGACGTGCTCACGCCATTTTGCCATTCCCAATCTAGAAAATGTTCCGTTTTGCAACGCGATGCAAATCCCGTTTGAATGGCTGGAAGAACGACGTTTCAGAACTGCTTCTCATCTGGGTCCGTTGGCAAAGGCAACGGACGACGAAAGTCCGGCCACGAAGTCGATTGACTGCCGGTGCGGTCTGCCGCCTGGCTTCAACAGACATGCCGGCAATCGTCGGCGGAGAGGACCCGGTCGCTTTTGCCGCCCTTGAAGTTGCGATCGGCGCGGCGATTCTCTTTGAAGAGGTCGCCTCGCTGCCGCTCCGTCGTCTGATCGCCGAGCCTCGCGCCCCTCCGCTTTTCTCCTGATATCGCCGTTCAGTCGCCGACCGCACATCGCGGATTGGCCGAGTTTTGATGTTTTGGAGTCACCAATGACGGACCTGATCATCGGGCACGAGAGTACCGGCGCTGCCATGCGACCCGCGTCCGACCTCTATCGCGCCGTGTGGCGCTGGCACTTCTATGCAGGCCTGCTGGTCCTGCCTTTCATGATCACTCTGGCGATCACTGGAGGCCTTTATCTCTTTCATAACGAGATCGACGCGGTTGTGCCGGTGACGTGAATGACTCCATCAGCGTCCTGATTGGCGAGTTCCCGTGGCCTGATGCCAAGGAGGTGACGCTTGTCCTTTCGAAGCCCGAAGCCGGCATTGAACCGTTCACCGCCCGCCCGATGATGGCAATCGAACCGGGCGACAACGACAAGCTTAAGGAGCTTGAAGGCCTGCTCACCCTGGACGGCATCAAATTCCAGTATTTCACCGACGTCTCGCGCCCGGAGTTGGTGTGCCCCCGATAGCTACGTTCTGGACCAGTATTATCTCAATCTGCCAGGCAGAGAGGAGGCTCAGGTAGCCCTCCTTCTCGACTACAGAACCAATCCGCCGCAGTACCCTGTTGGCAAGCCTGAATGAGGGCGAATAACCCCTGGCTCTGATCACGTGGGGCCGTAACGACCCGCTTTTCACTGCACCCGGGCGAGGCCAACCTTGCCGACCTGCCGGACGCCAAGCTTCATTTCTCTGAAACCGGCTATTCCGCGCTCAAGGAAAACCTGAACGAAATCGCCGCTTTGACATTATCCGTCGGTATAGGCCCACGATATCCAAGATTAATATTCAGGACGTGGGTGGCTTTGCTAAAGTTTCTGATCGGAAACCACCTCGGACATCACGGCAATGCGACATGTCCCCACCCACGACAACTCTCGCGGACACGCGCTACCCGTTGCGTTTGCCGGAATAGTACTGATCGGCGCGTATGCCGTCGGCCTCGCCCTCATGTCGACAACGCCCGCCGGGACGCGTGTCTACGTCCCCATCCTTGCCGAATGCGCCATTCCCGAGTGCGGGGCATCGCCGGGGGCGACCTGCTCCGTCAACGGCGAGTTTGTCCGTATGAAGGTCGGACCGACCGTGCGATGTTCATAAAAACTCCACGCCTTCCCCACGCACGTGCCAGCGAAAGCAACGTCGCAAGCAACTGAGTTCGCCTGCTTCCCTCACACCGGAGCGATAACATGGATGCGACCACGAACCTCGACAGGATGACGCCAGGCGAGAAGTACCGCGTTATCCGTCTCCTAAGCCGCAGGCTGCACTTCTCCGCCATTCTGGCGAAGCAACGCGGAGACGATTTCTGGGACAGGCTGGAGCACCTGGCCGATCGGCTGCTCCGCGAGAGCGATGCGATTGTCACGGGGGGACCGTGCATCTCCGATCCCATCCTGGTCGAGGCAGCGGACCTGCTCGCTCGGTTCGACAACGCGGCCACATCGGGACGGCAGCTTCGCTTAAATGAGTAGACCCCGTTTCGAATATGTGCGTGGGGCGCGATTGGCAATTGTTCTCGCAGACCGATCATGAGTATAGCATCCTACCGTTAAACGGTGCTTGATTTCTACGCATGACTGCTACACAACTGCTACAGGAAAAATGATTGTTTTTGTTCGCCTTTTACAAATTAATAGGGCTTCCCTGCAGGCCCACCATTTGTTCTAAAGCACATAACGGGTTTAATCGTTGAAGACGTTTCCAAAGGATGACTTGAGTAACACGTCAAGCAACATTGGTGAATTGCAGAAAAATGTCGATCTCTACTCCGTTCTATTAGCAGTCGTTCCGCTCACTCGGCCAGCGGCGGCGCAGCACTCGCCGCTCCGATCTGCAAAAGCGGCACCCTTGGTGCAAGGTCACGCGGCCTCTGCCAGCGTAGCAGAGCCTGCCGCGATCTGACGCTGACGGCGTGCTTTTCGATGGTACCGGCAAGCTTCGAGGGGCGATCGAACGTGCGGCGCCAGAGGCCTCGGATGGCGGCAAGTGGATAGGCGCGGGCGGGCATGGCCTGCGGCATCTCGCTGAACAGGCGCTGGATCATCTTCCGGCGGACATCCTCGGCGCTCTGCCGGATTTCCCAGTCGTAGCGGCGGTCGCGGACTGCGACGATGGACATGGATAGGCCGAGGCGCGACCTATCCACGCCGCTCACCCTGCCCGCGACGTCGAAGTCGGCAAAAGGCGAAAAGATTACAATGTCGCCTGCACGAATCTGCCCGGCCGTCCGATTGTCATGCAGCGTGATCTCGGCCTTGCTGATTGAAATGGTGTCGACCGTGCAGGGCATACGATTGCCGTCGCGTGCAAGATTTGCCTGCCGTGCGAGCGGAAACCGGATGCTGTCAAGCGGCTCTCGCGGAAGCTCTATGCAAACGAGCAGGGAAACGAAGGCATAGACCATGACGACCATGCCCCACGCGACGCTGAAGCCGTCGAGGTCGTTGTAGGTGCCCATCAGGGGACCGTTGAGCATACCCATGAACGTCAGGATGATGACCAGGAGGAACGTCCCGGCGATCGGGTAAAGGACATCGACGCGCGCTCGGTCCTCGCCCTTGGCCGTGACCTTGAACGGCCGCCCGAATGGATGGATGAGGGCGTGAAGCAGGGCGATCGTGATAGGGATCGCCGACACCATTTGCGACACTTCCGTAAAGAGCGGCATGCTGCGCCGGCCAGAAACCCAGGCATGAAATACCCACATGCCGCCGACCATCGGAAGCGCATAGAGGAAGAAGGCTTCCGGTTCCATCTGGATCGCCGGCAGGCCGAGGAAGTAGTAGAGGATCGGCGCTGCCATCAAAAGCAGGATGAACGGGCGGCAGAACCAGAAGAGCAGTCCGTGGAAATAATGCAGCCGTTGCAGGAAGGTGTATCCGCGGCCGAAGAACGGGCCATCCCGGAGCAGCGCGACCTGAATGGTTCCGAGGCACCAGCGGCAGCGCTGGGTAATATAGCCTGAGAGGCTTTCGGCCGAGAGCCCGACGCTCAGGCGTTCGTTCAGCCAGCGGGTCTTCAAGCCCTTCTGCAGCAGCCGGTAGGTCAGGTGGATATCCTCCGTGACCGTTTCCTCCGGCATGCCGCCAATCAGGCCGAGCGCATCGCGCCGAACGATGCAGGACGTGCCGACGCAAAAGGCAGCCCCCCATCCGTCCTTCGACGGCTGCATGACGTCGAAGAAGATGCGCTGGTCATCGACCCATGCCTTCGATGCCAGGAGGTTATGCTGGACGGGGTCGGCATTGTAGTAGAACTGCGGTGTCTGGATGAGCCCGATCCCTGGATCGGCGAACTGGCCGACGGTGCGCTTCAGGATGGCGCGTTGCGGCGCAAAATCGGCGTCGAGAATGAGGATGAAGGGCGCGTTGGTCTCCTTCGCCGACTGCCGGATGGCATTGTTGAGATTGCCGCCCTTGGCGCCCACATTGTCGCCGCGCCGCAGATATCGCACGCCAACCTCGGTGCTATAATCCTCCAGCCAGTCGCGGCGTCCGTCATCGAGCACCCAGACAGTGAAATTCTGATAGTCGATCGCCTTTGCGGCAAGGATCGTGCGCTCCAGAATGGATAGCTCTTCATTATAGGTGCAGATGAAGACATCGACGGCCGGCGGCGATGCGGCGCCGGCGATGGTGAGTTCGCTCGCGTCCGCAGCCGCACTGTGGTCCGTCCGCCGGAAGAAAAACACGATCGAAAGCACCGTATAGAAGATGACGACGATTTCGAAAGAGAGATAGGCGCGCGGCCACAGCGCATAGGCGCTCCATTCGAAGTCCGGCAGCGTCTTGGTGATGCGGAAATAGAGATAATTCAACAACATGACGATGAGGATCATGCCGAAGATGACGCGATCCTTGCCCCGGCGGCTGTCGAGCAGCCAGGCGCATCCCATGATGAGCGCAAGCGCCAGCAGCGAGAAGAGAATGGCGTCCGAGAGAGTGACTACTTCGGGGGACATGGGCTATCCTTGCTGATCAGCGCCTGGCCCGCGCGGCCGAGGAAAGGGTTGAGGTCAAGCGCGGCAAGCACGGCCCAGCCGGTCGCCCCGATATGCGGAAGACGGTAATATTTGAAATCGCCGGGCGAGGAGTTGGGACCGACCTGAAGGCCTGTCGAAAGCTGCTCGTTGACCGTCGCATAGATGAGCCCGCCGGGCGTGACCTGGGCAGCGATGGTCTTGAACAAGGGTTCGGCCTTTTCGGACTGTCCGGCAAGCCGCAGAACGAGTGCTGCCTGCGCCGTACCCTCGAGCCAGATGCCGTCCCGGTCGCTGTTGAAGTCGAAGCCGCCATCGACGCCATGGTTAAGCTCGGTCCATTCCATGACCCTCTCGACCTTGGTCTTGAAGTCCGGCACGGCGATCAACGGCCACAATTCGGCGTCGAGCCCCGACATCGTGATATTCGGAGCGTTGCTGTCGGGGGCGCTGCCGATATAGAAGCGCCCCTCGCCGTCGTCCCACATGGCACGAAGGAACTTCAGAGCGCTGTCGCCGCGGTGGGTCCAATCGCCGCCGGCGTCCAGACGCGCAAGCCAGCTATCCGCGGCGTAGATATCCAGATTGTGTTCCGTCGATTTCCAGGTCATGCGCTCAGGCGCCGGCTCATGGCCGAAAAAGCCGCCGAAATAGCCCGGGCTTTGCGGATCTGCCGTGCTGCGGTGGATCCAGTCCATGATCTTGCGTGCGGTGTCGAGGTAGGCCGGCTGTTCCGTCTCCTCGTAGGCCATGAGCAACGCCAGCGCGCCCCATGCGGTGCTGCCCGTCGCACTGCCGACTTGGTAGCCGTCCTCGATCCAGGAATTGCTGGCCGCACTCCAGTAACCGGGCAGCAGCATTCCCTCCTTGCCCGGAGCGACCGGACCGGACCGGTAGGCATTCCTCAACCGTCCGTCATGATAGTGACGGTCCGTCTCCACGGCGAGCACGAGAGCATCGGCGATCCGGCGCGCTTCGGCCTTTCGCTTGCAGCCGTAAAACGCCATTAGGGCAAGCGCGTTGTCATAGGTAAAGCCGGTGTTTTCCAGAGCCGGATGGAGCGCCGACCCGCCGTTTGCCGGTTCGAAACTGCGCAGGACAAAGGGCTGCGCCGGATCGCCGCCCATCTGGGCAGCCAGCCCGTCGCAAAGCGTGCAGGCAAGCTTCTGATGTTCGCTATCGGCAAACGCTGGGAATGTCTGCAGGACAATCACTGCCGCGGCGAGCAGCAGCAAGCGTCCCTTGTTGATGGTCGATCTCAGATGCTTCATTGTTGACCCTCATCAATGCAGCGGCGAAAACGGGCGTTACGGATTGGCGGGTTCGGCAGCGGCTGAGCGCGGCGCCGTCGCCTTGTCGAAAAGCGCGGACGCCGAAAGCATCGTCCCGGGCGACGCCAGCCTGTCCATCGCCAGCTTCGAATAGCGGGCGATCCGGGAGACGATCGTCTCGCCCAATGAGACGATCACATCCTCGCCAACATGACATCCAAAGAATTTGTCGTTGTTCTGATGCGCCGGACCGCCTCCCTCGCCGGCCGGTTCGTCGATCTTGACGAGCACATAGACCTCGTGGCCTTCGGCTTCCGGAAACTTCGCGTAATAGCGATTTTCCGGGCCTGAGTTGAAGTAGCGCACGATCTTGTAGATATGGGCGTCGCGCTTGACGCCGAGGCTGCGGAAATTGACCATCGCCGGCATGCCGATCTCGAGCGACGTCACATCGCGGCTGCGATAGACGGCGGCAGCAAAGGCCTCGTTGCAATCCAGCGATTTTGCCACCGGCTGGCCCTGCATCACGAAATCGCCGAAGGATGCGTCGACGCTGACGATCTGGCCATGGCGCTCGGCGACGACCTCGGCGGCCCCGGCCTTGCCAAGCCGACCCTCCTCCCGTGCGATCAGGTTTTCGACCTGCTGCTTGCGCTCCGTCATCTGGTTGATCTCGATGTTGTCTTCGGCGATCTCGCCGGCAAGCTTGGTGCGCTGCATTTCAAGCGTCAGCAGATTGGCGGCGACGGTACCGCCGGTGTAGATGTCGCGTTCGACGAGCGACAGGACAATCTCGTTGCGGCGCAGTTCGCCGCGCGCGGAGTCGAGTTCGTACTGCGCGGCGTTACGCTTCTGGCGCTGCGGTTCGATGCTGGCCTCGGAGATCAGCTTCTTCTTCAGAAGCACCAGCTGCCTCTGCAGCAGGGCGTTTTGTTCATTGAGCCGCGCCTCGTAGGTCTGCACGTTGTAACGGGCATTCTCGATGACCGCCGAAAGCTCGCTGATCACGCCGTCCTTGACGTCCGCGATCTGGCTCTTGACCTTCTGGAGCTGGTCGGTGCGTTCCTGAACGACGCTTCTCGTATTGTTCAGCTTTTCGGTGAGATCGAGCTTCTCAAGCCGCAAGCCGGTCAGCGACGTCTGGTCCTGGTTGGGATTGGAGACCGTCGCCATGACATCGCCGAGCTTGACGACTTGTCCGACCTGCAGGGAAATCCTGTCCACCCTGCCGTAAATCGGCGAGGCGATCATTTGCACTGGCGCATTGATGACTGCGCGCGTGGAGACAATGAAAAACTGATTGGGGATCATCGCCATGGCGATCGTGAAAATCAGCATAAAGGCGAACACATAACCAAGTGCCCTTGATACTGAAAGTATCTTATGATCACGCGGATCAAGTAATAGATTTTCGTCCTTCATTTTCGCCAATCCTGACTTTTTACACTACAGGCCGAATAGAAGGGCGTTTCCATGTATATTTTTTATTAGTTATATTTTATATCGATGAAACTCGAGTATGCAAATGAAATTTTTTCTATGGTCTCGATGTTTAGATTCAATATCGGTACGAGAAGTATCACCGATAATGCAATCAACCATCTTGTTTAAGTAATTCATGCAATTAATACGCGCAGAACTGGAGGCAATCGCGTTTCATCCATCCTCGAGCTCGCCTCTTCTAGTCCGCGGAATTTCGGCGCGATGGCCGCGACGTGCATGCTGACCAGAAGTTGTCAGATCGCTAAAACGCACAGTTTAAACTAATCGCTCGTTATCATTATAAAAGATCGAGCTTTCCCAAGCTGCTGCTTGTCGACGCGCATGAAGTCGAATCCATCGCCCGCACCTAACGCGATGGCCGCTGTCAAAGAGCAAGAGAATTGGCCGCGAGATCATGGCGCAAAGTTGCCGCAGGCTTACGGCCAAACCTAACTTTTCGACCCTCATCCGGATGGCATGGCATCCGACCTGGCGCTTCCCGTTCCGAGCTCATACGCTGGTACTTGCTCATCGAAACCTTTGAGCTGCCGCGGGCCGAGCGCGACCAATGAAATTTTGCCACGCACGGATTGCGCCACGGCGTGATCGACGAGGATTTGCTGATCATCGGCGGACGAACAGAGTTGCGACGCAAGGTTCACGACATGTCCGATCGCAGTGTAGTCAACACGGGCTTCATAACCAATTCGGCCGACCGTCGCCCATCCCATCGCCAGTCCTATGCCGAAGCCAATCACATGACCGCGCAGACGCCATTCGGCGATCAGGCGCTGGATGGCGTCCTGCATGTCGATCGCCATCTCAACAGCACGAAGCGCCGGGTCTGAGCATGGCACCGGGGCGTTGACGAGCACCATCAAACCGTCTGCCGCGAAGTTGGTCAGCGTGGCCTCGTAGCGTGTAATGATCGCGCCGAGTGCCTCATAGTACTCCCGCAAGACCTGCATGATCTCCTCGGGTTCGGTGTGCGCCGAAAAAGCGGTGAAGCCACGTAAATCGCAGAACACAGCGACGACTTCTGCGCGCTGTCCGGCGAGCACGCTCTCGTCGCCGGACTTTTCGACGAGTTCCGCGACCTGCGGCGCCAGAAAACGCTTCAGCCGTGCAATTCGCTCTGAACGATCCCGCGATACGGCGAGTTCTTGCGCCATTTTATTGAACCGGTCCGCTAGCCGTTCGAATTCGTCTCCTGTGGCGATGTCGATCCGGTGCTCGAACTGTCCAGCACCGATTTTTTCGGTGCCTTCCTCCAGCAGGCGGATTGGTCCGGTCATCCGGCTGGCAAGCCAGTAGGCAAGCGCCGATGCGAAGACGGCGGCGGCGAACAGCAGGCCACCCGTCCGCCACAATGAAGCATACAGCGGTGCGAAAGCCTCGGCCTGCGCCTGCTCCACGAACACGGTCCAACCGAGATTGGGGATCGCCGCCATGGCGGTCACAACCGGTTCATTCTCGGCGTTGGGGGCCGTGGTCGCCTGTCCGCCTGTGGCGGCAATTTCGTCCCGCAATCTGATGAGGGCCGCCGCTGTCTTCTCGTCAGTGCCCTGCAACACCTTGCTGATGTCGGGGTGGGCGATGAGCCGGCCGGTCTGATCGAGAACAAACGCCCGGCCACTACTACCGACGCGAATTTCCGAAACGACTGTCCAGACAAGCTTCAGGTTGATCTCCGCGACGACGATGCGACCTGCCTTGCGGTTTCCGGCCATGGCCATGGTCATGAACGGTTCGGAGCCATGGCGGAAGGTGACTGGCCCATACCATGTGCCATTCGAACGAACTCCCACGACAGCAGGATCGCCAGAGCGATCCGATCCGCCTTCCATCCTGTTCAAGTCAGTACGGGAGACATGCAGCCGTTCGACGCCGACATCGTCAACAAGGGTGATGCTGACGATCGCCGGGACTCGTCGCATCACTCGTAATGCATCCAGCCGATGCTGTCCCTCATCCTGGGTCCAGGATTGCTGGACCGTCCAACCCAGTTGATCCTTGATGCCGTCGAGAAAGCTCTGAATTTTGCCGGCCGCCGATGTGGCCTCTACCCTTAGTAGAGCGCTGAGCATGGCACGCTGGTCGCGATAGCCGAACCAGGCGTCGCCGATGCCGCTAACAGCCAGCGGGACAATGACCGCAGCGAAGAAGGCGAGGAAGTACTTCCGGAACAGCGATCGGCGCATCGGGGCGGCTTGGAGCTGGACCGAACGCCACACACCATCCTCACTCGATGACTTCATCAGCCATCAGCAAAACGGTCTGCGGCAGCTCGATCCCGAGGGCATTGGCTGTTTTCAGATTGACCGACAAGTCGAACTTCGTCGGCTGCTCGATCGGCAACGCCCCTGGGTTGGTGCCTTTCAAAATGCGATCGACATAAAAGGCGAGCCGATGTTGCATTTCGCCATAGTTAGCCGAATAGGCCATCAGACAGCCGATCTGCGACGTACCACGAGCCCCAAGCCATGGTGGGCAGGCGATGCTCGATCGCCAAGGCGGCGATTTGCGACGACTGGTCGGCCAGCATGAGGTCGGGAAGCACGAAGGCAGCTTGAGCGCCATCGGCCTTCATGCGCGAGAACGCAGCATCGAGTTCGCCCGGCTCGCTGACTGTGCTGGAGCCTCATCGCCAACTGCCGAGCGTGGCGGGCCGCTTGCTTGGCGTCCGCTTCGAAGGGGAGATAGGACACCACCGGGTTTGCCAGCACGCCGACAGTGGCAAGCCCCGGTATGGCCTCCATCAAAAGCTGCAGGCGTTTGGCAGCTGAGTTCGGTGGCGTAGTAAGCTGACGCCCGTGAGATTGCCGCCCAGGTTTTGCGAGGCTGCGTCGCCAAGCCTACCGCAACCGGGTCACCGCTGACGATCGGTCACGATCGGAATCGCATCGGTCGCTCCTGTGGGCAGCATGTCGCCGCCGGCTGAGACGATGTCACGATCACGTCCACAGGGAGCTGCACCAGTTCCCTCGCCGCGGCCGCAAGGCGACTGTCTTGCTTACTCGCGCTCCGGCACTCGAAGCTGAGTTCGTTCAGCGTGTAACCCAGGTCGTGAAGCCCTTGCATGAACATTCCGAACTCACTGGTTTCGCTCGCATACGGCATACCGCAGGGCCACCATGCGAGAAGGCCGATTTGTGGCGTCTTGGCCGACGTCTGCTGCGCGCCGGCGATGGCAGGAAAGCTCATCGCAAGAGCAACTGCCAGGCAAAAGTAGTGTCGTCGTTTCGGTTTCATCCGAGCACCCCTCGCCGACCACGGCACATGGCGGATGGATGGTGAGATCAAGCTAATTGCTGCAAGCTGACATTTCGACGCGCCCCTTCTCGAGAAGGAGCGACCGACGAACAAGCGAAGATATTCAGGGGACGAAAGTATAGTCGATATTGTCGCGGATTGGTAGCGCAGACGGGACATGGAGGCGTTCTAACCAATCTCTTAGGCGGCGAATAGCGATTGAGATGGCGGCGAACGTCCCGCAATCGGCGGTGGGTTCAATTGATCGCTGCAACACTCTGCGAACCTCTCCGCTGGTGAGACTGTCAGCGTCAGCCACGGTTCTCCGCTCCGAACTCGCAGTAGCCCTTCAGGTTCACATACCCGTCGGTGGTGTCGTTGGCTTCGAATTTGTAACCGATCTGCGGGCCGATGCCATAGACGCGGGATTTGCAGTTCCCCGAGCGTCGCACCCGCGCCGCTATCGCCTGTCAACTGCCGGAAGATGTAATCCGACCAGACCGTATGGGTGTGCTCGTACGACGAACTGCGGCCGCCCAGTCGATGTGGGCATCGATGCACAGGGACTATCCGAAATGCGCACCGACTTCCCGAGCTCGCCCTTCTCATAAAACTCCACAACAGAAAGCCTAAAAGCCAGGCTGGTATTTGGACATGCAAAACCCCCGAAGGTTGATGTCCAACTTTCGGGGGTCGGTTCATGGTTGGCGGGCTTACCTTACTGCTGCGCCGGAGGCGTTGCCGGCGGCGTTGCCGGCGGTGTCGCTGGTGCCGGTTCCGTAGCCGGCGGCGTTGCCGGTGCCGGAGTTGCCGGGGCCGGCTCGGTTGCCGGTGGCGTTGCCGGTGCGGTCGACGTTGCCGGTGGCGTTGTAGCTGGCGGCTGGGTCGTTGTTGTCTCGCCGGCGGGCGGTGTGGCTGGCGGTGCACTCGTGCGCGGCCAGTAAATCGCTGCAAGGGCTATGATTACAACAACAGCCGCGATACCGATCCACATGGCCCATGGTGACCGGCGGTCGCTGCCCGGTGTGGAACGAACATCCGGGCCAGGTCTATTAAAATCATTGGTCATAGTAGTCCTCCTGTACACTCTAAAACTACTAAGTGCATAAAAGGTTCCATGCTGTGTTATGATGCGACGCTCGAATATTGCAAAACCGCCTAAGTTTCGAATGCTATTCCTCTTCGGACATTCGCAAAGCGGTGTCTGCCGCACATCGCATCGAAAGCGATTATACCATCTTTTGCTCTTCCGATCGCAAAAAAGAGGAATTCGATATTCGGAAAGGTGATTTGCGCTCGTCATGATGCCGTGGCAGCATTCGCCTCCAGCATTCCGGCTTTGGCCGGCAGCATGACTGTCACCGAACAAGCATGAAAATCGTGCCCATGGGAGGGAAACATGTCCGATCAACTGCCGATGTTCATCCTTCAATCGATCGTTATCTTCGGCCTCGTCGGCGCGCTCTTCATTCGCGCCTGACCTGTCTAGCGAACGTCTGACCTTGCTCTCGGCCGCGTGTCGTTGCGTTCCCAGGAGAAGATGGCGCGTGGCAAGGGTTCGCGCCCGCGAATGATGTCGGCTCCCTTCTCGCCGACCATGATCGTCGGACCGTTGGTATTGCACGAGGGAACACGCGGCATGACGGAGCTGTCGCACACGCGCAGTCCCTCCAGCCCCCTCACCTTCAGATCGAGACCCACGACGGCCATGGCATCCGCGCCCATCTTGCACGTGCCGACTGGATGGTGATCCGTCTTGGCGTTGGCGCAGCCGTAGTCGAAAAGCTGCTCGTCGGTGACGATGCCGCTTCCCGGCAGCTTTTCCTCCAGCACATAAGGCTTCAAAGCCGCCTGCTGCATGATCTCGCGGGCGATCTTCAAGCCCTCGATCGACATCTTCCGGTCATGCGGATCGCTCCAGTAATTCGGGTCGATCAGCGGCGCATCCGCCGGATCGGCAGATGCGAGACGCACAGTACCGCGCGAGCGCGGATGCAGATAAGCGGAATTCAACGTCACCCCGGCGTTCTTCAGCCGGGCGACGCCCGCCTCGATACCGGAACCGAGGCCGAGATGGAACTGGATATCGGGGGAGCGCGCGTTTGCATCCGCATACCAAAAGCCGCCGGTCTCGAAGAGCGAGGAGGCCACGGGGCCTGAGCGGAAGAGCACATACTGCAAGCCCGCCCGAAAAGCGTGCGGTGCAGCTTGGCGACGCCGTCATAAGTGTGGTCGCCGGTGCATTCGGAAATGACGAAGAGGTCGAGATGATCCTGCAGATTGTCGCCGACGCCGGGCAGATCATGCTTCTACATCCACGCCAACAGCTTTCAGATGGTCCGCGAGGCCCGATTCCGGATTGCAGCAGCAGTTTCCTCCGGCGACCCGATAGCACCAGAAGAAACGAGGACCTCCCGCTCGGCGCGGATGAGCTCGACGCCGTTGCGGCCGGCAACCTCGACGCCGATCGCTTTCCGACCCTCAATAACGATCCTCACAACGCGGGCATTCATCCGGATGGTCAGGTCGCCCCTGTCTCCGATTCGGTGACAAATAGCCGAGCGAGGCCGAGGAGCGGCGGCGGTTGCGCTGCGTGAGCTGATAGAAGCCGACACCGGCCTGATGCCGGCTCGTTGAAATCGTGGTTATAGGGAATGCCGAGCTCTTGCGCCCCGCCCGGATATAGGCGTCGCAAATCGGCAGCGCGGGAACCGGCATCGAAACGCCCAGCGGTCCGCCTTATAGGAATGGTAGTCGTCGGCAAAGCGCTGGTCTGTCTTCGGCGCGTTTGAAGTAGGGCGGCACGGAGCGATAGTCCCAGCCATCGCAGCCCTCCTCGCTGGCCCACAGATCGTAGTCGGCGGCATTGCCCCGCGTATAGAGCTGCGCATTGATCGACGAGCCGCCGCCGATGACCTTGGCCTGCGTATAGCGCAAGCAACCCCGCCCTTCATGTGCCTCTGAGGCACCGTCTCCCAGCCCCAGCTCGCGACGCCCTTCGTCATCTTAGCAAAGCCTGCCGGCATGTGGAACAGCGGGTTCCAGTCGCTGCCGCCTGCTTCCAAAAGCAGCACTTTGACATTTGGATCCTCGCTCAGCCGGTTGGCGAGCACGCAGCCCGCCGGGCCGCCACCGGTGATGATGTAGTCGTATGCCATCCCAAATCCCCCGCTCCAAGGCGGCCGATCGAAAGCCCGCCACCAGCATCGATCACCGAGCCCGTGGCAAAGCCGAAGCTTCCGGACGCGAGGGCTGCGACGATCGCGCCGATGTCCTCAGCCTCCCCCCAGCGTTTCATCGGGCACGAGCCCGTCTGCAATCAACGCCTCATATTTTTCGGATACCGTCGCCGTCATCGCCGTGCGGATGATGCCTGGCCGGCACTTCGAAGACGCCAATGCCGCCGACTCGGCAAGCCGCACCGCCAATCCCTTGGTGAAGGATGAAAGGCCGGCTTTGCTGATGCAGTAGTCGAGCCGCTCCGGCGACGTCAGCTCAGAGGAAACGGAGGGCGATGTTGACGATCGAACGAGTTGCCTGCCCGGCGCCGCTTGCCAGCATCGCCTTGACGACCGCCTGCGTGAAGAACACCGTTCACCCGGAGATTGGTGTCGAGCACCGCGTCGAAATTCTCCGGCTTCATCTCGATGAAGTCGCCGCGGACAATCGAACCGATGCCGGCATTGTTCACCAGGCAGTCGATTGCCTCGAATGTCTGCAGGACGTGCTCGATGGTCTCGCGGCATGCCCGTCAACTGATCTCGCCGGTGTCAGCCTTCCCAGGCAAGAGGCGTCGCACCCCGAGCGAACGCAGCGTCTCGACCACCGGATCGTTCGGCCCGACATCCTCTATTCCGGTGATCGCGACGTCATGCCCCGCCTTCGCCAACGCCTCGGCAACAGCCAGTCCGATACCTTGTCTTCCTCCGGCGACAAGCGCGACCGGCCGCCTTCCCTGTGCCATCACGCGAGTTCCTTCTGCAGGATATGATCCCCGACGCGCAGCGCCTGCGCTGCCACCGTCAGCGCCGGATTGACCGCGGCGGACGTCGGCAGATAGCTCGCATCGACGACGAAGAGGTTCGGATGGTCGTAGGCGCGGCACCAGATGTCGAGCGGCGCCTGCGCCGGATCGTTGCCGATTTTGACCGTGCCGCACTGATGCGACGGCGTGCGCTTGTCGAATGGCCGCGAGAGCACCAGAGGAAAGCCCGCCGCCCTCAGCGCCTGCTTCAGCTTCTTCACCAGCATCAGATGCGCCGGCCAGTTCGTCCGCACCCACTGCAACAGAATGCGCTCGCCATCGACCATGATGCGGCTTTCGGGATGCGGAATGTCCTCGCTCATCGCATAGAAATCGATCGCATGCGCCGAGAGTTTGTTCAGCATCCATTCCGGCACCGACGGCATATTGGCCTTGAGGATGGCGCCGGAAACGCGGCCGAGCAGCTGGACATTGCCGAGCGGCGGCCCTCGCGTCGTCCGTGAGGTAATAGTCGTTGAAGCCGAAGGTCTTCTGATAGATCGCGTCGTTTCGATAGGTCGGCGAGATCGCGATCACGGCGCTCGAATTGTGGTTCATGAAATTGCGGCCGACCTGGTCCGAGCTGTTGGCGAGCCCTTTTGGATTCTTCTCGTCCGCCGAGCGCAGCAGCAAGACGGCGGACTGCACCGCGCCTGCCGCAAGGATCAAGAGCTTCGCAGAGACCGCCTCGTCGGCTCCATCCTTCCGGTAATGAACCGTCTCGATGCGCTTGCCGTCAGCCGCCGTTTGAAGCCGTGTCACCCGCGATCCGGTCTGCAGCCGGACGTTCGGATGCTGCAGCGCCAGGGCAAGGCCGATCGTCTCGGCATCCATCTTGCCGTCGAAACTGTTCGGATGCGCGTCCCAGGGCGTCTTCGCCTTGGCAAGCCAGCGCTCGATATCGATGCCGAGCGGCAGCGAATACGGATGCAGGCCGTTCCGCTTCATCCGCTCGCGCACAAGCGCAATCGACGGCTCGTCGGGCACGGGCGGAAAGGCGTAGTTCTGCGAATGCGCAGGCTCGGTAGGGTCTTCGCCGATCTGCCCGCGCACCTGATAAAGCTGCTCCGCCCGGCTATACCATGGCTCCAGTTCTTCGTAGGCAAACGGCCATGCGGGCGAGATGCCTTCCAGATGCTGCATCTCATAAAAATCCTCGCGCCGGTAGCGCACCATGACCGCTCCGAAGAACTTCGAATTGCCGCCGACATTGTAGTAATTGCCGGGATTGAACGGCTTGCCGTCCCTCTCGTACCAGAATTCCTTTGGCCGGAAGTGGCCGCGCTGGAAGATCGCGCGCTGGTCGCGGTTCTCCGGCCGGTCCTCGATATGCTCGCCCGCCTCAAGGACGAGGATATCGGCGCCAGAAGGAGCAAGCGCGGCAGCAATGGTCGCCCCGCCGATCCCCGAGCCGATGATGACGATGTCCTGCTGCTTCACCAAGCGGTCCTCCCAGAACGCAAGCCCTTGGCTCAGCGCGGCATCCACCAGCCCGTCCGGGCGCCGATATGCATGTTGAGCGTCTTGGTCTCCGTATAGTCCTCCACCGCATGCCGCCCGAGCTCGCGACCGAGGCCCGATTGGCGATAGCCGCCGAAGGGCAGTTCCGCCGCACCATCCATAAAGGTGTTCATCCAGATCGTGCCGGCCCTTACCTTTCGTCCGATCGTCAGGCAGGTGTCGAAGTCGCAGCTCCAGACGCTGGCCGAAAGGCCGTAATCGACGGAGTTCGCGATGCGGACGGCATCCTCCGCAGTCTCGAAGGTCAGCACCGAAAGCACCGGTCCGAACACCTCCTCGCGCGCCACCGCCATCTCCGGCTTGACGCCGGAAAGGATCGTCGGTGCCATATACTGGCCAAAACCGAAGTCGATATGGCTGCCGCCAAGCGCGACATTCGCACCACTGCCCGCGGCGGCGGAAACATAGCCCTGAACCTTCTCCAGATGCTGCGGCGTGATGATCGCACCCACCTGCGTCGATGGATCCAGTGGATCGCCGACCTTCACCTTTTGCGACAGCGCCGCCACCCGCGACGTCACGTCGTCGGCGATGTCGCGATGCAGGATCAGTCGCGATCCGGCATTGCAGCACTCGCCTGCGTTGAAATAAGCGCCGAAGACAGCGGCATCGACGAAGGCATCGAGATCGGCATCCGGAAACACGATCTGTGGATTCTTGCCGCCAAGCTCCAGCGACACCTTTTTGAGCGTCTTCGAGGCGTTTTCCATCGTCAGCCGGCCGATGCCGGTCGAGCCGGTGAAGGAGACCATGTCGACATCGGGATGCCCGGTCATCGTCGCGCCGACGGCTGCACCCGTGCCGACGATGATGTTGACGACGCCCGCCGGAACGCCCGCCTCCATCAGGATTTCGCCGAGCACGAGGGTCGAGCCGGAGGTGAGTTCAGATGGCTTGACGACCGCCGTGCAGCCCGCTGCAAGCGCGAAAGGCAGCTTCTGGCTGACGATCAGGAACGGGAAATTCCAAGGCGTGATGATCGAGACGACGCCGACGGCCTCCCGCAGCACGACGCCGAGCGTTCCTTCGCTCAGCGTATTGTAGCTTTCGCCATGCAGATCGCGGGCAAGTGCTGCCGCATAACGCCAGATGTCGGCAGCACCGGCGATCTCGCCCTTGACCTGCGTGATCGGCTTGCCGGCCTCGATCGCGTCGAGATAGGCAAGTTCATCGGTACGCGCGGCGATCATGTCCGCGGCCTTAAGCAGAATGTTGGAGCGCTCGGAGGCTGTCATGCGCGGCCACAGACCATGGTCGAATGCCTTGCGGGCCGCAGCAATCGCCTTGACCGCATCATCCTTGGTCGCTGCCTTGTAGCGGCTGACGGCAACGCCATGACTCGGGGCCACGCGCTCAATCGTGCCTGCCTCGATGCCCTCCACCCATTTGCCGTCGATTAGCATGCTGAACTCGCGCACCTTCGCATCGACGAGCTTCTGCGGCTTCAGCAGCACCGTCATCACCATTCTCCCTTGAATTGAGCCGGACGCTTTTCGGCAAATGCCGAAACGCCCTCTTTTGAGATCGCCGGTCTTGGCAGCCAGGATCGATCCCAGCGCCTCGACCGCCGCACCATTGTCCTCGCCATTGGCCGATGCGATCAGAAGCTTCGAAATCTCCAGCGCCGCCGGGCCGCGAAGTGCAATGCGCGCGGCATAGTCCCTGGCCGCGGCAAGCGATGTGCCGGTATCGACAACGGCGTCGACGATACCGTTCGCCTTTGCCTCGTCGGCCGAAAACATCTCGCCGCCGAGCACCATCCGCCGGACGATCTGCGCGCCGAAGCGCTTGACCAGCCGCTGCGTGCCCGACCAGCCCGGGATCATACCGAGGCCTGTCTCAGGTAGGCCAATCTTGATCTGGTTCTCGGCAATGCGGATATCGGCAGCCCCCGCCAGTTCCAGACCGCCGCCGAGCGCATGGCCGTTCAGCGCTGCGATCAGCGGCATGCGCAGCGTCGCGAGTCGCTCGAAAATGCGGTGGCCGAAGCGCACCCAGGTATGGCCGAACTCATTGGCCTGCATGCCGCCCCAGGCCTTGATGTCACCGCCCGCAGAAAAGGCCTTTCCCTCGCCTGTCAGAATGGCGACGCGGACCGTGGCGTTCGCCTCCACCGCGTCGCAGGCCGCGGCCAGCGCCTTCAGCATGTCGATATCGAAGGCATTGAGCTTTTCCGGCCGCGAGATGGTCATGACCGCGATGTGACCTTCGATTAAGACCTTCACCTCACCCATGGGATGCTCCTTCCAGAACCCGCCTTGGCATTTCTGGCAGCTTGAGGCCGATCGGCGCTTCACCGAAGAGAGCGTCGTCCATGACCTTCAATTTGTCCGAAACGATCAATGGAAATTCCGATTGGTCGAGAATATGTGCCTGCAGATCGGCGCCGGGTGCGATCTCGGTCAGCACGATGCCATCCGGCGTCAGTTTCATTACGCACCGCTCGGTGACATAGGTGACGTCCTGCCCCTGGACCACGCCGCGCGGACCCGAGAAGGTCACGTGCTCGACGGCGTTGACCAGCTTCTTGAGTTTGCCTTCCTTCTCGATCATCAGCCTGCCGTGCTCGACGCCGAGTTTTGCGCCGGCATTGAACATGCCGGAGAAGACGATCTTCTTCGCCCGCGCCGTGATATCGACGAAGCCGCCGGCGCCTGCCGTTACGTGTGGCCGGAAGGAGAGCTTCGAGACGTTGACCGAGCCGTCGCGGCCGATCTCCAGGAACGACAGCAGCGAGGCATCGAAGCCCGCACCCTGGAAATAGGTGAATTGATAGGGCGACGGCATGAAGGCATCGGCATTCGCGGCACAGCCGAAAGCGAAGTCGAGAAGCGGAACGCCGCCGACGGCACCCTGCTCGATCACCCATGTCACCGCCCCGTGAAGTCCCTCTTCCAGCAGGATGCGCGGCACGTTGGCCGAAATCCCGAAACCGAGATTGACGGCGCTCCCACCCTGCAGTTCCTGCGCCACCCGGCGCGCAATCGCCTTCTGGATATTGAATTCCGACAGGCGGAATGTGTCGAGCGGCCGGAAGATTTCGCCGGAGATTGCCGGATCGTAGAGCGTTTGCGTCGTCTGCTTCTGGTCGGGATCGACCACGACATAGTCGACGAGCACGCCCGGAACGCGGACATCGTGGGGCTTCAACGAGCCTTCCTTGGTGATGCGCTTCACCTGCGCGATGACGATGCCGCCATTGTTGCGGGCGGCGAGCGCCTGGTCGAGGCCGCCGAGATAGGCGCCTTCATGTTCGTATGTCAGGTTGCCGCGCTCGTCCGCCGTCGTCGCCCGGATGATCGCCACCTGCGGTGCGATTGCCTTGAAGAACAGCCAGTCCTCGCCTTCGAAGCTGATTTTCTTGACGAGCGGTTCGGCAGCGGCCTTGGCATTCATGGCGCAGCCTTCGCGCGCCGGATCGACGAAGGTTTCGAGCCCCACCTTGGTCACCACCCCCGGCCGTTTGGCGGCCGCCTCACGGTGCATGTCGAAGAGGATGCCCGACGGTACGTTATAGGCGGCGATCTCGTCGTTGCCGATCATCTGCCAGATCAATGGCGGCTCGGCGCCTGACGGGCCGGAGGGATAGGAGCCGCCGATGATCTTCTTCAGCAGGCCTTTCCTGGCGATGTAGTCCACGCCTTTGATACCGCTCATGTCGCCCGCCGCAATCGGGTGCAGCGTCGTCAGATCGCGTGGATGGCCGGTCGCTTCGAAACGCTCGCCGATCGCCTTCAGCATCAGATCGGGGCAGCCGAGGCCGCTGGACGACGAGACCGAGACGATCGCTCCGTCGGGGATCAGGGCTGCAGCGTCGGCGGGTGTGACGTGCTTGTCCATGTCAGAGCCCCGGCTCGATCTTGACCAGCTTGCCGGTCCTTGCGGATTCGACGACGGCAAGGCCGGTCGCAAGCGACCAGACGCCGTCTTCACCCGTCGCCGACGGCCTGCCCTTCCCAGCAACCGCATCGTGGAAGGCCCTGAGCGCAACCTCGTAGAGATTGGTGTTTTTGCATTCGAGTTCGGTCTCGCCTTCTGCATTCCGTAGGGTCACGCGGCCGACTGGACGCTGAGTTATGACGTTATTGGCAACGAGCGATCCGTCGCTGCCATGCACCTCGAAGCCGGTCTCTGCATATTTCGTGGTGAAACCGTCATGGAACTGCGCGATGACGCCGGACTTGAAGCGCAGTACGCCCATGACGGCATCCTCCAGCCCGGACTTGCCCATGCCGCCGCTCTGGCCGAAGGCGATCGCCTCGACCGGATCGTCGCCGAGCACGAAGCGCAGGGTATCGGCATCGTGCACCGTGATATCAAGGATGACGCCGCCGCCCGCCTCTGGCCGGTCGAGCCGCCAGCCCTGCAGGTGCGGCGGCAGATAGACGGCGTGAAAGACACGGGCAGCGAGCGGCTTGCCGATCTTGCCCGCTGCAATCGCATCGCGCATGGCGCGGTGGGTGGCGGCATTGCGCAGGTGGTGGTTCGTCGCCATCACAACACCCACCTGCCTGGCAGCCTTTACCATCGCATTCGCATCGGCCTGGCTCATTGCCAGCGGCTTCTCGCACAGCACATGCTTGCCCGCCTGGATCGCCGCCAGCGCCTGGTCGCGGTGAAGTTCGTTGGTGGTCGAGATGTAGACAGCCTCGACATCCGGATCATTGACGAGGTCGGCAACGCTGGTCACCGATTTCGCAATGCCGTTCTCGGCCGCGTAAATCTTGCCGCGCGCCGCGTCCGTGCTCATCACCGAGACGGCCTCGCCGCCCGCTGCGCGGATCGCACCGATCACCCATTCCCTGGCGATCGTGCTGGCACCGATCAAACCCCAATTCGTCATCGCACGCCTCCTTGAATGCCTGTGCCGCAGCTTTGACGGACGACGAGGCGCACGCTTTTGACCAGCGCTTCGGGCTCAGCCGTCCCCGAATTGATCTGCTTCAAAAGCAGCTGCGCTGCCCGGCGCCCCATGCCTTGCGGATCGACGGAAACAGTCGTCAGCGCCGGCACCGCCGTCTTTGCCTCGATCACATCGTCGAAACCGACCACCGCGAACTCGGCGCCAGGCTCTATTTTGCGGCTTCGAAGCCCGTCACAGACGCCGAAGGCAACCGCGTCGTTGAAGCAGACCGCAGCCGTCGGAGGGGCAGCTAGCCGCATCGCCCGCTCGATCGCCTCGACGCCGCCCGCTCGCGAGGGTGCCGCTCCGATCGCCAGATCCGCGTCGAAATCCAGCCCCGCGTCGATCAGCGCATCGCGATATCCCATAAAGCGCTCGGTAAAGACGGCGGTATCCGGAAAGCCGCCGAGAAAGGCGATGCGGCGATGGCCGAGCTTTGCAAGATGCGCGACGGAGGCGGCCGCTCCCGCGTGATTGTCCGACGTCAGCGATGACACCCGCGCACCTGGCACATTGCGGACGGCCATGACGACAGGGATTCCGGCGTTGGCGAGCGCCCCGAAATCCTGCAGCCTCCGTGCCGCGGGCCGGCGAGATGATGAGCCCGGAAATCCCGTGCTCGCGCATCGATGCAATGACTTCGCGCTGCCGGTCGATATTCTCGCCGGTATTGGCCAGAAACTGCACATAACCCGCCGACTGCATGACGCTGTCGATGCCGACGGCGAGCTCGGCGAAGAAGCTGTTCGTCAGGTCGTTGACGACCATGCCGACGATTTTTGACTTGGCGTTCGCCTGCCTCAGATTGGCAGCGCCCCGATTATAGACATAACCAAGCTCGCGGATTGCGGCATTCACCTTGGCGCGCGTCGTTTCGTTAACGAGCGAGCTTCCCTGCAGCACGAGCGACACGGTCGACTTTGAAACGCCGGCGGCGTTCGCAATGTCGATAACGGTCACCCGCTCCCTGCTCATGATTGCTCCTCCAAGACCATTCGGAGTTAATTGGAACGATCCAAATTTGTCAAGAAATGAATTGCAGCGCAGTCACACCGTTTGCGGATCGGTTTGGAACGTTCTAAATCAAGGCGATAAAGCCCTGAAAAAAATGCATCCCCGAACACAAAAGCGTACCGGAATTGACAAAAGTGCACTTTGCAGCCGTACTCGACGGTACTAATGAAATGAGCGTCGCTTCTTCTTTTCCCCGAAGCGGCCTAGAACTCAGCCTCGCCCGTCGCGAGGCTTTTTTCATTTTGCGACCGTAATCCCGGCAATAAAAAACCGCCCTTGCCGTGATCCGAGAAGAATTGGCAAAGGCGGTTCTTGTGCCGCCGCGTCTGAAAGACCGGCGGCTGCTACTTTTTAACGGCGGATCAGCGGGCAGCCACGGACATTCGCGAAGGTCATGCGGTCCCAGCCACGGCGGTCACGGCCGGCAACGACGACGCGGCGCGGTGTGACATTGACGACGCGCACGTCGCGCAGGCCGGACCAGCGAGCCGCGCGGACAGCCATGACTGGCGAGCAACCGCGGTAGACCGGTGGCGGACGATGATACTGGACGTCGATGACACCACCGCGCTCCGGGCCCGCTGCGGCAGCAGTCGAGACGCTGGCGGGGATCGAAGCGATGGCAAGCAATGCGGCAAACGATGCCTTGGCAATGAAATTGGTCATCGGGTTTTCCTAGTTTCAAAGAACGATCGACCCCTTTCCGGGGATGATTTGACAATAGAGGGCTCAAACTGAATGGGGTTCGAATTGCGTATTCAGGTTCGGTTCAGGCGCTGACATGCAGCACGATTTCGCGACGATGAGGACGGTCGCGATGCTCGAAGAGATAGAGTCCCTGCCAGGTGCCGAGCACCATCTTGCCGCTCGTAACAGGAATACCGAACGAAACCTGTGTCAGCGCCGCCTTGATATGGGCAGGCATGTCATCCGGACCTTCGGTTGTGTGGACAATCCAGCGCATCGATGGGTCCGATGACGGCGGCACGAGCCGGCGGAAGAAGGCACTGAGGTCCGTCTGCACATCCGGGTCGGCATTTTCCTGGATCAAGAGCGAACAGGAGGTGTGGCGCACGAAGACGGTGAGCAAACCTTCGTCCACGCCGGTTGCGCGCACGAAGCCAGCCGCCTGGTCGGTGAATTCATAGAGGCCCTGCCCCCGGGTTGAAACGGAGATGATCGCCTGGGGCATGGAACTCCCTTTTTCAAAGTTCGACGACAGTTTCGAAGCCGCCGTAGATCAGTCGCTTGCCATCAAAAACCGTTTTCCATTCATCGCCCTGCAGGCGTGGATCGGACATGACCTTGGCCACAATATCGTCGCGCTCCTTCCTCGATCCATAGACGATCCAGGAAAACCCTACCACTTCGTCTTCCTTCGCCATCACCGCACGCGGAAACGAGGTGAGTTCGCCATAGGGCACATCGTCGGCAAGGCACTCGACATATTTGAGCGCACCATGCTCCTTCCAGATCGAGCCGGCGAAATTCGCCAGCTTCTTGTAAGCCTCGATATTGGCTTTCGGAACAGCCACGACGAATCCGTCGATGTAAGGCATTGTCGTTCTCCTATCTTCTGTTGACGATCATAGGACGGATGGCGAGCGCAAGGCCCGACAATATAGGTAAGAAAATATGCCTGATCCGCCGATTTCCAGCCCCGCGGCATCCCGGTCTTGGCAAGATCAGGCAAAAGACGCGTTTCTTTCTGAATGATCCGCTTGGCACAATTTGCGCCCAGGGAACGATTGTTCCGATCGCGACAAAGCACCTGATCAGCCATTGAAAGAAAGCGTCAATGCGCCATTTTTTGACGCAAACGGAATGGCGCATGGCGCATGAAAGCATGCTCAATAGGCTTGCTGGCGGACGCGGTGCCGCAGGCGCCTGGGTTCACGTCACACCGCGACCAGAGGGAACAAGAAAATGAAAGCACTTTTGGCTTCAACCGTCCTTGCAGCCGGCCTGATCGGCCTTTCGAGCGCGGCGTCGGCCGCGGAGTGTGGCAACGTCACCATTGCCAGCATGAACTGGCAATCGGCCGAAGTTGCCGCAAACCTCGACAAGATCATCCTCGAGGAAGGCTACGGATGCACCGCCGAGATCGTCAGCGGCGATACGGTTCCGACGCTCACATCAATGGCTGAAAAGGGTGAGCCGGATGTCGCACCGGAAGCCTGGGTAAGCCTCCAGCCGGAAATCGTGAAGCGCGGCCTGGAAGGCGGCAAGGTAGTCGCTGCCTCGAAAATCCTTTCGGACGGCGCGATCCAGGGCTGGTGGATCCCCAAATACATCGCCGAAGCCCATCCAGACATCAAGACGATTCCTGATCTCTTCAAGCATCCCGAACTCTTCCCTGCTCCCGAAGACAAGAGCAAGGGCGCCGTCTTCAATGGCCCTCAAGGCTGGGGCGGAACGGTCGTGACCTCGCAGCTCTTCAAGGCCTATGGCGGCGACAAGGCCGGTTTCACGCTGGTTGATACCGGCTCGGCAGCCGGCCTCGACGGTTCGATCGCCAAGGCCTACGAAGGCAAACAGCCCTGGGTCGGCTATTACTGGGCCCCGACCTCGCTCCTCGGTAAATATGAGATGGTGAAACTCGGCTACGGCTCCGAATACGATGCGGCGGAATGGAAGCGCTGTACCTCGGTTGCCGATTGCCCCGATCCCAAGCCGAACGCCTGGCCGGCCGACGACGTTCAGACACTGGTGAGCAAAACCTTTGCCGATCGCGCCGGCCCGGCCATGGACTATCTCAACAAGCGTGCCTGGACGAACGACACCGTTAACAAGCTGATTGCCTGGATGACCGACAACCAGGAAGCTACCGGCGAAGACGGCGCCAAGCACTTCCTCAAGGAAAACGAAGCCCTGTGGAAGGAATGGGTCTCTCCGGAAGTCGCCGAGAAGATCAAGGCTTCCCTCTGATCCCTCATGATCCGCAAGCAGGCGGTGCTTGACATCCAGGCACCGCCAGCCCGATCCTTTTGCGCGACGGCCATAAGAAGAACAGGGCCGCCGCCGCTTTAGCCATGGGGAACTAATATGGACTGGCTCTGGAAATTTCCGACAATGGATGCCGACACGCTGCGCGTTCTGAAGAAGAACGTGGACGAAGGCTTTCGCGCTTTTACCCGCGCTTACGGCGACGGCATCGAAGGGCTCTTCAGCCCGCTGCAAAGCTTTCTGATCTGGGGCTGAAAGGCTGCTCACCGGCACGCCCTGGCCGCTGGTGATCCTGGTCGTTGCCGGCATTGCCTGGCTTGGAAGCCGCAATTGGAAGATTGTCATCGGCTGCGCCGCGACGCTTCTGCTGATCGGCTGGTTCGACATGTGGGAAGACACGATGAAGACCGTTTCGATGATCTTCGTCTGCACGGTGCTTTCGATCGCGATCGGCATTGCCGATCGGCATCGGCATGTCGCGTTCCAACCGGCTCCAGAATGCCATCAATCCGGTGCTCGACGTCATGCAGACCATGCCGAGCTTCGTCTATCTGATCCCGGTCGTCATGCTGCTCGGCATCGGCCGCGTGCCCGGCGTCATCGCCGTCGTCATCTATGCCTTGCCGCCGATGATACGCCTCACCAATCTCGGCATCCGCATGGTCGACAAGGACGTGCTCGAAGCGGCCGACGCCTTCGGTTCATCGAGCTGGCAGAAGCTGCGCAACGTCCAGCTTCCCTTGGCGTTGCCGACCATCATGGCCGGCATCAACCAGACGATCATGATGGCACTTGCCATGGTCGTCATTGCTTCGATGATCGGCGTCCAGGGCCTCGGCCAGCCGGTCCTCAAGGCCATCGCCAACCAGTACTTCACCCTCGGCGTCTTCAACGGTCTCGCCATCGTCGGCATCGCCATCATCTTTGACCGCATCAGCCAGGCCTATGGTCTCAGGCTGCAGAAGCACCGGGAAATCGTGCATGGCTAGTCAGTCGATTGAAATACGCAATCTCTACAAGATTTTCGGTCCGCGTGGCGGCGATTATCATCGAAGCCGTCAGAAAGCGGCATGTCGAAAACCGAGCTCAACAAGCGAGCACGGGCATGTCCTTGGACTGAAGGATATCAACATCTCGATTCCCGGCGGGCAGCATCACCGTCATTATGGGGCTTTCCGGGTCCGGCAAGTCGACGCTGATCCGCCACATCAACCGTCTGATCGACCCGACAGCGGGCGAAGTGCTCTATGGCAATACCGACATCTGCAAGATGCAGCGAAGAGGAACTCCGCGAGTTCCGCCGCCGCAGGACGGCGATGGTGTTCCAGAAGTTCGGCCTGCTGCCGCATCGCAACGTGCTGCAGAACACCGTCTACGGACTGGAAATACAGGGGCGTACCCAAGGGCGAGCGCGAAGAGCGTGCGAATATCTGGATCAAGCGCGTCGGGCTCGACGGCTTTGCCGGACATTATCCGAACCAGCTTTCGGGTGGCATGCAGCAGCGTGTCGGCCTTGCCCGCGCACTCACCAACGATGCCGAGATACTCTTGATGGACGAGGCCTATTCCGCCCTCGACCCCCTGATCCGCGTCGACATGCAGAGCGTGCTGCTCGACCTGCAGAAGGAACTGAAGAAGACCGTCGTCTTCATCACCCACGATCTCGACGAGGCGTTGCGGCTCGGCGACAAGGTCGCCATTCTGCGCGATGGCGAGCTCATCCAGCAGGGCTCGGCCGCCGATATCGTGCTCAATCCCGCAAACGACTACATCGAGGCCTTCGTCAAGGAAGTAAACCGCAGCCGCGTCATCCCGATCGAAGCGCTGATGGAGCCGCTCAGCAATCCCGCAATCGACACCGTGATCCGCATCCCCGGCAAAGCGACCGTGGAGGAAGGAATGCGGATGATGACCGAAAGCAACGTCACGCACGCGACCGTCACCGGCGCCGATGGCCTGCCCGCAGGCCGCGTGTCGCTGGAAGGTCTCGTGCGCTGTCTTGTCGGGACGGGACACTAAAACTCGCCGGCCTCAGGCGCCTGCAGTTCTTCGATCGAATTGACGCGATCCGGATAGAACGCCATACGGTCCTTGATTTCGCGCATCGCCGCATGCGGGTTTTCATAGGTCCAGATGGCGTTCTTCGCGCGCTCGCCGCCGGGCGTGATGCTGTAATAGGAGGCCTCGCCCTTGTAGGGGCAATAAGTAGAGTGGTCGGTGCGTTGAAGCAGCGACATGTCGACATCCTTGCGCGGAATATACTGCACCGGCGGATAGGAAGCCTCGCGCAATGTCAGCGCATCGCGCGTATCAGCGACGACCTTGCCGTCGAGCTTGACGACGACGCGCGCTGGATTGTGGTCTACGGTGATCGGATGATCAGGCCCGGGAATCTTGATCGGCTTGTCTGACATGAGCGTTCGCCTTCGAAAGATTACACCGTTCCTACATAGGGTCATACGCGGCGCTTCCCAAGGGGTCTGTCACGCGCGCCGCACCCGGGCAAATGCAGACAAGCCGAGCCCCAGAACGGCGGCGAGCACACAGGCGACGCCGAAAATCTGATGGAGGCCGACCGGCTCGCCGAGCAGCACGAAGGCAAAAATGACCGCGGAGACCGGAGCGATTGCCGTAAACAGCGAAGCCTCGCTGCCGCTGACGCGCTCTAAGCCCGCGTACCACAAGATGAAGCCGCCGACGGTAGGCACCAGCGCATAATAGACGACGGCCGCAAGCGCCGCTGCGGAAAAACCGCTTGCGGCATGGCTTTCGAAGAGAGCCGGAATGCCGGCAACGAGGAAACCGATGCCGGTCATCAGCGCCGACTGCGTGAGCGGCAGGATCTCCGCTCTGCATGCGCTTGTTGAGAAGAATGAACAGCCCCTCGCAGATGACGGCGCCGAGGATCAGCGCATTGCCGGCCAGGGAGCCCTCTGCGGATGCGCCCGGTGTCACCGCGACCCAGAAGACGCCGAAAGCAGCAAGCGCGATGGCAACCAGCAGGAAGCGGTGCGGCCTTTCGCCGAGAATGAGGATCGAGATCACCGCCGAGACGACCGGCAGCGTGCCGATGATGACGCCGGCATTCGTCGCCGACGTCAGCTGCAGGCCGGAGATCAACAACGTCGTATAGCCGACGCTGCCCGCCCCTGCCTGCGTCACGAGGATGAGCCAATCGTGGCGCGACAGTTTCGGCAGCCGCGATCGGGTGAGTTGCATCAGAAGCAGGAAGAAGGGGAATGCCGCAGCGAAACGCAGTGCCGTTGCCGTAAACGGCGGAAGGCCTGATGCGATGACCTTGCTGGCGATCACCGTGCTGCCGACCGTGATCATCGCCAGCGTCAGATAGATGTAGCCCTGAAATGCTTTTGTCATGGGATTCTCCGTTTCGATGGACGAAGAAAACCGCAAAGGCGAAGTAGCTTCTTGAACGAAATTGCAGGCCGTCAGGCAAGTGCCGTGGCGTAGACACGCGGCGTGAGGCCATATTTGGCAGTGAAGACGCGTGTCATGTGGCTCTGATCGGCAAAGCCGCTGGCCAAGGCAGCTTGGGCAAGCGGCGTGCCGGAAGCGATCAGGCGGCGGGCCATGTGGATGCGCGCCTGGACGAGATAGGCATGCGGCGTCATGCCGGTTGCTTTCGCAAAACCGCGCAGCACCTGAAACCGGCTAAGGCCGCTTTCCCGCGCAAGATCGGCAAGTGAGACATTGGCGAGGGGATCGCTGTCGATCAGGCTCTGCGCCTTGCGGATCGTGCCCGGCGCCATACGCGCCACGTCCGGCATCGGCTGTTCGCGCATCACATCTGCAACAACGCCGAGGAGCAGTTCTTCGCGTGCAAGGTCATCCTGCGTGGAACCGCCGGTGATTGCGGCAAAGAGGCTCGCGAAGCGTGCTGCAAGGACGCTGTTTTGAATAACGGGGCGCGGAATTTCCGAGCGCACCATCCTGCTTTCGCCGGCATCCTGCGCGAGATCGCCGATGATCGCCGGATCGAAATAGAGGATGCGCCACGACCGCCCCTCGCCGATCGGTGCGCCGTCATGGACCTCGTTCGGATTGACGGTGATGAGATCGCCGGCTTCCGCCTCGACCATGCCGCGCCCGCTCAGCGACTTCTGCGCACCGGAGACAATCAGGCCGATGCCGAATTGTTCATGCGTATGCCGTGCGAAACTGTGGCGGGTTTCCGCTTCCACGGCCTCCACCCCGGCCATCGCCGAACGGTGCATCGTGAACTGACTTTTGGCCACGCAGCGTCTCCTTCCGGCCGGACTCTGCCAGCGGCAGGCGAAGCACGCAACGTCTTTGCCGAGATTAGTGAAGTGTTTCAGGCCGGATTTCGTCGGAGAGAATTTTCAGGGCGTCTTCGAGCGCTGCGACCAGAATATCGGTCAGCTCATCACCCTTGTTTTCGAGGAACGCCAGGCTCGCGGCCTCGTCCTGCATTTCAAAGAAGTGTTCGATCTCGTTCGACATCATCGTCCTTTCATTCACCGGTACATTCAGCGATGAAAGCAGACTAAAAGAGCTCACTTGCGCAGGGCTGGTGCGAGCCCGGTCATTACTCAGAAAGATTGCGGCTCCGCCACAGGCTGGGCGGGATCGGATCCCCGACATCGACGGCAAACGAGACGACCCTGGTTACGCCCTCGTCCACCTCGCAGCGGAATTGAACGTCGTACCAGCCCTCGCGCGTGCGGAAGGCACCGCGCCGGACATCGAGCAAGGTACCGCGCGGCAGCGTGTAAAGGGGGAGTAACACCGGATTGTAAGCGGGCGATCCGTGAACCAGTTGCTCGCGAAGCTCGGTGCTGCAAAGCTGCGCGGCCCGCCTTCCGCGCGACATGTTGCCCATGGCGGTCCGGGCGATCGGATCATCCGTTTCGTTCTGCGAGAACAGCGTCTTTGCTTCCTTCAGTTCGGTTGGCTTTTCGGCCTTCGTCGTTTCCGTCTGGTCGATCTTGGGCTGGTCCGCAGGCTTTGCCTGTTCGAAGCCGGTTTTCGCCTGGTGTCCTGCGCCAGCTGCAGGTCCGTTCTTCTGGGGGTCGATATTGGCCACATCAACCTGAGGCAGACTGACATCGTCCGGCGCCGGGTTTGCCGGTGGCTGGTCCGTGGCGGGAGGCTTTGCGGCGACCGTTTCGGCAGGCTTGGGCTCATCCGGTTTCGGCTCGTCGGGCGGCGTCACCGGTGGCTTGCCAGCCTCCGCCGAAGCATTGCCCGTTTCGGATTTGCGCGGGCCACTATCCTTGTCGCCAAATTCGAAGACGCGCCTCAGGACGGGAATTCTCTGTCCCTTCCCCTCCTTGTCGGAGGGATCGTTCCTGGCTTCGGATTTCGGCGGTTCGGACGGCTTCTCTTCCGGCTTGGCTTCCGGCGGAGGAGGAGGTGGTGGTGGTGGTGGTGGGGGCGCTGGCGGTTTCTGCTCAGCCTTCTCCTCGATCTTCGGCAGTTCGGGAGGTTTCTCAGGCGGCTTTTGCTCTTCCGCCTTCTTTTCCTCGGCCTTCTTCTCCTCCGGCTTCTTGTCTTCTTCCGGCGGGAGGCACGAGATCGACGTTCACCGTCTCTTCTTCCGGCGGCTGCGGCGTCTTTTCAGGCAGCTTCACAAGGAAAAACGCAACGACTGCAATATGCAGCGCGATCGAGGCTGTGACACCCCAACTGATCTCTCCCCAGCGCTTTGCGACGATCTTCTGCATGCCCGCGACTTATGCTCTCCGACAAGGTACGGATGTGGCCTTTTAAGAAGGCAGCATCAAGCCGCAAAACAAAAAAGTGCTTTGCCGCGCGACCGAGCTAAGGCCGCGCGGCGGATCGTTCACATCTTCTCACCTTCACGAAGCTGCGATCCGCAGGCCGATCGCCGCTAGCCGAGCGAACCTATGATTTCGCGATAGGCAGCCTCCGGAAACGCCTTTAGCGTTTTCGTGCGAACGTTGCCGGCCGTCGCAAGCTGCAGCGTGAACCGCGCCATCACCGCGTCGTCCGGCGCCTCGCATATCGAGACCATGTCGTATTCACCCATCGTCAGAAAGAAATCCTTGAAGGAGCCGCCCATCTCGCCGAGCGCCTTCTTTGCCGCGTCCAGCCTTTTTGCCGAGTCGCGTGCACTGCGAACGCCTTGATCCGTCCAGTTGATAAGCATGACGTAAGTGGTCATTGCACACCTCCCTACGGAGGGTTTTGGTCCACGCAGGTATGTGGCGACCTTCGCTCACGCGCTGCGGCCGGTCCCGTCCCCCGTATCATCCAGACTATACCATTGAGCCGCGCGGAAAGCGACGGAATGTCTGGGAACCCAAAAAGAAAGAGCCGGGACGGACCCGGCTCTTCGATCATCAATCAGTCAACCGCAAGGCTGTCATCGCAGCCGGTACGGCTTTTAGCTGTCCAGGAAGCTGCGGAGCTTTCTGGAGCGGCTCGGATGCTTGAGCTTGCGCAGCGCCTTCGCCTCGATCTGGCGGATGCGTTCGCGGGTAACCGAGAACTGCTGGCCGACTTCCTCGAGCGTATGGTCCGTGTTCATGCCAATGCCGAAGCGCATGCGCAGCACGCGTTCCTCGCGCGGCGTGAGCGAGGCGAGAACACGCGTCGTCGTCTCGCGCAGATTCGCCTGGATGGCGGCGTCGATCGGCAGCAGCGCGTTCTTGTCTTCGATGAAATCGCCGAGGTGCGAATCTTCCTCGTCGCCCACAGGGGTTTCGAGCGAGATCGGCTCCTTGGCGATCTTCAGGACCTTGCGGACCTTTTCGAGTGGCATGGCGAGCTTTTCGGCCAGTTCCTCGGGCGTCGGCTCGCGGCCGATTTCGTGCAGCATCTGGCGGGACGTGCGGACGATCTTGTTGATCGTCTCGATCATGTGCACCGGAATGCGGATCGTGCGCGCCTGGTCGGCGATCGAGCGGGTGATCGCCTGGCGGATCCACCATGTCGCATAGGTGGAGAACTTATAGCCGCGGCGGTATTCGAACTTGTCGACCGCCTTCATCAGGCCGATATTGCCTTCCTGAATGAGGTCGAGGAACTGCAGGCCGCGGTTGGTGTACTTCTTGGCGATGGAGATGACGAGGCGAAGATTCGCTTCGACCATTTCCTTCTTGGCGATGCGCGCTTCGCGCTCGCCCTTCTGCACCATGTGCACGATGCGGCGGAATTCCGAAATCGAGATGCCGGTTTCCGTGGCGAGGTTCTGGATCTCCTGGCGGATGTCACGGATCGTCGTGTTCTCGCCCTTGGCGAATTCCTTCCAGCCGCGCGCAGCCAGATTGCCGATCGACTTCATCCAGTTCGGATCGAGCTCGGCACCCTGATACTGCTCCAGGAACGAGTCGCGCTTGACGCCATAGGATTTCAGCCAGACGCAGCAGGCGGCCTTCGTTTTGAACGAGGCGCTTGTTGATGTCGTAAAGCTGCTCGACGAGAGCCTCGATGCGGTTCTGGTTGAGCGACAGCGACTTGACGGCCTTGATCAGCTCGTCCTTGAGTTCCTTGTAGCGGCGCTCTTGGGCGGAAGACAGCGTGCCGGTCGCCGGCAAGGCGCTGCTCGACCTGCTGGTCCTGCAGCTTGCGCAGCTTCTTGTAGGTCTCGGCGATGAGGTCGAGCGTCTCCATGACCTGCGGCCGCAGCTCCGCTTCCATGGCTGCGAGCGAGAGATTGGATTCGTCTTCGTCCTCTTCCTCTTCCTCCACGGGCATGCCTTCGCCGCCGACATCGGTGATGTCGTCGTCGCCGGAACGCATGCGGCGGGTCCTTTCCTTCTCTTCGGCGGCCTTGCGGTCAGCCTCGATCTTTTCAGGGCTCTGGAACTGCGGGGCGGCCTTGGCTTCCGGACCGGAATAGGTCGTTTCGAGATCGATGATCTCGCGAAGCAGGGTCGTGCCCTCGTTCAGTTCGTCGCGCCAGATGATGAGCGCCTGGAAGGTGAGCGGGCTTTCACAGAGCCCGGCGATCATGGTTTCGCGGCCGGCCTCGATGCGCTTCGCGATGGCAATTTCGCCTTCGCGCGACAGGAGCTCGACGGAACCCATCTCGCGCAGATACATGCGCACCGGATCGTCGGTACGATCGGTCGGCTCCTTCTTCTTTGCCGTTGCAAGCGCGGTGCCGCCGGAAGGCGCGAGTTCGCCGCCTTCGCTCTCGTCATCGCCGCCCGCGTCGTCGTCGTCACCGCCGCTTTGGCCTGCCTCTTCGGCTTCTTCGTCTTCGATGACATTGATGCCCATATCGGACAACATCGCCATCGTGTCTTCGATCTGCTCGGACGTCACTTCCTCGGACGGAAGAACGGCATTCAGCTCGTCCATCGTCACGTAGCCGCGCTTCTTCGCGGCCTTGATCATTTTCTTGACCGCGTCATCGGAAAGATCGAGAAGCGGGCCGTCGGATGCGCCGTCGCGTTCGACTTCCGCTTCTTCGTTCTCTTTGACCTTGGTTACCATTTATATCGTCGCCTTCCTGACGCTATTCAAACTCGCTGCGGTGAACGGCCCTCGAAGCCTGAGTGCGCAAACCCAAGCCTCGAATCACCTTACCCACCTAACGGGATGACCTTTAAAGCCCAATTAACCACGATCGCTGATGCCGGACGACAGAGCTTTAGTGCTTCGAAATTTCCGGCCATGGTTATGTGCGATCCGCCTCGACCCAGTTCACCGCTTTCCAGTCGAACGGTGATTCCCACAATTTTTGTTCGCGTCAAGCTTTTCCACTAAAAAAGCCGTCGAAAACACGGAAAAAGCCTTATCCACAGGCTGGGAACCGCTCAAGCGATTGCTTCGCTTAGATAGGATGTCACCGCAAGAAGACAAGGGGAGCAAGAATTCTTGCCACGGCAACGAGAGATCTTCCTGGTTTTTAGCTGCCGTTGCAGGATATCCGCCGCCCATCGCTATCGGGACGCACCATCGTAAGGCATGATTTCCAGAGAACCGAGATCGATCACGGGAATACAGCGCAGGTTGACCGATGCCATGGGATCGCCGTTCGGAAGAACGCCTTCGCCGGTGCAATACCGCAGTTGCTGCAGAAGTGATGTTTGATGACATGGTTGTTGAAAGTATAGGTCGACTTGTTTTCTTCCGGCGTCTGCAGCTTTAGCTTGTCGCGCGATACGAAAGCAAGCAGGCCGCCCCGCCGGCGGCAGAGCGAGCAATTGCAGTCGATCGCTGTCTTGAAGTCTCCGTCCACCTCGAATGCGATCTTGCCGCAGTGGCAGCTCCTTGGTAGATCATTGTTTTCCCCTTAGTTCCAATCCATCACGACCTTGCCGGAATTGCCTGAGCGCATCGCCTCGAAGCCGTCCCGGAATTCGTCGATCTTGATACGGTGCGTGATGACCGGCGACAGATCGAGCCCGCCTTGCACGAAGGCGATCATCTTGTACCAGGTCTCGAACATCTCGCGACCGTAGATGCCCTTGAGGTTCAGCATCTTGAAGATGACCTTGTTCCAGTCGATCTCGAAACCAGCCGGCGCGATGCCGAGGATTGCGATCTTGCCGCCATTGTTCATCTTGTCGATCATGTCGCGGAAGGCGGGTGCTGCACCCGACATTTCCAGGCCGACGTCAAAACCCTCCGTCATGCCGATCGCCTTCATGACATCGGCAAGGTTCTCCTTCGACGCATCGACGACGTAGTCGATGCCGAAGTCTGCGCGCCAAATCCAGCCGGTGCGGGTTGATGTCGGTGATGACGACTTTGCGGGCGCCGGAACGTTTGGCGACCATCGCGCCCATGATGCCGATCGGGCCTGCACCGGTGACGAGCACGTCCTCGCCGACGAGATCGAAAGAAAGTGCAGTATGAACCGCATTGCCGAAGGGATCGAAGATCGCGGCGATCTCGTCCGGGATGTCGTCCGGGATCGGCACAACATTGGCTTCCGGAATGCAGACGAACTCGCCGAAGGAGCCGGGACGGTTGACGCCGACGCCAAGCGTGTTGCGGCACAGGTGCCCCCTGCCGGCGCGGCAGTTGCGGCACTTGCCGCAGACGATATGGCCCTCGCCGGAGACCCGCTCGCCGACATGGTATCTGGTGACGGCGGAGCCGATCTCGGCAATCTCGCCGCAGAACTCATGACCGACGACCATCGGCACCGGAATGGTCTTCTGCGCCCACTGGTCCCAATTCCAGATATGGACATCCGTACCGCAGATCGCCGACTTCTTGACGCGGATCAGAACGTCGTTCGGCCCGACCTCAGGAACCGGGACGTTTTCCATCCAGAGCCCGACTTCCGGTTTCGACTTGACCAGCGCCTTCATCATATTCGACATTCGAGGATTCCCGTGTTGTATAGTGCCCAGCTTCGCTGTTTCCCTTCTCCCCTCGGGGAGCACGGCACACCGTTATTTGCGCTTCATTCCATTCAGAGCGTCGCTGACGCTTCGGCCCCTCATCTGTCCTTTTGCATCTTCTCCCCGGCGGGGAGAAGATGGAGCAAGTGGCGTCAAATGACGCCCAGTTCCCTGCCCGCTTCCGCGAAAGCCGCAACCACGCGCTCGACATCCGCCCTGGAATGCGCCGCCGACATCTGCGTGCGGATGCGCGCCTGGCCCTTGGGCACGACCGGGAACGAAAAGCCGATCACGTAGACGCCTTTCTTCAGCATCAGCGCCGCCATGTCCTGTGCGAGCTTGGCATCGCCGAGCATCACGGGAATGATCGGATGCCCCTCGCCTGCCAGCGTGAAACCGAGCTTGGTCATCTCCGCGCGGAAGAGCGCAGCATTCGCTGAAAGTTTTTCGCGCAATGCGTTGCCGTTCTCGATCAGATCAAAGACCTTGAGCGAGGCGGCGGCAATGACCGGTGCAAGCGTATTGGAAAAGAGATAGGGCCGCGAGCGCTGCCGCAGCCAGTCGACGATCTCGGCCTTCGCCGAAGTATAACCTCCCGAAGCACCGCCGAGTGCCTTTCCGAGCGTGCCGGTGATGACATCGACACGGCCTTCGACGCCGCAATGTTCCGGCGAACCACGGCCATGCGTGCCGACGAAGCCGACGGCATGGCTGTCGTCCACCATGACCATGGCGCCGTATTTCTCCGCGAGATCGCAGACACCTTGCAGGTTGGCGATGATGCCGTCCATCGAGAACACACCATCGGTCGCGATCATCTTGAAGCGGCTGCCTTCGGCCTTCTTCAACTCTTCTTCCAGCGCCTTCATGTCGTTGTTGGCATAGCGGAAACGCTTGGCTTTGGAGAGCCGCACGCCGTCGATGATCGAGGCATGGTTCAGCGCATCGGAGATGATCGCATCCTCCTCGCCAAGCAGCGTCTCGAACAAACCGCCATTGGCATCGAAACAGGAGGAATAAAGGAGCGTGTCCTCCATGCCGAGGAACGACGAAATGCGGGATTCGAGTTGCTTGTGCTCCTCTTGCGTGCCGCAGATGAAGCGGACGGAGGCCATGCCGTATCCATAACGGTCGAGTGCCTTTTTGCCCGCCTCGGCCAGCTCGTCGTTATCCGCAAGGCCAAGATAGTTGTTGGCGCAGAAGTTCAGCACGCGCTCGCCGGAGGCGATGGCGATTTCGCCGGCTTGCTTCGAGGTAATGACGCGCTCGGACTTGTAAAGGCCGGCATCTTTGAGCGCGGAGAGTTCGCCGCGCAGATGGGAGATGAATTGCGAGGTCATTGACGGTCTTTCTTCCGATGCTTCCGACTGTCGCCGAGTTAGCATATTGCCGTCGGCTTGTCTTGTTCAGCGCTGAGCCGAAACCAGCAGGAAGCAGCCTTCCGCAGCAAGATGGAGCTGGCACGCAAAACACCGTCCTTGATTTCGCCGATTGACCTCGCTCGGAATTGCCACCTTCGTCAAAGGCCATGTCCTGACCGTCGATTGCGGCATGACCGTCAGGATGTGGAAACTGCCCTTGCGGCTAGCTTCACCGGTGGATGGACTGCAAGATGCCGATCTTGATCCTAGAGCGCAGCTTCCATTTCGACGTCAACAAGTCCGAAACGCTTCTGAATGAGAAGGATGGCCTCCGGCGTGTTGGCGTCTGTGCGTTCGAGTTCCATGAAGAATTGTTCGAAACCACCGGGCGTTACGACGGCCATCATGCGCCCTGTCGCATCGCTGACGTTTTTCCACGCATGCGGCACGTTCGGCGGCAGAACGACAGTGGTGCCCAAAGGCGCATCGATCACTTCGTTGCCGCACCAGAAACGATAGGCTCCGGCAATCACGCGGAAAACCTCGGTCTCCCGCGTATGCATATGCGGCGCCGGTCCTGTTCCCGGCGCCGAAAATGTCTCCCACATGCCGAGCACGCCACCGGTCTCTTCTGCCGTCGCATTAATAAAGACCTGCCCGTCGTGCAGATGTCTAGCAATCCGCTCACGCCCGGGCAACGAAACCACCGCTCTGTTGAAAATTGTCATTGAAGCTCCCCCGGACTTTAGGGGAAACATATCAGGGGTCCGGCTACGCAGAACATCACCCGATTGCATTAGGCAGCCCTCTGCAACCGCCCCTTTCCGGTCTAGTCGTCGTTTGCCAGAATGACGTCCAGAAACGCATCGCCATAGCGCTCAAGCTTCGATTGCCCTACGCCCGAGATGTTCAGCAGCTCCTTCCGGCTCCTTGGCCGCTCGGTGGCGAAGGCGATCAGCGTCGTGTCGGGGAAGACGACATAGGGCGGAACGCCGAGGGATTTGGCGATCGAGGTACGTTCGGCCCGAAGCGCTTCGAAGAGAAGGCCGTCAGCGCCGGAAAGGCCGGAGCGGCGCTCGCTACGTTCGGCTTTCTTGGTGCGGCGTTCCGAGGCCGGGCGATCCTTGCGGAAGAAGACCTGGCGTTCATGCTTGAACACGGCGCGGGCATCCGGCTCCAGCTTCATCGCGCCATAGGCCTCATGATCGATGCGGATCAGACCCATGGCAAGAAGCTGGCGGAAGACGGATTGCCAGATGCGGGCCGGGATATCCTTGCCGGCACCGAAGACCGGCATGTCGACATGGCCGAAGCGCTCGGTCTTTTCATTGCTATTGCCGAGAAGCACATCGATCACATGGCCGGTGCCAAAACGCTCGCCGGTGCGATAGACGGCGGCAAGCGCCTTGATCGCCGCTTCCGTCCCATCCCAGGTTTCGACAGGCTTCAGGCAGGTATCGCAATTGCCGCACTTGCCGGCATGCGCCTCGCCGAAATGCCCAAGGATCGCCTGGCGGCGACAGGAAGCCGTTTCGCAGATGGCGAGCAGCGCGTTGAGCTTGCCGCGTTCGATGCGTTTGATCTCATCGGCCGCATTGCCCTCGTCGATCATGCGGCGTCGCTGGATGGCGTCGGACATGCCATAGGCCATCCAGACCTCCGACGGCAGGCCGTCGCGCCCAGCACGGCCGGTTTCCTGGTAATAGGCCTCGATGGAGCCCGGCAGGTCGAGATGGGCGACATAACGCACATTCGGCTTGTCGATGCCCATGCCGAAGGCGACTGTGGCGACGAGGCAAAGCTCCTCCTCTTTGAGGAACGCATCCTGATTGGCATCGCGCAGCGACCGGTCCATGCCGGCATGATAGGGTAGCGCGCGCACGCCCTGCGTGTTCAGCCAATCCGCTGTGTCTTCGACCTTGGCGCGCGACAGGCAGTAGATGATGCCGCTATTGCCCTTGTGCCTCGAGAGGAACCGCAGGAGCTGCTGGCGCGGCTGATCGCGCTCGACGATTTCGTAGGAAATGTTCGGCCGGTCGAAGCTGGTGGTGAAAACCTTGGCGTTGTTCAGCGCCAGCCGTTCGATGATGTCGTCGCGGGTGTGCGGATCGGCAGTCGCCGTCAATGCAATGCGCGGCACGCCCGGATAGTGTTCCGCAAGCCTGCCGAGTTCGCGATATTCCGGGCGGAAGTCATGCCCCCATTGCGAGACGCAGTGCGCTTCGTCGATCGCAAAGAGGGCGATCTTCGCACTGCCGATGGTCTCTCTGAAGCTGTCCATGAGGATCCGCTCCGGCGTGACATAAAGAAGATCGAGCTGACCCGCCGAGAGTGCCCGGCGGACATCGACGAATTCCTCGCGGGTGAGCGACGAGTTGATCGCTGCAGCGCGGATGCCGAGCTGCTTCATCGCCTCCACCTGATCGCGCATCAGGGCAATCAGCGGCGAAACGACGATGCCGACACCGTCGCGGCAGAGCGCCGGGATCTGGAAGCAGAGCGATTTGCCGGCGCCCGTCGGAAAGAGCACCACTGCATCGCCGCCCGCCACGAGCTGATCGATCACTTGCTGTTGCTTGCCGCGAAACGCGGGATAGCCGTAGACGCGCTTCAGGATAACGAGCGGGTCCCGGCCGTTGCCGAAGAGCGCACCTGCGGCCGAAAATGCCATGTCGCCGCCGTCCATCAATGGCTAGCCGCGCCCTTCACGCGGCCGGAAAGCACGCCGAAACCATCGATGATGGCTTCCTGGTTCTCCAGCCGGAGGCCTTCGAAATGAACTTCCTGCAGGGCGCGCATCAACTGGTCGATGACATCGCCGTCTCCGGCCTCTGTTGCCTCTGCGATCTCGCGTTCGAGCTCGATCTTCTGCCAGCGCAGCGCCTTGGCGCGCTTGTGGAAGGCAAGCGCCTGGCGGTAGCCCTCGCGGGCATCCTCCATGGCCGCCTCCTCCGTAGCGATCCAGAGGCGCGCGTTGCGGATCTGCTGCTCCAGGCTCTTAAGGAGCGCGCCGAAACCCTGCTCCTCCAGCCGCTCGATCAGGTATTCGCGCGTCAGATGCGGCCCGGCGGCGGCCGCCGCAGCACCGAGCACACCTGACCATAGTCGCTGAAGCTCGCGGTTGTCGTAATCGATCGAGGCGATTTCGTCATACTCGTCCTGCATCAGGGCGGGATGATTGACGATGGTGAGCGCCAGCACGCTTTCGCGCAACGCCGGAATTTCCTGATGCCCGCGCACGAGACCCGAACGCGCAAGGCGCTCGGAAACGCCGCCGCCGGAGATGCGCGCTCCGCGCGCTCCTGCCCGCCGCGTCCGCCGGGCCGGCCGCCGCGATCGAAGCTTCGGCGCTCGCCACGGTTTTGGAATTGCGGCTGAAAGAATGCGTTGAGCCGGTCCCTAATGTCCTGCTGATAGTGGCGGCGGACATTTTCGTCGACGATGACGGCGACCATCTGCTTCAGTCGGGCTTCGAGTTCGGCGCGCGCCTCCGGCGTATCGAATTTGCCCGCGTTGATCTCCCGGCTCCAGAGCATCTCGGCGAGCGGCTTTGCCTGGCTCATCACCTTGTCGAAAGGCGCACGGCCATCATGGCGCACGAGGTCGTCCGGGTCCTTGCCATCTGGCAGCAACGCAAAACGCACAGTTCGGCCGGGCTTCAGATGCGGCAGTGCCAAATCTGCGGCGCGGTTTGCGGCGCGGATGCCGGCGCCATCGCCATCGAAGCAGAGCACCGGCTGCGGTGTCATTTTCCAAAGCAGTTCGAGCTGGTTCTCCGTAAGAGCCGTACCGAGCGGCGCAACGGCATTCTCGACGCCGGCCTGATGCAACGCGATGACGTCCATATAACCTTCGACGGCGATGATGGTGCCGGCGCCGTCTGCGCCTTGGATCGCTCGCCGGGCGCGTGCGAAATTGTAGAGCACATTGCCTTTGTGGAAGAGCTCAGTCTCGTTGGAATTGAGATATTTCGCTGGCGCATCCGGCGACATGGCGCGGCCGCCGAAAGCGATCACCTTCTCCCGCGACGAGAGGATGGGAAACATGATGCGATCGCGGAAGCGATCGTAGCTGACCGGCACGTCGGCACCATGGACCACAAGGCCGCAGGCTTCGATCTGCTCCTTGGCAACGCCCTTGCCCGCCAGAAACTCCTTGAGCGCATTGCGGCTGTCCGGCGCAAAGCCGAGGCGGAAGGTGTCGATTGTCCGGCCCGTCAGTCCGCGGTCGCGCAGGTATGCCCGCCCCCGCGCGCCGTTCGCCGTCTGCAATTGGTCCTGGAAGAACTGCGTCGCCAGTTCCATGACGTCCTGAAGCGAGCCGCGCTCCTTCTCGCGCTTTTCCATGACAGGATCGGCGATCGGCATGGCGACACCCGCCATATCGGCGATCTGCTGAACGGCTTCGGGGAAACTCAGGCCCTCAAGCTCAGTCAAGAAGCGAAAATGGTCGCCAGTGACGCCGCAGCCGAAGCAGTGATAGCGGCCCTTTCGGTCCTCGCAGTGAAAGCTCGGCGACTTCTCGCCGTGGAACGGGCAGCAGGCCCAGTAGTCGCCGCGCGAAACATTGGTCTTGCGCTTGTCCCAGCTCACGCGACGGCCGATCACATCCGAAATCTGGACGCGGTCGCGTATCTCATCGAGAAAGGAATTGGAAAAGCGCATATGAACCTCTTGGCGAACCATCATATACGCAGGTTTGGCGGAACCTGCCATGAACTTCGGCGGAAAGACGCGCTATTCACAGGCTTGACGCCCTCGAGTTTGTATAGACGACGACGCATGCGTGCCTAGAAGCAATTGAACTTTTAGCTGCAACATGGAGCCTGTTCACAAGCAGTTCTCGTCCTTCGAATGGGACGAAAACAAGCAGCAAGCAGATATCCATGAAACCTGGAATCGACTTTCCAAAAGCAGCGGCCGCATAGAACGAACCGCATCTGGAAAGAAATTTCTATCGACATGGAGGAGTTCGCACATGGGCAATCTCTCCGGATTCGCTCATGGTAATCGCGATCGTCCATACGCTGCGCGCTGAATCCTGCCGGACTATCTCGTGCGGCACGCAAGAACGAGCAAAGAGCGTATCGTCAGATATTCGGCTGAAGAGATCAAAAAATGATTGCACCCGGCAAAGACCGACCACGCCCGCGTCGACGCCATGACCGGCGAGGACATCGAGCGCGCCATCGCGACGATTTCGACTGGGTGGATTCGTCGACATTGACTGGTTAAGGCGGAAGCCGTTCGCCCGACCGCCAAGAAACCCCTGTCAATACGGCTGGACCAAGAGGTAGTCGATTCCTTCCAGGCAAGCGCCAAGGGCTATCAAACTCGCATCAACGCCGTCCTGCCCCCTATGTCCGGCAGCACAAGCCTGAAAGATCGACTCCGAAAATGATAAAAAAGACAATCAAAAAAGCGTGACAGCTTGCAGCCGAGGGGTGCGACAACTGCGCACGCCGACCGCCCCGTCCGCAATCCGGACAGACCAAACAGGCTCGCGGCAAGGCACGCCTCCCGACGAATGAAAATCATTGATTATCAATCGATTAGCGCGCGCGGAAGAAGATGGCGGGATAAGCTTGGCGTTTTCCGTGCGCACCGTTCGTTCGCATGTAACAAGCTCACGATCGAATTATTATATTTTTGTAATTTGAATCCTCTGCTGCATCGCAATACGCTCCTTCCCAACAAAGCGATCCCCGAGCGAGGCTCCATCCCTACCCCCGGCGCCGCCTCGCAAGGGTGCCTTTGCAAATACGCCGCTGGTTGGGTTTCGGCCTGCGTCGCCAGCGACAAGCAAAGAGCAAGAAGGCAGGAGCACCCCCAGCTCCTGCCTTCTTTACTTTTGCGCTTTAACCTTGTCGGTTAACTGACCATCGGAATTTCGCAGCATCCTTGTGCAAAGTAACATTGACAGGCGCGTCCTTCGTAACAGATGGAATACGTGTGCCCGCCTGGAATGTTCGATGTCTATTACCGCAGAAAAACTTGCAGCCGATGATCGTTTTTTTGAAGCGGTATTACTCTGCGCCAATGAGATGCTCGCGATCTATCGCGAAAGTCCGCGCATTGCCTCGATCTTTGCCGCACAGCAGCGCTGGCTGATGGCGCATGCCGGATTTGCGCTGCACTACGGCTATCCAGACGGCATAAAGAAAGGGCTTTACTCCGGCCGCTTTGTCGAATTCGTCGTCGCCAACAAGATCGCCAGCCGCAATACCGCTGCCGCTTTCATGCAGGAAATGCTTGCCTATCGCTTCCTGCGACCGGCGAGCGGCCAGAGCGATCGCCGCACGCGGCTGCTTGAGCCGACAGAAACGGCCGAACAGCATTTCCTGAAGTGGCTGCTCGCCCATCTGTTCATCCTCGACGGACTCGATGGCGGGAAACGCTTCGAGCGGGCAAGCGCGGATCTTTCAACCATCGGCAAAATTCAACCGCTGATCGCCAAGGCAATCATCGAAACCGATGCCGTGCGCGACCCCGGCAGGACCTTCAATCTCTTCAACTGGGCAAATTCGGGCGGGCTGGTCATGGATTATCTGATGTCGCGCCTGCCGGGCTTCGATCGGTCGAAGGAGCGCATGGCTCTTGGTCCGGTATCACTCGGCGAAATCCGTGCGCAATTCATGATTTCGAATACGCACCTGAAGCGCCTGCTTTCACAGGCCGCCGAAATGGGAAGCATCGGCTGGGAGGAACCGCCGCGCAAGGGCGATCTCTGGCTCTCGCGCGGCTTCATTCTCGAATACTGGAATTATCAGGCCGCGAAATTCGCGGTCGTCGATGCTGCCGCCGAGGCAGTGCTCGGCCCGGCTGCATAGGCCTATTTCAGCAGTTCCTTGACCGTGCCCGACGCCTTGGCGAAGTCCATTTGGCCGGCATAGTGTTCCTTGAGCGCCGCCATGACCTTCCCCATGTCCTTCGGCCCCTCGGCGCCGGTCTCCTTGATGATGGCAGCGATATTCGCCCGCACTTCGGAGTCCGAAAGCTGCTTCGGCAGGAAGTCCTGGATCACAGTGATCTCGGCACGCTCTTTGGCAGCGAGTTCCGGACGGGCGTTTTCTTCGTAGATCTTCGCCGATTCGTCGCGTTGCTTCACCATCTTGGCGAGGATTTGCAGAATCTCGTCATCCGGAGCCTCGCCTTTGCCTGTGCCGCGATTGGCGATATCGCGGTCCTTGATCGCCGCCTGGATCAGGCGGACGGTCGAGAGCCGTTCGGCATTCTTGGATTTCATCGCGTCCTTGAGCGCGGTGGCGACCTGATCGCGCAGCATTATCTTCACTCCTGTTGAATGGCGCTTCATAAACCAGCCCGATGGCAGGGATCAAATAAATTGCGAGATTTGCGCGAGAAAGCGAAGGAAAAGGCGGCCGATCCACGCTAGAAAGATTGACGCCGGAGCACAGCGCGGCTATCTACCGCCACCTGCACCAAAATTCGTGATCAGGCCTGAGATGCGCTGCGACAAGCTGCGCCCATACCCTTGCGAACACAAATGGCAGTCTGACGGCCCCAAGACGTCAGGACCTGCCGGAAACGGGATGAAGATGACCGCGACAGCACCCTGGACAACCGAAAAGCCGACCGCCCTGCTCGTTCTTGCAGATGGAACCGTGATCGAAGGCAAGGGGATCGGCGCCACCGGCAAGGTCCAGGCCGAAGTGGTCTTCAACACGGCGCTGACCGGCTACGAGGAAATCCTGACCGACCCCTCCTATCTCGGCCAGATCGTCACCTTCACCTTCCCGCATATCGGCAATATCGGCACAAATGACGAAGACATCGAAGACCTGACGCCGGCAGCGCGCCACGGCGCGGTCGGCGTCATCTTCAAGGCTGACATCACCGAGCCCTCCAACTACCGAGCCGCAAAGCATCTCGATGCCTGGCTGAAGTCCCGCGGCGTCATCGGCCTCTGCGGCATCGACACCCGCGCGCTCACCGCCTGGATCCGCGAGAACGGCGCACCGAATGCGGTGATTGCTCATGACCCGAACGGCGTCTTCGACGTTGAAACCCTAAAGGCGGAAGCCAAGGCCTGGAGCGGCCTCGAGGGCCTCGATCTCGCCAAGATCGCCTCCTCCGGCCAGTCGTCGCAATGGGCGCAGACGCCTTGGATCTGGAACGAAGGCTACGCAGAACTCGGCGCCGACAAGGCGAAATACCATGTCGTCTGCCTCGATTACGGCGTGAAGCGCAACATCCTGCGCCTCTTTGCAGGCCTGGACTGCAAGGTCACGGTCGTTCCGGCAACGACCAGCGCCGAGGACGTGCTTGCCATCCAGCCGGACGGCATCTTCCTGTCGAACGGCCCGGGCGATCCGGCGGCAACCGGCGAATATGCCGTGCCGGTAATCCGGAAGCTGATCAAGACGGACATCCCGGTCTTCGGCATCTGCCTCGGCCACCAGATGCTAGGCCTCGCGCTCGGCGCAAAGACCGAAAAGATGCACCAGGGCCATCATGGCGCCAACCATCCAGTGAAAGACCATACGACCGGCAAGGTCGAGATCGTCTCGATGAACCACGGCTTTGCGGTCGACACGAAGTCACTACCGGAAGGCGTTGAGGAGACTCACGTTTCCCTCTTCGACGGCACCAATTGCGGCCTGCGCGTCGCCGGCAAGCAGATCTTCTCCGTCCAGCACCATCCGGAAGCCTCTCCCGGCCCGCAGGACAGCCATTACCTCTTCCGCCGCTTCATCAACATGGTGCGCGGGAAGAAGGGCGAAGCAGCGCTCGCCGAGCGTTGAGACGCAGTGGCCAGCCGAACGAAAGCCCGCCTGCCGCGGGCTTTTTCTTTTACCTGGCGCTTGACCTCAACTTAACTTGAGGAACTAGACCGGTTGCCGTGACATCGACAACTAAGGAGATGGTGATGAACAGCGCTTTTTATCGCGTGGACAAGTTTGCTGTGCCGGAGGAGGCACGCGCGGAGTTTCTGCTCAATGTGTTGAAGACGCACGAGGTGCTGCAGGCCCAGGAAGGCTTCATCCGGCACACGGTATTGGAGCAGGTTTCGGGGCCGGGCGAATTCAATTTCGTGACGATTGCCGAATGGGATAGCGCCGAGACCATCGAACGGGTAAAGGCCGCCGTCCAGGCGGCGCACCGCGCGCGAAACTTCGATCCGCAGGCGCTTTTCACGCGGCTCGGCATCCGCGCCGACATCGCCAATTACAAGCCGGTTGCAGCTTGACGATTAAATGGCCGGTTCAGGCGCCGGCCATTTTCCCCTCGTGACGCACGAGAATGTAGAAACGTGCGCAGAGCATGACTGCGGCAGCCGCAAGGCCGACGAGAAAACCGAACCAGATGCCGACGCCGCCGAAGCCCATCGGGAAAGCGAAGAACCAGGCAAGGAAGAATCCGATCGGCCAGTAGGCAATCAGCGCCATGATCATCGGCACACGCGCATCCTTGAGGCCGCGCAGCAAACCATTGGCAACCGCCTGCATGCCGTCGACGAGCTGGAAGAGACCGGCAACGACGATGAGCGGACCGGCGTAAGCCAGCACCTGCGGCGCTTCCGGCGAACTGACGTCCAGGAACCAGCTGCCGAGGAATTCCGGCATGACGGCGAAAAGCACGCCACCGATACCGGAGATCGCCGCCGCGATGATCAGTACCGCGATCGAGGCGCGAACCAGAGCGGAATGGTCCCCCTGCCCGTGCGCAATGCCGACGCGGACAGTTGCGGCCTGCGAGAGGCCGAGTGGGATCATGAAGGCAATCGACGCCCATTGGAGCGCAATGCCATGTGCCGCAAGCTCGATCGTGCCGATGTAACCCATCAGAAGCGAGGCAACTGTAAAGAGGCTGACTTCCGCAAGAATAGTCACGCTGATCGGCAGACCGAGACGAACGACGTCCCAAAGCGCGTGCCAATCCGGCCGCCAGAACCGCACCAGGATCTCGTAACGCCGCGTCTCCTCCCTCATCTGCATATAGGCGAGGATGAAGAAAAAGCCCGCAGTCTGCACTGCGACCGAGACGATCGCAGCGCCCTGAAGGCCCATTGCCGGAAAGCCGAAATGACCGAGGACGAGGGCGTAGGCGAAGATCGCGTTCATCACCAGCATGGCAATGGTCACATTGAGGACGACGGCAGCCTTGCCGATCGCGCTGACGAGCGCGCGCACAACATTGTAAAGCAGCCCCGGCAGCACGCCGAAATGGCCGATCAGGATATAGCCATGCGCAAGCTTTGCCACTTCCGGCTTCTGGCCAGCAGCGAGCAATATCTCCTCGGCATAGAAGAAGGCCGGCTGCATGACGAGCCAATAGACTGTGACCATCCAAAGGCCCATACGCATCGAGCGACGAACGGTGACGACATCGCCCCGGCCGTAAGCCTGCGCGACCATCGGGATAACCGCGATGGCAAAGCCCGAACCGAAAATCAGGATCGTGAACAGAAACTGCGCCGACAGCACCATGGCAGCGAGGTTCTCGGCGCCAAGGCGACCGACGATCATCACGTCCGTCGTGTTGATGCCAAGCTGGGCAAGCTGTGCGCCGATGAACGGAATGCCGAGCGCTAGCGTAGCGCGGAAATGCGCACCCCAGTGATTGTCGGTTTGCGGCGCAAGCCTGTGCACGTCGATCGGCGCGTCCATCAGAGCCATTCCTGTATGGTTGAATCACTTCAGGCCGCATTTCGCGGCAAAGTAATACCGGGCCTTAGATCAAAGGCCCGCAAAGAGCCACCCTAAAAGGGGCAGATGATGAAAAATTCATCACATCATCACGAATTCTGATAGCTCATTGCGCCGGCGCCTCCAAGGCTGGTTTCGGTGTCCGGACCTTCGCGAGGAACACCAGGGCCGCCGACAGAATAAAGAAGGCAGCGAGCAGGTAGGGAGCACCGGCAAAGGTCACCGGAGCATCCGGCGCTGTGAAATAGCCGAACATCTGCGTGAAGATCAGCGGGCCGGCGATCGTCGTAATGCTGCTGAGGCTGGTCAGCGCTCCCTGTAGTTCGCCCTGCGCGGATGGCGGCACCTTGCCGGCGGCGATGCTGCGAAGCGGCGGATCGGCGACGTTTTCCATCACGGTGCAGAATAATGACCGTGTAGACGACCCAGCCCTCCCAAGCGAAAGCATAGCCCGTCAGACCGACGGCAGAGAAACAAAGGCCGACGATGGCGGTCTTCCACTCACCGAGCACCGGCACGATCTTTGGCAGCACAAGCCCCATGACGATCGCAGCGCCGATGCCGTAGATGCCGAGCGAAAGGCCGATCTGGCCTTCGCTCCAGCCGTAGCGATAGGTCGACACGAAGGACCAGACGGACGGATAAACGGCGTGTGCCAGCCAGAAGAGGAACATGACGGCGCCGACCCAGCCAATGCCGGGATAATTGCGCATCTGCTTCAACGCGCCCAGCGGATTGGCTCGCTTCCATTCGAAAGTGCGCCGATGCTTGGCGTCCAGCGTTTCCGGCAACAGGAAATAGGCCGCAGCGAAATTGAGGAAGGAAAGCGCCGCTGCGCCGAAGAATGGAACACGCGGACCGAATTCGCCGAGTAAACCGCCAATGACCGGACCAATGGTGAAGCCGACGCCGAAGGCGATGCCGATCAGGCCGAAATTCTTTGCGCGGTTCCCGTCATTGCTGATGTCGGCGATATAGGCAGAACAGGTCGCATAGCTGCCGCCGCTGAAGCCTGCGAGCGCCCGGCCGATAAAAAGCATCCAGAAGCTTGTAGCGGCCGCGCAGATCAGATTGTCGATCGCGAAGGTCAACACGGAGAGAAGCAAGATCGGACGGCGGCCGAAACGGTCACTGAGATTGCCAAGCAGCGGCGAGAACAAAAACAGCATGCCGGCGTAGACGACCAGCAGCCAGCCGCCGTCGAGTGCGGCATCGCTAATGGTTCCGCCGGTAAGTTCCTCAAGATAGGCGGGCAGCACCGGCATGATGATCGCAATGCCGATCACGTCCAAAAACAGGATCAGGAAAACGAGGAAGAGGCCGCGGCGAACGAATTTGGGATCAAGCATGGAACATCTCTCAACAGGGGATTGCTTTCTGGAAAGACGATCTCGTCGCCGGGGTTGTTAATAGCTCAACGAGAAAAATGAAACAATACGTGAACATTTCAAAGTTTTTGATCAAGCCGCCAGTGAAATTGATCGGCGGGCGGAACAAACAGGGGACTTTAAGCGGGCCGCCGCTATTCCTTCAAGAAATCGACAAGGCGCGCAGTGCAGGCGGCATGTGCGTGTGGCTGGCATAATTGAGCACGGTCCGCAGAATTCGGTGACTGCATTCCTGAAGGATCGCCAGATCGGCGCGAGTTCGCCACGTGCAATGGTTGGAGCGAGCCCTTCCTCGAAGGAGCCGATGAGACCGGCGAACGCAGAACCACCTCCATCTCGATGACGTTGGCCACCAGCGGCCCGGACGGCGAGATCACCAGCGTTTCGCCGTCGCTCTCGACCTCCCAGTCGAGACCTGCGCCGCTTTGACCGGGTGCCGAAACAATCGCCAAGCGCCGAGCACGAGGCGCTCCAGCAGCCTTTCGCCTGGTTGGGTCGGCGTCATGCTGCGGGTCGTGGCGGTTGAGGAAACGCACGCCGAGCCGCTGTTCGAGGCTACGGAGAGATGCGCTAAGCGAAGATGGCGGCACACCATGTTTGCGGGCTGCCGTGCGAAGGTTCCGTTCCCTTGCAATGGTGGCAAAGGCAGCCAGATCACTGAGAGGCAAAGTCATCCATTGTGCGCAGTTCCGTACAGGTTGTCCAATATTATACGGGTTATTGCACAAAATCCGACCGGGTAAAACACGTCTGAGGATGCCGCTAGGGTATCAAAAAAAGGGAAAGAGAGATGCACACCTATCGTTTGGCAAAGACCGGGCCTGAAGTTTCCGCCATCGGCCTCGGTTGCATGGGTATGTCGGGCATGTATGGCCCTTCGGATCGCGAAGAGGGCATCGCCACCATCCATGCCGCTCTGGATGCCGGCGTCAACCTGCTGGATACGGGAGATTTCTACGGCATGGGCCATAACGAGATGCTGATCGGCGAAGCGCTGAAGGGCCGCAAACGCGAGAATGTCGTGATCAGCGTCAAGACAGGAGCGCTCCGCGATCCGCAGGGCACGTGGCTCGGCTACGATTGCCGGCCGGCGGCGCTCAAGAACTTCGTCGCCTACTCGCTGCAGCGTCTCGGTGTCGATTACATCGACATCTACCGCCCTGCCCGCCTCGACCCGAACGTGCCGATCGAAGAGACCGTCGGCGCGATCGCCGACATGATCAAGGCCGGTTATGTCCGGCATGTCGGCCTTTCCGAAGTCGGCGCCGACACGATCCGCAGGGCGGCGGCCGTTCATCCGATCGTCGATGTTCAGATCGAATATTCACTGATTTCCCGCGGCATCGAAGATGGAATTCTGCCCACCTGCCGCGAACTCGGCATCTCGATCACCGCTTACGGCGTGCTCTCGCGCGGCTTGATCAGCGGCCACTGGCAGAAGGGCCAGGAATCGGGCAAAGGCGATTTTCGTGGCTACAGCCCCCGTTTCCAGGAAGGTAATATCGACCAGAACCTGGCGCTCGTCGAAGAACTCCGCAAGATCGCCGAGGCAAAGCGGGTTTCAGTCGCCCAGATCGCAATCGCCTGGGTTGCCGCACAGGGCAAGGACATTATCCCGCTCGTCGGCGCCCGCCGCCGCGACCGGCTGACGGAAGCGCTCGGCTCAAGAGCCGTCGAGCTTTCTGCAGATGATATGGGCACCATCGAACGCGCCGTGCCGAAGGATGCGGCGGCAGGTGCGCGCTACCCGGATGCGCAATTGCAGCATATGGACAGCGAAAAATAGGACCATAAGCTCCTGCTGGCAGCCCTCCCCAGCCCCCTCCCTGTCAAAATCAGGCGAGGGTTGAGCAAAAGATGCTCGCTCAAACCGGCCCGGAGAACGTATCGCAGGCGGCGAGCTGGCCGCTGTCGAAGCCTCGCTTGAACCAGCGCATGCGCTGGTCCGACGTGCCGTGATTGAAGCTTTCCGGCACGACATAGCCCTGGCTGCGCTTCTGCAGCGTGTCGTCGCCGATCTGCTGAGCGGCGTTCAGCGCCTCTTCAAGGTCTCCGGCATCGAGCATGCCTTTCTGCTCGGTATATTTCCCCCAGATGCCTGCAAAGCAATCGGCCTGCAGCTCGACGCGCACCGACATCTTGTTGGCCTCGGCTTCGCTCATGCGCTGGCGCGCCTCGTTGAACTTTGGCAGGATGCCGAGCAGGTTCTGGACGTGGTGGCCCACTTCATGGGCGACGACGTAAGCTTCGGCGAAGTCGCCGGAGGCGCCAAATTTTCTCTCGAGCTCCTGGAAGAACGCGGTGTCGAGATAGACCTTGTGATCGCCGGGGCAATAGAACGGTCCGCTGGCGGCGGATGCGAAACCGCAGGCCGATCGCGTAGCGTCCGCAAAGAGCACCAGTGTTGGCTCCTCATAATCCCTGCCCTGAGCCTGGAAGATGCCCTGCCAGGTGTCCTCGGTCTCGGCCAGCACGGTACGCATGAATGCGGTCATCTCGTCATCGGCGGGCGTGCTAGTGCCTTCCGATTGGCTCTGCTCGTAGCCGGAGCCGCCCGTCATGCCGCCATCCAACACCTGCATCAGGTCGATGCCCATCGCCTTGAAGATCAGATAGATGACAACGAGGAAGATGATCGTTCCGATCGAAAGCCCGCCGCCCCTGCGTCCCATACCGCCGCCGGTTGGAAAGCTGAAGCCGCCGTTGCGGCCGAACGGATTACGGCCGAACCCGCCACCTGTCGCATCACCGCGGCGATCCTCGACATTGTCCGACTGGCGGCGCCCCTTCCATTCCATCTGAACTCTCCCCTGGCGATGCGCAGGCCTGCGCTCTAAGGCAATTATATATCCGGCGAGGGCGTGAAGGCCAGCAGGTTTCAGGCAAAGGGTTTTAGACGCGGACAAAGCGCAAGAATGGCACCGATCGTCGCGGGCACAATGCCGGCCATCGCGGAAGCCGTATCGTTCCCGCTGAAGATCACTTCATTCATGATCCGCCCCGGCACCAGAGTGAACAGACCGGTGCAAGATACTACACCGAAGTCGTGACGCCTCGGCCGCGAACTCGTGTTCTTTGCGCTTTACCGACGCGCTGAAGGAGACGGGCGCCACAGCCGGGCTGCAGGTTCATCGCTCGCATGGGACCGCCGATGCCCATGTCGAGCGCTTGAAGCGGGACAACGAAAAGCTCCTTATCCTGACGCGCGAGGCCTTCGAAATTCCGGTCAGCCGTGGCTATGCGGCTGAGGTGCGCCGTCGCTTCGGTTGAAGAAAATGCACCAAATGCTTGACGTGACTCCCGCTTTCGCCCTCACTGAAGGAGAGGATGCGGGAGGACATGATGAAAGCTGTACGCCTGGAAGCGACGGGACGGCTTGCCGTGAGCCGAATGGAAAAGCCGGTGCCAGGCCATGGCGAAATGCTGGTGAAGGTCGAAGCCTGCGGCATCTGCGGCACCGACCGCCATCTCTTCCGGGGTGAATTTCCGTCGAAGACGCCGGTGACACTCGGGCACGAATTCGTCGGCATCATCGAAGCCGTTGGGCAAGGCGTGACAGCCTTTCGCCCCGGCATGCGGGTGACCGGCGACCCGAACATCGCCTGCGGACGCTGCCCGGAGTGCCAGCGCGGACGTGTCAATCTCTGCCGGAACCTGCAGGCGATCGGCATTCATCGGGATGGCGGTTTTGCCGAATATGTCTGCATGCCGGAGCAGCAGGCGTTCGAACTGCCTCAGTCGCTGGCACCGCTGCATGGCGCCTTTTGTGAACCCCTCGCCTGCTGTCTGCACGGCGTCGATCTGGCAAAGATCAGGGCCGGCGCATCCGTGGCCGTGCTCGGCGGTGGCGTGATCGGACTGCTGGTCGTGCAGCTTGCGCGGCTCGCCGGGGCAACACGCGTCGTGCTGGTGACGCGAAACGCCGATAAACGGCGGCTTGCCGAAGACCTTGGCGCCACGGCAACGGCCGACCCCTCAGCAGGCGACGTCGCCGATCTGGTGACGGCGGACCACGGCCTTCTGCCGGGCGGTGCCGATGTGGTGATCGAATGCGCCGGCGTTGCGGAGACCATGGAACAGGCTCCTCTCCTCGCCCGCCGCGGCGGCACCGTCGTGATCCTCGGTGTCATGCCGCAAGGCGCCAGGATTTCCATGCAGCCCTTCGATCTGCTGTTTCGCGAGATCAAGCTGGTGAACTCGTTTCTGAACCCCTTCACCCACGGCCGCGCTGCGGACCTGATCGCCTCGGGCGTCATCAAGGTCGAGCCTCTCATCTCCCGCCGGATCGGGCTTGATAACGCGCCGGAAGCGATCGCCAATCCGGCACGCAACGGCGAGATACGCGTCATTGTGGTACCCGGCCCGTGAACGGCATTTCAGGAGTTTTCGGATTCCTGTCGATTCCGCGATTTATGGGGTTCCGTTTGCAAATACATTTGCCTATAAGCCGCTTCTAGCCTGAAAAGACCCCTCGTGCGCGACCGACCCGGTGCCTCCCACCCTGGCCGGCTTTTTGCGCAGCTAGAAACGGATATCGTCCATGCCGAAGCGCCAAGACATCAAATCGATCCTCATCATCGGCGCGGGACCGATCGTCATTGGCCAGGCTTGCGAATTCGACTATTCCGGCACCCAGGCCTGCAAGGCGCTGAAGGAGGAAGGCTACAGGGTCATCCTTGTCAACTCCAACCCGGCGACAATCATGACTGACCCGGGTCTTGCGGACGCGACCTATGTCGAGCCGATCACCCCGGAAGTCGTCGCCAAGATCATCGCCAAGGAGCGGCCGGATGCGCTGCTGCCGACCATGGGCGGCCAGACGGCGCTGAACACGGCTCTTTCGCTAAAGCGCATGGGTGTGCTCGACCGATACAATGTCGAGATGATCGGCGCCAAGCCGGCGGCGATCGACATGGCGGAAGACCGCGCCCTCTTCCGTGAAGCCATGGCCCGCATCGGGCTGGAAACGCCGCGCTCGATGCTGGCGAACGCCACAGACATCAAGGACGCCGACCGCAAGATGCACGAGGCCGAGCGCACAAAGCTGCGCGAAAGCCTCTCCGGCGCCGCGCTCGACACTGCGCTGGACGATCTGGAAAACCAGTGGAACCTGGGCGAGAGCGACCGCAAGCAGCGCTATTTGAACCACGCAATGGCGATCGCCGCTCAGGCGCTCGATGACGTCGGCCTGCCGGCCATCATCCGCCCGTCCTTCACCCTCGGCGGCACCGGCGGCGGCATTGCCTACAACCGTTCGGAATTCTTCGACATCGTCGGCGGCGGCCTCGATGCTTCGCCCACGACCGAAGTGCTGATCGAGGAGTCGGTCCTCGGCTGGAAGGAATATGAAATGGAAGTCGTCCGCGACAAGGCGGACAATTGCATCATCATCTGCTCGATCGAAAACATTGATCCGATGGGCGTCCACACCGGCGACTCGATCACCGTCGCGCCGGCGCTGACGCTGACCGACAAGGAATATCAGATCATGCGCAACGCCTCGATTGCGGTGCTGCGCGAGATCGGCGTCGAGACTGGCGGCTCAAACGTCCAGTTCGCCGTCAATCCGAAGGACGGCCGCCTCGTGGTCATCGAGATGAACCCGCGCGTTTCGCGCTCTTCGGCCCTCGCCTCCAAGGCAACCGGTTTCCCGATCGCCAAGGTCGCGGCGAAACTCGCGATCGGCTACACGCTGGACGAACTGGAAAACGACATCACCGGTGGCGCCACACCCGCCTCCTTCGAACCGTCGATCGACTATGTCGTCACCAAGATCCCGCGCTTTGCCTTCGAAAAGTTCCCGGGCGCCTCGCCGATCTTGACGACGGCGATGAAGTCCGTCGGCGAAGTCATGGCGATCGGCCGCACCTTCGCCGAATCACTGCAGAAGGCGCTCCGCGGCCTCGAAACGGGCTTGACCGGCCTTGATGAAATCGAAATTCCAGACGTCGAGGAAGGCGAGTCCAGCCAGAACGCCATCCGTGCCGCGATCGGCACGCCGACGCCCGATCGCCTGCGTATGGTTGCCCAGGCACTGCGCCAGGGCATGAGCGAGGCCGAGGTTCACGAGGGCTCCAAGATCGACCCGTGGTTCATCGCCCAGTTCAAGGCGATCGTCGACATGGAGGCCCGTATCCGCGAGCATGGCCTACCGAACGACGCCGTAAACCTGCGCATGCTGAAGGCCATGGGCTTTTCGGACGCGCGCCTCGCGACGCTGACGAACAAGCGTCCGAAAGAAGTGGCGGAACTTCGCAACAGCCTGAATGTCCGCCCGGTTTTCAAGCGCATCGACACCTGCGCGGCCGAGTTCGCCTCGCCGACTGCCTATATGTATTCGACTTACGAAACGCCCTTCGTCGGCGCCGCCCGCTCCGAGGCGCAGGTCTCCGACCGCAAGAAGGTCGTCATCCTCGGCGGCGGTCCGAACCGTATCGGGCAGGGTATCGAGTTCGATTACTGTTGCTGCCACGCCGCCTTCGCATTGAAGGATGCCGGCTACGAAGCGATCATGATCAACTGCAACCCCGAAACGGTCTCGACCGACTACGACACCTCCGACCGCCTCTATTTCGAGCCGCTAACGGCCGAAGACGTGATCGAGATCCTGCGCGCCGAGCAGGAAAAGGGTGAGGTCGTCGGCGTCATCGTCCAGTTCGGCGGTCAGACGCCGCTGAAGCTTGCCGAAGCGCTGGAAAAGAACGGCATCCCGATCCTCGGCACCGCGCCGGATGCGATCGACCTTGCCGAAGACCGCGACCGCTTCCAGAAGCTCCTGATGAAGCTCGACCTCAACCAGCCGAACAACGGAATTGCCTATTCCGTCGAGCAGGCCCGCCTCGTCGCCGCCGAAATCGGCTTCCCGCTGGTGGTACGCCCCTCCTACGTTCTCGGCGGCCGCGCCATGCAGATCATCCACTCGGAATCGATGCTGCAGACCTATCTGCTCGACACCGTTCCGGAACTGGTTCCGGAAGACATCAAGCAGCGCTATCCGAACGACAAGACCGGCCAGATCAACACGCTGCTCGGCAAGAACCCGCTGCTCTTCGACAGCTACCTGACGAACGCCATCGAGGTCGACGTCGACTGCCTCTCCGATGGCGATGACGTCTACGTCGCGGGCATCATGGAGCACATCGAAGAAGCCGGCATCCATTCCGGCGACTCGGCCTGCTCGCTGCCGCCGCGCTCGCTGTCGGGGGACTTGCTCGACGAGCTCGAGCGTCAGGCAAGGGCCATGGCCAAGGCTCTGAATGTCGGCGGCCTGATGAACGTGCAGTTCGCTATCAAGGACAGCACCGTCTACGTCCTCGAAGTCAACCCGCGCGCCTCGCGCACCGTGCCATTCGTGGCAAAGACCATCGGCGCGCCGATTGCCAAGATCGCCGCCCGCGTCATGGCCGGCGAAAAGCTGGATGCGGCCTTCGCCGCCTACGGCCAAAAGCCCGATCCGCGCGCCCTGAAGCACATCGCCGTCAAGGAGGCGGTCTTCCCCTTCGCCCGCTTCCCGGGCGTCGATACGCTGCTTGGGCCTGAAATGCGCTCGACCGGGGAGGTCATCGGCCTCGACACCGATTTCGCCCTTGCCTTCGCCAAGTCGCAGCTCGGTGCCGGCGTTGAACTGCCGCGTGACGGGACGGTCTTCGTCTCCGTTCGCGACCACGACAAGCCGCGCGTGCTGCCTGCGATCCGTGTTCTTGTAGGCGAAGGTTTCAAGGTACTCGCCACCGGCGGCACGCAACGCTTCTTCGGCTGAAAATGGCATCGAAGCGACGAAGATCAACAAGGTGCTCGAAGGCCGTCCGCACATCGAAGATGCGATCCGCAACCGCCAGGTCCAACTAGTCATCAACACGACGGACGGCAACAAGGCGATCTCCGATTCGAAGTCGCTCCGCCGCGCGACACTGATGCAGAAGGTGCCGTATTATACGACCATGGCCGGTGCCGAAGCAGCCGCCCAGGCGATCAAGGCGCTGAAGGCCGGCAACCTCGAGGTTCGCCCGCTGCAGAGCTATTTCTGAGCATTTGACGACCGGAAGTTGCCGTAAAACCTCCCGGATGTTACCGTTGCGGCGGCACATCCGGAGCGGTTGATGGCAAAGAACATCGTCATTCTGTTCGATGGCACATCGAACGAGATTTCGGCCGACCGGACCAATATTGTCAGACTGTTCGGCACCTTGAAACGCTCGGATGAGCAGATCGTCTACTACGATCCAGGCGTCGGTACGTTCGGCGCGGCCAATGCCTGGTCGAGACTGCTTCGCAAATCCTATGAGGTTTTCGGGCTCGCGACGGGCTGGGGCCTCGACCAGAACGTCAAGGAAGCCTATCGCTTCCTGGTTGAAAACTACGATCGCGGCCCTCCCGACGCCGCTCGGCGGCATTCCGACCGAGACCGCATCTACATCTTCGGCTTCAGCCGTGGCGCCTATTCGGCGCGGGTGCTAGCGGGTTTCATCCATGCCTTCGGCCTTACAAGCCGGCATCATCTCAACCTGCTCGATTATGCCTACAGGACCTACAAGGGAATTTCCGCGCACGAAGAGAAAGCCGGTGGCGCTGCAGAGAATGGTGGCGAGGATCCGTCCTCTGCTTTCACCGCCATGCGTCTCTACGAACGTATGCTCAGAAACGACCGCCCGCCGATCAAGCTGCTTGGTCTTTTCGATACGGTGACCTCAGTGATCGAAACGGGGAAATGGTTTCCGCAGTTCAAGACCCATCCTTTCACCCGCAAGAACCCGAGCGTCGAATGGGTGCGGCACGCAGTCGCCATAGATGAACGGCGGACCATGTTCCAGCCAGAGCTCTGGGAGCGGGACCAGGAATATTGGGGCCGCCCGTTCCGGCCGAAGGCACCGGTGGCGAAGCAGAATTTCCGGGAAGTATGGTTCGCAGGCGTCCACGGCGATATCGGCGGCGGCTATCCGGAAGCGCAAAGCGGGGCAGTCAAGATCCCCCTCGCCTGGATGATCCAGGAAACGCAACCGGCCGGGCTCCTCTACCGCACCCGCATCGTCAACGACATCGTGCTCGGAAAAGGCGGGAAGAAGTATGTGCCGCTGGACGCCACTGCTCCCTTCCATGATTCCATGAACGCCGGATGGAAAATCCTCGAATACATTCCGCGGCGCGTGCCGGAAAATTCCTGGCGCAGGCACGGCAACCGCAATGCGATCTATTTCCCGTTGAGCGACCGACGCTTCATTCGGGATGATGCGCTGATCCATATCTCGGTCAAGGAACGGATGAATGCCAGCCCCTACAATCCGCCGAATCTGCCTGCAGATCCTGACTTCGTTTCTTAACCGCTTGAATCACTCTCTGCGATCACTTGTCCAAGCGCTTGATCCGACTCACATCTTCACCAACGCGATCGGCGTGCTGCGGGGAGACAGTTAGCCGGCCGCGCCACATTACGAATTTTATGGAAATCGGCGGCAACGATCTGCTATAAGCGGGCGATTAGGATTATTGCACGGTTCCGAAGTCCCCTTCGGGACCTGTTTTCTTTTGTGTCGCTGCCTGACTATAGGACACGAAGATCAAAGGACAGGAAAATGGTTGATAAGGTTCCGATGACACAGGGTGGTTTCGTCAAGCTGCAGGAAGAGCTGCGCTGGCGTCAGCAGGAGGAGCGCCCGCGCATCATCGAAGCGATCGCCGAAGCCCGTGCCCATGGCGATCTTTCCGAAAACGCCGAATATCACGCAGCCAAGGAAGCGCAGAGCCACAACGAGGGCCGCATCAGCGAGCTCGAAGACCTGACGGCGCGCGCCGAAGTGATCGACCTTGCGAAGATGTCCGGCGACAAGATCAAGTTCGGCGCCAAGGTCAAACTCGTCGACGAGGACACCGAGGAAGAAAAGACCTACCAGATCGTCGGCGATCAGGAAGCCGACGTAAAAGCCGGCCGCATTTCCATCTCCTCCCCGATCGCCCGCGCGCTGATCGGCAAGGTAGTCGGCAATTCCATCGAGGTCATCGCACCGGGCGGCTCGAAAGCCTACGAAGTCCTGTCGATCTCCTGGGGTTGATTGCCTGTGGCGAAAACGGTCAAGCCGGCCGCAATCGATATTGCTGACGTCGAAATCATCGCACCGAACTTCAAGCAGCGCCTGTCCGGCGTCACGTCGACGATCGTTCAGCTTGATTCCCCTCCAGGTCAGACTCGGCATCAAGATTGCGGCGCTCGGCCCCGGCTTACCGAAAGACCTACCGAAGCTGACATGGAGACAGCTTCTTGGCGCATGGCGTCCGTCAGCCGGACGCCGGCAGCGCGTATGGCACGCACGACGCAACAACGAGATGGCCGCTGGTATCGTGCTGCGGCACGTGTTGCGCATGCCGCTGAAGCTGCTTTTTACGTCGGCCGCCCAGCGCCGCCATACCGCCTACACCCGCTGGCTTATCCGCCGGATGGACGCGGTCGTCGCGACCAATGCCCGGTCCGGCTCTTTCCTCCAGGTGCCGCATATTGTGATCCGCCACGGCGTCGATCTGGAACTTTTCCATCCACCCCGGACCGCCGAGGACACCATAGAGGCCACCGGCCTGCCCGGCAGGTATCTCGTCGGCTGCTTCGGCCGCCTCCGGCATCAGAAAGGCACCGACCTTTTCGTCCGGTCGATGATCGATCTGCTGCCGCAACATCCGGATTGGACGGCGGTGATCTCCGGCCGGGCAACGGCAGAGCATAGAGCTTTCGCCGACAAGCTGAAGGCCGATATCGCCGCCGCCGGCCTTGCCGATCGGATCGTCTTTCTGGGCGAAGTGCCAGACATCAAGGTCTGGTATCGCCGCCTAACCCTATATGTTGCTCCTTCCCGAAATGAGGGTTTCGGGCTGACGCCTCTCGAAGCTATGGCCTCGAAGACTGCGGTTGTGGCATCGGACGCCGGAGCCTATGCCGAAATGATCGAGGATGGGACGAACGGAAGCGTCGTTCCGGCCGGCGATGGCGAAGCTCTCACGAAGGCAATCGCCCCCTATCTCGCCGATCCACAAAGGGCGCTCGCCAGTGGCGAGATTGCGCTCACGCATGTGCGGGCGAATTTTGCGCTGGAAGGCGAAGCGACGGCGTTGAAGGCCGTCTATGAGGATCTTCTACGGCGGTAGCGGTCAATTCTATCGATTACGGCTTGCGCTTGAAACGTTCGAGATAGGTACTAGCGACCGCATCTTCCGAGAACCGGCTTATCAGCGTCGCGTTGCCGCCAGCTTGGCGGCGAGGACAGGATCATTGATCAGCCGCTCGATCGCCTTCGCGAAACTATCGACATCGCCGATTTCGGCAAAGAGACCGTTCGCGCAGCTCGGCCCCTCCGACCGACTCGAGACTACCGGCTTGTGCGGCGCACAGGCTTCGAGGATAGCCTTGCCGAGCAGCTCATGGTTCGACAGCAGCGCGGAACAATGCGCCCATGGACCTAAGAGATACCGCGCGCCAGTATGTTTAAATATCTACCAGAGAGACATCCTTTACCTGTCGGATGGTCAACATCGTCCGCACGGTATCCACATTCTCTGTGGCCGTGAGCTCTTCGATCACGAAATCCTGAAAGCCCGCAAGGTTCTCAGCGACGCACTGCAAGAGAAAATCGGATTCGCCCGACACCATCCAGGCCTCTCGCACGAGCGGCCAATTGGCTGTCTGCTTCGCAAATGCCTTCAGATTGGCATCCGACTGATGTTTCAGACCGACCATACAGAAGGCCACCAGATCATAACCGAGCGCCGGCGCATTCAAAAGCGCCCGATAGCCACGGATGAAGCCGGATTCTTCCAGCTTACGCACCCGCCTGAGACACGGCGGCGCCGATATACCGACCCGCTCGGCAAGTTCGACATTCGTCATCCGGCCATCATTCTGGAGCTCGCGCAGAATCTTCATATCTATTGCATCAAGTTCGACGCGCATCACCATGGTAGAGCTTCCTGTTTCTTTTCGATCGGCCCTTTGCAGGCCGCTTCCTATTATTGCCCGCGACAACTTCAAACGCCGCGCTTCGCTGCCAAAGTATATTCAGTTGAGGTGCGAACTTGCCCTTGACGAGGGCATGCACGCCTATGATGAGTGCAAACCACACAGTATTTAGCACCCGCGCCAATCCATACATCGTCCTCGTTAAGCGTCTACCGAACCGCCTTGCTTTATAATCGTGTTGCTGCCGAGATGCAGTGACCTCGGCAACACCAAGCCTCTAGCGAGGTAGAAATAGCGCGAAAGCGGCCCTATATGCACCTCGATCCTTAAGGCTTCTTCATCTGATCCGATGCCCAAATCCGGGATGTTGAGCCGCGCTCGACTGATTGGACGGGAGAAGAATGGGTTACAGATCCATCATAGACAAAATCGATACCGCCTTTCGTCAGGCACTGTTTTCAATATCTCTTGGTACTTGCTCGCGGATCCTTCAACGGAAATGGTGATCGGCGCTTGCCCATGGCTGGCTCTCTGTTGTAGCGGTGTGGATGAAATGGTCGATAACAGCATCAGCCAGCGAAAACGAGGGCGTCGGGGTCGTACCAACAAAAACATCTGCGGATAGCCCATGATAATAGCGCAAGCACTTGTGCGTATTCCATGCTGTCCCCTTGAAAGGTAGCTTGGTTCATCCCTAGACTATACAAAAGCGTTTATTACGATATCTCGCACGGCTTCGACAGGATGCCTGCCACCAAAGGATCCGGACTATGACTGCCCGACACACTAAAGTTCTCATCATCGGCTCCGGTCCCGCGGGCTATACGGCCGCAGTCTATGCGGCACGCGCAATGCTGAAGCCGGTGCTGATCGCCGGGATGGAGCAAGGCGGGCAGTTGATGATCACGACGGATGTCGAGAACTATCCGGGCTTTGCCGATCCGATCCAGGGCCCGTGGCTGATGGATCAGATGCTGCAGCAGGCCAAGCATGTCGGCGCAGAGATCGTCAGCGACATCGTCACCGAGGTCGAGATGAACCAGCGGCCCTTCGTGGCGCGCACCGACAGCGGCCAGGTCTGGACCGCCGATACACTGATCATCGCGACCGGCGCCAAGGCAAAATGGCTCGGCATCGAAAGCGAACAGCATTTCCAGGGCTTTGGCGTTTCAGCCTGCGCCACCTGCGATGGCTTCTTCTATCGCAACAAGGACGTCATCGTCGTTGGCGGCGGCAACAGCGCCGTCGAGGAAGCCCTTTATCTTTCCAACATCGCGAAGTCGGTGACGGTGGTGCACCGCCGCGATGCGTTCCGCGCCGAAAAGATCCTGCAGGAGCGCCTCTTCTCGAAGGAGAATGTGACGGTTCTCTGGAACACCGAAGTCGCCGAAATCACCGGCACGCCGGCGAAACCGCCGATGCCGCCTTCCGTTACCGGCGCGCGCTTGCGCGATACCCGCACCGGCGCCATCAGCGACGTTTCGGTCGATGGCGTCTTCATGGCAATCGGCCATGCACCGGCAACCGAACTTTTCAAGGGCAAGCTCAAGCTCAAGGACAACGGCTATCTCTGGACCGCTCCGGATTCGACCGCAACCAGCATAGAGGGGATCTATGCTGCAGGTGACGTGACGGACGATACCTTCCGGCAGGCGGTTACCGCCGCCGGCATGGGATGCATGGCCGCCCTCGAAGCCGAGCGTTATCTCACGGGCCACATGCCCGTCGCCGTGGCCGCGGAGTAATATCGGCTATGAGGGGTGGGGGGATGCCATTGGATTGGGACAAGCTGCGTATTTTTCACGCGGCTGCCGAGGCCGGATCGTTTACGCATGCGGCCGACAAGCTGCATCTCTCCCAATCCGCGATCAGCCGCCAGGTGAGTGCGCTGGAGCAGGACGTCGGCACCAAACTCTTCCACCGCCATGCCCGCGGCCTGATCCTGACGGAACAGGGCGAACTGCTCTATCGCACCGCCCATGATGTGCTGCTGAAGCTCGAAACGGTGAAGATGCAGCTCACGGAAACGACGGAAACGCCCACCGGCAAGCTGCGGGTGACCACCACCGTCGGCCTCGGCCAGGGCTGGCTGACGGACAAGATCCAGGAGTTCATGCAGCTTTATCCGGACGTCCAGATCCAGCTCATTCTCGACAACGAGGAACTGGACGTGAACATGCGTCACGCAGATTGCGCCATCCGCCTGCGCCAACCGCAGCAGTCCGATCTCATTCAGCGCAAGCTCTTCACCGTGCATATGCACGTCTATGCCGCACCCTCCTATATTAACCGCTACGGCGAGCCTCAGTCGGTCGAGGATCTGGACGATCACCGCATCATCACCTTCGGTGAGCCCGCCCCCAGCTATCTGCTGGACGTAAACTGGCTGGAGATTGCCGGCCGCTCTTCGGACAACAAGCGGATCCCGCATCTGCAGATCAACAGCCAGACCTCGATCAAGCGCGCCTGCCTGCTTGGCATCGGCGTCGCCTGCATGCCGGATTACATCGTCGGCCGCGATCCGGGCCTTATCCAGCTAGCGATCAACGCCGACGTGCCGTCGTTCGACACCTATTTCTGCTATCCGGACGAAATCAAGAATGCCGCAAAGCTGAAGGCATTCCGCGATTTTATCGTCAGCAAGGCGAGAAACTGGAACTTCTGATTCCCGTTTTTGTTCACTAAAACGCAGACCATGCAACCAACGCATGACTGGCATGCACAAAAGAGGGTTGCCGTTTGCTCAATTAAACACCATATCGCACTCAGCTGATGCACACGGTGGCTTTTCCTCCCAGTTCCACCGCATTAGCTGTTCCCCTCTGGAGGTTTTTGACCTTCACACCTTAAAGGGCCCCGAACTTTCGGCGGCCCTCTTTTTTTGCCCAGAATCGCTGCATCGCAACATAATTTGTGCAGCGCATGGCAGGCATGCATAATAATGCATTGAAAGCTGCCCAAGAAAGCACCATATCGCACGTAGCTGATGCACTTCGGTGGCTTCTCTCCCAGTGCCACCGCATTAGCTGTTCCCCTCTGGAGGTTTTTTGACCTTCACACCTTAAGGGCCCCGAGCTTTCGGTGGCCCTTTTTTTTGCTTAAAATTTAGGCGCTCATCAAAGCCGAACAGCTCACGTCCTCGTGATTTGCATATCGAAAAATGACGATCCATATATCGAACGAATTCGATTTATAGTTCGGCACGAGACAATGGATAGAGATGAAATCCTGAAAGCGCTTTCCCATCCGATGCGGGTGGAAATCCTCAATTGGCTGAAAGATCCGAAGGAGCACTTCTCCTCCCAGGAGCACCCTTTGGAAATGGGTGTCTGTGCCAGCCAGTTCGAGCGCTGCGGCCTTTCGCAATCGACCGTATCCGCTCATCTCGCAACATTGAGCCGCGCCGGCCTCGTCACGACCAGGCGCGTCGGCCAATGGGTTTTCTACAAGCGCAACGAAGAAACGATCGCTGCCTTCCTCAAGCAACTAAGCCAGGATCTGTGACGGCCTGATCGGCCTCGTCGCCACCGCACTTGCCCATCTCTCCGCCGGGTCGAGTTGCCCCACCATAGCGGAGTGATCCTCCCGCCAGAACAGGAAAGGACTTCCATGAACAAGCTTCTCGAACCCGCGCAGATTGGCGACATTGCCGTCAGGAACCGCATCGTTATGGCACCGCTGACCCGCAACCGCTCGCCCGGCGCGATCCCGAACGATCTGAACGTCGAATATTATCGCCAGCGCGCCACAGCCGGTCTCATCATCACCGAGGCAACGGCCATCACACACCAGGGCCAAGGTTACGCCGACGTTCCCGGCCTCTACAAGAAGGAAGCCCTCGATGGCTGGAAGCGCGTGACTGATGCCGTGCATGCAGGCGGCGGTAAAATCGTCGTGCAGATGTGGCATGTCGGTCGCATCTCGCACACCACGCTGCAGCCGAACGGCGGCAAACCTGTCTCCTCAACCAATAAAGTCGCGACGGCGAAGACCTATCTGGTCAACGCCGATGGTACCGGCAGCTTTGCGGAGACCTCCGAGCCGCGTGCGCTCGAGACATCTGAAATTCCCGGTATCATCGAGGATTATCGCAAGGCGGCGCGCGCTGCGATCGACGCAGGCTTCGACGGCGTCGAAATCCACGGCGCAAACGGCTACCTGCTCGACCAATTCCTGCGCGATGGTATCAACGACCGTACCGACCAGTATGGCGGCCCGATCGAACACCGCGCTCGCTTCACTTTCGAGGTGGTCGATGCCGTAACCCGGGAAATCGGTGCCGGCCGCACGGCGATCCGTATTTCGCCGGTCACACCCTCGGGCGAAAGCTATGATTCGGATCCGCAGGCGCTTTTCACCTACCTCGTCGAAGGCCTCGCCAGATATGACCTCGCCTATGTCCACGTTATCGAGGGCCAGACGGGCGGCGAGCGCGACTACACGCAGGGGACAAATCCGCCCTTCGACTACAAGAATCTGCGCCAGGCTTATGAAAAGGCGGGCGGCCATGCAAACTGGATGGTCAACAACGGTTACGACCGTCAGATGGCAATCGATGCCGTCGAAAACGGCCGCGCCGACCTGGTCGCCTTCGGCAAGCCATTCATCGCCAATCCGGATCTGGTCGAACGCATGCAGAAGAACCTTCCGCTGAACACGCCGGACCAAGCCACCTTCTATGGCGGCGGGGCAAAGGGTTACATCGACTATCCACTGCTCGAAAAGGTCGCCTGACCTTCAGACGTACCGGACGAAATCCCGCCTTGCGCGGGATTTCTTTTTCAACTCCTGCCGTTAGAATGCGGCCATGTTCGAATCCCATCTCGACCGCTGGTCGCTGGCGCCCGACGGTGAACCGATCATCACCCATTCCAGTCACCTCCTACCCGTCCGTTGGAACGGCAAACCGGCAATGCTCAAGAAGTCTCGTGACGAGGCCGAAAGGGCCGGCGGTGCGTTGATGCACTGGTGGGACGGCGGCGGTGCCGCCAAGGTCTATGCTCATGATGACGAAGCTGTTCTGCTCGAACGGGCGACGGGCGGTCGCTCGCTGCTGAAGATGGCGATGGATGGCGAAGACGATGAGGCAAGCCGGATCATCTGCCGCACCGTCGAAAGACTGCACGCACCGCGGCAAAAGCCCCTGCCCGGCCTCATTCCGCTGCGCCGCTGGTTCCGGGAACTGGCGCCTGCAGCGAGAGCTTATGGCGGCATCCTTCCCGAATGCAGTGCTATCGCCGAGACGCTGCTTTGCGATCCGCGCGATCCGGTCGTGTTGCACGGCGACGTTCACCACAGCAACATTCTCGATTTCGAAGAAGATGGGTGGCTTGCGATCGACCCGAAAGGCCTGATCGGCGAACGCGGCTTCGACTATGCCAATACTTTCGCCAATGAAGACCTTCCGGCCATCAGCGTGCCGGGGCGCCTCCAGCGCCAGCTCCGGATCGTTTGTGCCGAAACCGGCATGGAGCCCAAACGCCTGCTGCAATGGATTGCTGCCTATTCCGGCCTGTCGGCGGCTTGGTTCCTCGGTGACAACATGAATACGTCGGCAGAGAGCCCGCTTGCCGTCGCGCGCAACGCTCTGGCGGAGTTGCGGCAAGCCTAGCGGCTTCCTTCAATAAAGGTCAGAGGATGTTTTCTTCATGCGGCAGATCGTGCCACGCGCAAGAGCCTGCGCTTGAACGCCGCGGAAAAGCGGCTTCATCAACATTGTCGTCGAACGAGCGCTCGGCTCAGGCACGCGGAGAGACATCGGCGGAACCGCCACCCTTCCATTTGGTATCGACGACTTCCGTCTCCGGCCGGTCGCCGCCTTCGGCATATTCCTCATGCCATTTGCCTTTCTCGTCCTGCCAGCTGATCTCGGCGGAATCGCCGCCGACCTGCTGTTCGGCCGCAACGATGCGGGCTGCCTCCAGCGCTTCGGCATGCGACGGGAATGCTTCGGAATAGACTTCTCCCAGCCGGTAGGCCCAGCCGCCGTCATGGGGAACGACCTCGTAAACCACCTTGATCATGCACCTCTCCTCTTTTCTCGTTACCCGATCTGTCGGCAATCAGCCGAAGGTCGCCGGACTGCATCCGGTTCCATCGCGCGCGGCAAGGCGAGAATTACGAGGCACGCCGCGATTGCTTCCGGCTGACCAATATCGGCAGTATTCCATTAAATGCACAAGACTGCAAATTCGCCCCGCGGTCGCGCTGCCTGATGGGGAAGATCATCGGCTGTCGAAGAACGGAATCAGAATTTCAGGGCCGGCGGATAACCTGCCAGAGCCCGGTCGATCGTCACAAGCTGCAGTCCTTCGACTTGGCATTGGGCGAGCAGAAGGCGGTCGAAGGGACCGCCTCTGGCAGGGGATCATCGAAGTTGTCAGGCTCGCCCCCGCGCGGCTTATGCGGGACGAGATCGAAGACCGGACGGCCTTTCGCGTTACGACAATCGCGTTCCCTTCCTCGACCTCACGGGGCAAGCTCAGTCTGGCCGTTCTCGCGATTCGGATCGAGGTATTCATACATCAAATGCATGCGCAGCCACACCGTCAACGATCGAATGAAAAGGGAAAGGCCCGCCATCGCTGACGGGCCTTTCTTCAATGCTGCCAACTGCCTTACTTGCAGGCGGCGCAGAAGCGCTGGATGCGCTTGCAGGCTTCCTCGAGCAGAGCTTCCGAGGTCGCATAGGAAATGCGGAAGTTCGGGCCGAGGCCGAAGGCCGAGCCGTGCACGACGGCGACGCCTTCACTTTCGAGCAGCTCAGAAACGAAATCTTCGTCGGTCTCGATGGCCTTGCCCGAAGGCGCGGTTTTGCCGATCAGGCCGGCGCAGGACGGGTAGACGTAGAAGGCGCCCTCCGGCGACGGGCAGGTGATGCCTTTGGCCTGGTTCAGCATAGAAACCACCAGATCGCGGCGGCCTTCGAAGATCTTCTTGTTCGCCGGGATGAAATCCTGCGTCCCGTTCAGCGCCTCGACGGCGGCCCACTGGGCAATCGACGTCGCACCCGAGGTCTGCTGCCCCTGGACCATGTCCATCGCCTTGATGAGCTCAAGCGGGCCGGCCGCGTAGCCAATGCGCCAGCCAGTCATCGCATAGGCCTTGGAGACCCCGTTCATCGTCAGCGTGCGGTCATAGAGCTTCGGCTCGACTTCGACCGGCGTGACGAACTTGAAGTCGCCATAGGTCAGGTGCTCGTACATGTCGTCGGTCAGCACCCAGACATGCGGATGCTTGAGCAGCACGTCGGTCAGAGCCTTGAGTTCGGATTGCGTATAGGCGGCACCTGACGGGTTCGACGGCGAGTTGAAGACGAACCACTTGGTCTTCGGCGTGATCGCCTTGTCGAGATCCGCTGCCTGGAGCTTGAAGTTGTTTTCCTGCGTGGTCGAGACGATTGCAGGTGTGCCGCCGCAAAGCGCCACCATCTCCGGGTAGGACACCCAGTAGGGAGCCGGAATGACGACCTCATCGCCCGGATTCAGCGTCGCCATGAAGGCGTTGAACAGGATCTGCTTGCCGCCGGTGCCGACGATCGTCTGCTCCCAGGAATATTCCAGGCCGTTCTCGCGCTTGAATTTCGCGGCGATCGCCTTGCGCAGTTCCGGGATGCCGGAAACCGGCGTGTACTTCGTCTCGCCGCGATTGATCGCGTCGATGGCGGCCTTCTTGATATTGTCCGGCGTATCGAAGTCCGGCTCGCCGGCGCCGAGGCCGATCACATCGCGCCCCTTTGCTTTCAGCTCACGCGCTTTCTGGGAGACGGCGATGGTGGCTGAAGGCTTCACACGGGAAAGAGCATCGGCAAGAAAGGCCATGATATCGGTCCTATACGGTTGAAACGGGCAGAAGGCCGGGACCGGAGTTCTGCGGTTAGCTCTATGTCCAATGTGCGGCGGCATTTCAAGCGCAAAGGCGCAATGGTGCCAATGATTCTTATTGATCAATTGCCGGGCGCGGCGGCCGAAGTATGAATCACTTTGCAAAGAACTTGAATCATTGTCTGAATGAGATGCGGATTTCATCCCTGGAATCAAAAACTTCGCCGGATTCGGCCTTTGCCATGATTATGCCGCAACAAATGACACGGCATGCCGCAATTCCGTCGCGAGCCTGCCGGGATCTAAGCCTCATCTTTAGCGCTCCGCAATTGGTTGTTGAGGGTATGCCAATGTTTCTGGAGGACGAGCGAGCCGCAGCGCGGCTTCGCGCCCGCCGGGTTTCGCTTTCTTTTTTAATTGCAGCAGGCGTTGTCGCCGCTTCGACGATGATGGCATTCGGGGTCATTTCGACAGCTCGCGCCGACGGGATGCCGCAGCTGCAGAAGACCGAGCAAACAACCGGCTCCGTCGCCGCGCCGGTGCCGTCGGCAACCGAAGCGACCGCTCGGCCTGCGGCTTCGGCGAAGCCGCCGCGGATAACGACACGCGCCGACGGGCAGATCATGCGCGGGCTGACCATGCTGCTTTTCGCCCTGACCGCTGCGGGCGCACTTGCAGTATGGCGCCGGCGTATCAAGCGCCTAATGACCACGAGGACCCGGTAAACGATGTCAAGTCCCCGCAACGGAAACCGGCATCAGGATGCGTACGGGTTCGAACCGCTTCCCTCCTACCTCGAACTGGCCATGGCGACCGCGGCGGCCACAGCCCATGATGGGGCGAAGCAGCGTGAGAACGGCTTCTTTTTCTCGCGCTTTTCGACGGTCGAGCGAATGATTGCACTCGGCATCGCCGGGCTTGCCCTTTATGGCATCGCGCTGATGAGCGACGGCTTCTACATCAAGGGAAAGGCTGCCGTCGCGCAGGTCCTGCTGCAGCGCGCCTTCGCGGGACCCGAGCTGGTGGACACGACGCCGACCGCCTCGATTCAATCTCAAAACACAAAGCCGTTATCCGCGCCGCATTAAGGTTGAAGCGCTCTGCCCTCCGCTCCACGTTGAAAGCGGATGAAAGCGACGGGAAACGCCACATGACTATCGCCAGAACATTCGCCGCTTCGCTGCTTTTCGGCGCGCCGGTCTTCGCACCTGGCTTTGCCGCGGCGGCAGACAGGGTCGAGACCGAAAAGGTCGCAGTCAGCGTCGAAACCTTGGCGGAAGGGCTGGAGCATCCCTGGGCTGTGGAAGTGCTGCCTGACGGCGCCTATCTGGTGACCGAACGGCCTGGGCGGATGCGGATCGTCAGGGACGGCACGCTTTCAGATCCGATCGGAGGCGTGCCGGACGTCCGCGCCCGTGGCCAGGGCGGCTTGATGGACGTGGCACTTGCGCCCGATTTTGCGACGAGCCGCACGATCTATTTCACGGCATCGACCGCCAATCGAAGAGGCTCGGGAACCGAAGCCTTCAGCGCGACGCTTGCCACCGACGGCAGCAAACTCGAGAACGTGAAGACGATCTTCACGATGAAGCAGTTCAGCGGCGGCAGTATCCAATACGGATCGCGCATCGCCATCGCGGTCGATGGTAGTCTCTTTATCAGCATCGGCGACCGCGGCAACCGGAACCGCTCGCAGGACTGGAAGGATGATGCCGGCTCGATCGTGCATATCAATGCCGATGGCAGCATCCCTGCGGATAACCCGTTCAAGGACAGCGGAAAGGCGCTTCCGGAAATTTGGTCGAAAGGCCATCGCAACCCGCAGGGCATCACCTTCGACATTGCCGACGGCAAACTCTACACCGTCGAGCACGGCGCGCGCGGGGGCGACGAAATCAATGTCATTGAACCCGGCAAGAACTACGGCTGGCCGATCATCAGCTATGGACGCAATTACTCCGGCTCAAAGATCGGCGAAGGCAGGGCCAAGAAAGGACTGGAACAGCCGCTGCATTATTGGGATCCGTCGATCGCGCCAGGCGCGCTCGCCATCTATCGCGGCAAAATGTTTCCGGAGTGGGACGGCGACTTCCTTGTCGCAGCACTCAAATTTCAACTGCTCTCCCGCATGCAACGCGATAAAAACGGTACCTTCGTTGCAGGGGAGCAGATTTTCGAGGGTGACTACGGCCGCCTGCGGGATGTTGTCGTTGCTCCGGACGGTGCGCTCTTGATAGTCACGGACGAGGCCGATGGCGCACTGCTGCGTGTCTCGCGCTCCGACCGCCAGAACGGCTAGGCACTGCGCAGTTCCTTGCGGATCACGAAGTTCAGGCCGGACCAGACGGCATCGACGTAACGTCCACGAGACCGATCGGAAGCAGGATTTCCCGCAGCACATCCTCAGTTATCGTCGTCGGCAGGCGCACTGCCTTCTTCGGCCGGATATCCAGAGCATGCCGTCAGGCTTCAAGGCCCTCAAAAGGTGACCTGGCATGCCTTCCAGGGCAACTCGCTTGGCTTCGAAGACATGTCTGTAGTCAAAACATGTGCCGTCTTCGGGCGCATCATCAACGCGCGAGAAGCCAGCAAAGCCGCCGATCTCGCCGATGGCGTCGGGCACGCCGATCAGCAAGGCCGCCTGCCCGTCCGTCAGGCCGAGCTTTTTGGCAAGCGGAGTTCCGGAGTAACCAGCGGTCATTCTTTCGGCCATGCACGCAATCTCGGCACTCGGAACGAGCCCTTCTTCGCCCTTGCCCAAACGAAATGCAACTGGTAACCGTCCGCGATACAGCCTGCCCCACATCGAGGACTGATATGACGCGCGTCCAGGCGAACCTCCTTCTATTGCTTGCTGCCGCCATCTGGGGCGGCGGCTTCGTCGCGCAGTCGACGGCCATGAAGGCAATCGGTCCGTTCTGGTTCATAGGATTGCGTTTTGCAGTCGCGACCGTCGCCGTCCTGCCTTTCCTGTTCCTTGAAGTGCGCAAAACCAGTGTCAAGACGACGCGCCGCCATCTGGGGCGTTATATCTTGATCGGCCTTGCCCTTTTCGGCGGCGCTTCGACGCAACAGATCGGGCTTCAGACGACGACCGTGACGAACTCCAGCTTCATCACCGGGCTCTATGTTGTCTTCGTGCCGCTGATCGCAGTCGCCTTCCTGCGCCGACCGCCGCACTGGATCATCTGGCCGGCTGCCATCATGGCCGTCGCCGGTATCTACATGCTGTCCGGCGGGCATCTTTCCGCGTTGACCACGGGCGACGGCCTGACAGTCGTCTGTGCCGCGTTCTGGGCGATACAGATCACGCTCGCCGGCACCACGGTCTGCGAGACGGGAAGGCCGCTTACGCTGTCGGCAGCCCAATTCGCCGTGACGGCGGTCGCCGCGCTCTTCGTGGCCGCAATTGTCGAGCCTATCAGCATGGAGGCGATCTTGGGCGCGGCACCGGAGATCCTCTATGTCGGCGTCTTCTCTTCGGGCGTCGCTTTCGTGCTGCAGGTGATCGGCCAGCGCTACACCACGCCGTCGCAAGCCGCCATCTTCCTCTCCTCCGAAGCGCTCTTCGGCTCGGCACTCGGCGCCCTGCTGCTTGGAGAGACGATGCCGTCGCTCGGCTATGCAGGCTGTGCGCTGATGTTTATCGCTATGCTTGTGGTCGAATTGGTACCGGAAATCGGAAAAAGGCGCAGCCAGCCCGCTTGAGGTATGGTTTTTTCCCGGTTGGACGGCAATTCTGGAAAAAATTTAGCGCGCGTCCAGGACGCGCTATCATTGCATTTTTGGGAAAAACTGCTCTCAACTTATATTGCAAGCAATACAAAACCTTAATCATACGTGGACTGCGAGCGAAATTTTGCGTTTTGACGCAAATAGGATAGCCGATTTGAATGTGCTTTCGATAACACGTTAAAAAACTTTTGCTTGCCAATTCCCCTTAATCGCAGCAATCTCACGGCGTTCGGGCATTTTGCGAGCATGGGAAGTCCTTAAGTATGTGCGCGCCGGAAACGCTAATATTCCGGTCAGCCGGTCTCGCCAAGATGGGGAATAATCCCGTCATGAGACAGGCCGAGGTAGAGGGGACCTTTTTCTCGAATTTCAAGAATTGCCTGCCAACGCCCCGCAAGGGACATAGTTGATGCTGCCCGTGTGGATGGCGGGCAGAGAGAAAAGGACCTGACGCATGGCCGAGACTGGCACTGTAAAATTCTTCAATACCGACAAAGGCTTCGGATTCATCAAGCCGGACAAGGGTGGCGCCGACATCTTTGTTCACATTTCCGCCGTTCAGGCGTCCGGCCTTGCCGGCCTGACGGAAAATCAGAAGGTCAGCTTCGACACGGAGCCGGATCGTCGCGGCAAGGGCCCCAAGGCCGTCAATCTGCAGATTGCGGGCTGAGGCCTCCACAAGGCCGTCGAATTCGAGTTGAGGCCCGGCAGCTATGCCGGGTTTTGTCATTCAGCGTCCGTTCAGATAGCCGCCACTATGTTGTCATCATCACGGTGCAGGAACCGCTCACGGGGTTCCAAGAACAGGATATGATCATGAACAGGCTCGCCAAGACATTTCTTCTAACCGCTACTGCCGCAGCCCTCACCCTTTCTGTAATTGGCGAAGCATCCGCCCGTGACCGCTGGCATAGCCATCACAATGGCGACGCAGCGGTTGTCGGCGGCGCCGTCGGTCTCGCAACCGGCCTGATCGTCGGCTCGGCCATCGCCAATCAGCCGCGCTATTATGAAGAGCCGCGCTATATCGATCCGCCCTATGAGCCGGAATATGAAGCCGTGCCGGTTTACCGCGCACCGCCGCGTTACTACGCCCCTGTCCGCGCTGATATCGAGCCCTGGACGCCGCAGTGGGAGCGCTACTGCTCTTACCGCTACCGAAGCTTCGATCCGAGAAGCGGCACCTTCGTCGGCAACGACGGCCGCGAGCACTTCTGCACCGCAGGCTGATCCGCGGACCATTTCAAACGCAAAGCGCCGCTTATCGGGCGGCGCTTTTGTTTTGGTCGTCTGTCGAGATCAGATACCCCTGAGGAACGGGTTACCGCGTCGCTCGTCGCCGATGCGGCTGCCAGGGCCATGCCCGCAGATGAAGCCGACATCATCTCCGAGGGGCAGTACCTTGTCGCGAATCGAACCCAGCAGCTGCTGGTGATTGCCACCCGGCAAATCGGTTCGGCCGATCGAGCCGTTGAAGAGTACGTCGCCGAGATGGGCGAAGTTCTGAGCGCGATTGAAATAGATGACGTGGCCGGGCGCGTGGCCGGGTGTGTGATAGACTTCAAACTCGTGGCTACCGAAGGAAATCCTGTCGCCATCCTTCAGCCAGCGGTCCGGCACGACGTTGTGAAGACCGGTGATGCCGTATTGCCGCGCCTGCATCTCGATCCGGTCCAGCAATGGCCGATCGTCCTCGTGCGGACCGATGATTTCCACGCCGAGCGCTTCCTTCAGTTCTTTCGCGCCACCCGCGTGGTCGAGATGCCCGTGCGTCAGCCAGATCTCTTTGATGGTCAGGCTGTTCTCCCTAAGCGCTTTGAGAATGACCGGCACATCGCCGCCCGGATCGACGACTACGCCCTCCTTCGTGTCCGGATCGAAGAGAACCGTGCAGTTCTGCTGGAAGGGTGTCACCGGAATGATGCCGGCCTGGAGCATGCCCATGATATGCCTCGCTTGTCTCTGCCTGCTTCCGATATAGCCGGAAAGGTCATCAAAGCCAGCCGCTTTTTGGTGGGCATTGCCCTTGCCTCACGCCTTCAAGACGCATCGTAACAACAGTTCATCGCTTCTGAAATGTTCGGGCGCTATCGATCTTTATCATTAAATTTCAATACGTTGCGATTCTAAGATGAATCCAGATTTCAGCCCGCGCGGTCAAGCGGCGGAACTAGATGGTGAACGAAGCGTTTCATTCCAGCTAAAGCAAGGAGAAACAGAATGACCTTCACGAGAAATCTTTTCCTGGCAGGTGCCGTGCTCGCCGCGAGCGCTGGCCTTGCCCATGCGGAAATGAGCGCGACGGCCATCAACGACCTCAACGTGCGTTCCGGGCCTGGCCCGCAATATCCCTCCGTCGGCGTCGCAACGCGCGGCTCTGCGGCCATCTTGGATGGCTGCATCCAGGGCAGCCGCTGGTGCCGCGTCGATGTTAACGGCATGCGCGGCTGGGTCTATGCTGAATACCTGCAGGTCGAGCACCAAGGCAACGCGATGATCGTCGAAGAGAACGAGGCCGTTCTTGGCGTCCCGTCTGTGACTTATGAGTTGACCGCAACCGTCGTGCCCGCCGATCCGCAGCCCGCGCCCGGCGATGAACTGCTTGGCCCTGTCGGCTCCGTGGAAGCGATAACGCCACCGGAGACGGTCCGCACCTATATCGAAACCACGCCGACGCAGACGGTTCAGTTGGGCGGCGATGTCGTCGTGGGTGCCGAGGTTCCGGATACCGTGACCTTCCAGGAGATTCCCGACTACGAATACCGCTATGTGCGCATCAATGACCGGCCTGTGCTCGTCGATCCCGGCACCCGCCGCATCGTCTATGTCTATCAATAAGCGTGCAGTGTGAGGCGGTCGTTGGATCGCCTCATTCCGTTAGAGTTGCCCGCAGCTTTCTTCCGTACCGAACCTCGCACATGGGTTGCTTTTGGCGCCCCTTCCCTCCTCGACATGATACAATCGCAATCGGTCGCAGGAGCGGCGCGGGGCGGTTACTCGGCCGCGATAGACGCCCCCGGATAAACCTCCTTCATGTAGTCGTTCATCAGCGTCTCGGAGATCGTCGCCGGCGTGAACTTATAAGGTCCGATCTCGGAGACCGGCGTCACTTCCGCAGCGGAGCCCGTCAAGAAGCATTCGCTGAAGCCCGAAAGCTCTTCCGGCTGGATTGCCCGCTCGACGACCGGATAGCCGCGGCGCTTGGCGAGTTCGATCACCGTCTGGCGCGTAATGCCGTTAAGGAAGCAGTCGGGAAGCGGCGTATGGATGACGCCGTCCTTGACGAAGAAGATGTTGGCGCCCGTCGCTTCGGCGACCTGGCCGCGGTAATCGAGCATCATCGCATCCGCATAGCCCTTGGCCTCCGCGGCATGCTTGGAGATGGTGCAGATCATGTAGAGGCCGGCGGCCTTCGACGAAGACGGCGCCGTCTTCGGGTCGGGGCGGCGATATTCGGCGATATCGAGGCGGATACCCTTAAGCTTTTCGGCGGGATTGAAGTAGCTGCCCCACTGCCAGATGGCGATCGCGACATTGATGCGGTTCGACTGCGCCGAAATCCCCATCATTTCGCTACCGCGCCAGGCGATCGGGCGCACATAGGCCTCGGAAAAACCTTGGCGCTTCAGCAGTTCGATAGTTGCCGCATCGAGTTCCTCGACCGAGTAAGGCACCTTGAATCCAAGGATTTCAGCTGAGTTGTGAAGACGCTGATTATGCTCCGTCAGCTTGAAAACGCGGCCGCCATAGGCGCGCTCGCCCTCGAAGACCGCGCTGGCATAATGCAGACCATGCGTCAGCACGTGAACCTTCGCGTCCTTCCACGGCACGAATTCGCCGTTGAACCAGATTTCGCCATCCAGCTGGTCGAAGGGAACTGAAGCCATTCTCTTATCCTCCGGCGCCCGCACGCCATGCCTGTTGATTGTTGCCCATATTACGTTTTATCCACTACGCAGTGGGGAAAAATATGCGTTGTATGGGGAGGAAAGACGGGCCGGTTTCGAATGAACGTCCCGCCTCCGCAAAGTCCGGGGAAGCTAACAGCGGCGTAAAATTGTGTCAACAAAGCTGACATATCTTTGCTAAAGTTTCCCGGGGCCCGCAGAACGAGAAAGGAAATGACGTGGCGGCACGACAGACCAGCTCGAAAGTAACCAAAGCCGAACCATTGGCCGCACCGATGGAAGACACCGGCATCATCGATTTCGAGATCATCGAGCTCTTCTTTTTCGCCTATCGCGATTTCGTCTCTGATCCTGATGCGATCCTCGAAAAGAGCGGGTTCGGCCGGGCTCATCATCGGGTAGTGCATTTCGTTAACCGTGAACCGGGCATGACCGTTGCCGATCTTTTGGATACATTGAAAATTACCAAACAGAGCCTCGCTCGAGTGCTCAAACAACTGATCGATTCGGGGTATATTCGTCAGGTTGCGGGGCCTGAAGACCGGCGCCAGCGTAAGCTTTATCCGACCAAGACCGGGCGCGAACTCGCGCTCGCTCTGGCGGAGCCGCAATCGCGCCGCATTGAGAGAGCATTCGACGGTGCCGCTCCGGGACGTGCGCGAAAGCGTAAAGGCATTTCTGAGGGGTATGAGGGACAGGCAAACAACGAAAGCGGATTGAATGGCGGGGAAGACAATCATTTCTGATGACGCGGCGCATCTACTGGTGGTCGATGACGACACCCGAATCCGCGCTCTTTTGAACCGTTACCTGACGGAGAACGGCTTCCGGGTGACCGTGGCTGCCGATGGTGCCGAGGCGCAACGCAAGCTCGCCGGGCTCGACTTCGATCTCATCATCATGGATGTGATGATGCCGGGCGAATCCGGCATCGACGTGACGCGCGGCCTGCGCGCCATTAAGAACGTGCCGATCATCATGCTCACAGCGCTTGCGGAATCCGACAATCGCATTGCGGGCCTTGAAGCCGGCGCCGACGATTATCTCTCGAAGCCTTTCGATCCGCGCGAACTGGTGCTGCGCGTCAATAATATCCTGCGCCGCAACACCTCGGACGCGCCGAAGATCGAGCAGATCATGTTCGGCCCATACACTTTCTCGCTCACCCGAAAGGAATTGAAGAAGGCGACGGAAGTGATCCGCCTCACCGACCGCGAGCAGGAAATCATGCTGCTTTTTGCCAAGCGCGCTGGCGACACCATTCCGCGGCACGAGCTCATCGGCAACGACGTCGACGTCGGCGAGCGCACGATCGACGTGCAGATCAATCGCCTCCGCCGCAAGATCGAGGACGACCCTGCAAATCCTGTCTGGCTCCAGACGGTTCGTGGTATAGGATACAGGCTGAGCATCGATTGATGGCCTCAACGTCAGGATCGCGACCGTGATGGTAACTTTCGACTCCCTGCGCCGCGAAGAACGATCGCCAGCCTCCGGATGGAAAGGGGTCGGCCGCTGGCTGCGCCGCCACCTGCCGACCGGTCTCTACGTCCGTTCGCTGCTGATCATTATCATTCCCATGGTGCTGCTGCAGTCCGTCGTCGCCGCGGTCTTCATGGAGCGTCACTGGCAGATGGTGACGCAACGCTTGTCGATGGCCGTCACCCGCGATATTGCGGCGATCATCCAGATCATCGAAACCTATCCGCAGGATACGGACTATAGCGAGGCAACGCGCATCGCCCGCGAGCAGTTGAACCTGCAGATTTCGATCGAGCCTGACGGAGATCTGCCGCCGCCGCGCGAAAAGCCGTTCTTCTCCATCCTCGACGGCATCCTGAGCGATGAGATCAGCGACCAGATCAAACGACCCTTCTGGATCGACACGGTGGGAGATTCGAGCCTCGTCGAAATCCGTATAAAGCTCGACGACAAGATTCTGCGCGTTTTGACCAAGCGCAACCAGACCTATGCGTCGAACACGCACATTTTCATCGTCTGGATGGTCGGCGCTTCTCTCGTGCTCATCGGCGTGTCGATCCTCTTTCTGCGCGGTCAGATTCGGCCGATCCTGACGCTCGCGCAAGCCGCCGAAAGCTTCGGCAAGGGACACAAACACGATGACTTCTATCCGCGCGGCGCCGACGAGGTCAGGCGCGCGGGTCTTGCCTTCATCCTGATGCGCGAACGCATCGAACGGCAGATCGAACAGCGAACAGCAATGCTGACCGGCGTCAGTCACGACCTACGCACGGTGCTCACGCGCTTCAAGCTGCAGCTTGCCCTTGCCGGCAATAGCCCGGAACTGCAAGGACTGAATGAGGACGTCAACGACATGCAGTCGATGCTCGAAGCCTACATGGCCTTTGCGCGCAGCGAGATCGAGGAGGATGTCGGAGAACTGAAGCTTACCGAACTGCTCGGAAAGATCGCAACGGACTTTGCTCTGCACGAAAAGCACTTCACCTATTCGATCGAAGGCGAAGTCAAGATTTCGGTCCGGCCGAACGCATTTACGCGCCTGGTGACCAACCTCGCATCCAACGCCCGCCGCTATGCGAATACGCTGAACATCGAAGCGAAGCACGGCGCAAAATGGCTGACGCTGAATTTCGACGACGATGGCCCCGGCATTCCCGAAAAGAACCGCGAGGATGTCTTCAAGCCCTTCTTCCGTCTGGATGAAGCACGCAATCTGGACGATTCCGGCACCGGGCTCGGCCTTGCGATCGCGCGCGATATCGCCCGCAGCCATGGCGGCAATGTCACGCTCGGCGACAGCCCGCTCGGCGGTCTCCGCGCCACCATCCGCATCCCCGCGTGAATTCCAGATGGCAATCGACGGGAAAGAAATGACCTGGCTCAATCCTCCGCCCTTGGCGGAGCTTCACGAGGGTGCATTGCATGTCCGATCGGGCGACAAGACGGACTTCTGGCAAGGTACCTATTACGGGTTCCACCGTGACGACGGCCATTTTCTCTATCGCCGGCGCAAGGGCGATTTCACGGCGGAAGTGACATTTTCCGGACGCTATCAAGAGCTGTACGACCAGGCCGGCCTGATGGTCCGAGCAGGTTCAGCGCACTGGATGAAATGCGGAATCGAATATACCGACGGGGCAAAGCACTTCAGCACCGTCGTGACCAATAGCAATTCCGATTGGTCAGCCTTTCGCATCGAGCACGAATTCGAGCTGCTCTTCCTGCGCGTGACCCGCAACAAGGACGCAATTTTCATTCAGTACCGGACCGACCGGATCAGCGAATGGCGCATGGCGCGCCTCGCCTGGTTCGATCCGTCGATTGAGGAGGTTATGGTTGGCCCGGCATTCTGCTCGCCGCAGCGCTCTGGCTTCGAAGCCATCTTTCATGATTTCACGCTGACTGATCCGGTCTCGCGCGACATTCACTGATCACATCAGCACGATACGTTTTTTAACATCTTCCCCACCCGAAAGGACGAGGATTTTCAGGGGCGGCTCAGGTCGCCCTTTCGCGTTCTCGGGAGACGGGTTTAACCGCCTTCGATGGCCGTGTTCCGGCCGCAAGGATGTTGACCGCCGCGTTAACCTCGGCATGGTCTGCCTGTCCGCAGGAGAGGCAGACGACCTTTGGGATGACCGACGCCATCCAAAAGCCCGCCGTTTTCGATCGCTGCAACGACTGTTCAAAGCATGTTCGGCGACCGGGCGAGCCTTCAGCTGATTGTTTTTTCTCAACGCTCCAAGTCGCTTTGGTCATGCCCGTATTGTATAGATAACATCTGGCATGCCAAATGAACCGAAGCTCGGATTACATCAGCTTCCTGCCGTTCAACACCGGCTTGTCGGTTGCAGCAAGAACGATCGCACCCGCTTCGTCTTCGAAGCCGAGCGTCAGCACTTCCGAGCGGAACGATCCGATCTGGCGCGGCGGGAAATTTACCACCCCGAGAACCTGGCGGCCGACGAGGTTTTCCAGCGTGTAGTGAACAGTGATCTGCGCCGAGGATTTCTTGACGCCGATTTCCGAGCCGAAATCGATCAGCAGCTTGACGGCCGGCTTTCGGGCTTCCGGAAAGGGCTGGGCCTCGATGATCGTGCCAGCACGAATGTCCACACGCTCGAAATCGGCGTAGGTGATTTCTTCAGCCATCGCGCATCCTCAACCGGCAAGCTCTTCGGCACGCGCGCGCGCAGCCGCAAGAGCCTCGTCGAACAGCGGCTGCATGCCCTTTTCTGACATAAGCACTGAAAGGGCCGCAGCCGTCGTGCCGCCCGGCGACGTTACGTTCTGGCGAAGCTTCGAGGCATCGTCGGGGGACTGGTGTAGGAGTTCACCAGCCCCCGCGACAGTTTCCCGTGCAAGGCGCATGGCAAGGTCCGCCGGCAGGCCAAGTTTACGGCCTGCTTCTGCCATACACTCGACGAGATAGAACACATAGGCCGGGCCGCTGCCTGATAATGCCGTCACGGCATCGATATCCAATTCAGCCGAAACCCACTCGACAGGACCCGAGACGCGAAGAAGCGAATGAACGCGATCGCGCTGCCCAGCGCTGACGCGCGAATTGGCGAAGGCACCGGTGACACCGCGGCCGATCATGGCGGGCGTATTTGGCATGGCGCGGACCATGGCGGCTTCGCCGAGATGCTTTTCGAGGAAAGCCAGCGTCTTGCCGGCAGCCACCGAAACGACCACCGTCTTGGATCCGACGGCGCTTTTCACCGGTGGCAGGACTGTTTCCATCACCTGCGGCTTCACTGCGAGGAAGATGACATCCGCTTTCAGGCCGGCGGGAACGGTTGAGGCATGCGTCGCGCCCGCATCGCCGATCACCTTCATCATCGCAGGCGACGGACCCGGATCGATCACGACAACGGAGGATCCCGGAACTCCGTTCTTCAGCCAGCCGGAGAGCATCGCACCGCCCATATTGCCGGCGCCGACGAGAACGACTGTATCGGAAGACGATGGTGACATTTTACGCTTCGCCGACCGTTTCGAAGAGGACTGCTTCCATGGCCTTGGCGGCATCCAGGCCGGACCAGATGACGAACTGGAACGCCTGAAAATAAGCTTCGCAGGTATCGAGCGCGCTGGAAAGCAAAACTTCCACCTGACGGTTCGTTGGCTCGGCACCGCCCGCCAGAAGCAGCGACTGCCGGAAAATGATCACGTCTTCCTGCCGCCACAGATCGAAATGACCCATCAGAACCTGCCCGTTGATCGCCGCCAAAAGCTTGGTGACCTCATTGACGCGAGCTTCTGGAACCTTGATGTCGAACGCGCAGCCGAGATGCAGCGCTTCGAATTCCTCCATCCAGGAGAAGGAAACGTGGTAATCGGCCCACTTCCCCTCGACCGTCATTGCGATCTCGTCCTCGCCCGACCGCTCAAACGACCAGTCGTTATTGGCGGCGACGTACTCGATCATATCGACCGGGTTCGACTGACGCTCGAATTCCAATTCCATAAGGCTCATGCAGCACCTTCTTGACCGGAATGAATGCGACTGAACTTGGGTTTACGAACACAAGAAAAGACACACGCAAATACCGGAACCACCACTCGGATGTTCGTTGAACCGCTGCCAGACCTAACGCAGTGAACCTGCCCGGAGCTTACCAATGTCCGCTTCGAATCATCATTTAAAATCAGTGTATAACGCCCCCGGTGACAAGCCAGCCCCTCTCCGGTCATTTCCGGAAAGGCACTGTGGACAGCGCTTCGGAATTTGATTTCAAAAGGAGGTTGTAAACGACTCTGCGTATTGGCTTTTTTGGCAGTGTCCACAGGTGGAAAAGGACACCTGATTTTTTTGTCGATGAGGCGGCGTGCCGCTTACGCGCCACACCGTACCCTGTGCCTGAATGGGATTTACTTCGTTTTTGCAGCTAGCTTCGCTTCGAGCGCGGCGACTCGGGCAAGCAGCGCTTCGTTCTCGTCCCGCGCCTTGATCGCCATTTCGCGGACGGCCTCGAATTCCTCGCGCTTGACCACATCCATGGTGTTCAGCCAGCGTTCGGCCTGAGCGTTGAAGGCAGTCTCGATTTCCTTGCGCACACCCTGGGCAGCGCCCGCTGCATCCGTCATCAGCTTGGCGAATTCATCCATGATGCGGTTTGTTCCACTGGTCATGGCGGCTTTTCTCCTTCCCACCACATGATTTTGATGGGCCCGAAGCCCTAAGGAGTGAGGTAGGGCTTTGCTGTTAAGGATGCAAGCGCTTTGCTCTGGATAAGCCGCTTCGGGCATTGCTCTGCCTCACAATCGACTTGACCGCTTCGTATCGCAACGCCATGTTCCGCGCACATCAACGGGTGGAAAAACCTTGCCGACTGCAGCCAATCTTCTTTCGATCATGCCCTTTCCGGATATCGATCCGATCGCCTTTGCGATCGGCCCTCTGGCTGTTCACTGGTACGGTCTCGCCTATGTCGCAGGCATCATGCTCGGATGGCTCTATGCCCGGCAGATCGCCGGCAATGATGCGCTTTGGCCGGGCAATACCTCGCCGATCACCAAGGCGCAGATCGACGACTTCATCGTCTGGGCAGCCCTCGGCATCGTTCTCGGCGGTCGCATCGGCTACATCTTTTTCTACGATCTGCCGGCCGTGATCGAAAGCCCGCTCCGTGCCATCGAGATCTGGAATGGCGGCATGTCCTTCCACGGCGGAACCATCGGCACGACGATCGCCATGATCCTCTTTTCGCGCAAGAACGGCGTTCCGGTCTGGAGCCTTTTCGACATCGTCGCTACCGTGGTGCCGATCGGCCTATTCTTCGGCCGCATTGCAAACTTCATCAACGGCGAGCTTTGGGGGCGGCTTACGGATGTGCCCTGGGCAGTCGTTTTCCCGACCGGCGGGCCTTTTGCGCGGCATCCGAGCCAGCTCTACGAAGCAGGCCTCGAAGGCATCGTGCTGCTGCTTTCCCTTGGTCTTGTCGTCTACGGTTTCCGGGCGCTGAAATCACCGGGGCTCGTTACCGGTCTCTTCGTCTGCGGCTACGCGCTGTCACGCATATTCGTCGAGTTCTTCCGCGAGCCGGATGCGCAGCTTGGTTACCTGCTCGGCACGAACTGGCTGACCATGGGCATGGTCCTTTCCTTCCCGATGCTCCTGCTCGGCATCTGGGCGATGGCGCGTGCCCGCCGCCAGGCCGCTTTGCAGCATTGAGCCTGTCAGGACGGTAGGATCATGACGACCGCACTCGGTGAAAAGATAAAGTCGATCATTCAGGCGAACGGGCCGATCAGCGTCACGGATTATTTTTCGCTCTGCCTCGCTGATCCGGAATACGGCTACTATCGCACCCGCGAGCCCTTTGGCCGGTCCGGCGATTTTGTCACTGCGCCCGAAGTCAGCCAGCTCTTCGGCGAAATGATCGGGGTCTTCGTCGTGCATGCCTGGCAGCGCCATGGCGCGCCGGCAGGCGTGCGCCTCGTTGAAATCGGCCCCGGTCGCGGGACGATGATGGCCGACATGCTGCGTGTCATCGAGCGTCTCGCCACGCCGCTTTTCGAGAATATGACGGTTCATCTCGTCGAAACGAGCGAGCGCCTGCGCGGTATCCAGCAGCAGACGCTTGACGCACATGAGGGCAAGATCAGCTGGCATGCCGATTTCGAGGAAGTGCCGCCGGGCTTCACACTGATTGCGGCAAACGAGCTATTCGACGCCATTCCAATCCGCCAATTCATCAAGACGCCGACCGGCTTTCGTGAGCGCATGGTTGGCCTCGATATCGATGGCGAGCTGACATTCGCCGCCGGGATCGCCGGCATCGATCCGGCACTGCTGCCTGAAAAACCGGAGGCCGCGCCGGCCGGCACGCTCTTCGAGATTTCGCCGGCCCGAGAGGCTGTGATGATGACGATCTGCGATCGTCTGAAGGCTTTCGGCGGCACGGCGCTGGCGATCGATTACGGCCATCTCGTCACCGGCTTCGGCGATACGCTACAGGCCGTGCGCATGCACGAGTTCGATCCGCCGCTTGCCCATCCCGGCGAAGCGGACCTGACGAGCCATGTGGATTTCGAAGACCTTGCGAAGACCGCTGTCGGCGCCGGGCTGCATCTCAACGGCGCGTTGCACCAGGGGGATTTCCTGATCGGCCTCGGCATTCTAGAGCGCGCCGCCGCTCTCGGCCGCGATCGTGAACCGCGCACCCAGCAGATCATCCAGAGCGCGGTGGACCGGCTGGCCGGCTCCGGCGAGGGCCGGATGGGCGAGCTTTTCAAGGCGATGGCCGTCTCCTATCCGGCCGTCGATCTCATGCCGTTCCGCCCGGTGGATTGACAGGACGCGCGGCCCTGGGCCAACATCCGGCGCAATCAAGAATGCTTCGCCGGGCGGACCGGCGGACAATGGCGCCGTTCAAACACCCCGGAATCACTGATGCAAGACGCGGCCTCTCCCGCACCGATCGAAAGCGCGCTGTTGAACGAAGCGGCCGGCGAAGCGATCCGCCACGGCTATTTCACACGGGCGGGCGGGGTTTCGGAAGGGCTCTATCGCGGCCTGAATGTCGGGCTTGGCTCGAACGACGACCGCGCAAAGGTGATGGAGAACCGCCGTCGCGTTGCCGCCTGGTTCAGCCAGCCCTTGGAAAGGCTCGCGACAGTCCATCAGGTTCATTCGCCAGATGCGGTCACCGTCGACAGCAGCTATGACGGCACGCGCCCCGAAGCCGATGCGCTGGTCACGGCAACGCCTGGCATCGTCCTCGGCGTTCTTGCAGCCGACTGCGGCCCGATCCTTTTCGCCGACCCGGAAAACCGGGTGATCGGCGCCGCACATGCCGGATGGAAAGGCGCACTGACCGGCGTTCTGGAAAACACCGTTGCAGCGATGGAAAGACTTGGAGCGAAGCGCCGGACCATCATCGCCTGCCTCGGCCCCTCGATCAGCCAGACAAGCTATGAGGTCGGCCCGGAATTCGTCGAGCGCTTCGTCACACAGGATTCGTCTTACGAGCGCTATTTCATTCCTTCGAAGACGTCAGGCCATGCGATGTTCGACCTTCCGGCGCTGACCATCGACCGGCTGCTGAAGGCGGGTGTGCGTGCCGAAAGCCTTGGCATTTGCACCTATCCGGACAGCGAGCGCTTTTTCTCGTACCGGCGCACCACACATAATAAGGAGCCGGACTACGGCCGCCAGATTTCAGCGATCAGCATCAGGGAGATTTGACCGAATGGCACTGCATTTCGAAACAGCCGAATTCGCAAGCCGCCTCACGCGCCTTACCGACCAGATGCGCGCGGAAAAGCTCGATGCCGTCCTGCTCTTCGCGCAGGAAAGCATGTACTGGCTGACGGGCTACGACACGTTCGGCTACTGCTTCTTCCAGACGCTGGTGGTCAAGGCCGATGGCACGATGTCGCTGATTACCCGCTCTGCGGACCTTCGTCAGGCCAAGCACACGTCGATCCTTGAAGACATCCACATCTGGGTCGACCGCGTCAATGCCGACCCGACGCTCGACCTCAGGAACCTGCTGGTCGATATGGACCTGCTGGGTGCGCGCATCGGCGTCGAATACGACACCCACGGCATGACCGGGCGAATCGCCCGCCTGCTCGACGCCCAGCTTTCCACCTTCGGCCAGATCGTCGATGCCTCCTATCTCGTCAGCCGCTTGCGCCTCGTGAAAAGCCCAGCGGAGGTGGTCTATGTCGAGCGTGCCGCAGCCCTTGCAGACGATGCTCTGGATGCCGCGATCGGGCTGACCAAGTCCGGCGCCGACGAGGCGGACATCCTTGCCGCCATGCAGGGTGCGGTCTTTTCCGGTGGCGGAGACTACCCCGCCAACGAATATATCATCGGTTCCGGCACGGACGCCCTGCTCTGCCGCTACAAGGCCGGCCGCCGCAAGCTCGATGCAAACGACCAGCTTACGCTCGAATGGGCGGGCACCTATGCTCACTATCACGCCGCCATGATGCGCACGATCGTCATCGGCGAGCCGACGCACCGCCACCGCGAACTCTATAACGCCTGCCTGGAAAACCTGCAGGCGATCGAAACCGTGCTGAAACCGGGGCACACCTTCGGCGACGTTTTCGACATGCATGCGAAGATCATGGACGAGCGCGGGCTTGCCCGGCATCGGCTGAACGCCTGCGGCTATTCCCTCGGCGCCCGCTTCTCGCCGTCCTGGATGGAACATCAGATGTTCCATGTCGGCAATCCGCAGCCGATCGAGCCGAACATGTCGCTCTTCGTGCACATGATCATCGCCGATTCCGACACCGGAACGGCCATGACGCTTGGCCAGACCTACCTGACGACGACGGATGCACCGCGGACGCTTTCCCGCCACTCGCTCGATTTCATCGGCGCATGACGGGCAATCACCGGCAAGAATCCGGAATTGACAGCGGACAGCCTCCGCCCCCATAAATCAGGCGGGCTGATGCGAATGTGGGAAGGACGACGACAGCGATGACGCGAGCTCAGACTGCGCCGATGCTCCTTGCCTGCCTGGCCGCGCTTTCCGCTTGCAACACCACCGATGCGCTGACGCCACAAGTCGATATTGGCGACTCATCGTTTGGCCGCTCCTCACCCGTCACCCAGCGCGAAGTCGAGCGCATGGCAGGCTCAGAGCCTCCGCGAGCCTTTGCTGGCGAATCCAGGCAGGCCGGCTATCACCCGGCATACAACAATCAGACTTACAGATCCGGCCCCGGCGCGCCGCCGACGACAATGCAGGAGCAGGCCGACGCGCTTGCCCGGCGCGGATCCTCGCCCGCAGCTTCGCAGCCTGTCGAAGGCCGGACGCTTGCCGAACCGGTTTCCAACGCGCAGGCGGAAGAAGAAGACATGGGCAATCTGGCCCCTGCCCGCCAGCAGAAACGGGTCGCAGCCATCGATCCTGCCGCCTCGTCCGCAATCGGCGGCAACACCGTTCGCTTCCTGCCGATTATCGGTGCTCCCGTCCAAGCGGTGACGCCGCTTTCCCGCCAGCTTGGAGCCGAGGCGCGCTCGCACGGTCTCTCGATCAAGAGTTCGAACGACGCCAGCAGCGACTATATCCTGAAGGGTTACCTCTCGGCCTTTACCGACGAAGGCAACGTGACCGTCGTTTACGTCTGGGATATCCTCGACGGCAGCGGCGCCCGCCTGCACCGCATCCAGGGACAGGAAAAGGTGCCTTCCGCGGCACAGGATCCCTGGGTCGGCGTTCCTGCCTCCGTCATGCAGCAGATCGCCACGAAAACGATCATCGAGTTCAATTCCTGGCGGCAGACGCGCGCCGGTTAGCAACAGGCTTTTTACAAATATCAAAGCCTGTGGCGCCTTTGCGCTTGCATTCGGAAGCAAGCTGGCTAAAAAGCGCGGCTATCAGCAGACAACAGGCGGGCCAAAATGAAGGTTTTCGCAGGCAATTCGAACCGGCATCTCGCCGAAGCGATCTGCACCTATCTCAATGTGCCCCTAGGCAAGGCCAGCGTCAGAAGATTTGCCGATCAGGAAATCTTCGTCGAAATCCAGGAAAACGTCCGCGGCGAAGACGTCTTTGTCGTCCAGTCGACCTCCTTTCCGACGAACGATCATCTGATGGAACTGCTGATCATGATCGATGCGATGCGCCGTTCGTCCGCGCGCCGCATCACGGCAGTTCTTCCCTATTTCGGCTATGCCCGCCAGGATCGCCGCGCCTCAGGGCGCACGCCGATCTCCGCGAAGCTGGTCGCCAACCTCATCACCGAGGCCGGTGCCGACCGCGTTCTGACGCTCGACCTGCATGCCGGCCAGATTCAGGGATTCTTCGACATCCCGACGGACAACCTCTACGCCGTTCCGGTTCTGACGCGCGATATCAAGGCCAATTACGACATCAGCAACGTCATGGTCGTTTCGCCGGACGTCGGCGGCGTCGTCCGCGCCCGTTCGCTTGCCAAACGCCTCGACTGTCTTCTGGCGATCGTGGACAAGCGCCGTGACCGCCCAGGTGAATCCGAAGTCATGAACATCATCGGCGACGTCGAAGGCAAGGATTGCCTGCTGATTGACGACATCGTCGATTCCGGCGGCACGCTTTGCAACGCCGCAGATGCGTTGCTGGCCCAAGGTGCGGCAAGCGTCACCGCCTACATCACGCACGGCGTTCTTTCCGGGGGCGCGGTCACCCGCATTACCTCGTCGAAGCTGCGCGAGCTGGTGATCACCGACTCGATCCAGCCGACCACCGCCGTCCAGTCGGCCCACAATATCCGCGTCATCACGACCGCAACCCTTATCGGCGAAGCGATCAACCGCACCAGCCAGGAAGAATTTGTTTCCAGTCTCTTCGACTGAGAGTTTTCCCTGTCAGCAAAAGATAGGCAAGGTTGTATTTTTCGTCTTCTTCGGCAGCCCGCTTTCGGCTAGTCTCACGCAAAGTGATTTGCTTAGGAAGCCATATGACGGCAATCAATATGAAATGTTCAGTTGGCTCGAAGCGCTTTGCGATTCTCGCGCTTATTCCACTGCTTTCCGCCTGCACGGTAGAGGTCGATCCCGGTCCATCGCGCCCGCCGCCCCGCCCGTGGCCGCCGCAGCAGCAAATGTGCACCATGGAATATGCGCCGGTCTGCGGCGAACGCGGCCGCCGGCTTCAAACCTTCGGAAATGCCTGCCAGGCCCGCAACAGCGGCTTCATGATCGTCGGCCGCGGCGAATGCCGCCACGCACCGCCGCCCTTTGCGCGCCCCGAGCCGGATCGTCCCGGGCGCCCCGACTGGCCGGATCGCCCGGACAGACCTGACCGTCCGGAACGCCCGGGCGGCATCTGCACGCGCGAATACGCACCGGTCTGCGGTCAGCGCGGCCGTCAGACACAGACCTTCCCGAACCCCTGCGAGGCAGGCAATGCAGGCTTCCGGATCATCAGCGGCGGCGAGTGCCGCTTCTGATCATCGGCGCCGATGCCGGCGATGATGTTGGCCCAAAGGACCGGCCGCCTAGCCCGACTGTGCCAAAGCGGTTTGGAAAGGCGGCTGTGTGCGGTCACGTGCTGTCATGTGTCAACTTGACTTCGCTCAAGACCTCGACTGGCACAAACCGCACAATATCCAACGCATCGAATATAACGGAGAATTGTGCCTCTGTTTCGGATGCCCACTTGATGGCGGGCTCGAACATGGACCCGGGGATCTTCATTGCGATCGTGCAATGAGGCACCCAGCGACCGGGGCGATAGTGCTCGCGACAGAACGCCGGGTCTATTTCACGATGGACGGCCGCGTGAAGTTGCAGCAGCCGGTCATTCGATAAAGGACGCGCCCACAACACTAGGAATTCGTTTTGAAAATAGCGAATACCCGAAAAAGTCACGGGTATTGCCGATTGAGCGCCAAAAATTCTGGACAGCACATCGGTGGGCACAAAATCGTCATACACCGCTAAGGTCACATGCGGAGGATAGTCTAGGGCCTTCATCGAAGGAGCAGGTTCGAACGCGGACGTTTCCTGCCAAAGCTCGACTATTGGCGATGCGGTCTCGTTTAAGCATTTCAGACTTATCGCATGAGGCATGCGCTAAACGCCTTCAGCGCCATTGTCGGCCACTTTTAGGCGCCCAGAGCTGCCGTGACAATCATTGTCGCCTGATGCTCAGCAAAATCATTCCTGCTTATCCGGCCCCTTGAGCTGCTGGCCATTGACGGTCACCGTGCCATCGGGGATGACCGTCACGTCCCAGCGCTGCCGGCCGTCCGGATCTGTCTTGGCGAAACCCTTGACCATCAGCATTCCGAAGGACGCCTGATTGAGCTCGGGATTGGTCTTGGCAAGCTCCTGAACCGCCGCGATGGTCTTGTCGTAGTCGCGCGCCAGAATGGATGCCTGCAGCGCATAGTCGTCCTTGCCCGCATCGATGCGGCTCTCGACCTTGGCGGATATGTCGATGTCGTAGACGCCGGACTTGGCGCTAACCTTCGAAAAGTCGATCACAAACCTGCCATCGCGGAAAAGCCGCTCCACGGCCTTCTTGCCTGCGTCCTCCCCGCCCTCCGGCGGTTTGGTGAGATCAAGTTTCATGAATTCATCACCGAACGCCGCAAAATCCATATCCGGGATGGCGAACTGCACATCGACTGCCTGAGGCAGAAAGGCGGAATAGGCGGCAGGAACCATCGGGCTGTCAAATGTGACGTCGGCAGCATTCAATGCAACGCCAAGCTGCGTTGCATTGCTCGGCCCATTTACAGCCAGGCGGTAGCCGAAGCTCTTGGCGCCGCCTCCGCCCGCAGCACTCGTCACTGCAAGATTGTTGAGGGTGATGGTTTCCTCGAGCGAAGAGATCAGCGGAAAAGCGTCGCGCAGCATGTCCTTCAGCTTTTCCTCGCTCTCCTTGCTCATCTGCTTTTCCTCGGCATGGTCGACTGCGAAGACGACAATGTCTCTCAACTGCTTCGCCGGCAGGCTGTTGACCTTGGCGTCGAAATCGATGGTATCGGCAGTGATCTGGAGCGGCGGCATTTCCTTCCCGCTCACCTGCTCGGCAAACGCTGTCAAAGTGCCGTTCGCCGCAAAGTCCGTCCTGTCGGCGGAAGCGCCAACAGCGGAGGTAAGCTTGTATTTCATGTCGCCGAAGCTGGCATTGACCTGTTCGGTATCGGTCGCGGTCGTGACTTTGATATCCTTGGCGCTGAAATCGCCGGAGCGGAAATAGCTGATCGCCGGATCGAAGACCGAGGTATAGACCATTGAGGCGATCGAATAGGTGAAATCGGTGCGCTTCTGGTCCGGTCCCTTGAAATGTCCGGAAACGTTCAGGCTGTTGTCGCCTTCGACATTCCAGAGTCCGTTGTCCTGCGGCGTGGCGAACATCGAAATCGGTTTCAGGCCGTTGATCGCGAAATCGGCCGGGTTGACCTTGGAAAGCAGCTTGGCCAGGTCGTAGATGATCTCGTAGCGCGCACCGGCCGGATTGACGGCGACGACGCCGCTCTTGGCAATGTCTTCGGGCAGCAGGCTGTTGAGATGGTCGCGAATGGCGTTTGCACCATCGCGGTCGATCTCAGCCGCATGGCCCGCCGTCATCAATCCGAGAACAACGGCGCTCGTCGCCGTCATCAGCCTGTACCGCATGTATGTGCTCCTCCGCCTCATCGACCGGCGGTCATGTGAGAATGTGCGCGGCCGGATGTCAACTCAGGCTTGCCGAAAAGGCAAGCCCTGTAGCTGCTGAATCGCAACATTTAGAAACCGAATTTGATACCGGTCCTGTCTCTATTGTATTACCGCGTCGGATTCCTTTATTTCGCAGTATCCTGGCACTGACCGGCAACCCGAGATATAGGGGCCGCGTCGCCTTGCGTTTCCGCTTCACTTATACTATAGCGCACGCGTCCGCGCAGACACCCTTGGAGGCAACGCGGATGAGGAAGGCCCAAACGCCCCTCCAGTCACCGGAAGGATGATACCGCTCGGAGACTCTCCAAATAACCTCGAAAGGAATAGCCATGAGCCAGGAAACTTACGAGCTCAAGGCCGAGGCGCGCGAACGGGTTGGTAAGGGGTCCGCCCGTGAACTTCGCCGCAACGGTTTGATTCCAGCTGTCATCTATGGTGACAAGCAGGCCCCCATTTCTATCGCTCTCAGCACCAATGAGGTGACGAAGCGCATTCATGCCGGTAGTTTCATGACCACTGTTGCGACGATCGACGTCGGCGGCGAGAAGTACAAGGTTCTGCCGAAGGACTATCAGCTCGATCCGGTTCGCGACTTCACGATGCACGTGGATTTCCTCCGCGTCTCCGGCAACACGCAGGTCACCGTCGAAATCCCGGTTCACTTCATCAACGAAGAGAAGTCGCAGGTGAAGATCGGCGGCGTTTTGAACATCGTTCGCCACACAATCGAAGTTCATTGCCCGGCTGATGCGATCCCGGAATTCTTCGATATCGACCTCTCCGGCAAGAAGATCGGCGACAGCATCCATATCTCCGAAGTCGCACTGCCGAAGGGCGTGACAACGGTCATCGACCGCGACTTCACGATCGCAACGATCGTTGCTCCGGCCGCTGGCGTTGAAGAAGAAGCTCCGGTTGAAGGCGAAGGCGAAGCGGAAGCATAATCCGCATACACCAATTCGTAATTATAAGGCCCGCTTTCCCCTGGAAGGCGGGCCTTATCAATTTTAACGCGAGCCACTTCAGCAACATTTAACACATTCGTGAAAGCATTCCCCAAGCATTTCTACACTTGCCGCTCTTTGCCGTTATGGCCGCGAAGCGAGAGCCCGGGGAGAAAACGGAACCATGAACAATTCCGTTGAGAACAGATTTTTTGCGATTGTTTGCGGGGCGCTTCTCATATTTGTCGCTCCGCTTTTTGTATTGTTTCTCTTCCTCTCCTCCGAGCGCGCCGACAGGGAAATACGCGACCACATCTCCGTTCTTCTGGTTGCCAATTCCCAGGCGCTCGCAAAGCCGCTCTGGGATCTGGACGAAGACAGCGTAACGCAGATCAGCGCCACGATGGTTTCGCAGGGCGCGATCGTGAAGGTCGAGGTTCGCGATCAATCCAGTCAGCTCAACGTGACGCAATCGACCATCCCGAAATCCTTTGATGGCGAGCTCGTTCAGGTTTCCCGCGCAATCATATACAACACGGTTGACGGTCCGAAGAACCTTGGCAGCATCGCGGTCTATTATCCGAAGCTTGGCCTCTTCTCCGGCCTGAAGCATGAAGAAGTCGTCTTCATATCGATCTTCATCTTCGCCGTGCTCACCGTCTTCGGCACCGCACTGATCGGCAACCGCCTCTTCGTCATCCAGCCACTCATGCGGCTTATTGCAGCCATAGAGGCGACACGTCAGCTTGGATCGCGCCATCACGTCGATTGGCAGTCAAGCGATGAGATCGGCCGCCTTGCCCGCAGCTTCAACGAGATGCAGACGAAGCTGGAGAGCGAGGAGAAGGGACTGAAGCTCGCTCACCGCCTCGCAACCGATATCTATAACCTCACGCCCGCCATGCTCTTCTCGCTGGACAACGAGGATCGCATCATAGCGGTCAGCGACTATTGGCTGGTCGCAACGGGCTACGGCAGGGCTGAGGTGATCGGACGCAGATTTTCCGAACTCGTGACGCCCGACACCCGCGACGCGTTCCAAAACCGCAAGGAAGGTTTCGAGAACGGCGCGGCACTGGACGTGACCGTGAAGTTCCTCTGCGCAGGCGGCCGCATCATGGACGTGCTGATTCTGGAATCCAAGACAGCCACCGGACCAAACCAGCTCTCGCTGTCGGTCATGACCGACGTGACCGCACTGAAGGCCTCGGAAGACCGCAACCACCGCCAGGCGATCACCGACCATCTCACCGGCCTGTTGAACCGCCAAGGCTTCGAGACCGCCCTCGACGGCAAGATCGCCGAAGCCGACGCTGCTGGCCAGGAGCTTGCCTGCCTCTTCATCGATCTCGACCGCTTCAAGTGGATCAACGACAATATGGGCCATGCCGAAGGCGATCGCGCATTGCGCGAGCTCGTCGAGCGGCTCAACAAGCATCTCGCACCCTCCGATCAGGCAGCGCGCCTTGGCGGCGACGAATTCGCCATCCTGCTTCCGGCCAAGGACGGCGAGAAACGCGCCAGGGCGATGTGCGAGCAGATTGCCACTGTCTTCGAGGCGCCTTTCGGCCCCGACCTGCATCTGAGCGCCAGCATCGGCATCGCCATCTATCCGCGCCATGCGTCGAATGCAGCCGAACTGCTGCAGAAGTCGGATATGGCGATGTATGCGAAGAAGCGTGACGGCAAGAATGGCGCGCAGATTTTCGACAACAGCATGCTGGACAGTGCAAGGGCGCGCGCCGAGATCGAAAGCCACATCGAAAATGGCCTCGCCGAGGATTGGTTCGACGCCTATCTGCAGCCGATCGTTGGGCTTGACGATCACCGCATCGCGGGCTTCGAAGCGCTCCTGCGCCTCAATCATCCCCAGAAGGGCCTGATGCCGCCGGCTGGCATCATCCACGTCGCCGAGGAGACCGCCAAGATCGTCCGCGTCGGCAACGTCATCATGGAAAAGGCGATCGGGCATCTGGCGAATATCTCCCGGATCCCGGGCATGCAGGATACCTATCTCGCGATCAATTTCTCGCCGCTGCAATTCGAAGTCGCCCTGCCCTCCCGCCTCGCCGGGCTCGTCGGGCGGCACGGCATCCGTCCGGATCGAATTGTCGTCGAAATCACCGAAGCCGTTCTGATGCACGACAATCCGCAAATACGCATGGTGCTCACCGAACTGCGCCGTTTCGGCTGCCGCATCGCCCTTGACGATTTCGGCACCGGCTACTCGTCGCTGAGCTATCTCAACCGCTTCCCGGTCGACATCATTAAGGTCGACCAATCCTTCACGCGGTCGATCAACGACACGAATGATGACGTCCGCCACAAGAGCCGGATGCTCATCGAAGGCATCACCACGCTCTCGCACAAGATGGACTGCACCGTCATAGCGGAAGGCATCGAAACCGAAGAAGAATGCCGCACCCTACACCAGATGGGGCTTGACTACGGTCAGGGCTACCTCTTCCATCGTCCGCAGAATGCCTCGAAATTGATTGAGGACCTCACAGCCGTGGTAAACGAGGTCGCCCAAGCCTCGTGATCGGCGCATTGAAGGTGGAAAGATGAAAAAGCTCCTGCTTCTTGCTTTTCTGACGCTTCCTTGTGCAGCGCCGGCACAGTCGCAGACGGTCAGTTTCACGACTGAAGAATACGCGCCTTTCAATTATCGCGACGGGAAGGTGATCAAGGGCGCGACCGTCGAACAAGTCGAAAAGGTCATGGCCGATATCGGCGTCGACTATACCATGGAGATGCTGCCCTGGGCGCGAGCCTACAGCCTCGCGCAATCACAGCCCATGACCTGCGTTTTTGCCACGGCACACAATGCCCTGCGCGATCCCCTCTTCAAATGGATCGAGCCGCTGCTCGTCGATCGCAATATCTTGATCACACGGAAGGGATCGGGCGTCGTTGCGAATGACCTCGAGGCGTCCAAGAAATATACCGTCGGCACGCAGCGCGAAGACTATACCGAGATGGTGTTGAGGCAAAAGGGCTTTACCAAGCTCGATATCGCCACCGACTTCAATGCCACGCTTCGCAAGCTTCTCGGCGGCCGTATCGACATGATGCCCATTTCAGAGCTCTACTTCGAAAAGCTGAAGGCGGATCAGCCGGTGGAGGTGGTCACCACGCTCTCCTCTCAGCCGATGGGTATCGCCTGTCACAAGGATTTTCCATCCGATCTTCAGGTGCGGATGCAGACCGCCCTCGACAAGCTGATCGCCGACGGCACCCAGAAAGAGATTTTCCTGAAGTATGGGCTGCATCTCGGCAATTAGCGCCGCGCCGTGCCTTTGCGCTTGACTTCCTGCGCGTTTCGCGGTGGTGAAGCGGGCAGCAGGCATTCAAGAAACGGACTGGCCAATGCTGATCATCGCGGGTCTCGGCAATCCCGGAAGCAAATATGCCGGAAACCGTCACAATATCGGCTTCATGGCAGCCGACGCCATCCACCGGCGCCACGGCTTTTCCCCCTGGTCCAAGAAGTTCAAGGCGGAAATTTCGGAAGGCGAGCTTGGTGGCGAAAAGGTGCTGCTGATCAAGCCGCAAACCTACATGAACCTCTCCGGCGAAGCCGTCGGCGAAGCTATGCGTTTCTACAAGCTGCAGCCTTCCGATCTCGTCGCCATCTATGACGAGCTCGACCTGCCGCCCGGCAAGGCCCGGCTGAAGATCGGCGGCGGAAATGGCGGCCATAACGGCATCAGGTCGCTCGACGCCCATTGCGGCAAGGATTACCGGCGCCTGCGCCTCGGCATCGGGCACCCTGGCGTCAAGGAACTTGTGCAGCACCACGTCCTCGGCGATTTCGCCAAGGCCGACCAGGTCTGGCTGCAGCCGCTCCTGGAAACGCTTGCCGACAATGCCGACATGCTGGTGCGCAAGGAGGATTCGCAGCTGATGAACAAGCTGGCTCTCGCCGTCGGCGGCAAGGCGGAGGAGGACAAGTCGAAGCCCGAAAAGAAGCCGGCAGCGCAATCCCACATCCATCAGGCGCGAAATCACGCGCAGCCTAAGCTGCCTGCGACCGGCCCTATGGCCGAAATGCTGAAGAAGATATTCGGCAACAAGGGCGAGTAAGCAAGATGCCGAAGCGAGATATCATGATAAAGCCCGCCGGGCCCGGCGACTTACAGGCGCTTCTTGAGCTCTATCGCCACCTCAATCCCGATGATCCAGCGATCGATCCCGCCTGGGCAAGCGACCGCTTCTCAACCATCCTTGCCCAACCGGGCATGACCATATTTGTCGCGCTGGCCGCCGATATGCCTGTTGCATCCGCTACGCTGATCATCACACCCAATCTCACGCGAAACGGTGCTTCATACGCTCTGGTCGAGAATGTCATCACGCACGCCGATCACCGCAGGAAGGGTTATGCTGGCGCGTTGATCCGTCATGCCTGCGCCGCGGCCTGGGCGAAGAATTGCTATAAAGTGATGCTCCTTACCGGTTCAAAGAACCCCGCGACGCTGCGTTTCTACGAAAACTGCGGCTTCATGCGGGATAAGACCGGCTATCAGATCAGGCGCCCCGGCTGATCAAAGCACTTGCAGCTCTTGAAGGCGGTAGAGGAGCAGTTCCCAAAGTGCCTTGGCTCCGTCGTCGATCGCCGTTGCCATCAGGATCGAGGCATCCTCTACAAACAGCATCGTGCCAATGCCGGCAACGACGGCAATGGAGCAGGCAATGCGCAGGTTCTTGAGGCTGTCGGGCCGATAGTAGCCGGCATCGTCATATTCCGTTCCGAAGAGCATGTCGGAAAGATCATAACCGTCCGAAATGGTCAGATCGATGATCGGCTTGTCCGAAAGCCTGTCCGGATAGACGTTGAACAGCGCACGGACGACATGGCCTATCGCACCGAAGATCGCAAAGAGCGCCGCAGCGACGAAATAATGCCAAGTAGCAGCCTCAGCATGCATGCGCGCCTCCATCGTGGGCGCAATCTAGCGGCAATTGACGGATGGCGGCTTAATAAGATTGGTTAAGAAACGCCTATTCTTCGGGTTCCGCCGTAAACATCAGCGGGAAGCCTGCCTCCTTGGCATAGTCCATCGCCTCCTTGACCTTGGTCTCGGCAATGTCCTTGGCGCAGACGACGACCACGCTGGAGCCCATTTTATGCGCCGTCATCATCACCCGGTATCCCGTCTCCTCGCTCATACGGAAAACGGCTTTGAGGATCATGACGACGAACTCGCGTGGCGTATAGTCGTCGTTGAAAAGAAGAACCTTGTAGAGCTTGGGCTTATCCAGCTTCAGCTTGACCTTCGTTTTCGGCTTTATGGCAACGTCGTTGTCACTCATCGGAAAATCCACCCGTTGATGACATGAGAGGTAGTTTCTAAACTAGACAGGCATTGTCGGTTAGGGAATTTCGACACTCACCTGTCGATTGCGAGCCCGGACTAAGCCTTGCGATCGGGTAAGAGCTCAAGTTCAAGCTCGTCGAGGTGTTTGACACCAAGATGGTCTAGGTCTCCTTGGGTGAAGGTCACCTGCCCTTTCGGTGAAATCCGCAATATTACGTCTCGAAATCTCCGCGTGCAGAAAATAGGCCAGCGTCGCCCGATCGGCAAGTGAGCAGCGGTAAAAGCGGCGGAAGACTTGACCGCATGGCTCCTTTATCCCATAGGCAAGGCAACGATTTCAGCGAATACGGACATCCAGTCATGGGCTTCAAATGCGGTATCGTCGGTCTGCCGAATGTCGGCAAGTCGACACTCTTCAACGCGCTCACCAAGACGGCAGCGGCGCAGGCGGCGAACTATCCCTTCTGTACCATCGAGCCGAACACCGGCGAAGTCGCCGTTCCAGATCCACGGATGCAGAAGCTCGCCTCGATCGCCGGCTCGAAGGAAATCATCCCAACCCGCATTTCCTTCGTCGATATCGCCGGTCTGGTACGCGGTGCGTCCAAGGGCGAAGGCCTCGGCAACAAGTTCCTCGCCAACATCCGCGAAGTCGATGCTGTCGTGCATGTGCTGCGCTGCTTCGAGGATGACGACATCACCCATGTCGAAGGCCGCATCAATCCGGTCAGCGACGCCGAAACCATCGAAACCGAGCTGATGCTTGCCGACCTTGAAAGTCTCGAGCGCCGTGTCGAGCAAACCCGCAAACGCGCCGCCTCCAAGGACAAGGATTCGCTGACCCAGCTTCCCGTCATGGAAGCGGTGATCAAGCTCCTCAACGAAGGCAAGCCGGCTCGTCTATTGCTGAAGACGCTCGGCGCCGACGAAATCGAAGTGCTGAAGGGCCTGAACCTTCTGACTTCCCATCCGGTACTCTACGTCTGCAACGTCGCGGAAGCCGAGGCAGCAACAGGCAACGAACATACCGAGGCTGTTGCCGAGATGGCGAAAGCCCAAGGCGCCGAATGCGTGATCATCTCGGCCGCGATCGAGTCCGAAGTGGCTCAACTGCCGGAAGAAGAAAGCAAGGAATTCCTCTCCGCACTTGGTCTCGAAGAGGCCGGCCTCGACCGCCTAATCCGTGCGGGCTATCACCTGCTCGACTTGATTACCTATTTCACCGTCGGCCCCAAAGAGACCCGCGCTTGGACGATCGTGCGCGGCACCAAGGCACCGGCCGCTGCCGGCGTCATCCACACGGATTTCGAACGCGGCTTCATCCGTGCCTTCACTATCGGCTATAACGACTACATCTCGCTGGGCGGCGAAACCGGCGCCAAGGACGCGGGCAAAGCCCGGGACGAAGGCAAGGAATACGTGGTTCAGGACGGCGACGTGATCCACTTCCGCTTCAATACCTGATCGGCCGCACGGCCGAGGGAGGACGAGGCCAGATGAAGCTAGTTTTTGAAGACTTCGAGCCGGGCCGCAGCTTTGCGCTAGGCCCGGTCGCCGTGACGGCGCAGGAAATCATCGAGTTCGCAACCGAATTCGACCCGCAGCCGATGCATATGGACGAGATGGCCGGACGCGCCAGCATCCTTGGCGGGCTCGCGGCTTCCGGCTGGCATACGTCCGCGCTCTTCATGCGCATGATGGCCTATGGTTTTCTGCTGAATTCACATTCCCAGGGCGCACCCGGCATCGACGTGATGGAATGGAGGAAGCCTGTGCTTGCCGGCGACACGCTGTCCGGGCGTTCGACGGTGCTGGAGTCGCGCGCCATGCGCTCGCGGCCCGGGATCGGCATCGCCCGCTTCAAGCATGAGGTCCAAAATCAGCACGGCGATCTGGTCTGCTATTGCGAAAACTGGATCATGTTCAGCATGCGCGACACAGCGGAGACAAACCCATGAGGATGGCGGAGCTTTACACGATCGGCGAAAAGGCCGCGATCGGCGGCTATACCTTTACCGAGGAGCGGATCATCCATTTCGCCACGCGCTTCGATCCGCAGCGCTTCCATGTTGACAAGGAAGCAGCCAGGAACACGCTCTTCGGCAATCTCTGCGCCTCGGGTTGGCATACATGCGCCGCTTGGATGCGAACTTTCCTGGATTACTGGGAAAAGGAAACTGCGCGACTTGCCAGGGAGGAAGTCGCCCCGCCGAAGCTCGGCCCTTCGCCCGGCTTCCAGAAGTTGCAATGGCTGCGTCCGGTCTTCGTCGACGAGACGGTCAGCTATTCGGTGACCTTGCTTGCCAGCCGGCCTCTCACATCGCGGCCGGGCTGGTTCCTCAATTCGATCCTCAACGAAGGCGTCAACCAAGACGGCACGCCTGTCATCCGCTTCGAGGGCAGCGTGCTCGAATTCGAGTAAGCCGGGCTTCAGTGCCCGGCGAATTCGACCAGCGTGTGGACGTTCACCCCCAGCTCATCGAGCTTCCTGCGGCCACCGAGATCCGGCAGATCGATGACGAAGCACGCACCGACGACTTCCGCGCCCATCTGGCGAAGTAGCTTCGTCGCGCCGACGGCCGTCCCTCCGGTTGCAATCAGATCGTCCACGAGAATGACCTTCTCGCCCGGCTGAACCGCATCCCGGTGCATCTCCATCTCGTCGACACCATATTCCAGGCTGTAGGCGATCCGCACGGTATCATGCGGCAGCTTGCCCTTCTTGCGGATTGGCACGAAGCCGGCCGAAAGCTGATGCGCCACGGCGCCGCCGAGAATGAAGCCGCGCGCTTCCATGCCGGCGATCTTGTCGATCTTCAGGCCCGCATAAGGCTGCACCAGCTCATCCACAGCGCGGCGAAACGCCCGCGGATTGCCGAGCAGCGTCGTGATGTCGCGAAAGATAATGCCGGGCTTTGGATAGTCCGGGATGGAGCGGATGCTAACCGCAAGCTCCGAGGCAATATTGTTCATGGAAAGTCCGTCTGTCTGCGAGGGGCATTTAGTCGGTTGCACCCTATCAACTGACTGACATGGAACCAACAAAAAAGGCGGCCCGAAAGCCGCCTTTTGCTTGTTGAGCTAGAACCGCTCAGTGCTCCTTGTTGGCATAGACCGAGCGCTTCGTCAGGAAGATGAGACCCGAGAAGATCAGCAGGAACACGATGACCATGAAGCCGGTGCTCTTGCGCTCTTCGAGGTGCGGCTCTGCGGCCCACATCAGGAAGGCGGAGACATCCTTGGAGTATTGATCGACCGTCTGCGGCGTGCCGTCGTCATAGGTCACCTGATCGTCGGAGAGCGGCTTCGGCATCGCGAAGGCCGCGGCAGCGTTGAAGTAAGGGTTGTAATGCGCGCCCTCCGGAACCTGGAAACCCGCCGGCGGCTCTTCATAGCCGGTCAGCAGCGAGTAGATATAGTCCGGCCCGCCTTCCTGATACTGCGTGAAGATATCGAAGACGAACTGCGGGAAGCCGCGGGTTATCCCGCGGGCCTTCGCGATCAGCGAGAAGTCCGGCGGGGCCGCGCCATTGTTCGCGGCGGCAGCGGCCTGGGCGTTGGCGTATGGCGACGGGAAATAATCCGAAGGGATAGCCTTGCGTGTGAACATCTCACCCGCAGAATCCGGGCCATCTTGAACGTCGTAGTTCGCGGCAAAAGCCTTGACCTGCGCCTCGGAGTAGCCGAGTTCGCCGAGCATGCGGAAGGGAACGAGGCTCATCGAGTGGCAGGCGGAACAGACTTCCGTATAGACCTTCAGGCCCCGCTGCAGCTGGCCCTTGTCATAATGGCCGAACGGGCCGGCGAAGCTCCAGTCCTGCTCCCGCGGGTGCTTCAGCGGATAGTGCGGCGTGGCGCCTTCCTCGTGCTCGGCCGGAGCAGCGCCCTCGCCGTGCGTCGCTTCCTGTGCGAATGCAGCAGTCCCGAGGATAGCTGCGACTGCGAGCGGCAGAATGCTTGCAACAAGCTTTTTCATCGTTCTATTCCTTCCGCTCGCTTATGCCTTGACCGTAGCTGTTTGTGGATTGCGCTTTTCCAGTACGGCTTCGGTGATCGAGTTTGGAATGCGGCGCGGCGTCTCGACGAGACCAAGCACTGGCATGGCGACCAGGAAGAAAGCAAAGTAAAGCAGCGTGCAGATCTGCGAGATCAGGACGAAGGCACCTTCCGCCGGCTGGGAACCGAGCCAGCCGAGGATGATCGCATCGATCACGAACAGCCAGTAGAACATCTTGTACCAGGGGCGGTAGACCGCAGAGCGGACCTTCGACGTGTCGAGCCATGGCAGGAAGAACAGCACGATGATCGCGCCGAACATCACAAGGACGCCGCCGAGCTTGGAATCGATCGGACCGATGTTGAAGGTGATCGAGCGCAGCATCGCGTAGAACGGCAGGAAGTACCATTCCGGAACGATGTGCGCCGGCGTCTTCAACGGGTCAGCCGGGATATAATTGTCCGGATGGCCGAGGAAATTCGGCATGTAGAAGATGAAGTAGGCGTAGACCAGCAGGAAGATCGAAACGCCGAGTGCGTCCTTGAGGGTTGCATAGGGCGTGAACTGGACGGTGTCCGTCTTGGTCTTGACCTCGACGCCGGTCGGGTTCGTCTGGCCAGTCACGTGCAGCGCCCAGATATGCAAGACGACAACGCCTGCGATGATGAAGGGCAGCAGGTAGTGCAACGAGAAAAAGCGGTTGAGCGTCGGGTTTTCAACGGCAAAACCGCCGAGCAGAAACTGCTGCACCCATTCGCCGACCAGCGGGAAGGCCGAGAAGAAGCCGGTGATGACGGTCGCGCCCCAGAAGGACATCTGGCCCCAGGGCAGAACGTAGCCCATGAAGCCGGTCGCCATCATCAGCAGATAGATGAGCACGCCGAGGATCCAGAGGATTTCGCGCGGCGCCTTGTAGGAACCGTAGTAAAGGCCGCGGGCAATATGCAGGTAGACCGCGACGAAGAAGAAGGAGGCGCCGTTGGCATGCATATAGCGCAGCAGCCAGCCGTGGTTGACGTCGCGCATGATCTTTTCGACGGCATTGAAGGCGACCGAGGTTTCGGCAGCATAATGCATGGCGAGCACAATGCCGGTCAGGATCTGCACGACCAGCATGACCGAAAGCATGGCGCCGAAAGTATAGGCATAGTTCAGGTTACGCGGAACCGGATATGCAACGAAGCTGTCGTAGACCATGCGCGGCAGCGGCAGGCGCGCATCGATCCACTTCTCGAGGCCGGTTGATGGCTCGTAGCTGGAATGGCCACTCATAAATCAGTCTCCCCTCAACCGATCTTGATCACTGTATCGGAAACGAACGAATAGGTCGGAATCGGCAGGTTCGTCGGCGCCGGACCTTTACGGATGCGGCCGGCCGTGTCGTACACCGAGCCATGGCAGGGACAGAACCAACCGTTGTATTCACCGGCCTGTCCGAGCGGCACGCAGCCGAGATGCGTGCACGAACCGATCATGACGATCCAGTTTTCCTTGTCCTTGCCGGCAGAGCGGTCGACACCGGTTGCCTGCGCTTCGGCCGGAAGGTTCTCGTTGCGTGCGATCGGATCCTTGAGATCCGAAAGCGGAACCTCGTCGGCGGCCTTTACTTCCTCGGGCGTACGGTTGCGGATGAAGACCGGCTTGCCGCGCCACTTGGCGGTCAGCGACATGCCCGGCCCAAGGCTCGATACGTCGACTTCGATGGAAGCAAGAGCGAGCGTGGACGCATCCGGACGCATCTGATCGATGAACGGCCAAGCGACCGCCGCAGCGCCGACGGCGCCTGCCATACCAGTGGTGAGATAAAGGAAATCACGGCGCGTGGGCTCCCCTGAAGCCTCGCTTGTCGTTTCGTGTTCGCTCACGGCTAAACCATCCTCTGCGCAATTTTCGCGGAATTCCGCCCTGCCCCTCTAAGCGGCGAATCTACACAGACACAATTCGGCCTTAGATTCCCCGCCAATCCGGCGCGTTCTATGCTTGATCGCAAATTATGTCCAGCCTTGACAATAGTATGAGGGCACAATGTCGCGGGTATTTTCAGATGTTCTTTCTACCGCAATGCCCTGGTTTCAGCGGATCGGAGCCTTACTGGCGGACGCTTGCCTAAACGGCCCTCGCCTCGCGCCCGGGCATATCTTCGTCTGCACCGAGGAAGCCGCCGGACTGGCGTGCCCATAGCTCGGCATAAAGCCCGCCTCTTTCGACGAGAGATTTATGCGTGCCTTCTTCGATGATTCGGCCGCGATCGACAACAATCAGCCGATCGAGCGCGGCAATCGTCGAAAGGCGGTGAGCGATAGCCAGCACAGTTTTCCCCTCCATGATCCGGCTGAGATTGGACTGGATCACCTCTTCCACCTCGGAATCGAGCGCCGAAGTCGCCTCGTCGAGCACCAGGATCGGTGCATCCTTCAGCATGAGGCGCGCGATTGCGATGCGTTGCCGCTGCCCGCCGGAAAGCTTCACGCCGCGCTCGCCGACATGCGCGTCGAAACCCTTGCGCCCCTGCTGATCGTGCAAGCGCTCGATGAAGCCGAGCGCCTCTGCCCGCCGTGCGGCATCGAGCAGCCGTTCCTCGTCCGCATCGGGCCGGCCGAAGAGGATGTTGTCCCGGACCGAACGGTGCAGCAGCGACGTATCCTGGCTGACGACGCCGATCTGCATGCGCAGCGACTCCTGGCTGACCGCAGCAATATCCTGGCCATCGACAAGGATGCGCCCGCCTTCAAGGTCGTAGAGGCGCAGCAACAGATTGACCAGCGTCGACTTGCCGGCGCCGGAGCGCCCGACGATCCCGACCTTCTCGCCGGGTGCGACGGTGAGCGAGAAACTCTCGATGACACCCTTGCCCCGGCCATAATGGAAGGAGACGTTTTCGAAGCGGATGCTAGGCTCCCGGACGACGAGATCGGGGGCATTGGGCCGATCGACGAGACCGAGCGGCTGCGAGATCAATTCGGCAGCATTCTGGATCGTGCCCAGATTGCGCATGATGCCGTTGAACTGCGTCATCAGGCGCCCAAGAAGGAAGTTGAGGCGCAGGACGAGGGCGAGCGAAAAAGCCACGGAACCGGAACTCACCAACCCGCGCAGCCACAGATCGACGCTTAACCCCCCCATCGTCACGATCATCAGGCCGGAAAGCAGCGCCATGGAGGCACGTACACCGGTAATGAACCGGGTAAAGCGCAGCACGGTATCCTGATAGATATCGAAACCCTGGCGCATGTAGCGGTCGCTCTCCTCGTCACGAGCGAAAAGCTTCAGCGTCTGGATGTTGCTGTAGGAATCGACCATGCGGCCGTTGAGCATCGAGGCGGCTTCCGCAGTCTCGCGCGAGTGATAGCGGATGCGCGGCACGAAATAGCGGGCGAGCACGCCGAAGGCAGCGAGCCAGAACAGCACGACGGCCGCAAGCGAAAGATCGAGCTGAGCCACCAGCACCAGTGTCGTCGCCGCGTAGATTCCAACGAACCAGACGCTCTCCATGAGCGAGGTCACGAGATCGCCCACCGCCTGGCCGGCCGACCAGACCTTCGTCACAATCCGCCCGGAAAAATCGCTCTGGAAAAAATGCAGCGATTGGCGCGAGACGTGGAGATAGGATTGCCAGCGCGCAAGATTGTAAAAACCCGGCGTGATGACCTGCTGATCGACCAGCGCGATGAGGAAGACCACAACGAAACGAACAAAGCCGATCAAAGCCAGCATTCCGAAGAGTTCGCTGCCGTGTGCAGCAAGCATCTCGCTCCAGCCAACGCCCGGCCTCACGGTGCTCAAAATATCGACCAGCCGTCCGACGAACCAGAAAAGCGCCGCCTCAATCGCCGCCGACATGCCGCCGAGGACGAGCATCGCGACGAAGGGCGCATTTCGCCTGGCCAATGTAGAACCAGATGAAGCCGGCCGTCGAACGCGGCGGCTGTATATTGCCGCGCCGGCGGAACGGATCGATCCAGTTTTCAAACAGACTGAGTATCGGGCGCAGGAGCATCATTGCGTTATAGTCCGAGACAACCCTGCGGCAAAGGCGACGGAGGGCGGAGCACAACCTTATATTTTGGTAATTTTCGGTAACATCGGCGGCATCCGTGTTGAATGTCGCTGACCTCGTCACGATCTCGGAGTACAATGGCCGCTTATCGGAGAAATACCGTCATGGAAACGAGGGTGCTCGCGTCGCATATTCCGCTTCCGCTTGCGGACAAACTCGATGAAACCGCAGCCCAACTCGGCATATCGCGCGACACAATCGTCAGCGAGGCGGTTGCCGCATGGCTCGACAACGAGGAAGAGCGCCGCTTAACGGCATTTCGCACGATGGCAAGCGCCATCGTCGTGGTCGAGCGTCACAGGGTAAGAGACTGGGCAGACAGCCTGTAAACTGGCAACGGATCTTCGAGGAATCGTTCAGTGCCTGCGGCAGCTCGCGCCGACCGTGCTAAACGCGAAGAATGCCGCGATTTTTCCTGATCAGGATAACAGGGCTTCTTAACTGGTCTCGGTTAAGAAGCCCTCACCGCTTTCGCCGGGAGGGCCTTTCGCTTTACTCCGCCGCTTCCTCCGCTTCTTGCGAATGATCGGCGAGGAAGCCGCCGGACTGGCGGGTCCAGAGATCGGCATATATGCCGCCCTGACTGACGAGATCGGCGTGCGAACCGGCCTCGATGATCCGGCCCTTGTCGAGCACGATCAGGCGGTCCATCTCCGTCAGCGTCGACAGGCGATGGGCGATCGCGATCACCGTCTTGCCTTCCATCAGCGCGAAAAGGTTCTCCTGGATCGCCGCTTCCACTTCGGAATCGAGCGCCGAAGTCGCCTCGTCGAGCACCAGGATCGGCGCGTCCTTCAAGAACACCCGGGCGATCGCAACGCGCTGACGCTGGCCACCGGAGAGCTTCACGCCGCGCTCGCCGACCTGCGCGTCGAGCCCCTTGCGGCCCTGCATGTCGACAAGCCCTTCGATGAACTCCCAGGCATTTGCCCGCTTCGCCGCCTCGATCACATCCGCGTCCTTCGCATCCGGACGACCGTAGGCGATGTTGTCGCGGATCGAGCGGTGCAGCAGCGACGTATCCTGCGTCACCACGCCGATCAGCGAGCGGAGGCTTTCCTGCGAGACCAGCGAGATATCCTGGCCGTCGATGGTGATGCGGCCGGCTTCCAGATCGTAGAAGCGCAGCAGCAGGTTCATCAGAGTCGTCTTGCCGGCGCCGGAGCGGCCGACAAGGCCAACCTTCTCACCCGCCTTGATGTCGAGCGACAGGTTGTCGATGACGCCCTTGCCCTTGCCGTAGTGGAAGCGGATGCGCTCGTAATGGATCGCACCCTTCTTCGCCTGCATCGGGGGTGCATCGGGCTTGTCGGTGATGTCGTGGTTCTTCGTCATCATCTCCATGCCATCATAGACCGTGCCGATGTTTTCAAAGAGCGCCGATACCTCCCACATGATCCATTGCGACATGCCGTTGACGCGCATCGCAAGGCCGATCGCGATGGCGATCGCCCCGACCGAAATCTGGCCATTCAGCCAGAACCAGATCGACAGGCCCGAGATGACGAAGAGCGCCACGCAGTTGTTGATATAGACGCACACATGGAACAGCGTGACGCGACGCATCTGCTGGTGCACCGTCTGCAGGAATTCGTCCATGCCGGCCTTGGCATAGCCTTCCTCCCTGCCCGCATGCGAGAAGAGCTTGACGGTCGCAATGTTCGTGTAGCTGTCGACCACCCGGCCCGTCATCATAGAGCGCGCATCCGCCTGCTGCGCCGCAATCCTGCGCAGCAGGGGCACGAAATACGATACGATGCTGACATAGATGGCAAGCCAGACCAGGATTGGCACCATCAGCCGCCAGTCTGCCGCTGCGATCACGATGATCATCGTCAGGAAGTACGTGACGACATAGACGAAGACGTCGAGGATCTTCATCGTTGTTTCACGAACGGCAAGCGAGGTCTGCATCACCTTGGTCGCAACGCGTCCAGCAAACTCGTTGGCGAAGAAGGTCATGCTGTGGCGCAGCAGGAAGCGGTGCATCTGCCAGCGCGCGATCATCGGGTAGTTGCCGAGCAGGACCTGATGCATGATAAGTGAATCGAGCCCAGCCGCCAGCGGCAGGCCGACGAGGATCAAAGCCGCCATCCAGGCAAGCTTGTGCCATTCGTTCTGCAGGAACGTCGCCTTGTCGGCATTCGTCAGCCAATCGACGATATCGCCGAGGAACTGGAAGAGTGCCACTTCGCCAATCGCAATCAGCGCCGTCAGCACGGCCATGGCTGCAAGCCAGGGCGCCGCAGGCTTCGTATAGTGCCAGCAGAAGGCAAAAAGACCCTTCGGGGGAACGACAGGCTCCTCACTCGGAAAGGGGTTCAGTCGCTGTTCGAACCAGCTAAACATGAAAGTGCTCCGGAACTTCACCGTTCCACCTCCCGGCCTGCGCAAAACGCACTAAGGCACATATGGGAACCGGACGTTCGAGGGGCGAGGCCACGATAGCCGCGCAATGGATCAAAAATGGGGAATTTTAGAAAGCTTGCGCTCAGAAGCGCGAGATCGCCACGCTCGGTATCGCGGCTGGAAGGCGCGTAAGCATCAGAAAATTCATGTCGGCCCTCCCTAGCTGGCGATTGAAGATGCGCACCAATAACGCGAAAATTGCGAAATTTCCAGTCCGAAATCGGAAAAAATTGAACAATTCATGGGCAAAAGGCGCCCTGTTGCGCCGAAATCACAGTTGAATTAGGTCTCTTCGCCTCAAGCAGCAAGATGGAACTTCGGATGACCGATCTCAGACTGGCGCTCTATCAGCCCGACATCCCCGGCAATGCCGGCACGATCCTGCGTCTTGCCGCCTGCCTTGGAGTTGCCGTAGACATCATCGAGCCCGCCGGCTTCGACATTTCCGACCGCAACCTGAAACGCGCCGGCATGGACTATATCGCAGCCGTTGCGCTCACACGTCATGTCAGTTGGGATCGCTTCGAGCAATGGCGGGCTCCAACGGGCCGCCGCATCGTGCTCGCCTCCACCAAGGCATCGGTCCGATACACGGATTTCGCATTCCGGCCAGACGACATTTTGCTGTTTGGCCGCGAAAGCGCAGGCGTTCCGGATCATGTTCATGAAAAAGCCGCCGGGCGTATCCTGATCCCGATGGTCGAGGGCCAGCGCTCGATCAATGTCGCGGTCTCCGCCGCAATGATCGCTGGCGAGGCCATGCGCCAGACCGTCTGGCGTTGATTTTCGCTTCTGAGAGACCTCGCGAAGCCTCGCCATGATATGTCGCAAAACGCGTTGTGATATCCAGGAACAGGCGTATTATAATTAGCCGGACAATCAAAAAGTGAGGACCAGGCCGCGATTTCAAAGAGATGGCAATGCGCTGAGACACCGATTGCGCAGCATTGCGCCGGCCGTGAACGAGAAGAAAAGACCCGCAGAGAATGGAATCCACGATCGTCATGATAAACCTGTTCGGCGCGGTAGCCCTTTTGCTATTCGGCCTCGCGCAGGTGAAGGACGGTGTGTCGCGGGCCTTCGGTGCGCGGCTGCGAACAGGTCTTGCGACGGGCACGCGTGGCGGCTTGCGCTCCTTCGTTTCAGGCTTCGTCGCAACGCTGGCATTGCAAAGCTCCACGGCAACGGCGCTGATGGTCGCCTCCTTCGTCGAGCGCGAACTGGTGAAGCCACGCATGGCGCAGATCGTCCTGCTCGGTGCCAATGTCGGCACGGCCGTCACAGCCTGGATCGTCGCGACCGGTATCGAATGGCTGTCGCCGCTCGTCATCCTCGCGGGTATCATCCTCTATCGCAGCGGCTCGACCGCACGCCAAGGTGGTGGCGCCGCACTGATCGGCATCGGCTTGATGCTCTTGTCTCTGCATCTCTTGAGCGGCGCGACAGAGCCTATGCGCCAGTCGCCCGCGCTTGCCGCCTTTATCGGCCTTCTCGACAACGCCTGGCCGGTGGCGCTTGTGTTCTCCGCCGGCATTGCCTTCGTGTCCTCGTCGAGCCTTGCCGCCGTTGTCCTGATCCTTTCCCTGGCATCGACCGGTATTCTCTCGGCGGGATTGGTGATCGTTCTCGTCCTGGGTGCCAATCTCGGCGGCGCAATTCCGCCGGTCGTCGCTTCGCTTGGCGGACCTGCCTCGGCAAAGCGCGTTACGCTTGGCAACCTGATCGTGCGGGCCGCCGGATGTGCGATCGCACTCCCGCTTGCCGGCTACGGCGCCGAGCTTCTGGAGATGCTGCCGCTCGATCCCGCCAAGCTGCCGGTCGATGCGCATCTCGGCTTCAACCTGATCCTCGCCGCTGTCGCCTGGCCGTTCTCGAGCCTGTTGTCGCAGTTGATGCTGCGTCTCGTTCCAGAGGAAGCACAAACCGACAATGCGCCGAAATATCTCGACCAGCACGAGCTGTCGACGCCCCTCGTGGCGCTTGCAAGCGCCACGCGCGAAGTCCTCGGCGTCGGCGACCTCATAGAACGCATGCTGATCCGAGCCTCCGACGCCTTCGAGCAGAACGACCTGACGAAGCTCAAGGAAATTCCCACGCTCGAAAAGCGGGTCGATAGCCTGCAGCAGGAAGTGAAGGTCTATCTTTCCAAGCTCGGCCGCGAGGGCCTGAGTGAAGAGAACGGCCGCCACTCGATCATCATCATGGACTACGCGATCAACCTCGAGCATATCGGCGATATCATCGAAAAGGGCCTGCTGCCGCAGATCAGCAAAAAGGCTTCGCACGGCCTGCGGTTTTCCGACGATGGTTACCAGGAGCTCAAGAAGCTCTTCCATTTGACGATCGACAACCTGCGGATCGCGCAAACGATCTTCGTGACGCGCGACTTCAATCTCGCCAAACAGATGATGGAAGTGAAGGTCGAAGTCCGCAGGATGGAGAAGCAATCCGCCGAACGCCACCTTGAACGCCTGCGAGAGGGCTATGCCGACAGCCTGCAGACGAGTTCACTGCATCTCGACATGCTGCGCGATCTGAAGCGCATCAACGCCCATATCGTCTCGGTCGCGCATCCGATCCTCGACGAGAGCGGATTGCTCATCGAGAGCCGCCTGCGCACGCCTGCGCAATGACGGTCAGTCGGCGGAAGGCAGCCGGCGCATGGTGAATTCGATCTGGTCGTTATCGAGCTGCCGCCAGCTTTCCACTTCGGTCCAATAGGCCGCCTTCGGATATTCGGCGAACCATTCGCGCGCCTTTGCCCTCGCGTCAAGCAGGCCAAGCCGATAGGTCTGGCGCACGAAGTGATCACCCTTGCGGGCAGTGCCTTCCGCCCGATGCCGTTCGATCCTGCGCTTCAAGCCGTCAAACGACGGAGGTCCCGGGATTTTAGTCATGAAACCTACCTCTGAGCGGGAAAGGTAGTATTGAAAATATCAATTTGCAAGTCGAATCTTTGCCGGCTCGACTGCGGCTTTCCGCCGGCTGGCAAGGCACCGAGGCACCTGATACCACGAAACCGTAATCAGCGATGATCGAGTCGCTTGTGATGCAATAACGACTGCTGGGGATAATGATGGAACGACCAGACCTGCCGATCGGCCTGCCGGATGATATCGAAGAAAAGAAGGTCGCCGCGCGCTCTTGGTTCGAAGGGTTGCGCGATACGATCTGCGCCTCCTTCGAGGCCTTGGAAGACGAGCTGACCGGCACTCTTTCGGACCAGGAGCCCGGCCGTTTCGTCGGCAAGGAGTGGTCGCGTGAAAATGGCGCCGGCGGCGGGGGCCGGATGTCGATGATGCATGGCCGCGTTTTCGAAAAGGTCGGCGTGCATACCTCCACAGTGTATGGGGAATTCGCACCCGATCTGCGCGCCCAGATGCCGGGCGCCAGCGAAGACCCTCGGTTCTGGGCCTCTGGCATTTCGCTGATCGCCCATCCGGTCAACCCCAATGTACCCGCAGTGCATATGAACACCCGCATGGTCGTCACCTCCAGCCGCTGGTTCGGGGGCGGTGCGGACCTGACGCCGGTGCTCGAGCGGCGCCGCACGCAGGAAGACGACGATAGTCGCCTCTTCCACAAGGCGATGGAAATTGCCTGCCGCAGCCATTCGGCCGTCGCCGACTACGGCGCTTACAAGAAATGGTGCGACGAATATTTTTTCCTGAAGCACCGCAACGAACCGCGCGGCATCGGCGGCATCTTTTATGACTGGCTGCATTCGAGCGAGGAAGCCGGCGGCTGGGATGCCGACTTCGCTTTCACCCGCGATGTCGGCCGGGCCTTCGCCATGGTTTATCCGAAAATCGTCCGCTCCAATTTCAACAAGGAATGGACCGAAGCCGACCGCGACGAACAATTGATCAGGCGCGGGCGCTATGTCGAGTTCAACTTGCTCTACGATCGCGGTACAATCTTCGGGTTGAAGACGGGAGGCAATATCGAATCGATCCTCTCGTCGATGCCGCCGGTCGTCCGGTGGCCATGACTGTACGACAGTGTACGGGTAAAAATACATTACATGGCCTTCAAGAAGCGTGAGCATGCGCTAAACTAACGTGCTAAACTGAGCTTGTGTTGCGTAACAATCGGAGGAGGATTGTCATGATGATACAGAGCGGTTCGCCGGCGTCTGATGTTCGGGAGGCAACCCGCGCAATCGACACCCCGGATTTCCTGAACCGCATTGCCGAAGAAATGCGAGCCACGCAGCGGCTCGGACCTGCCCCTTTCCTGCTTCATCGAACAGGTGAGGTTGCAGCTCGCTGCCGGAAAATCGCTTGAAGAACTGCGCGGACAGGCAAGAGAAGGCGCAAATTCGAATGCGCCGTACCAGTCGTCCGAGTGCTTCCGCGCCTGGGCGATGCCGGAATATCGCATGTGATTTGCCGGCCGATGTCATCATCGGCCGGAACCTTCTCTCCGTTTCGCACATTGAAGTTTCGCACATCGAGGAGAACCGCGTGTCAGCGCGATCATCCTGTCATGTTCCGGACAAAGGAGTAGACAATGCGACTTTTCGAATGCGGTACGCTCGTTCCGGGCTGCACCTGGCACACCCGCGCCGATGAGGACGCCGAAATCGTCCGCCGCGCGGTCGAGCACATGAAGTCCGCCCATGGTGAAACGACCATTCGCGAAAACATGATCGACAACATCAAGGCCCGCATCCGCGACGAAGCGACAGCGGCCTGATCACTTCGAAAGTTCATTCAGCCGGGCGAGCAACGTCGCCCGGTCGGCAGCAAAATTCTCGTCGATCCATTGGTTCTCGAGTTTCGCAAGCGCCTCGCCGACACGCGGGCCTGCGGGAATTCCGGTCGAAACGACATCGCCTCCGCCGATTGGAAACTGCGGTCTCTTCCACGCCAGAGCCCGGTCCAATAGCTTGCCGAGCCTGGCCGACCGGCTCATTTCGTTCATGTCGCCTTCCGCCTTGCCGCGAGCAACGGCGAGCGCGAGCTTCAGGCGCGTGGCGATACCGTCCGCACGATTGCGATAGAGCAGCCGGTCGAAGGCCGCGGCAGACATTTCATCATCGACGGGGGGCGCCGCCGCCCAGGCCCTGAAATAGGCCGCTTCGGCATTCGAAAATCTCAGGCGGACCGCCATCTTCTCCAGCCTTTCGGCATCGGGCGGAACGATCGAAGCGAGCCGCAGAAGCGGATCGGACTTCCAGCCGAGCGCCTTTTCGGTAGCGACCAGTCCCGGGATGGCGTCGATGCCCCATTTCTCCGTCTCCGGCAAGACTTCGCTGAGCACCGAAACCTGCCGCATCCAGAGCAGCGCCCGGCCCGGATCGTCGGCAGCAAGCAGCTTGCGAAGTTCGGACCAAACCCTTTCGGACGAAAGTGTAGCGAGCTTCGAACGCGCCGCCGAACAGGCCCGCAGTCCGTCTGCATCGGGCCGGCCGGAGCCGTAGTGAGCAAAAAAGCGGAAGAACCGCAGGATGCGCAGGTAGTCCTCGGCAATCCGTGTCGCCGCATCCCCAATGAAACGGATGTTGCGCTTCTCAATATCGCCAAGCCCGCCGACGAGATCGACCACCTCACCTTTGGAATTCATGTAAAGGGCATTGATCGTCAGGTCGCGCCGTTCCGCATCCGCCTGCCAGTCGGTGCTGAAGGCGACCTTGGCGCGGCGCCCGTCAGTCTCGACGTCGGTGCGCAGCGTCGTCACTTCGAACGGCTTTCCTTCGATCACCAGCGTCACGGTGCCATGCTCGATGCCGGTGGGGATCGCCTTGCTGCCGGACGCCTTCGCCCGTTCCGTCACGGCGTCCGGCGTCAGCGTCGTCGCGATGTCGATATCGCTGACTGGAAGCCCCATCAGGCTGTTGCGCACGGCGCCGCCCACGACGCGCCCCTCCCCGCCGTCCGCGTTCAGGAGCGCGAAGACGCGCTGAAGGCGGAAATCCTTGAACCATGCTTCATCAGCAAGGCTGGTCATGCATAAAGCCTCTCGTAAAGGGTGCGGACGATGCCCGCGGTGATGCCCCAGATCATCCAGCTTTCATAGGGCATGCGGTAAAAATGCCGGTCGATACCCTCGACCAAGCGCCTGTCGCGGGTGTGGTTTTGCGGGTTCATCAGGAAGGAAAGCGGCACCTCGAAGACGTCGTCGACTTCCCGCGGATTGGGCTTCAGCTCGAACCCCCGCTTGACGACGCCAAGCACCGGCGTGATGCGGAAGCCGGTCGCAGCGAGATAGTGCGGCAGGCGTCCGACCGTCTCTACAAAGGAGCCGGCAATGCCGATCTCTTCCTGTGTCTCGCGGATCGCCGCCATCTCCGGAGAAATGTCCGTAGAATTGATCGCTCCGCCAGGAAAGGATATCTGGCCGGAATGCTTGCGCAGGTTCGCCGTGCGCTTGGTGAAAATGACCCGCGCCTCGTCGCCGTCGTCGACCACCGGCACCAGCACAGCGGCGTCGCGTAGGTGGAAGCCCTCGACCATCGCGACGATATCCGGATTGAGGATATGGTCGCCGTGATCCCGCCAGGAATGATCGACCGGCCCGCCGTTTTGATTGAGCGCCCGGCGGCGGAATTCGGCCGCGGAATAGAGTGGGTAGCCTTGGGTCGGGGCATTGCTCATCGGCACAGCATATCCAGTTCATCGGCGACCATGACAGGGAAAACGCAGCCCGCCGAGCGGACGCAGAACATCTCCCTGCCCTCGATATTTGCAATCTCGCCGAGATCCACCAATTCATACATCACGGCCCGCGATACCAGCGCCTCGAGACGCCCGCGCACATGCAGATAGGGTTTCAACTCGCTGTTTTCTCCATGAATCACGAAGCGCAGCGGATGCTCCTTGCCGGCCTCGACGACATCGCCGGTATTGGTGCGGAATGTCAGCACCTGCTGACCATCGCGGTCCGTCACGCTCATCTCGACGGCGACGAACGGCGCGTCAGCGACCCTGATTGCGACTTTTTCCACAGGGGTGACGAGATAGGTCTTTCCGTCCTCGTCCTTGCGCAGGACGGTGGAAAACAGGCGAACCAGGGGCGCACGGCCGATCGGCGTTCCCATGTAGAACCATGTGCCGTCAGCGCGGATTTCCATGTCGATATCGCCGCAGAAGGGCGGATTCCATTTCTCGACCGGTGGAAGCCCGCGCGTCTTGCCGCCGGTTTCGCCTGCAGCGCGCGAAATCAGCGCGGCAAGCCCTGCGCATCTTCACTCGCCCTGATCTCTTGCGCTGCCATTGTTCTGTCCCGGTTTGCTCTTAACGATAGAATAGTCACGAGATAGTCATTTGGAACGAACTTGTCAGCCCGCAACATATCCATAACTCTATAGGGTACGAGGCAGAGGCGTAAGTCCGCCGATTTGCGACGAATGATTCAGCCGTTGGAGATATTTGATGGGTATGATGAAGACCGAAGACAGCCTCGGGGAGAAGGAAATCATCGCTGCCGCAGAAAAGGCGCTCGCCGATATCGCCCTTGTGCGCGAAGAAGTCTCGAAGGTGATCTTTGGCCAGGAAAGCGTCGTCGAAAACACCCTGCTCGCTGTTCTTTCAGGCGGCCATGCACTTCTGGTCGGCGTGCCCGGCCTTGCAAAGACCAAGCTGGTGACCACGCTCGGCGAAGTGCTCGGCCTCGGCGCGAACCGCATCCAGTTCACGCCGGACCTGATGCCGTCGGACATCCTCGGCTCCGAAGTGATGGACCAGGACGAGAACGGCCGCCGCTCCTTCCGCTTCGTCAAGGGCCCGGTGTTCGCCCAACTGCTGATGGCGGATGAGATCAACCGCGCCTCACCGCGCACGCAGTCGGCGCTGCTGCAATCGATGCAGGAATATCACGTCACGATCGCCGGCCAGCGCTACGACCTGCCGACGCCTTTCCATGTTCTCGCCACCCAAAACCCGCTGGAGCAGGAAGGCACCTACCCGCTGCCGGAAGCTCAGCTCGACCGCTTCCTGCTGCAGGTGGACGTGCACTATCCCGAGCTTGCCGCCGAACGCCAGATCCTGCTCGAAACGACCGGCATCAGCGAAACGAAGCCGCAAGCGGTCCTCGATGCCGGGCGGCTGATGGAAATCCAGAAGCTCATCCGCCAGATGCCGGTGAGCGACAAGGTCGTCGATGCGATCCTCGATCTTGTACGCTCCGCCCGCCCCGGCCAGGGCAACGCTGCGACCGACAAGAATGTGGCCTGGGGCCCAGGTCCGCGCGCCGGCCAGGCGATGATGCTCTGCGCCCGCGCCCGCGCGCTCTATGAAGGCCGTCTGGCGCCGTCGCTCGACGATATCCATGCGCTTGCCGAGCCCGTTCTCGAACACCGCATGGCGCTTACCTTCGCTGCACGTGCCGAGGGCATGTCGGTCCGCGATGTCATCGCCGGCCTCGTCAAGCAGGCCAAAGGATAAGGAAGCCGGACGCGTGGCATCTATCGGACAGATCGTCAATCCGACCCCTGGCAGCGATGCCCTCGCCCGCGCAAGACAGCGGGCCTCTCTGGTGCCGGACTGCCTGGTCGAAGCCAAGCGCATCGCCAACACCGTGATTGCCGGCTGGCATGGCCGCCGCAAGCGCGGTATCGGCGAGAATTTCTGGCAGTTCCGCCCCTATACCGAGGGGGAAAGCCTATCGCGCATCGACTGGCGTCGCTCCGCCCGCGACGACCATACCTATGTTCGCGAGCGCGAATGGGAAGCCGCCCACACCATCTGGCTGTGGGCCGACATGTCGCCCTCGATGATGTACAAGTCGACCTTCGGCAGTGTCTCGAAGGAAAGCCGCGCGCTCGTCATCATGCTGGCGCTCGCTGAAATCCTTGCGCGCTCCGGCGAACGCATCGGTTGTCCGGGCGTCATGGAACCGGTCGCCGCCCGCAACGCGGCCGAGCGGCTTGCAACCGCGCTCATGCATGCTCCGCTACCGGGCGGGCTGCCGGACATCGCCATGATCCGCGGCTGGAGCGATCTCGTGCTTATCGGCGATTTCCTGGACGATGCGCCGGCGATCATGGCCCGCCTCACACCGCTTGCCCGTCGCGGCCTTCGCGGCCACGTGGTCGAGATCGCCGATCCCGCCGAAGAGCTTTTCCCCTATACTGGCCGTACCGAATTCACCGATCCGGAAACCGGCTCGAAACTCGTGTCCGGCCGCGCGGAAAACATCCGCGAAGCCTATAGCCGCGCCTATCTGACCCGCCGCGACGGTCTCGGCCAATCGCTTCGACATCTCGGCTGGACGTTCGTCACCCATCGCACCGATCACCTGGCATCCGAAGCGCTGGTTGCGGTGCATATGTATCTGTCCGGGATGCCGGCCAAGGCGACACATGGGGGGCTGTTATGAGCGCCCTTCCCTTTGCTTTCGCCTATCCTGCAATCCTCGGCGCGCTCGTCGCCCTGCCGGTCATCTGGTGGCTGCTGCGGCTTACGCCGCCGCGCCCGAAATCCGAAGTCTTCCCGCCGCTGAAGATACTGGCCGCCGTATTGAAGCGCGAGGAAACGCCCGCTCAAAGCCCCTGGTGGCTGACGCTGCTTCGAATGCTTCTCGCCGCTGCCGTGATCCTTGCGATCGCCGATCCGGTTTTCAATCCTCGTACCAATTCGCTCGCCGCAGGCGGTCCGCTCGTTCTTTTCGTCGACAATGGCTGGGCGACGGCGCCGGATTGGCAACGCCGCGTGCAGACCGCCGAAGCGCTGATCGACGACGCCGAAACCGCCGGCGCCCCCGTCGCGGTCGCCTTTACCGCCGATCCCACCAACAATGCTGTGCCGGGCACCACAACGGCGGCCCGCGACATGCTGCGCGCCGCAGAACCGCAGCCGCTCGTTCCGGATCGCGAACGCGCCTTCGAGGCATTGCGCGCCGCCCTCAACGGCACGAAACCAGGCACGCTCGCCTTCCTTTCCGACGGCGCTGCCGCCAAGGAAAACGATGCGACCGTCCGCCAGCTCGCCGATCTGAAGCCTGCAGAGCTCCGTCTCATCGAAGGCGATACCACACGGACGATCGCGATCACCGGTGCCACGAATGCCGCCGACGCCATGAGCGTGACCGCGACGCGCCTCGACAGCGCGGGCGCCGCCTCGCTGCCGCTGACGGCGCAGGATGCGCAGGGCCGTGCGATTGCCGCAGGCACGGTGGATTTCCAGCCCGGGCAGTCGGTCGCCTCCGGCTCGATCCCCGCCCCCTTCGAGATGCGCAACGATTTCGCCCGCGTCAGCATCGACAATCTTGCGACGGCAGGTTCGGTCCATCTGCTCGACGATGGCTTCAAGCGCCGCCGCGTGGTGCTGCTTTCCGGCGAAGCGGGCGATGAATTCCAGCCGCTGCTATCGCCTCTCTATTACATCCAGCGCGCACTGCAGCCTTATGCCGATCTGATCCAGCCGAACACGCCGGATCTTGCTGCCTCCATCCCCGATCTGCTGTCGCAAAATCCGTCCGTTATCATCATGGCCGATATCGGCCGGCTGCCGCAGGAAACCTATGAGCCGATGCAGCGCTGGATCGCCAATGGCGGCACGCTGATCCGCTTCGCCGGGCCGCGCCTTGCCGCCGCCCCCGCGGACGATCCGCTGGTGCCGGTGACGTTGCGCCAGGGCGAGCGTGCGCTTGGCGGCGCGCTCTCCTGGGCCGAGCCGCAGCCGCTGGCGGATTTTCCGAACTTCGGTCCTTTCGCCGGCATGGCCAAGCCGACTGACGTGACCGTCAAGCGCCAGGTTCTGGCCGAGCCGACGCCCGATCTTGCCGAGCGCACCTGGGCAAGCCTTGCCGACGGCACGCCGCTGGTAACGACCAAGCCGATCAACGCGGGCCGTATCGTGCTTTTCCATGTCAGCGCCGAGGCAACGTGGTCCAACCTGCCGATCTCCGGCAATTTCGTCGAGATGCTGCGTCGCATCGTTCAGCTCTCCCGCTCGGGCGGCGTCACCTCTGAAGCCGGTGCTGCAACGACCGCTGAAGCCCTGCCGCCCTTCCGCCTGCTGACGGCGAAGGGCGTGCTCACGACGGAGACCGGCACGGCACGGCCGTTGATCCCGAACGCAAAGACCGAGCCCGTTTCCAATTTCGACAATCCGCCTGGACTCTATGGTTCGGAAGACGGCTTTACCGCATTGAATGTATTGCCGAATAACGCCGAGCTGAGGCCGCTCGACACAGCCGGCATCAATGTCCTGCGCGAGGGCCTGATCGGCGGTGAAACCTGGTCCGCCAAGCCCGCTCTCTTCCTCATCGCCTTCCTGCTGCTCCTGGCAGACAGCCTCGTCGTGATGTTCATGGGCGGCGCTTTCTCCCGGCTGCGTTCGGCGGCCCGGCCCGCGGCGATCATCGCAGTCGCCGTCAGCACGACCTTCTTCCTGCAACCCTCGCAATTGCGCGCCGACGATTCCAAGCCCGGCGACGACCAGATATTCCAGCGATTGGACAATACCCACCTCGCCTATGTCGTCACCGGCGAGCAGGATGTCGACAATATTTCCGAGCACGGCCTTGAAGGCCTAACCGAGTTCCTGACCTTCCGCACGACACTGGAGCCGGCGCCGCCCGTCGGCCTCGATCTCACGAAGGACGAGCTGTCCTTCTATCCTATCATTTACTGGCCGGTTTCCGCCTCCGCGCCGATGCCGTCGACGGCTGCGATCAACCGCATCGACGCCTATATGCGCGCCGGCGGCACCGTGCTTTTCGATACGCGCGACCAGTTCTCCTCACTGGATAACAATGGAGGTGCCTCGAGTGCCAACGGCGAGCGCCTGCAGCAGATCCTCGCCAATCTCGACATCCCCCCGCTGGAGCCGGTTCCTTCGGACCACGTTCTGACGAAGTCCTTCTACCTGCTCTCCAGCTTCCCGGGCCGCTATTCCGGAAGCCCGCTCTGGATCGAGTCGCGGCAGGACAATCGCGCCTCGGACACCAAATCGACGGCCTCGGCCGACGGTGTTTCGCCGATCCTGATCACCGGCAACGATTTGGCCGGGGCCTGGGCGGTCGATCAGAACGGCGCACCGATGCTGCCGACCGTTCCGCCGGATGAGATGCAGCGCGAATACTCCTATCGCGCCGGCGTCAACATCATGATGTATATGCTGACGGGCAACTACAAGACCGATCAGGTCCACATCCCCGCGCTCCTCGAACGGCTGGGGCAATGACATGACGGTTGATTTTTCACCCTTTATTCCCTGGCCGGTTCTTGCAGCGCTCGCGGCCGTCGTCGCGGTTGTCGCGGTCTTCGCCATCTGGCGCGGCATCCGCGGCGCCTGGATCCGCACGCTGGCCGCCCTCGCATTGCTGGCAGCGCTCGCAAATCCACTACTCATGCAGGAAGATCGCGAGCAGCTTTCGACGGTCGTTCCCGTCATCGTCGATCGGAGCCAGAGTCAGCAGACGCCGGAACGTATCAAGATGACCGACGAGGCGCTGGCGCAGTTGAAGGATCGCCTCTCGCGTTTCCCGAATATTGAACCGCGATATGTCGATGCGACCGAGCCGGAAAATTCCGATACGCCGTCCACACGTCTCTTTTCCGCCCTTTCGGCCGCCGTTGCCGACGTACCTCCAGCGCGCATCGGCGGCGCGATCATGCTGACGGATGGCGAAGTGCATGATGCGCCGGGCGTCAATCAGGCGCTCGGCTTTGACGCGCCGGTCCACGGCCTGATCACCGGCAAGGCCAACGAATTTGACCGCCGCGTCGAGGTGATCAAGGCGCCGCGCTTCGGCATCGTCAATGAAGAGCAGCAACTGGTCCTGCGCGTCTTCGACGACGGCCCGAGCCCGGGCAGCACGGCCGATGTCACTGTGAAGCTGAACGGCGACGTGATCGCCGCGCTCCAGGCGACACCGGGCCAGGATACGCCGTTTTCGTTTAAGGTTCCGCGCGGCGGCAGCAACGTGCTGGAATTCTCGGTGGCCGGGCTGCCCGGCGAAGTGACGGAGGCAAACAACCGCGCCGTTCATGTCATCGATGGCATCCGCGAAAACCTGCGCGTGCTTTTGGTCTCCGGCGAGCCGCATGCCGGCGAGCGCGCCTGGCGCAATCTCCTGAAGTCCGACGCCTCGGTCGATCTCGTCCATTTCACCATTCTGCGTCCCCCTGAAAAGCAGGACGGCACGCCGATCAACGAGCTTTCGCTGATCGCCTTCCCGACGCGCGAGCTGTTCGTCGACAAGATCAAAGACTTCGACCTGATCATCTTCGACCGCTACCAGCACCGCGGCGTGCTGCCGATCCTCTACTATGACTACATTGCACAATATGTCGAAAACGGCGGTGCGCTGCTGATTGCCGCAGGTCCCGAGCATGCCGGCCAGGATTCGATCGCACTGACGCCGCTTTCGGCCGTTCTCCCTGCCGAGCCGACCGGCCAGATGATCGACAAGGCCTTCTATCCCCGCCTTTCCGAGGAGGGCCGCAAGCACCCCGTCACCCGCGGCCTCGACGGCTCCGCTGACGAGCCGCCGCATTGGGGCCGCTGGTTCCGCAGCGTCGATGTCGCGTCTCCGCATGGCCAGACGGTCATGGTTGGCGCGGACAATCATCCGCTGCTGCTTTTGAACCGTGCCGGCCAGGGGCGCGTCGCCATGCTGCTCTCCGACCAGGGCTGGCTCTGGGCCCGCGGCTTCGAGGGCGGCGGCCCGCACGTCTCGCTCTACCGCCGCATCGCCCATTGGCTGATGAAGGAACCGGCGCTGGAGGAAGAAGCGCTGACGGCGCGCGCCTCCGGCCGCACACTGGAGGTAACCCGCCAGACGATCGGCGACAATCCGGGCGAGGCCACAGTCCGATATCCATCAGGCAAGACGGAAAATCTGCCGCTGAACCAGTCCGAACCCGGTCTCTTCAAGGCCGAGAAGAAGATGGACGAGATCGGCCTCTTCGAAATCCGCAACGGCGACCTGACGACGCTCGTTCATGTCGGCGCCGTCGATGCGCCCGAATTCAAGGCGATGATTTCGACGACGGATGTGCTGAAGCCGATTTCCGGCAAGACACGCGGCCTTGTCACCCGCGTTTCAGATACCAATGGAGCGATCGAAGTTCCGCCGATCCTGCCGGTTCGCGGCCAGGTTCGCGTCGCCGACAATGACCGGATGCAGATCAAGTTGACGAACGAGACCGTGCTGAAGGGGATCAATACCCTGCCGCTCTTTGCCGGTTTTGCCGGCGTCGGCGTGCTGCTGCTCGCCTTCGGCGCCATGTGGTGGCGTGAAGGACGATGAGTCTCGCTTAGGCCAGCGAGACCCGCCGCGTTTCTGCATCGATCGCAAGCGCGGCGATGGCAGCATAGTCGACCGGCAACGTGCCGCCAACAGCCATCCCGGTTAAGAAGCGCAGTACGAGCAGGCTGGTGAAATCCGGAGCGAAGATAGAAAGCGTACCGAACAAGGCATCACAGGCGACCGTCAAGATCAGCACGGAGCGCCGGCCCACCCTGTCGGCGAGCCGGCCGAAGACGACGGCGCCGATCAGCATGCCGAGGAAGAAAAGCGTTCCGGTCTGCAGTGCCTGCGGCACCGTCAGCTGGAACGTGGCGGCGATCAAAGCGGCCGTGAAGGAGACGGCCAGCACCTGCATGGCGTCGGCCGCCCAGACAAGCCCGAAAATCGCCATCAGCCGCCGCTGAAATGCGCCCGTCCCGGCGCGATCCAGCGCCGCGTCCATCGAAATTCGCTCATGCCGCCCTCCACCAAGCTGCCGAAACTTCGCGCAAAGTCAGGTTAGGGAAAATCAGCGATAGAACTTATGAACTATGCACGCCAGCCGATTATACCCTTGAGACGCTGATGCGCATCTTCGGCAATCGGAACGACCAGAACGCGGGCGGGATCGACTGGCCCTGGAAAGGCGAGCGCGTTGTAGGCGACCTTCTCGAAGCCGAGCGGGCAATAATACGGCGGATCGCCGACAAGGATGACAGCCTCGGAGCCCTTGCGCATTGCCGCCTCCACCGCGATCCGCACGAGTTCGCGGCCGATGCCCATATTCTTGTGCGATGGCCGGACGGCGAGTGGCCCGAGCAGGTGCCCTTTAACCTCGCCCGCCATGACCGGCGTCATCCTGACCGAGGCGATCGTTTCGCCGTCATCGGTACAGATGAAGGAGAGCGACAGATCGTGCGGCCCCTGCTCACGGATGCGCGCCGCCGCACGCGTGTGCCGGCCAGGGCCGAAAGCTTCTTCGTTGATGTGTTCGATAACCGCGTCGTGAGACGCATCCTCGGTGAGGTAGACCAGATCGTGCTTGTGCATGATGAGACAGAAACCGGATAGACGGAAGTGATGATTTTCGAGCACGCGCTTAGGCGTTCGGAAGCATCAGCGTCGTCGCGGATTTCTGGATGCGTAAAACAAATCGGGTTCCTGAGAAAATGTGAAAAGGCCGATAGCAGGAAAAATTTCCCTCGTCCAACGCAAAGTGACGCGACCGAAAAAACATTTGTGACGCACTGTTCAGTCTTTGCACCCCTGCAAAGATCGGCCGCGTGCAATATGTTTCCGCCAACGGCGAATTTGAAGGAAGCGCACAATGGGCATGCTGGTTGACGGCGTCTGGCAGAACGTCGGGTACGATACGAAGGAAACGAAGGGCCACTTCAAGCGCGCGGCCTCTCAGTTCCGCAACTGGATCACGGCCACTGGAGAGGCAGGACCCACGGGCAGCGGCGGCTTCAAGGCCGAGGCCGACCGCTATCATCTTTATGTCTCGCTCGCCTGCCCCTGGGCACACCGCACGCTCATTTTCCGCAAACTGAAGACGCTCGATGACATCATCTCCGTGTCCGTCGTCGATCCGCTGATGGCCGAGAACGGCTGGGAATTCAAAGTCGGCGACGGCGCGACCGGCGATCACCTTTACGGTGCAAGGACCCTCTTCGAGATCTACGTGAAGGCCGATCCGCACTATTCCGGCCGCGTCACCGTTCCCGTGCTCTGGGACAAGAAGACCGGTACGATCGTCAATAATGAATCGGCCGAGATCATCCGCATGTTCAACAGCGCCTTCGACGGCCTGAGCCAATTCGAAGACGGATTTCTATCCCGCCGCTCTTAGCGCCGATATCGATGCGCTGAATGCGATCGTCTACGACACCGTCAACAACGGCGTCTACAAGGCAGGCTTTGCAACGACGCAGGAAGCCTACGAAGAGAATGTCGTGAAGATTTTCGAAACGCTGGACATGCTGGACGAGCGTCGTCGGCAAAAGCCGCTATCTCTTCGGCGACCGGCTGACGGAAGCCGACTGGCGGCTGTTCACGACGCTGGTGCGCTTCGATGCAGTCTATGCCGGCCACTTCAAGTGCAACATCCGCCGCATCGAAGACTACGAGAACCTCTCGGGCTACCTGCGCGATCTTTACCAGACGCCGGGCGTCAAGGAGACGGTGAACCTGCGCCACATCAAGGAGCACTATTACCGCAGCCATAGGACGATCAATCCGACGGGCGTGGTCCCGGTCGGCCCGGCGCTCGATCTGGAGCGCCTGCACGGCCGCGCCAAGCTTGCCGCTGCTGCGTGAATCCTACCAGAAGTGGGCGGCGGGCTCTTCGCCGCTCAACTCCCTCAGCCTGCGCCTCGTCGCTTCAGTCGTGCCGTCCGGCAGACCGTCGAGCGCGAAGAAGCCGCATTCGACAATTTCGCGATCCGGCTTGCGCGGCGCGGTCTGCTCGACCTCGGCGCGGTAGAAGACCACATGATCGCGCCGGCTCGCCGATGCGTTGAAATAGACATGGAAGAGCTGCGGCCTGCCGATGATCTGGAGGTTGCCCTCCTCGCGCAGTTCCTTGATCAGCGCTTCCTCTGCCGTCTCGTTGCGCTCCAGCCCGCCGCCAGGCATATGCCAGCCGGGAATGTAGCTGTGGCGGACCAGAAAAATTCGCCCGGACGAATCGAAACAGGCCGCCCGCACGCCCATGGTCATGCCGCGCGCGAGGGCGAAATAGCCATGCACGATCCGCATCAGCAGCTTGGATTGCCAGGGCCTGATTTCCTTGGTCGTCATGGGTCTGTTTTCACTATTTCGTTCAATCGGATGTGTTTGATTTGTAAATATCCTGGTCTATGTGTCGTAGCATGTTCAAGCTCGCGCATATTTCGGATATCCACCTCGGCCCCCTTCCCAATCTTTCATTCCGCGAGCTTTTCTCGAAGCGCATTACCGGCTTTGTGAACTGGCACCGCCACAGGCGCAAGCATCTTTTCGGCGGCACGCTGGATCTGCTCCTGGAGGATATCCGTGCGCGCCATGCGGACCACCTGGCCGTGACCGGCGACTTGGTGAATCTCGCAAGCGGCATTGAGATCCGCTCCGCCGCCGCCTGGCTTCGCGCGCTCGGCGAACCGGCGGAAACCTCCGTGGTTCCCGGCAATCACGACGCCTATGTGCCCGGCGCCTACGAGAAATCCATGCGCGCCTGGTATGACTATGTGCGCGGCGACCTCGCCCCAGCCGAATGGGAGGAAGACAGGCACATCTTTCCCTATCTCCGCGTCCGCGGCAAAGTCGCGCTCGTCGGCTGCTCGACGGCCGTCGCCACGCCACCATTTGCCGCCAGCGGCTTCTTCAGCCAGCGGCAGGCCCGCGAGACCGTCAACATGCTCCGCGCGGCCGGTGAAGCCGGCCTCTTTCGCGTCGTTATGATCCACCACCCGCCGATCCGCGGCGCGACTGCTTTCTACAAGCGGATGATTGGCATCCGCCGCTTTGCCGCCGTCGTCTCGACCGGCGGCGCAGAACTCGTGCTCCACGGCCATACGCATCTCAATACGCTCCACTGGCTGCGCGGCCAGACCGGTCCCGTGCCTGTGGTCGGTATTGCTTCCGCCTCGCAGGGACCGGGTGGCTTGAAGCCCCGTGCCGCCTATAATCTCTTCAGCATCGACGGTTCGCCCGGCGCCTGGGAACTGAGGGGCGAACGCTTCAACTTGAACGACATGGGCGATGGCGTTTCGTCGGAAAGTGTCGATATTTTCAAGCTTTAGACGGAAAAGCGGAATCTTTTTCGCCGCTTTTTGAATCATTTTCTGAAGCCGCTGCGATTTTCCCCCAGGCAATGCTTAAGCCCTTGGTATTTCCAAATCCCGCTGTACAATCCGGCCGCAATCGCCGCCGATCAGGGAACAAGCCATGCGCGCCGCAGCAAACCGCATCTGCCGTCTCACCCTCGCCTTCGGCCTTGCGGCCGGGCTCTCGGCACCGGCCTTCGCCGTCGGTGACGAAAGCGACGAGACGAGCCCGCCTCCGAAGACCGAAACCACGACCAAATGCGCCGACGGCAAGGTGTGGGACAAGAAGAGGAAGGAATGCGTCGCGCCGAAGAAGAGCAGCTTTAACGACGACGACCTCTACGAGGCAGCGCGCGAATTCGCCTATGCCGGCCAATATGAAAATGCCATCACCGTCTTGAACCTCGCCAGGAACAAGAACGATCCGCGCATCCTGAACTATCTCGGCTATGCAAACCGCAAGGCGGGCCGGATGGAACTTGGAATGTCCTATTACCGCAAGGCGCTGCAAGCCGACGAGAATTATATCCTCGCACGATCATACATGGGCCAGGCCCTGGCCGAAGAAGGTGACATCCAGGGTGCCCGCGTCCAGCTCGTCGAAATTCGCGACCGCGGCGGCGAAAACACCTGGGCTTATCGGGCGCTATTGCAGAGCCTGAACGGCTACCGGACCTATTGAAACGGGGCGCGCTCCGGCGACCAACAGAGAAACCTTTGGGAATTCTTCGACCGCGCCGTCTTCTTCTTGCGCGGCAGTGCAAAATTGTTCCATAAAGGTCACTTCCACGATATAAAAAGCTTGGCCCACATCGGGTGCTTCGCCCGAACACATTCATGAAATGAGACTATGCGTCAGCCTGTAACGACCATCGATATCCGACGCGACCTGGTGGGCCTGCTCCCGCGGCTGCGGCGCTTCGCGATGACGCTTGCCGGCGATGCGGCTGCCGCCGACGATCTGGTGCAGGCGGTCTGTCAGCGTGCGGTGGCGAAGAGCCACCAGTGGAGCGGCGAAGGCCGGCTCGAAAGCTGGATTTACACACTCGCCCGCCAACAGTGGAGCGACGATGGCCGCAGACGCAAGGCGCGACCGGCTTCCAAGAGCAACGTCACGGATATCCGCGAGGCGGCGCGTGACCGCGCAGCCGTCGCCGATACCGATGCCATACACCGCATGCTCGCCGAAATGCCTTCAGGCATTTCGAGCGTCTTCCTGCTCGTCGCTGTCGAAGGACATACCTATCAGCAGACCGCCGACATCATGGGCATATCGGCCGGCAGCATGCCCGCGCAGCTTGCCGCGGCGCGGCTGCACTTCGCAAGCCTCGCCGACGATCATCCTCACAGGTACTGAACTTTGCCCGATTTCAAAAAATTATCGCTTGACGCGCAGCTGACCGCCCTTCTCGACGGCGAAACGACGCCGGAACAGAAGCATGAGCTGGAGCAGCGCCTCGCCACCGACGAAGGTGCGCGTCGGCTTTACGACAAGCTGCGTCACGGCGCCGATTTCGGCCGCCGCCGTCTGGACGATATTCTTAAGGAGCCGGTTCCGCTGGCACTCGTGCGCTCGATCAAGAGCGTCCAGCCGCCCAAGGCGCCCATCGCGCCGCGAACCACCCGCCCGTCGATGAAGCTCGCGCCGAGCGGCACGCAGGCGCTGGCCGCAGCGATCATCCTTTTTATCGTCGGCTGCGGCATCGGCTATCTCGCCGGCACGAGCCCTGGCTCTCCCACGGGCAATGGCACGACGCAGATCGTGGACGACAATGCCAGCAGCAAGAACTGGCTGAACGACATCACCGCCTACCAGCGCCTGATGATCCGCCAGCCGCGGCATATCGTCGAGGTCCCCTCTACCCAGGCCGAGGAGATTTCCAACTGGCTGACGTCCACGGTCGGCGTCGCCTTCCGCGTGCCTGACTTGTCTACCGACGGCTGGGCCTTCCAGGGCGCCCGCGTGCTTCTTGGCGACGGAAAGCCGGTCGGCCAGCTGGTCTATACGAGCACGGACGGCGATCTCATCTCCATCTGCTTCCGCAAGGATGCCCAGCCGCCCGAGTCCGAGGATTTCAAGGAAACGATCAGGGACGAAATCGGCCTGATCACCTGGCACAATGCCGGCACCTCCTACGTTCTGGCCGGACCTTCGGCCGAAGCCTCGCTCAGCCAGATCGCCATGGAAGTCGCAACCGCGATCTGAGCCTTACGGGACCAGCACGACCTTGCCGCTGACGCCCCGGCTTTCGAAGGCGCGATGCGCATCGGCAGCTTTGTCCAGCGGAAAACTCGCGCCCTTTGCGACGATCAGCGCGCCGGAGACGGCAAGCGAAAACAGCGCGGAGAGATCGTCCGCCAGCGTTTCAGATAACAGAGGCAGCAGCGCAAATCCCTTGAGCGTCTGGTTCTTCTCGAACATGGAATTCAGGTCGGCAACCTCAAGCCGAAAGCGGCCCAGTGCAGCAAAGACAAGCTCTCCGCCCGGCGCAAGCGCTGCAAGGGAGGCACGTGTCACCTCGCCACCGATCGTATCGTAGATCAGATCGACGGGCGCCTTTTCACGGAGGGTCTCCTGCCAGCCTTCGGCTGTATAGTCGATCGCCGCATCCGCGCCCAGCGTGCGGGAGAGCGATCTCTTCTTCTCGCTGCTTGCCGTCGCGATGACCGATCCGGCGCCCTCACGCTTCGCCAATTGCACCAGCAGCGAGCCAACGCCCCCGGCCGCCGCGTGGACAAGAACGGTTTTGTCCCGTGGCGGCGCCTGACGCACCATATGCAGCGCCGTCAGCCCCTGCACCATCAGCGCAACCGCCGCCTCGAAGGACAACGCGTCAGGGATCGAGATCACTGACGCACCCGGCACGGCGACGTACTCCGCATAACCCTCACCCCGCCCCAGCGCGAAAAGCGGAACGCCAACGCGCGCCCCGATGACAGTGGAATCAACTCCCTCGCCTATCGCCTCGACAACACCCGCGACTTCAACACCCGGGATCATCGGCAAGTCCGGCGTCACCGCATACCGGTTGGCGCGCATCAGCACTTCGAAGAAGTTGACGCCTGCAGTACGGACGCGAACGAGCACCTCCCCTTCGCGCGGCATTGGTTTCCGCACCTCGACGACCTTGAGAACCTCAGGGGGACCGAAATGGTCGAAGCGGACGGCTTTCATGGGCAGACCTCACGTTTGAATGGCGTGGGCAGCGCTTTATCAGTAAGCTCGGCGGCAGGAATAGACACTCTTTCGTGCCATACCCACCAGGAAGTGACCATGGCTGAACTCATCAAGCGACTGCCCAAATTGCCCGTCGAACGCGCCCTGAAGGTGATCGCCGGGCGCTGGAAACCGGTTATCCTCTACTACGTTTTCTCCGGCCCGAAGCGCCTTTCGGAGCTGAAACGCATCATGCCGGAGATCACGCAGAAGGTGCTGATCCAGCAGCTACGCGAAATGGAGGACCATGGTCTGGTAAGGCGCGAGGTGTTTGCCGAAGTTCCCGCGCGCGTCGAATATACCGCGACGGAGCTCGGGCTTGGGCTTGAACCGGTGCTGCTGGCGCTCTGCCAATGGGGCCAGCGCCACGCCGAGGCGCAGAATGAAACCGCTGACATTGCCGACTGCATCGTCCGCCCGCGCAAGCCATCTTTCGCCGCCTGAGGGACGAAACGCGCAGCCGGCCGCGCCCGCTGCGCAATCTCGATCAGTTCTTCCCGGCTCTCACATCCAGCACGCGGTTGGCCGCCGAGACGATCGCTTCGAGCGAGGCGCCGACGATATTGGTGCTGATGCCGGCACCAAAGAGTTTGCCGCCGGGATAGGCGGTCTCGACGTAGGAGATGGCCGCCGCATTCGAGCCGTGCTGCAGGGAGTGCTCCGAGTAGTCTTCGACTGACATCTCGATGCCGAGATAGTGCGAGAGCGCGTTGATGAAGCCGTCGATGGGGCCGTTGCCGCGACCCTCGATACGCTTCGTCTCGCCATTGTCGATAATCTCAGCGGCGACGACACGCACGCCCTTTCGCTCTGGATCGGCGAAGGTGTGATGATCGACGAACTTGATGCGGCCCTCGGGCTGCGTCACGTAGCGCTCGATGAAGCGGTCGTAGATGCGGCGCGACGGCAGTTCTTTGCCTTCTTCGTCGGTGATGCGCTGGATGTCCTCGCGGAACTCGACCTGGAGATTGCGCGGCAGATTGAGCCCGTAGTCCTGCTGCAGGATATAGGCGATGCCGCCCTTGCCGGACTGCGAGTTGATGCGGATGATCGCCTCGTAGGAGCGGCCGACATCCTGCGGGTCGATCGGCAGATAGGGCACTTCCCACACCGGATGGTTGGCGACCTTGATCGCCTTCATACCCTTGTTGATCGCATCCTGATGCGAGCCGGAAAAGGCCGTATAGACCAGTTCGCCGACATAAGGGTGGCGCTCGCCGATGGTCATCTGGTTCGAATACTCGAAGACGCTCTTGATGCGCTCGATATCGGAGCAGTCGATTTCCGGATCGACGCCCTGCGTGAACATGTTGAGCGCCATCGTCACCACATCGACATTGCCCGTGCGCTCGCCGTTGCCGAAGAGCGTACCCTCGACGCGGTCGGCGCCTGCCAGCAGTCCGAGCTCGGCTGCCGCGATACCGGTGCCGCGATCGTTATGCGGATGCAGCGAGACGATCAGGTTCTCGCGATTGTCGAGATTGCGGCACATCCATTCGATCTGGTCGGCATAGACGTTCGGCGTCGCCATCTCGACGGTGGACGGCAGGTTGATGATCAGCTTGTTGTCCGCCGTCGGCTTCATCACGTCGATGACGGCATTGCAGATTTCCAGCGCCACTTCGAGCTCGGTACCGGTGAAGCTTTCCGGCGAGTATTCGAAGCGGTAGCCGCCGCCGGCATTCGCCGCCATGTCGGTGATCATCTTCGCCGCATCGACGGCGATCTGCTTGATACCCGGCACGTCCTTGGCAAAAACCACGCGGCGCTGCAGCTCACTCGTCGAGTTGTAGAAATGGACGATCGGCTTGTTGGCACCCCGCAGCGCCTCGAAGGTACGGGTAATCAGCTCAGGGCGGCACTGAACCAGGACCTGCAGCGAAACGTCGTGCGCCACATTTCCTTCCTCGATGCACCAGCGCGCAAAGTCGAAGTCCGTTTGCGAGGCGGAGGGAAAGCCAATCTCGATTTCCTTGAAGCCCATGTCGAGCAGCAGCTGGAACATGCGAGCCTTGCGGTCATGGCCCATCGGGTCCACCAGCGCCTGATTGCCGTCGCGAAGGTCGACAGAGCACCAGACCGGCGCCTTGCTGATCGTCTTCGTGGGCCAGGTGCGGTCGGGAATGTTCACCTGCGGGTACGGGCGGTATTTCACGCCTGCGGATTGCATGCCTTTTGCGGGATTTTGCGTCTTCGCGTCCATTGTCTTCTTCCTCGTCCCGGCAATTTGCCCCGCGTCTTAGCCCATCATGGCGGGCTTGGCGACAGCAAATGCGGACCTTGTTGGTCTATGTTGGAATTCAGGGAATTCGTCGCGAGGAGCGATAGGGCCAGCGGGCTTTCGGCCGCCGGGCGCTCCTCAAAGGACCCGGCAACCGCGTGTAAGGCCGAGGAGAAGAAGCGACGTCAGGGCGCGCGTGTTGTCACGCAGGGCAACGCGGCCGCGGACAATAGTGTTGGAAATCTTTGCGCCAGTGGTCTTCATGCCCGCGCTTATAGCTGCCGAACAAAAAAACGGCAACCCCCCGCCTATTTTCTTGCCGCCTGCACGAAACGCGACAGCGCCAGCATCAACCCGCCGGCCACGAGCCCCCAGAACGCTCCGGAAATGCCGGCGAAGGAAACGCCCGATGCCGTCACCAGAAAGGTGATCGCCGCAGCCTCGCGCAATTCCGGCGCCTGAAAGGCGGCCATCGCCGATCCGGAGAAGGCGCCGACGAGGGCCAGCCCTGCGACCGCCTGGATCAGGATTGGTGGCGCCAAAGCCACAAAGGCTGTCACGACGCCGGCAAGCAGTCCGAACACCACATAGCCGGCGCCGGAGATCAGCGCCGCCCAATAACGTCGCTTCGGATCTGCATGCGCGTCCTGCCCCGCACACATCGCCGCCGTGATCGCCGCCAGATTGACGGCATGGCCGCCGAAGGGCGCGGAAAGAACCGAAAAGAAGCCGGTGACGGCAAAGAGCGGCCCGGGCTTCGGATCATAAAGATTGACCTTCAGCACCGCGATGCCCGGAATGTTCTGCGATGCCATGGTGACGATGAAGAGAGGAAGCGCGACCGAAACGAGGCCCGCAAGATTGAACACCGGACGGACGATCTCGATAGTCGGCACAAGCGACCGCCCGATCGAGGCCAGCGCTCCGTCCGGAATGTCGATGCCGAATGTGAGCACCAGCGCGAAGGCGCCGAGGGCGGCAGGCACTGCCCAGAGCCGCCTGAAGGCGCCGACGACGATCCAGGCGAGAATGATGGGCAGCCCGAGCAGCGGATTGAAGGCGATCGCCTTTACCGGGGCGAAGCAGAGGCCGAGCAGCACGCCGGCAAGCATGGCATTGGCAAGCGGCGCCGGGATCGCGGCGACCGCGCGGCCAAGCGGCTTGAAGAGGCCGGCGACGACGATCAGCACCGCGCAGATCAGAAAGGCACCGACGGCGGCATTGAACCCACCCTCGATCGCCCCGGTGCTCGCAAGAAGTGCTGCGCCCGGCGTCGACCAGGCAATGCTGACGGGAAGCCGTGTTACCGCGCTCAGCACGATGCCGCAGATGCCCATCGAGATCGACAGCGCCATAAGCCCCGAGGCCGCCTGCCCATCCGTTGCGCCCACTGCCTGCAATCCTTGCAGCACGACGGCGAAGGAACTGGCAAAGCCGACAAAGGCTGTGAGGACGCCCATGAACAGGGCCTGGACGGAAAAGTCTTTGAGCATGGCGCGTCTCGGATGACTGGAAAAGTTCCATGGAGCCCCATCGAATGGAGTCGCGCAAGTCCAGATGCCCGCCTTATGGTTCCCTCGTCCCCCCAAGGAGAAGATGCTCGTGAGGGAGATGTGGCGCCCGCCGAGCCGGGCGATCGATCCTTGAGATCGATGCAAACACCATCTGCTTACCAAGAAAAAGGGGCAACGCTTGCCGCGCCGCCCCTCATTCGTGCCTTCAGCCCGCCTTCTCCCCACCGGGGCGAAGTGAAATCAAATCTCGCTCTGCGACGTTACGATCCGCGAAACCAGGCCGTAAGCCTTGGCTTCTTCTGCCGAAAGCCAGTAGTCGCGGTCAGTGTCGGCGGCGATCTTCTCGATCGACTGGCCAGTGGCGGCCGCCATGATCTTGTTCAGACGCTCGTTCATCTTGATGATCTCGCGTGCCTGGATCTCGATGTCGGAGGCCATGCCGCGCGTGCCGCCGGACGGCTGGTGCAGCAGGAAGCGCGTGTTCGGCAGGCAAAGACGCCGTTCCTTCGGTACCGCGACGTAAATCAGCGCGCCGGCCGAGGCGACCCAGCCGGTGCCGATCATCCAGACTTTTGGCTTGATGAATTTGACCATGTCATGGATCGAATCGCCGGATTCGACGTGACCACCGGGCGAACTGACATAGATACGGATGTCCTCGTCGCTGGCTGCAGCAAGCGCCACGAGCTGCGAGCAGACCTTCTGGGCGATTTCCTGGTTGATCGGCCCGTAGATGAAGATCGAACGCGACTTGAAAAGATTCGCCTCCGTTTCCTTGCCGAGCGGCAGCTCCTTCGTCTTGTCGTCGTCTTGTTCTTCGTCGTTCATACGAACCTCTCTTACTTCCAAATCGGGTTCCTCGCACATAGTGCGACTCAATGGGTAAAACAATGCGGGAAAAAGACAAGGCACGGAACGGGTGAAGATATTCTTATGACAAACCGGCGACATGCTCGCATTCTGCCGGAGAGCTTGAAAGCGGAGGCGAAAATGACATCGGAAATGCTGGGCGCGGCTGTCCGCAACAATGCGCTCTGGTGCAATGCCGTCTGTCAGGCACAAGGCGTGCCCGGCGAATTTTCCGCAACCGTCTGGCTTCACCGCCAGGGCACGCCGCCCTTTTATCCGGACGTCATAACGCTGACGGGCGCTGATAGCGCGCGCGAGCAGGAGGAAGCGATAGCTGTTGTGATCCGCTCGCGAAAGGGCGGCTGGGGCGTCAAGGACAGCTACGCCGCGCTCACCCTTACGCCTCTCGGTTTCGAAATCTTGTTCGAGGCCGAATGGATCGGCATCGAGGCGGTTGAGATTCATGCGCCGAAAGAGCAGTCCCTGACATGGAAGCGGATCACAACGGCGGTTGAACTCGAGCTATGGGAAAGAGCCTGGGGCGCCGGCGACCCGCCGCAGACAACGCCGATCTTCGCTGAACCGCTGCTGCGCAATGCGGATATCGCCTTTCTTGCCGCCTTCGAGAGCGAAGCGCTCTGCGGCGGCGGCATTCTCAATCGCCAGTCGGACGTGGTCGGCCACTCGAATGTCTTTGCCATCAAAAAGAGAGACCGCGCCATCCGCGCCGGGCTGGTGCAGAAGGCGGCCGAGATCTTTCCCGGCATGCCGATCGTCGGCTACGAGCACGGCGATGATTTGAGCGATGCGCTGGAACTTGGCTTTACGTCGCTCGGCCCGCTGCGCGTCTGGGTCCGGTCCTGAGGGCCTTACCGAAATGTAACGCACCGCGGCTTTGAAAAGCCAAAATCCGTTCCTACCTCATCCTCAGGCGGCCATGTCCGCACGAAAGACACAAGGAAACAGCTATGTCACCGGAAGAACGCCAATTGCTGGCCGGCCTCTTCGACAGGATCCGCACCGCCGCCGCGACACCGCGCGACCGCCAAGCGGAGGCCTTCATCGATCAGGGCGTGCGCGAGCAGCCCTATACGACCTATTATCTGGCGCAGGCCGTCATCGTTCAGGAAAAGGGTCTTGAAGCGGCCGCCAACCACATCAAGGAACTGGAAGAGCGCATCCGCCAGCTCGAGGCCGGCGAAAGCCAACATCACCAGGCCGAACAGGGCGGCGGTTTCCTGAGCTCGATCTTTGGCACCGGCCAGGCGCAGCAGCCGGCACCGACCTCGGATCCCTGGGGCAATGCGCCGCGCCAGACCATCCATCAGGATCGCGGTTACGACGAACCCGTCCGCCCGATGCGACAGCAGCCGAGCGGCCCGTGGGACCCGCAACCCGGCGCACCGTCTGCTGGCGGCAGCTTCCTTCGCGGCGCGCTCGGCACCGCCGCCGGCGTGGCAGGCGGCATGCTGCTTGCCAATTCGTTGAGCGGCATCTTCGGCAATCATATGTCGTCGCTCGGCTGGGGCTCGCCTTTTTCCGGCAGCAATCCAGGCAATGCCGGCACCCCCGCCGAGGAGACCGTCATCAACAATTACTATGGCGATCAGAACCCTCAGGTTGCCGATGACAACAATAACAATGACATCCGGCAGGCCGACTACAGCAGCGACGACAACAATGATGACGACGTCGCTAGCGATCAGTCCGGCGACGACAGTTTCGATGTCTGACCTGATCGGCCTGAGCCTCAGCCGCGGCCGCGATAGGTCGCGACACCCTGGTCGGGCAGCCACACGCCTTCCGGCGGCTTGCCTGTCTGCCAGAAGACATCGATCGGAATACCGCCACGCGGATACCAATAGGCGCCGATCCGTAGCCACTTCGGATCGAGCAGTTCGACGATCCGCTTGGCGATATAGATCGAGCAATCCTCATGGAAGGCGCCGTGATTGCGGAAGGAATGCAGGAAGAGCTTCAGCGACTTCGACTCCACCAGCCATTCGTTCGGAATGTAATCGATAACGATATGGGCGAAATCCGGTTGGCCGGTCATCGGGCAGAGCGAGGTGAATTCCGGCGCGGTGAAGCGCACCACGTAGTCGGTGCCCGCATGGTTCGACGGCACCTTCTCCAGCACCGCCTCTTCCGGCGACTTGGCTGTTTCGGTCTCTTTTCCCAGCATCGACAGGCTGGAAACATCGGTTTTCGGCATTAGAACGTCCTTTACGACTTTGACGCGGATTCCATGGGCCCTTTCGCCCTCCGGCTCGACGTGAATGGCAATGCTGGCGCCCGGATGCACCGCGCGGATGGCATCTTCAAGGCAGTCGCAGATATCGTGCGCCTGCCTTACCGGCATTGCGGCCGGAACCACAAGATGAAAATCGACGAAGGTGACAGACCCCGCCCGGCGGGTCTTCAGGTCGTGAACGCCGATCGAGCCCGCCGCATGCGTGGCGATCGCCTGCTTGATCGCCTCCTCTTCCTCCGGTTCCACCGCCTGGTCCATCAGCCCACCGATCGAATGCGAGATCACCTTCCAGCCCTGATAGAGGATGTTGACGGCAACCAGGATCGCAAGCACCGGGTCGAAGATCGGATAGCCGGTCGCGATCGCCAGAAACAGGCCGATCAGCACGCCGACGGACGTCACGACGTCCGACATGATATGCTGGCCGTCGGCAGCGAGCGCCGCCGAGCGGTGTTTCCGGCCAGTCCGGATCAGCAGCTGCGCCCAGACGGCGTTGATCACGCCCGCCGCGAAATTGATCGCGAGGCCGAGCGCAGGCGCGTCAAGCATGCGCGGCGCCGCCAGATGGCCGATCGCCTCCTTGACGATCAAAAGCGCGGCGACCACGATGAGCGCGCCTTCGGTCACCGCCGAGAGATACTCGGCCTTGTGGTGCCCGAACGGATGATCGTGATCGGCCGGCTTTTGCGCGTAGCGAATGACGAAATAGGCAATGAAGGCGGCAACGACATTGACGGTCGAACTCGAGACCGTCCGAAAGCAGCGCGACGGAGCCGGTGACCCACCAGGCTGCCATCTTCAGTCCCATGACACCGAGCGACAGCGGAATGCCCCAAAGCGCCAGCCGCTGAACCGCGAGATTGCCTTGTCCGTCCATATCGATCACCCTGCCAGCCTCAGTGCGGATGCGAATGAATTGCAGCATTTCGGCCCATTCAAACGCAAAACCGCCCGCGCGAAAATCGCGCAGGCGGCCAATGCGGGGGATATGGGGGATTATCGGTATTTTGTCAAATTGGGAGGCCTGCGGTATCGATTGACGCAAATTGCATAACACGTTATATAACTGCTGATCGATTGCGGAGGTTTCCTTTGGTTGACGACGTCGTGCGAACCCTCGGTTTTCTATGCATGGGCAGCCGTTTCCGCCGCATCGGGGAGCGTCTGCAGGCCGATACCCAGCAGATCATCGAAGAATACGGCATCGCCATACAGGCTGCCCAGTATCCCTTTCTTGCAGCACTCGATCGCGCCGGCCCTTTGACGATCGGCGAGCTTGCGCAGGCGGTCGGCATCACGCAGCCGGGTGCCACACGGACAGTAAGCCAGTTGCTGGAATTGGGCTTGGTCGACATGCAGGCAGCACCCGACGACCAGCGGCGGCGATTGATCTCGCTTTCCCGGGAAGGGACAGGAACTCGTCGACTACTCGAAACAATCGGTGTGGCCGCGGATTTCGGCGGCAGTCGCCGATCTTTGTGGCGATCTGAACGGGCCGATCCTAGCGCATCTCGCCGCCATCGAGGACGGTCTTGCCGAAGCTGCCCTCGCCCGCCGCGCCGCGAAGGAGGAAACGACATGAGACATATTCTCGACCGTCCGATCTGGAGCGCGCTCGACACCGCGCATGCGAGGCTTGCCGAAGGCAACGAGAGAGCCCGGCGATACCCGCCGTCCATCGTTCCTTTCGCAGCCTCGGCGGATGAGACGCCGGAAAGTCTCGAGGCATTGGAAAACCTCCCGGAAGCCGACGAAACGATGCTGCTTGTCGAAGCCGGCCCGATCGCCATTCCACGCGGGTTGGCTGCTGTTTCCGAGGCTTTAGCCGTCCAGATGATCGCCGAACGGCCGCATGAGGAGGATCACGGATTCACGCATACAGCCGCTGAGCGAGGCCGACGCCGAAGAGATGCTGGCGCTTGCGACCTTGACCAAGCCCGGTCCATTCACGCGGCGGGCGCAGAGCCTCGGCACCTTCTGGGGGATCAAGGCTGAAGGCAGGCTCATCGCCATGGCCGGCCAGCGGCTGCGGCAGACCGGCTTTGCGGAACTCAGCGGGCTTTGCACGCATCCGCAATTCCAGCGGCGCGGGCTTGGAACGTTGCTCTTTCGTTATGTCGCCGGCGAGATCGCCGCCCGGGGCGAAACGGCGTATCTGCATGCCTATGCGAACAATACGCCGGCAATCGGCCTCTATAGGTCGCTCGGCTTCAGGCTGCGATCCGACATGAACCTGCGCGTCGTCAAACGCCGAGCATAACCGGCCGATCCACTGCAGCGAACCGGCCGAAGTGCGGGCGTTCGCTCAAGCCGCCTTCGTCTTCGCCCTGCGCGCCAGATGCGCCACCACGTTCTCGATCATCCGCATGCCGGCGTCGCCGCCGAGCGTCATGATTGATTCCGGGTGGAACTGGACGGCGGCGATCGGCTCCTTGTCATGCTCGATGCCCATGATCGTGCCATCCTCGCTTTCCGCCGTGATGATGAAATCGCGCGGCAGGGTTGAGGGATCGGCAAAGATCGAGTGATAGCGGCCGACCGTCACCTCTCTGGCGAGGCCGGAGAAGACAATACCCGGCTCCAGCACCCGGATGCGCGACGGCTTGCCGTGCATCGGCAGCGCCAGATGGCGCAACTCGCCGCCATAGGCTTCGGCGAGCGCCTGTAGGCCGAGGCAGACCCCGAAGATCGGCAGGTTACGGGCGCGCGCCCTCTTGATCGTCGCCTTGCAATCGAAATCCTTCGGATTGCCAGGTCCCGGCGACAAGACGACGAGGTCCGGGTTCAGCCGGTCGAAAATCTCCTCCGGCACTGGTGTGCGCACGGTCGAAACCGTCGCTCCGGTCTGGCGGAAGTAATTGGCCAGGGTGTGGACGAAGCTGTCTTCATGGTCGATCAAGAGGATGTTGACGCCCTTGCCGACGGCGGCAACGTCGCGCTGGATCTTGCCGGCGTTGCCGGTCTTGGCATCGCGGATGGCAGAAAGCATAGCGGAGGCCTTCAGTTCGGTTTCGGCTTCTTCTTCGTGCGGGTCGGGAAGTGCCGAGAAGGGTCGCCCTGCCCTGACTTCGGCGATGCCGTCCTTGATGCGCACGGTGCGCAGCGTCAGCCCGGTGTTCATGTCACCGTTGAAGCCGACCATGCCGATCGCCCCACCGTACCACGCGCGCGGGCTCTTTTCATGGCTTTCGATGAAGCGCATCGCCCAGAGCTTCGGCGCACCGGTGACGGTGACGGCCCAGGCATGCGACAGGAAGCCGTCGAAGGCATCCATGTCATCACGCAAACGCCCCTCGATATGGTCGACGGTGTGGATGAGGCGCGAATACATCTCGATCTGCCGGCGGCCGATGACCTTGACCGAACCCGGCTCGCAGACACGGCTCTTGTCGTTGCGGTCGACGTCCGAGCACATCGTCAGCTCGGATTCGTCCTTCTTGGAGTTGAGCAGCTTCAGTATCTGTTCGCTGTCGGCGATCGGGTCGTCGCCGCGCTTGATCGTGCCGGAGATCGGGCAGGTCTCAATGCGGCGGCCCGAAACGCGCACGAACATTTCCGGCGAGGCGCCGACCAGATATTCCTGGTTTCCGAGGTTGATGAAGAAAGAATAGGGCGACGGATTGATCGCCTTCAACCGCTTGGAAATATCCGAAGGCTTGCTGTCGCAGCGCTCCATGAATTTCTGCCCCGGCACGACCTCGAAGAGATCGCCCTTGCGGAAGCTTTCCTTCGCCTTGACGACGAGTTCGGCATATTCGCCCGGCCGATGATCGCTCTTCGGCGGAATGGCGTCCGTCTGCTTGAAGGGCTCGGGCGCGATCTCGCCCTTCTTGCCCTCGGTCGTCAGGCCGTCTTTGGCGAAATCATAGCGGTCGATCCAGGCCTTGGCGGAATAGTTGTCGACGACAAGGATTTCGTCCGGCAGGTAGAGCACCATGTCGCGCTGATCGGAAGGGCGCGTGAGCGTCAGGTTGATCGCATCGAACTGGAAGGCGAGATCGTAGCCGAAGGCGCCATATAGGCCGAGGCTGGCGTCCGCCTGCGAATAGAAGAGGTCGGTGACCGCGCGCAGAACGGTGAAGACCGTCGGCATCTTCGAGCGTTCTTCTTCGGTGAAAACGCGATCGGGCATCTTCACCTTGAGATCGAGGCGGCGCGCGGTGGCAGCACCAAGCTCCAGCTCGGCAACGGTTTTCAGCCGCTCCGTCACGAAGCCGAGCAGCACTTCGCCGCGCTCGTTATAGGCTTCGATCCAGAGGTCGCGCCCGAAAGAGGAGATGCCGAGCGGCGGATCGACGACGGCCGTGTCCCAGCGCGTGTATTCACCCGGATATTCGTAGTTGGAGGAAAAGACGGCGCCGCGACGCTCATCGAGCTTGTCGACATAGGAGACCACGGCATCGGCATAGGGGATCGCCCTGCGCTGCCGGGTAACGGTAACGCCGCCCCTCGTCTCGTAGATTTCCGCACCATCGTCCCGAAGGATCGTTACCATTGTTCCACTCCGTTATCGGGGCCCGGACGACAGGCGGCCTTAAAAAACAAAAAAGCCGCCTCGAAGTCTCGGGCGGCTCACTCTCGTCCGTCTTTGAACACGATTGGTCGAGGCCGCTTCAGCGAGCCCACCACCAAACAGCAATGTTCAACGACGTGTTCATGGGGAGGATTGTTAGCGTGAGATTGGGGCAAGCGCAAGAGCGGTGTTAAGCGGGTTTGCGTTCGCCGGCTGAAGCGAACCCGCTCTAAGGCGAACTACCAATCGAGCTGCTTGCTCAAAGTGATCTTGAACGTGCGCCCCTTGGCGTAATCGTTAGACGTATTTTCCCGATAGTATTGATCGAAGAGATTGTTGACGCTGGCCTGGACCTGCCATCCCTGCATCTCACCGCTCTGCGGCCTCCAGGAGGCGAAGATATCCACGGTCGTCCAATCAGGCGCCGGCACGACGAGATGGTTGGGCGTGGAACCGGAGGATGCAGCCGTTCCGCGGACGCTGTTCTGCGCCTCGAAGGCATGCGTTACGCGGGTGCCGTATTCGATGTCACGCTCGGGAAGCGGCTGCCGAAGGTGAAGGCGATCTTGTGGGCCGGCACGGTCGGCAGCGGCTTGTTGTAGTTCACCCCATCGCTGCGGTCCTGGCCCTGCGTGCCGGTATAGGCAAGCTTGGCGAAGGCGTAGTCCGATTCGTACGCCCCTTCGACTTCGACGCCATAGATGCGGGCCTTGCCGACATTGTAGAAATAGGAGGACGCGCCCGTGCCCGTTGTAGCGATGAAATTCTCCAGGTCATTGTAGAAGGCGGTCGTCTTGAAACTGATGTTGTCGCCCGCCTGGAATATGTCATCCCGTGTTGCTGTAAAGCCGACTTCGTAGTTGTTGGACTTTTCCTTCTTGAGGTCCAGGCTTGTTCCCTTGCTCCAGGTGTAGAGCTCATCCAACGTCGGCAGACGTTCCGTGTGGGCAATCGATCCAAAAACGCCGAATTCGTCGGTGAGCTTGTAATGCGCGGCAAGCTTGGGCGAGAAAGCCTGATCGTTGACGTCGACGGCATTGCTGAAAGCCGCCGTGGAATCGCCCGGCTCTCTCCAGACGAAGTCGCCGCGAACGCCGCCGATGATGGTCAGCCGCTCGTCATAGACGAATTCGTTCTGCACGAAGAGTCCGACCTTGTTGTCGGTGCCCTCGGGATGTGTGGCGATCGCACCGGGCGTCGGGCTGGTCGCAAGCGGCGAATTCCGCCGTGCGGTCCTGATGGCTCAGTTGGGTGCCGTAGGTCAGGTAGTTTACCCAGTTCTCGCCGGAGAACTCGGACGTATTCTGGAGATTGGCCTGCCATGTCCGGTAGCCGTAATCGGCATCGATGATATTCGAGAAACCGCCGAGTGTTCCATCGCTCTGGTCAACCGAAGTATCAGAGTATGAGAGACTGGCCTTGAGGTCGAGCCACGGATTGTCGCTGACGGGATTTTCGTAGCTCAGTACAGCGGTATCATCGACTACATGGCGGTCGACAGTACCGAATGCGGCCTGTGTGCCGGTCTGTGCATAGTCCTGGTCGTTCGCATCGCTGTCCCAATGCTGATAGGACAAGCGCACCGTCTGCTCGTCGCCATCGCCGAAATGGAAGGTCCCTTTGGCAAGACCTGACCACGACTGGAAGTCGGAGCCCGACAGGTCGGTGCCGTCTCCCGACTGGAATTGGCTGGACGCACGCTTGTTCAGCATGCCGAGGAATTCGGCGCCTTCGTTAAAGCGATGCGCGAAAATAGACGAGCCGAGGTAGCCGTTGCCATTTGTTTCATAGCTGCTCTTGAGCCTGAGGGCATTGTCATAACCCTCCTGCAGAAAGTCGGAGGCATCCTTGGTGGTGAAGTTGATGACGCCGCCGAGGGCACCGGCGCCGTAAAGCGTTGAAGAGGCCGGCCCGCGCAGCACCTCCACGGACTTGTAGAGTTCAGGGTCCGAGAAGAACGATCCCATCCGGTACTGTTCGTAGAATTTCTGGGCTCCGTCCACATTCACCACGATGCGCGAGCCGTCGGCGGAATCCTCGGTGGAGCCGATGCCGCGGATATTGAACGCCTCGCCGAAGACACGGTCGCTGCCGGCAATGGAGACGCCAGGCACATCCTTGAAGATATCGCCGATCGTTTCAGCCTGGAGGTCATCGATATCCTTTTGGTCGAGAACGGTAACGGCCTGCGGCGTATCGATGGCGATCTTGCGCTGCCCCGCACCAACGACGATTTTTTTAAGCGGCGTTACGCGATCCGTCTTTTGGGAAGCCGCCTCCTCTTCCTTGCTTTGCGAATACGCCGGGAACCCAGCGCCAAAGACGAACAGAGCAGTGCAAGCCAAAAGAACGGCGCGCGAATTGCGGACAATCATTAAACCAACCCTCTAGGATGAATAGCTACCGGGCTGGCTGGTCGGTGCGCGTCAGGCGCTCGAGGGGCTGGGCTAGGCTTTTCGGATTTGCGGCGGGACCCAACATTCCGCCTTCTTTCTGCCGCATAAAAAACATGAGTGTCATTGTCAATATAAACGCTCGGCTTATCTTGAATTGAGTTATCAAGTTTTTAGGATGTCCGGTGACGTTGCGAAATTGCAACGAAATCCGCCCTGGTGCGTTGCCCCTTTCCATCGGCAGCCATGGACGGTTGAAGCTTGAAGAACATCGCACTTGCAGCGGTCACCGCAACCCTGATTATCCTCACTGGCGCAAGCCTCCCAGACAAAGGTCCCATCCCGCACAGAAAGCCGCAGATTGCCGGCGAAACCGAAACACCAGCAGAAACCGCTCCACCCCCCCCAACGGAGGCCATCAACCGTTAACGATGCACAGAGCACGCCCGCCCCTGGAAACGAGACGCCTTCGGAGGCGGCAAAGCCGCAGGACAAGAAGCCGGAGAAGTTCGGCCCGCCGGCACCCGGCACGTTGGAAGCTCAGAACCTGACCATCGAGGAGGAAAGCGACGCCGATCACGCGGACTGCGTGAGGCAATTGCAGGCGCTTGGCGCCGTCTTCAAGGGATATCCCGCGCATCGATGACGGCCACGGCTGCGGCATCGACAAGCCGATCAGACTTGTGGAGGCGCTTCCCGGCATCGAGGTGAAGCCGGAAGCGACATTGCGCTGTCCGGCGGCTCTGGCGCCTGCCCGCTGGATGAAGGAGAGCGTCGTTCCAGCCGCCGCCGTCGCCGCGAAGGAACAGGGCCGGGTCCCGGCGGTCAATCAGGCGTCGTCATACGTCTGTCGCCTGCGCAACGGCGCGGAGATAGGAAAGATTTCCGAACATGCCCGCGGCAAAGCCATCGATATTGCAAGCTTCGGTTTCGAAAAGGGCGAAGACATTGCGGTGAAGCCGCGCCGGGACGATCCCACGCCTCACCGGCGCCTTCCAGCGCACAGTCAGCGCCTCCGGCTGCCTCTATTTTTCCACCGTGCTCGACCCCGACAGCGATAGCGCGCATGAGACGCATTTCCACATGGACGTGCTGCAGCGCAAGGGAGGATTTCGTTATTGCCACTAACGAGCGTCGCTCGTGCTCCAATATCTAGAGCTGGTTGCCGAGCCGATCGCCGCTTCAGTTGTCCGCACGTCGCGTGCACACATACGGCTTCTTGACGCAGGCAATCTTTGGCGTGGAGCATTCTGCCGTCGACCATGGCGCAGATCGAGCACTGGTCGCTGAACTCCAGGCACCCAGGGGTGTTCTTGATGAAATCCGCCATGCTCTGCTCCTCGGCAGACGGCGGATCGGCGGCCATTGGACCATTTGCTGCAGACAGCGAAAGGACCGCCACTGCGGTGAAAGTAAAGCTTCGCAGCAGATTCAAAACAACCCCTCGATATAACCCTGCTCATTCAGGAATATCCGCTCGGCCGATGGCGATTTCGGTAACCCCGGCATTGTCATGATTTCGCCTGTGATGACGACGACGAACCCGGCGCCTGCCGAAAGCCGAACTTCGCGCACCGGCACGATATGGCCCTCGGGCGCGCCGCGAAGGTTCGGATCTGTCGAAAAGGAATACTGCGTCTTCGCCATGCAGACAGGCAGGTTGCCGTAGCCTTGCTCCTCCCAGACGATGAGCTGATCGCGAACCGCCTTGTCCGCCGTCACTTCGCCGGCGTGATAAGATCTTAGAAGCAACGATTTCGATCTTTTCGAACAGCGGCACGCTGTCGGCATAAAGCGGCTCGAATCTCGCCTGGCCGGATTCCGCCAGTTCCACCACCTTGTAGGCGAGATCCTCGATGCCGGCCGAGCCTTCCGCCCAGTGGCGGCAGAGGATCGCTTCGGCGCCGTGGCGAGAAACGTATTCCTGGACGGCGGCGATTTCCTTATCCGTGTCCGAAACGAAATGGTTGATCGCGACCACCACCGGAACGCCGAATTTCCTCACATTCGCGAGATGCCGCCCGAGGTTCGAACAACCCTTGACGAGTGCCATGACGTTTTCTGCCGCCAGATCCTCCTTCTTCACGCCGCCGTTCATCTTCAGCGCGCGCACCGTGGCAACGATCACCGCCGCATCGGGCTTCAGCCCCGCCTTGCGGCACTTGATGTCGAAAAATTTCTCTGCGCCAAGATCGGCCCCGAACCCCGCCTCGGTCACGACATAATCGCCGAGCTTCAGCGCCGTCTTCGTCGCAATCACCGAGTTGCAGCCATGGGCGATATTCGCGAACGGTCCGCCATGGACGAAAGCCGGATTGTTCTCCAGCGTCTGGACAAGGTTCGGCTGCATCGCGTCTTTCAGGAGCACCGCCATTGCACCGTCCGCCTTCAGATCGCGGGCATAGACTGGCGTCTTGTCGCGGCGATAGCCGATGATGATGTTGCCTAGGCGGGCTTCCAGATCCTTGAGGTCTGTCGCCAGGCAGAGGATCGCCATGACTTCCGAAGCGACGGTGATGTCAAAGCCGTTCTGGCGCGGAAAGCCGTTGGCAACGCCGCCAAGCGAAGACACCATTTCGCGCAGGGCCCGGTCGTTCATGTCCATCACGCGGCGCCAGGTCACGCGGCGCAGGTCGATGTCCAGCTCGTTGCCCCAGTAGATATGGTTGTCGATCATCGCGGCGAGCAGGTTGTGCGCGGCGGTGACCGCATGGAAATCGCCGGTGAAATGCAGGTTGATGTCTTCCATTGGGATGACCTGCGCATAGCCGCCGCCGGCAGCACCACCCTTGACGCCGAAGCATGGCCCGAGTGACGCTTCGCGGATGCATACGACGGCTTTCTTGCCGATCCGGTTGAGGCCGTCGCCGAGGCCGACGGTGGTCGTCGTCTTGCCCTCGCCCGCCGGTGTCGGGTTGATGGCGGTGACCAGAATCAGCCTGCCGTCCTTCTTCCCCGCCTGCGCGGCGATGAACTCCGCGCGGACCTTGGCTTTATCGTGACCATAAGGCGCGAGATGTTCTGCCGGGATGCCGAGCGTCGCGCCGATCTCGAAAATGGGCTTCTTCTTTGCCGCACGCGCAATTTCGATGTCGGATTTGATGGCCACGCTGGTCTCCCCGGGAGCTTATGCTTCTGCCCCCGGAACATGCCGCGATCCCCGCGCCGGAAACAAGACCCCGGGCGCCGCTTTTTCACTGCCTCCACCACAATCGTAAGTCACCCATGGATGCAACTTTCGAGAGCGCAATTCTTTCAAACTTACGTTAAAAGGTGCGGATGCTTTCGCCAAGGCAAAACGGAAAAGGGTTGTAAGTCTCGTCATCTGCTGCGACGGCACCTGGAACAGGCCGGACGCCACGGAAAACGGCGTGCCAAACCCAAACCCACACTTATGCAGTAAGAGAACAAGCAAAGTCGGCCGGACTGCTACCTGTATAATATTAAACACAACCAGAGAGCGTGGCAGTGTGATTAATTTTTAACAGTATGATTTAATCAGCGTATCCCAAGTCAATTAGGGCTAGCGCGACCGCCAATTAGCGTATTTGATAGCTTAAACATGAAGGCAAGGCGGGGCCCATTATGTCTTACATGACTACCTCCGAAAGGCAGTCACTTTTATCGGCAGAATTGGCATCGGCGCGAACGCGCGCTCTTTTTGTCCAGGCCTTGCACAGGATTGCAGATGCCTTTGGGTTTGCCCATTGTACGCTGATGAATAAGCCGTCCGCGGAAGACCTTTTTCTCAAACCGCTAGTAATCGAAAGCTCGCTGACGGGCACGTATCTGAGAGAATTCGACCGCGCTCATAAATTGCGCGCTTTTCCTTTCGACAGTACTCGGAGAGTCCGTCGCCCGCAAAAATGGAATATCTTCCCGACCCCCCAACCTCTGAGATGTTTCGTTGCGAACTTCGCAGCCTGATGCTGCAGCACAAAATGCCGGTCAGCGTCGTCTTGCCGGTCAATGGGGCAGACGGCAAACGGCTGGTTTTCTGGTTCGCAGGCGACCGCGCGCCGCTCAGCCAGAGCGAGATGAACGAACTCACGGTAATCGTGCTTCACGCCTTCGACGCCTACAGTGCGGTCAAGCGCAACGAAGACAGCACCTATCACGCGCTTTCCGCCCGCGAGCTCGAAGTCGTTCGCTGGACCGCCCAGGGCAAGACCTCCGTGGAAATCGGCCAGATCCTCGCCCTCTCCGATCATACCGTGAACGCCTACATGACGAACGCCATCAAAAAACTTGATTGCGTGAACCGCACACAGTTGGTTGCAAAGGCTATCCGATTGAAGCTCATCACCTGAGAAGCGATAAGAGAGACAGCGCGTAAACCTCACATAGGAGGGAACGCGCCTCTTCGCTTCGAGCAGCCGGGACTCCGATAAGAAAGAGCAGTCGAGCGACCATATCGGCATCAGCGATGCTGAAAGCGTTCGATTTGTTTGCGCCCGGCCTCTTCCGGTTACTGGCGCGTGGACATCGAGACAGGGCATTTCTTCGGCACTGAAGACGTCCATGCCGTCTTCGACCTGCCATACACGCCTGGCGTCGAAAATCTTGTCGAAATTCGTCGCACCGCTTCGCATTGCGCGAAATCGAAGACAATTCGCCTCGGCCATGACGATCAGCGGTCGAGGACGGAACGCATCTCCACGAGGTTAGACCGGACCCGTAGGATGTAGAAGCCCATTGTCGCCAGATGGCTCGGCATGATCCAGCCGTCCTCGCGGCCATTAGAAATGATCGCCGGCTGGATGCGCAGGGCCGCTTGAAACTGCTTTGTCGTGCCGCTCCAAATGGCGCCAAGATTGCGCTCGGCCACCACCTGCGAAAAATCCGACTGTGCTGCCGAAAGGATGGCGTAGTAGGCATAGAGCTGCCCGTAGGCGAACCAGAAGCGGTCATCAGCACGCGTGTCGAACCAGCCGCGATTGTGATTTTCCGAGCGCTCCGCCAGCATGTCGGACGTGCCGCCGAGATCGTTCGCAATGCGGTCGATGAACTGGATGAGGTTGTCCGCACGGCCGTCAAAAACAGCGTTGCAACTGGCAAGGTCGGCATTGAACTTGCGCAGGCTGCCGATGGCCGAACGATAGTAGCTCGGCGTCGGCGTCTTCGGCCCGAACGGATCGAGCCCGAAATACCAGCTGTATTCGTCGAATTGCAGATTGCCGCGGGCGTTCTGGAGATCGTTGTTGATGCCGGAGGTGCCGCGCACGCGCCCGAGCGTATCGACAAGCTCGGCCGATGTCCGCCTCGCGCGCCTGATTGACTCCGCGCTGGAAGGACGCCTTGTTGTCGAGGAACGGCGTATGATCCCAGTCGATGCCGAAAAGCCCGAGCCGGTAGAGCAGCATGGACGATATCCATGCGTTCTGGTTGACGTTGAAGTCGGTCAGATCGGCAGCGACATCGACGATCGCAGAACGCTGGCAGGTCTTGGCCGCAGGTGCTGCACCGCCGGCAACCGGCAGTTCCTGGCCGGCCGGAACCTTGCGCTCCGAAAGACGGTACTGGTCGACGAAGGACGGATTGAAATTCGACCAGACCTGCGTCTGCCAGAAGAAGTACGCGTAAAGGACGGCAAGCAGCGCCGCGAGCGCAATGATGGGAATTCGGATCATCCACGTCCGGCGCTGGTACCAGCCATGAGCGGCAAGGAAGGGCCAGAACGCCCAGGCGGCAAGGAGGCCGAACCAGCGGGCGATCGTGCGGCCGATCAGCCTGAAGAAACCGGCGATCCGGTCGAGCATGCCCTTCTCCTAGCAGAACGTCAGAAATTTCTGCTTTCACATATGTGTTTGCTCGATCGAGCACAACATGAAGGAGGAAGATTTTTAACGGATCGCGCAGGCCAGAAAGAACAGGGACCGCGATTATCGCCTTTAAGACGTCATCAAGAGCGCAGGAAGCGCAGTCTGAACCTCGAAGGCTTTTGCGTCAGGTCGACGATCGGGGCATCGGCCGCGTCGTGGCTTTCGACAAAAGCCGCGAACTTCCGGGCGAAGGCCGCATCTGCCGCCGCCTTGCGCAGTCCGATTTCCTGCGGAGCAAGCATGCCTTTTTCGAAGAGCGAGATCGGCCCGGCGATATGCGGAAACAGCTCTTGCGTTATCTTTCGTTTCGAACCCGGAGCGTCGGCATCCACCTGCGCCTGATAGATGATCAGCCGCTCTTCCGTATCGATCGAAAGCTTGCGGGCCAAGGCGTTGCAAAGACCGATCTGGCTGTGTCAACCCGTCGACAAGCGCCTCGAACATTGTAATGAAGCGTTCGCGGCGCTGGCTTTCGTGGCGCGTCGTCTGCTCTTCTTCGGCGATCTTGTCAGCCTGCGCCTTGAGCGCGCGCCGCTCCTCCTCCATTCGCTCCCATTCGGTCTTGCCGCCGTAAAGGCCGATGCGCCCCTGCGTCGTCAGTGCTTTTGCGTTCAGCTCCTTCATGCGCAGCCGCGCAATATCGTTGGCATCGACAAGGAGCCGGCGCTGCCCGACAATCGTGACAACGCCGCGCTCAGCCGCCTTGTGGCAGGCGAGCGCGAATTCGCGGTGGCTGCCGACCAATCCCGCAATAGCGTTCGATTTCGACAGCAGGTCGAGCAGCCGCTCGATCACGGGGGCCGCGCGCACGCGCTGACTGTGGAGGTGCCACATGCGCTGCCTCGAAAACCAGCCGGTCAGCCTCTCGCGCGCGGTCAGGCCGCGGAAACTGTCCAGATCCGCCGAAACCTCCGCCGTCATGCGGTCGAGGCCGGCCACCATTTCGCCAAGCAGCCCATCGAACTCCAGGCGCGCTGTGGCAAAAGCCTGGAACCGGTCGCGCTGCGCCAGAAACGCCTCGTCGTCAGATTGCGCTCCGTTGCGCGCAAAGTCCTCGATGAAGGCAGCGCACGCGGCTGCGTCGGCGCGCAGGGTCGAGCAAGCGCATCGGCTGCTTCAAATAGACTGTCGAACGAGGGAGCTTTGCGCACCGGCTTCTCCAGAGAATCTTCCGAGCCTAGCCTAGCCGCTCGGAGGCCGAAGCTCAAACCGCCTCGGCGCGCCATTCGCCGTTCATTGCATCGTCCCGATGCCTGCGGCAGAGCGATACATATTTCTCGTTGCCGCCGACTTCGATCTGCGCGCCCTCGCGCGCAACCTCGCCGTCAGCACCGAGCCGCACGACCATCGTAGCCTTGCGGCCGCAATGGCAGATGGTGCGCACCTCGCGCATCTCGTCTGGCAATGCGCCAGCAACTCCTCGGAAGCCGGAAACAGCTTGCCCTGGAAGTCGGTGCGAAGCCCGTAGACCATGACCGGATATGTTCAGCCGATCTACCACGCGGGCGAGTTGCCAGACATGCTCGCGCGTCATGGAAATTCGCTTCGTCGACGAAGATGCAGCGCGATCGGACCGCCCTTACCGCTCAATTCTTTGATGAGCCCGGAAAAGATCGGTATGCCCCTCGAAAGCGATCAGCGCTCGCTGTCCAGCCCGATGCGCGAACCGATGATACCCTTGCCGGTGCGCTCGTCGAAGGCCGCGATCAAAAGCACGGTGCGCATGCCGCGTTCCTGGTAATTATAGGACGCCTGCAGCAGCATGGTCGATTTGCCGGCGTTCATGGTAGAGTAGTTGAAATAGAGTTTTCCATCGTTTTCTCCGCATCTTGCTTCTTGAAAGCTCGAATCGGCAAAGAAAAGACCGCAGAATCGATAATCACAGGAAATCCGGAGGCAAAAATCGTAAAATGCCCGGGGAACCGGCCGTGTCATGAAAAATGCGACGCGTCGCATTCGGGGTACCCAATGCGGCGCAAACACACTGAGGTCGCTTGTAAATGTCGGCTATTGATGCTTGGCTTGGGAACCAAAGACTGGGAGTCTAAAATGAAAACAACAAGCGCATTCAAACTGACCACCGCCGCTGCAGTTGCCGCACTTTCCATCGCAACCGCATCATTTGCCGCAGAACCCGAAAGTTGCTCGACCGTCCGTTTCTCGGACGTAGGCTGGACGGACATTACCGCAACCACCGCCGCCGCCGCGGTCGTCCTGAAGAGCCTCGGCTACGAGCCGGACGTCAAGGTCCTCTCCGTACCGGTCACCTATCAGTCGCTGAAGAACAAGGACATCGATGTGTTCCTCGGCAACTGGATGCCGGCACAACAGAAGGACGTCCAACCTTATCTGGACGACAAGTCGGTTGAATCCATCGGAGCCAATCTCGAAGGTGCCAAGTACACGCTTGCCACCAACGCCAAGGGCGCCGAACTGGGCATCAAGGACTTCAGCGACATCGGCAAGCACAAGGACGCCCTTGACGGCAAGATCTACGGGATCGAACCGGGCAACGACGGCAACCGCCTTGTCATGACCCTGATCGAGAAGAACGAGATGGGAATGGGCGGACTTGAAGTCGTCGAGTCCTCCGAACAGGGTATGCTGGCGCAGGTTGCCCGTGCCGAAAAGGACGGTAAGCCGGTCGTATTCCTCGGTTGGGCACCTCATCCGATGAACGAGACTCTTCAAGATGACCTACCTCACGGGTGGCGACACCACCTTCGGCCCCAACTTCGGCGGCGCAACGGTCTACACCAACACCCGCGCAGGCTTCGTCACCGAATGCCCGAACGTCGGCAAGTTCGTGTCCAACTTGAAGTTTAGCTTGGAGATGGAAAACCAGATCATGGGCAAGATCCTCAATGATGGTGAGGATCCGCAGGTCGCGGCGACCGAATGGCTGAAGGCAAATCCGACGGCAGTCGAGCCATGGCTCGCAGGCGTCACGACCAAGGACGGCAAGGACGCCGCCGCGGCCGTCAAGTCGGGCCTCGGCCTCTGAACCTGATGAACGGGGCGGCCCACGCGCCGCCCCTTTGTTTCATCCTGATCTCTGCTCTTTCGGATAGGCGCGCTCCTTGAACTGGATCACCGATTACAAAATCCCTATTGGCCCCGTCGCCAAATCCACCGTCGACTGGCTGACGTCGAGCGGTGAATGGTTTTTCGACAGGCTAGCCTTCGCTCTCTCGCACGTGATCGGCGCATTGCTCTTCATCCTGCAGGCGCCACATCCGCTGATCGTGCTCCTCGCCATCACGGCGATTGCCTATTGGCTCCGTCGCTCGATCGGCGTTGCGGTCTTCACCTTGCTCGGTTTGCTGCTGATCATGAACCAGGGCTACTGGAAGGAGACGACGGAAACGCTGGCGCTCGTTCTCGCCTCCACATTCGTCAGCATGGCGATTGGCATTCCGCTCGGCATTGCCGGGGCAAGACGCGCCTGGGTCTTCTCCATCATGCGTCCCGTGCTCGACCTGATGCAGACGATCCCGACATTCGTCTACCTGATCCCCGCACTCATACTCTTCGGCCTCGGCATGGTGCCAGGCCTGATCGCAACCGTGATCTTTGCCATCCCTGCGCCAATCCGTCTGACCCGCCTCGGCATCATCTCGACACCGCCCTCCCTCGTCGAGGCAGCCGAGTCATTTGGCGCAACCCCGACGCAGGTGCTGCGCAAGGTCGAGCTGCCCTTCGCGATGCCGCAGATCATGGCCGGCCTCACGCAGACGATCATGCTGTCGCTATCGATGGTGGTCATCGCTGCGCTCGTCGGCGCCGATGGCCTCGGAAAGCCCGTCGTTCGCGCACTGAACACGGTGAATGTCTCCATGGGCTTCCAGGCCGGTCTCTGTATCGTCATCTTGGCGATCATTCTCGACCGCATGTTCCGCACGGCAGGCGAAGGAGACGGCGCATGACCTCGGTCCGCTTCGACAATGTCAGCATCATCTTCGGCGATAAGCCGCAAACGGCCCTCTCTCTCGTCGATCAGGGAAAGACCCGCGACGAGATCGGCGCCGCAACCGGTCTCGTTCTCGGCGTCGCCGATGCCTCGCTCACGATCGAGGAAGGCGAAATCCTCGTGCTTATGGGCCTTTCCGGCTCAGGCAAATCGACGCTGCTGCGCGCCGTCAACGGCCTCGCTCCCGTCGTGCGCGGCAAGGTTTCAGTTTCCTCGGCAACCGGCCCAGTAGATCCCTATGCATGCACCCCGAAGGCGCTGCGCGATCTGCGGATGCACACCGTCTCCATGGTGTTTCAGCAGTTCGCATTGCTGCCCTGGCGTACGGTTGCGGAAAATGTCGGCTTCGGCCTCGAACTTGCCGGGATGCCGGACGGCGAGCGCAAGAAACGGGTCGAGGAGCAGCTTGAGCTCGTCAACCTCACGAAGTGGGCGGACCGCAAGGTGAACGAGCTCTCCGGCGGCATGCAGCAGCGCGTCGGCCTCGCCCGCGCCTTTGCGACCGGCGCGCCGATCCTGCTCATGGACGAGCCGTTCTCCGCGCTCGACCCGCTGATCCGCACCCGCCTGCAGGACGAGCTTCTCGAATTCCAGCGGCGCTTGAAGAAGACGATCCTCTTCGTCAGCCACGATCTCGACGAGGCCTTCCGCATCGGCAACCGCATCGCCATCATGGAGGGCGGGCGCATCATCCAGTGCGGCACGCCGCAGGATATCGTCAAAAACCCTGCCGATCAGTATGTCGCCGATTTCGTCCAGCACATGAATCCGATCAGCATGCTGACGGCGCAAGATGTGATGCAACCGGGCCTTGGCCATGCGGCGGGGGCGAGCGTCAGCGCCACGGCGCGCGCCCAAACGCCGCTCGTCGATATTCTCGACGCGCTCGCCCGCCAGCCGGGCAGCATCGGGGTCGTCGAGAACGGCGCCATCATCGGCACGATTTCGGCTCAGGATGTCGTTGCCGGCCTGACCCAGCACCGGCGCAAAGAACAGGCTTGATCCGGCCGTCTGCTTCCGTCAAGAAAGTGGACATGAAAGATCAGGCTTCCGTACTCAGGGAAACGGACGAAGAAGCGCGCAAGCTCGCGCGCGTTCTTTTGCGTTCCGCCCGCTATGGTGCTCTTGCCGTGCTCGACCCCGCGACCGGCTTTCCGTTTGCGAGCCGCGTTCTGCTCGGCACTGATATCGACGGCGTGCCTGTCATCCTCGTTTCGGCGCTGTCAACGCATACTAAAGCGCTGGAGGCCGACCCGCGCGCGTCCCTCTTGACCGGCGAACCCGGCAGGGGCGATCCCCTTGCGCATCCGCGGCTCACCACCCAATGCATTGCCGAACCGGTCGAGCTGGGAAGCGCCGTTCACCAGCGCATCCGCACCCGTTTCCTCGACCGGCATGCGAAGGCGAAGCTCTATATCGACTTCCCGGACTTCCGCTTCTTCCGTCTCGTTCCGCAGTCGGCAAGCCTCAATGGCGGCTTCGGCCGCGCCTATCTTCTGGAAGGTGCCGACCTCATCGATCTCTCGCCCGCGAACGAGGCCGTTGCCGCGCAGGCAGCGCAGACAGTGCGAGATTTAGTAGAGGAGCATGCCGACCTGTCCGCAGCGCTTGCGAAGCTTTTTAAGGCACCGGGGGATGGGGGATGGCGCATATGTGGAGTGGATTGCGCAGGGTTCGACGCTATTTCCGGCGATTTGCTCAACCGTTGCGAATTTGAGTCACCCATCGAGAATGCGACGGACATTAAGTCACACATATCTAAAATAGCATACTCGCTACGTGAAATTTAGGTGTATACGATCTTCCGGACCAGTTGCTACGTTTTGAACGTCCGCCAACCCCGTCTAACGCCCTGTGCCTATACGGATACATAGTTCGCTTAGGAAGATTGGAAATATGGAAACCACTGACCTTTCAGACCACTCTAACGTGGCGGCCGCCCTTTTATCAGCGATGGCGAACCCCAAGCGCCTCCTGATCCTCTGCAGTCTCGTCAAAGGCGAGGTTCCTGTCGGCGTCCTTGCGACCCAGGTTGGCCTCAGCCAGTCCGCGCTTTCGCAGCATCTGTCAAAGCTGCGGGCCCAGAAGCTGGTAAAGACCCGCCGTGACGCGCAGACCATCTATTACTCGAGCAATTCGGAACCGGTGATGAAGATCCTGGCAACGCTCGAGGACATTTATGTCAGTCCAGGGCCGCAGCAGATCTGCAGCATAATACGCAGACATCATGTTTGCTAAAAAGCCGTGCTGCCAAAGGGATGTTTCCGGAATGGCACGGTGAGCAGTATTTCAGCACGATAGTATAACTTTGGCCGGCAAATCTCTCGACTTGCCGGTTTTGTCATTTGCGGGAAAGCTGCGGCATTCCATACGCCAATGGCCGGAACGCGCCATCGATTGCGTCCATGGCTTGACGCCCCAAGAAGCGCTGATAATTTGACCGGACAGTAAAAATATGGGCGCAAAGCCCCGGGGACGGCCCCGCGACGGCCAGGAGAACAGCATGTCCAATCGCCTCAACGCACCGAACGATCTTCGCGCCTTCTGGATGCCCTTTACGGCAAACCGGCAATTCAAGAAGGAGCCGCGCCTGTTCGTCGGCGCCAAGGACATGTACTACACGACCCATGACGGCCGTCAGGTGCTTGACGGCACCGCCGGTCTCTGGTGCGTAAATGCCGGCCACTGCCGGCCGAAGATCACCGAGGCGATCCGCGAGCAGGCAGGCGAGCTCGATTATGCCCCGGCCTTCCAGCTCGGCCACCCGAAGGCCTTCGAGCTTGCGAACCGCCTCGTCGATATCGCGCCGGAAGGCATGGACCACGTCCTCTACACCAATTCCGGATCGGAGTCGGTGGAGACGGCGCTCAAGGTGGCGCTGGCCTACCATCGGGTGAAGGGCAACGGCTCCCGCTTCCGCCTGATCGGCCGCGAACGCGGCTATCACGGCGTCAATTTCGGCGGCATCTCGGTCGGCGGCATCGTCTCCAACCGCAAGATGTTCGGCACGCTTCTGACCGGCGTCGACCACATGCCGCATACGCATCAGCCGGGCAAGAACACCTTCACCCGCGGCGAGCCGGAACATGGCGGCGACATCGCAACCGAGCTGGAGCGCATCGTCACGCTGCATGACGCCTCCACGATCGCCGCTGTCATCGTCGAGCCGGTCGCGGGTTCCACGGGCGTATCTCATTCCTCCGAAGGGCTACCTGCAGAAGCTCCGCGAAATCTGCACCAAGCACGGCATCCTTTTGATCTTCGACGAAGTCATCACCGGCTTCGGCCGCCTCGGCGCCCCCTTCGCCGTGCAGTACTACGATGTGAAGCCCGATATCATCACCACCGCCAAGGGCCTCACCAACGGCGTCATCCCGATGGGCGCCGTCTTCGTCACCTCCGAGATTCACGACGCCTTCATGAACGGCCCGGAGCACATGATCGAGTTCTTCCACGGCTACACCTATTCGGGCAACCCTATCGCCGCCGCCGCCGCGCTTGCCACCCTCGACACCTACAAGGAAGAAGGCCTGCTCACCCGCGCTGGCGAACTCTCGGATTACTGGGCCGACGCCCTTCACTCGCTGAAGGACTGCCCGAACGTCATCGACATTCGCAACACCGGTCTGATCGGCGCGATCGAACTCGACCCGATCGCCGGCGAGCCCACCAAACGCGCCTTTACCGCCTTCCTGAGGGCCTATGAGAACGGCTTGCTGATCCGCACCACAGGCGACATCATCGCCCTTTCCCCGCCGCTCATCATCGAAAAGAAGCACATCGACGAGCTCTTCGGCAAACTGCGCGGGATTTTGCAAAACAACATTTGAGACCGGCGCAAGCGTCTGCCCTCACTTAGCCTCTCCCCCAAGTGGGGAGAGGGTTCGTGGTAACGAGGGGCTGATACTGCGATGAGAATAGTCCATGCAGATCTTCTCTACTGATCGCGACGATGTTCATGGCCACAGTCTCGTCGAAGCTGCCGGAAGGCTTTTCGACGGGAGGAACCCTATACGCGGATTGTCTGAGCTCTCGTGAATTCGTTAGGGGCTACGTAACGGGGTGGCTAGAGAAGTGGGGACGGGACGAATACCTTGCTCGCCGGAACCTCGAAACGCCGCCCTTTCGAGCTGACAGAATGGTCGATGGTGCATACTATGGCCAATCAGTTGGGATCAACTTTTGTCTTCCAAAAAATGTGTCTGCCAAAGAAGTATCGGACGATCTCTGCAGGTTTTTGAAGGCCAACCCCGCCGCCCATGATGCGACCGGGGATGATCTCATGATGGTTTGGATGAAAGGTCGCTTCGAATGTAACCGCAGATAGCCAGAGCGTTTGGAACCCGGAGCGTTGCCAAAGCGCGTTGGCCACCTAGCCGCCGTCCCGCCGAGTTAATACGGCCGTGTCGGCCATTGACGGTAGAGCTTCCGTCGTTGGTTTCAGGCATTCGCTCCATGGGACCACATCCAAGAGAGGCGGAGATTTCCTCGAAGACGGCGACCTCGATCGCGTTGCGGGTCGCCGCCCGCACACATTCCCGGCAGGAAAGACGAGTTCATTTCCAGCCGGAGGTTTCCATGCTCAAGTTCATGCTTTTAATCGCCTTGCTCGTCTCATTCTCCGCCCAGTCGGCATTCGCCGCGGTCGGGTTCCGCGAGATGACCTTGCCGGACAACCAGGGCCGCCACATGCATGTCAGCATCTGGTATCCGACGGCTACCGACCGGCAGCCGGTGCTGCTCGGCGAAACGCCTGCCTTCAGGGGCCAGCCTGTCGTCAAGGATGCCGAAGCCGTGACCGGCCCTCACCCGCTGGTGCTTCTTTCACACGGCTATGGCGGCAGTTGGCGCAACCTCGCCTGGCTCGCGAGCGAACTTGTCCGCAAAGGCTATGTCGTTGCAGCACCCGACCACCCCGGCACTACCAGCTTCGATATGCGGCCACCTGAAGCCGTATTCCTCTGGAAGCGCCCGCGCGATCTCAGCCGCGTTATCGACGCGTTGCTTTCCCGTCGGGAGCTGACCGGCGGCATTGCGAGCGACCGCATCGCTGCCATCGGTCATTCGCTCGGCGGATGGACGGTCATCGAACTTGCCGGCGGTCGCTTCGATGCCAAAGATGAAATGAAGAATTGCGTGACACAGTTCGGCTCTCTCTATTGCAAGATATTCAAGGCGTTGGGTGTCGGGCGGGACGCGGCCTCCACTTTAGCGATGGGTGCCGATCTCAGCGACCGACGGATCCGCGCGGTCGTCACGCTTGACCTCGGCCCAGGACGCGGCCTTGCGCCGCAAAGCCTCGCGTCCGTCCGCGTGCCCGCGCTCGTGTTCGGAGCGGCCGAAGATGTCGACAAGGAGACTGCCGCCAAAGCAGATATCGCCGCCACCAACAAGGACTCTGCCTATTTGGCCCAGTATCTGCCTTCTGCCACGACCTCTTATGCTCTCGTCCCCGGGTCCTTGCATTTCAGTTTCATGCAGCTCTTGCAAGCCGGCAGCGGCAGCGCTGGTACGAGGAGGAAGCTCCGGGCGGAAAAGAAGCATCGTCTGCAAGGATGGTCAGGGTGCCGATCGAAACGCCATTCATCGACAAGTTGCCGAATATGGTCGTCGCCTTCCTGCAAAGAGCCCTTCACAACGAGATAGATGGTGGAAAGCTTAAAAAAAAATCGCGATCGACGCCTGTTCCTTTCCGGATTTGCCGAAGACGGGCCTCGCTTTGTTATCTCCTTGCGTAATCGCAGCAAAATTCATAGAAAATCGAACTGCGTGGGCCGTTCCGAAGCCAAAAGTGGCCGGAAGGCGCGTTGACCGCACCGTAGCCGTCGTCTTTTGGCGCATCCCTTTGGGGTGTTGAACGAACGGGTTTCGTTGTCGCGGCGGTCGTCGCGGGCCAGAAGGCCCCGCCCAAGGAGAACGAAAAATGAGTCTCGAAGACTTTGACTGGCGCGACGCTTGTCGCATCGCTGGCCTTTGCGCCATTTGCCTATGCCGCGCATCACCATCGGCCTGATCGCACCGCTGACCGGGCCCGTTATTGCCGCCTATGGCGACCAGGTAAAGAACGGCGCGCAGACCGCCGTTGACGAGATCAACAAGAAAGGCGGCATCCTCGGCCAAAAGGTCGTCCTGAAGACTGCCGACGACGCGGGCGAGCCGGAGCGCAGGGCGTTTCCGCCGCGTAACCAGCTCGTCGGCGAAGGCATCCGCTTCGTCGTCGGTCCGGTCACCTCCGGCGTCGCCATCCCCGCTTCCGACGTGCTTGC
>NZ_CDSAWY010000005.1:0-77500 GCF_977109285.1 Rhizobium yanglingense
CGGCGCGAGCGTTCGATGAGCTGGCTTGCAGAAGTCGGGCTCAAGGGCTTCGAACACCGCTATCCGCACCAACTGTCCGGCGGCCAGCGCAAGCGCGTGCAGATGGCGCAGGCGCTGATCGCTCGATCCGAAGGTGATCCTGATGGACGAGCCGTTCTCGGCGCTGGACATCCACACGCGGCACCTGATGCAGAACGAACTGCTGCGGCTGTGGCAGGAGGACCGTCGCGCCGGTGGTCCTGATCACGCACGACCTGGAAGAGGCGATCGCGCTGGGTGACCGCGTGGCGGTGCTGGCCGCCGGCCCCCGCTCAGCCGGGTCGTGCGCAAGCTTCGCCGGTGGACCTGGAGCGGCCGCGCAACGTGGCCGAGATCAAGCTGGATCGCACGATTCACGGACCTGTACCGCGACATCTGGGCCTGCCTGCGCGGCGAAGTGGAGAAAAGCTATGCACGCCGTGACTGAACGCATTCATCCAGCTCGGCGCTGGTGGTCGCCGTATCCTCGGCGGCTGGGCAGCGCGGCGTGACGCGCCGGGCGTGATCGATGCCGTTCTTCTTCCCCGCGCCGCTCGGCAATCGTGCAGCCAGGTCGTGGAGCTGGACTGTCCGACACCTCAGCTTCTACCAGTCACGTGTACAATCACCCTGACGGAGACCGCGCTGGGTTACGTCATCGGCACCGGGCTGGGCGTGGCCGGCAGGCGTGTGGCTTGGCCTGAGCCGACAGCGCGGCACGCATCCTGGACCCGTTCATCAAGGGCCTGAACGCGATTCCGCGCGTGGTGCTGGCACCGATCTTCGTGCTGTGGCTGGGCCTCGGGCTGTGGTCGAAGGTGGCGCTGGCGGTCACGCTGGTGTTTTTCACCACGTTCTTCAACGCCATGCAGGGCGTGCGCGAAGTGAACCCGGTGGTGCTCGCCAACGCACGGATCCTCGGGGCCGGACCGTCCGCGATCTGCTGCGGCACGTGTACTTCCCGGCGGCGGCCAGCTGGATCCTGTCCTCGCTGCGCACGTCCGTCGGCTTCGCGGTGGTCGGCGCGATCATCGGCGAGTACCTCGGCTGCCTCGCGCAGGGCTCGGGCTACCTGATCGCGCAGGCGGAGGGCAACTTCGACGCGGTGGGGGTGTTCGCCGGCATCATCATCCTGGCCGCGTTCGTGCTCGTCATCGACCGAATTCTCGATGTACTGGAAGGCCGGCTTATCAAGTGGAGACCGAACGCCGCGGAAGAGAGAGCGGCGTAACGAACCGGATCCAGTTTTCATATGAGTTTAGTATTGGGTGCCCCATCGGCACCCATTCTTTTTCGACCTTGAGTTCGAACGCGTAACCAGCACCCATTCAGGTGATCAATCAAAGTGCAAAAAGCGGGCGCCATCGAATTCATCTCCCGTGACCTTGATCTGTGGGCCTACCACAAGGGTGTCGTGCTCGACTTCTCCCGACCTGGCAAGCCGACGGACAACAGCTATATCGAAAGCTTCAATGGCAAGTTCGGCGCCGAGTGCCTGAAACGCGCACTGGTTCTATGAGCCTTGACGACGCGCGGACGAAGATGGAGGATTGGCGTAGAGACTACAACGAGTTGCGCGCGCAGCGCGCCATCGGCAACAAGGTGCCGACTGCCGCTGATGAACGGCTCCATCGGCGCCCCCGCCGTGCTGAGCCTTAACCCCGGAAAATTCCAGCTCCCGCTGGCCCAAAATCGGGGAGCACGTCATGGGATAGCTGCCGTTAGTCGCGAAGCCTCAGTACGGCCGCTTTGACCCCGTCATTCCAGGTCGTGTGTCATTGTGGCCGAACGGATGTCCGTCTCGGTGAAATCGTTGCCCTTGAACAGCAACGGTTCGCCGAAATCCCTGGCGAGAGCGTAGGCCAAGCGGATCGCCGAAATTCAGTCCAGCTTTGTGCCTGCCCTTCCCGAAATCAAGGAATGCCTGTCGGAGCCAGGATGTCCCCTGCTCAACGGTCACGGGCTCGATGTCGATCACTGCGCGGCGGAAGAAGGCATCGGCCTGCCTCATGCCTTCCGGCCCGAGCTGCTTTTCGATCACCATGGACAGTTCCACATAGTTCGCCACGCTGATCCGGCTGGTTGCGGAATCGTTGGATCAGTCGCGTGAAGGCGGCAGCCTCTGGCTCGCCGTAGAGGATCGCCACCATGGCGGATGCTATCGATCATGATCTCGGCAAGACCGTCCTCGTCAAAGAGAAGCTCGGCGTGGTCAGCATAAGGCCGCTTCAAATGGACTGCGGCCCTTTCGGCGATCGCCAAGAAGTTCTTCGAACAGAGGCCCGACCTCTCTGTTTTTCAATTTGCGCATACCGCTCACGCAGAGCGTCGGTCACGACGCGGCTCATACTCTGCCCGGTCGCATGGGCGATCGCCTGGGCGAGGCGATGCGCTTCGGGGTCTTTCACGTTGAGGCTCATGTGGAGGTACTCCATTCTACCTAATCAGATAGTTTTCTACCATTCTACCCCATTGCTTCACAGCGTCCAAGTGAGCATGCTGAATCAAAAATGAGCTCTTCCTGGACAGATATTTGGTCCGGAACGGCGCACCAAATGCAGTCATTCGCCCAAAATATTCGGTACGTGGAAATTTCTTCGCTGAGGCATGCACTGAATACGGGACGCATTGTTACCTCAGCTTCCAGGCTGAGGGGACTTTACGGGCATTGTATTCACATTAACCCGGCAGAGCGTATTGCACCTGTGCCAAGCCGAGTTGGCGCAGAAGGCTGGATATCAGCGACAGCGCGTTCTTTGCGGCACTGGCGCGGGTGCTTGCATGGCTGCGTCTTGGGGCCCGGAAATCCGAAGGACTTCATCTCCAATCATGAGCCACAGATCTATCTTCAAGACCCACTACCGAAAAACTCGAGAAGTATTGGGTTGAATACGGATGCCGACTCAACATTCACGATATGTCGCCCCGGCAGCGACACATGCCGTCCCTGCCGAACGCGGGCGGCAATCGCCTGCAGCTCGGATGGCGGGCAGACCGGATCGTCTTCGCCAGAAATGGCAAGAAGGGGATTGGCAATCTTGTCGATGTCCTTCCGCAGATCGAAATCGCCCAGCGCCGCGCAGCAGCCGACATAGCCATCGATCGACGTCGCGGCAAAACCGTCAAGTATCCTTCCGACGATGGCTGGTTCGGCCGCGTTGAACGCCGGTGTGAACCACCGCATGGCGGTGGCGGCGATCAGTCCACCAAGACCGTTTTCGCACACGGCATCAATGCGCGCGGTCCAGCTTTCGGCGGTCCCGATCCTCATGGCGGTCGCACAGACAACGATCCTGTCGAACCGCTCTCCGGCATGGAGGCCAAGCCATTGCCCGGTCAGGCCGCCGATCGACAAGCCGCAGAAATGCGCACGCGCGATGTCGAGCGCGTCGAGCAGGGCAATGACGTCGTTGCCAAGGTCGGCCAGCGCATACGGCGCCGGCGGCGCCGACGACAGGCCGTGCCCGCGGCGGTCGTAGCGCAGCACGCGATAGTGCCGCGACAGCTCCACCGCCTGAGCGTCCCACATGCGCAGGTCGGTGCCTAGCGAATTGCAGAACATCAGCCAGGGCTTGCCTGTGCCGTCAGTGTCGCCATCTATCCGGTAGTGAAGGCGGTGGCTGGTGAGATCGAGGTAGGGCATGGCTCGAAAGCTTTCGATTTGTTAAGCGGTTTCGATGCTACTCCGCGGCGAAGCTGAGGGTACCTGCGAGCATCACAGCGGAAACCCCCATCGCCAGCTTGCAACAATTCCGTCGAAAGTTCCGGGGATCCCGATGACGAGGCCCCCGCTTACCACGAGGCAAGTATCGAGGGCCTCGGTAAAATCGACCCCAGCAGAGTGCTTAATCAGAATAGCGGAACCCCGTGCCGACCAGGCGATCCGACCGGCACTTGATTGCTGGATCCCTTAGTACAGCCTCGCGATGGCGATAGTCCATAATGCAAGTCTCCCGGTCAGCACCAAGGCCCGGCGTTGTCTGAAAGACGACGACCAACGGTCCAGTATAAGCGATCAGCGTGGATACGAGACCCGCCAGAACAGTCGGGGTATAAAACCATCCACCTGATGCTTGCCCTTCATGCCGGCCATCGTCACCGCTCCTATGCCGTGGCAACTTGTACGACGTTGGACCGGCGGGCATTGCTCACCGCGAAGACTAGCATCGCCATTGCCGAAACCGCCGCCGGAACGGCGAAGATCAGAAAGTTCTGCTGAAGCGGGAGTTCGTTTGCCAGAAGCGCTCCCCCAAGGGTCGGGCCGACAATCGCACCGATCCGGCCGACGCCTGAGGCCCAGCCCAGGCCGGTCGAAGCGAACCGAGAGATTATAGAGCTGCGCCACGCTGGCATAGAGGAGGATCTGCGTGCCAATGGTCGTGGCGCCGGCAACGAACACTCAGGAGAAACAGCAGTCCCGCCGGCGGGTTGAAGCCGATCATCGCAATCGACAGGGCCGCGACGACGAAGAAGCCTACCACCACCTTGGGCAGACCGAGCCGGTCGCCGAGCCAGCCGCCGGCGATCGCTCCGGCCATGCCGCCGAAATTGAGCGAGAAGAGGCTGAGTAGGCTGGCCTTCTCGGCATAACCGGCTTCCTGCAGGACCTTCGGCAGCCATGATGACAGGAGGTAGACAAGCAGAAGGCAGCAGAAGAAAGACGACCCAGAGCGTGACCGTGCGCAAGGCGCGGTCATGGCGGAACAGCTCGGAAACGGATGCCGAGTGCACCCTTGGTCTCGGAGAAAACGAGACTGTCGGGACTGCCCAGCTCCATGCGCCGGATTGATCCTGGCATAGATCCGCTTCGCCTGCTCCTGCTTGCCTTGGCGAATGAGAAAGCCCAGCGATTCTGGCAGTTTCCACAGGATCAGCGGCAGCATGAGCAGCGGAACGGCGGCGACAAAGAACATCGGTTGCCAGCCATATTGCGGGATCATGCCGATGCCAAGTCCCGCCGCAACCATGCCGCCGACCGAATAACCGGAGAACATCAGCGCGACCATTGTGCCGCGGAGACGTTTCGGCGCATATTCGTTCATCAGGGCCACGGCGTTCGGCATCAACCCGCCGCAGCCGAGGCCGGCAATAAAACCGAAAGACTTTGAACTCGCCCGGCGAACTCGCGAAGCCTGTGAGAAGAGTGGCTATGGTGAACAGCAGGAAGCTGATGGCGATGCCCTTCTTCCGGCCGATCCGGTCGGCCAGCGGCCCGAAGATCAGGGCCCCGAACATCATGCCGAACAGCGCCCAGGCCTGCAGGGCGCCGGCCTGCGGCTTGGCTAAGGCCCCACTCGGCGATCAGCGTCGGCAGCACGGTGCCGGCGACGAAGACGTCGTAGCCGTCGACGACCAACAGCAGCGCGCGAGAGCGCGACCACCGTCCACTGGAAGCCCCCGAAGCGGGCCGTTGTCTATAGCCTCATTCACATCGATGGTGCGCATCGTCACTCCTCCCCAGAGTCGTTAGCGCGTTGCAATTATCAAGGTCCGTCAGCCGAGATCGCCGCCGGCGACCGGCAGACACGCTGCCGGTGATGTAGGAGGCCTCGTCGGAGGCCAGGAACAGGATCGGCGCCGGCCTGCTCCTCGATGGTGCCGTAGCGCTTCATGAAGCTCGGACTGCTTCACCTGGGCGACGACTTCGGCCATCCAGGCTCTTCTCGGCCTCGCTATCGCCTTCGGCGTTGCGCGGGATGCGGCGCGGCGGCGCCTCGGTCCCGCCCGGCGCCGTGGCGACGACGCGGATGTTGCGCTCCGCCAGCTCCATGGCCAGCGACTGGGTGATGGCGTTGACGCCGCCCTTGGCCGCCGAATGGGGACGCGGTGGATGCCGCGCGTGGCGTTGGAGGACACGTTCACGATGGTGCCGCCGCCGCGCGCGAAAGAGATGCGGCAGCACGGCGTGGCAGCAGTAGAGCGTCGGCATCAGCGAGCGGCGGATCTCTGCATCGATCTGCTGCGGCTCGAATTCGGCGTAGGGTCGCATGCGGATGGCGCCGCCGACATTGTTGATCAGGATGTCGATGCCGCCGAACGTTTCGGCGGCAAAGCGCATGGCTGCCGCGGCCCCCTCGTGCGTTTCCAGATCGGCGTACGAAGGCGGCGCCGTTTCGCCGCCCGGCCTCCGCCGCGACCTCGGACAACGAAATCGGCGCGGTCGACAAAGAGCACCTTGCCGCCCTCGCTCCGGCGCGCGAGCTGCCGCGGCGCGGCCGATGCCCTGGCGCGGCACCGGTGACGACGAGCGCCTTGCTGGCAAAACGGCCCGTCGAAGCGCGCGGCGGTCATGCCGCCTCCTTCGCCGCCGCATTGGGCGTGAACTTCTCGTAGTGGAAGCTGTTGGGCCTTCACGCCGGTGTCGTCGAGATGCTTGCGGACGGCGTCGACCATCGGCGGCGGGCCGCAGAGATAGACGTCGACGTCGCCGCCGTTCAGCATCGTCGGCTCGGGCATGTGCTGGGTCGACCCAGCCCTTGCGCGGATGGCTGGAGGCGTCCTCGGCCACCACCGTCGTCGAAGGTGAAGCTGGGCAGGCGCGCTTGGCAATAGGCCTCGATCTCGTCGACGAGCACCAGATCGAGGTCGCGGGTGACGCCGTAGATCAGGTGGATCTTTCTGCTCGCGGGCCGCGTCGCGGGCGAGCACCTCCAGCATCGACAGGAACGGCGCAAGACCGGTGCCGCCGGCGAGGAAGAGCAGGGGGCGCTGGACGTCGCGGAGGTAGAAACTGCCGAGCGGCCCGGTCGAGCTCCAGTTTCGTGCCGGCCTCGGCGCGCTCCAGCCAGCGTGCTCATCAGCCCGCCCGGGTATCGTCTTGATCAGGAAGCCGACGCGTCGTCTCGCCGGGTGCCGAGGTGAAGGAATAGGAACGGCTCTGGCCGCTGCCGGGCACGTCGATGTTGACGTACTGGCCGGGCAGGAAGGCAGGCGCGGCAGCGCCCGCGATATCCAGCTCGAGCACGATGGCCGCGTCGTTGTGCGGGACGACGCGCGCCACAGTCGCCGTGAACTGTCTGCTGTCCGGTCTTGCAGGCCGACCGCTGTTGTCGGCACGGCGATGACGCAGTCGCGCGGCCGGCTTCATCTGGCAGGTCAGCACCAGTCCGCTTTCAGCCTCGTCCGCCGTCAGCGCATCGTCGATGAAGTCGTCGCCGAGGTCGTAGGCGCCGCTCTCGGCGCCGGCACTTGCAGGTGCCGCACACACCGTCCGAACAGTCCATCGGCAGGTTGATCTTGTTGCGGAAGGCGGCGTCGAGCACCTTCTCGCCGTCCCTGCATTCGACGAAGCGGGTGACGCCGTCCTCGAAATTCAATGCGATCCTGTAGCTGGCCATGGTTGTCCCTCCTCATCAGTCTTCTGCCTGCAGGCGACGGTCCGTCAGATGTGGTAGACGTCGATGACCTGGCGGATGTAGTCGTTCTTCAGCACGATCTTCTTGCCGTGCGATCAGCAGCCCGTCTGCCGCGCTTGCGGAGGGTGACGAACATGGTCCCGAAGAAGTGGTCGGTGACCTTGTAGCGATGGTTCAGCGTGTGGAAGTTGTAGCGCACGTCCGTCTCGTCGCCGCGGACCGTCCAGCAAGCTTCGACATTGGTCACGTTGTGGCTGGTGCGCGGCTCCGGCGTAGAGGCGCCTGAACGCTCGGTCTTGATGCGGAACACACGGTCTTCCAGGCCGTCGCGGCTCGGATAGTAGATCAGCGAAATCTGCGAGTGCGGGTCCTCGGTGATCTGGTCATCGTCGTCCCAGGCGGGCATCCAGTAGCTCACGTCAGGCGCATAGCATGTCAGCCATTCGTCCCATTCGCGATCGTCCAGAAGGCGCGCCTCCCGATAGAGGAAGGCGCAGATGGCGTCATAGGAAATGCGTCATGCGACCACTCCGTTTTTCTCGGCCGCGAGCGCCTCGCGCATTACCTTGGCCCAGTATTCGTGCTGGCGGACGAACAGGCCCTCGTCCTCGCTGCGTTCGCCGGAAAGCAGCGGCTGCGATGCCCATTCTCTTGGCGTTCTCGTCCGGGCCGTCGATCCAGAGCGGCGCGCCGCGCGACAGGTCGTTCCAAAGCGCGGCGGTCCCTGCATAGCCGGCCTGGCAGGCGCGGAACTCTTCGAGGTCGTCGGCCGTGCCCATGCCGGACACGTTGAAGAAATCCTCGTACTGGCGGATGCGCAGTGCGCGGTCCGAAGCGCTTTCGCCCATTCGGCGCGAAGCAGAAGATGCTGATCTCGGTCTTGTCGACGCTGATCGGCCGCGGTCACGCGGATCTGCGTGCTGAATTGGTCCATCAGGAACACGTTCGGATAGAGGCAGAGATTGCGGGTCTGGTTGACGATGAAATCTGTCTTGTCTTCGCCGACGCGTGCCTTGATTTCGTGGCGCTGGTCGTAGACGGGGCGGACCTCGGGGTTCATGGTATTGGTCCACAGCAGGATGTGGCCGTTCTCGAACCCGTAGACGCCTGCGACGGACCGGCTCCAGCTGTTGGCATCGACCGCCTTCGTGCCCTCTTCCTTGCGCCGCCCCATGGTCGCGGCGTAATTCCAGTGCACGGAGCTGACGTGATAGCCGTCGCAGCCGTTCTCCATCTGCAGCTTCCAGTTGCCGTCGTAGATGTAGGACGAGTTGCCGCGCAGCACTTCCAGCCCGTTCGGCGCCTGATCGACGATCTGGTCGATGATGACCTTTGTCTCGCCGAGATATTCTTCCAGCGCCGGCACGTCCTCCTTCAGGCTGCCGAACAGGAAGCCGCGATAGCTTTCGAAACGGGGAACGCGCTTCAAGTCGTGCGAGCCGTCTTTCGCGAACTGCGGCGGATACTGCGTGGTCTTCTCGTCCTTGACCTTGAGCAGCTTGCCGGTGTTGGAAAAGGTCCAGCCGTGGAAGGGACAGGTGAAGCTACCCTTGTTGCCGTGCTTGCGCCGGCAGAGCATCGCGCCGCGATGGGCACAGGCATTGATGACAGCGTGCAGTTCGCCGTTCTTGTCGCGCGTCACGACCACCGGCTGACGGCCGATATAGGTCGTGTAATAGTCGTTGTTCTCCGGGATCTGACTCTCATGGGCGAGATAGACCCAGTTGCTCTCGAAGATGTGCTTCATCTCCAGCTCGAACAGGTCTTCGTTGGTGAAGATGTCGCGGCGGCAACGGAAAACACCGGCCTCCTTGATCGTCTTGCGACCGCGGTTGCGAGCAGGTTGATCAAGATCCCGGGCTTTGTCGATGATCGGCAGACATGATCCTACCTCCCGCAAAGGGCGCGTTGCGCGAGCGCTAGCCTTTGCACACAATGTCGTTGATGACGATGTTGTCAGGGTGGCGGCCCAGTCCGGGCCGCCGCAGTATGTCCGCTCAGGCGGCTGCGCGCTTGCGCTGCTCGTTGATCTGGTTGTCGGCGCCGTTCACCAGGGCCGTCAGGTGAATGTCGAATTCGATCTCCGCAAACGGACCGCTCAAACCATTTGTCTTGATGCTGGCCTCGTCGGTCCGCTCGATGACGGCCGGAACCAGACCGTCGCGGGTGGCATAGGCGAAATCGTCATTGACCAGCGGGTCGCCCTCGATGTTGATCTGCGTCGTCAGCTTGCGGTGGCCATCGGCGCTGATGAAGAAGTGGATGTGCGCCGGGCGCTGGCCGTGGCGGCCGAGTGCCGACAATAGTTGCTCGGTCGGGCTGCCTGGCGGCACGCCATAGCCGTGCGGCACGATGCTCTGGAACTTGTAACAGCCCTTTTCGTCGGCGACGATCGTGCGGCGCATATTGAACGGCGCCTGCTTTCCCGTCGGGTCGAAGTGCGAGTAGAAGCCACGGGTATCACAGTGCCAGACTTCGACCGTGGCGCCCGGCTGCGGATTGCCGTTGGCACCATAGACAGTACCATGCATGATCAGGGTATGCCCGTTGGCATCGGTGCCGTCGTCGAGACGGGCGAAACCGTGCGACACGGGCGCACCGGCGACATAGAGCGGACCTTCGATCGTGCGCGGGGTGGGGTTGTTGATGCCGAGTGCCTCATCGATTGCGTCGAGACGCTCATCGAGGAAATGGTCAAGGCCGAGACCGGGCGAGATCAGGCCAGCCTGGCCGGCGGCGCCAATCTCGTTGAGCCAGGCGATGCCGGTCCAATATTCGTCGGGGGTGATGTCGAGATCGTCAATGGCCTTGAACAGGTCCGACATGATGCGATGAACGATCCGTTTGACGCGCGGATTGCCGCCATCCTGGTCAAGGCCGCTCAGGACCTTCAGAAAGTCCTGAATGTCCGGTCTTTCGAAAATCTTTACACTCATGTTAATTCCTCCACTTGGATTCTTTTGAAACTGCAGTTGTTCCCCTCCTCCGGGGAAACCCGCTGACGAAGGCTCTAGGTATCGTCCTCGCGGATCGCAGAGGGATGCCGCAGCAGCGGCGTCACCTCAATGTCCATGAACTTGAATAACGGCAGGCCGGACAGAATCTCATGCAGCTCCGCGTTGTCATTCACGTCGAGGACGCTGTAGTTGGCGTACTCGCCGGCGATGCGCCAGATGTGCCGCCACTTGCCGATGCGCTGCAGTTCCTGCGAATAGGCCTTTTCCCGTGCAATGATCTCCGCCGTTTCCTTCGAGGGCAGATCATGGGGAATGCGCACATCCATCCGTACATGAAACAGCATGATCTCACCCCACTACGCGCAAGGTCGAAGCGTGCTTGCCATCCCTGCGGAAACGATTGACGGCTTCCTCGGCGAGCGTCACTCCGAGCCCGGAACCCTTTGGCAACTGCAGCTCGAAGTCTTCAAAGCGAAGCGGCTCCTCCAGGATTTCTTCGGTCAGAAGCAGGGGACCGAAGAACTCGGTGCCCCATTCCAGTTCCTTGACGCCTGCCATCAACTGAGAGGCGGCGATCGTGCCGACCGGTCCCTCCAGCATGGTGCCGCCATAAATGCTGACGCCCGCGGCTTCCGCGATCGCGATCACCCGGGCGGCGGCAAACAGCCCTCCCGCCTGCTCGATCTTGATCGAAAATACGTCGGCAGCCCGCGCAGTCGCCGCCTCGAGCGCGCTCTCAGGTCCAACCAGCACCTCGTCGGCCATGACGGCGATCGGGGAAGCCCGCCGCAGACGGGCGAGCGCTGGAATCCCCGGCACAGGTTGTTCGACCAGCACACAGCCGGCGTCGGCCAGAGCCTGGATCGCGTTGCGCGCCTCCCGCTCTCGCCACGCCGCGTTCACGTCGACCCGGATAGTGGCCAGGTCCGGCAGTGCCTTGCGGATTGAGCTCACATGGCGGATATCATCTTCAATCGATTTTAGGCCGATCTTCAGCTTGAAATCCTTGTGCCGCCGCCGATCGAGCATGGCTTGCGCCTCATCGATGTCCTTGGCAGTGTCGCCGGAGGCGAGCGTCCAGGCGACCGGCAGGCTGTCGCGGCGGCGCCCACCGAGCAGTTCCGACATCGGCAGACCTAGGCGGCGCGCATGGCAATCGAGCAGGGCCGTCTCGACCGCGCATTTGGCGAAGTGATTTCCTTTTACCGCTTTGGCGACGACGTCCATGGCAGCCTGGATACGCGTCGCGTCACGGCCGATCAGCAGCGGCGTGATATACTCGTCGATCGTCAGCTTCATGCCTTCCGGGCTTTCCGGTCCATAGGCGAGACCGCCGATCGTCGTCCCCTCTCCAACCCCGTCGAAGCCGTCGGAGCAGCGGATGCGGACGATGGTCATGCTTTGCCGGTTCACGGTCACCATCGACAGCTGATGGGGCCGGATGGTAGGCAGATCGAGTATAATTGTTTCGATCGCGCTGATGCGTATTTCCGTAGACACCAAGCTTTCCTCCCTTGATCACGGGGAAACTAGCGTCCACTTTCAAATCAGTCCAAAACTATAAAAGTTGGATTTGATACCTGAAAGGTATAATTATGGAGCTGAGGCAGCTGCGCTATTTTCTCGCTGTTGCGCGCGAGCGAAACTTCTCGCGTGCCGCGGAAATCCTGCATATTGCACAGCCACCCCTCAGCCGGCAGATCCAGCAGTTGGAAGACGAACTGGGCGTTCTGCTTGTCGACCGGTCGAGCCGTCCTCTCGATCTGACGGAGGCCGGCCGCTTCTTCTACGAACAGGCTGGACAGATCATTGCCCGGACCGAGCACATGCGAGAGCAGACGCGCAAGATCGGCTTGTCCAAACGGGAGCGGTATGTCATCGGCTGCGTCGGCTCGACCCTTTATGGCGGCATGCCGGACCTTGTCCGCCGCATGCGCCAGCGCTGGCCGGAACTCGACATCGAGATTCGGGAAATGATGTCGACCGAGCAGGTCACCGCTCTCAAGGAAAGGCGGATCGATCTTGGCTTCGGCAGGGTTCGCTTCAACGATCGGGAGGTCGAAAGGTTGACGCTTCGAGAGGAACGACTGGTCGTCGCTTTCCCCAAGGGGCATCCGAAGTCGCTCTCCTCGGATCCCATCGCGCTTGCCGAACTGGAGGGTGAACCGCTCATCGTCTATCCGTCGGCTCCACGTCCGAGCTTTGCCGACGAGATCCTCAACATGTTGACCGAGCAAGGCATTTCTCCTGGCAGCGTGGAAGAGGTCCGTGAAATTCAGACCGCATTGGGTATCGTGGCGGCCGGGGTGAGCTTGTGCGTCATTCCCGCGGCATCGCAGCGGCAAAGACCCGACGACGTGTGTTACCGCACCATAAAGGATGAGAACGCCACATCGCCGGTCATCATGAGTTTCAGACGCGACGATGCAAAGGGAAGGATCGAAGAGATCAAGCAGATCATCCGCGAGATGTATGCCGACAACCCGCCCTGGCTGCAACTATCCAACGTACAACTCGACGGGACCTGACCAGAAACGCCAACGTGAAGTGCTCCGTCAACGTATGAAAGGACCATTGGAGGACAGGAGATAGCGATGTTGATGTCATTTTTATCTCATCTTTGGATCAACTTCTAAATTTTCAGCAGCATTAAAAAGCACCTTTCGTAACCAACATGGTAGCAAGTTGCCATCGATTGATGGAGACCTCGATGCTGGAAAAATTTGAACGCTACCCCCTCACCTTCGGCCGTCCAGATCGCCGAGCACGTGTGCAATGAGTTGCCTTATATCCCGGTATTGCGAGGCGTTCGAGAAGACATAGCGGTCTTTCGATTTCGCATCCTTCGCTTACTGCTCCTGTTGAAGGACTGCCAGATCGGCATCCCATTTGCGCAAAACCTCCTTCGGCAGATGGTCCACTCATGCGCCACATCGACCAGATAGCCGTGGCTGCTGTCACCCAGCACCTCCACGATTCTCTCCGGCAGCAGACCGATCTCTTCTTCCGCCTTCGGTGTCAATTGGCCGAGCTCCGCGATCGCCTGATGATAGACGTCCTGGACATGGCCGTAGGAATCGTCGATCCGCTCAAACACCCGTTCGTGCGTGGCGATGAACCGTAACAGTCGGTCGATGGCCATGGCGGGTGACGATTCACCCAGTTCGCCCGAGATGGTTACAACCGTCGCCGCCAGATCGTCGCGAAAAGTTCGTGCCTTGTCCCTGTCGATGAAGCCCCGCGCCCTTTCCAGCCCACCGAGCCTGCGATCCACGAGTTTCGCAATCGCCTCCGGACCCTTCCGGGCGGCAAGCGCGGCCGACACCCGTTTGCGGAACGAGGCGTCGCGTTCAGCCTCATCCAGCACCAGCCGTGCGGCTTGGCCAAAGTAGTCAGAAGTTGTTACTTGCGGCGATGCGCGCATTGTTCCACAATACTTCTGCGATGCTATGGCCCCATAGGGCAGACAAACCCGCATAAACTGACCATTCGAAAACGCCGCAGACGCCACGCCATGGCGCTCTAGGAGGAATTCGAAATGACATGGCGCGGTTCACTGAAATCGGCGTTTGCCACGGCAATTCCTATTTCGACCGTTGGGTTCGCAAGAGCGCGCCTCCGGTAGCGCAGCATCAAGACCTATGGGCAAAGCCAACAGCGCGTAGTCGATTGGCACGATGCCCTCACCTCGAATCGGGGACACACGACAAACCTGCCCGCCATTGGAGACCAGCCTGGGGCCACATCGGCATGGCTGAAACAAGGAGGAGAAAAGATATGAAAGCGGCACCAAAAGCCCGCATCGCAGCAGCGATGATTGTAGGCCTTCTCGGCAGCACGGCGATGGACCAGGTTCAGGCCCAGATGAAGAAATACGGTTCGGCAGCAGGCTGGGACATTGTCATTAGGCAGGACCTAGGCCCGGGCTGCCTGATCGCAAAAAGACTGAACGAGAGCACGCAGATTCAGATGGGCATCGATACGACCCGCGGCAGACGCGGCTATATGGCGCTCTACACCAAGGCGGATGCCAACGTTGTCAGTGGTGAAAAGCGCACCGTGATATTCGACGTTGACGGTCAGAAATTCAGCGGGGAGGCGACCGGTCAACAGATGGAGGGATTTGATGGATCTTTCATTTGGGTCAACAATCCCGACTTCATCTACGATCTCGCCAAGAAGAAGACGCTGACAATCACGCCGGCAGGGCGCGATCCGTTCGCGGTGAGCCTTGCCGGAACCGACGCGGCCCTTAAGGCCCTGCGCGCCTGCCAGGAGGCTCAGTAGGGTTGCCCGCGCGGATTTGAACCTGCGGAATAAGTTATTGATTTTGTTGGGAAGTGGTATTGCCGTAAGGAATACCAGGCTAAACAAAAACCCCGGTAACCTGTTGGATTACCGGGGTTTTCTTCGATGTCTATTGGTTGCGGGGGGCAGGATTTAATCTTAACTTGCGATCTCCGAGCACCCCCGAAACCCGTTACTTGAGCTTCTGATTGCCGAGAACCGCATCGGCCTTTTTCGCAGCGCTGCGTAAACATGGCATCCTAGTCTAATTCTGCACTCCCCATCACTCTGGAAGCGGAATGTGCTCATCCCGGTCGTCGACCGGAAGATCGAAGCGCCCCTCGCCCCAGTTCTGTGCCCGCCATTCAGCCTTGGCTTCCTCGATACGCTCCCTAGATGAGGCGACGAAGTTCCACCAGATGTAGCGTCGGCCGGAAAATGTCGCCCCGCCTAAGATCATCAGCCGCGCGCCTTTTTCCCCGGCTGCGACCGTGATCCTGTCGCCAGGACGAAACACCATCATCTGGGGTGCTTCGAACTCCCGGCCGGCGATCGAGATCGAGCCTTCGACAATGTAGATGCCCCGGTCCTCATGATTGTCCGGCATCGGCAGGCGAGCGCCTGCTTCAAGCTTAACATCAGCATAGAATGTTTCGGAAAACATGGTCGCGGGAGCGAACTTGCCATAGGCGTTCCCGAGATCGAGCCTCACCGACACACCATGGTCCTCGATCATCGGCAGCGTCTCCTTGCCGTGGTGTTCGAACATCGGCGCCATGTCTTCGTGGCTTTCCGGCAAAGCCAGCCAGGTCTGGATCCCGAACAAGCCGTTCGGCCCTGTCCGCGCCGCTGCGGATGTCCGCTCGGAATGAGAAACACCTCGCCCTGCGACCATCCAGTTCAACTCACCGGGACGGATGAGCTGGTCAGCCCCGGTGCTGTCACGGTGGTGAAAGTCACCGCGATACAGATAGGTGACCGTGCCAAGACCGATATGGGGGTGCGGCCGAACATCGATGCCCTGGCCGGTCAACAGCTCGGCCGGGCCAGCCTGGTCGAAGAAAATGAACGGTCCCACCATCTGCCGCTTCGGCGCCGGCAGGGCGCGCCGAACCTCGAAGCCGCCAAGGTCACGGGCCCGAGGAACGATTAGGGTTTCGATCGCGTCGATGCCGACCTCGTCAGGACAGCCTGGTTCGATTGCAGGGTTCCAACTCATGCGCCTTCACCTCATTCGTTTAGCGATCTCCTGCCTGCGCAGAGCGCAAGGGTCGCTGCATGGCCCAAGTGACTAACGGGTGAGCGCCCCCAAGACTAGTTGCGCGGCGCGGTGAGCTGTGTCGCAAAAAGCGGAACGCGCAGTCCATGTGTCAACACGCAGATCCTACAAATGCGGATTTCTTTCGAATGATTCGATCAGGAACTCCGAGAGGATGCGCACTTTTCGCGCCGGGTGCGGGCTGGGTGGCCGCACGACGTAGACCCCACCGACCGGTAGCGGATACCGGGTCATGACTGGAACGAGCGCGCCGGACGCAAGATATTCATGGGTAACACAATCGGGAAGCCACGCTATGCCAAGCCCTGCTGCGGCCGCGCTGGCGAGCGCCGCGCCGTTGTCGGAACTGAAGCGACCCTGCGGCTGCACAGTGACGACCTTGTCGCCATCCATAAACCGCCACGCCTCGGCACCGACCAGGGCTTGATGAGCGGCGATTTCGTCCGGCTTTTCAGGCGAACCATGCGTCCTGATATAGTCCGGGCTCGCCACCAGCTTGCCGTAGATCTGACCAACGCGCCTTGCAATCAGGTTCGAGTCGCGCAGGGCGCCGACCCGGATTGCGCAATCGAACCCGTTCGCAATCAGATCGACGAACCGATCGCTATACTCGGCATGGATCTGAAGCTGCGGGTGGTGGCGCGCCATCTCTGCCAGCACGGGCGCAAAATATAGCGGGCCTGATGTGAGAGGGACGGCCACCCGCAGGCGCCCGCGAAGGTCACCGTCGGGCAATATCGTTTCCCGTGCGATGTCGATCTCGGCGCAGATCCTTGCTGCATGATCGCGAAACGTGCCCCCGGCTTCCGTCAGCCCTGCACCACGGGTCGTTCGTGCAAGAAGCTGGATACCGAGCGCTTCCTCAAGCCGGATGAGGCGCCGACTGACCATTGACTTGGAGATCCCCAGTCGACGTGCCGCGGGAGAAACGCCCCCGGCATCGGCAACTTCGACAAATGTCCGCAGATCCTCGATGTCCAATTGGTGTTCCCCGCTTTGCAATACAGCCTGGCGTTCATGCCTATCGCGCTGCCCTCACGATTGGTGCGACTTCAGTGCCGAGAAGTTCGATCGATGTCTTCATCGCTGCCGTGTCGAGAGAGGCTGTGCTCATCTGGAAGGTGATGCGCGAAACGCCGCCAAGCGTCTCACTGGCCTGCAGCATCTTGGCTGCGACCGTCTTCGGGTCACCGACCAGGAATGCGCCCTGCGGACCTGTCATGCCTTCGAACTGCTGGCGCGTCGGCGGCGACCAGCCGCGTTCGCGACCGATCGTCGTCGTCAGATGCGCCCATCCGGGGAAGAAGGCATCCTTCGCTGCCGTACTGGTTTCGCCGACGAAGCCCATTGCATGCACGCCGACCTTGAGCGTCTCGGTGCTGTGCCCTGCACGCTTGCCAGCTTCGCGATAGAGATCGACAAGCGGGCGGAAGCGCTCGAAGCTCCCGCCGATGATTGCGATCATCAGCGGAAGGCCAAGCGAACCGGCACGAGCGAAGGATTGCGGCGTGCCGCCGACCCCGATCCATAATGGTAGCTGTGGTTGATGGGGACGCGGAAAAACACCTTGCCCTTTGAGGGCCGGACGGAAGCGACCTTCCCATGTAATATTGGTCGTCTCGCCAAGCTTGAGAAACAGGTCAAGCTTTTCAGCAAAAAGGTCATCATAGTCGCGTGTGTCCAGACCGAATAGCGGATAGGCTTCCACGAAGGAACCTCGGCCGACAACGACTTCCGCACGGCCTTTGGAAATCAGATCGAGAGTTGCGAACTCCTGAAAAACCCGCACCGGGTCGGCGGCACTCAGAACGGTCACCGCACTCGTCAATCTGATCCGGCCGGTCCGGGCCGCTGCCGCAGCCAGAATGACAGTCGGTGCGGAGTCGAGAAACTCCCTGCGATGATGCTCGCCTATGCCGAAGACATCGAGCCCGACGCGGTCCGCGACGACGACCTCCTCGACGAGTTCGGCCATACGCTCGGTCGCCGAAGGAAGCCTGCCTGTGGTCGGATCCGGGAGGATGGCTGCAAAACTGTCGATACCGATTTCCATTTTGGTCCTTGAATATTTGTCAGCCTACGCCGGCGACTGACGCGGGAAATTCATCATGCGCACAATCAAGCCGGTGCTTCAGATACTTCGAGCTGTCATGAAAAAGGGACGACGAGGTTCAACGCACCGTCCGGGCACTTGCGATACGTTCATCGAGAACCCCGTCATCCTCGTTAGGTTCTAGTGCCCGCTTTGGGTGGTCGGCACCGGCGTGTTGAGAAGCTGCTGCTCCCAAAGATACGCGATGCCGCTGCCGCCGAAGTGCTGGATGAGAATCTCGGTCAGCTCCTCGACATGCTCGGTGCGCGCCCAATCGCGCTGCCATTCGCCAGCGAGCGCCATCACGGTCATCACGTTCGCGCCGGCCGCGATCATTCGCTGGATGGCAACTTCGTGAGACTCCTTCGAAATCCCGCCCGACGCGTCGGTGATCACGGTCACGTCCCAGCCTTCGCCGGCGGCCTGGATGACAGGCATGGCGACGCAGACCTCGGTCCACAGGCCGGCGATGATCAGCTGCTTGCGGCCGGTCGCCTTGACGACGTTCACCACATTCTCGTCCTGCCAGGTGTTCACCCAGGTGCGATCGATGACCTCCTGGCCGGGGAACACGTCGGTGATCTGCTTGAAGAGAAGTCCGCCGCGCGCCGCGATCACGCTGGTGAGAATGGTCGGGACATTGAAGGCTTTTGCCAGCTTCGCCAGCGCGGTCGTGTTGTTGACCACCAGCTATGCGGATCGTGGCTGTTCAGGTTCGCCAGCTGATAGGGCTGGTGATCGATCAGAACGAGGACGGAGTCTTCGGGGCGGAGAAGTGAATCAAGGCCGTTACGAAAGGTCATGGTTTCATCCTATGTTAGCGGTTTATTGAAGCGCGTTCTGCTCAAAAGACATGCGCCCTCCGAGGCGCTGCCGCGGGACGAAACTTGTCATTCCTGTTTGTGATGCGGTAGTGCTCGTTCCGTGCTGAGCTGTGTCGCAAAACGGGGAACGCCAAAGTGGACATCGAGGATCTTCGGACTTTCGTCGAAGTTGCGGATGCCGGAGGCGTCTCAGCGGCCGCGCTGCGACTTGGCATCTCCAAGTCGATGGTCAGCCGGCGGCTCATGCGGCTCGAAGAGGAGCTTGGTGTCCAGCTCCTCGCCCGATCCACCCGCGGGGCTTCCCTGCACCGGAGGCCGGGCGCAACGTTCCGGGACTATGCAGCCAGGGTTTCCGCCGAGATCGATGTGGCCAGGGAGACAATTTTGCCCGCCGGTGAGCTCCGCGGCCGCCTCAGGGTTGCCGCGCCGCTTTCCTTCGGTCCGACGCATTTCGCAGCGGTGATTGCGCAAATGGCACGCCGCCATCCTCATCTCCAGATCCAGACCTGTTACAGTGATCGCTTCGTGGATCTGATCGCGGAAGGCTATGATTGTGCGATCCGCGTTGGCACACTTCAGGACTCCAGCCTGATCGCAAGACGCGTCGGTCCCCTCTATGGGAGTTTCGTTGCAAGCCCGAACTATATCAAAGCCCATGGCTCTCCGGAGACACCAGACGAGCTTGTCGCCCATCAGGCTCTCATGCAGGGAACGGAAACCTGGCAAGTGATGGATGGAGACAAGGTGATAACCGTTCGCCCACAGGGACGCTTCAAGGCCGACAACGGGGTTGCTCTCGCTGTCGCCGCAGTAGCCGGTTTGGGTATCGCCGCGCTCCCTGACGAGCTTATAAAAGATTATCTGGCCTCAGGCGAGTTGGTTCCGGTCATGAAACGCCATCCACCAACCCCGATCGGGATATATGTCGTCAGACCGCCCGGGCAGCATCCTGCAAGAAAAGTCCGGGTGCTGACCGAAATGCTGATCGAGTGCTTCGACCATGGCCCGGCATTGCCGAAAACAGCTTACCCGTAGTGTCGCGGCACTCTTCCCAACGACGTCCGCGATGCCTCGGCTAGCGATCAGCAACGGCATCTTGAGTTCGTCAGATCATTCGGAAATCAGGGCACCATCACAACGCGCCCCAACGGCTTGGCTGTCTCCGCATACTCATGCGCCTTTGATGCTTCATGCAACGGAAACACGCGATCGATCACAACCTCCATGCGTCCGTCGGCCACGGCCTCGAGAAGTTGGCTGACGGTCCTGTATACGGCCGGCCTCTCGAAAAGCGGCCCCATGAAGACGCCGTGAAGCGTTTGATTGTTCTGCATCGGTTGCCAAAGGTCGACATTGAGGCTGCCGCCACCTGCATTCCCGACGAATACGAGGCGACCCTCGAGCGCGAGTGCGGATAGCGAGGCCTGCAAGGTCGAACCGACGGGATCGATGACGAGGTCGGCACCCTTGCGCCCGGTCAGCCGAAGAACCTCCTCCACGACATCCTTCTCCAGGCGATCGATGACATGTGATGCGCCGAACTCAGCCAGGCGCGCTTGTCGTTCGCTGCCACCGGCCACGGCGATGACGATCGCCCCTGCGCCACGCGCCATTTGGATGGCCGCCAGACCGACACCGCCGGCGGCAGCCTGAATCAGGACTGTTTCTTTTTCGCGCAAGCCGCCTTTGGTGATCAGACAGTGATAGGCCGTGCCGAAGGAAATCGGCAGCGCGGCGGCATGTGCCATGTCCACGCCGTCCGGGACGAGCCATGTCCGTGAGGCGGGGACGGACCAGAGCTCCGCATGCGATCCATGCATATCGAAGGCAGCCACCTTTTCGCCGACTGCCCGGTCGCGGACATTTTCACCGACCGATATTACGGTCCCGGCAGCCGCGTAGCCGACGATCCAAGGGGTTTGCTGTGGCGTCGACCGGCGGTTGATCAGATCGCCGCCCTCGATCGAAATCGCCTCGACGGCAATCAGAACATCCTCTGGCCCACAAGTCGGATCGGGCACATCGGCATATCTCAAGACTGCCGGAGGACCGGGGTTGTCGTAGACTGCGGCTTTCATGTGCTTTTCCTTTTTGATGAGGGAAGCTTGCGATGGAGTACCTGCCTCTGTCTATTTCGACACTGCTACTCCGCTCAACGGCTCAGGAACGGGCCGGACGTGCAGGCGGTCGCTGCCGGACATGGCGTCTCCCTGCACCTGCTCGGACAGTCGCTCGTTGTCCCGTTGACGGACATCTTCGGCGGCTTCCTCCACGTCAAGCTCGGCGTAACCCAATGCGCGCAGGCCCTCCGCTCCCATCATGTAGGCGGATTCGACCGTCTCGCGAATCTGATAGTCCACGCCGGCGCGGATCAGGTCGACCGCATGGCCGCGATCATAGCTGCGCACGAGAATCTTTGCCTGCGGGAATTCATGCTGCGCCAGGTCCACGATCTGCATTGCGGCCTTCGGGTCGTCGATGCAGATCATCAGTGCTGCGGCGGAACCCGCGCCGGAATGGCGCAGAGTATCGAGCCGGGTGCCGTCGCCGAAAAAGACCTTGAACCCGAATCGTCCCGCTTCACGGATCCGATCGGGACTCATATCAATCACGGAGAGCCTGACTCCCTTGGAAAGCAGCAGTTGCGAAGCGATCTGTCCGAAGCGGCCGAAACCGATGATGAGCACCCTTCCATTGAGATCCCGGGCCGCCTCAACGCCCTCCATAGATGCCTCGCTTCGCAGCAGCCGGTCTGCCACGATCATGAGAAGAGGCGTCAGAGCCATGGAGAAGATCACGACGGTGGTGAACAGTGCGTTCTCGCGCGCATCAATCACGCTGCCTGTAGACGCGGCGGCGTAGAGCACAAAGGCGAATTCGCCGCCCTGAAGGAACATCGAGGTGCGGTGCAATGCTTGATGACCGGAACTGCCAAATGAACGTGCAACCGTATAGACCACAGCGCCTTTTGCAACGGTGAATGCGACCAGCATGGACAGTAGAAGCCACCATTCCGCGGCAACGACGGAAAGGTCGAGCGACATGCCGACGGCCATGAAGAACAGGCCCATCAGCAGGCCACGAAACGGCTCGATATCGCCCTCGATCTGGTGCCGGTAGCTGGAGCTCGACAGCATCACCCCGGCGAGGAATGCGCCCATCGCCATGGAAAGACCAGCGCCGGCCATCAGCAGTGCTGCTCCAAGCACCACCAGCAGCGCGCCCGCCGTCATCACTTCCCGCGTTCGCGCACGCGCCAGCAAGGCGAAAAATGGGTTCAGGCCCCATCTTGATACGCTCAAAAGAACCAGTAACGCGCCAAGCGCCAGCAAAACCTCGATCCACCCCGACTGTCCTTGGGACAGAGGCGACAGGAAGGCGACCACCGCCAGAAGCGGCACGATCATCAGATCCTCGAAGAGGAGGATAGAGACCGATTTCTGGCCCTCGGCACTCGAAATCTCGCCGCGCTCCTGCAGGACCGACATGATGACGGCCGTCGAGGAAAGGACGAAACCTGCCCCGGCGATGAAGGCTACAGGGCCGGAAAGGCCAAAGACCAGCATGCCCGTCAGCGTAAGGGCTGCGGTTGCTGCCGCGACCTGCACGAGGCCCAGTCCGAAGATCTGGCCACGCATGGCCCACAGCTTGTATGGGCGCAACTCCAGTCCGATGACGAACAGGAACATCACCACGCCGAGCTCCGAGAAATGCAGGATGGACAGGGCATCGGCGAAGAGCCCGAAGATCGACGGACCGACAAGCACGCCGGCAGCGAAATAGCCCAGAACCGAACCGAGGCCGAGCCGCCGAAACAAGGGCACCGCGACAACAGCCGCCCCCATCAGGACGATCGCAGGTCCGATCGTCTGCCCCAAGCTCGCTTCAGCCATGCATTCGCCCTTCCGATCTCACATGCTTGAGCAACCGGGCGCCGGCTAAAGAAAGACCACGCCCCGCCATTCAGTGTCTCCACCTCGTTTGGTATCGTTGCAATTTCAGGCTGAATAGTCGCCACATTCGCAAAACTTTGTCGCAAGAAGCGGAACGCAAAGTCCCTGACTTCAGCGATACAACTCTGCAAATAATCGCGAGTACAACGATAAGAGTTGAGATGACCTACTTTACCACCAAGGACGGCACCCCGCTTTTCTACAGGGATTGGGGCACCGACCAGCCTTTGCCCGACCTTCATCGAGCGGCCACCAACTGCATTGCGCCTTCATGAAAGCGCGCCGCCGTCCACAGTGAGGATCGTCCCGGTGATCTGCCGAGCGGCGGGCGTCGCGAGAAAGGCGACCGCGGCTGCGACATCTTCGGGCTGATTGAAACGGCCAAGGGGGGTCAGGCTGCGCTGGTAATCCGCAGATTCGCCCGTCTCGGGATTCGAGTCGGTGTTTGTGGACCCCGGTTGAACGAGATTGACCGTTATGTCCCGAGGACCCAATTCGCGCGCAAGACCGCGATTGAATGCTTGAAGCGCACCTTTGGTCATATAGTAGACCGTGCCGGGTACGCCGACGATACGATCCGCACCCGCTGAACCGATGGTTATGATGCGACCGCCTTCCTTGAGATGGGGAATGGCCGCCTTCGACGCGAGCACCGGCCCGCGCACGTTGACCGCAAGCAGCGCGTCGAGATCCTCGACCGTGAAATCCGCAATATTGTTATACCGTGCGATCGCGGCATTGTTGACGAGAATGTCGAGACCGCCCAGTGCGCGGACGGCTTCGTCCACGGATCGCTGTATTGCCGCTGGATCGGCGCTGTCAGCCTGGATCGCGACGGCCTTGCGCCCCTTGCCTTCGATCGCCTGAACAAGTTGCGCCGCGCTGTCGGCTGACCGCTCATACGTTATCGCTACATTCGCCCCCTTCTCGGAAAGCCCGCGTGCAATTGCCGCGCCTATGCCGCGCGACCCACCCGTCACCAGAGCATTCTTCCCAGCCAGTTCCTGCATAACCCGAACCCTTTCAATGTCGTGTCGCCCTGATGCGCGGTTTCGAGGCCCATTCCCCTTGGTACCGAGGATCACGGCAGTTTCCTTCGTTGAGCCTGAAAATAGGCAGACACGACGGAGGCCACATTCCCGATTATCCCAGAGACTTGCCTGATCCTTCCAAATCACTACATGCTCGAGGTGATGGCCGATCCTCTGAAACCAACCGCTCAGCTGCTGAACGACGTTTTTCCCTTTGTTGCGCGACATGGGGGAACTGTTGGCCTCCCGACTTCCGTTCCGCGCCTGACGCTATGGACAAGCACACGCGCCACGTCACCCACACCGGCCGTGTTCGAACCCATGTTCTATGCCGTTTTACGGGGCACCAAGGTTTTGACCATGGGCGCCAATCGCTTCGAACTGCTGGCGGGTGCTTGCGCCGCATCGTCCTTCGGCCTGCCCTATATCCACCAGCTGACTGGCGCGACGCCCGAGCTCCCTTATGTCGGAATCAGCCTTCATCTTGATATCGGCATGCTCACGCGCGTCATGCTCGATATGCCCAAACAGGAGGATCGCTGGACGTGCGCGGTCGCGGCAGGCGATCTGAACGGGCCGGTCGGCGATGCGTTCGCTCGTCTCGTCGGGCTCTTGGCTACGCCCGATGACGCCGCGCGTGCTCGCGCCGCACTACGAGTTCGAACTGTACTATCGTCTGCTGCAGAGCTCGATGGGCGATACGCTCCGTCAGGTCGGCCGGCGAAACGATCGGTTTCAACAGCTCAAGACTGCGGCTGACTGGCTCGCCGCCAACCACAGCGAACCCGTTGTTATCCACGACCTGGCGGCCTCTTCCGGCATGAGCGTCACCTCTTTTCATAGGCACTTCAAGGCTGTCACAGGATTTAGCCCGCTGGCTTTCCAACGTCATATACGCCTGCTGGAAGCTCGAAAGCTTCTTGCCGCGGGGAGCACCAATGTATCGCGCGTGGCATATGAGGTAGGCTACACAAGCCCGTCGCAATTCAGTCGAGAGTATAAAAGCATGTTTGGCACTGCGCCCGTGGCTGACCTGCAACGCTGAATCCTGCCGCGCCCGCCTCGGATAAGTGCAAAAGACACGTAGACTGGTATGTCAGCGAGCAGATTCGCGTGTCAGAAAATGGAGGTTGCCGCCTAGGTCGGAAACGACAAGCCGCCGCTCGTCCCAGACGAGCACGGACACGGGTCGGGTCAGGCCGTCGAGAATGATCTTGCGGTCGGGTGTGAGTTTATTGAGCTTGAGCAATCGCCCGCTACCCTTCCGGAAACCTTCTTTCTGGTTGTAAGTACCGTGTTCGAGGACAAGCATCTCGCCATAATTGTCGAAGGCTATAGCCACGGGTGCATTGAGTCCTTTCACGTCAAGCTGTGGCTTTGAAGCATCGCCGGCCGCGGGAATCGAAACGATCTTTCCAGCACCGGCAAGGAAGGGAAAGCCGCCGAACAGCGCGATATAAAGGCGACCGTCGCGAAGGGCGATGCCAGTCGGCACCGCGTCGACTTCGTAGCTGTTGCCTTCCGCGAATTCCGTTGGCGAAAGGCTGCGCAGCGCCGCGGCCGCCTCCCCCATGCGGCGGAAAGCCATGAGCGTACTTTTCCGGCCGTCCGCCTGCACGCGTTCGACACTGTTTCGAGCAGAGTCGATCACGTAGTAGGTTCCGCCCGCCACGATGAAATCGAACGGATTCCAGAAATCGCTGCTGATGACGCGGGCCTGACCGGCGGCGTCGATCGCCACGAGAGCGTGGTCGAGCGGACCCTCGTCAGAATTGACCGGCGTCCATCCCTGGGCAACGACAAGGACATCGCCGACGCGGACCACACGATAGGGACCGGTCGGGTCGCCGATCACGTCGAGCCCATGAGGAAATACGGGACCGAATGCGACAAGCTTGCCGTCCGTCCCGCGCCGATAGAGCCGGCCGCTCGCGAGATCGCTGACAAGCAAGCCCCCGCCATCGCGGGACACACCTGCGAAGGCGGCGCCCGGCGTGTTAAAGGTCTCGAGCGTGTAGCCAGGCGCAACTGTCGGCTCGGCGCCGGCACCGGCTACCAGGAACAGAAGACCAGAGACGATAATCAAGGCGTGGAACGAACGCATCGGAAGCCACCATTGGCTGAGAACCGGAATTCCGGATCATAGGCGAGGCGATAGGTCGTCGTAAGGTGGTTTGGATCGCTGTTCCAGGAGCCGCCGCGAAGCACTCGGTACAGCCCGGCGCTCCTTTCCGCGGTCCCGCCTTCATACGGCACGTAAAGATCGCGGGTCCACTCCCAGACATTGCCGACAAGATTGAGGACGCCTTCGCTGCTTGCGCCATCAGCGAAGGACTCCGCCGGTGCGGTCATTGGATACCCGTCGCGCGCGTCGCCAGAGCAGCAGGCATCCGCTCCGGAATTTGCGCGTGTATCGTCCGGCAGGGCCTCGCCCCAAGGAAACGCGTCGCCCTTCGCGCCTCGCGCGCCCCTCTCGTATTGCTGCTCCGACGGCAGAGCCAACCCGTAATGACGGCAAAAGGCATCGGCGTCTCCCCAACTCACCCCGACAACCGGCCTGTCGTCTAGCCCCAGGACCGGGTGACCTGCGTAGAAGGCCGGACGGTGATCGGTAGCATTGACGAAGCGTCCATATTGCCGATTCGTGATCTCGGTACGATTGATTGCAAACGCCCGCCCCTGCAGCACGCGGCGCGGGCGTTCGTTCTCGGGGCCGTCGTCACGGCCAAAGACAAACGCGCCGGCAGGAATTTCGATCAGCGGATTTCCTGCGATAGGGGCGACATCGGTGGCATCCGCACGGAATGCAAAGGCAATGACCATAGCTGCCGTCCAAACGCTAGAAGTCAACACGATCTTCAGTCTCGCCATTAAACAGAAACACACGATCTGTCGCGACCTTGACGCCGATCTGCTGGTCGATCTGACCACTAAAATTCTTGTCGGCACGCAAGGTCATGGGCTGGCCACCCAAGCGCAAGCTGACAAGCGTGTTTTCACCGGTGAGTTCCACCGAATAGATCGGCGCAACCAGATTGACGTCCGTATCCCCGACTTCGGTCGCGTGGACGTCCTCCGGGCGGACACCGAGGACGGCGTGGGAGACATCTGCCCGGCCGATACCCGACACCCTGAGACCGGCACTAACGAACACACCATTCTTCACTTCGCCCGGAATGAGGTTCATCGGCGGCGAGCCTATGAATCCGGCAACGAAGAGGGTGCGCGGATCATTGTAGATCTCCCGCGGCGTCCCAAGCTGCTCGATCACGCCCTTGTTCATCACGGCCACGCGGTGGGCAAGGGTCATCGCTTCTATCTGGTCGTGAGTGACGTAGATCGTCGTGACCTGCAGCTCATGTTGAAGATGCTTCAACTCGGCGCGCATCTGGGTGCGAAGCTTGGCATCAAGATTGGACAGTGGCTCGTCCATGAGAAAGACACGCGGCGTGCGGACGATGGCGCGGGCGAGAGCTACACGCTGGCGCTGGCCGCCGGAAAGTTCCTTGGGCAGGCGCGACAACATCGTGTCGAGTTCCACACGCCGTGCGACCTCGGCTATCCGTCGCTTGCATTCAGCGGGTGGCACTTTGCGGATCTTCAGGGGGTAGCCGATATTGTCCTCGACGGTGAGGTGCGGATACAAAGCATATGACTGAAAGACCATTGCGACATCGCGATACTTGGGCAGGACACCGTTGATGCGGTCCGCATCGATGTAGATGTCGCCGAACGTCGCTTCCTCGAGACCCGCGACCATTCGCATGGTCGTCGTCTTGCCGCATCCCGAAGGTCCGAGCAGAACGAGAAACTCTTTGTCCTTGATTTCAAGGTTGAAATTCGTGACGGCGACGAATTCGCCGAACTTCTTGCAGACATTTTTGAATGTGACGGACGCCATAGGCTTCAACCTTTGACGGCGCCCAGGGACAACCCCCGGACAAGATGCTTCTGGACGATGAAGGCGAAGATAACGATTGGCACGCATGCCATGAAACCAGCCGCGCTGATTTCGCCCCAATAAGTGTTGTACTGCGTTACGCGCCCGGCAATGCCGATCGGCAGTGTCTGCGACTGCTCGGTGAGCGTAATAATGAGGGAAAGCAGGAACTCGTTCCACGAGATGATCAGGCAGAAGATCGCAGTGGCCGCAAGCCCGGGCCGGGCAAGAGGTAACGCCACGTGCAGGAATGCGCCCCACCGCGTGTCGCCGTCAACGATTGCCGCCTCCTCCAGCTCGACCGGAAGATCCTGGAAATAGCTCTTCATCATCCATGTCGCGAAGGGCAGATTGAAGGCGGTGTAGGCGATGATCAGAGCCGACTTCGTGTTGAGCATGTCGAAATAGTTGAAGAACAGGTAGAGGGGAATGATGCTCACAATGGGGGGCATCATGCGCGTCGACAGGATCCAGAACGAAATCTGCTTCCGCCACTGCCAGGGATAGCTGAACCGTGCCAAGGCATAGCCTGACATCGTGCCGAAGGTCACTGAAATGACGGTCGTTCCTACGGCGACGAGAAAGCTGTTCAGCGCATAGCGCAGGAACGGACGCTGGATAAACGCTTCGTCGTAGTGTTTCAGCGTCGGGTTTCGAGGCAGCCACTCCGGCGGCACTGCGAAAATGTCGATATCAAACTTGAAAGAGTTCGTCGCGATCCAATAGATGGGAAAAAGTGTGACGATCAGTGCGACAAGAATCGTCAGATAGGCGCACAGGCGGATGAGCACCTCTCTGGTGCGGCTGCGTGCGTGTATGGTCTTTGCCCTCGTCATGGTCAGTCCGCCAATCGCATGCGTTTCATAAACCAAGTGCTCAGAACGATCGTCATAAACAGCACGAAAAGTGAGATCGCCGCCGCGTAGCCGGGATCGGCGAAGCGGTAGGCGACCTGATAGATATAAAGGCTCAAGACCTTGGTCCGGTCAGCCGGTCCCCCTCCCGTCAGAATGAAGACCAGATCGAAAAGACGCAGTGCATCCATGACGCGCAGGAGTAGGGCAATAGCGATAACCGGCTTGAGAAATGGCAGGGTCAGATCCCGGAATTGCTGCCAGGACGAGGCGCCGTCGAGTGCGGCGGCCTCGTAAGGCTCGACTGGCAAGCTGGCCAACCCCGCCAACATCAGAAGAAATATGAACGGTGTCCATTGCCAGACATCGGCGACAATGATCGAGAACATCGCGAGGTTCGCGTCGCCCGCCCATGCCTGCAAGGGCAGACCAAGGCGGAACATGATTTCGTTCAGGACGCCGAACTGAGGCTCGTAGATGAGCTTCCACGTGATCGCGACCGCGATTGGCGGCAGCATCATGGGGATCATCAGGACGGTCTTCAGAAAGGTCAGCTTGCGGATAAATTTATCGAGGAGAAGCGCCAGGCCGAGACCAAGGAGGAACTCGGCCGTCACCGCCGCGACTGTAAATACGGCGGTGTTCCGGAGCGCGACGTGAAATTGCGTGTCGGAAAACAGCCGAAGGAAATTGCCGGCAGCGACAAAGGTCCAGGGTATATCGGGATTCGGGCTGATTTTGTGAACCGCCGCGTAGAACATGTAGACGCTGGGAAAGATCGTCAGCCCCAGCAGTATAAGCACCGTCGGTGCGAGCATGAGGATGCGCAAATGCCGCTCTGCCCACCGCTCCAGACCGCCACCAGATCGAAGCGGCTCGGCCAATGCCCCGCTTTCCGACTTGAACATTGACCTCTCCCGCAAAACCCTGCCTCGGGGCGCCTGAATTGTCGGATTTCAAGCTCACTGGGCGCGATTGCCGGCGCTGCAGAGGGAGCGGCGTCCGAAAACCCCGCTCCGAATGGCCGTTGCCTAGTAAATGTTCGTAATCCGTGCGACCGCCTCCTGGGCGTTCTTCAAAGCCTCTTGCGGCGTGATCGTGCCCGCCACCGCCTTGGAAAGCTCGATGCCGAAGGCATTCTCGATCTCTGGCCACTTCGGGTGACGCGGGCGGGGAGTCGAAGCCTGGATCGCCTCCATCAACACGGGATAGTGCCGGAACTTCTCTTGCGAGGTCAGTTCCGGGTCGGTGAAGACGGAGGTCCGGACAGGCGGATTGCCGCGCTGGGCAGAAATCTTCATCTGTTCGGACGAAGTCGCCCAGATCATGAAGTCGAAAGCTTCCTGCTTGTTTTTGGAAGCCGACATGATGCCCATGGTCCAGTGGCCGATTTCCGAACTGCCCGGTTTCGTTCCGGCAGGAATGGGGCTGTAAGAGATCTTGCCAACCATCTTTCGATTGGGTTGGATCTTCAAAGGTCGCAACCCAGTTCGGCCAGTTGATCGATGAAGCGGCAGCACCGGCAGCGAGCGCCGTGCCGACCTCGTTGGCGTTGTAGCTCTCTACCCCTTTCGGCGAGACATCGCGCAACGCCATGAATGTCTTCATGGCGGCGGCCCCTTCCGGGGTATCGATCGTTACCTTAGTCCGGTCGGCATTGAACATATCTGCGCCATAAGACCAGAAGATCGGCATGAAATCGGCAACCACAGGATTTCCTTGACCGCCTCGGAAAACATAGCCGAAATAGCGGCCACCTCCGCTTTCAGTCAGCTTCTTGCTCGCCTTCAGCACGTCATCCCAGGTCTTCGGGGCATCGACGCCGGCTTCCTTGTACTTGGCAGCGTCATAGAAAAACATCTGCGCATTTCCAACATAAGGCAGGCAGACATAGGGTCCCGTATTGTAGGGATTGCGGCAGACGGCTAGCGACTTCGAAAGAAAATCGCTGTCCGGCCCCTCCATTCCGGCCGTCTTGAAAAATGCCGTCAGATCCTCCAGATGCCCGTTCTCGGCGAAAAACGGAATCCACGGGTCGTCCATGAGGATAATATCGAAGACGCCCGACTTCGTGGCACCGGCATTGGCGCCTTGCTCGAACTCGTTGGCATATGGCGCCTGGACAGCCTCAACTTTCGTGCCCTTCACCTTCGCGTAGTCCTGGGCAGCGGCCCTAAGACCGTCGCCCTCGCTGCCCGATGGCACGAGGATCGTGATGTCAGCCCATGCGGCTCCGTTGATCGCGAGTACGGACGTCGCAATAGCCAAGGTGAAAAACAATTTGCGAAGCATTGTACACCTCCCATTCCGAGCTGTTATCCAGAGGTCTTCTTCGTAGGGGCCCCACCCTTTCCGGCATAGCGGCGACGCTGCCTCGACAGCCATCGAACCACTCTGCGACAAGTCGAAACGCCGTCAGGCATCCCCTCCTCATGCCAAGGCCAATATTACCACATCGGTTAGAGAGGTTATATTAGCATTTTATGGAATTCATCCGGGCAATCATGGAAGTTCAGGAGGTTTTCTGACTTTAGACCGCCTCCGAACTTCGAGGCCGCTCGAAATCCCTGCGTCCCCGCGCCGAGAGCCGTCTTGCCCTGAAAGCCGAGCGCTATCGCCACGTTGCTAACGACGAGGATAACGGCGTGTCTATTCATTGGCTTGACGTTTTGGATGGTAAGCGCTGTTGCGGGATCACCTTTCGGTAATTGAGCTCAACCAAGACGTCGGCATGGATCAGACGCGATCCAGGAACTCAAACACGCGGATGGTGAGTAGCGCGGTCGCATCTGCGTCGTACGACGGAAGCGAGCTGTCGGCGAAGTAGTGCTGATCGCCGGGATACAGGAAAAGCTCCGCGTCCTCGACCTTCTCCACGATCCCGCGGGCGGCGTCGATGTCGCCCTCGCCGACGAAGAACGGGTCGTTGTCCATACCGTGGATCTGGACCGCAACGCCGTCCGGCCAGGGTCCGAAGGCCCACTCGCCACTTATCGGCAGGCAAGAGTGGAAGAGCAGGGCTCCGCGGGCTCCGGGCCGTGTCTGTGCAAGCTTCTGCGCCGGCAGCACACCGAACGAGAACCCAGCGTAGACGAGCTCGGGAGGCAGTTCGTCGGCGACGCGGACGCCGCGCTCCCGCATTTCGTCGAATCCGATCTCACCGATGTAGGCGAGACCCTCGTCGATACTCTGGAACGTGCGTCCGTCGAACAGGTCCGGCGTGTGCACGATGTGACCGCTGGCCCGCAAGTCGTCGGCGAACGCGCGCACGCCCTGGGTCAGCCCCTGTGCGTGGTGGAACAGCAAGACCTCAGTCATACAGACCTCCGGGTGAGATGGTGTGGTGCACGTTCGATCACTCTACAGCGTCATCGCCTCGCCGAGAAGAATGCGGACACGTTATAGGAGTAACGTCTGCGACCCAGGTGACGGCCGTCATGATTCGGCTCGAAGAAGCGGTGCTCTCAGCCAAGCCTTGGGCGTCGTGCTTGCCGTCACCATTGGAGATACACTTGTGCTAGCCGTGTGTCAGTAGATTTGGCACGCAAAATGGGCTCCGAGTTTCGTCGGAGCCCATTGAGTTTGTCGTAGTATTTGGTTGCGGGGGCCTGATTGCACAGAGGCTTGCAAAATCTGGAACCGCTTGTCGAGCCATGGCCCTTGGCGTCCGCGCCGAACTCCCCGCGCGTCTTGGCATTGCCGAACAGGCACTCGATGCCCCAGCGCCTGCAACAGTCGTTGAGCGCTTGCCTTGCATCCTGTCTGTTCGTGGCTAGGATCAGGCACTTGCGATCGGCAAGACGCTTGGCAGCGAGACGACGCAGCTCTTTCGCGGCGCCGGCGGTGCCGTTAAGATGCCCCTGCCATAGTGCCGGGGCGATGCTCTGGTTCACGCATCCAGGGATTCCGAATCGTCTATTCGGACGACATCTCTGCCGGTAAGGTGTAATATCGGGCTTGGTCCAGTCGGCTTCCGGTATGCCACTGCAGGCCCTGGACTCGATGAATAGCGTCTTTCGGGGGAAAGAGCCGTGGATTCAACCCAGCCAGCAGCTGTCGTCGCCGGCCGCAATCCGTTACGCCGAACGGCGCTCATCATAGTGCTCCTAGCGCTCGTCCTGTTTGTGCTGTCCGTCTTCATGGAGCGGCGTACACCCTCCACGTCGCAGGCGCAGGTTCAGGCCTATGTCGTGGGGATCGCGCCTGAGGTGACGGGCCGTGTCATAGACGTCAATGTCGACGACAACTCGCTGGTCGAAGCCGATCAGGTGCTTTTCCGCATCGATCCCAGCACCTATCAGATCGCTGTCGCCCAAGCGGAGGCCAATCTGGCGCTTGTGGGTCAGACCATCGGCGCTTCCACTGCGACGGTGGACGTCGCCCAGGCCAAGCTGGTGGAAATGGAGGTGGATCGGGACAACCTGCGTGACCAGTACGCGCGGGCTACTGAACTGGTCAAGCGGGGCGTGTTTTCCAAGGCAAGATATGACACGGCAAAATCCGCTTACGAGCAGGCGGAGGCCGCGGTGACCGGTGCGGGGGCCGATCTCGCCAAGGCCAAGGAAGAGCTCGGCCCGGCAGGCAACGACAACCCACAGCTCCGGGAAGCGCTTGCGGCGCTGGAGGCTGCCCAGCTGGACTTGGTCCGAACGACCATTCACGCGCCATCGGCCGGCGTCGTCACCAACTTGCAGCTTTCCATCGGCAAGGTCGTCAGCGTCGGCCAGCCGGCCATGACATTCATCGATGTCGGGACGATCTGGATTGCCGCCGCCTTCAAGGAGAACAGCCTGGAGAATGTCGCCGTCGGCAATCGGGCCGAGCTGCTCTTCGATGCGCTCCCCGGACGGCTCTTTCCTGCCAAGGTCGAAAGCATCGGCCTCGGCGTTTCTCAGCAGGGCGGCGGCGGAACTGACCCGAACACCGGTCTGCCGACGATCCGGACCGACACCGGCTGGGTCCAGGAGGCGCAGCGCTTTCCGGTTCGCCTGGTCATGGACGCAGAACGGCCAAAGGGCGTGCGATATGGCTCGCAGGCGACCGTCGTCATCTACACCGGCGATCATCCGGTCACCAATGCCTGGGGCTGGCTGCGGATCCGCATCATATCGGTGCTGACTTATGTGGGATGACCGCGACGATCCGTCTGCCGAGCAGCGTCGAAAGGGACTGAGGGTGGCGTTTGCGGTCTCCTTGGGATTTACTTCCGCTGTGTCGCTCGGTGCCATCGTGCCGTTCCTCGTGCCTATTTTTGCCGCGCAGTTCCTGTTGGGTAGCTCCGGTCCGATGCCGCTAGGCAAGACATTGGGCGCCGCGTTGCTGATCCTGTTCACGGGGATCGGCATGATGGTCTTGACGATTCTGTTCGGCGATCGCCCTTCGACGTTCCTGATCCTGCTGGCGCTGATCTACTTCTTCTGTTTCGCGGCCCAGGCGGCGGGCACAGGGGGGCCCGCGATCTTTCTAGTGCAGGTCGTCGCAATTATGGTTCCATTGATCGGAATCCTGAACAAGGACCTTGCGAATTCAATCCTGTCGATCCTTGTGACCGGCATCCTCGGCGGCACGCTTCTGATGTGGCTTGCCCATGCGGTGATCCCGGAGCCCCATACGACGCGCATCGCGGCGGCTTCTTCGGCAACAGTCACACCTCCTTCCTATCTGCGAGCTCTGGCGAACACGGCGATACTGCTGGGGGCGGTCGCGGTCTGCCTGGTCAACGATCAACTGTCCGCAGCGCTCGTCATCCCCATCACCGTCGCCTCGCTGCTCGGCCAGTTCGATGCCGCTGCGAGCAGCCGAATGGCACTCGGGCTTGTGATCATCAATCTGTCAGGAGGGATACTGGCATCCATCGCCTACTCCATCCTCACTCTGCGCCCAAGCCTGTTCTCGATCTTTCTCATCGTCCTCGTGGTGACGCTGATCCTGGGCGGGCGCGCTGCGGGCCGGTTGAAAGATGCCAAGATGTACGCCGGCGCTCTCACGACGTTCCTGATCCTGTTCGGGCTGGGCGTGTCGCCGGTGCCTGGCGGCGCCGCTGGAATCCTTCGCGACCCGCATTGTCTACGTCGGCGCGGCGTTGATCTACACGGTGCTGATGGCGGCAATCTTCTGGCCGCAATCGGAAACACGAGAAAGTCGTGCCAAATGACGCGCCTGGCCTCTCCAAAGGTTCCATTTGAGGGTGAGCCGTCCCTACCCGCCAGACCGCCTCCGGACGGCCCAGCGGTTTTGCGGGCACCAGCGACCCAAACAGCAGCATCAAGCTGAAGCACACACTCAGGTGACCGCTGCCGGCTGCTCCTCGTTGGTGCCGAGCCAAGTCTGCAACACGGTCCAGAGCACGGCCAGCGTCGTCGCACCGATGAACATGCCGGTAAAGCCCCAGGCTGCCAGACCCCCGATCACTCCCATGAAAAGCACGAGCATCGGTAACTGGCCGCTGCGCGCAATCAGCATGGGCTTCACGATATTGTCAGCTCCCATGAGTAGAATGATCCCCCATGCAGCGGTGAAGATCGCCCAACCGGTCTGCCCCCCGGCACCCAGCCAGATCGCCACCGGCAACCAAACCAGAAGCGGTCCAATCTGGATAACGGCCAGGAAAAACGTCGCTGCGGCCAAGGCGATGGCTCCCGGAACGCCGGCGATTGCGAAGCCGATCCAGGCCAACACCGCCTCGAGCAGAGCCGTTCCAATGACGCCGATTGCCACGCCGCTTATTGCCCTTCCCGCGGCATTCAGCAGTTCTGGCCCCTTCGGTCCAACTATGCGTACCATGATGGCGGAGACATACTGCAGCACCCAGGCGCGCGACGCATGAAGTATCGCGGCTATGACGACGCCCACGAAGATTTCAAGGACAGCCACCAGAAGACCTGCGCCCAAATTGATTAGCCAGCGCCCTGCGGCAGCGAGCTGGGGTTGGTAGCGCTGCATCAACACCAGACCCTCGCGCTGCAGTTCTTGCCATGCCGCCGATACCTTGTTTCCAACCAGCGGAAGTCCTGCGAGCCACTCGGGAAGGTTGGGGATTCCGCGAGTGCCGGCCGTGCTCAACCACGCCTCGGCGACGCTCAGATAGTCGGCAATAGCGGAACAGAGATAGATCAACGGCACGATGATGATCGTCACGGCGACCACGCCGAACAGCACGGCAGCCAGGCGACGCCTTCCATTCAGCAGCTCAACTATTCGATCAAACAGCCCCGCTGTGGCAGTGGCAAGGATCACCGCATAGGTGAGGACACCGACAAAGGCTAACAGTACCCTGAAGCTCGCGACGATCAGCATGGACACAAGCAGCAAGGCGAGAGCTGCCTCTATGAGCTTCTGGTGTCGCCCGCCTTCAACAGGCAATTCCTGCATAACAACACCTCCTGGTTTGATCAGAAGTCGGCGAAGCCCCTTTCTGCAAGGGACAGCCGCTGATGGTTGCGTACATCGGTCCCGTGCACCGGGGCCTGTCTCGCGCCGCAAGTCCTTGTTTCACGGTTGTGCGATGTTTTGATCCGCAGCCCGCCGGGAGGACCACAGTTCCGAGACTTTGAAAAGAAATGCCGTAGTCCAGCCGAACAGCAGGATTCCGTTTACACCTTCGATGGCACTGGCGAGCCGCCATTCGTTGGATAGCGTGATGTCGCCATAGCCGATCGTGGCGAAGGTAATCGCCGAGAAATACATGGCGTCCTCAAAGTTCGGCAATTCGCCGACTAGCCGATAGACCATGGCCCACAGCATGATCTCGATCATGTGAGCGATTACAAAGCCGGTGACAAAAAAGTAACTGATGCCCAATCGGGCGTAGCCGGAGAGTTTCCGCGTGCCGGTAAGGGGACCTCGTCCTATCCGGAACAGCAGCATAACCGCCATGCCGTGAATAAAGATCGTGGCAAGCAGCACGCCAGTGCCCGTGACAATCTGAAGTAACATCCTCGCGCGTCCTCCAGCACCAACACAGCCCCGGGCGTTTCCACCCTGGCCGTACCCCGCACCAACGCTGCATCGTATGAAGCCTGCCTCGCCAACTCCAGTCGCACTGGAAAATCACCTCAGTCCCGAGGGGAGGCCACAACTCCGATGCATCATTTTGCCTTACAACGCAACCGCCGACAAGTAACTTACCGGAACTGTAATATTGGCCCCAAAGTGATTGCCGCTGGCCACCGCCGGGAGCCACCGCGGCATGCGGGAACCTGCAGCTGGTGGCCTCGATCTCCGTGCCCTGAACGCACCTGGCAAACTCTGGCTCTGCCGTCTCGGTCCCCAATGTAAGTTGCACTTAAGAGCATACTAATGTATTCTCTGGTTGTTGTACAAGGGTATGGATTGGGATGGTGCGGAAGGTGGGTGTTCCGCCCGAGCGGACTGCTTGCATGGGCGCAGAATGCTACCTGATCCAATCCCGAAACCGTCGAATCTCCCGTTTTTCTGAACGGATGTATTCAGTTCACCGCGACCGGCCTTGGTTGTCGTTAACTCATTAGACTTAGTTTCGCGCCGGAACGGCGATATGATGGGAAACCGCCGGCAGACCGTGTGCGGTTCACCCCATGCGGGCGCCTCGGATTGAAATTCTGATCCATAGATTCGGCCGCACGCCTGCAGCAATTTTACTTTGCTTATTCAGCATGTTCGAAATTAAGGCATGCAGTGCTCGGTGGTCATATTCCATAAATCGGTGAGGAGGATTTATCCGATGTTTAGCACACGAATTGAGATGCTCGAACACCAAGAATACGATAGGGCCCGGCGGAAACTTAGCGGAAATACACCGAGGCATGGGAGAATTCGACAAATTTTCCTGGCAGTTGCCTTTGTCGTAGCGGCAAACGCCCCATCCTGGTCCCAGGAAGACCCGGCCAAGCATTACAGTAAAGAAGCCATGCAGCAGGCGCTGCAGACCAGGGATCAGTACGATCTCTATGGCCTGCGTTTCGGCGTTGGCAAGGCAACACTGGAACCTGGTGCTGAAACGCTGCTTGATGACATAGCGACTGCACTTAAGAATTTCCCTGATTGGAACCTGAGAATTGTCGGCCATACCGACGCAAGCGGCAATGCAGAAGCCAATGAACGTCTTTCCCTTGAACGCGCCGACGCCATCAAGGCGGCGCTGGTGGAACGAGGGGTCGATGCTGACAGGTTACTAGCGGGAGGCGCTGGGCAGACCCGGCCGATCGCCAGCAATGAGACGGCCGAAGGAAAAGCTCTCAACCGGCGAGTTGAGCTCGTGAGGCTCACGGACTCGGCCGAAGCCAAGAAGCTGCTGAAGGCCATGTCCGATTATCTGGCAACCCAGAAGGCCATATCCTTCGCATACGATGCCAATCTCCAGGTTGTCACCAACAGTGATCAAAAACTTGGGCTGGCAAGTTCAGGGACTGTGACCCTCAGCCGGCCTGACAAGGTACACACCACACGTTCCGGCGGTTTTGTCGAGACAGAGGCGCTATTCGACGGAAAAACGCTTACCCTTTTGGGAAAGAACCTCAACAAGTATACGCAAGTCGATATTCCTGGCACGGTCGATCATCTGATAGACGAGCTAAAGGACAAGTATGGATTGCCGCTGCCTGCCGCCGACTTGTTGATGACCAATTCATATGACGAGTTGATGCAGGGCGTTTACGATTCGAAAGACCTGGGAAGCGGCGTCATCAATAGTGCCGAGTGCAATTCTCTCGCCTTTCGCAAGGACGACGTAGATTTCCAGATTTGGGTCGCCCAAGGAGCACAACCTTACCCCTGCCGCTTCGTCATTACTTCCAGGCTAGTCAAGGGTGGACCGGAATACAGCGTCCAGGTCCGGGATTGGAAGTCGGGGGATGAGGTTATGCCGGGTGATTTTGGCTTCAAGAACCCGACAAACGCCGAAAAAGTCGACGTGAAGGACATCCAGAGTAACCTTGGTGAATTGCCGGGGAACTTCGTAAGAGGAGATGGAAAATGACCCTTTTTAGACGCATGGGAATCATCTGTCTCGCTTGGGCGGCTTTACTTTGGGTCGGCGAACTAGCGAGCGACCAGTCAATTGTTCCGATGCCCCGCTTCGTTTCTGATGCCGTCGCCGTAGTCGGTCGACCGCTGACGCCGGTCAGCGTGGCCGGCGTCGCCCGGCGGACAACTCGGCGTTGTGCCGTTGGTGCCTATGATTGCTAGCCGGGGCCCACGAATTGGCCCCGCCCTGTAGAATGCCCCGTTCGCTGCGGGACGTTCTCATCTAGACTAGTGCCCGAACGGTAAACCGCTGAGATTGTTGTAGGTATCGCGATATCTCCGCGGGGCAAAGCCCGGCGGTTTCAGGTATACTTTAGATCAAGCTACTGATTCTAAAGGCAAACCCGTTGACCTTGCCCCCAAGTTTTATCCAGTTTTGAGTTCGCTCCGGCGGTTTTTGGTTGCTGCATTTGGGGCGGTAGCGGCGGGTTGCGGTGCGGAGCCATTTCGGCTGCGCAGCACCGCATCACGTCGCGGGTCGATGGTCTGAGCGAACTCGGCAGGTGTCAGCCAGCCGAGGCCGGAGTGTGGCCGGTGATCGTTGTACAACGAGGCGACAGAACACCCACGGGACGGAAGTTCGCGAGCTTTTATATCCGTGGCATCCCTGGTGTCGGCGGCTCGTTCATATCCATGAGGTGCTCGCGAAGGGGGAGGTTGTTTTCCGATGCAGCCTTTCCGGCGCCTCATCTGGTCGTTTTCTGGAAGTTCCAGCCTGGATGTTCGATCGGTCCCTGAGTGCGCGGTGGTCTCTTAGGCCGGTCCCGCATGTCGAACTCGCCAGCCTGCATGCTTTGGCCAGATTGGTCCAAGAGGCTGGCGCCCCATCACAATCCGTGGAGATGGGCGCAGCATTGATCTCTCACGAATCGAGTCGGAGAGATGTCCATGCCACGCCAGTTCATGACAAATCAGTTCGATCTGTTCTCGGGCCTACGCAACGGGAAGACGGCGGAGATGCCGCAATGGCAGGAGTTACCGGAAGGGACGCGCCAGGCGCTGACGGCGCTTATAGTGCGACTGCTCGTCGACCATGCGAGCGGCGCAAGCGCCTCCCAACAGAAGGAGGCCGATCATGATGCATGAGAAGATCGGGCCGCACCATCTGGAGCGCAAGGCTATTCTGTATGTCCGGCAGTCCTCGGCCCACCAGGTTCTGCACAATCGCGAAAGCAGCGCTCTTCAATACGCGATGCGCGACCGGCTGACAGCACTTGGATGGTCGCGCATTGAAACGGTGGATGAGGATCTTGGCCGGTCGGCGGCCGGTGGCGTGACACGCGCCGGTTTCGACAGGATGGTCGCCGAGGTCTGCCTTGGCAAGGTGGGGGCGGTTGCGGCACGAGAGGTATCGCGCTTTGCCCGCAACAGCCGAGACTGGCAACAACTCATCGAGATGTGCCGTGTCGTTGATACCGTTCTAATCGACCAGGAAGCGGTCTATGCGCCGCGCCAGGGTAATGACCGCCTACTGCTGGGACTGAAGGGCAGCCTCAACGAATATGAACTCGATCTTCTGCGTCAGCGTTCCCTTTCCGCACGCTACGAGAAGGCCCGCCGTGGCGAGCTTGTCGTCGCTACCCCGGTCGGCTTCGTAAAGGCCGGTGACAGGATCGAGAAAGATCCCGATCGACGTGTTCAGGAAGCCATTACACTGGTTTTCAACAAGGTCGCCGAACTCGGAAGTGCAAGGCAGGCCCTGCTATGGTTCCTCGAACATGGGCTGGACCTGCCTGTCAGGCGTGCCAATGGCGATGTCGTCTGGCGCAGGCCAAACTATGCGACCGTCCACCGGATGATCGAGAACCCGATCTACGGCGGCGCTTATGCTTATGGTAAGAGTCGTTCTGTGCCAGGATACGGTGGCCGATCTGCAATTCGCCGCAAGTCGCGTGATGAATGGCTTGCGTTGATCCCGGATGCGCACGAAGGCTATGTCAGTTGGGAACGGGCGGAGGAGATCCGCAAGATGGTCAGCGACAATCTACCCGCGAGCCGCCATCATGGAGCGCCGAAGCATGGCGACGCCCTCCTTGCCGGCCTCTTCCGCTGCAAGAGGTGCGGACGGAAACTCATGGTCCGGTACACAGGGGCCAATCATAACATTCCGCGGTATTCCTGCTGGCGTGGTCTGCTCGACAATGGCGAACCACGCTGCATCGCCTTCGGCGGCCTGCGGGTCGATGACGCGATCGAAGAGGCACTACTCGGGGTGGTCGAACCGGGAGCCATTGCCGCCGCCGCCGAGGCGGAAGGCAATATGAGCAGCCAACGTGACCAGGTCCGCGACGCCCTCCAGCGCGATCTTCAGGCTTCACGCTATGCCGCCGACCGGGCATTCCGGCAATATGACGCGGCTGATCCTGAGAACCGGCTGGTGGCGTCGGAACTTGAAGCGCGGTGGAATAAGACGCTCGCTCGCGTCAGCGAGATCGAGAACAAGATTGCCGGCCATGACGCTGCGACGCCTCAACCATCGCCGATGTCGACATCAGAGATGGCAGCCCTTGCGGGGAACCTTCGTGCCGTCTGGGCAGCGCCATCGACCGATGCCAGGCTCAAGAAACGCATCGTGCGCACGGTCATTCATGAAGTGATCGCCGACCTCGACGACGTAACCTCCGAGATCGTCCTCGCAATCCACTGGGTTGGCGGTGTCCATACGCAACTGCGGCTGCCGAAGAGGCATCGCGGCCAAAGAAACGCTACTCCCGACGACATCATTGAGGCGGTGCGACAACTCGTCCTCATTGCCAACGACGATGTGATTGCCGGGGTCCTTAACCGCAATGGACTGACGACCGGAAATGGCAATCGCTGGACCCGCGAGCGCGTCACGGCACTCCGGTCATATCGCAGAAATTCCAGTCTTCCGTCCGCAGACGGACGGGATCGAGCCTTGGCTCAATCTGGGAAATGCGGCACGACTGCTCAGTGTCGCGCCAAAGACGTTGAGACTGGCCGCTGAGGCTGGCGAGATCGAGGGCGTTCATCCCTTGCCGAACGGTCCGTGGATCTTCAACCGCTCAAAACTCGCCACTCCGCAAGCGCGACAGATCGTTCATCGTGCCCGACAGAACCCAAAATACCCAACAGGATCACATACAGATCAGGAAAACCTATTCCCCTCAATGACATAGAAAGATGGGCGTTATGAAACAGGATTGTAATCGCTGCGCCAGTTTGAAAGCGCTGATCGAGCGTGCGGCAATGACGAGAAGAGTGTCTCGTTCAATAGCTCGTCGCGCAGCCGTCCATTGAAGCTTTCGATGAAGGCGTTCTGGATCGGCTTGCCTGGGGCAATGTAATGCCAATCCAGCTTGCCCTGATCCGTCCATTGCAGGATGGCGTTGCTGGTGAATTCGCTGCCGTAACACCTTCGGAACTCTGCGCTGGATAAGGCTTTGTCCATGTGCGTAGCCCTCATCAGGCGAAGCAGGTGGTCATAGCCGGGCATTAGGTCTCTACAGTGGTTTTGCCCAAACCACACTGCAAAGGAGACCGACTATGACCGCTTCCGATGTTAGCTCATCTGCTCCGCTTCTGGCAGCGATTGATATTTCCAAAGATCGTCATGAAGTGCTGATCGAGACACCCGATAAAAAGCGACGGCGCCGTGTGAGCGTGCTGAACAATCTCGACGAGTTCAATCGCTTGATCAATCTGTTGCGAAGCTATCAGCGACCCGTCCGCGTCGCCTTCGAGGCAACTGGCAACTATCACCGCGCATTGGCATATCAGCTTTGTTCAGCCGGCTTCGAGATAAAACTGATCTCGTCCATTGCTCTGGCTCGGACCAGGGAGGCATTGCATAATTCCTGGGACAAGAACGATCCAAAGGATGCCCAGGTCATCCTGCATATGATGACGATTGGCGCTGAGCAGTTCTACCACGACCCATTGGTCCACGGCACCAACGACATTCAGGAACTGTCTAAGACCCACGACATGATCTCAAAGTCGAAGACCGAACTGTGGCACCGGATCCTGACCCATTATCTGCCATTGTATTTTCCGGAGGCTGACCGCTTTCACCGCAGTTCCCGTAGCGACTGGTTCTTCGCCTTCCTGGAACTGTTCCCGTCTCCCCACTTTATCGCAGCCCTGACCAAGGATGCGTTCATAGAAGCCGCATGGGAGGTCGTCGGACGCAAAGTTGGCAAAGAACGTTTGTTGGCAGATATTTACACCACCGCGACCAGCTCGGTTGGATTACCCGTTTCCCCTGAATCAGACGCCATAGGCATGTTCCGTATGGTCCTGGCTGAGGGCAGAAGTCTGATCGCTCAGCGCAATCAGATCGAAACGCGGGCCGTTGAGATGTTGAAGCACAATCCAGACTACCAGCTCTTGTGCACAATCCCCGGTATCGGCCCTATCAACGCTTTGACCATCCTGGCGGAAGCAGGAGACCTGCGGCGCTTTCGACATCATCGTCAGTTCCTCAAGTTCTGCGGCATGGACCTCGCCACGATCCAGTCAGGAACGTTTCGCGGCCAGACAAAGCTCTCCAAGTACGGCAATGCGCGGCTGAGGCGGACCTTGTGGATGGCAGGCCAGGTAGCCGTATCGCAGCGTGCTAACAGCTTCCGCGACAAATTCGAACGCTACATCACCAAAGACCGTCACAACACCAATTTACGCCGCAAGGCGTCTACAGCAATCGCCGCCAAGATGGCCCGCACCGTGCACGCGGTCGTTAAAAGCGGCGAAGCCTTATCGCCCCTTCTTTGAAGGAGCGATCCACGGCGGAAGGACCTTTCTCTGACAGGGCCGTGGAGGCGCTGATGCGTTCAGCGACCTCGTAGATAATGTTCAGGCCTTCCGCTTAACGGCAAAAGGATCTCGTCTTAAGGACGGTGAGAGCCGCGATCATGCGTACTCTGTGTTTGTTATGGAAGAGACCGTTCGTTGACGGCCGGCATGGCTTGCATCATAATTCTAACGCATCGGCACAAGCCGACGCGACAACGACCTGCTGCCAAAACGGCCCTCATTCCAATATAGGACGTTATCGACACGAATGGAGGCCGGATAGCCGACCTGCCGGCACACCCGCTCGAGCGTCTGAACCACGTCTTCGCCGCGGTAGCTGAAACGTGCGTCGACCGCCGGAGAGAAGCGAGAGAACGTATCGACCACTGTCAGTACCCTGATCTTGCGACCCGTTGCCAACTGGTCATGAACGAGAGTCCATTGCCCACACATGGTTGGAATGGGTCGGCTCCGTGCGACCAGCTCGTAGCTTCGCCTTGACCCGACGCTTCGGGACCTTATTGCGGAGCTGGAGGTCCATCTCCTTGTAAAGGCGATAGAATTCGCTTCGGATTGACGGGCCAGCCATCACGCTTGAGCAGAACGTGAACACGGCGATAGCCGTAGCGCACCCGCGTCTGGCAGATGTCCTTGATCCTCAGCTTCAGTTCGGCCTGCTCGCCGCGCCTGGACTTGTAGACATAGAGCGACCGGTCGATCTTCAGCACCGAACAGGCGCGGCGAGCGGAAACCTTCCAGTACGGCTCTCACCTTGTCGACAAGCACACGCTTGCGGGCAGGCTTCAGAGCTTTTTTGCCAGAACGTCCTGAAGCATGGCCTTGTCCAGCGACAGGTCGGCAACGATCCGCTTCAGCTTGGCATTCTCCTCTTCGAGCTGGCGCAGCCGCTTCATCTCCGACGGCATCAGGCCGGCGTACTTCTTGCGCCAATTATAGAAGGTCGCGTCCGAAATCCCGACCTTGCGGCACACCTCACCGATCGGCGTTCCGTCCTCCGCTTGCTTGAGCACGAACGCGATCTGCGCTTCCGAAAACTTCGATGCCTTCATGGAATTCTCCCTCTTCTTCCCCGCAGGGATCATAAGTGGAAAATTCCAGGTCTGAATGGCCTAATTTAGCGGGGGCACGTCAATTTCGTACCGCAGCGTAGAAGCAGAACCAAACTATGTTTATCGCCGCTCTCGAGCGAGATTGAGTTGAGAGACTTTTCGAAATGCATAATGGTCCGCTAGGCGGCCCGAAAGCAGACATACGCGTACCGACCCACCCACGTGCGGTTCGAATCTCGCCCGGCGGGCCGAGAACGATGAAGCGGAGAACTGCGTCTTCGCTATTCCCATATGGGTGGTGGAGATCGGCGGAATTTGGCGCGCCGCGCCGGGTGATGATGAGAACTATGTCTACTCCATAGCCCTCTAAGGCCCTCGTTTTTTCGAGAATCGAGAACCCATTGCCCTCCGTCCGTGGTTTTGGCTGACTGTAAAAACTGGATGAGGCGTTGCCCGGATTTCATCTTCGCCAGTCCGCCGATCGATTTCGCTCCCGACTGGACCAAGCACGGCCGCGCAGCACCCTTCAAGCGCAACGACGAGATGCTGGAAATCCTGCCCAAGGGCGTGATGCACTTCCCGGGCACCGGCATCAACGACAACCTCGCCGACAAGGCCAAGAAGCTGGGCATCCCGGTCTGGAAGTTCGGCGGCGCGTGAGCGCCGCCCTCAACAGCTACGGCAAGGTCTGGTGGCGAGCGGACAGCCGGATCCCGGGCGGCACGGGCGATAGCTGCCGTCCCGAAAATGATGGTATTTTGGGAGAATACCGCTGTCTTATCGATGTATCTATCGCGGCGTGGGGAGCTCGACAGTCTGGCCAACAACATCGATCGCCACCTTACCTCGAAGCCCACGGGAGCTTCCGCCTTCGAGCGGTTGATTGCGCTTTTCGCCTAGGCGAGCCAAAGGAAACACTGCGCCGATCACCGGCTTGATCAGACCGCGTTCGATAAGGTTTGTCAGCGCGTCGAGCTTGCCTCGGTTCTGACGGGTGAACACGAAATGGTAGGCGGCGTTCTTTCCCCAAGCCTCGATCAGGTTCTGCGGCTGTGCGATGTCGACGATGCTGACCAGCCGTCCGGCATCCGCGAGGGCGAGTGCGCTTCTGGTCAGGGTGTCGCCTCCGATGGTGTCGAATACGACATTCACCCCTTGCCCATGCGTCAGCTCCGCCACGGCTGAGACGTCGTCGTCGGAGGAGTGATCGATTACCTCGTCCGCTGCCGCGCCGAACGCGCCGAACTCATGGTTGCTTCGGCGCGCCGTCGTGATGACCCGCGCGCCCATCGCCTTGGCAAGCTGGATCGCCACCGTACCCACACCGCCGGCACCGCCGCCATGGATCAGAATGGTCTCGTGAACGGCAAGTTGGGCGCGGGTCACCAAAGCTTCCCAGACCGTCCCGACCAGCGACCAGACGTGGCAGCCTCCAGATGGTTGATGTTGTGCGGCTTGCGGGCGACCAGATCGACATCGGCAACGTGCTGCTCCGCATACGCAGCCGGGGCCGCCGAAGATTTTGGGCGTGTAGTAAACCTCGTCGCCTACGTCGAACTCACTCACATCCGCCCCCTTCTCCTCCACGACGCCGGAAACGTCGTGACCGATGATGGCGGGGAGCGGCACGTAGTCGGCGTAGTCGCCACGTCGGATCTGATAGTCCAGGGGATTAATGGCGGTGGCGTGAACGCGCACCCGGACCTGCCGAGGTCCGACGACCGGTACGGTAGCATCGCGCATCTCGAAAGCGTCGAAGCCACCGAACTTGGCGAGGACGATCGCCTTCATGGTGTCGGTCATGATCTTACCTTTCTCAAAATCAATGATGGTAAGAGCTTTAATAGTGGATACCCACATCATATGTAATACGCACAAAGATTGACCCTAGGTACACAAAAGGATACTGCTATGGTCAAGCGGCGCCACACGAGTCTGGATAGCAATCCCGGTTGCGCGGTAGAGGCGGCGATCAGTCTGATCGACGGAAAATGGAAATGCGTTGCGCTTTGGTATCTTCAGGAAAGGGGTACTGTCCGTTTCAACGAGTTGATGCGCTTGAATGTCCGGGGTCACGCAGAGGACCTTGACCAATCAGTTGCGCGAATTGGAAGCCGACGGACTGATCAATCGCGTAGTCCATGCTCAGGTACCACCCAAGGTCGAATACAGCTTGTCTGATCGGGGCCGGACATTCATACCGATCCTTCTATCCCTCTCAGCTTGGGGAGAAGCCAATATGGACCTGTTCCAGCAATCTAAGGCGGCGGCTTCGTCACTCCTCCCCAAGCTGCAAGTCCGTGCGATGGCACGGGCCGTCCATAAATGAAGGTTCAGCGGGATCCGCACGGCGCAGGATGCGGTCTTCCCGATGCGTCCGGTCGGTCTTCTTTCCCCGAAACCTGATGTGGACTGCCGGACCGACCGGGCTTCAGCGCGACATGTTTGTATTCGATGAAGTCCTCGATGCGCGGCGGCTCCGTTCAGCCTCCCGAGATCCGGATTGCTTGAATCCGCCCTCCTCGGTGCCGTCGTAGACCTTGGCCCAATCGTTGACGAAGACGCTGCCCGCCTCCAGCGCCTGCGCGACCCGCAACGCGCGGTCCAGGTCTCGCGTCCAGACAGCTGGCGGACAGGCCGTATTCGCTGTCGTTGGCCGAGCGCGACTGGCTTCCGGTCTCTTCGGAGAACCGCTGGCTGGTGAGGACGGGGCCGAAGGTTTCCTGCTGCACGACCGGGCAGGCTGTGTCGGCGACCTCGAGCAGCGGCCGGGCGGAAAGAACGCCCCTTTCGCCAGCGGGCCGTCGGTGATCGGGCCCGCCGCGGACGACCGCAGTTGGCTCCAGCGTTGACAGCGCGTCCTGGACCATCGTTGTCGACCCGGGCGACGTTGGGCTTGTCGATCAGTGGCCCCATGTCGCTTGCCGGGATCGGAGGCGGGCCCGACTCCGTACAGTCACGCAGCCGCCCGGCGAGGCCGATGGCGGACCGGTGTCGTAGACCGAACTTCCTGTACGAGCAGCCGCGAGCCCGTCATGCAGAACTGGCCGGCGAAGACGGTCAGGGCCTTTTCCAGCACGGGCAGCATGGCGTTCGATGTCGGCGTCGTCGAACACGATCATCGGACGCCTTGTCCACCGAATTCCAGCCCGAAGCGCTTCATCCGGCTGCGCCCCGACGGCGCCGATGGCAACGGCCGGTCTTGCGTGCTTCCCGTGAAGCTGATCGTCGGCACGTCGGGCGCTTTCGACAAGGAGCGCGGCGCCCATCCGATCCGCTCTCGACGAACATGTTCGATGACGCCGCCCGGCAGGTCCGTGGGTTCCGCGAGGGTCTCGGCCAGGACGCTGGCGATCTGGGCGGCCTGGCCGGGCATCTTGACGACGACCGCGCAGCCGGCGGCGAGTGCTGGGCGCGAAGGAGCGGACCGCCAGAATGATCAGGAGAGTTCCAGGGAACGATAATCCCCGCCACGCCCATCGGCTGGCGCAGGATCGATCGGAGAGGCTGCCCGGGCGTCGGTTGCAATGTCGCGCGCCCCGCCTCCGGTTCGCGCCATCGCCGCCCAGTAGCGCAGCTTGCTCGGGGCTGCCGTCGAGCCTCCAGCGCCGCCTCGCCCCGAGCCGTTTACCGTTCTCGAGCGAGAGGATGTCGATCAGGCGCTCGCGGTTCCGCTCGATCGCCGATGCCACCTGGTCGAGCACCCTTGGCATCGTAAGCTCGGCATCATGTCGCGCCAGGCCGTGCTTCGCGGAAGGCGCGGCTCGCGGCTTCGATGGCGGACCCGTGCGGCCGCGCCGCCATCGTCCGGATATTCGCCGATGCGTCTCGTAGGTCGCCGGATCGATGGAGCGGCCAAGCGCTCGGCCGACGAGACGAAGCGCGCCGTCGATCCAGTTATTTGCGGAATAACGTCGTCATCTGACTTGTCCTTTCTGATAGCTGCAAGGGCGCGACGAGATCCGGCTCCGCCGCTCGTGAGTGGCGACTCGTGCCGCTAGAGAGCCGCGGCTCGTGCTTGCGCCCGCCGCGATTCCGGGCTTCAGCGGGCACGGAGGGCGATCGGGGATCAGGTCAGGAACGGCGGCGCGATTTTCGCCGCGCAGGCGATAGTTGGGCCGCGGGCGTTCCAGGCGGATCGACTCCGAGCACGGTGTAGGCGTGGTACTTGGTCTGGGTGGTCACGCCGGCGAGCCGCTCGGACCAGAGCTGGCCGTTGCTGCTGCTGCTTCTCGAGGACGTATTTCGTGGCGTAGTTGGCCATCGAGTTGATCCAGTTCTCGGTGCCGGACGAACACTCTGTCCCAGCCGGCGCCGTCCAGGATGCTGATCGAGGGCATCCGACCGGCTGAGAACCGGTCGACGGCCGCCTGCGCGCCGTCGAGGACGTCCGGCGAAATACTCGATCGACGCCTGCGACCGTCTCTGGCGTGCCGTACTTCATGTGGTGGCCAGCCACGAGGAAGTCGAAGTCGATACTCGAGGAGCTGCTTCCTGGGCCTCGATACCAGCCGGTAATATTCTGCGATGCGTCGCAGTGCATGAAGGTGGCGCTGCCGGGGCTGACGATGTCGATGACGGTCAGCACCTTCTGCGCTGGCGCATAGATGAAGATGTTGCCGGGGCAGTGGTTCTCGCCCTTGTAGGACAGCTCGAGCGTCACGCCGCCGACCGTCAAGCAGTGTGTTCCTTGTCGAAGGTCAGGGTCGGGACCGGTCGGTTCGGATCGGGGAACCGCTCGAGCAGTTCCCTGGTGATGTCGTGCGCGACGATCTCGACGTCCGGCCCGAACACGGAGGCGGCGCCGATATGATCGGTGTGCCAGTGGCTGTAGATCGACATGCGTCACGGGCTTGTCGGTGACGTCCTCGATGGCCGCGAGCATGTTCTCGCCGATCGTCGGCGGGGCGTCGATGGCGATCGACGCCGTCGTCCGGTCACGACGAAGGCCGCGTCATAGCCTCCGCTGGTGACCCAGTAGAAGCCGCCGCGCAGCTCCTCGACATGGTAGCCGAGCCGCTGGAAGCGCTCGCGAGTGAGATAGTGACTCGGATAGTAGTCCCGGCGGGATCGGCCGGGTGCTCACCCGGCCTCGGGAAAGCCGTAATGGTCGATCGCGAAGAAGTTTGGCTCGGCGGATCGCTGGCATTGATCGGCTTTCTGGTGGTCGGTTGCACATGGATCCGCTCTCCATGATGTCTGACGATATCGGAAGTAAAGCGGGTACGCTACGCGGCGTCGCGTGGCGTCGAACGCGGAGGACGGCCTTGATGACGCGCCCGGCGGCGACGTCGTCGAACGCCTGGTTGATGTCGGCGAAGTCGTAGAAGGTGAGCAGGCGGTCGAAGGGGAACCGGCCCGTTGCGGTAGAGGCCGACCAGTTCGGGGATCATCAGCGCCGGACACGGCATCGCCCTGGATGATACCCGATGGAGGCGTCTGCCCGACCGTCGAGCCGGGATGCGTCGACCACCGCGCCCGAATGGGCGTTGAAGGCGACGAAGCCGAAACTGCCCCATCGGCGCGAGGGCGCCTAACTGCCGGCGTCGAGGTTGGCGGCTTCGGCCGCTGGTGTCGAGGACGTACTCGACGCCGCGCGGCGCGAGCTGTCCCGGATCGCCGACGCAACATCCAGCTTGGCTCGACGCGGGTTGACGGCAGTGGGTCGCGCCGAGGTCCCTAGCGAGCTCCAGGCGTTCGGCATTCGACGTCGATGGCGATGACCGTCGGCCGCGTCGGCGACCTTTGCGGCCATGATCGCGCGCCAGCGCCGACTGCGCCCTGCGCCGAAGACGGCGACACGTGGCGCCGACCGGCACCTTGAGCGCCTTCAGGATCGGAGCCGGCGCCGGTCTGGAAGCCGCAGCCGAGCGGCCCCAGGAGTCTCAAGCGGCACGTCGTCCGGGCACCTTGACGGTGTTGCGCGGGTGCGCGAGCGCATAGGTGGCGAACGAGGATTGGCCGAAGAAATGGGCGTGGAGCGTCTGTCCGCGCCGTTCCCCGTCGACGCCGATGGTGCCATCGAGCCTGGCAGCCGGCGAAAGTTGGCCTCCCAGACGTGGTCGCAGTAGGCGGCGTGGGACAGACAGGCAGGGTTTGCAGTGGCCGCAGGAGTGGTAGGAAAGAACGACATGGTCGCCGGGCTTGAGGTGCGGTGACGCGACGTCCGAGTACGCACGACGATGCCGGCGCCCTCGTGGCCGAGGATCGCCGGCAGTGGCGTCGGCATGAGCTGTTGCCGGACATGGGCATCGGTCGCGCAGATCCCCGTCGCGACCATGCGGACGAGCGCCTGGTCTGGCCGGGGCGCTTCAACTGTCACATCCTGCATCACGAAGGGTGCATCCTTTTTCTCGACCACCGCTGCGCGAGCACGGGTGGTCGTGCTCTGCCCATGCGGATCGCGGGGAATATTCGCTGCTTCAGAGTTTCGCGAACTTGTCATCGGCGGCCTCCAGGGAGTTCGATTGCAAGGGAGGCGGGATGTGTGTTTCCGCAGCCCTTTCCTCGAAAATACCGATCCTGTAGTGTTGCAGTAGCCGCCAAGGTAGAAACGTGGAGTTGCTGATGCCGGAACCCGGGCCCGTTGATTTGTTGGACGTGATTGCATTCATCCGAGTGGTGGAGACCGGAAGCATTGCCAATGCTGCAGCGCGCCTCGGCATCGTCAAATCTATCGTGAGCCGACGCGTCAGTCGGCTCGAGGCCGTTCTTGGTGCTCAGTTGCTGACCCGCACGCCGAGGGGCACGAGGTTAACCGATATTGGTCGCGAATATCATGCGCATGCGGCCGCAGGCCTATTGCAACTGGAATCGGCGCAGGAGGTCGTCAGCAAGTCGACCAGCGAGATTTCCGGCCAACTGCGAATTCAGGTTCCGGCAGCCTTCGGCGAGTTTCTGCTAGCTCCGCTGCTGGCGGAATTCGCGCTACTTTATCCGCTTATCCAGTTCGATGTTCGCTTTACCGATCGTCAAGTGGATATGGTCGCCGAGGCGTACGATCTTGCGATCTGGCCCGGCGCTGTTCCGGATTCGATTCTTCATCACCCGCAAGTTTGCGAAGGTTCGCTGGGCAGTGGTAGCCAGCCCGTCCTACCTCGATGCGCGCGGACGCCCTGCGGTCCCCGCTGACCTGGCGGCGCACGACACCATCCTCTACGCGCTGGATTCCGGCCGTTGGCGCTTTCAGGGCCGCGAAGGCTCGGGGCACGTGCGCACCAGCTCCCGGTTCTGCACCGATAACGGGCAGATGCTCCTGGCCGCCGCGCGTGCAGGTCTGGGGATTGTACTTCTTCCACTGTTCATGGTTGAAGGCCTTCTGGAGCGAGGTGAACTCGAAGCGGTCCTGCCCGATTTCCCGCACGAAGGGGGTGATCTGCAGATATTCATGCCGCCCGCGCGGGCCGGTATCGCGCGTGTGCGGGCATTGGTGGATTTCCTCTACGAGAAGTTCGACCGGGAAATCTAAGTCGTTCGCGGGTCAGGCAATCTCCAGGCCGCCAGAACCAGCAGGGCACCACCAATCGCCATCGCGGCCAGTGCGGTAGTAACACCTCGGCCAGGGCGTGGCGGCTGCCAGCCACCATCACTCGATGCACCATGAGGGCCGCCCGCGGCCGCGGGCTGATCGACTGTGTTGGCGCTGCGCTGAAATCCGCAGTTCCGCCATCTTCCGCCGGATGCGTAAAGCGAGGATAACCGCCAGATATGCCGTCGTGAGCGCCGCCAGTGCGGCTGCGAGGCGGTGCGCATCGGATTGTGCCGTGAGCGGAGCATCGCCAGCTGCCAAGCGCCCGTCCATGTAGCTTCCCAGGAGCGCAGGTCCGGCAAGCGCGCCGAGTGCGTTCACGACGCCAAACAGCGCGATGAAGCTGATCAATTCCCTGCTGCCGTACTGACGTGGGTTGGTGATGCCGAGCAGCAGCCGGACCCAGGAAGAAGGTCCCAGCAAACGCGGTCCCCGCCTGCGACACATAGAAGCGCGACAGATCAAGCGAATTCGCAGTGGTGCTCTCGCCAAGGGCCGCGATCGCCACGATCCCGATGGCCAGCATCATCGGCCGCGCAACCTTCTCGACGTTCATCGAGAAGGCGCTGGCGAGGACGCCGCAGGCGGCGCGGTCAACATGATCGCCGAAAGCGTGAAAAGTTCACGCGTCGTGCCGCCGAGCGACCGCACCGTAGCCCTTGCGACATCCTGTTCGGCCAAAACGATCCGCGCCAGGAAAACGGCCACAGCGAACCGCGCGACCTCGCCGCGTCCAAGCCAGCGCAAATTGAGCAGCGGCGTCGTACGACGGGTCTTAATCGCGCCAGCTGTCAGCAAGGCTGCGATGGCGACGATGAGCGAAATAATTATCCACGGCGCCTGGAGCCATCCTTCCCAGCGGCCTAGTCCCAGCATCGCCGCGACCGACGCCAGCCCACCGCCCATCAGCACGAAGGTAAGCAGGTCGAGCGGCCAGGAAGACCCGATCTCGCTCGGCCTGCGGCAGACGCAGCAGCTCCACGGCAGCGAACGACAGCAGGGCCAGACCGGCTTCGAACAGGAAAAGCGAACGCCATCCCTGGCTGGCGAGCAATAATGGCGAGAGGAGCCGTGCCAACGGAACTGCGCACTGCGTCACGCCGATGCCGAGCACCAGTCCTCGCAAACGCCATCTCTCGGGAAAGGCCTGCATCATATGGAAGAGGCAAAGTGGGATCAGCGCGACGGGGATGAACCCGCTGGCGGCGCGCAGCAACAATACGGTGCCGCGGTCTGAAACTAGAAGTTGATCGATCGCGAGTGCAGCGTAGAGGCCGAGCGAAGTCAGGGCGAAGCGGCCAAAGCAGACGTCCGGCCCGACCTGACCTATCGACCAAGATCAGCCCGAAGTGGCCATTTCATCGAGCCGGCGCACGTTCCCCAGGCTGAACCGTCAGATAGCTGGTTGGAGTATGGCTGGTGACCACAGCCGGCCCCTCCGGTTCTCCTGGATCGTAAAACAGACGATTGACCGAGTCATAGAGCAGGAAATGGTCCCCATCAACGTGGACCACGGCCACACCTTGAATATCACTCCATTCGCTGGTTCTTATCGGCGCGCCGATAGGCCAGCCGAGGGACCTCAACACCCGGCAGACGTCATCCCACCTCGTATAGTGGACTGACCTCTCGCCCGAATCCACCATGGCCGCGACCTGATCATAGGTCATGCCAGTGAGCATTTGCAGGACGCGAACTCCACAGCCGTCATCCCTTGGCAATTGTGAGTGAAAGGGAAATCGAACTTGGCCGGGCTGGCGCAGCGACATGGTTGAACTCCTTGAGATTCACCAGTCTCGGCATATTGGGCAGCAAAGCAAGGTGGCAACGCCAACCTTGGCCGCTAGGGCAAGACGCTTCGGCGTATGTAGCGATAGGTCTGCTCTCTGGAGGCCTCGAAACTGAACTAGAACCTTGTCGGCGGCGGGCAATTGGTGGAGCGTAGCTGGTGAAGAATCGCGAGATTTTATTTCTGTCCTGTCGTGCTCCATGCGTCTATTCAAAATCACTATTGCCGCCTTCATCATTCTTTGTTTTCGGTAGCCACCGCCCAATCGACGCGGCAGCAATTTACCGTGCCAACGCCGAGTGGGAGATTTTGGTCGAGAGCTTCGGGAACTGCGCAAACGCAACCGGTCCGGCAGTTCTGATCTTGAGCGGCAGCAGGGGCTTTGCAGCGCCCGTTTATGACGAATTCGGGCAGAAGTTCCGGGCGGCGCGTGGGGATCCTTGCCTTGCCGGTTCCAGCAGCATGTCGAGGTTGGTGTAGAAATAGGCCGCGCGGTTGATGGCGGCCGGAACGGCGCTCGCCTCCGCCAGCCGCTCGGACTCGTAGAGCACCGTGAGATCGCCGATGCCGTCGCCCTCCATTGCGCCATAGGTCGATTGCATCAGGATTTTTTCGAGACCGGAATCCTTAAGCGTGCCCCTCGATCCATGCCGCCTCTTCCTCCAGTCCGAGCAGGCCGAGCTTGCAGGTCCGCACCCGGCCGAGCGTTCTCCGTGGTGACGAGCCCCGTCTCCTCCAGGATGCCGCGTAGGGTGGCGTCCGAAAGAGGCATCGAGGCGGGCCGCCGCTGTGGCTTGCTTCCCCGCGCGACGGGCCGGTCCGCTCCTGAAAGACACGCGACCTGGACGCCGTTCGAACACGCTATTTGATCATGGTGCAAAGTGGAATGAGAGTGGGGAGCTAGTAGGTGGTAGTATCTAGTTAGCTCCCACTCTCCTATCTTACAAGTCACGGACCCGCTGGCGTGTGTTTAGGTCAGCGTGCCGCCATCAACGGTCAGGATGGTTCCGGTGATTTGTCGGGCCGCACCAGATGCGAGGAATGCTACCGCAGCCGCGACATCCTCCGGCTCGCCGTACCGGCCGAGCGGAATTAGGGCACGCTGGAAATCTCCAAACTCGCCCTCGGCCGGGTTCATTTCCGTGTTGGTTGATCCCGGCTGAATGAGGTTGACAGTGATGTCACGGGGGCCAAGTTCCCGCGCCAGACCGCGGGTAAATGATTGAAGTGCCGATTTGGTCATTGAATAAACCGTCGACGGTCCGACAATGCGTTCTGCGCCTGCGGAGCCGATTGTGACGATCCGGCCACCTTTGCCAAGATACGGCATCGCGGCTTGCGATGCCAGGATCGGTGAGCGAGCGTTGACAGCAAAAAGGGCGTCGATCTCGGCGAGGGTGAAGTCCGCCACATCCTTATAGATCGCGATAGCCGCGTTGTTCACCAATATGTCGAGGCCGCCCAATGCCTGCGCCGCTTGATCAACCGACCGCTTGACCGCCTCGGGGTCCATACTATCAGCCTGGATAGCCACCGCCTTGCGCCCTTTGCCTTCGATCGTCGCGACAACTTGCGCTGCCCGATCAGCGGCGCGTTCGTACGTGATCGCAACGTCGGCGCCTTTTTCGGCCAGAGCGATCGCTATCGCGGCGCCAATGCCGCGGGACGCGCCAGTCACCAGCGCACGTTTACCTGCTAGTTCACTCATCGATCATTCCTTTCGTTATCGACAGGGGAAATGTTCGCCCGGCCGAATTGCGGAGGGCGTCCGTGCGGCTTGCCGCCGTACGATTATTTTCGGTTACGCGATCAGGACCGGCAGACCGCTCAAGCGGCGGTTGTCCATGTCGTCATGCGCTCGGGCTATCTCATCGAACGGATAGCGTGTGGTTTCGAGATCATCGAAAATTCCTGAGCGCAGCGCATCCCATAGCTGGGAAGTTGCGATCTCGACTGCCGGTCCCCGGACATATTGAGGGGTACCACCGCTGCGGACATCTACCCCCCGTCGCACAAGATCGGGGGCCGGCGCTGGCTGACCCGACGCGGCTCCCATCGCGGCAATCACTCCACCATCACGGACGCTTGACACGCCAAGCGCGAAGGTCGCCCGGCCGACCAAATCATAGACGACGTCGACACCGTCAGGTGCGATCGCACGGATCTTGGCGGCGATATCTGGCTCGCCAGCGCGGAGGGCATGGGTGGCACCGGCCGCGACCTTGTCGAACTTATCCGGCGATCCGGCGACGCCGATCACGGTTGCGCCCAGCGACTTTGCCCAGCGAGACAGGATAGCGCCCACGCTTCCCGATGCCCCAAGTACCAGCACCGTGTCGGCGGATTTGAGATCGTGGAGACCACGCATCCCCATCCAGGCCGTCCCACCCTTCGCCAGGAAGGTCGCCGCAGTCTCGTTCGAGATATCGGCGGGCAGCCGGATGAGCGGCGCGGTCGGAATAATCCTCTCGGTGGCATATGCGCCTTCCGAAAAGAAGTAAGCGACCCGGTCGCCGACCGACAGCCCTTCGACGCCGGATCCGACTTCGGTAATCGTCCCGGCCGCTTCAAAACCGGGGACCGCCGGCAACGCCATCGGATATTGGCCTTTTCGTATCATCGTATCGACGAAGTTGAGGCCGATCGCATCTTGAATGAGCCTGACCTCGCCGGCACGAGGCGCGCGCAGGTCTTTCTCGATGACTTGCAAGACCGACGGTCCGCCGGCCGACTGCATTTGAATGAACCTTGTCACGATATTGTCTCCGGGTTTGAGATGGCGCGCGGCGCTTCCGATCGCAGACGGATGGAGCGCAGCGAAGTTCAGTCGAACTTAACGAGGTTGAGAGCGGGTAGCGGGCCGCCCGGGAACTGAACCAGCTGGCTGCCGACCGCAAGCCCGCCGAGATCGATCCCGAAGAAGCCGATGCGATCAATGATGGCGGCGACCTCAGCCTTCGCCCTCATATCGTCGCCCGAGTAAAACAGGACGCGCCTGCCTCCTTCCGAGTGGGGGTCGCCCGACAGTTGCTTTGGCGTCAGGTGGTTGAACGCCTTGACGACGCGCGCGCCGGGCACAAGGGCGGTGAAAATATCCGTAGAGGTGCGGCCGCCAAGGTCCGCCGGCCTGTAAAGCGGCGCTTCGATGGAGTTGTTGGCGTCGATTACGATCCTGTCGTCGAAGTTCAAACCGGCGAGCGCGCCAGGTATCTTTGACCACGGGACTGCCACGAGAACGATGGCTTGCGCCGCGGCCTCTTGGACGCTTCCAGCCCGGATTGTGCTGCCAAGCTTTGAAACAAGCGCCGTGAGGCTCTCCGGTCCTCGGCTGTTTGCGATCACGGCTTCGATTCCTGCCTTGCCGAGCGCAGTGGCAAATGCGCCCCCTATATTGCCGGCTCCGATAATTCCAACGGTCATGACCCACTCCTTTACGGTTCGTGAGAATTCTGTCTGCGACGGTCGGTTTTCCCGCTGCATCCTGGGCCTGTGCGGTTGGCGTTGCAGAAAACCGGTGCTGCTGTTGACTGGAATATGGCTGGCAAATACATGCAGCATAAGTCATAGATGAATTGTTTTAGTTTCAATCAACGTTTGAAGGTTACGTTTTATGGAGACACTGGCAAACCTCGAAGCGTTCGTTCGAAGCGCAGAAGCGAGCAGCTTTTCCGGGGCTGCACGGCGTCTCTCGATCACACCGGCAGCAGTCAGCCGGAATGTTGCAATGCTGGAACGGAACCTCGGTATACGGCTGTTTCACCGCTCAACGCGGAAGTTGACCTTGACCGAGGCGGGGGAGTTGTTTCTGGCAAGCATCGGCGACAGCCTGAACCACCTTCAGGGGGCAATCGACGGGGCATCACAAACGAAGGGTGAGCCTGTCGGCGTTCTGAAGCTCAGCATGAGTTTAACGTTCGCTATGGGATACGTTCTTCCCGCACTGCCCGACTTTCTGGCCCGTTATCCGGGCGTCAGACCTGACTGGCATTTCGACAGCCGCAAGGTCGATCTTATCGCCGAGGGTTTCGACGCCGCGATCGGCGGTGGTTTTGAACTCAATCCGGGCATCGTTTCCACGACGCTCGCACCGGTTCACGTTATCGCGGTCGCATCGCCTGGCTATTTCGCTGGACGTCGCCGGCCGACTAGCCCCGCCGATCTGGCCGATCATGCCGGAATACTGATGCGGTCCTCGAATTCGGGCCGGATTAGGCAATGGATGATGCGCGACGCCCAAGGGCGCGAAGAGCGCGCGCTGCTCAACGAAACGATCGTGATGAGCGACGCCGCGCCCATGGCGCAGGCGGCGATCGCGGGGTTGGGCATAGCATTGCTGGCCGTACCCGATGTGCTGGAGCATATGGAAAGTGGTGCGCTCGAACGTATCCTTCCGAAGTGGTATGCCGATGCCGGATCTATCTCGCTCTACTATTCAGGCCGCGTGCTCCAACCGCTGAAAACCCGCGCTTTCATTGACTTCTACACTGAATATTTCCGTAGTGAGCGTCTTAGCGCCCGATTTGCAGGCAGCCTCAGATAGCGTCCACGCGTCCTTGTCATATTCTGGCCAGGATCGTTCGCCTTTCCAGGCAAAAGAGCCACAATCCTCGACCATTGCACATCGTTCAACTGATATCGCTTCGCAGCCATTCTCAGACACCATGCCAACAAAACACGGTGTCCTATGAATCAGCCATCAGGTGATTAGCGAATCCTGAATGTCGCTTGGTCCTAGTCGATCGGTTGCACTTCTTCACGCATCTTTGGGTTCCTCGTTGCGCAACACTGGGTTCTCGAACCCCTATCTTGATCGAGGCCGGTCCGATCCGAGATGATTGGCGATGATGCCGAGGTGGCGCCGATCGCGGCGAACTCGGTCCCAAGTTACGAGAAGGACCAGAATTATGCTGCAGAGATCGATTGACCGCGTCACAAGCATACCCTCCACTCGGCCCGGGCTTCGACGGCGAGCGGCACAAGGCCGCATTAGTGATCGCGCCCGGCGACCTTGCCTCGACCGATCCGTTCTTCCTGATGGCCGACGACAACATCACACTGGAGGGACGTTTCGGCGATGCACATCCCCATGCCGGCCTCGAAACCGTAACCTTCATGCTCAAAGGCACGATGGAGGATACCGGCGGCCGGCTGGAGGAAGGCGATGTGGAGTGGATGACGGCGGGCAGCGGCATCGTCCACTCGGAGAATGCGATGGTCTCGACGGGGATGCGTCTGTTCCAGCTCTGGCTGATCCTGCCGGAAGCGCAGCGCAACATGCCCCCGCGGGTGCAGGTCCTGCGCCGTGCCGATATGCCGGTGCACGCTGAGCCGGGAGTCACGGCGATAGTCTACAGCGGCCAGCTAAAGGATGCAGCGGCACCGACCTTGAACGTGGTGCCTGTCACGCTGATCGACATCCATCTGGAAGCTGGAGCTGCCTTCGCGCCGCAACTGCCGGCTTCCTACAACACTTTCGTCGTGACGATCGACGGCGAGGTGAAGGCCGGCGCCACCGGCGCACCGCTCGCCACAGGTTCGGTGGGCTGGACGTCGCCCATCGGTGAAGGCGTGAGTTCGCTCACGCTGCGCGCAGGCGATAGCGGCGCGCGGGTGCTACTGTACGCCGGGCTGCCGCAGAGCATCGACGTCGTCGCGCAAGGGCCGTTCATCGCGGGGTCTCGGGACGAACTTGCAGGCTACTACGCCGCCTATCGCCACGGGAAATTTCCGCACGCCGGCACGATGCGACCGGTCGCCCACGCGTGAAGATCGTTGTCCGGCAACATCCGAGGGAAATGGTTATGGCCAGAAAAGTCGAAATGCAGTCGATCGGCACGCCCGCCGTCCTCAAGATCGTCGAGACGGACGTCGGATCACCCGGGACGGGTCAGGTACGACTTGTCCAGGATGCTATCGGCATCAACTATGTCGACGTGATGGTGCGCACGGGGCACTTCCCGATGCGCCTGCCCGCCACGCCGGGCTTCGAGGCGGCGGGCGTGATCGACGCTGTCGGACCGGGCGTGAAGGGGTTCGAACGGGGCGACCGCGCCGCTTATTTCTTCGTCGAGGGGGCCTATGCCACCGCGTCACTGAAACCCGCGAGAGAATCTGGTTCGGCTGCCCCATGACATCTCCAACGAGGTCGCGGCAACGTTCCTGGCGAAGGGCCTGACCGCGTGGATGGGGTTGTATGCGCTGCACCGGATCACCGCCGGCGAAGTCATCCTCGTGCTCGGCGCATCGGGCAGTGTCGGTTCAATTCTTTCGCGTTGGGCACGAGCGCTCGGCGCGACGGTGATCGGCGTGGCCGGGACGGATGAGAAGCTCGCCAAAGTCGAGGCGGGCGCGACCCACGCGTTCCTCGCAAGCGACCCGGAGCTGTCCACCAAGATCCGCGCGATCGCGCAGGCCGGTGTCGATGTGGTCTATGACTTTGTCGGGAAAGCGACCTTTCCAGTGGTCGTTGCCGCCGTGCGCGATGGCGGCGTGATCGCAGCGATCGGCGCTGCGTCGGGGCAGCCTACGGCAGCGACCGATCGGATCGCGTCGCGCGGCATCCAGATCCGTGCCGGCGGAACCCCGCAGTATGTGCATGGCGGAACCGTCGCGGGCGCTACGGAACAGCTCTGGGATGCCGTCCGGGGAGATCTTTTCAGCGACCTCGAAGCCGTCCGCTATCGCTTCGACCAGATCGGTGCAGCGCACGCCGACATGGAGAGCCGGCGACTGACGGGTCTTCCCGTCTTGACCGTCTGACGGGCAGCGCCATGCTTGTCGCTGATAACACATTCGAATATATATCCACATGATGGATTTGCACGGCATCGACCTAAACTTGCTCGTGGCGCTCGACGCGTTGATCGCCGAGCGAAACGTCACGCGTGCCGGCCAACGTATCGGACGCACGCAACCAGCAATGAGCGCCGCCCTCAGTCGGTCTGCGGGGATTGCTGCGGGACGAATTGTTCGTCAGGGGACCCAACGGCCTCCAGCCCACGCCACGCGCGCTGGAATTGGCGGAGCCGATCTCGCTGGCACTGCGCAACATTCAGCAAACGCTGGAATTCACCCAAGAGTTCGATCCATCTGCTGCGGCGATGACGTTCTCGCTGGGGCTCTCGGGGCATACCGAAAGCGTGGTTCTTCCGCCTCTGATCCGGATCCTCGCCGACCGGGCGCCGTTCGTTGACCTTCGGGTTCGCGACTATGGGAGCCGGGACGAGGCCACGCGCATGCTGGACGCCGGCGAGGTTGACATGGCGGTCGGAATTCCGCCGGTCGAGACCGGCCGAATCCTGAGCGCCCGTTTGTTTCAGGATCGCTTCGTGTGCATCCTGCGCAGAGACCATCCTGCGGCAAACCAGCCGTTCGACATGGAACAGTTTCTGGCAATGCCACACATCCTGGTCTCGCCGGAGAACGAAGGGCTGGACGTGGCCGACGCCGCGCTCGCCACCAAGGGCCTGAAGCGCCGGGTCGCAGTCACGGTTCAGCATATGGCGAGCGCGCCGGAACTCGTCGCCGCTTCCAACATGGTGGCAACCGTTCTCGAGAGCGTCGTCAGGCGATCGGGTTGTTCGGAGCAGCTCACGGTGCGGGACTTTCCGCTGCGGCTGAATCCCGTTCCGTTCGTCCTGAACTGGCATCGCCGCAATGACGCGCATCCGGCACAGCGCTGGCTCCGCAGCTGCCTTACCGGCGCCTTCCCGCACGTGTGGCAAGGCTCTGAACAGGTCTGCGCCGACCTCCGACTGCAATATTACTGAGGCAGGCCTCACGGCTAGTCATCCATGCGATGGATGATGATGCATATCACATATCGATTTCAAGATATCGATCCCGCCCGTTTAAATGCCCGGCGACAGCGCCAATGAGCGCTCGAATATCAATGCGGGAGCATAATCATGACAGACAGGAAGTTTCGTGTCGGGATCATCGGCGCGGATACGCAGGCGAGCTGGGCTGGCGCATCACACGTCCCGGCGCTTGCGGCGCAGCCATCGCTGGTGCTGGCAGGCGTGGCTACACGCCGGGAAGATAGCGCGAGGGCTGCGGCCGAGGCGTTCGGCGCCGAACGTTGGTACGCCGATCCCTATGAGCTCATTCGCGACGACGGCATCGACGTCGTAACCGTCGCCGTGAAGGTTCCGGCGCACTATGACCTGGTAATGGCAGCGCTGAAAGCGGGCAAGGCGGTCTATTCAGAGTCACCGCTCGGATCGACCTTAGCGGAAACCGAGGCAATGGCAGCCGCGTCCAAGTCGCTTCATACCGCGATCGGATTGCAGGGCCGCCACAATCCGGCTGTGCGCCGCGCCGCGGAGCTGGTCACTTCCGGCAAGCTTGGGCGTCTTCTGTCGGCCCGCGTCGACGCGACGACGTTCGGTTACGGGCCCCAGACGACGAGCAATTATGACTATTTCAACAAGGCCGCGTCGGGCGCGAGTTTCATGACGATCACGAGCGCCCATGTCCTCGACGTGATCGAAGCGGTTCTGGGCAACATCACCGAGGTCGACGCTCGCGTCGCGCTCCTCTGGCCGGAGATCGAGGTCGTCGATACCAGGGAGATTTCGGCCCGCGAGATCCCGGACCATCTCGACCTGATCGCCAAGACAGCGTGCGGAGCGCCGGTGTCGGTCCAGGTGCTCGCCGGCGTTCCGGCCGGAGACGCACGCTTCACTTTCGAGATTCGGGGAAGCGACGGGCGGCTGACCCTGACCGGCAATCACCTCGCCGGCGCACAGGTCGGCGATCTCAGCCTCACGGCGACCGTCGCAGTCACACCACCCGACGCACCGATCGCGACAGGTGTCGGCCCGACCGCCGCGGACTTCTGGGCAGGCGCTGCGATCAACGTCGGGGAAGTCTACGCCTCGCTCGCGCGTGACCTGATCGCAGGCACTTACAAGACGCCGGGATTCGATCACGCGCTTCGCAACAGCCGCTTGGTTGCTGCGGTGGAGCGCGCAGCCCGAACGGGCGAGCGGCAGCGCGATCTCGGCTGACCTGATCATTAAACGGGACCCGGCGTCACGTTCTACGCGCCGGGCCATCAAGACAAGGAGATGTGGTATGCGATTGCGCAAGCTTGGCAGCAGCGGACTGTTCGTGTCCGAGCTCTGCTTCGGTGCGATGACCTTCGGTGGATCGGACGGTCTGTGGGGACAGGTCGGAAAACTGGGGCAGGACGATGCGGATACGCTGATCGGCGCCGCGCTGGATGCGGGCGTCAACCTCTTCGATACGGCCAACATCTATGCGCATGGCCGAAGCGAGGAGATCCTGGGTCGATCGCTCAAAAATTTGGGTGTGGCGCGGGACGATGTAGTTGTTGCGACGAAGGTGGCGTCGTCCATGGGCGATGGACCGAACCGAGGCGGCGCGTCTCGGCTTCACATCCTGAGCGAGTGCCGCGCCAGTCTGCGCCGGTTGGGGCTCGACCATATCGATCTCTACCAGATTCATGCCTTCGACCCGGCGACCCCGATGGAGGAAACGCTGGAGGCGCTCGACACCCTGGTTCGTGCAGGCGATGTCCGCTACATCGGGCTTTCAAACTGGGCCGCCTGGCAGATCATGAAGGCGATCGGCATTACGCGCGCGCTAAATCTGGCGCCGATCACCTCGCTGCAGGCTTATTACACGCTCGTCGGCCGGGACGTGGAGCGCGAGATCGTGCCACTCCTCGCCTCCGAGCAGGTGGGTTTGATGGTATGGAGCCCGCTCGCCGGCGGCTATCTGACCGGAAAGTACGCCGACGGCGGACATCCCGAAGGCGCGCGGCAGACCGAGCTCGACTTCCCGCCGATCGACCGCGTCCGGGGTGAGCCGCTGATCCGCGTCCTCAAGGACGTTGCCTGCAAGCATGATCGCAGTTCCGCGCAGGTCGCGATCGCGTGGCTCCTCAAACAACCGGTGGTGTCGACCGTCATCATCGGCGCCAAACGGGTCGAGCAGCTGCGCGAAAACGTTCAGGCCACAGAGGTCCAGCTTGACCCGGACGACATGGCACGACTCGATTCCGCCAGCCACCTGCCGATCGAGTATCCGGGCTGGCTTCTGAATGCGCCGAGCAATCGCGGTTCGTAATCATTACCTGATCATTGCAGGATATATGGCCGTCGTTCGCCTGGGTTCCTCAAACTGCAACCCCATGTTCCATGTCTGCCAGCTACTGCAACGCGATAGAGGCGATTATCTTCCACACATCGCTCACAAGGAGATATTCATGCCGGCAGTCCTCGTTCACGGTGTTCCTGACACCCATCGCCTTTGGGATCCCGTTCGCTCACATCTGGCGCGCACCGATATCGTCGCGCTTGATCTCCCGGGCTTTGGCACGCCGCTGCCGTCAGGCTTCGCCTCGACCAAGGAGGAGTATCTCGACTGGTTGATCAAGCAGGTCGAGCAGATCGGCGAACCCGTGGACCTGGTCGGTCATGACTGGGGCTGCCTGCTGACAGGGCGCCTCGCGTCGGTCCGCCCCGATCTGGTGCGAACCTGGACCGGAATCAGCGGGCCCATCGATCCAGAATACCCATGGCACTATCTCGCCAAGATCTGGCAGACGCCAGGTGAAGGCGAGCAATGGATGAAGGACCTCGACCTCGAGGAATTTGCGGCGAAGCTCGTCGAGGCGCAGATGCCGCGAGATGCAGCGGATGAATTGGTTCGGCATCTCGATGCCACTATGCGGGCAAGCATTCTCGCACTTTACCGTTCCGCAATCGAGGTCGGCGCGGAGTGGAAGCCGGGTTTGAGCAGCATGACCGCGCCAGCGCTGGTGATCTGGGGCCTGGACGATCCGTTTTTGCCGCACCGCTTCGCCGACGAGCTCGGCAATGCCACACGCGCACACGCCGTCGTGAAGCTGCGCAGCTCACATTGGCCGATGATAGAGCGTCCGGCCGATGTCGCGCGCGAACTCGAGGCCCATTGGACTCACGTTTAATTACCTGCGTTTGCCTTACTTGGGCTCAAACCCACGCAGCCGCAACGCGAACGGCAATGATTGGTCACCCGCTATGCGCCCAAGCATTTGTCCGGAAACGAAACCATGGTGAAGCAGCACGGCGAGCATTGCCCGGGTTGCACCAGACAGGAGCACGCCTACATGACAAATTCAGCAAACACCCGGATCGGCGTTGGCATCGTCGGCGCCAGTGCTGATCGAGGCTGGGGCGGAATTGCTCACGCCCCGGCGCTGCGGGCGCTCGATGCGTTCCAGATCCGCGCTGTCAGCACGACTCGTATGGAGAGTGCGAACGCGACCGCTAGCCGACTAGGCGCCGATCTTGCCTTTGACACACACCAGGCGCTGGTCCTGCGGCCGGAGGTCGACTTGGTGGTGGTTGCGGTTAAGGTGCCGGAGCACAAGCAGATCGTTTCTGACGCGCTCGCCGCGGGCAAGATGGTCTATTGCGAATGGCCGCTCGCGCGAAACCTATCGGAAGCCGAAGCGCTAGGGGGGCTTGCCCGCGAACGGCAGCTCAAGACGGTCATCGGGTTGCAGGGCGGCCTGCACCCGCCGATCCGCTACCTTCGCGACCTCGTCCGGCAGGGCGTGATCGGCATGCCGCTCAGTACGAGCATCCGAGCGCATTTGGCCGACGCCATGTGGCTCGGCCGATATGACCCGCCGTTCGAGTACATGGCTCGCGCAGAGAATGGCGCCACGCTTCTAAGCATCATGCTCGGCCACGCGCTCCAACCGCTCGCGCACGTACTCGGCGCATTTGAGAGCCTGTCTGCCGTCGTCGCCAATCAGCGAGGCGACGGCGTCCGCCTCTCGGATGGCACGTCCCTCCCGAAGGACGCGCCGGACGAGATCGTCGTCGCCGGCGTTCTCGAAGGCGGGATCGTCACTTCGCTGCACTACAGTGCCGGGCAGTCCGCCGGCTCGGCGATGGTGTGGGAGATCCAGGGCACCGAAGGCAGTCTGCGCGTCGAGACGGCATCGGGCTACATCCACTTCGGCGATGTGACCATCACTTTGCGCCGCGGCAGCGAGCTTGTCCAGCGCTACAGGTCCCGCCCGCATATGCGGCTCCCGACCTGCAACTCGACGCACCCGCGGCTGGTGTCGCCCGCCTCTACGCCCAGTTCGCCGCCGACCTCCGCGATGGAACCGCCGATGCGCCGGACTTCGCGGTCGCGCTCGATCGTCACCGGGTGCTCGAGGCGATCACACAGGCCGCTGAAACGGGTCATCGCCAGCATCTGTCCCACTCAGCGTAGCCAACTCCGATCTCTGAAACCCGGGAAGCGCCCTGATCCGCCCCGCCGTCGCCCATCCTACGCGCCCGACCGTAAGGCCGAGCGACCGTGTGAGCACCCTGCCGGCTTTCGCGGTACGCTCCAGGTCGACGGCCATGGCGGCTGCGGCGAAGATCGTCATCTCAGCTTTCCGTCGAAGCCCCCAGATACGTGTCAAATCTGGGCAAATTCAGGGAAAATGCGGCGTATCGGTATTAGAAAGCTACGACTTCGGTGGCAAGAGGGGCTCTTCGCGGATTAAGGCGCACCTGCCGGCTTTGCGGGAGCGCTCGCATCGGAGGATACTTCTGGTCGAGGACGAGGTGGAGTTCGCCAAAGCAATGCGCGGCGCCCTCGAACGCGATCGCTGCGTGGTCGACTGGGTGACCAGCACTTCGCTTGCCAGTGAAGCATCCCGGTCGCACCTGCACGAGCTCGTTCTGCTTGATCGTACACTCCCTGACGGCGACGGCCTCAGCCTTATTCCGCAGCTGCGGGCAGACAATCCGGGCGTGCCGATCATCGTCTTAAGCGCCCGTGGGGAGTTGACCGACCGAGTAGCCGGGCTCGACGATGGTGCCGACGATTACCTGGTGAAGCCTTTCGACCTGGCGGAAATGCTTGCTCGCATCCGGGCCGTGCAGCGCCGCCCGAGCGAACTTGCACCAGACGAGATCGTCGTCGGTGACCTCGTATTCGACATGGCCTTTGGCGAAGCACGGGTTCACGGAACGCAGTTGGTACTGCAAAGGCGTGAAGTTGCAGTACTCACTGCGTTGATTCGGCGTCGCGGGCGCGTTGTCCTGCGCGAGACGATCGAGGAAGCAGTCTACGGCTTCGACGACGCTATCCAGTCGAACACACTCGATTCCCACATCTCACGCTTGCGTCGAAAATTCAGCGAAGCTGGTGCCGGCGTCGAGATTCATACGAGTCAGAGGAGTGGGCTATTTGCTCAGGGCACAGGATTGAAGCGCTGTCAGCCATCATTGAAGACGCGCCTCGTTGCAAGGCAGCTGATCCTCCAGTTTCTGACGGTCGCGGCCGCCGCCATCGGCTTCATTATCTTTTTCGTAAATTCGTCTCTTGACGGGATGTATGTCGAGGAGGCCGTCGTAAAAGTCGCGGCAAACTCAATCGTTCGGGATGCGGCTGGAGCACCAATAGTGGAAGTGACGCCCGAGCTGGCGAAGCTTCGGAGGAGTCGCCCGGATCTCTGGTTCGCGGCCCGGCTTAGCGACGACAGTGTGGTTGCCTTCGGCCAGGTGCCGGCGGAGTACGCTCCTCTCGTTCCCCACCTCGACAAACTGTCTTCGGCAGACATGCGCGGGCAGTTCGATCCCTTTACCCTTTCCGCCCTCGTTCGACGGGAATCCGGCCCCGCTGGCGATATGAAGATCATTGCGCATGGTCGGGTCCAACCCTTCACAGCGCTCATCACAATAGCATCCAATCTCGTAGCGACTGCCGTTTTCCTCGCCCTGGCTCTCGTCTCCGTCGTCGTGACGCCAATGATCATCACGCGTGCCTTGGCCGGCGTCATAAAGACTGCGGAGGAAGCAGAGCGGATCGACGCCGGGCGCCGCGGCCTCCGTCTCTCGGAAGACAAGGTTCCACGGGAGATCGGCCCGCTCGTCCGCGCTGTCAATGAAGCTTTCGACCGTCTCGATGAAGGTTATGATCGCCAGAACCGCTTCATCGCGTCGGCCGCTCATGAACTGCGTACGCCGATCGCTATTTTGAGAATGAAGATCGACACCGCGAGCGACAAAGGCCTGCGGTCGCTCTTGCCGGACATATCACGGCTTGCGACGCTATCCGAACAACTGCTTGATCTTCATCGATTGGACAATGGCGCGCCGAGTGACCGGATCGACCTGGTCGCGCTCGCCCGTAGTGTCGCGGCGGATCTGACGCCAGTGCTGATCGCGGCGGGCAAGACCATCGAGGTGTTTGTTCAACAGCCCGGAATGATCATGGGCAATACCGGTTCGATAGAACGCGCGCTCACAAATCTCATCCAGAATGCTGTCGAGCATGGCGGGGACGAGGTGATCGTGCGGGTCAACGGCCCCTCCGTGGAAGTGGAGGATAACGGGCCCGGCATACCGGGAGAGGAACACGAGCGGGTGCTTGAACCCTTTCATCGGCTACGGCCGCGTTCTTCCGGTGCTGGCTTGGGTCTCAACCTGGTCAAACAGGTCGTGGATCACCATAGCGGCCGCATCACGATGCGCAGAGTCCCCCAGCGGTGGGGCGATCGTACGATTAGCGTTCACTGCGGTGTCGTGACCGCGGCCGAGCCAATGTTGCCGCAATGTTCCCTGCGCATCTACATGGACGGAGCGCTCTGCCGGGCTGCCTGCATCCATATTCGCGGTCGTGCGCGTTTGCAGTGAGCTGTGGTTGTGCCGCCACTGCGCCTAATCTGATGGCGTGGTGAGAAGCAACAGGTAGCTTTTCGCTCTTTCGGTAAACTCGCGGTCGATGTCGGAGAGGCCCTCAAGCCTTGCATGGCGGGCGTCGATTACCGCTTCGAGGCGATCTGTGATTTCCGGATCCGACGCACGGGCGTGATCGACCAGAGCGCGAACAACAGTTTTCAATACGAAATTCTGTGCGGAGAGTGCCAGCTGTTGTCGTTCACTCTTGTCTCTTTCGATATCCTCCTGCCGGTCTTTCTTCCCCCCTAGTGCTGCCGAATTGCCGCGCTCTTTCTCCCAGTGACGGGCAACGGAGCGGCCCATATAGAGGATCTTCCATGCCGTTTCTGGATCTCCGCCGGTGTTGGTTCTCAAGTCGGCCCCGCACAGGCGCAGGAACAGGTGGCGGAGGACGGCGTCCGCGAAGTAGTCTTGTGGTGATCTGCCGACACCGAGCGACTGAAGTTCATGCCCTGCGGTCTGGGCGGCGCGCTCAATGGCTTCATCGACAGCGGCGGTCAGGGTCTTATCTGCCTCCTGGAATAGGCGGGGCTCTTTCTGCATGCTATCCTCTAATGCCAGCTAGGCTCCTGGGCAGTGGCTCACTTGCGAAGAACCTCCTCCCACTCACGATGACGACGGGAGTAATTGCGGTCCCTTCTCATCAGGCGTCCTCGACCGCTTGCCGTATAAGGCGTTCACAGACCTTCCGGTTCCGCCAAGTAAATCTTATCTCGGAAACTATACCGCCCTGATAAAGGGTTCCTGATGCACGACAATCGGTGCATGATAGGGGACTCGGCCATAAAGGTCGACGATGTCGTGGTTGATCAATCTGACGCATCCGGAAGAGACGCTCTTGCCGATAGACTGCCACTCGGGACTACCGTGCAACCGATATAGAGTGTCTTGCCGGTTCTGGAAGATGTAGAGCGCCCGTGCCCGAGCAAGTCATGATCCCGGGATCCATGCCACCGTTTGCAACGGAATATATTTCCAGCTCCGGCTGACGAGCGATCATCTCTGCAGGAGGTTTCCATCGTGGCCATGGCTGGCGCCAGTGGATGATACCCCTCGCCCTCCCAGGCGAAGCCATCTCGGCCTATGCCGACGCCGTAGCGCATGGCCGTACCGCCCTCTTCAACAAGATACAAGAAGCGGTTGGGCGTATCGACGACCACCGTGCCAGCCTTTTCTCCCGTCGGGTCAGCAACACGCTGGCGATAATACTTCGGGTCCATATTCTGGTAGGGGATGGCAGGTATGAAATGCCCTCCGTCCTCGAATGCCGCATAACGAGCTTGAAGCTCAGGATCTGATGAAATTGGCGACGGTGATTGAACCTGCTTTGAGAGCGTCATCTGCTCCGGCGTTCGGTTGTTCGTCGCGCAGCCGGCAAGAGCAGCGGCAGCGGGGCCAAGAAGAAAGGTGCGGCGGGATAAATGATGGGTCACTAGCTGCATAGATTGTACTCACTGGTCTCTAACCGTTGCCAGAACGGGAACATGTCTGGACCAGAAGAACGATTTCGAGCAAGTAATGTCTATCGTTTATGGAGTGATTGCGCCCATAACTGATTGTTATATGACGCATCCTAAATCATCCGCACTTTGGCTTATTCCTTCAATTTCTTTCAGACGCGGCATGACGAAGTCGGTAAAGGCGCGCACCACGGGACGCATGAACTTGTTCGACGGGTAAGCAAGGAACGCCTCGGTCGGCTTCACTGCGTAGGCGGGAAGCACGCGCACAAGCCTGCCTTCGGCGATCAGGTCTGTTACGAGACGCCAGTTGCACCTGTCCGATCCCCCGACCCGCCAGGAGCGTGTTGAGAAGAACGTGAGCGTCATTCGTCCGGAAGACAGGTTTGACCGGAATCTCGATTGTCGGAGATGCAGATCGCATGAGCGGCAACATATTCTTGCCCGACAGGACGACGAAGGTCGAAATTATGCTGAGACTTGACAACTGCTCCGGAGACCTCACCCTCGCCGACGCGTTCGAGATAGCTCGAGGAGGCGGCAACGAGAATACGTTGCATCCAGCCGAAGCGCCGGGCAATGACCTCCTGAGCCTCTATCCGGCCATAGCGTAGGGTGAGATCAAAATTCTCATAGATGAGATCGACGGTACGATCGTCCAAGACAAGATCGACGGCAATTTTTGGATACAGGTCCTGAAATCCAGAAGGATGCCGTGAAGGTGCTTTGAACCGATACAGGATGGCGCGTGAATGCGGAGGTTGCCTTCGATGTCGCCTACGTTCAAGCGGATACCCTCAAGGGCAGCATCGATGGATGCGATCGCGCCGCGGCTTGCCTCGTAAAGTTCCATACCGTGTGCGGTCGGGCGGATATTCTGCGGCGATCGCTCGAGAAGCCGTGCATTCAGATGTCGCTCAAGATTGAGAAGATGTTTTGTAACAGCGGGCTGCGAGATACCGAGATCTCGCGCCGCGCCGGTCATGGAGCCCTTCTCTACTGTTCTGATGAATGCCTTCAGGGCTGCGTTCAAATCCACTTATAACTCCTGGCTATCACATCGGTGATGCTATAACTAAAATGCGAATGTGGCCATGCCGCGACTGATCGTGAGTTCAGAAGCCCGTATTTCGAGGTTTAAGGTCGGGGCCTTTTGGGGGTGAGCTGATTCTCTGCCTCGAACTCAGTCGTGACGACCACTGCAACGTTCCCGAACGTTGTCCGAGGGATGTATGACTAACGCGCCGCGCGCTGATTTTTCTCGGTTGTGTGCTTAGCGCCGGAAAGGCGCTTCCAAGCGGGGATCGGACTGCTCCCAGAGCATTTTCCAAACTCAGACAATGTTGCCGCAATCTTCTCCTGCTCTGTGGGGTTTTGGCTGGTCATGGCGGCCGCGGGGCGCCGCTGTGTCTCGCTCGCGTCGCCAACAAACCACCAGCGCTCATTCTCGAAAGGAGATCAACAGAATGCTGCAACGCCCTTCCATTGACAATCGTCGGCCCGCGGTAACCATCCTCTCCATCGCCCTTCTTGGCCTCGCTTTATCAGCGTGTGTGTCGGCGGAAGAACGGCAGTACAGGGACGCGAATACCTGCCAGAGCTTTGGGGCACCCTACGGGTCTCGCGCTTATACGAACTGCATGCTGGAACAACAGGCGCGGCGCGACAACGCGCGACGGGAGTCGCTCGAGCGGACCCGATTGACGCAAGAGATTGCGAGAGACGCTCAGGTTATGGCCGATCGCGCGCGTTGGGACCGCTGCCGGCGGGATCCTGATCGGCGGGAGTGCAGGCGATAGTCGGCCGCTGATATTTCTGTACGCCGGCTCCACGTCGCCGCGGCAGACGCTGCGGCGCCCGACAACAAGGGGTTCCTCATGAGATTGCTTATCCCGCACTTTTTATGGCGCAGGTCCTCACCCAAGCGCGAGGCACGGCGTTCGTTGCGAACGGGGCTGGCCGCCCTGTCGGCGACAGCATTGGCCATTGCTCTCCTGCCGCAAATTAGCGGGGCTTCCGAAAACAAGGGAAACACGATGACCTATCCGCCCACCGAGCGCACCGACACGGTCGACACGCATTTCGGCACAACGGTTGCCGACCCCTATCGCTGGCTGGAAAGCGACATCCGTCGCGATGGGAAGGTTGAAGCCTGGATTACCAAGCAGAAAAATTTGACCGAAGACTACCTCGCCACGCTTCCAGGTCGCGACCTGTTCAAGCTGCGCCTCCAGGCGCTTTTCGACCACGAACGCCTCCCGATGCCACCTGAAAAGCGCGGCGATCGTTATTTCTTCGTCCGAAGTGCCGGTTTGGAGGCGCAACCCGTCCTGTATGTCCGCGAGAACGGAACGGATCGCGTTGTAGTCGACCCCAACAGTTGGTCTGAGGACGGAGCAACCGCGCTCGCCGAATGGGCGGTTTCGCATAACGGCCGCTATCTCGCCTACGCCATCCAGGAAGGCGGCGCCGATTGGCGGATCATACGCGTGATGGATATCGACACCGGCAGGATCCTCGATGACGAGATCCGCTGGGCGCGCTTCACGAAGATCGGGTGGGCGCAGGATGATTTCGGCTTCTTTTACTCCCGCAATGCCGAGCCAGAAGAAGGTGCCGCCTTCGAAGCGCAGGTGCTCGAGCATACCGTCAACTTCCATCGACTTGAGACGCCGCAGTCACAGGACCGTCTTATCCACGCTTCCGACACTGATCAGCCGCTCATCCACATGGCGTTGACGACGGCGGACGGCCGCTATGTCGTGATCTATTCATCGCGGCTTGGAGGCGGCAACGGCATTACCGTCATTGATCTGGCGGAGGGATGGACGCCCGAAACGCTGGTCTCCTCGCTCGATCATGCATGGACCTTGATAGGAAACGTCGGCGCGCGGTTGTTCTTCACCACGCAGGAAGGCGCCGAACGCGGCAAGGTCGTCGCCATCGACTTCGATGCGAAAAAGCCGGCTTTCCAAGACATTGTCCCGCATCGGGACGATGCCGTCATTCTCGGAAGCAATATCGTCGGCGATCGGCTCGTGGTTTCCTACATGGTGGATGCAAAGACGCAGGTCGAGCGCTTCAAGCTGGACGGCACGCGCGATGGTGTTGTTGAACTTCCCAGCACCGGCACGGCTGGCGCCTTCAGGGGGCGGCCTGGCGACAATGAGTCATTCTACGTCTTCAGCAGTCAGGATACGCCAACTACGATCTATCGTTACGACGTGGCGACCAACACGAGCACTGTCTGGACGAAGCCCCGGATTGCGAGCGATCTCGATCAACTCGTCGTGGAGCAGCATTTCTTTGCCTCGAAGGATGGTACACGCATTCCGATGTTCGTCATGAGGCGTAAGGACGTGACAGGCCCGGCGCCGACCATGCTGTACAGCTATGGCGGCTTCGGAATTCCGCTCATCCCATATTTCTCTGCGGAAGCGCTAGCGTGGGTGGAGCAAGGCGGCGTCTACGCCATGCCCAATATCCGCGGCGGTGGCGAATATGGCCGGGCGTGGCACGAAGCCGGGCGGCTAGCGAACAAGCAGAACAGCTTTGACGACTTCATCGCCGCTGCGGAATTCCTGACGCGCGAGGGCATTACGCCGCCCGACGGGCTGGCGATCCACGGCGGATCGAACGGTGGCCTTCTGGTTGGAGCGGTGGTGAACCAGCGTCCGGATCTCTTTGCCGCGGCCTTGCCCGATGTCGCCGTGCTGGACATGCTGCGCTTCCCCCTGTTCACGGGCGGACCGTTCTGGACTCAGGAATACGGTGACCCGGCGGTGCAAGCCGACTTCAAGAACCTTCTATCCTATTCACCGCTCCACAACGTCCAGGACGGCACGGACTATCCTGCCATCCTGACCACGACCGGCGACACGGACGATCGAGTAGTGCCGGCGCACTCGTTCAAATATGTGGCCGCGCTCCAGGCAGCCGCCCTTGGAAATCGGCCTCGGCTCCTACGCGTCGAAACGAAAGCGGGACACGGAGCGGGCAAGCCGACGGACAAAATCATCGCGCAGACGGCGGACATGTGGGCCTTCGCGGCACACTGGTCAGGCCTGCGCCTCCAAACCGGAAGGTAACCGACGGCGGCGGCCGTCCCGCCTTCGTCGGCAGCGAGTTCGTGGCTCGCTTGGTGTGCGCTTGTTGCTGATGGCGACAAGCGCGCACGTCCATTTCGGGGATTTAGCGTCTGATCGCAGTGCTCTGGCGTGGTGGAGCGCAGTTTTGGGCTATTGTGGGATACTGTAGCGTGGTTGCGGGGGCAGGATTTGAACCTGCGGCCTTCAGGTTATGAGCCTGACGAGCTACCGGGCTGCTCCACCCCGCGTTATGGTTTTTATGAGCGGAAAGGACCGCTTTTGTTTGCGGCCGGTTTGATTTCGGCTTATGGCCGTTTTATTGTGATTGAGAAGATTGTGATTGCGTTGTTGCGTTTCGCAGACCTGGCGGCGACCTACTCTCCCGCGTCTTGAGACGAAGTACCATAGGCGCTGGGGCGTTTCACGGCCGTGTTCGGAAAGGGAACGGGTGCAGCCACCCCGCCATAACCACCAGGTCAGCGAAGCGCAACGATTTGAGAAGCTGGTGAAGTTTTCACTTCGTTTTGAACACGTCTTGACCTGTCAGGGTCAGGCTCATTTTGATGAGCATTGTCAATGAGAACGATCAAGCCGATCGAGCTATTAGTACCGGTAAGCTTCATGCATTGCTGCACTTCCACACCCGGCCTATCAACGTGGTCGTCTTCCACGGCTCTGATAGGGAACACTCGTTTTCAGGTGGGTTTCCCGCTTAGATGCCTTCAGCGGTTATCCCTTCCATATGTAGCTACCCTGCTATGCCCTTGGCAGGACAACAGGTCCACCAGAGATATGTCCATCCCGGTCCTCTCGTACTAGGGACAGATCCTGTCAATATTCCTACACCCACGGCAGATAGGGACCGAACTGTCTCACGACGTTCTGAACCCAGCTCACGTACCGCTTTAATTGGCGAACAGCCAAACCCTTGGGACCTGCTCCAGCCCCAGGATGCGATGAGCCGACATCGAGGTGCCAAACAACCCCGTCGATATGGACTCTTGGGGGTCATCAGCCTGTTATCCCCGGCGTACCTTTTATCCGTTGAGCGATGGCCCTTCCACGCGGGACCACCGGATCACTATGACCGACTTTCGTCTCTGCTCGACTTGTCAGTCTCGCAGTCAGGCGGGCTTATGCCATTGCACTCGACGACCGATTTCCGACCGGTCTGAGCCCACCATCGCGCGCCTCCGTTACTCTTTCGGAGGCGACCGCCCCAGTCAAACTACCCACCATACACTGTCCCGGATCCGGATAACGGACCGCGGTTAGACATCCATGACGATAAGGGTGGTATTTCAAGGATGGCTCCACGGAAACTGGCGTCCCCGCTTCAAAGCCTACCACCTATCCTACACATGCCGACACGAATGCCAGTGTAAAGCTATAGTAAAGGTGCACGGGGTCTTTCCGTCTGACCGCAGGAACCCCGCATCTTCACGGGGAATTCAATTTCACTGAAGTCTATGTTGGAGACAGCGGGGAAGTCGTTACGCCATTCGTGCAGGTCGGAACTTACCCGACAAGGAATTTCGCTACCTTAGGACCGTTATAGTTACGGCCGCCGTTTACTGGGGCTTCAGTTCAAAGCTTGCACCTCTCCCTTTAACCTTCCAGCACCGGGCAGGCGTCAGACCCTATACGTCGTATTGCTACTTCGCAGAGCCCTGTGTTTTTGATAAACAGTCGCTACCCCCTGGTCTGTGCCACCCCATCCTGGTTGCCCAAAATGGGGTCACGCTTCTTCCGAAGTTACGCGTGCAATTTGCCGAGTTCCTTCAACATAGTTCTCTCAAGCGCCTTGGTATACTCTACCTGACCACCTGTGTCGGTTTCGGGTACGGTCTATACGGTGGAGCTGTTTCCTGGAACCGCGTCCCTGCAAGATCAATCCAATAAGACCTTACAAGTTGAGCAATCCGTCACTACCACCAGGCCCACGAATATTAACGTGGTTCCCATCGACTACGCGTGTCCGCCTCGTCTTAGGGGCCGGCTAACCCTGCTCAGATTAACTTTAAGCAGGAACCCTTGGTCTTTCGGCGAGAGGGTCTCTCACCCTCTTTATCGTTACTCATGTCAACATTCGCACTTCCGATACCTCCAGGATGTCTCACGACTGTCCCTTCACAGGCTTACGGAACGCTCCGCTACCACGTGTATTGCTACACATCCTCAGCTTCGGTGCATGGCTTCAGCCCCGTTACATTTTCGGCGCAAAGACCCTTATTTAGACCAGTGAGCTGTTACGCTTTCTTTAAATGATGGCTGCTTCTAAGCCAACATCCTGGTTGTTTTGGGATCCTCACATCCTTTCCCACTTAGCCATGACTTGGGGACCTTAGCTGGAGGTCAGGGTTGTTGCCCTTTTCACGACGGACGTTAGCACCCGCCGTGTGTCTGCCGAGTAGTACTCCCCGGTATTCGGAGTTTGGTTAGGATCAGTAAGACGGTGAGTCCCCATAGCCCATCCAGTGCTCTACCCCCGGGGGTATTCGCTCGACGCTCTACCTAAATAGATTTCGCGGAGAACCAGCTATTTCCGAGTTTGATTGGCCTTTCACCCCTAGCCACAAGTCATCCCAATCTATTGCAACAGATGCGGGTTCGGTCCTCCAGTTGGTGTTACCCAACCTTCAACCTGCTCATGGCTAGATCACTCGGTTTCGGGTCTAATGCAACAAACTAAATCGCCCTATTCAGACTCGCTTTCGCTACGCCTACACCTACCGGCTTAAGCTTGCTTGTTACACTAAGTCGTTGACCCATTATACAAAAGGTACGCCGTCACCCTTTCAGGCTCCGACTGTTTGTAGGCATCCGGTTTCAGGTTCTATTTCACTCCCCTTGTCGGGGTGCTTTTCACCTTTCCCTCACGGTACTTGTTCGCTATCGGTCATGCACGAGTACTTAGGCTTGGAGAGTGGTCTCCCCATGTTCAGACAGGATTTCTCGTGTCCCGCCCTACTCTAGGACAATGAGTGTTCTACGCGTACGGGGCTGTCACCCGCTACGGCCCAACTTTCCAGATGGTTCCGCTTTATTCCTCATTGCCACTGGCCTGGTCCGCGTTCGCTCGCCACTACTTGCGGAGTCTCGGTTGATGTCCTTTCCTGCAGGTACTTAGATGTTTCAGTTCCCTGCGTTCGCTTCTTACCCCTATGTATTCGAAGGTAAGATACCTTATTAACGATACTTGGAAACCACTGTTGGGTCCTCACTCACGCTTGTTCCGCACGGTCCGTGCGGCGCTGCGTGACGGCGCGCCGGACGACCGGCGACGCGCTACCGCGCTGTACTGCTGCCAAACCCGAACATCGAGCAAGGCACCCATACAGGCCGATAGGCCGTCGGCGATCGTTCGCCGTAACGTCGGACCGAACGTCCGACAACCAAACATGATTTCCCAAGTATCTTAAGGTGGGTTGCCCCATTCGGAGATCCATGGATCAAAGCTCATTCGCAGCTCCCCACGGCTTATCGCAGCGTATCACGTCCTTCATCGCCTGT
>NZ_CDSAWY010000005.1:82500-477500 GCF_977109285.1 Rhizobium yanglingense
GGCTTAACCTTGGAGAGCTGCCGAAAGGCTCGGTGCGCGCACTGACGGAGGCGGAACTACGCGACCTGAAGCGGCGGACGGGCATGGAAAGGACCGGGCGGAATTGATGCAGAACGACGATATCGCGCCGCATGACTTCTGGCAGGAGCTCCATCCCGCGGGCAGCTTTCCGGCAGATGGCGATTTCACCTCGTTCTATGTGGCGGAACTGCAAGACCGCCGCCAGCTTCGTCTGCCGATCCGGGTGCTTGCCGACAGCGACCACGCGCTCGCCTCGCTGATCGTCAACCAGGCGAGCTTCGCCGTACTCGATGCGCTTGCCGGGCAACTGGCGGCAACGATCAGGCGCTTTGACATCGATATCGTCGCAGGCCTGCCGACGCTCGGGTTGACGCTTGCTGCAGCAGTCGCCCAAAAGCTTGGACACGCGCGCTACGTGCCCTTGGGCACCTCCCGGAAATTCTGGTACCGCAACGACCTTTCCGTAGCCCTGTCGTCGATCACGACGCCGCAACAGCAGAAGCGTCTTTATATAGACCCGCGCATGCTGCCGCTGCTTCGCGGCCGCCGTGTCGCGCTGATCGACGATGTCATTTCTAGCGGCAGTTCCATCGTCGCGGGCCTGCAATTGATGACGGCCTGCGATATCGAACCTGTCGTCATCGCCGCGGCGATGCTGCAATCCGAACGCTGGAAGGAAAAGCTCGCCGCTGAAGGCGCCCGAATGGCCCGACCGAACCGTTGGCGTCTTCGCGACACCCGATACTCGAAAGGACGGCAGAAGGCCGTTGGCGCGCGCCCACTGCCTGACCTCGCACAATATGAGGATTGTTCGATCTTTCCGCGCGCCCTCCCTATACAGCCCTGTCCGGATGGCTACATTCCGCTGACGGTTGAAACGCGAGCCCGCCCATGACGTTCGAGCAAGCATCCCTGCTGATCCTTCTCTCGGCCATGCTCGTTCTGTTCTCCCTGAACCGTATCCGCATCGAGGTCGTGGCAATCGGGGGCCTGCTTGCCGGGTATCTGCTCCGACTTTATCCAGCCGATCAGGTCTTTGCCGGTTTCGCCAGTCCCGTCGTCATCACCGTGGTCGAGATTCTACTGATCGTCCAGGTGCTCGCCCGCGCAAAACTCTTTGACACCCTCGCCGCACGTTTTGCAGCCGCCGGACTGTCCGGCTTCACGGTCATCGCCAGTCTTTCGGCGGTCACCGGGCTCACCTCGATCTTCATGAACAATATCGGCGCCTTCGCGATCATGCTGCCTGCAACGCTGCGCATCGGCAGCGTCATGGATATCCCGCAGCGCCAGCTCGTCATGCCGATCTCCTTTGCGGCACTTCTCGGCGGTCTCGTCTCTCTGGTCGGAACGCCGGCCAATCTGCTTGTCAGCGATGCATTGGCCAAGGCAACGGGCTCCGGTTTTCATTTTTTCGATTTCGCCTATGTCGGCCTTCCTGTCGCCATCGCCGGAATTCTGCTGATGGCCGCTCTCGTTCCGCAACTATTTCCTAAAACAGACGACCAACCTGCCGCTGCGGCGCCAGCCCGACGGCGCATCGTGACGGAACGGCGTATTCCTGAGGGTTCGCCGCTCGCCGGCGTACGCCTTCTCGATTGCTCCAGCCTCTTTGAAATCCAGCCGCACGCATTGATCCGCAACGGCCGGTTCGTCTTTGGCCCGCTCGATCAGTCGACGATCGAGGCAGGCGATAGCTTGCTTGCCGAAGGCGCCGATGCAGTTTTTGCCGGTCTCGCCGCCTCGGCTGCGCTCGTTCCAGAAGCTCATCCGAATGGGCTGCAGGCGGATTTCACCCGCATTGAGGCCGTCGTCATGCCGGAGAGCACGCTGGTCGGGTCGCGAATCCGCTCGTTGGAGGTCTTTAAGAGCCGGAGCGTCAGGGTTGCCGCTCTCTCCATGCGGTCACCACGGATCGAAGGCCGCTTCGAGGATTTGCAGCTCTCGATCGGCGATATCCTTCTGCTTGAAGGCCCGCGCGCGGCGGTCGCTGAAGCGCTTGAGGAATGCGAATGCCTGCCGCTCGCCTCCCAGCCTGCAGACGAGGCGACGTCGAATGCATGGCAGCCCTTCCTGATCTTCGCTGCTGGCGTGACGCTTGCCGCTGTCGGGCAGGTCCGCCCGGAGATCGCATTTGCCGCTGTCGTGCTCGTTCTTGCGCTGATGGGCTATCTCAACATCCGCCAGGCCATGGCGGACATAAACTGGCCGATCATCATCATGCTGGCCGCGATGATCCCGATCGGCTCGGCCGTTGCCGCAACAGGCACGGCCCAGCTGGTCGCCGATTGGCTGAGCCTGCTCGTGCCGATATCCATGCCGCTTGCCGGCATCGCACTCCTGCTCTTCATCGCCATGGCGCTTACGCCTTTCGTCAACAACGCGACAGTGGCAATTGTGCTCAGTCCCGTTGCGCTGGAATTCGCGGAGGCGGCACACCAAGCCCCGGCCGCCTACCTGATTGCCGTTGCCGCGGGCGCATCGCTCGATTTCCTGACGCCGTTCGGCCACCACAACAATACGCTGGCGATGAGCATCGGCGGCTACCGCGTCTCCGACTTCCTGCGCGCCGGCAGTCCGCTGGCGTTTGCTTCCTATTTTCTGACCGTTCTTCTGGTCGCCCTGATCTGGCTTTGAAAGCCATTTGCTTGACATCCCCTGCAATGGAACTAGAGCAAGGTGAAACCCCGCGACAAAGGACTATCGAGCCCGTGCGAATTCTTTCCGAAGCCCATTTCCCCGAACTGCCGAACTATTACCGCGGCAAGGTGCGCGAGAATTACGATCTTCCGGATGGCAGCCGCATCATCATCAGCACCGACCGCCTCAGCGCTTTCGACCGCATCCTGACCTGCATCCCATATAAGGGCCAGGTGCTGACGCAGACGGCGCGCTACTGGTTCGAAGCGACCAAGGATATCTGCCCGAACCACGTCATTGCCTATCCGGACCCGAACGTGGTCATCGGCAAGCGGCTCGACATTCTGCCCGTCGAGGTCGTCGTCCGGGGCTATCTCGCCGGCACCACCGGCACGTCGATCCTCACTCTTTATAAGAAGGGCGAGCGCGAAATGTACGGCATGCGCCTGCCGGACGGCATGCGCGACAACCAGCGCCTGCCCGAGCCGGTGATCACGCCGACCAGCAAGGAATTCGACGGCGGCCATGACGAGCCGCTGACGCCAGACGAGATCGTCAGCCGCGGGCTGCTGACAGCGCAACAGTGGGCAACGCTTTCGAGATACGCGCTTGCGCTTTTCGCGCGCGGCCAGGAAATGGCTGCGAAACGCGGCCTCATCCTTGTCGACACCAAATACGAATTCGGAACCGACAAGGACGGCAATATTATTCTCGCCGACGAAATCCACACGCCGGACAGCAGCCGCTACTGGCTCGCGGATAGCTATCAGCAGTCCTTCGAAGCCGGCACGCGCCCCGCCAGCTTCGACAAGGACTTCGTCCGTGCCTGGGTCGCCGAGCGTTGCGATCCCTACAAGGACGAGATCCCCGAGATCCCGGTCGAATTGGTCGAGCAGACATCGAAGGTTTACATCAAGGCCTACGAGGCGATTACCGCCCAGTCTTTCGTGCCGGATGACAGCGGCGAAACCCCGGCTGCCCGTGTTCGAAGCAACCTTGCGCGCTACTTCCCTTAATAATCCGGAACGAACCGCCCGAAAACCGCCTCTCGGCTTGCGGGATTTCGCCGGAAGGCGTTAGCATGTGCAAGGAAGGGGTGCCGGCCGGAAGGCCGGCGGGGAACGAATGGCACGAAGGCCGCGGCGCAAGGCCGAGGAAACGCGGGAAGACATTCTGTCGATGGCCGAGTTGCTGTTTCGCCAGCGCGGTTTCGTCGCCGTATCGATCGCCGACATCGCCTCCTCCCTCGGCATGTCGCCGGCCAATGTCTTCAAGCATTTTCATTCGAAAGTGGCGCTCGTCGATGCCATTGCCGAACGGCATCTCGGCAACGCCACCGAACGCTTTGGCTCTTTCGACCGAAACCTTCCGCCGAAAGAGCAACTGCTGCGTTTCGTGCTTCGGCTTCTCGATAGCCACCTCAAGGACATTCAGGAAAATCCCTACATCTTCGAAATGGTGCTGACGACAGTCCAGGCAAAGCTCGAAGCGGGTAATCGCTACCGCGAGCGAATCGAGCACAAACTCGAAGAAATCATCCGCGAGGGGGTTCGCGCAGATCATTATAAATGTTCCGATCCGCGCCGCGCCGCTCATACCGTTGCCGATGTTCTTGCATCGGTGCTGCACCCCGTGCTGATCGCCCGTGACGATAAGGATTACACTTGTGCACAGGGCTGAGGAGATCGTCTGTTTTGTAGATACTGCACTGCAAAATAGCGCTTGCTAAGTGACGATCATTGAATTACGTCACTTCGTAAATCTTTTCTTAAGTTCGGATCGAAGGGTATTTGAATCCCGCTAATCACGCTCCTTATATGGGTGCAGCGCTCCGTCGCCGGAGCCGATGATCCGATCCGCAAGTGCCAACCGCAAGGGAATTCAGCATGATACGGCGTGGCTTCATCATTTCTTCAGCTTTGGTGCTGGGCGGATTGCTTACTGCCTGCAGCGACAGCGGCAACAACCAGGCCGGCGGCGCAGGCGCGCCTGGAGCGGCGGCTCAGCAGGCAGCCCCAGTCGGTGTCGTGGCGCTGAAGAAGGACACGTTCCCGGTCACGACGATCCTTCCGGGCCGGGCCGAGGCCTATCAGACGGCCGATATTCGTCCGCAGGTCAGCGGCATCATCCGTGAAATCGCCTTCAGAGAAGGCAGCGAGGTAAAAAAGGGCGACCTCCTCTATCAGATCGAAGACGCGCCTTATGTTGCAACCGTCGAACAGGCCAAGGCGGCAATCGCCAAGGCCGAAGCCAGCGTGCCGAGCGCGCAGAGTAATTTCGACCGCTACCAGCGCCTGGTCGGCAGCGGAGCGACACAGATCGAATTCGAAACGGCAAAGACCACCCTTCTCCAGGCTCACGCCGAGGTCGAATCGGCCAAGGCCACCCTTGCCTCCGCGCAAATCGATCTCGACCACACGAAGATCATCGCGCCGTTCGACGGCGTCATCGACGAGACGGCCTACAATGTGGGCAACGTGGTGGCCGCCAATCAGACAACGGCGCTGACGACGATCCGCCAGCTTGACCCGATCTATGTTTCGCTGACTGAATCGAGCACCAATCTTCTGAGGCTCCGTGATGCCTTGGCATCTGGCACCGTTCGGGGTGAAGGCGCCGATGTCGCCTTCCGGCTCATCCTGGAAAACGGCAAGGAATATGCCCAGAAGGGCAAGCTGGATATGTCGAAGCAGATCGTCAGCGAGACGACCGGCACCTTCATCATCCGCGTGCTCTTCCCGAATCCGGATCTCGTCATTTTGCCGGGCATGTATGTGCGCGCGACCGTCGAACTTGGCGCCGAGGTCGGTTATGCGCTGCCGCAACTCGCCACCAGCCGCGACGCGACCGGGCGTCTGACGGCGCAGTTCATCTCCGCTGATGGCAAAGTCGAGACACGTGTCTTCGAAAACGCCTCGCCCTCCAACAATTCCTGGCTCGTGACCGACGGCGTGAAGGATGGCGATCAGCTGATCGTCAGCGGTCTGCAGTCGATCGCGCCCGGCATGCCGGTTACGCCCGTCCCCATGAAGATCAATGAAAGCGGCGTGGTTGTGGCTGCCGAGCAGGCAGCAGCTGGTGACGCCCAGAAGCCGGCCGCGCAGTAGGACGCGCCTGCCTCTAACATTGATCCAAGCCGCACAGGAATAATTTGATGGCCAAGTTTTTCATCCGACGCCCGATTTTTGCCTGGGTCATTGCGATTTCCATTATGCTCGCAGGCTTGCTCGGCATCTTCACGCTGTCGATCTCGCAGTATCCGGACATCGCACCCACCACGGTGCGTATCAACGCCACCTATCGCGGCGCGAGCGCTGAAACCGTCGAGAAATCGGTGACGACGATCATCGAAGACGGCATGACCGGCCTTGATGACCTCACCTACATGACGTCGACCTCGTCGACCGGTTCGGCGAGCATCTCGCTGACGTTTGGAACAAGCGTCGACCCGGACATCGCCCAGGTGCAGGTCCAGAACAAGCTGCAGCTTGTTCAATCGCAGCTTCCCGATGACGTCATCGATGCCGGCATCAGCGTCACGCGATCGACCTCCAGTATCCTTTTGGTCGGCTCGCTGGTTTCGACCGACGGCAAGCGGAATTCCGTCGACCTCGGCAACATCCTGTCTAATCAGATCGAAGATCAGATCCAGCGTCTCGAAGGCGTGGGCAGCATCAATATCTTCGGTTCGGGTTACGCCATGCGCGTCTGGCTCGATCCCTTCAAGCTGCAGAAGTATCAGCTGACGCCAAGCGACGTCACCTCGGCTATCGAGGCCCAGAACACCCAGGTCTCCGTTGGCTCGCTCGGCGCACAGCCGCTCGTCGAAGGCCAGCAGCTGAACGTCACGATCACCGCGCAGAGCCAGCTGACGACAGTCGCGGACTTCGAGCGCATCATTCTGAAAGTGGAAAAGGACGGCTCGACGGTCCGCCTCAGCGACGTCTCGCGCATCGAAATCGGCCAGGAAAGCTACGGCGGCTCTTCGCGCTACAATGGCCAGCCCTCGAGCGGCTTTGCCGTCAACCTCGCGATCGGCGCCAACGCCATCGATACCGCGGAGCGCGTTCGCTCGGCGCTCGACACGATCGGACGCGGCCTGCCGGAAGGCGTGGAGATCACCTATCCTTACGACACGACGCCCTTCGTCGAACTGTCGATCGAGAAGGTCGTCCATACCCTCATCGAAGCGATCGTTCTCGTCTTCGTGGTTCTTCTTGTCTTCCTGCAGAACCTGCGTGCGACGCTGATCCCGACCATCGCCGTGCCGGTGGTCCTGCTTGGAACCTTCGGCATTCTCGCGGCAACGGGATATTCGATCAACACGCTGACCATGTTCGCCATGGTTCTCGCAATCGGCCTCCTCGTCGACGACGCGATCGTCGTTGTCGAGAACGTCGAGCGCATCATGTCGGAAGAAAAGCTGTCGCCGCTTGAGGCGACCGAGAAGTCGATGGGTGAAATTACCGGCGCCATCGTCGGCATCGCGCTGGTTCTGACCGCCGTCTTCATTCCGATGGCCTTTTTCGGCGGTTCGACCGGCATCATCTACCGTCAGTTCTCGATCACCATCGTTTCGGCCATGCTGCTTTCGGCCCTCGTCGCCATCGTGCTGACGCCGGCACTGTGCGCGAGCATGCTGAAGCCGGTCGGCGAACACAGGAAGCACCGCGTCGGCGACTGGTTCAACCGCAACTTCACGCGCTCGACCAATGGCTACGTCCGCACCATCGGCTACCTGTTGAAGCGTCCGATCCGAGTCATGCTGGTGTTCCTGCTCGTCGGCGCCGGTTGTGCCTATCTGTTCACGCGCCTGCCGAGCTCCTTCCTGCCGCAGGAAGATCAGGGCGTTTTGCTGACGATCGTCACCACGCCGCCCGGATCGACCACGCAACAGACCCAGGCGGTCGTCGAGAAGGTCGAAAAATACTATCGCGAAAACGAGAAGGAGGCCGTCAATTCGGTCTTCGGCGCCCTTGGCTTCAGCTTCAACGGCTCCGGCCAAAACAGCGCGATCGTCTTCACCAAGCTCAAGGACTTTTCGCTTCGTACCGATGCCAATCAGCACGCGCAGGCGATCGTGACGCGGGCGCTCAAGACTTTCTTCACCTTCCGTGAAGCGCAGGTCTTCGCATTGCTGCCGCCGGCGATCCAGGGTCTCGGCGTGTCCAGCGGCTTCTCGATGTACCTCGTCGATACGGGCGGACACGGCACAGCTGCGCTCGACACCGCCTCCAAGCGGCTGATCCAGATGGCCAATGCCAGCGGCAAGGTGGTCGCCCTTCGCAATAACAACAAGGAGGTCGAGCCACAGATGCGGATCGTCATCGACCAGGAGAAGATCGGCGCCATGGGCGTCGATATATCTGCGGTCAATGCGATGCTCTCTGTCATCTTCACCGGCCGCGACGTCAATGACTTCACGCTGAACGGCGAGATCAAGCCGGTCTACGTGCAGGGCGATGCGCCCTTCCGAATGCAGCCGACTGATCTCGACCACTGGTATGCCCGCAACTCTTCCGGCGAAATGGTTCCCTTCTCCGCCTTCACCACGACGGAATGGGTCAAGGGTGCCCCGACGCTTGCCCGCTTCAACGCGGTCAGCGCGATCCCGCTCGACGGCGCTTCGGCGCCGGGCGTCAGCTCCGGCGACGCCATGAACGAGATGGAGGCCCTGACTGCACAGCTCGGCGGCGGCTATAGCGTCGCCTGGCAGGGCATTTCCTATCAGGAGCGGCTGTCGGGTTCGCAGGCACCGATGCTTTACGCAATTTCGGTGCTCGTCGTCTTCCTTTGCCTCGCAGCACTCTACGAAAGCTGGTCGATCCCGTTCTCGGTGATCATGGCGGTGCCGGTCGGCGTGCTCGGCGCGCTTATGGCCGCGACCCTCTTCGGGCAGGCGAACGACGTCTACTTCAAGGTCGGTCTTCTGACGACGATCGGTCTCGCAGCGAAGAACGCGATTCTGATCGTCGAATTCGCCAAGGACCGGATGGAGACCGGAATGGGGCTCTTCGAAGGCGACTCTGGAAGCGGCAAGGCTGCGTTTGCGCCCGATCATCATGACATCGCTTGCCTTCATTTTGGGCGTCGTGCCTCTTGCCGTCGCCACGGGCGCAGGCTCCGCAGCCCAGAACGCAATCGGCATCGGTGTCCTCGGCGGCATGCTCGCGGCGACTGCGCTCGGGATTTTCTTCGTGCCGTCCTTCTTCGTCGTCATCCGACGCGTATTCTCCCGCCGCAAGAAAATTGTGGCGTGAGTGTGATAAAAATACACTGCCAGAATGAATGACTCATTGATACATTGCCCGCGGACTGCTTCGGCATTGGTGTATCTCGTTGGGACGAAGCGCGGCCGACGGCAAAGCATGATGCTTTTGGCAAGAATTTAGACTTGGTCGAGTTACAGGAAGAAATGAATGATATCTCTTCGTATTGCTACACCGGCACTATTGCTGTTGCTGGCGGGCTGCGTGAGCGGACCGGACCACACGCCTCCGGAGATGCCGCTGCCGGCGAAATTCGGTGAGGGCAGCACCAAGAATATCGGTGATGTTGCGACGGTGGCCTGGTGGTCGGCCTATCGCGACAAGCAGCTCGACAGCCTGGTGGCGCGCGGCATCGACCAGAACCTCGACGTGCTGCAGGCGATGGAGCGCATCAATTCGGCGTCCTCGAATGTGACGGTCGCCGGGGCCGGTTCGCTGCCGAGCCTGGTGGTCGGCGCCTCGCACACGGTCTCGGGCCAGATGGGCTCGGAGCGCACCCGGGTGGGTGCTCTCAACACCTCCGGCGGCGAGGCCAATGTCTCCTGGCTGCTCGATCTCTTCGGCCAGTACCGCCGCTCCAAGGAAAGCGCGCTTGCCTCGCTCGATTCGGCCTATGCCAGCGCCGACGTAGCCCGGCTTGCCTTCCTGCAGGATCTCGTCTCGACCTATATCGACGCCCGCTTCTACCAGGAGCGCATTGCGCTGTCGAAGGCCAACCTGCAATCGCGCCGGGAGACCTACGACCTCACCAAGTTCCAGCTGGAAGCCGGGGCCGCCTCCAGGCTCGACGTCGTCCAGGCTGAGGGCCTGGTGCAGTCGACGCAGGCCGAAATCCCCGGTCTGGAAACCAACTTCCGCGTCTCGGCGCATCACATCGCCACGCTGCTCGGCCTGCCGGCCTCCTCGCTGATGGCCGAACTGCAGAAGGGGGCCGCCCAGCCGGTCTACCGTGCCGGCATCATCTCCGGCGTCCCGGCCGACCTGATCCGCAACCGTCCCGACATCCGCGTGGCCGAGCGCAATCTGGCAGCGGCGACCGCCAATATCGGCGTCGCCCAATCGCAGCTTTATCCGTCGATCGCGCTGTCCGGCTCGATCTCGCCGACCTGGGTCAACCCGGCCGGTGGCAGCGGCGGCGGCCTGACCACCTGGTCCTTCGGCCCGACGCTCAACCTGCCGATCTTCGACGGCGGCCGCCTGCGCGCCAATGTCGACATTGCCAAGTCGGACGCCAAGACCGCCTATCTCGCCTGGAAGGCAGCGGTGCTCAACGCCGTCGAGGAGGTGGAGAACGCGCTGTCGGCGGTGCGCCGCGACGCCCAGACGGTGGAAGCGCTGCGCGCCCAGGTCAAGACGACGCAGGAATCGCTGGAACTGTCGACGGCAAGCTACAAGGACGGCGCCTCCTCGCTGCTCGACGTGCTCGACGCCCAGCGCCAGGTGTCGCTGGCCCAGGCAAGCCTGGCGGCGTCCGTGCAGCAGATGGCCAGGGACTACGTCTCCCTCAACGTCGCCATCGGCGGCGGCTATGCCCCGGGCGGCAAGGTCAACTCTGTCTCCGCCACCGTGGCAAAGGGACCCACAAAGAGCTGATAAAGCCATTTCTATGAATGACAAAAGCCCCGGCAACGGGGCTTTTTTTATTGCTTCTCGAAAAATCCCGTGTGCAACGCGCCCCATCCCACAAAATGGATTCGACAAGCCGGTGCGCTTCATGTACGCGTGATTAAACGATTAATCAAAGCATTATGAAACCATGGCTCAGTTGCGCCCGGGACCGAACCTCAGCAGGATTGCGACGTCGCTTGGCGTGTCGGTCGCAACGGTGTCGAACGCGCTTTCGGGCAAGGGGCGCGTCTCGGAGCAGCTCGTCGGAAAGATCAGGGAACATGCCGCGGAGCTCGGATATGTTCCAAGCCAGGCCGGTCGGGCGCTTCGCACCGGCCGAAGCGGCGTGCTCGGCCTCGTTCTTCCCGACATCGCAAATCCCCTCTTTCCCAAGATTGCGCAGGCGATCGAATTCGCCGCCGCCTCTGCCGGTTACGGCGTACTGATCGCCGACTCGCGCGGCAATGTCTCGGCGCAGACCGAAGCAATCAACCGGCTGGTCGAACGCGGCGTCGACGGTATGGTGATCGTGCCCCGCCGCGCAACGCGCATATCCGCGGCAAGCTGCCCAGTTGCGGTCATCGACACCGCATCAACCCCCGGCAACACGGTTGCAGCTGACCACTGGCAGGGTGGCGAACTGATTGCCGCTCACCTCGCTGATCTCGGCCACAAGCGAATCCTCATCATCGGCAACAATCCGGAATCGAACGTGCAGAACGATCGGGCGGGCGGCATCCGTTCCGGCCTTTGCCCGGGCATGAGCGCCGAAACGCTCTGGATCGAAAAGCTTGAACATCAGGCCGGGAGCGGCTGCCCGCTCGGTCTTGCAAGAAAGGTCGAGGAGGGCTTCAGCGCCTTTGCCGCCCTGTCCGACCTTCAGGCGCTGCGGGTGCTGACGGAGCTGCAGCGCGACGGCATCGATGTGCCTGCCGAGGCCAGCGTCACCGGTTTTGACGACCTCATCTGGTCTGCGGTCGTGACACCCGCGCTTACCACGGTGAAGATGGACATGGACGCCATTGCCGAGATCGCCGTATCGGCCTTGCTTAACAGCATAAACACAGGCCGCACCCGGGAGGGCGCACTCGTGACCGCGGAGAATGACCGCGTGCCCATGCAACTGATCATCCGCCAATCATCCGGGCCGGCGAAGCCGGTTCAAGAAAACCTGCAGATGGAGAACTCATGACATGAAGACATCCCTCATCGCATCGGCAGTGCTGCTCGCGCTTATCCCGCTCGGCGCCGTGGCGCAGGATCGCACTCTGACTGTTTCCGTCTATGCCTTTGCGCAGGACGACTTCAAGACGCTGGTCTATGATCCCTTCGAAAAGCAATGTGGCTGCAAGCTCGTCGTCGAGACGGGCAACAGCGTCGAACGCCTCGCCAAGATGGAGGCGAACAAGGCAAACCCGGTTGTCGACATGGCTGTCGTCTCGATGGCGGATGCGCTGTCGGCCTCCCGCAAGGGCCTGGTGGAAAAGATCGATCCGTCCAAGCTTACCAATTTCGGCAAGCTCTACGATCTCGCCAAGGACCCTAACGGCGACGGGATGAGCGTTGGCTACACGTTCTATGCCACGTCTATCGCCTACCGTTCGGACAAGATGAAGATCGAGTCCTGGGCCGACCTCCTGAAGCCGGAATATGTCGGCCACGTCGCCTTTCCGAACGTAACCACCAACCAGGGGCCGCCGGCGCTCTATATGCTCGGCCTCGCGCTCGGCAAGGATACGCCCGACCTCAAGGGTCCGATCGAAGCCGTCGGCGAAAGGAAGGATGACATCGTCACCTTCTACGAGAAGTCCTCGCAGCTGATACAGCTCATGCAGCAGGAGGAAATCTGGGCCGCCCCGATCGGTCGTTTCTCCTGGGCGGGCTTCACCAAGCTCGACCTTCCGGTCGCCTGGGCGACACCGAAGGAAGGCCAGACCGGCGGTATGAATGTCATGGTCGTCACCAAAGGCTCGAAGAATCAGGATCTGGCGCTGCAGTTCATGGATTTCTGGCTCTCGACCGACATCCAGACGAAACTCGCCGAAAAGCTGATCGATAGCCCCGCAAACAAGGACGTGAAGGTTTCCGAGGCCGCCGCCAACAACCTCACTTACGGCGAGGACACAGCCAAGAGCCTCAAGCTCATTCCGTCCGCAGCAGCGCTCGACAATCGCGACGCATGGCTCAGGGAATGGAACGACAAGGTCGGCCAGTAAAGCGCCCATGACACCCGGTTCCGGCTTGCCGGGACCGCCCATTCCGCCGCCGTTCCGAAAGGCGCATCATGTTTCAGAACCGAGCAGAAGCCCTGGCGCTCGCCCTGCCCGCAGCGGTCTTTGCCGCCGTGGTTTTTCTGCTGCCCGTTGCCATCCTGCTTTCGGAAGGCTTTCGCCTGGGAGGCGCCTGGACGCTTTCCGCCTATGGCGACTTCTTCTCCGGGACGCTGAACCGCACCGTCTTCATCCGCACCTTCAAGCTTGGTCTTGAGGTGACGGCTGTTTCGGCGATCATCGGCTATGCCGCAGCTTTCGCCATCGTCAACCTGCCGCCCAAGGGCAAGGGCCGGATGATCGGCCTCGTTACCCTGCCGCTGATGATCTCGCCCGTTGCCCGTACCTATGCCTGGATCGTCATCCTCGGCCGCACCGGTATCGTCAACCAGGCGGTGACCGGCATGGGCCTTAGCGACGGACCACTACGCCTGCTCTTTACTGAAACGGCCGTGTTCATCGGCCTGCTGCAGCTCTTCTTGCCCCTGATGATCCTTTCGCTGATCAGCGCGCTCGAAAATATGCCGAAGGATGCGATCCCGGCGGCGCGCGTCCTCGGCGCCAACTGGTTCCAGGTTTTCTGGAAGGTCATCCTGCCGCTCACCCGCGAAGGCCTGGTCGTCGGCGGCACGCTCGTCTTTACCGGCTCGCTGACGGCCTATATCACGCCCGCCGTGCTCGGCGGTTCCAAGGTGCTGATGCTCGAAACACTGCTCTACCAGCAGGTCTCCGTCGCCAATAACTTCGTTTCCGCAAGCGTCATCGCCTTCATGCTGATCGTTATGAGCTTCGCCGCGAACATCCTGCTGAAGCGCCTGGCAACTGCAAGGAACAAGCGATGACCGTCCGTCTGTTCTCACCGATCGTGCTTTTCCTCGTGCTGGCGTTCCTGATCGGGCCATTTCTGATCATCATCGCCGCATCGCTTTCGGCCGGCGATACGCTCGCCTTTCCGCCGCAAGGCCTCTCGCTTCGCTGGGTGATCAAGGTCTTCACCATCGAGAGCTTCCGCGACAGCTTTTCGATGTCGATGTTCCTTGCAGTCTTCGGAACGCTCGCCGCCCTCGTGCTCGGCATTCCGGCCGCCTACGCTCTGTCGCGCTATTGGCTGCCCTTCGGTGAAACGGTCCGAACCGTCGTCTCGCTGCCGATCATCGTCCCGGGCATCATCGTCGGCCTCGCATTGTTGCGTTACCTCGTCGTGCCCTTCGGCTTCAACATCACGCTGGCGCTCTTCTTCGCCCACACGGCGCTCGTCCTGCCCTATGCCGTGCGCGTCGTCTCCGCAAGCCTCAATAACTTGCGCTCAGACATCGAGGAAGCCGCCGTGCTGCTCGGCTCTTCGCGCCTCGGCGCCTTCTTCCGTGTCGTGATGCCGAATATCCGCGGCGGCATTCTTGCCGCCTTTATCCTCGGCTTCGTCACCAGCTTCAACCAGGTGCCGGTCTCGCTTTTTTTGTCCGGCCCCGGCGTCCGCACGCTGCCAATCGATATGCTGGGCTACATGGAAACCACCTACGACCCCTCGATCGCCGCGCTCTCCTCGCTGCTCGCCTTCCTTTCCATCGGCATCGTCTTCCTCGCCGAACGTTTCCTGGGACTGTCTCGTTATGTCTGATACCTATCTTCAACTCGATAAGCTGACGCTGGCCTACGGCGATACGGTCGCCGTGAAGGATCTCGACCTGTCGATCGCCAAGGGCGAACTCGTCGCCCTGCTCGGCCCTTCAGGCTGCGGCAAGACGACGACGATGCGCTCCATTGCCGGTCTGCTCGCGCCCGCCTCCGGCCGCATCAATCTCGATGGCGCCGACATCACGCGCGTTTCGGCCAACAAACGCGCCGTCGGCCTCGTCTTCCAGTCCTACGCGCTCTTCCCGCACCTGACGGTCTATGAGAATGTCGCCTTCGGCCTTCGCCTCAAGGGTATCAACGGACAGACCCTCGATAACCGCGTCAACGCCGGCATCAAGTCAGTCGGCCTCTCCAGTTTCGCCTCACGCAAACCCGCAGAACTCTCCGGCGGCCAGCAGCAGCGAGTGGCGCTTGCCCGTTCCATGGTCATGGAGCCGAAGGTGCTGCTGCTTGACGAGCCGCTCTCCAACCTCGACGCGCGCCTGCGCCTCGAAATGCGGGCAGAACTGCAGCGCGTGCAGAAGGAAACCGGCGTTACTATGATCTTCGTCACCCACGACCAGGCGGAGGCCCTGGCCCTTGCCGACCGTATCGTGGTCATGCTGAACGGCGGCATAGAGCAGATCGGCACGCCGGAGGAAATCTACAACAAGCCGGTCTCCGCCTTCGTTGCCGATTTCGTCGGCTTCGACAATGTCTTCAAGCTGCAAAACGGCAGGCTCGTCACGCCGAACGGCGCCATTGAACTTTCCGTTCCCGCTCCGCAGGCGGCAGGGCTTGCCTGGCGGCCAAGCACGGTCGCGCTTGGTTCCGGTCCTTTCCAGGGCGCCGTGCGCGGCACCTCCTTTGCCGGCAACACGCGCGAATATCTGCTTGATACGCCGCTCGGACCGATCAAGGCCGAGGTGGATGCAGGCCTGCCGCCGCACGAAATCGGCGCGGCACTTTCCTTCGACCTACCGCTTGCGGCGGCTGCAACTCTCACGCGGTTCGGGTGACATCATGGGCGTTTGGATCGATACCGATATGGGCTTTGACGACATCGCCGCCATTCTGATGGTTGATCAATCCGAGCTCGAGATTGACGGCGTCTCGCTCGTCTTCGGCAACACGCCGCTGACCCAGGTGCAGGCAAACGGCGCTGGTGCCATGCAAACCTTCGGCTGGACATTCCCCATCCATACCGGCCGCGCCCAACCAGTCCTTGGCAAGTTCGAGAGCGCCCAGGCGATCCTCGGCGATACCGGCATCCCGACGATCGGAAGAGGCCTGCCAGCAGCGGCGGCGCTTGCAATGAGCGACGCCTTCGCTGCTCTTTGCCGCTGGCTTGAGACTGACGGTCCGCGCCGTATCTTGGCGCTTGGCCCGCTGACGAATATCGCGGCCGTGGCGCTCGCGCGTCCGGATCTTGCCGCCCGCATCACCGAACTCACCTGGATGGGCGGCAGCGTCACTGCCGGTAATCATACTGCCTCGGCGGAATTCAACGCCTTTGCCGATCCCGAAGCGCTGGCGATCGTCATCGCCCACGGCATGCCGCTGCGTATGGTCGATCTCGACCTCTGCCGCAAGGTGCTCGCCAGACCAGAGGACGCGGAACCCGTGCGCAGCGCGGGCGGCACGAGGGCCGAACTGCTGGCTGACATGTTCGCCGGTTACATCCGCATCGGCACCAGCCGCGGCCGCCCCGCCATGGCGATCTACGATCCGTGCGCCGCCGTGGCCTTCGTGGCGCCGGACGCTGTGAAGTTCCATCCTGCCCGCATCGATGTCGAGCTGGGGGGCCGGTTGACCCGCGGCCGCACGGTGGTCGAGACGCGCAACACGCATGCCACGTTTAACGCCCAGTTCGCCGCCGATATCGACGCCGAGGCGGCGCGCACCATCATCCTCGCAGCCCTGGTCAACGAGGCCCGCAAATGAACGCAGAGCTCGGGCGGGAACCCGCAGACATCAATGATCCGTCGCTGCGCGCCCGCGCCGTTGCCGCCGCAAGAGGTGCTGCCCCATTCGACGCGCTGATCACCAGCGGCAAACTGCTCGACGTGGTCACCGGCCGCTTCCGCGATGCGGATATCGGCCTCGTCGGCGCACTGATCGCCAGCGTGCATGCGCCGGGCACCCGCACCGACGCGACCGAACGCATCGATGCCGGCGGCACGTTCGTCACGCCCGGCCTGATCGATACGCACATGCATATCGAAAGCTCGATGGTGACGCCTGCCGAATATACCACGGCCGTCCTGCCGCGCGGCGTGACGACGATCCTGTGGGATCCGCACGAATTCGCCAATGTGCACGGCCTTGACGGTGTGCGCTGGGCGATCGAGGCTTCCCACGCTCTACCTTTGCACATGATCCTGCTCGCCCCGTCTTGCGTTCCTTCGGCACCCGGCCTGGAAATGGCAGGCGCCGACTTTGACGCTTCGGTCATTGCCGGAATGCTGCGCTTGCCGGCACTCGGCGGCGTTGCCGAAATCATGAACATGCGCGGCGTCATCGACGGTGATCCGCGCATGAGCGCCATCGTTCAAGCGGGGCTCGCCTCGGGCAAGCTCGTCTGCGGCCACGCTCGCGGGCTGGAAGGCGCCGATCTCAACGCCTTCATGGCAGCCGGCATCACCTCCGATCACGAGCTGACCTCCGGCGCCGACCTTCTCTCGAAGCTTACCGCCGGAATGACGATCGAGCTCCGCGGCTCGCATGATCACCTCCTTGAGGAATTCGTCCAGACGCTGAACGGCATCGGCCATATGCCGCCAACTGTGACGCTTTGCACCGACGACGTCTTTCCGGATGAACTCGAAAGGGATGGTGCCCTCGACGACGTCATCCGCCGTCTGGTCCGCTACGGCATGAAGCCGGAATGGGCACTCCGCGCTGCGACGTTCAACGCCGCCGAACGCCTGAAACGCAACGACCTCGGCCTGATTGCCGCTGGACGACGCGCAGATATCGTCCTCTTCGAAGACCTGCAGGACTTCAAAGCCCGCACGGTCATTGCCAATGGCCGCGTGACGGCGCAGAACGGCAAGCTTACGTCGCCGCTCCATTCGCTCGACGCCGCGCCGCTTACCAATTCCGTTAAGCTTTCGCCGCTAACCGAAGACGATTTCAAAGTGCCATCGAAGGGCAATCGCGTCCGCATCGCCACGATCGACCGGCCGCGCTTTACGCAATGGGGCAAAGCCGATGCCGAGGTTAAGGACGGTTTCGTCGTTCCGCCGCCGGACTGCGCCATGATTGCCGTCGCCCATCGTCACGGCAGGGCGGATGGCCGTCCGCGCACCGGCTTCCTGAAGGGCTGGGGAAAATGGCGCGGCGCTTTCTGCACCACGGTATCGCATGACAGCCATAACCTCACCGTCTTCGGCGGCAATGCACGCGACATGGCGCTCGCTGCGAACGCCGTCATCGCGGCCGGCGGCGGCATGGCCGTTGCCAGGGATGGACAGATCGAAGCGCTGCTGCCCCTGCCGCTTTCCGGCCTCGTCACCGAAATTTCGCTTAAGGACACCGCCTCCGCCTTCCGCAATATTCGCAAGGCAATGGAAAAGATCGTCGACTGGCAACCGCCCTACCTTGTCTTCAAGGCCTGCTTCGGCGCGACACTCGCCTGCAACACCGGCCCGCATCAGACGGACCGAGGGATTGCGGATGTCTTGACGGGAAAGGTGCTGGAAAGCCCGGTGCTGGAGATTTTGTAGCTGACGCGGGAGCTTGCCGCTCCCCATCCGACCCTTCAGGCCAAGGTCTCTCCGCTGAGGAGAAGTGGAAGGTCGGGGCATCGCCGAGAGTCCCTTCTCCCATCGGAAAGAAGGTTCCGGCAGGCGGATGAGGGGAGGCCGCGAGCTCTCATGCAGCGGACGTCAACGCCTGCTCCACCAGCTTCACCCAATAAGCCACGCCATAGCCGATCGCCGCATCGTTGAAGTCATAGGCGGTATTATGGTGCAGGGCACCGTCGACGGCAGGGCCATTGCCGAGCCACACGTAGCAGCCCGGCGCATTCTGTGCGAAGAACGCAAAGTCATCGCCGGCCGTCGAAGGCGGAAAGCTGGTGCGCACCTTCTCCCCCAACACCGCCCGTGCAGCAGCCAGGGCCTGTTGGGTCGCATTGGCATCGTTGACGACCGGCGGAATGCGCCGCTCGAATTGATAATCCACGGCAATGCCGTACATCGCCGCCGTGCCCTGCGCGAGGCGGCCGATCTCCGCCTCGAGCTGATCGCGCACGTTGGCGCAATAGGCCCGCGCCGTCCCGCCGATCTCGACCGTGTCCGGGATGACGTTGAGCGCCTTCGGGTCACCCGCCTGCAGCGAACAGGCGCTAACGACGGCGGGCTGCAGCGGATCGACGACGCGGCCGACGATCGTCTGCAGTGAGGCAAGGAAGGTGCCTGCGGCGGTGATTGGGTCGCGCCCGAGATGCGGTTTTGCGCCATGCGTGCCCGTCCCGCGAAAGGTTATGCGCCAGCTATCCGAAGAGGCAAGCTGCGGCCCTTCGACCACTGCAATCTCGTCGACGGCAAGTCCCGGCATATTGTGCAGGCCGTAGACGGCATCGCAGGGAAAGAGCTCGAAGAGCCCCTCTTCCACCATCCGCCTCGCGCCGCCTCGCCCTTCCTCCGCCGGCTGGAAGATGAAATGCACGGTGCCCGAAAAGCCCTTGACCGCCGAAAGATGACGTGCCGCGCCGAGCAGCATGGCGGTATGACCGTCATGCCCGCAGGCATGCATCTTGCCGGCCACGGTCGATTTGTACGACCGCTCGGCAATCTCCGGCATCGCCAGTGCATCCATATCCGCACGAAGCCCGATCACTTTCGTGCCGCTGCCGGCCTGCAGCGTGCCGACGACGCCCGTACCGCCAAGTCCGCGATGCACCTTGATGCCCGCCTCCTCAAGCAGCTCCGCCACGATGCCGCTCGTGCGCTCCTCCTCGAAGCCGAGCTCGGGATGGGCGTGCAGGTCATGGCGCAGCGATGTGAGAAAAGCCAGATCGTCCTTGATCCGTAAGGGGATGTTCATGAGCCTGGATGTCCTGTCATACGAAACGGGCGCCAAAACGGCGCCCGCGTCAGGTTATCCTTTGTTCAACAAAGAACGGTGAACTTCAACCCTCCTCGACAAAGACCTCTTCGCGCTTCTTCTTAACGCTCGGCAGGAAGACGACGATGAGCACTGCCGCGGCAATCGCAAGAAGGACCGCGCTGATCGGCCGGGTGACGAAGGTCGTCGGATCGCCGCGCGAAAGGATCATCGCCCGCCGCAGGTTTTCTTCGAGCAGCGGACCCAGCACGAAACCGAGCAGCAGCGGTGCCGGCTCGCATCTGAGCTTGGCAAGCAAGTAGCCGATAAAGCCGAAGAAGGCGACGGCATAGAGATCGAAGACGTTGGAATTGACGCTGTAGACCCCGATCGAGCAGAAGGCCATGATGATCGGGAAGAGCACGTAATACGGCACTGTCAGCAGCTTCACCCAGAGCCCGATCAGCGGCAGGTTCAGGACGACGAGCATCAGATTGCCGATCCACATCGAGGCGATGATGCCCCAGAAGAGCGCCGGCTGCTCGGTCGCAACGTTCGGCCCTGGCACGATCCCCTGAATGATCATCGCGCCGATCATCAGCGCCATCACCGGATTGGCCGGAATGCCAAGGGTGAGAAGCGGAATGAAGGAGGTCTGCGCTCCAGCATTGTTCGCCGACTCCGGGCCCGCGACGCCGGCAACGGCACCCTGGCCGAATTCCTTCGGCTTGTTCGAGATGCGCTTTTCAACAGTGTAGGAGGCAAAGGACGCGAGGATCGCACCTCCGCCCGGCAGGATGCCGAGAGCCGAGCCGATCGCCGTGCCGCGAAGCACCGGCGCGATCATCTCCTTGAATTCTTCGCGTGACGGCAGCAGGCCGGTGACCTTTGCTATCAGCACCGTCCGGGTCTTTTCCCCTTCCAGGTTGCGCAGAATTTCGGCGATACCGAAGACCCCGACGGCAAGTGCCACGAAATTCAAGCCATCCGCATATTCGCGGATGCCGAGCGTGAAGCGAGGGGTGCCGGTATAGATATCCGTTCCGACGAGGCCAAGCAGCAGCCCGAGCACGACCATCGCCAGCGCCTTGACGACGGAACCATGGGCGAGCGCGATCGACGACACCAGGCCGACGACCATCAGCGAGAAATATTCCGCAGCACCGAAGCGCAGGGCGATATCGGTCAGCGGCGGCGCGAAGATCGCGACGAGGAAGGTCGAGACCGTTCCGGCGAAGAAGGAACCGAGTGCGGCGATCGCAAGCGCCGGCCCTGCCCTGCCGCGCCGCGCCATTTGGTAGCCGTCGATGGCCGTCACCGCCGAAGAGGATTCGCCCGGCATGTTGATCAGGATCGCCGTCGTCGAACCACCGTACTGCGCGCCGTAGTAGATGCCGGCGAGCATGATGAGCGAAGACACCGGCTCAAGCTGGAAAGTGATCGGCAAAAGCATGGCGATTGTCGCCGTGGCGCCAATGCCGGGCAGTACGCCGATCAGCGTACCGAGCAGAACGCCGATCAGACAGAAGAAAAGGTTGGCAGGCGTTGCTGCCGTTGCGAAACCGAGTGCCAGATTGCTGAAAAGTTCCATCGCGGCCTCCTAGAACCGGACCCAGGGGCCAAAACGCTCGAACGGCAATCCGAGGCCGTAGCTGAACACGCCAACGGAAAAGGCCGTCAGCAGAACCGAGAGCAAAATCGCATGGAGCACCGTCATCCGATGCGAGGCAAAGCATGCAATGAAAGCGGTCAGGAAGATCGAAGGCACAAATCCCAGCCCCCGAACCGTCAGCCCGAAAAAGATCGGCGCAGGCAGGATGAACAGCATGCCACGCCAGGCAAGCGGCCCCATCGGCTCGCCCTGCACGCGGATCGCTTGAACAAAGACGACCGCGCCGAGAATGATCAGCACCGCTGAAAGCAGCAGCGGGAAGTAGCCCGGCCCCATGCGAAGCGTGGTCCCCAGGTCGAGACTGTAGGATTGGATGGCGAAAAATGCGCCGGTCGCGACAAGCAGCGCGCCGCAGATCACATTGGTGGTATCGAAACTAACCGATTTCATGGTGTCTCCGTGGGTTGGAGATGGTTGCCTCAGCGCTAGTGGTTTTCCCTCATCCGGCTGCCGCCACGCTCTCCCCGCCGGGGAGATGATGCCACAATCCCTCCCCCCAGTGGGGAGAGGGTTAGGGTGAGGGACCAAAGGCACTACACCTCAATCCGCATATTCGCCGGCAGCGTCGATCACCGGCTTCCAGCGGGCGATTTCGCTTTCAAGCTTCGCCTTCAGGGCAGCAGGCGTAGCGTCGGCCTCCGGCGATGGCGCGGTGCCCAGTTCTGCAAAGCGAGCCGCGACGTTCTGGTCCTTCAGCGCAACTTGCAGCGACTTCGACAGGCGTTCGTTGACCTCTGCCGGAGTACCCTTCGGTGTGTAGATGCCGTGCCAGATGCCGACTTCAAAACCGGGCAGACCGGCTTCGACCGCCGTCGGGATATCCTTCATGACGTCGAGGCGCTTCGGCGAGGTCACGGCGTAAGCCTTGATCGTGCCGCCCTTGATCTGCTTCGTCGTATTGGTCGTCTGGTCGCACATGACGTCGACCTGGCCGCCGAGAAGATCGGTCATCGCAGGGCCGGTGCCCTTGTAGGGAACAGTCGTCAACGGCGTCTGGATAGCGCTCATGAACATCATGCCGCAAAGATGCGAGGCTGCGCCGATGCCGGCGTTCGCGACCGTCACGCTGTCCTTGTTTGCCTTCACATATTCAATAAGGCTCTTGAGGTCGGCCGGTTCGAAATCCTTGCGGGCAACGATCGTCATCGGAACTTCGGTGACAAGACCGACATATTCGAAGGCGCCGAGCGTGTCATAGGCGAGCTTGCGGTAAAGCGTGGCGCTGGTGGCCATGCCGATGTGGTGCAGCAGGATGGTGTAGCCATCCGGGCTGGCTGAAGCCACCCGTCCCGCGCCGAGCGTACCGCCCGCACCGCCGACATTTTCGACGACGATTTGCTGGCCGAGGTCCTTCGACATGGATTCGGCGACGAGGCGGGCAACCGTATCGGTCGGGCCGCCGGCCGAGAAAGGAACGACCATGGTAATGGTGCGCTCTGGATAGGTCTGCGCGGATGCGCCGTTTGCGAAAAGCGAAACGGCAACTGCCGCCGTCATGCCAAGCATGGCCTTCAGGATTTTCATCTTTTTCCTCCCTGATGAAAACAAAATACCACCGACGCTTCCCACGCGCCAATGGAGATAGGGCCATTAGCACGCCCCGAACCGGCTACGGCAATCAGCCCCGCTGCGCCCTTTGCCCAAATTCCGCATGGGTGCAGCGCAGCATGGGTCGATTCGGACACAAACGGGTTTAGCGATGGGTGGAAATCCACCCATCGAACTTACTCGGAAACGAGCAGCTTCTTGTCGAGGCCGTATTTCTGCATCTTTTCGTACAATGTCTTGCGGGAAATCTGCAGCGACTCGTAGACCGGTTTGAGGCTACCGCCATGTGCAACAAGGGCGCTGGCGATCACGCTGCGCTCGAACTCCGCAACCCGATCGGCAAGGCCGCTCACCTCGCCCAGCTGCCGCTCGCCGTCGAGGCCGAGCACGAAGCGGTCCGCTGCATTGCGCAATTCGCGCACATTGCCGGGCCAATCCCGCTGGGCGATGTCGGAAATCACCTCGGGCGGCACTGCCATCTCGTCGCGGCCGTAGCGTGCCGCTGCCTCGCGGACGAGCTGGAGGAACAGCAGCGGGACGTCCGGCCGCCGCTGCGCCAACGCCGGTACGTGCAGTGTTACGACATTCAGCCTGTAGAGGAGATCGGCGCGGAAACGTCCCGCCGCGACTTCGGCTTCGAGATCGACCTTGCTGGTCGCAATAAAGCGCACGTCGAGCGGCACGACCTCGTTCGAGCCGAGGCGGGAAATGACCCGCTCCTGCAGTACTCGAAGAAACTTTGCTTGGAGGTCAAACGGCATCGATCCGATTTCATCGAGCAGGATCGTGCCGCCGCGGCCGTGCTCGAACTTGCCGTAACGCGGCCGCACCGCCCCGGGAAAAGCACCTGCCTCATGGCCGAAGAGCTCGCTCTCGATGAGGTTCGCAGGCAGCGCCGCGCAGTTGATCGCGATAAACGGCCGGCTCGCCCGGGCACTGATGTCATGCAGCGCCCGGGCAACGACCTCCTTGCCCGCGCCGGTCTCGCCAACGATCAGCGTATCGGCGTCGCTCGCCCCGATTGCCCGGATGCGGTAGCGTAATTCCACCATTACCTGCGTGCGGCCCGGCAAACGCGCCTCGATATCGTCGCGCTTTCCGGCGACGGCCTTGAGCAGCCGGTTTTCCAGCACGAGGCTACGGCGTTCCATGGCCCGCCTTATCACTCCGGCCAGCATCTGGGGCGTGAACGGCTTTTCGATGAAATCATAGGCGCCTTCGCGCATTGCCTTCACTGCCAGCTGCACGTCGCCATGGCCCGTAACGAGGATGACAGGCACTTCCGCATCGATCTCGCGGATCTTCTGCATCAAAGTCATGCCGTCGGTGCCCGGCATGCGGATATCGCTGACGACGACCCCGGCGAAGCTATAGCCGATCAGTTCCAGCACATGGTCGGCATGGGAAAACGTCTCGACGTTGAAACCCGAAAGCTCCAGCGCCTGCGCCGTCGACCGGCGCAGCTCTTCCTCGTCGTCGACCAGCAGGATCTTCTGTTCGCTCACTCGGCCGCCTCCGGCATTATGCCCGTCGCCGATTGCAGATCGATGCGGAACACGGCGCCTCCCTCCGGATGATTGGAGGCCGCCAGGCTGCCGCCGAAATCCTTGATGATGTTGTAGGAGATCGAAAGCCCGAGCCCCAGTCCCTTGCCGACGCCCTTGGTCGTGAAAAAGGGATCGAAGATGCGCTCGGCAATCGCCGCCGGTACGCCTGGTCCATGATCGCGTACCGTCAGCACCACCTTGCCATTTTCTTCGGAGGCCGTCACCTCAATCCGCCGGTCCTCGATCCCTTCGACGGCATCGGCCGCGTTCGAAATCACGTTGACCAGCACCTGCTGCAAGCGAACGGACCCGGCGCGGACGACGGGTGGGCGGATGCCAAGATCGACCCGCAGGTCGGCATCCGCCGCCTTCAGCCGCCAGGCGATGATCTCCAGCGTATCGCGGATCGCCTCGTCGAGCGGCACCGGGCCGAGCTTCTCGTTCGGCTTGCGCGCGAAGTTGCGCAGATGCTTGCTGATGGAAGCCATGCGGTCGATAAGCCCGCCGATGCGCTGGATATTGTCCTGCGCTTCTGCAGTCCGCCCGCGGTCCAGGAGCACGGCCGCGCTGTCCGTATAGGTCTTTGCGGCGGCAAGCGGCTGGTTGAACTCGTGGGACAGTGCCGCCGACATCTGACCGAGACCGGCAAGCTTGCCTGCCTGGATGAGATCGGCCTGCGTCTGGCGAAGCTGTTGTTCGGTCAGCCGCCGCTCGGCAATCTCCTCTTCGATGCGGCTGTTGACGCGGGCAAGGTCGGCCGTGCGCTCCTCGACGCGCCGCTCCAGCTCGTTGCGCGCTTCCGCCTGCAGTTGCATGCGCTCGTTGAGCCGCATCCGTCGCTGCCGGAGAATCGCGATCGCCAGCCCGGCGATGCAGACAATGAGGAAGACGGCGCCAAGCGCGGTGCGCGCTTGCGTGCGAATGGAACCGGTGTCCATCAGCACGTTCACGGTCCAATCCTCGGCCGGCATATAGTGCGAGAGCACCAGATATTCCTTTTGCACACCTTCTTCGACAAGAGACATCAACTCATGCTCGTCGAAATGGCTGCGCGTGATCGGCAGCGCGGTCAGCCTCGCATTCGCATAGCGGCGGGACGCTCCGGTACGCGCGATGCGGTCTGCGGTGAGCGGCAGAATGCCGTTATAGAGCCAATCCGGTTTGCCCGACATGAAGATGATGCCCTCGGGATCCGACACGAAGATGCGGTATTCCCCGCCGCTCCACGAAGCCTCAATCATGTCGATATCGACCTTGAAGACGATGACGCCGCGGATTTCCTCGCCTGCATAGATCGGCGAGGCAAAATAATATCCGCGTTTCAGCGAGGTGGTTCCGAGTGCGTAGAACCGGGACTGGCGCCCGGCAACGGCATCCTGGAAATAGGGGCGATAACTGAAATTCTCGCCGACGAAGCTGCCCGGAAGGTCGAAATTGCTTGCCGCAATCGTCTCGCCATCCGGCTTGATCACATAGATATCGGAGGATTTCAGAAGTCCGTTGATTTCCTTGAGATAGAGATTCGCCGCATCGCGCAGCGCCTGGTCCTGCGGGCGGCTGACCAGTTCCTTGATGTTGTCGTGATCGGCAATCAGCGCCGGCAGCGCCTCATAGCGGTTCAGGTGGCCACTGAGCGCGGAAACCGCGAGCCGCAGCGCAGTCCCCGCCTGCGATGACGCCTCGCCCATATAGGCGCGTGTTGCCACCGCCCCGCCATAATAGAAGAACGCGAAGACGACGAACGGCACCGAAAACAGTGCGGCTATCAGCCTGTATCTGGACGACAGGTCCGCCTCCTCCCCTTCCTGCCTCCTCTCCTGGGAGGCATACCCGACGCTCCAAGTCTAATGACCGGATAACGGATTTCCAAGAGGCGCCTTGCCTTGACTCACCCTGAGCCCGGATGTCCTATTGCGCCAACGCGATGAGGACACCCCGCATGAGCGACGAGCAAACCCCCGCCGACAGCAAACTCACCACTTCGAAGCGCCGCTGGGCCGCCGAAGGCAAGTTCCTGACAGGTCGCATCAGCCGTCCGGAAACCGAGCGCCTGCCGCCCGGCCAGCATCTCGTCAAGAACTGGCCCGTCCTCGATCTCGGCCAGCAGCCGGTCATCTCGCTGGACACATGGCGTCTGGAAGTGCGCGGGCTCGTCGAGACACCGCTGGACCTCACCTGGACGGCCTTTCAGGCGCAGGAGCAGAGCACCAAGGTCAGCGACATTCACTGCGTCACCACATGGTCGCGCTATGACAACAAATGGAAAGGCGTTTCGACACGCGATCTTCTCGATCTCGTAATGCCGAAGCCGGAAGCCAATTACGTCATGCTGACGAGCTATGACGGCTATACGACCAACCTGCCGCTTTCCGATTTCGCGGCCGAGGATGCGATCCTCGCGACATCATGGGAGGGCCTGCCGCTGACGCGCGATCACGGCGGGCCCATGCGCTTGGTCGTGCCGCATCTCTACTTCTGGAAAAGCGCCAAGTGGCTTTGCCGCATCGACCTCATCCCGGCCGACGAGGCCGGCTTCTGGGAAAAGAACGGCTACCACATGTACGGCGACCCATGGCGCGAGCAGCGCTATACGGACGACTGACCGCGAAGCAGGCGCTTGGCCGCGAGGTACACGCCGAAGAGAATGCCCACAAGCGCCGATAGCGACGCCATGCTTGCCGCGTGCATCGGGATTTCGCTCCAGCGCGGGCGCACGATATCGGCCGTGTGGAATGCCTCGCCGCTGAAACGGCAGGTGATCAGCGAAAGCCCGCGCCGCACCATCTCGGCATCGGCATCCGCAATGATCGCCGATGCGGCCTCCGCTTCCTGCGGCATGGCGCGCATGGCGATCAGTACCGCCTTGGCCGCCGCCAGATAAGCATGGGCGCATTCGTTGAACGGGCTGCGCTCATCGGTGACGCTGCCGGGCATCCGCCCCCAAAAGCAGTAGGAATACTGGATCTGCGCATAGTTCAACACGCGCCTGAACGGCTCGTTCGTATCGGTCGCCTGCGAGGCGAGATCGATGATCCGGTTCCGATAGCCGGCGATGACCGCCATCTCGCCATGCGAAATTTCGGGGATGGGGATGCCGGCATGGCTGCCAGCGGAACTGCTGCTGTGGGCTGAGGCGTTTCCGGCGGCGGAAAAAAGAAGTGCTGCCAGACCTAGTTTCGCCAGCCCTCGCTTCGCGCAATTTCGATGATGAGATTGCCGCAACACTGCCAAGCTTTCCCTCATCGCTGTGACACACAGGAATGAGGAGTTCTCTTTTGACGAGCCACGACGAGGCAACGCAACAAGCCCGGATTACCGGAATGCCGGACGCAGTCGCCTTTCCGCCAGCACGCCAAAGACAATCCCAAGCGCTGCCCACAGAATGACATGCATGCCGAGCGAGGCCGTGCGAAAACGCCAGAGCACCATGGCCGAATAATTTTCCGGCACCTCGTTGATTGGCGGCAGCAGATACTGAACCAGGCCGATGAAGACGAGATAGGCGGCACCTGCGAGGATCGCCGCATTCCAAATGCCGAAGCGCGCAGAGAGATTGCGCGCCAGCGCCACTGCGGCAATCAGCGAGGCAACGGAAACGACGATCATTAGGAAGAACACCTCGGTGCGCACGCCGATCGTATCGGGATTGCCGACCGCAGGCGGGTTGGCGGGGTACTTGATCGCCGGAACGAGAACGATCGCAACAAAGGCGGCAAGCGCGATCACTGCGGCCGTGCCGCGAGCGCCGAGCCGGCTGAAGCGCCCATGAACGAAGGCGAAGGCAAGAGCAAAGAGGCCGCCAACCGCAATCGCATAGGTCATGACGCCGGTGAAGAGGCCGAGACCGGCCTGTGTGGCGCGACTGACGAGTTCCGGTTCAGCGGTTTCGCCTGCGGCCTGGGCAGCGGCTTCTTCGAAGGCAATCGCCTGATCGACCAGCGGCTCACCGAATGTATAGGCAAAGGCAAAAACCAGGATGCCAGCGATCACCCCCGCGAGCATGCCACGGAGCAAAAGATTTCCAACCATGTCTGTCGTCCCTTTAGTGGCAGGGGAAGCCGAGAAGGTGGCGGCCGTCATGCACGAATTCGTGGACGTAGCCGCCGGAAAACAGCGCCATGGCACCCTCTTCCGTGCCGACGAAATAGATGGCGATGATCATCAGCAAGCCCCCGAAGATCGCCCAGGGCAGGATTTCTCCTACCGGGATCGGCGCAGGTGCTGCGATGGGCTGAAGAGCGGTGTCAGACATGTTTTCCTCCTGGAAGACGCGTTCAGTCGAAAGAGCGTTGTACGGTAGGGTCTGACTTCCAGCCTGCTTTCGCATCCTGGTCACAGTGGCGCGACCGCGCCGGATTTTCACCGGCTTCCAAACCCGCAACATGATCGTTATATCTGCGCGCGGAGAACTGTCAACGAGACTTGATCTCGCTCCCCATCGCATTTCCGGAGATCGAAGGAACGTGCATACTCGGCTCACCTGGATCTGCCACGGCCCGACAAGCGCTGGACGCTACGGTCGCTTTCCACTCGATGAACCGCTTGAAGAAAGCGCCGTCGCGCAGACGCGGGCAATTGCCGGTGGGCTGCAGCGCGCCGATCGAGTCCTGACGAGCCCGGCGCTGCGCGCGCGCCAGACTGCAGAAGCGCTCTCGCTCGGCTCTCTTCCCGATCCGCTGCTTGCCGATTGCGACTACGGCAGGTGGGGTGGGATGGCGATCGCCGATCTGCAAATGCAGGAGCCTGAAAATCTGCTCGCCTGGATGAGCGATCCGGAATCGGCCCCGCATGGCGGCGAAAATATCAGGCAGCTCGCAGGGCGGGCAGCCCAATCGATGGACACGCAATCGGTGCTCGGCGGCCACGTCATCGCCGTCAGTCACGCCGCGCTCATCCGCGCTGCGATCCTGAACGTGCTTCAGGCGCCGCTTTCCTCTTTCTGGCTCGCGGATATCGAACCGTTATCCATCATCCGCATGACCCATAACGGCCGACGCTGGGCGCTTCGCTTCGGCGACTGAAGCCGCTATATCGCTAATTTTTCAAGGAAATAAATTAGATCAGCCTTACGCAAGCAAGTTGCGTCATAGCTATTGAACCCGGTTTACCGGGCGCTAAGTCCTTGTCGCGAGGAGACCGGCCATGACCTATGATTGGAGTGGGGAGCGTACACGGCGCATGCGTCTTTTGCGGATCGCGACCGCCGTTATTCTCGTCGCCCTGGTTGTCAGCATTCCGTTGCTGATGACATAGGAAAAAAAGGCGAGCAGCCGTCAAGCTGCTCGCCTTTCTTTAACTCTGCCGAACGGGAAACGCACACAGCACTTTCCGAACAAGCGATTAGCGCCAGGATTTTCTGGATTGTCGGGACATTCCCTTGGTGCTTGCCCTTTAGTGCTTGATAGTCGTCCCGGTCACCGACACTGGATCGCTGGCCGGAAACGTATCCTCGAGCCCCTCGTCAAGCTGCTCTTCGAGGGTCAATCGATCGTGGGACGCGCGCGCGCTCAGCCTGACGCTCATCGTTTCGCCCTCCGGGGCCTTGGAAGACGCGATTTGGCTCATCAGCTCCTTTGCCTTTTCTATAGCATTCTGCCGATTGAGCGAACGTTCAGCGTCGTTCTTCAACTGCACGGAAACGACCTCGCCGCCGTCGCCGACAAATTCGACCATAAAGCCAGCCTTCCCGCCGCCAATGGGGATAACCTGTGTTCCAACGACCTGCATTGGGGATTTCCTCTCTTTGAACGCCAAAAGAAAAACGAAGATACCGCCCGCTTGGTTCCAAGCATTGAGGATCAGCGCGGCTACAGCATTGGAGTGCCCGAGCCTGAGCGATAGGTGAAGTTTTGTACCGAAATCAGGAACGTCTACGATTTGTCGCATGCCTCGTGAAAGGCGAAGGCATGAGCTCGACATCCGTTACGGTCAGTTCCAGGTCACTTTTGACCGTGGAGTCGCTCATTTGCCCATACCTCTCGCTCGGGTATTCTGGCAGCCGCCGGGCGCTAGGGCGTTTTGTTCCGATCCTTTAAGCCATCAAGCTTCGATGGCGGGAGGGGCTGGAAGAATTATTTCTCGGCGCCATTTACTGAATTCTAATAAAGGCAATGGAGTTTAGGAGCATGGCTCGGTGAGGTCCCACGTTTTATCAGCCCGAGAAACGTCGAAATCGAAGGCAACGGCGATATCGACACGCTGATACAGCCGAAGACCTCGCCGGTCATGCTCCTAAGCAGCATGTGGCGGCGAGTGCCCCTATGACTTCCGTGGCGTGGCACACGAGACATGTTGCGTGTCCTGACACGCGATGCGTGTGGTGACGCACTGGGAAAAGAAGCCCCGCAAGAGGACGGGGCTCAAGATATGATGAGCAGCGCCCTAGAGCGGGCGACGTCGGAAAGTACGCTTCATAGCTCGCATCTTCAAGATGCAGAACTAGGGCTCAAAGCTGCGTCTATGGCCAAGTCTCCTCGTTCGAAGCCTCTCCTTTCCACCGAAGGCCCCTTCCGGCGGCGTGCATGAACGGCAAACGATCGCCTGCGCCGTGCTGGTTTAAGATGTTGTGGCCGTTCGGCATGGCGTCTACCCGAGCCTTTCGTGGGCATGGGTGGCGTGTTTTTCAGGCGAACCAGAGTGCCGCGTGGCGAGGTGATCAACGACCGCAACGGCGAGGTGGTAAACCTCTTGCGGATTCCTGCAGCGGCACTACCCGCAGTTCATGGAGACCCTGAAATTCCAGATCACCAGGCGGGCACTGCTCCTGGAAGACGTCCATGAACGCCTCGCAGAGGTCGTAGTTGAGAACTTGGATTGGCTTTACCTCGATCCGCCGTATTTCGGCAGCGGAGGCGACTACAGGAAAACACTGTTTGGCCGGGAGCAGCTCGAAGTCATTGCGGAGCCCTCGGTCGCATCAAAGGCAACTCCATTTTGTCCAGCAACGACGTTCCGCAGATCCGCGATGTATTCATTCAGCCGGTTTACCTTCCAGAAGCGGAATTGACCGATTGCGATGTGAGTGGCTGTGGCCATAGTCGCGCGAAGGGCTAGTCTTCTGAGCTTCCGAAGTGCCCGCCATGGGCTTCATCGTAACGGTGGAGTGCATTCAGATAACCTGAAAGCGCTTCTGCTAGCGGACGCGACAAGCCTGTCTGGAGATGGCTCTTCCAGGTGGCTGTCTCGTCGGTGTCACTGTCGACAACACGGTATTTGGCGTTGCCCTCTGCCTCAATGCGATACTTCATGACCCAGTCATCCAGCGGGCTTTGATGATTAACTAGACATCGCCAGAACGGTTTCAACCGCCTTTGTCGAGCACTTCGAGCGGCGAAGCAGATTAATTAATCCGGCCTAATTGGTTCCGAACATCATGTCTGGAAAGGAGAGCGAGCCACGCGCTTTGGGGCTCACCGCTTCCGACAGCAGAATGACAGACGATCAAACGAGAGCAAATTAGCTAAAACGGCTTAGGCCCTCGTGCCTTCGGCGGAGGCGCCGGGTTCTCCGGAAGCCGAATGCCTCCTTCTCAGGGCATCGATAATCTCCACGGCGGTCGATTCATCAAGACGTCTTAGCGGCAGAATTTCAGCAATGACAGCGACCTTGTGCGTCTGCGTATCAACAATCGACCAGCTGCCATCCGCGTCGCGTCTGGCGTAATACTGCGGGCATATGCGCATATTCACGTCGGCCTCTGCCTCTCGGCCATGCTCACGACTAGCTGTTCCAAGCTATCTTCGATAGTGACGCCGTGCTGATAGAAATAAATGATCTGGCTTGCGAGTTCGATGCGCTCATACTCGCTCGTTATGTGCCCGGTAGCGCAGATATCATCGAAGACTTTCTTGCAGATCTCAATATCTTCGGCAGCGAAATAGCCTCTGCTCATGCTCGGTTCCCTAAACCCCTAAGAATTCTAAGAGAAAAGCCCCGCCCGGAAGCGGCGGTAAAGCGGCCTTCACGAAAACATATCGTGGCAAGGGCTCGTCTAAGAGAGGGCAAAGCGAGCCCAAGCCACTGGCTCAGTACTTAGGGGATCATCCCCACAGCACTGCAGATCACGCAGCTTCAGCGACTGGTGGGAAGATGAAACGCGTGATCGCAATAAACCGGCAGGGGATGGAAAAGTTCCCGGGTGATCGGCCCCCGCCTCTAAATGAGGCATCGGGCGACCGCCGAGCATTCAATACCGATAGTATCCGTAGACGGGTCGAGCACCGCGCTTGCACTTGATCTCTTCTTTGTACTCTCCGTCGCCTCATTTCCGCTCGATCTTACATCCTCCCGCGACGATACTCTTCCTTGTATGCTCTTTGTTCGTATCGGGGTTCACTGTCGTAGCGATCGGAACGCCACCGCCCATGGCCGCTTTCGTCCTTCCAAGGATCGGCCGATGCGTTGCCAGCACCCATGGTGAGTGCCACGCCCACTGCGGCAGCGATGGTCAGCATCTTCATGGCTCGCACTCCTGCTTCCTGATCCAAGATCAACGCTGTACTTGATGGCTTAGTTTCGAAGATCGATCCGGAACGCGGAGTGAAGATTAAGTCCATGCAGCGCTTTGATCTGCTCCTATGGCTCTTCGACCTTTCTCGATGCCTCTCGCGCCGTGGGTGCCCAGCCGTTGTGCGGCAGGATGCTTTGCCAAGGTTGGTGTTGATCGCCCATCGCCACTGGCCGACGCGCGAAGCGCTGGCTAGGCCGAGATAAATGTACCCGAACTGCAAATCTCTATCCAAAGAGACAAAGTCCTGGTGGCCTTCGCCGAGCCATGTCTCCCGTCATTTGTATTTCGGCTGATATTCTTCCGTCGTCATTGCCTCAAATTTCGTTTTCTTTTTAAGCATTCCCTGATGTAATCATCAGATGGCCAAGTCTCCAGCTTCAAAGCCGCTGCTCGCATCCGATAAGCCGGTTCGATCCCGGCCGCGCAAGCCGCGCGATCCAGCGCAGCCGAACCTTCCCCTCGATCCCATGCCGGACCGCATCGAGCCGTGCCTGGCGCTTCTTAAGCCGAAGCCGCCGAAGGGCGAGCAGTGGGTTTACGAAATAAAATGGGACGGATATCGCCTGGCAGTGCATATCGAGCCGCAGGGCGTGCGCATCATCACCCGCGGGGGCCATGACTGGACGCATCGTTTCCCGGCGATCGAGCGAGCCGCCAAGCAGCTCGGCGTGGCGACCGCGATCCTCGATGGCGAGGCAATCGTGGTCGATGAGCGTGGCCGGTCCGATTTCGGGCTGCTGCAGCAATCGCTCGGCGGCCGGGGCGGCAAGCGGACTTCCGGCGAGGCGCTCTTCATGACCTTCGATCTGCTCTATTTCGACGGGCATGATCTGCGGCAACTGGAGCTTTCTTCGCGACGCCATCTGCTCGAAGGGCTGATCATCGATCGGGAAGGCGTCATTCGGCTGTCGGAGGAGTTCCAGGCGGACGGCGACAGGCTGCTGGAGCTTGCCTGCGAGCATGGGCTCGAAGGCATCATCGCGAAGGATCGCCGTAGCGAGTACCGCTCCGGCCGTCTCGGCGACTGGGTGAAAATCAAGTGCCTGCAGAGCGACAGCTTCGTGATCGTTGGCTATGAACTTTCCACGGTCGCGCGCGCCGGCATCGGCTCGCTGTTGCTGGCGGCGCGCAAAAATGACGGCCTGGCTTATGTCGGCAATGTCGGGACCGGCTTCAACGAACGCACGGCGCAGGAGCTGCGCGAAGCGCTCGATCGGCTGAAGGTCACGAAACCGCCGGTCATCTATGATGGAAGGCGCAAAGGGCTGGTCTGGGTGCGGCCGACGCTGATTGCCGAGATCGAGTATCGCGCGTGGACGCACGATGGGAAGCTGAGACATGCCTCTTACAAAGGTGTGCGGGACGAAGAGGACGACGCCACGATTTATGTGCTGGACAAATAGCGTTCGTCGACTCGCCTTTGAAGGCTCTTCGAGCAAATCGGACTAGAACTCGACACCTCACTTTTTATTCCTGCCGCAAACATCCAGTTCCCGGTATCGGCTTATTTCATAGCGCGGAGGTTCAAGCGGAATAAGTGGCTGCCAAATCTAGCCGCCTTTCTATGGGTTGGCATCACCGTTTACTCTAAGCGCTCTGGGTATTGCCGACACTTCGTCCAGACGAAGCGGGAGGGCCTGGCGACGGGATCGGCCGCTTCCGGAAAGCGCCAAGCGCCGCCTCAAGGTCACATCCCCACTGCCAAGCTAGACTTCCTGCAGTGGCAAGCGCGGCAAACAGGAGCATCAGCGGAAAAACCGCTTTGCATACCAGCCGTGTTCGGCCGAGGTCATTGTCATCAAGTCGCGACGGCTCGCGATGGGGGGTGCATGCATCAGCCAGAGCGCAACAAATAACGTCACGGCGGCTGCGGCGAACAATATGTTCGCTCGTCATGGCGAGCGACTACAACTTACGAGAAATTCATAAATGCTGCAACAGCTTTAAGGTGAGTAAATTATATCGGAATCGCTCCTCAATGGGTGAGCGGCGAGGGCAAAGAAATGGGAGGCAGGCGGTCACCGTTGACGAAGCTCTTCAGGCGTCTGAAATGGACCTTGGCTAGAGCGCGGGCCGCGAGGTGTAACGGCATCTCCGTCCGGTTCAGCAGCAGATCGGTCCATTGCCGTTTCCAGACATCGTTGAACACAGGGTTCTCATCATAGCGTGAGATAGCGTGCCCGATATGGATGCGGCCATCCGGCACTGTCGCTGACGCCAGTGCGATTGAGGCCGGCTCGATGTCCTCAATGCCGGTTTCCAAGACAAGAAGCAGAGAGGTGTCGCCGCCGCGCCACGCAGATATGGTGTCGAGAAAGACCCTCGCCTCGTCGATTAACTGCCTTAGCACCTGTTGCGCCGTGACGGACGGATCGGTCAGCCGCGCGGCGGCGAGATTGCGATAGTACACGAAGTGCAGCTTATCTCTCGATTTCAGGGCAACGCGAAAGCGGTCGAACCGCCGGACCAGTTCATCATGGTCGCCGGTCTTCGACATCGGATTGGTGTGGATGTGCAGCACGGCCGGGTAATCCCGGTAGGCGACTACTTCAGTTGTGAGCGTCGAATGGCTTGCGGGCATATAGCAATCGGGTGCGCAGACCTTCTGAAAGTCATCCTGAATCATCTCGGTGACGGATGCGAGACCGCTATCAAGATTGAATAGCCAATCAAACGGATAGGATGTCTTTCTCAGGCCCAGCTTTTTGATCATCATCGCGGCATTGCACGCTGCGCCGAGCGAAATATACTGATGCTCCATAATATTGCCCTCCCGCTGTTTTGTATATCCATTAGCCGCCCTGGTGAAGCCCCGACCGAATTTCCGGGCCACGCCCAAACCAGCCAGTCCCAATTCGCTTGTAGAGGTATGTCGAGTGTCCGCTTCGGGCCCTACAAGCAGACATGCCGTTTTGGCGGTGAGCTAGTTGCGGTGCTTCGACGGGTGTAGACTGCCGACACTGTTGCATGTTCATGCAAGGCAACGATGATGAGTACCCCCGCGCTCGACCGGAAGCTGCTCGCGATCCTAGCGGTGGATATGGTAGGCTACTCGAAGGCGATGGAGGCCGATGAGGCCGGCACCATCAAGCGACTGAGCGCCATCCGCGCCGACCTGATCAATCCCGCCATCTCCCAGCGCCATGGCACCGTTATCAAGCTGATGGGCGACGGCGCGCTCGTCGCCTTCGACAGCGTGGTTGATGCGGTTGCCTGCGCTGCGGAGTTTCAAAATACCGTGGCGGCGCGCAACGCCGACCTACCGGAGCCTGAGCGCATCGTATTCCGCGTCGGGATCAATCTGGGCGATGTGGCGTTGGTGGATGGCGATGTGTATGGGGATGGGGTGAATGTCGCCGCGCGGCTGGAGCATTTGGCCGAGCCGGGGGGCGTGATGGTGTCGGGGACGGCATACGATCATCTCCAGGGCAAACTCGACTGGCCGCTCGATTTCGCCGGCGAGCAGCAGGTCAAGAACATCAGCCGCCCAGTGCGGATGTATCGGCTGAGACTCGACGGCAAACGGGCGCGTCGCCCGATTCTCGGAATGATACCGCGCTGGGCCGAGACAGCTGCGGCGGCGATCGTGGCGCTTGCTCTGGCGGGCGGCGGGATCTGGTGGTTCTTGCAGCCCGAACCTTTGAGCGGCAAGCCGTCGGTGGCCGTGCTGCCCTTCGACAATTATGGCGGCGACGAGGCTAGCGGGCGTCTGGCCGATGGCCTGACTGAGGACATCATCACCGACCTCGCGCGGTTTCCCGAATTCGAGGTGATGGCACGGAATTCAACGGAAGTTTATAAAGGCAAGCCGGTGGATGCCCGCCAGGTCGCAAGTGCGCTCCATGTCGGCTTTGTACTGGAAGGCTCGATCCAGCGGCAGAGTGGCCGGGTACGGATCACAGCACAGTTGATCGATGCAAAAACCGGCCACCATCTTTGGTCGGAGAATTGGGACCGGCCCGCTGAGGACGTGTTCGCCGTTCAGACCGAAATCGCAGAGCAGGTCGCCAACCGCCTCGGCGGCGGAGTAGGACTGATTCAAGAGGCCGGGCGGGCTGCAGCCAAACGTAAACGGCCAGAAAACCTGAATGCCTATGATTACTATCTGCTCGGGACCGAGAAGATTGAAAAGCTCACCAAAGCGGATGAGGAGGAGGCCATCAAGTTTCTCAACCGCGCCGTCGAGCTGGACCCGGGGCTGGCACGGGCCTGGGTAGAACTTTACCATGCTCATGATCTATTGGGTGTGTTTGGTGTCAATCCCGAGAGCAACCGCAAGGCGGCTGCCGATGTGGCTGAACGCGCGGTGCGGCTTGATCCGAGCGACGCTGAAGCACACGCGGTGTTTGGTATGAGCCTTGCTAATAAGGGCGACATGGGCCGCGCCAAGTCTGAGCTGGACACGGCCGTTCGTCTAGCTCCCGGTTCGTCCGAAATCCTGACTTTCTATACAGGCTTTGCAGCACGCTTCGGTGAACCCGAACGCGGCGCTCAAATGGTCGACCAGGTAATGAGGCTCGACCCGAACTATCCGATGTGGACGTCCAACTTCTTCTCACCTGCCTATTTTATGGCGGGCCGGTATGAGGACGCGGTGAAGATGCTGGAGCGCATGACGCCCAACAACTACCAAAAGTGGAACTGGGTGGTGCGTAGCAGTTCCCTTGCGGCACTGGGTCGAACCGATGAGGCGAATGCTTCGGTTATAGAAACTCTCAAGCAGCACCCGGACCTGACTGTCGAGAGCATGATCAATGAACCCGGCCTAAGCACCATGGAGCGCAGTCGGTTCATAGAGACGATGCCGCTAGCTGGCTTCCCGGCGTGCGCCAAGCCCGAGGCCCTGGCAAAACTCGCCAAACCTGTGCGACTGCCGGAATGCGAGGCGGGGAAGACGAAGCCCCTAGGGCAGCCGTAGAACAGCCCTGTGCAACGCGCTTGCGAGCCGCTGATCGCCCCGCTCGTTGTTCCGAGATGGTTGCGCCCTCGGTTTCCGGGATGATCTCGCCCCCTGTTTAGTGGGGGTCTGCAGGCAATTATTGTTGTCAGTTTTCATTCAGGTAATGTGTCAAGCTTTGCGAGGCAGATTTCGGCGCAGACTTTCGCCACTGGTGGGCATTGTGAACCAGTCTGTCCCGTGGCACCCGTGCCGACCGCCACGCAGATAACCTCCGCGACATCGAAGCCGGATGCTAAATCAAGCTGACCGATCTTTGACAAGCTAACCCAGCAAGCCTCGGAAGCATCGTGGAAGACGATTGCCATCATCCCACGACCGGGGTCATCGCGACTTCGGCTTTTCGCCAGTATGCCGCTTGAAAGTCCATTTCACGACGTAATCGCCGTTGCGCTTCATTTTGGTCTTCGTCTGCACCCCAAACGCGCCGCCGAATGCCAGCTCGGCGGCTTCGAAAGCCTGGCGAGCCTCGGCAAGTGCCTTGTGATAAGCGGTGTTGTCGCGTTTTGGGCTTTCGGCCACGGCTTTAAAAAGAGCAGTCAGTTCAGGTTTATCCTCGTCCATCAATTGATTTGCTTCCTTTCGGCCCACGCAATCTCCACTTAGAAACGGCTCAAGCCTGGATTATAGGCGTCAATCGTGTCTTTCGTTATCTCGATGGGCGGAAACGTCGCGCCCGTGTTATGCGGCGATGGCACGTCGGCTGGATTGTCCTTGTCCACCGTTATAGCGAAGGAAATGCTGTCTGAAGGATCATCGAAGGTGAGCGGACCGGAAAACGGAAATTGAACGGCTGCGGAAGCACCGCGCGAAGTGTTTAGCCGAAAGGGCCGATGGCCTCGTCTGGACTCCTTCTTACCCGTTCCTGCTTCTTCGCGCATTGCGCACAGACATTCACAACATTACTCGCCAAGTCAACGTGTCCGATGAACGTTATCAGACATTAGAGCCTGAGGTCGCATAGGAGCGATGAGAACCGAAGGGCAGTTAGGTTCACACGGGCTCTGGTCGAAGGCGTGGAGATTCGTCGTGAAAAAGGGGCGAGGCTACCCTGACGGACGAGCGAGTGCTACCGTTGGAATGTCTTCCTACTTACGCAACAACCCTTTGGTAACAAATATCAGATGTATTTGAAATAAATCGACAACTTCGTTTCAAGACCGCGCTGGGTATGAGCTCATTCAATTCAATTTCACACGATCTCATCGATGCATGGTTGCAATCAGGTTCGATGGAGGATCCTAAAAGTCTGTATGCCGGGATTATGGCCAGGCTGAGCATCAAAATGGCGCTCTCCATCGTGAAGACGGCTCAAGACGATCCTTATGATTGGCAGTTTCACAGGGTGAAGGATTTCGGCTTCAAGAGCCGGCTGCTGGACAAAATGAGGGGGGAGTTTCCGGATTCCGCCCTGCGCGATCTGAACAGATCGTTCGTGGACGATGCGATCATTCCGACGTATTCGCGTGCTGTCGAGTCGCGGCGGCCGACGGTCGATCTCGTCAAGACAAAGCTACTTGGTGTCCGCATAGGTTACGAGCGCCTGATCCTGCCGCAGAAATGTGATGGGAAGCCGGGGTGGTGCATAAGCCTTGCCGAAGGGAAATTCTTCATACCTCCGGTTCAGGAGGTAAAGTCGGATATAACGGACGAAGGCATCATACAGCTTCTCATCGAAGGCCAGACCGCCAAGGAAATTGCGGAATTTCTGAATCTGTCACCGAGAACTATCGAGCATCGGATTGACAAGATGAAGCTACGGCTCGGGGCCAGGAACCTGGTGCATCTGGTGGCGAAGCTCGTCGCCACGCAGGTAGATCGACGGGGAGCCCCGTAGCCGCTATCTGACGGCGTTCTTGGGAGAAAGCGCGCGCTCTTGCAGTGCCTCTACAGACAAGCCGGTACTTGCCGATGCGATGCTATAAAGCGCCGTCGTAATGTCCTTCGTCTTGAACGCAATCCCGTTGTTGCCACGGTTGCGATTGAAGCCCAACGTATTGCCGAACCGGTCTACGATGATGTGGACACCGTAGAACATTTGGTCGAACTCCCGGCTTGAAGGATTGTAGAAGTTTGCGCCCTCGGTCGTATCCAGATTTCCGTCGAAATTAGCGATGAATATCTGTGTCACGCCATACTTGTCCTGACCACGATCAGTAATGATCTCGCCGAACTTGCAGGTCCCCAGATACGGGATGCCCTGTAAAATGGACGATCGGATCGCTTTGCGCATCTTGTGGCCGGCGGGAAGCTTGGAGGTGAATAGGTCACTGGCGTCGTCGCCAAGGATGGACAAGTTCTCCTTCGTCGCCGCAGCCACTTCGGCAACTGCCATCTCTGCCGTGATCCTTCTGAACTTCCGGCTCGACGTCGCCATCGGTTCTGGCTTGCCGTCCTCTCCGTGGAACCAGTTCGAGTACTTTGCCTGCGCGATCTGGGCGTCGGATGAGCTGGCGGCCACGGAGAGCGACATCCGGGCGATCTTGGTCACGTCATCGCCAAAGCGATTGCCATACTGAAGCTTGGAAATTGCGTTCATAGGTTCTCCGTCTGCTCATGGTTTGATTTGATGAGCAATCTAGGATCGATCTCTTAACACGGGAGCTGAGACGGATGCGTAGATTTACCCTTTCTCACGGCGCCAAGCATTGGATACCACTTCAGAATGAGCATATCGGAGCTCCAAGCACAGCGCCCCTAGGATGTCCGCGGGAAATTCGCTCATGCGATTTCGGAAAGGAGGCAACCGCGGGAGGTGCTGCGCGCCGCCGTTCGGCGGAAACCGGGACCGACTGCCGCGCGGCGAGGTGATCAACGATCGCAATGGAGAGGTGGTCGATCTCTTCCAGATCCTGCAGCGGCACTACCCGCAGTTCATGGATACCCTGAAATTCCAAATCACCAGCCGCCGGGAATTCGAGCGCTTGAAGAGCTGCGACCCCGCCACTCTCACCGATCTCGAACGCGCTGCACGCTTTATCTACCTGCAAAAGCTCGCATTTGGCGGAAAGGTAGCGGGGCAGAATTTTGGGGTCGATAGCAGCCGTGCCGCTCGCTTCAATTTGAATCGGCTCGCACCACTCCTGGAAGACGTTCATGAACGTCTCGCAGGTGTCGTCATTGAGAACTTGGATTGGCTCGCGTTCATAGACCGCTACGACCGTCCCGACACCCTCTTCTATCTCGATCCGCCGTATTTCGGCAGCGAAGGCGATTACGGAAAAACGTTATTCGGCCAAGAGCAATTCGCGTTGATGTCTGAGCGCCTGCGGAGCCTGAAGGGCAGCTTCATAATGTCGATCAATGACGCGCCTTATATCCGGTCGACGTTCGAAGGCTTTCTCTGCGACCAGGTCGAATTGACTTACTCCATAAGCGGCGGGAAAGGTTCCGTCGCAAAGGAGCTAATAATTCAACCTCGGTGAAGACTTGCGCGACGTTAGACCATATCAAAAAAAGCGCCCCGCTGTTGGCGGGGCAGAGGAAAGTAATGACGAATACCGCTCATAGGGGTGTGCGGCTTTTATAGAATGGGTGAGATCATCTGCCGATAAAACTAGCCCAAAGGTATTAGTACGATTCTGGACAAATGGGTGAATTGAAGCCCGACACAGCAGGGATCATCTCAATCTCTGTCCCGCAAGGGGCTGGTTGCCCAACCAGAGGTCAAATCTCTCGCGCACAGAGCATCTAAAATCTCCATGATGGTGTCCTCTTCAAGATGTTTGATTGTGAGGGGCATGGTTTCCGCGATGACAACGATCTGCCCGGTCCTCATGTCAACTATCGACCAGGTGGCGTCCGGGTCACGTCTCGCGAAGTAGGGAGCGCGTACTTGTATGATCACATCCGCTCCTTCGCTACAAAGAGCCCCGACGGATCGGGGCTAGTCGACGACGAACAGAAACGTCGGGAGACGTTCAAAATATGAACGCATGACGGGGAAGATAGTTTCCGTGCGCTATCATAGGAAAATTCGATGGCTCGCGCCTCGGCCTTCTCGACGTACAACTGGCAAATGTGGCGCTTTCCCTTCAGCACTTCCAAACTCGGCATGATAATGGTCTTTTTTCGTCGGCGTTCCGCACAGGCATACTCGCTGTCTTGCAAAGAGCAGGGACCCTCCGCTAGCCCTTTGATCTGCTTGTATAGTGCTTCGAGCTTCCCGGCGTTTTCCATCTCTTTCAATCTCCTGCCTGTGTCCCGCGACCGCAGCGCTTTGCGATCCGCAAATAGCGCCAGCAACGGACATTGAAGTGGGTTTTGGACCAAAGGCCGAAACTCTATCAGACTGAGGTCCCGGGCGTGGAACGACCCCTTACCCAGGTCGTTCGTTGGCAGCGGTTACGAACGCCGGCCGCGTCGAGGTTCCACAAACTCAATAGCAGGGGCGGGAAGATGAAAGGGATCGCATCCGTTGTCTTTGGAATCGTCAGCTCGGTCGGGGCGTGCGTAGCCGCCGCATCTGTCGCGTCACACGTCGCGGAAAATGCCGGTCCTCATGCTTTCAATGACCTTGCGACGGGCGATCTATGGACTACGAGGCCGGTGAAAGTCGATCCTCGGCAGCAGCGCTATGAACGAATTCCGCCTCTCTATTCGAGCTACGTCACCGAAGCGTCGGCAACTATGACCTCAAGAGCGAGGCGGTCGGAGTCCGCTCGCCAGTCAACCGAACGTCAGATAACGCAACCAAAACTCTCGACCGAACATCTTGCTTGGTGCGCTGAACGCTACCGCTCCTTCAATCCCGCGACCAATAGCTATCGATCCTATAGCGGTGCGACCCGCGAGTGCTCCTCGCCGTTCCAGGGAAGTGTCGCCGAAGTTAGTGGACGCGTCCGCGCGAAAATCAATACACAGGCGGCAGCCCGCTGCGCCGCTCGATACAAGTCGTATCGACCGGAAGACAATACGTATCAACCATGGGAAGGGCCGCGGCGCAGCTGCGACACGTCGGACCTCGTCGCGAGCAACTGATCACCGGGCGATGATCGCGCGGATTGGCTCCAGGTTATTCAGCATCGGTAGAGATTGCACACGTTTTTTCCTTCCTCGGCCCCAATAGCCGCGTTTCGAAACTTCGTCCGTGTCGATGAACTGGCCGTTCCCGCGTGTTCGAAATATAGCGGTGCAAATTTTCCAAAATCCACGATATTTTGCGGATATTATCGTAGATCGGCGCATCCTATCATCATTGTGCGGCGATCGACGGCTGATTGCCGCGGCGCTGGGGCCATGCTCCTTGGCCGGGGTAACCGCACACCGCAGACACGAGCCCATAAAGGCGGACGCCGAGCAGGACGCGGCACCTCGCCAGCTCCTTACCAGCGTTGACCTGCCGTTCTGTTATCGGATCGCCCGCCTTGCCGCCGTCTACATGCTCCCGACCGTAGTCTATGGCGCTGGCGCCCTTGCCGCCCATCAACGCTCTAAAGCTGACCTCGAAGCCGTTTATGGGGCAGTTCCCTGATGAGCACGAAAAGGCTCGCGCTGAGCTATCGTTCAACGCGAGCCTTTTCGCAGCGCGTGACACAAGGGAAGGGTTTGCCTCCGCCACGCACTACCAGAATGACAGACGATCAAAACAGAGCAAATTAGTTAAAATGACTTAGGCCGTCGTTCGTGCCTTCGGCGGAGGCGCTGTGTTCTCTGGAAGCCGAATGCCGCCTTCTCAGTTCATCGATAATCCCCAAAGCGGTGGCTTCATCAAGGCGTGTGAGCGGCACGGTGTCAGCAATGACAGCTACCTTGTGCGTCTGCGTATCAATGATCGACCAGCTGCCATCTCCGTCGCGTCTGGCATAATACTGCGGGCGTATATTCACGTCGGCCTCTCTATCTCGACGATGCTCTGATGGGGAGGAATAGCGGGCCCGGAGGGCGGGCCCGCAGTGCTTTCAAGTTACTCGACGACCTCGATCACCGCGCGGGTCTTCGGATTGACGAGCACGCGCTTTTCGTTGACGACCACATAACCGTAATCCGGCTGATCAGGGATCGTGTGGATCTCGACCGTATCAGGAAGCGTCGTTCCGACCGCAACCTCACCTTCGAATTTGACCGATGGCGATTTCTGCTCAAGAACATAGGTTCTGACCTCGCCGGGAACGGTGACCGTCGCTGTTTGCGCGATCGCCGCCCCACCGAGCGAGAGAAACAGCGATACGGCAGAGATGACCAGTTTCTTCATGTTATCCTCCCAAGATTTTCAGGGTGCCGGTAAAACGCTACCGATAGGATATAGTTCCTCCGCTGCACGGCATGAGTGCGGCGCGACGCGGCCCTATATTCCGGCCGCGCTCACTGGCTGGGTAACGTGTTAACCCCGGCCTTAACCCTCTAAGCTGAATCTGGAAATCGTTGATGGGCGAGCTGCGCTGATGAAAGATGCGGGCCCGCGCGCATCGGATCAACGCGGGCCCTTTCGCACCGCGCGACAGGGTGACAGGGAGCTAGCTCTGTTCCTGCCACGCGCCAGTAAGAATGATCCGGCTACAGGCATCCTCGAAATTATCTCTATTTGTCAATGAATTGACTGGTAGCGGAGGAGGGATTTGAACCCCCGACACAAGGATTATGATTCCTCTGCTCTGACCTGCTGAGCTACTCCGCCACTGGTCAACGATGCCGTTCGCGAAGCGGCGGCTCGTGGGATGAGCGGCTTATAAGGTGCGGTCCGGCTTGGTGTCAAGCAGGTGACACCAAGAAAACGGCGAGCTTTGTCGCACGCCGTTTCGCGTCCGGTTCAGGCGGCGACGGGTCTGGAAAGCAGGGCCTTCAGCGAGGCTTCGGCCGCCGGCTCGCGCTCTGAACGCTCGACAAAGCCGCCGCCAAAGACGCGGGCGTCGTCGCCCGGCGCCGAATAAAGCGCGCAGGCCTGGCCGGGCGCCACGCCGGCTTCGCCGACGGTCAGGTCGACATAGATGCCGTGCGCATCGGCGCGGAGAACGGCCGGTGCCGGCGCCCGGGTAGAGCGAACCTTCGCGTAGCAGGCAAAACCTTCGCCGGACACGGCTTCGGAAAGCGGATCGTCGCCGAGCCAGTTGAGGTCGCGAAGATAGACGCGGTGGGTCTCCAGCGCTTCTTTGGGACCGACAATGACACGGCGGGAGCGCGCATCGAGAAAGACGACATAGAGCGGCTCGCCAGTCGCAACGCCAATGCCGCGGCGCTGGCCGATCGTATAATGAAGGATGCCGTCATGGCTGCCGAGCACGCGGCCATCGAGATGCACGATCTCGCCCGCCAGCGCCGAGTTCGGCTTCAGCTTGGTGATGATATCGGAATATTTGCCCTGCGGCACGAAACAGATGTCCTGGCTGTCGGCCTTCTTGGCAACGACGAGCCCCATCTCTTCGGCAAGCCTGCGGGTCTCGGCCTTCGGCAACCCACCAAGCGGGAAGCGCAGATAGTCGATCTGTTCCTGGGTGGTCGCAAACAGGAAATAGCTCTGGTCACGGTCGGCATCGGCCGGACGGTAAAGCGCGCGGCGGCTGGGGTTGCCGGATGCCGGATTCGGGCGCGAACGGATGTAATGGCCCGTCGCCAGCGCATCGGCGCCGAGTTCCTTGGCCGTCGCCAGAAGATCGGCGAACTTGACGGTCTGATTGCACGACACGCAAGGGATCGGCGTTTCGCCGGCGACATAGCTTTCCATGAAGGGATTGATGACGGTGTCGCGGAAGCGCTTTTCGTAATCGAGCACGTAATGCGGAACGCCGAGCGTTTCGCAGACGCGGCGCGCATCGTCGATGTCCTGCCCGGCGCAGCAGGAGCCGGCGCGGTGAACGGCCGCGCCATGGTCGTAAAGCTGCAGCGTGATACCGAGCACATCGTAGCCCTGGCGCTTCAAGATGCCGGCAACGACGGAACTGTCGACGCCGCCCGACATGGCGACGACAACGCGCGTATCTTCCGGCTTCTTGTCAAAATCCAGTGTGTTCACGGGTGCTGCCAGTTCAGTGCTTGTTTCGCCCCGCCGTTTGCCCTGCAAATGCGGCGGATTTCCTGCTCTTCCGGCAGGCTGGTCCGCCGGGCTTTCGTGGCCGTGGATATAGAAAGGATTGCGGCGTCGCGCAAGAGGCGGGGATTTGCAGCCATGCCGCACTATTCCGCTGCCGCCTTGCGCCCTCTCTCCTCCCGGCCCTCCAGCATCGCTCTGAGCTGCGGCAAGGCCTGCGGATATTCGCGTTGAATGAAATCGATCAGCTTTTCGCGGATTTCGCAGCGCAGATCGAAGGTTCGCCCGGAGTTCGAGGCTGAGGCGAGGATGCGGATTTCCATGACGCTCTCCCTGAAATCGGTGACGGCGACGTTGGCCACCCTCCGATCCCAGAGCTTGGAGCCAGCCAGTATCTCCTCCGCCTTGGCGCGGATCGCCGAAACCGGCACGCTGTAGTCGAGATAGATCATGACCGTGCCGATCAGCGATGCGCTCTCGCGCGTCCAGTTCTGGAATGGGTTCTCGATAAAATAGCTGAGCGGCAGGACGAGGCGGCGCCAGTCCCATATTTTCACGACGACGTAAGTCGAGGTGATCTCCTCGACATTGCCCCATTCGCCCTCGACCAGAAGCGCATCGTCGATGCGGATCGGCTGCGTGATCGCAAGCTGAATGCCGGCGAAGAGATTTTTCAGGACCGGCTGCAAAGCCAGGCCGACGACGATGCCGGCGACGCCGGCGGATGCGAGCAGGCTCACGCCATATTGCTTGACAGCGTCGAAAGTCATCATGCAGGCGGCAATCGTCACGACGACGATGATCATGTCTGCGATCCGCTCGATGATCCGCGACTGCGTGACGTGCTTGCGCGCGAAGAGATTATCCTCGGCGTCCAGCTTGAAGCGCCGCAAATAGACCGTCATCCAGATATGCTTGGCGGTCTTCGCCATCCAGGCAACGAGGATGATGAAGGCGATCAGCAGCACGTGGCGCAGCGTCGAGGCCTGATATTCCGTGAGCGGTGAAATCGTGGCGGCAAAGCCCAGCGCAGCAGCTAGGATTGCCAGCCGCGCCATGCCCTCGAGCCGGGAGACAAGCGACCGCCAGAAGAGATCGTGTGAGGCGACGAGGCGTGTCAGAAGCCGGAAAGCCACGCGATGGAAGAAAAGCGAGAACGCCACCACGATAGCGAAGGTGCCAATGCTTGCCACCCAATCAGGCAGCCAGATGCCTTGGCCGCGGATATCGTTCAAAAGGTCGGACATGAGCCGGCACTTAGGGTGCATTGCAATATGGAAAAGGGCAAAAATTCATGCGACCGCTTGCAGCGCAGCAAGGCCGCGGAGCCTTTCGAGGCGAGATCTGAGCCGTTGACGGCGATGGGCCGCTTTAAGGGCGTGCCCGTATATCAATTCTTCGCCTTGCGCCCGTGGCATGGTCTTGCCGAGCAGAGAGCTCTGGATTTCCCCGAAACCTGCTACCTGAGCCTCTTGAGCTACTCTTTTGTTTCGACACCTTCGGCAGGCGTCGCGCATTGAAGCCCGGACCGATGCCGACTGCGCGGATGATGGCGAGACTGCCGGCGTTGCTTTGATACCGGCCACGAAAGCTGCGATCGAGCTTGATCTCGGCGAAGGCGAAGGCGCGAAGATAGCTGGAAACATCGGCTGGTTATAGAAGAAAAATAAATAAAATCAGCATCATAGATCGCCTGAACTTTAGGCGGAAGAATTCTTGATTAGGCAATTGGAAACCGTTTGATGCCGCAGGAACAATCCCTGCGGCAATTTGTTTCTAGTGAGACGATACGGAGCCAACGAAGGCGTCGAACCGCCCTTACGAACAACGCACAAATAACCGATCACATTTCGAAAAGGAGGCTCATATGACTCTCCTGGAACTTAAACCGAACCAGGCGGACGGCATCGCGCATGCAATTCGCCATGCATGCGAACTGCTGCCTGATCCCGCTCATATGATCGAATTCGGCGTCCTCTTCGATCCATATATCGACAGCTCGAAGGTCGTCCTCCTCGGCGAGGCGTCGCACGGCACTGCCGAGTTCTACCAGGCGCGCGCGGCAATCACCCGAAATCTTATCGAAAATCACGGTTTCAACATTATCGCCGTGGAAGCCGATTGGCCCGACGCCGAAAGGATCGACCGGCATGTGCGCCACCGGAACGTGCGAACCTACGACGCAGAGTCGTTCATACGTTTTCCCGATTGGATGTGGCGGAACGCCGAGTTCGAGCAGTTCGTCTCATGGCTGCGCAGCTACAATCAGAGCCTCGCGCCAAGCCGGCGCGTCGAATTCCGCGGCTTGGATATCTACTCACTGAATAGCTCGCTCAAAGCCGTGCTCGATTACCTCCAGCATATCGATCCCGACGAGGCAATAGTAGCCCGCCGCCGCTATGCCTGCCTGACGCCATGGCAGGAGCGGCCCGCGGGCTATGCCCATGCCATCCTTTCCGGCGTTCAGGAGGAATGCGAACCGGCCGTCGTCGCACAGTTGCAGGAACTGCTCGCCCGCGAGCTCGATTATGCCGCCGCTGACGGCGAGGACTTTCTCGATGCAGCTCAAAATGCGCGTATCGTCGCAACCGCCGAACACTATTATCGGGCGATGTACCGGAGCGGCAACGATTCCTGGAACCTGCGCGACAAGCACATGTTCGAAACGCTCCAGAAGCTGATGGAGTATCGGTCAGATGCAAAGGCTGTCGTGTGGGCCCACAATTCGCACATCGGCAATGCGGCTGCCACTGCCATGGGCTGGGACGGCCAGTTCAATATCGGCGAGCTTGCCCGGATCGCCTATGGCGAGGAGGCCCTTCTCGTGGGCTTCGGGACGGACCGCGGTACTGTGGCGGCCGCCGACGACTGGGATCAGCCGGTAAAAGTCAAGAGCGTCATTCCTTCGCGTCCGGACTCTTACGAGCGTGTTTTCCGGCAGACCGCGATACCGAGATCGGTGACCGACCTGCGCGGAACCCGCAGATCGGGCAGTGCGCGAGATATTGTCGGAACGACGACTTGAACGCGCCATCGGCGTTGTCTACCGGCCGGAAAGCGAATTCTACAGCCACTATTTCGAAGCGGTGCTTCCGGAACAGTTCGACTGCTACCTTTGGTTCGAAGAAACGAAAGCCGTGAATCCGCTTGCTGCCGTGCGCCCGCAAGGTGTGCCCGAAACCTATCCGTTCGGATTGTGACGATGCAGAGCGCTCTCCGCTTTCACGATCGTGCCGACGCGGGCAGAAGGCTCGCCGAGGCCATTGGCGCACGAAGCGATGACCCAGTCGTGCTCGGTCTGCCGCGCGGCGGCGTGCCGGTGGCATTCGAACTCGCGCGCTGCCTGCACGCGCCGCTCGATATCCTCCTCGTCCGCAAGATCGGCGCGCCTGGCTATCCGGAATATGCCATCGGCGCTGTTGTCGACGGCAAAAATCCACAACGTGTGATGAACGAAGACGTCCTTGCCTATTGCGGCGCGTCCCTCGATTATTTCGAGAAAGAGGCAGCCCGCCAGCTCGAAGAGATAGAGAGGCGCCGAAAGGTTTATCTCGGTGATCGCCCACCGACTGATCTTGCGAACCGGAGCGTCATTCTCGTCGACGACGGCATTGCCACCGGCGCATCAGTAAAGGCTGGATTGAAGGCGCTCCGCCAGGCGGGTGCGGCCCATATCACGCTTGCGGTCCCGGTTGCGCCGCGGATGGTAATCGAGGAACTGAGGGCGCAAGTCGACGAAGTCTTCTGTCTATCCGCGCCTGAAGACCTCCAGGCGGTCAGCCTTCACTATGACGATTTCAATCAGACCAGCGATGGTGAGGTCACCGAGTTGCTTGCAAGGACTGCCTTCGGCGACCTCCCGAAGGGCTGAGGCGGTTTACGGCTTCAGCACTCCTTCTCCACGTTCTTGCCATTCCAGTAGTGAGGGCGATTGGTATGGACCTTGATCATCGCGATCCCATGAGAAACGATCAGCGCCGTTTAAGTTCAGTGCTGCGGGTGCATGCACTGGCCGTGATCGGCAAGGACTTCGATGACCCGGCACTGATCCACACGGCCGTGGCCGCAGCCTTCGACCATGATCTCCAGCTCGGCTTTCAATGCCATGAGGCTGCGGATCCGCTGTTCGACCTCGATGAGCCGCGCTTTGGCGATCGCATCGGCTGAAGCGCAGGATTGATCGGGATCATCCTGCAGCGCCAGCAAGGTTCGGATGGAACCGACCTCGAAGCCGAGTTCGCGGGCATGGCGGATGAAGGCAAGGCGGCGGATATCGGCAGGTTCATAGGAGCGCTGGTTGCCCTCGCTGCGGCTGGGCGCCGCCAGCAGCCCGATGCTCTCATAGTAGCGGATCGTCGGAACCTTCACCCCGCTCTGGCGGGCTGCATCGCCGATCGTGATCGTTTTCATGATTTTCCTCTTGCACCTCTAGTCGCTAGAGCATGTAGGAAGAATGCTGCTGAAGAACAAGGAAATCCGAAATGGCTGAAGCGGCTCGGGCGAAATACAAAGTTGGCGGCATGGACTGCGCATCCTGCGCGGCGAAGATAGACACGGCAGTCCGCCGCATTGCCGGCGTCGAGGACGTTTCCGTTTCCGTGACCGCCGGCACGATGACCATCAGCCATGACGGTACCAGTAATCTGAAAGCGATCGAGAAGAAGGTGACCGGTCTCGGCTATTCGGTCGTGCCGATGCCGGCGAAGGCGCCGCATCACGATCACGCTGCGCAAGGCCATGATCATGGTCATACCGATCATGATCACCATGGACATACGCATTCTGAAAAGGACATCACAGGGCTGCACGGCCACGACCATGGGCAGATGGGTGGCCTCTGGTGGCAAAGCAGGAAAGGGCGGCTGACGATCGCAGCCGGTGCGGCTCTTGCCGCGGCTTATGCTGCCGGGCACCTCATGCCGGCGATCGCCTCCTACGCCTTTGTTGCCGCCGTGCTGATCGGTCTTGTACCGATCGCCCGCCGCGCGATCACGGCGGCACTTTCCGGAACCCCGTTTTCGATCGAGATGCTGATGACGATCGCGGCCATCGGCGCGGTTATCATCGACGCCGGAGAGGAGGCCGCAGCCGTCGTCTTCCTCTTTCTGGTCGGCGAGTTGCTGGAAGGGGTTGCCGCCGGACGTGCTCGGGCGAGCATTCAATCGCTGACGGCGCTCGTGCCGAAGAACGCCTTGCTGGAGGAAAACGGCCAAACGCGCGAAGTGCCGGCGGAAACGCTCGCTGTTGGCTCCACCATCCTCGTCCGCCCAGGTGACCGGATTTCCGCTGACGGCGTCATCGTCTCGGGCGAAAGCGCGATCGACGAGGCGCCTGTGACGGGGGAAAGCGTTCCGGTGCGCAAACGTAGCGATGACACGGTCTTTGCCGGAACGGTGAACGGTGATGCCGCGCTCCGTATCAAGGTAACTGCGGCAAGTGCCGACAACACGATCGCCCGCGTCATCAAACTCGTCGAGGAAGCGCAGGAATTGAAAGCGCCCACCGAGCGTTTCATCGACCGCTTCTCGCGCTATTATACGCCAGGCGTCGTCGCGGCCGCTGCATTGGTCGCGATCATCCCGACGCTCCTTTTTGATGGCGCCTGGGATGAATGGATCTACAAGGGACTTGCGATCCTGCTGATCGGCTGCCCCTGCGCTCTGGTGATCTCGACGCCCGCTGCAATCGCCGCTTCGCTGTCGGCAGGCGCGCGGCGCGGATTGCTGATGAAGGGTGGTGCCGTGCTGGAAACGCTCGGCAAGGTCACCGCCGTCGCGCTCGACAAAACCGGTACGCTGACCGAAGGTAAGCCGAGGGTGACCGACATCGTGCCTTTCGAATTGACGGGGGCTCAAGTGCTTTCGCGCACGGCCGTCCTGGAAAGAAACTCCAGCCACCCTCTCGCACTGGCGATCCTCGATCGCGCAAAGAGTGACAAGGTGCCCGTACCGCCGGCCTTTGAGGTGGAAGCCATTCCCGGCAAGGGCATGACCGGCCGCGTCGGCGGTGAAAGGCTCGATCTTTTCTCGCCGTCTGCCGCCCGCGCGACGGGCGCCCTGACGACCGAACAGGACGAGCGCATCGCTGCATTGAACGAACAGGGCAAAAGCGTATCGGTTCTCCTCGTCGACGGCAAAGCCGCCGGTTTCATCGCCATGCGCGACGAGCCGCGCGGGGACGCAAAAGCCGGCCTCAAGATGCTGACAGATGCCGGGGTCCGGATCGTCATGCTGACTGGCGACAACGAGCGCACAGCAAAGGCGATCGGTGAACAGCTTGGTATCGATGTCCGGGCCGAACTCATGCCCGGAGACAAGCAGCGTATTGTCGGCGAACTGAAGCGCGAAGGCTTCATTGTCGCCAAAGTCGGCGACGGCATCAACGACGCCCCTGCCCTGGCGGCTGCAGATGTCGGCATCGCCATGGGAGGCGGCACGGACGTAGCGCTAGAGACCGCGGATGCGGCAGTCTTGCACGGCCGCGTCGGCGACGTGGCGGCGATGATCGAGCTTTCCAAGCGGACGATGCGTAACATCTTCGAAAACATCGCCATCGCGCTTGGCCTGAAGGCGGTCTTCCTCGTCACGACCGTCATCGGCCTCACCGGCCTCTGGCCCGCAATCCTCGCCGATACGGGCGCAACAGTGCTGGTGACACTCAATGCGCTGCGGCTGCTACGTCCGGTGCGATAGCGAGCCAACCATAGCTTGTGATGAATTTTCGATGACACGGGAACCATGTTGCCGTCCGCGCATTCCCGCATTCGGGCTGTATTCGTCGAATGCGCGCCCGGGCAAATCTCGATGGGGAGGATATCATGGATCGCAGAAATCTTACGGCACTGCTCGGCATACTTGCCGTCGCCGGCTACCAGAACCGCGACAAAATCGCCGCAGCACTCCGCGAACTCACGCAAGGCGGCGCACAGCCGCAAACTTCCGGCACGGAGCCCGGCGCGGTGCCCTCGCAACCTTCTGGAGGAGGCTTGGGCGGACTTCTCGGCGGCCTTGCAGGCGGTGGTCTTGGTGACCTCGTCAAGGGCGGCTCCGCCGGCGGTGTCCTGAGTGGCGGCCTTGGCGGCCTACTCGATCAGTTCACCAAGAACGGCTATGGCGATACGGCCGATTCATGGGTATCGCCCGGCGCGAACAAGCCGATCGACGACCGGCAGCTCTCGCAAGCGCTCGGCCCGGACGTTCTCGAAGAACTTTCTGCAAAGACGGGCTTGAGTGAGGATGAAATCCTGAAACGCCTTTCAAAAGACCTACCGAAGGCCGTCGATGAGCTGACACCACAAGGTCAGATTCCGAACAGCGCCAACTTTTCGATCTGATTGAAAGTTTTGCCCGGCGCAGTCCCCCGCGCCGGGCATTCGCGTTCTTCCTTGGGAGGAAATCTTAATCGACCGCGAAGACCAAGGGCTTGGCCTGGCGGATTGCCCGGTGCGCCGTCAGCTTCGCGAGAACGTCGTCGCCGATCGGACCATCGACGTAGAGGAGAGCGATCGCATCGCCACCCTGCTTGTCGCGGCCGAGCTGGAAGTTGGCGATGTTCACACCGGCTTCCCCGAGCGTCGTGCCGATGAAGCCGATCATGCCGGGAACGTCGGTGTTGGCAATATAGACCATGTGGCTGCCGACATCGGCATCGAGGTTGATGCCCTTGATCTGGATGAAGCGCGGCTTGCCGTCGGAGAAGACGGTACCGGCGATCGAGCGCGTCATGCTTTCGGTCGTCACCGTGAGCTTGATGTAGCCGTCGAAGACGCCGGTCTTGTCGCGCTTGACCTCGGAGAGCACGATGCCCTTTTCCTTGATCATGATCGGGGCCGAAACCATGTTGACGTCGGCAACCTGCGTGCGGATCAGACCGGCAAGCAGCGCGCTTGTCAGCGCCCGGGTATTCATGTTTGCCGTGGCGCCGTCGTAGAGGATCTCGATTTCCTTGATCGGCTCCTCGGTGACCTGGCCGACGAAGGCGCCGAGAACGTCGGCGAGCCTGATGAAGGGCTTCAGGATCGGCGCTTCTTCAGCCGTGATCGACGGCATGTTGATAGCGTTGGAAACGGCACCCTTGACACAGGTAGTCCGCCATCTGCTCGGCAACCTGCAGGGCGACGTTTTCCTGCGCTTCCGTGGTCGACGCACCGAGATGCGGCGTGCAGACGACGTTCGGCAGACCGAAGAGCGGGCTTTCTTTGGCGGGCTCGACCTCGAAGACATCGAAGGCAGCACCGGCGACATGGCCGGACTTGATCGCATCTGCAAGCGCAGCCTCATCGACGAGACCGCCGCGGGCGCAGTTGATGATGCGCACACCCGGCTTCGTCTTCGCCAGTGCTTCCCTGTTGAGGATGCCGCGCGTCTTGTCCGTCATCGGCACATGCAGCGTGATGAAGTCAGCCTTGGCAAGCAGTTCATCGAGCTCGACCTTGACAACGCCCATTTCCTCGGCGCGCTCCTTGGACAGGAACGGGTCGTAGGCGAGAACGTGCATCTTGAGACCAATGGCGCGAGCACAGACGATCGATCCAATGTTGCCGGCACCGATGACGCCAAGCGTCTTGCCGGTGATTTCGACACCCATGAACTTCGACTTCTCCCACTTGCCGGCCTGCGTCGAGGCATCAGCCTGCGGCAGCTGGCGGGCAACGGCGAACATCAGCGCGATTGCGTGTTCGGCGGTCGTGATGGAGTTGCCGAAGGGCGTGTTCATGACGATGATGCCGCGGCGCGAGGCAGCCGGGATATCGACATTGTCGACACCGATGCCGGCGCGCCCGATGACCTTGAGGTTGGTCGCGGCTGCAATCAGCTTTTCCGTCGCCTTTGTGGCGGAGCGGATGGCAAGACCGTCATAGTTGCCGATGATTTCGGCGAGCTTGTCCTTGTCCTTGCCGAGTTGCGGCTGGAAATCGACTTCGACGCCGCGGTCGCGGAAGATCTGGACGGCGGTTTCCGACAATTCGTCGGATACGAGAACGCGAGGTGCCATTGGGGGCTTCCTTCAAAAGTGTTCAGCGATGATAAATGAATGCGGAGGGCTCCGCTCAGTGAGCGGAGCCGGATGCGATCACGTCAGGCAGCAGCCTGGGAAAGCGTCGCCTTCTGCGTCTCGAAGGCCCAGGAGAGCCAGGGCATCAGCTTCTGCATGTCGGCGGTTTCGATCGTGGCGCCTGCCCAGATACGGAGGCCCGAGGGCGCGTCGCGATAATGGCCGATGTCGTAGGCGACACCTTCCTTCTCGAGCAGCGAGACGATGCCCTTGGCAAAATTCGCCTGGCCGTCGGCGTCGAGTGCCGCAACATCCTTGTCGACGATCTTCAGGCAGACCGACGTGTTCGACGCGGTCTCCGGCTTCACCGCCAGGTTGGCGATCCAGTCGTTGGCCGCAACGAAATCGGCGATGACCTTGGCATTCGCATCGGCACGCGCCATCAGCGCCCTGAGGCCGCCGAGCTGCTTTGCCCAGACAAGCGCATCGAGATAGTCCTCGACGCAGAGCATCGAAGGCGTGTTGATCGTCTCGCCCTGAAAAATGCCTTCGGAGAGCTTGCCGCCGGAAGTCATGCGGAAGATCTTCGGCAGCGGCCAGGCCGGCGTATAGGTCAGCAGGCGCTCAACCGCGCGCGGTGAAAGGATGATGACGCCATGCGCGCCCTCGCCGCCGAGAACCTTCTGCCAGGAAAAGGTGACGACATCGAGCTTGGCGAAATCGAGGTTCTGCGCAAAAGCGGCAGACGTCGCGTCGCAGATCGTCAGTCCCTTGCGGTCGGCCGGGATGAAAGCACCGTTCGGAACGCGAACGCCCGAGGTGGTACCGTTCCAGGTGAAGACCACGTCGCGGTCGAAATCGACGGAGGCAAGGTCTGGCAGCGCGCCGTAACCGGCTTCGAGCTTGCGGACGTCCTTGAGCTTCAGTTGCTTGACGACATCGGTGACCCAGCCGGCGCCAAAGCTTTCCCAGGCGAGCATGTCGACGCCGCGCTCACCGAGCAGCGACCAGAGCGCCATTTCAACGGCGCCGGTATCGGAAGCCGGAACGATGCCGATGCGGTAATCCGCCGGCACTTCCAGAACTTCGCGGGTAAGATCGATGGCTTGCTTCAGCTTTGCCTTGCCGACTTTCGCGCGGTGCGAACGGCCGAGAGCCGCGTCAGAAAGGGCATCGAGCGTCCAACCGGGGCGCTTCGAGCAGGGGCCAGAAGAAAAATGAGTATTTTGCGGACGTACGTCCGGCTTTGCGGTCTTCGCCATGTGCTATCCTTCCAGATAGATAGCTCCTCGTTGGGGAGGAGTGTCCCGCCGCCGTGGATATAGATGACGCACATTATAGTCAACGTGGAAGTGTCGCATCCGGAGGATTTTTTGACGCAGGCGCGATCAAGACCGCTTCATCCATGCGGGGCCGACAAGGGGAGAACGGCCCGAAGAAGGCTGTCCTATGCTAAGTGCGATAAGATATCGGCAGTCCCAGCTTTCGACCTGAAGACCCGCGTCGGCGCACCTGATGCGCAGACAATGGCACACCTCGAAAGTTAACTTCTGAACGTACTCGATCTGCACCCATAACGAAAAAAGCCGCCCCAACGGGCGGCTTTCGATCAGTAGCTGAGACTCCGGATCACTTGTAGACCGACGGCTGCAGCGGAATTTCCGGCGGCGGCTCGTAGCTTGCCTGCTCGGCAACCGCCGAAGAGGTAACGGGCGCCGACGCGGGCTTCATGAACATTGAAGCCCTTGTCCCGGCCAGGACCACCATTGCTCGCGTAACCGAACGTGCTGCCGCCGTCGACATGCAGGAAGCGATAGCCGACATCCGCCTTGACATTACAAGTGACGTCGATCGAGGCGCCGGCCATCAGCGCGTAGCTGAAGCGCCAGTTGCCGCGGCCGCCGTGGATCACTTCGTCATCGCAACCGCCGCCATCATCCTGGCAGGAGACGTTACGAAGGTTTTTCCATTTGACATAGGTACCGCCGATACCGCCGCCGACATAAGGCGTGAAGACGCCGTAAGTGCCGAGGTCGACATAGGCGTTCGCCATCAGCGTCCAGGCCGTGAGCGACGAGACGTCGCGAGACGTGCAGGCCTCGAGTGGGGCACCGCACAGGCCGGTCGTTGAGCCGCTGAAATCAGCCTTGGTCAGGTAGTCGAGCGTGAGGTCGGTGCGGAAGTAATTGTTGATCTGGTAACCAACGCCGCCGCCGACCGTCCAGGAGTCGCGCAGGTCGGCGCTGTCGAAGTCGACCTCATTGGCGTTGCTTCCCTGGAAGTAGCGGGCGCCGCGCATGTCGGTGAAGCCGTAGCCGACATCGCCGCGCAGATACCAGCCGGTCGATTCAGTTACCGTGACTTCCGGCGGCATTTCCGGCGCGGGCTCGACAGGAGCGAGATCGGCGGCGAAAGCATTTGATGTGACAAGCAATGCAGCAAAGATGCCGGACAAGCTTCTTTTCATGATCCACTCCAAAATCCAGTTGCATCGGCAGAGCGGACCCCCTGCCAATCTGATAGGCTTTGTATGGATAATGAATTGCAAACGTTAAAAGCTGCTTAACTGTAAAAATTAACTACGTTTTTTGCCAAGCAACATGGCTGAGCAACCCGTTGAATTTAACGGGAACATGTCGGAGCCAAACAGTTCTTCAATCTTCTAAAGTTCGACAAGTGGTCGCGTCAGAGGCCCACACTGGAGAAGGTCAACCGCGTGAAGATCGTATAGTTCGATTCCGAGACCATCATCGCGACGAAGACAAGCACCAGAACCGGCGGCACCAGGATTGCATAGACAAGTGCCAGCCGCTCCCAGGCCATGTGCATGAAGACGGCGACGATCAGTCCTGCCTTCAGCACCATGAAGAACAAAATCAGGAACCACCGCGCATAGCCCTGGATGGCGAAATAGTCGACCAGGTACGAGAAGGTGCTGAGGACGAAGAGCAACCCCCAGACCAGGAGATAGAGCTTGACGGGGTGTTGTTGTCCGGAATGCGTTTGCGCATGTGCCATGGCAGTCCTCACCACAAATAGAAGAATGCGAAGATGAACACCCAGACGAGATCGACGAAGTGCCAGTAGAGACCCATGATCTCGACGATCTCGTAATCACCCTTGCGGCTGGTAAAAAAGCCCCGCCGCTCCGTGTCGAAATCACCGCGCCAGACCTTGCGGGCGACGATCAGAAGGAAGATCACGCCGAAAGTGACATGGGTGCCGTGGAATCCGGTGATCATAAAGAACGACGAACCGAATTGCGCCGCACCCCAGGGATTTTCCCAGGGCCGTACGCCTTCCGAGATCAGTTTCGTCCATTCGAACGCCTGCATGCCGACGAATGTCGCGCCGAGAATCGCTGTCAACAGCATCAGGGCAGCCGTCCGGCCGCGTTCGCGGCGATATCCAAAATTGACAGCCATCGCCATCGTGCCGGAACTGCTGATGAGGACGAAGGTCATGATGGCGATCAGGATCAGCGGCAATTCCTGCCCACCGATATGAAGTGCGAAGACCTCGCTGGGATTCGGCCAATCGACAGGCGTAGACATGCGCGCAGTCATATAGGCAAGCAGAAAGCAGCCGAAGACGAAGGTGTCGCTGAGGAGGAAGATCCACATCATGGCCTTCCCCCACGAGACGTTCTTGAACGCCCGCTGGTCGGAAGAGAGATCGGCCGCGATCCCACGCAGGCCTTCGGGCCGCTGGAGTGTTCCGCCGGTTTGCGCTTGCGTATATTCAGCCATCCTTCATCCCTCAGGAAATCAGCTGGCGGCAGAGATCGACGAAATCATTCGCCCAGCCGGCAAAGAGTGCGAAGAGAATTACCCAGACGAAAAGCATGAAATGCCAGTACACGGCGCAGAGCTCGAGGCTGAGGTGCAACCTGCGGGCAGGGAAACGACTGTCGAAGGCCCTGCCCGTCGTGCGGCCGAGCACCGCCAGACCGCCCAGAATGTGCAGGCCGTGCAGGCCCGTCAGCATGTAGAAGAAGCTGTTGGCAGGATTGTCGGCAAGCACGTAACCGGCTGCCGCAAGCTCCCGCCACGCCATCACCTGTCCGGCGAGAAAGAGGAATGCCGTCGCCAACCCCAAAAGGAGCGCAACCCGCATGATGTCGCTACGACCGCGGCGTGCCTCGCCCTTTGCCCATTCGAGCGCGGCGCTGCTGAGCGCAAGCGCGGCGGTGTTTACCCAGAGAAGCCGGGGAATGGGCGTCGCCCACCAGTCGGCTGCCGCCATGCGCATGAAGTAGGCGCTAATCAGAAGCGCAAAGAGCGCGCCAACGACGGCGAGGAAAATGCCGAGCCCGACCCTGGCCGGCGCGATCGGCAACCGCTCTTGGCCAGCCGACTCGGTCACCAGTCCCACTTCCAGCCACGGCTTGGATGTCAGCCGGTGCTGGGTCATCCACCAGAGGACGATGACGGCGATGACCGCCAGGAAGATCATCATGACGCTCATGAAGCTGCTCCCGCCGCCGTCCGGGCGGTGCCCGGATCATTCTGCGCAAGGAAGTCCTGGCTATTGCCCGGCACGCTGTAATCATACGCCCAACGGTAGACCACCGGCAGTTCCTTGCCCCAGTTGCCATGCACCGGCGGGGTCTGCGGCGTCTGCCATTCCAGCGTTGTCGCACGCCACGGATTGCCGCCGGCTTCCCGGCCCCTGAAAAGGCTCCAGACCAGATTGAACAGGAAGACGATCTGCGCTGCCCCGACAATCAGCGCGGCCGCGGTGATGAAAACGTTCAGCGTATCGGCGGACGGCGGAACGAAAGCCGTCTCGCCCATCTCGTAATAGCGGCGCGGCACGCCCACCAGGCCGAGATAGTGCATGGGAAAGAAGATTGCATAGGTGCCGATGAACGTGGTCCAGAAATGGATGTGCCCCAGCGTCTCGTCCAGCATGCGTCCGGTCACCTTCGGATACCAATGATAGATCGCACCGAAAATGACCAGGATCGGTGCCACGCCCATCACCATGTGGAAATGCGCCACGACGAACATCGTATCGGACAGCGGCACGTCGACGACCACATTGCCGAGGAACAGTCCCGTCAGGCCGCCATTGACGAAAGTCAGAATGAAGGCGAGCGCAAAAAGCATCGGCAGCGTCAGGTGGATATCGCCGCGCCAGAGCGTCAGCACCCAGTTATAGACCTTGATGGCGGTCGGCACCGCAATGATGAGCGTCGTGACGGCAAAAAAGAAGCCGAAATTCGGGTTCATGCCGCTGACATACATGTGATGCGCCCAGACAATGAAGCTGAGCGCCCCGATGATCAGGATCGCCCAGACCATCATGCGGTAGCCGAAGATATTCTTTCGCGCATGCGTGCTAATGAGATCGGAGACGATCCCGAAGGCGGGAAGCGCCACGATATAGACCTCCGGATGACCGAAGAACCAGAAGAGATGCTGGAAAAGGATCGGACTGCCGCCACCCTGCTGCAACTGCGTGCCCATCTCCACGATGGCAGGCATAAAGAAGCTCGTCCCGAGCAGCCGGTCGAACAGCATCATCACGGCGGCAACGAAAAGTGCGGGAAAGGCAAGCAGCGCCATGACCGTCGCGGTGAAAATTCCCCAGACCGTCAGCGGCATGCGCATCAGCGTCATGCCGCGCGCGCGTCCCTGCAGCACGGTCACGACATAATTCAGGCCACCCATCGTGAAGCCGATGATGAACAGGATCAGCGACGACAGCATGAGAATGATGCCCCAATCCTGTCCACCGGGCGTGCCCGAAAGAATGGCTTGCGGCGGATAGAGCGTCCAGCCGGCGCCGGTTGGTCCGCCGGGCGCGAAAAATCCGGCGACGAGCACCAGCACGGCGAGCAGATAAATCCAGTAACTCAGCATGTTGGCATAGGGAAACACCATGTCCCTGGCGCCGAGCATCAGGGGAATAAGGTAGTTGCCGAAACCGCCGAGAAACAGCGCGGTCAGAAGATAGATCACCATGATCATGCCATGCATGGTGATGAACTGGTAATAGTGCTCCGCGTCGATGAAAGCGAAGTAACCGGGAAAGGCAAGCTGCAGGCGCATCAACCAGGACAGGACGAGCGCCACGAAACCGATCGCCATCGCCGTCACCGAGTATTGGACGGCAATGATCTTGGCATCCTGGCTGAAGACATATTTCGTCCACCAGCTCTTCGGATGGTAAAGTTCCACATCTTCGACTTCTGCAGGCGGGATGACCTCCCCGGCGCCCGATCGAATATCGACCATGATATGTCCGTCCTCCCTGTTCCTCCGATAGTTACTGCGCCTGTTCTGCTGGCTGCGCTTCCCCCGATGCCAGCATCTGCGTGAATGTCGTCTGCTCCGCCAACCAGGCCTGGTAGGCGACCTCCTCATCGATCATGACCGTTCCGCGCATTTGCGAATGCCCGACGCCGCACAGCTCGGCGCAAAGGATTTCGAACGTTCCCGTGCGCGTCGGCGTAAACCAGAAATAGGTCACCATGCCGGGGATCATATCCATCTTTGCCCGGAACTCAGGCACGTAGAAATCATGAAGGACGTCGATCGAACGAAGCAGGACCTTGACCGGTTTGCCGATCGGCAGGTGCAATTCACCTCCCTCGACGATCACGTCATCGAGCCCTGCGGTGTCGTTCTTGTTCAGGCCAAGGGGATTTTCCGGGCTGACCTCACGGGTATCGGATTTCCCCAGCCGTCCGTCTGCGCCCGGCATCCGGAAACTCCACTGCCACTGTTGAGCGACGACCTCGATCTGGTGCGCATCGGCGGGCACGGTGATGAACTGGTTCCACACGACGAGCCCGGGCGCGAGCATCGCGGCAACTCCGACGGAGGTTGCCACCGCAAGCCATATCTCCAGCCGCCTGTTTTCCGGCTCATAGGCGGCCTGGTTTCCGGGTTTGTGCCGGAACCGGAACACGCAATAGGCCATGAAGGAACCCACCGCCACGAACACCAGACCGGTGATCGCAAAGGTGATCAGTAGAGTGTCGTCGATGTAGCTCCAGTTGGAGGCGATCGGCGTCCACCACCACGGGCTCAGCAAATGGAACACGACGGATCCTACGACCAGCAGAACCAGAACCAGCACGATAGCCATTGCCTGCTCCTTGAACCGTGACTTGCCACAGGGCGAAATCCGCAATCCGTCGGTGTATTTTTAGCATTATCTCACGAACAAGTCGTGTGGACAATGACGACGGCGAAAAGCGCCGCTGCGGTGACCGTCAGGCATTCGCATCACATCTATTGGGAAAACTGCTTGAGGTAAGCGATGAGATTGTTGATCTCGCTGTCGTCCTTCAGCCCGGCAAACACCATCTTCGTTCCCTTTATCTTCCCCTTGGGATCGTGGAGATAGTCGCGCAGTGTTGCCTCGTCCCAAACGAGCCCGCCCTCGCCTGCCTTCTTCATTGCCGGAGAATAGCTGAAATTCGGATGCGTCGCCGCCTTCCTGCCAAGGATCCGGTTCAGCGACGGACCGACCTTGTTCTTGTCCGTATCGGCCACATGGCATATGGCGCATTTTTTGAAAACAGTAGCGCCCGCCGTGGCATCGCCCTCCTGGGCGTTCACGCCAAAAGCAGGAAGCATGGCAACACATAAGCCGGCTAAAAGAACGCGATACCGCATGACAACCCAATCCTCCCAGGTTGCCTGAAACGACGGCCGGCGCCATCTTTCTATCGCAATATGGCTTGCCGTGTTGTCGCCGCTGCAGGCGGGTGACACTTGTGCGATCAACAAAAAGCTATGCCTCCACGCCGATAAGTCAATTCATCCAATAAGATTGTGCTGGACGCGGGCATAAAAAAAGCCGGCGCATCGGCGCCGGCTGTGATCGATCATCGAAGGCAGAACTAAGCGGCGGTACGGACGCCCGAGATCGTGCCGATCAGCTCGTTGACAATGCGCTCGATCTGCGCCCGGTCGTCGCCTTCCGCCATGACGCGGATCAGCGGTTCGGTGCCGGAGGGGCGGATGACGAGGCGGCCGTTCTTGGAAAGCTCGGCCTCCGCATCGGCGATTGCCTGCTGCACCTGTAGGTCTTCCAGCGGCTTGCCGCCGGAAATGCGGACATTGCGCAGAAGCTGCGGCACCGGCTCGAAGCGGCGGCAGACTTCGCTGACGGTCTTGCCAGTGCGCTTGACGGCAGCAAGAATCTGCAGCGCGGCAACAAGGCCATCGCCAGTCGTGCCGTAGTCCGAGAGCACGATATGCCCGGACTGTTCGCCGCCGACGTTGAAATTGTGCTGGCGCATGTGCTCGACGACATAGCGGTCGCCGACCTTGGTGCGGGCAAGACCCATCCCCTTGCCTTCGAGAAAGCGTTCCAGGCCAAGGTTTGACATCACGGTCGCAACGATGCCGTTGCCGCGAAGCTGCTGGTTCTCCGCCCAGGTTTCGGCGATCACCGCCATCAGCTGGTCGCCGTCGACCATCGTGCCGTTTTCATCCACGATGATGACCCGATCGGCGTCGCCATCGAGCGCGATACCGATATCGGCCCGCACTTCGTCGACCTTCTTCTGCAAGGCGACGGGGCTGGTGGAACCGCAGTTGAGATTGATGTTGATGCCGTTCGGCTCGTTGCCGATCGTAACGACATCGGCGCCGAGTTCCCAAAGCACGGCCGGTGCCACTTTATAGGCGGCACCATTGGCGCAGTCGATCGCAATCCTCAGGCCCTGCAGCGTGACATCGCGCGGCAGCGTGCGCTTCGCATGCTCGATGTAGCGGTCATGCACGCCATCGATGCGCTTGGCACGGCCGATGTCGTCGGACTTGGCAAGTTGCGTGTGGAGATCCTTCTCCATCAAGTCTTCGATCTGTATTTCGATATCGTCGGAAAGCTTGTAGCCGTCGGGGCCGAAGAGCTTGATGCCATTGTCCTCGTATGGATTATGCGAGGCGGAAATCATGACGCCGATATCGGCACGCAGCGAACGCGTCAGCATGGCGACGGCGGGTGTCGGGATCGGGCCAAGGACGAATGCATCGACACCTGCAGCCGTGAAGCCCGCCACCATGGCATTTTCCAGCATATAGCCGGAGAGACGCGTGTCTTTGCCGATGACCACGCGATGGCGGTGATTACCGCGGCGGAAGATCGTACCGACTGCAATGCCGACCCGCATCGCCAGATCCGGCGTCATCGGGAAGATATTCGACTGCCCGCGAATGCCGTCTGTGCCGAAGTAACGTCTTTTCATATGCTCCCCTATGCTGTCAGCGCGCCAAGAAGGCAGCGCGTTGCGCCAAGCAATTCAAGCCGCAGAGACGATTCGCCCCAATACAAAGCCTCATTGCGGCCTCTTCATGATAGCGGCATGCCACAAATCCTAGGCGCCATCACGTAAATTACCAAGAAAATTGATTATATCCCGTTACCGACGGAAAAAGGCCGGATCTTCTGCTGGAAAATCCGGCCTTGTTCGTTTTAGTTGCTTTCCGTCAATGCGGCTGGGGCTCGAGCCCTGCTTCCGGCTCGTCGCCCTTGGAAGCCGGGCGTGCGCCGGCTTTCGGCACGGCCGAGCCGCGGCTCGGCGGCGAATCGTCGCCAAGGTCGCGAGCGGGCTTTTCACCACGCAGCAGCGCCTTGATTTCCTCGCCGGTCAGCGTTTCGTACTCAAGCAATCCTTCGGCCAGCGCGACGAAATCGTCGTGCTTTTCGGTGAGGATATCGCGCGCCTGCGTGTATGCCTCGTCAATAAGCCGACGCACTTCGTTGTCGATTTTTTGAGCCGTGGCCTCGGAAACGTTCTTCGATTGCGATACGGAATGGCCGAGGAAGACCTCCTGCTGGTTTTCGCCATAGGCAACCTGACCGAGCTGGTCGGAAAAGCCCCACTGCGTGACCATGGCGCGGGCAAGCTTGGTGGCCTGCTCGATATCCGAAGACGCACCGGAGGTGATATTCTCCTTGCCGAAGGTGAGTTCTTCCGCAACGCGGCCGCCCATCATGATGCAGAGGCGCGAGACCATCCACTTATAGCTCATCGAGTAACGGTCGCCTTCGGGCAGCTGCATGACCATGCCGAGAGAACGGCCGCGCGGAATGATCGTTGCCTTGTGCAGCGGATCGGCGACGGCGACGTTGAGCGCCGTGATCGCATGGCCGGCTTCGTGATAGGCCGTGAGCTTCTTTTCCGCTTCGGTCATCGCCGAAGAGCGGCGCTCGGCGCCCATCATGATCTTGTCCTTGGCGTCTTCGAACTCCTGCATGGTGACGACGCGCTTGTTGCGGCGTGCGGCCATCAGGGCGGCTTCGTTGACGAGGTTCATCAGGTCAGCACCGGAGAAGCCCGGCGTACCGCGGGCCAGAACCTTGAGGTCGACATTCGGCGCCAGCGGAACGTTGCGGGCGTGTACCTTGAGGATGCGCTCGCGGCCAACGATATCCGGGTTCGGAACGACAACCTGACGGTCGAAACGGCCCGGACGCAGCAGCGCGGGGTCGAGAACGTCCGGGCGGTTGGTCGCGGCGATCAGGATGATGCCCTCATTGGCCTCGAAGCCGTCCATCTCGACCAGCAACTGGTTGAGCGTCTGTTCGCGTTCGTCGTTACCACCGCCGAGACCGGCGCCACGATGGCGGCCGACGGCGTCGATTTCGTCGATGAAGATGATGCAGGGCGCATTCTTCTTCGCCTGCTCGAACATGTCGCGGACGCGCGACTTGCGCCAACGCCGACGAACATTTCGACGAAGTCAGAACCCGAGATGGTGAAGAACGGAACGTTGGCTTCGCCGGCAACGGAGCGGGCGAGCAGCGTCTTGCCGGTACCCGGAGGGCCGACAAGCAGCACGCCGCGCGGGATCTTGCCGCCGAGGCGCTGGAACTTCTGCGGATCGCGCAGGAATTCGACGATTTCTTCCAAGTCCTGCTTGGCTTCGTCGACGCCTGCGACGTCATCGAAGGTGACGCGGCCATGCGCCTCCGTGAGCAGCTTGGCCTTCGATTTGCCGAAGCCCATCGCGCCACGCGAGCCGCCTTGCATCTGCCGCATGAAGAACAGCCAGACGCCGAGAATGAGCAGCATCGGCAGCAGCGTGCCGAGATAGCTCAGGAAGCCTGACGAACCATCGGTTTCAGGCCGGGCCGAAACTAGGACGTTTTTCGACTGCAGGCGCTCGAGCAGGTTGTCATCTATGACAGGAGAATAGGTCTGGAAGGTGGTGCCGTTTTCAACATAGCTTCCCGACACACGGTTGCCCGTGACGACGACTTCCTTGACGCGGCCCGCATCGACCTCACGCACGAACTGCGAATAGGGTATGTCGCGCGAGCCGGTCTGCGCCGGCGTCGTCTGAAACATGCTGAAAAGGGCAATCAGCAGAAGCGCTATGATTGCCCACAAGGCGAAATTACGTAAGTTAGGGTTCATTGAACTCCCCAGCACTGCAACAACCGCCTCATGGCAGCCGTCTTATTTGGCTTCTAACATAGGGTTGCGCTGTGCCGTTGCCAAGGCGATACACTCTGTCAGATGGCTTTTCCGTCAATAAGCCCTAAAGGCGGGCTTGGATAGGGGCGCATTCCAAAAGCCGCCGCGAGGCTTTCAGCAAAGATGAGATCAAATCGTGTCAAAAAGCGGTCGAACAGCGCAAAATACCGCGTTAGAGTGACATCCGGATGAGAATTCATGCACAGGTTCGCGTCAGCGGCGACGAAAATGTGTGGTTGAGCTCCCAGGGCCCGTTTGAGCGCAGCTTTTGGCAAATGCGCCACGCGCCGTGGCTGGATTGCCGTGACAAGCACGGGAATGAGGGAGGGGTTGGCGGAACGTGCGATAACCGTCAGATCGAACGACGAGCTATTCTCGACAACAAACCGGCCATCCCAAATGCCGCGCTCTCCGGGCGCAACGACCAGTGGCAAGATGCCGCGGCTTTCGCGGACAAGGTAAAGGCCGTCGCGTCTTAGATCGAAAACCACTCTGCTTGCGGTCATGCGTCCGGGCGTGCCGGCGGTTACGAAACCGAGAATGCGATCCATCTGCATGCGGCCTGGCGCAAAGCGCTGTCCGCCGAAAACGGCCGCAAGACGGCCGAGCGCATAACCGAGCACGTCCAGGGGCGCCTCAAGTCCATCTCTCTCCACGCGGCCCAGTCCTTCGCACGGAAGGGTAAAATGACGGCCGAGCCATAGGGCCGCCTGCCGTGAAAGCTCCAAGCGGATCTCGGCGCCGTAAGCTTCTGCCTCCGGGGCGCCCTCACCGGCCAATGCCGCGCGCGTTCGCACGCGCTCATATTTAAGATCCTCATTGCTTGGATCATCGAGCCAAGGCACTGCGCGGGCCGAGAGAATGCGCGGATATCGGCGCGCAGGCACGAAAGAAACGGCCGGGCGATCCAGACCCGGCGCTCAAAGAGAACGGCATCGGCGATCCCGGTGGAGGGGTTGTCGCTGCGCGCGCCGCGCATCGCTCGCGTCTCCCGCTGGTCGTCCAGCGTATGCGCCGTCACGATGAGATTAGCGCCAAGTTCCGCCGCGGCATCTGCGAGCAGTTCGTAACGTGCCTCGCGGGCGGCCACCATGATGCCGGTTTTTGGTTTGGGATCGCGCCAGACATGGATCACGTGGGCAATGCCGAGCGATTTGCATAAGGCTGCGACATGGCGCGCCTCATCTGCCGATTCTGCGCGCAGATCGTGGTCGATCGTCGCGGCGCATAGGGAAATTTGGGAATTGGGTTCGGCCTTCAGCGCTTCCAAAAGTGCAAGAAGCAGACCGGTCGAATCGCTGCCGCCGGAGATCGCGACGAGAATACGCGTCGGGCTGGAAAGCCGAACGGAGAAAGCGGCGGGCCGCTGCCTCGGGCGAAAGCACGGTGTCCGGAGACAAACCGGAATCCTCAGCAGGAGAGGCGCTTCTGTTCGCTCGCGACCTTGCTTATGACAGCGCGCGAAGCCTTCGGGTAACGCTTGGTGACTTCCTTGAGCGTCGCACAGGCAGTGTCGTTATTGTCGAGTGCTGCCAGCGACATGCCGAGCTTCAGCAGCATTTCGGGCGCCTTTTCGGACGAGCCGTATTTCTTGTGGGCATTCAGAAAGGTCTTGGCGGCCTCATTGAACTTGCCCTGGGAATAGAGCGCTTCGCCCAGCCAGAAGTTGGCATCGGCAGCCCGAGCGCTTCCCGGATACTGCGCGATATACTGGGTGAACTGCTCTTCAGCAATCGCGTAATCGCCGGAAAGGACGTGACCGTAAGCGGCCTTGTACTGATCGGTCTCGCTGCCGAGAGATGCGGTCTGCTGCGGCGACGTCCCGGCATTCACGTCGGGAAGCGGCGCTGAACCGACCTCCGCGTTCTCATTCACGCTGCCGCCGATCGGATTGCCGTTCTGATCGAACTGGATCGAGCCCAGCTGCTGCGGCGGCCGACCAAAACCGCTGTCCGATGGAACGTCGTTGGAGGAGCCCTTTCGGCTCCCTGTGGTGTTTCGATGATCGTCGCGACATCGTCGTTCTGACGCTGGGGACGTGCATCGGCCTGCCCGGAAGCCGGAGGTTGCAGATCGGCCTCGCTCTTCTTCGTGTTGCCCTTCGATCCAGCGGCACCGCCGCTCTTTTCCAGATCCTGGAAGCGGAATTCGTTGTCTTCCTGCGTCTTGCGCAGCGATTCCTGCATCTGCAGGATCTGGAAGCTCATTTCCTCGATGCGGCCGTTCAGCTGGCGCAGCTGCTCTTCGAGTTGCTGCACGCGCATTTCCGCGCCGCTGCTCTGCACGTTGACGGCCGGCGGCGTCTGCGTCTGGCTCTGCGCAGGCTTGCCGCCAAAGTTCATGCCGAGAAACGAAGCGGAATAAGCCGCTCGCTCGGTCCCGGTAACGGCCGCGAGGCAGAGCAAGCCTGCCACGACAAGTTTCTTCATAGGTTTCGTCCTGTCCCAGTGATTCTTCGCGCCTGGATGGCACGAACAGGAGATTTTTCCAATTACCTTCAAAAAGCAACGGAGTCTGGCCAAAGTGTGTTCAAAAAGAAAGGCGGCCCGCCAAGGAGCCGCCTTTTCGCAACACAATATATTTGAGAGGATTACATACCGGCGCCGCCGAGAACAGTGACTGCACGGCGGTTCTGCGACCAGCAGGAAATATCGTCGCAGACGGCGACCGGACGTTCCTTGCCGTAGGAGATCGTCTTCATGCGCTGAGCCGGAACGCCGCGCGAAGAAAGGTAATCCTTGGTGGCGGCAGCACGGCGGGCGCCGAGAGCGAGGTTGTATTCGCGCGTGCCGCGCTCGTCGGCATGGCCTTCGACGGTAATCGCATAGTTCGGGTAGCGAGCCAGCCACTGTGCCTGGCGGTCGAGTGTCTGGGCAGCGTCGGCACGGATCGAGGTAGAGTCGGTGTCGAAGAAGATGCGGTCGCCAACGTTGACGGTGAAGTCCTGAGCCGAACCCGGCGTTGCGGCACCTGCACCGAGGCCGAGCTCGCCAGCGCTGTTCGGCGTCTTCTTGTTGGCGCAGCCAGCAAGCGCCAGACCGGCAACGAGTGCGATCATGACAGGGTTGCGGGCGAAATTCTGCATGCGGCTCATTGCCGGGGTGTGAATTCGGCTCATGGCCGGGTCTCCTTGCGATTTATCAGGGTTGCCGGACTGTAACCGTACTCGGTTAATCGGCGCTCAAGAAGTATGGTTAATAATTTGTTGATTGTCCCTGCATCGGCCAATTCCAGCACTTTGCGGCGACAAGAAGGCGAAATCCGGCTCATCCACTACTCAAGCAGCGGCGACCAGGCCGGGTCGGATGCGTAGGTCGGCGTCTTGATGACCTGCTCGTTGTAACCGGTCAGATCGATCGAATAGAGCTGCGGGCCGCCTGCACCGGCGGGCTGGCGGAAGAACATCAACACACGTCCGTTCGGCGCCCAGGTCGGGCCTTCGTTGTGGAAGCCCGTCGTCAGGATGCGCTCGCCCGAACCGTCCGGCTTCATCACACCGATCGAGAATTTCCCGCCCGATTGCTTGGTGAAGGCGATCAGATCGCCGCGTGGCGACCAGACCGGCGTCGAATAGTTGCCGTCGCCGAAGGAGATACGCGTCTGGCCGGAGCCGTCGGCATTCATCACGTAGATCTGCTGCTTGCCGCCGCGGTCGCTTTCGAAAACGATCCGGCCGCCATCCGGCGAATAGGATGGCGAGGTATCGATCGCGGCTGTCGACGTCAGGCGCGTCGTCGTGCGCGACCGCAGATCCATCGTGTAGATATTGGCGTTACCTTCCTGCTGAAGGCTCATCACCACTTTTTGGCCATCCGGCGAGAAGCGCGGCGAAAAGGTCATGCCCGGGAAGTTGCCGACAACTTCACGCTGTCCGGTTTCGAGCTGCAGCAGGTAGACGCGCGGCTGCTGGTTGGCGAAGGACATGTAGGTCACTTCCTGCCGGTTCGGCGAGAAGCGCGGCGTCAGAACGAGGTCGCTGCCATCCGTCAGGTTGCGCACGTTGAAGCCGTCCTGGTCCATGATCGCGAGTTGGCGTTTGCGCTGCTGCTTCGTGCCGATCTCGGAGACAAAGACGACGCGGGTATCGAAATAGCCCTCTTCGCCGGTGATCTGCTTATAGATCGCGTCGGCAATGATGTGGGCAACGCGGCGCCAGTTTTCCGGCTGCGTGTAGAATTGCTGGCCGGTCATCTGCTGACCGGCGAAGAAATCCCAGAGACGGAACTCGGCGCGAAGTCGGCCATCGCCTTCCTGCGTGACGCGGCCGGTGACGAGCGCCTGCGCGTTGATGACCTTCCAGTCCTCGAAACGCGGAGCGGCATCGGGGTTGGAAATCTTCTCGATGAAGGCGTTCTTGTTGATCGGCGCAAAGAGGCCGGAGCGCTGCAGATCGGCGGCGATCACCTGAGAGACTTGCGCGCCCATGTCTCCCTGCAGGAAATCGGTAATGGCGATCGGCAGGGGCTCGACGTTACCCTTGTTAATGTTGATCTCGACAAGCGCGTGCGCAGGCGTCGCGATAGCCGCCGTCACAGCCATGCCGAGAGCCACCATGAAGGCGCGGATGAGGGAACACTTGGTCATGAGGAGCAAGCCTTTCAGCATTTAAAGGGCCATCTGACTGGGGTCGAAGTTCACGATGACTTCGCTCCACGCGTCATATTTGTCTTTCGGAAGGTTGGTGAATGGCGCAGACCGTTTGACGGCACGATAAGCACCGCCTGCAAGTGCACGGCGTGTGGATTCGTTGCCGCCGGTCGCTTCGACCTCGGGATCTCCGATGATCTCGCCATTCTCGTCCAGCTTCATGTGGACGGTGATGCGGACCTGGTCCATGTCCGCAAGGCCGGGAATGATCTGCCAGTTGCCGGCAATCGCATTACGCAGCGCATCCATCTCGCTCATGCTGAGCTTGGCGCCGGTGTTATTCGACTTCTTGGCACCCAGAGAAGCGACTTCGGTCGAGCGCTTGGCGCCGCCATTGGAAGGCTCCTGCTTGTTCAGCAGTGCTGCGATGTCGTCGGCGTTGAAATCGCTCTGCTTCGAGGACGAGGCCTTCGCCTTTTCCTGGGCCTTGTCGGCTTTCTTCTTGTCGGGCTGCTTGTCAGCCGTCTTCTGCTGGTCCTGCGCTTTTTCCGGCGGCTTTTCAGCGGGTTTCTGCTCGGGCGGCTTTACCTGCGGCTTGGCCACCGGCGTCGGAACATTGTCCGGCAGCGCTTCGGCTTCCGGCTTCGGCGGCTCGGCCTGTTCGGCAGGCATTTCTTCCGGCTTCGGCGGCGTCGGCGCAATTTCCGGCTTGGTTTCTGGAATCGATGCAACTTCCTTCGGCTCATCGACCACCGTGTCCTCCTTCATGATCTCCTTCACCTCGTTGGGGACGGGATCATTCTGGGGAAGCGGCTTCTCGGCGGCTTTCGGCGCGGCAGTGCTTTCGTTGTTGTTCGGCTTGGCGTTCGGGATCGGCGGCGTCTTCAGATCGATCTTGTTGTCGCCGAGGTTCTCGGCGTCTGCAACATCAGCGGGTTTTGACGTCGGCTTTGGCGCCGGCTTGTCGTTGGGCTTTGCCGTCTTGTCACCCTGCTGCATCTGGGTGATGGATTCGACCGGCACCAGATCGACCGGCATCGCTTCGAAATCATCGACCTTGAACGATTCGGGCGAACCAATGGTCACCAGAGCCGCGGCGAGCACCAAGCCGTGCAGAACAGCAGATGTGACGACACTGGTCTTCATCTTGCTTTCTACTGGTCCTTCTTCTGCTGCGTGACGAGACCGATATTCTTGAAGCCCGCGCCCTGGATGCGCGCCATGACGTCGGCGATCACGCCGTAGGGCGCCGTCGCATCACCACGCACAAAGATGCGTTCATTGTAGCCGGTGGTCGCGATCGCTTCGAGCTTGGCGGCGATCTCTTCGGCCGGGATCGGCGTTTCCTGCAGGAACACCGCACCGTCGTTCTTGACGGAAATGGTGATCGGCTGCGTTTCGGAATTGAGCGCCTTGGCCTGGGTTTCCGGCAGGTCGATCGGCACGCCGACGGTCATCATCGGGGCCGCCACCATGAAGATGATGAGCAGCACGAGCATGACGTCGACGAGCGGCGTCACGTTGATCTCGGAAATAACACCCTTGTTCCGGCCACCACGGCGACGGCGTCCTCCGCCTCCGCCGTTATTGCCTCCAACAGCCATACCCATGATCGTGTACTCCGTTGGTTTATTGTGCGGCCTGACGCGGCTGCAGCTTCTCGTCGATCTGGCGCGAAAGTATGGCGGAGAATTCGTCCGCAAAGCCTTCCATGCGGCCAGAGAGTTTGCCGGCATCCGCGGAGAACTTGTTGTAGGCGATAACCGCCGGGATAGCGGCCACGAGGCCGATCGCAGTGGCGAGAAGCGCCTCGGCGATACCGGGGGCGACGACCGCCAGATTGGTCGACTTCGAACCGGCGATTGCCTGGAACGAAGTCATGATACCGACGACCGTACCGAAGAGACCGATGAACGGACCGGCCGAGCCGATCGTCGCTAGCGACCCGAGGCGGGCGGAAAGATATTCGGTTTCACGGGCGAGCGTTACATCCATTGCCCGGTCGATACGCATCTGCAGGCCGATCGGCGAGCGTGCGCCGCGCTCGAAGGACTTCTTCCACTCGCGCATGGCTGCGACGAAGATCGAAGCAAGCCCGGTATTGTTGCGTTCGGAAAGTGTCCTGTAGAGCTCTTCCAGCGACTGACCCGACCAGAAAACCTGTTCGAACTTGTCGAACTGGCGCCGGGCGCGGCCATAGGCCAGATATTTGTCGATGACGATTGCCCAGGTCCAGACGGAGGCTGCGATCAGCCCGAGCATGACCAGCTTGACGACGATGCCTGCCTGCATGAACAGCGACCAGAGGCTGACGTCGGCCGTTGCTGCTGCCAATCCTACTTGTTCCATTTATCAAAATCCCCGAATCCAAACGCCCGGTGCTTGACCGGGCGGCACAGAAAGTGATCTCGCAAGAATTGCCTGGCGACCGCCGCCCAAAGCCCTGGTCAAGCTTAAAGCTCTTCTTCCGCCTTCCTTGCCGTCAAATTTGGTCAAAGGAAGGCGTGCACCGCACAATCTCTGACTTTCAGAGTAAGACACTATTATGGTTAATAGATCGTTAGTGCCAGAGTATGACGGCAAAGCTTTACCAGCTAAATTTTTCTTCCCGGCTTGGCACGAAGAGACCGAAGTCCGACGACGGAATACCGCGCAATCCTTGCAGCGCCGAATTCCTTCACATAAAAGTCATGTTTTTGCAAGGCTCGCGTTTGGTCATTTCTGCATGTCTGGGATGCACTTTCAGCCCTCCTGCGTCTCGATTTGCATCTGCTTTGCCAGCGCCTCGGGCAACCGCCGCGGTCTTCCCTTCGCGTTGATGACGGCAATGATGACCTTGGCGGCGATGAGCGGCGTTTCGCCACGGCGGATGTCCTGTTGCAGCACCATCTTCGCGCCGCCTGCCTTCTCGGTGCGCGTGACGATGGTGAGAACATCGTCCATGCGCGCCGGATTCCTGAAGTCGATCTCCATGCGGTGAACGACGAAAACGAGCCCTTCCTCGTCGGCGGTGATCAGCTCGCGCTGCTCGACGCCCAGGCAGCGAAGATAGTCGGTGCGGCCGCGCTCGAGGAAATGCAGATAGCGCGCGTGATAGACGAGACCGGAGAAATCGGTGTCTTCGTAATAGACGCGCTGGATCAGTTGGTGCCCGGTCTCCGTCAGCGCGCCAGAAATCGAAAAGCCGTTATCCGCCATAATTTTCTCCAAACGCGCATGCCTGTTGGCGAGGCGCAGCAATGCCCTAGCTTTGAACAATCGTCACAGTACTTGAGTATTCCCGATAGTAGATGAACATGCAGGAGGCAATGCGATGAAGATTGCGGTGATGGGCGGAGATGGGTTTATTGGCTGGCCGACATCGCTGCATCTCTCAGACGCGGGGCACGACGTCCACATTCTCGACAATCTCTCGCGGCGCTGGATCGACACCGAACTTGGCGTGCAATCGCTGACGCCGATGGATTCCATTCAGGAGCGAACCCGCATCTGGCATGCCGAAACCGGGCGGCGCATCCATTTCAATCTGATTGACCTCGCCAAGGATTACGAGCTCCTCAAGAATTGGCTTGCCGAAAACCGGCCGGACGCCATCGTCCATTTCGCCGAGCAGCGCGCCGCACCCTATTCGATGAAGAGCGACCGGCACAAGAACTACACCGTCAACAACAATGTCAGCGCTACGCATAACCTTTTGAATGCGCTCGTCGAATTACAGCTCGACGCTCATCTGATCCACCTCGGCACGATGGGCGTCTACGGCTATTCGACCGTCGGCGCGGCGATCCCCGAGGGCTACCTGACCGTCGGCGTCGAAACGGCGGATGGCGACATGGCGCAACAGGAAATCCTCTATCCGTCCAATCCCGGCTCGATCTACCATATGACCAAGTGCCTGGATCAACTGCTCCTGCAGTTCTATGCGAAAAACGATGCGCTGCGCATCACCGACCTGCACCAGGGCATCGTGTGGGGCACACATACAGAGCAGACCTGCCGTCATCCCCAACTGATCAACCGTTTCGACTATGACGGCGACTACGGCACCGTACTGAACCGCTTTCTCATCCAGGCCGCGATCGGCTACCCGCTGACCGTGCACGGCACAGGCGGCCAGACGCGCGCCTTCATCCATATCCAGGATTCGGTTCGCTGCATCGAGCTTGCGCTGAAGAACCCGCCTGCACGCGGCTCCCGTGTCGAGATCTTCAACCAGATGACCGAGACGCATCGGGTGCGCGATCTTGCCGAGATGATCGCCAGGATGAGCGGCGCGAAGATCGCCTGGCTTCCCAACCCGCGCAAGGAAGCGCCTGAAAACGATCTGATCGTCAGGAACGAGAAATTCCGCGATCTGGGGCTCGATCCGATCACGCTCGAGGCGGGCTTGCTCAGCGAGATCGTCGACGTCGCCAGGAAATTCGCTTACCGCGTCGACCGCTCCCGCGTTCCCGCCGTCTCCGCCTGGACCAAGGACATCGCCGCCACGATCGACCGCGACCCGGAAGGCAAGCGGCTGAAATCGGTGTCATGAGCATGGACGTCACGGAGACCGGAGCGGTCATCTCATTGGGAGAGTCGCCTCAGCGTTACGCCTACATCACCCTCGTCACGAACGCCGACTATGCCAAGGGTGCGACCGCGCTTGTGCGCTCCCTTCGGCTCACGAAAACGGCGGCCAATATCGTCGTGCTGCATACCGGCGGCGTGGATGAAATCGCGCTTGCCCCGCTTGCCGATCTTGGCTGCCGCCTCATCGCGGTCGCGCACCTGCCGCTTTCCGGCGCCTTCAACGAGCGTCATGCCCGCGGCCAGCTTCATTCCGCTGCCCCCTTCACTAAGGGCCGCAAGCCTGATTTTCATTCGCCGCTCGACAATTTCTGCAAGCTTCGCCTTTGGCAACTGACCGAATACGAGCGCACCGTCTTCATCGATGCCGATGCTATCGTCTTGAAGAATATCGACAAACTCTTCGGCTACCCCGAATTTTCCGCAGCACCGAATGTCTATGAAACGCTTGCCGACTTCCGCCGCATGAATTCCGGCGTCTTCGTCGCAAGACCTTCCGAAGAAACCTTTGGCCGGATGCTTGCCATGCTCGACCAGCCGGATGCCTTCTGGCGACGGACCGACCAGACCTTCCTCGAAGCCTTCTTCCCGGATTGGCACGGCCTCCCCGTCTATTTCAACATGCTGCAATATGTATGGTTCACCATGCCCGCGCTTTGGGACTGGAAGAGCATTTCGGTCCTGCATTACCAATATGAAAAGCCATGGGAGAAGGATCATCCGAAGGCGGCCAGGCTCAAGCCGCTGATCGATCTCTGGCACTCCGTCCATGCCGGCAACGACCTGCCGGACCTTGCGTCCATGATGAACCCGGAGGCGAAATGAAGGTACTGGTATCCGGCGGGACGGGCTTGGTGGGATGCTATATCGTCGAGGAGCTGCTTGCCGCCGGATATTCGGTCATCATTGGCGGACGCCGCGCGCCATTGCCACGCCTCTTCTCCCGTCCCGTCGAATTCGCACCGCTTTCGCTCGATCCCGACAAGGACCATATCGAGGCCTTCGACGATGCCTATTTCTTCGTGCATGCCGCGCTCAGCCACCTGCCCGGTCAATATCGTGGCGGCGAAGGCGATGATCCAGGCGGCTTCCGTCGCCTAAACCTCGACGGCACTGTGAAGCTCTTCGACACTGCCAAGCGCGCCGGTACCCGCCGCTGCATCTTCATCTCCAGCCGCGCCGCCTATCAGGATGCAGCGCCCGGCACTGTTCTCACCGAAGACATGCTGCCGGAGCCGGATACGCTTTACGGAGAGGTAAAGCTCGCCGGCGAGCGAGCGCTCGCCCATCTGGCCGGGCCGGGCTTTGCAGCGGCCAGCTTGCGCGCCACGGAAGTCTACGGCGACTTGCTCCCGAACAAATGGACGGGTCTCATCGAGGATTACCTGAGCGGCAGGCCGGCGCCCGTTCGAGCCGGAACGGAAGTACACGGCCGCGACCTCGGCCGCGCCGTGCGGCTGATGCTGGAGACGGAAAGCGCCCGCATCTCCGGCGAGGTCTTCAATGTTTCCGATCTTGTCGCCGATACCCGCGATATCTTGTCGGTCGTGCAACAGCAAACCGGCTGTCCCAATCCTCTGCCTGCCTCGGCAGACAAGTCTGCCATCAACCGGATGAGCACCGAAAAGTTGCAAGCGCTCGGCTGGTTTGCGGGCGGCAAGGCCCTGTTCGAACAGACGGTCCGGCAACTGGTGGCCCCATTGCAGCACTTGCGGCGGTAAATTCCAGCTGCTTTCACGGGATTGCAATGGCCCACCAGCCGTTTATGGTTCGCATTATGCAGCAGACGATATCCAAAGAACTGAAAGCCCAGATGCGCGCCGAACGGCTTGCGCTGCGCGACGCAATCCCGCCAGAGACGCGGATCGAAAAGAGCCTGGCAATGGCGGAGCACGCCGGCGAAGCCGTGGCCTTCGATCCCGGCACGATCATTTCGGGCTTCATGCCCATCCGCTCGGAGGCCGATATCCGGCCGTTGATGGCGCGCTTTGAGGCACGCGGCGCCCGCCTCTGCGTTCCCGCCATCCTCGACAGGCAGACGATCGTCTTCCGTGAACTCCTGCGCAGCGCGCCGCTGGTTGCAACGGGCTTCGGCACTGCCGGACCGGGACAGGAGGCCACCGTTCTCGATCCGGAAATCATGCTCGTGCCGCTGTCGGTCTTCGACGATCGCGGCCATCGCATCGGCTATGGCGCCGGCCACTACGACCGCGCGATCGGCCGTTTGCGGCAAAAAGGCATGCATCCGAAGCTGATCGGCATTGCATTCGACTGCCAGGAAGTGGCACATGTGCCGGACGAGCCGCATGACATAAGCCTGGATGCCATCCTGACAGAAAGCGGCCTTCGCTTTTTTGCTTCTTGGATCGGATAAGGAATGCGTCTGCTTTTTCTGGGTGACATGGTCGGCAAGACGGGGCGCACGGCTGTATGGGATCGCCTGCCCGGCTTGGTTTCAGACCTGAAACTCGACTTCGTGATCGTCAACGGCGAAAATGCTGCCGGCGGTTTCGGCATCACGGAGGACATCTTCCTCGAGACGATCAACGCAGGCGCCGACGTCGTTACAACCGGAAACCACGTCTGGGACCAGAAGGAAGCGGTCGCCTTCGCAGGCCGCCACGACCAGTTCCTGCGCCCGGCGAACTATCCGCAGGGAACGCCCGGCCGCGGCTCAGGGCTCTTTTATGCGCGAAGCGGAGCACGCGTGCTCGTGGCAAACATCATGGGCCGCGTCTTCATGCATCCCGAGCTCGACGATCCCTTCAAATCCGCCGAAACGATCCTCGATGCCTGCCCGCTGAAGGAACAAGCCGATGCGATCATCTTCGACTTCCATGCGGAGGCCACCAGCGAGAAGCAGTGCTTTGGCCATTTCGTCGATGGACGCGCCAGCTTCGTCGTCGGCACGCATACCCATGTGCCGACGGCCGACCACCAGATCCTCAACGGAGGCACGGCCTATATGTCGGATGCCGGCATGTGTGGCGACTATAACTCCTCGCTTGGCATGGACAAGGAAGAGCCGCTAAACCGCTTCATATCCAAGATGCCGAAAGGACGTATGGAAGCCGCCACTGGACGTGCCACGATCTGCGGTGTCGGCGTGGAGATTTCCAACTCCACGGGGCTTGCTGAAAAGATTGCGCCGCTGCGGATTGGCCCGCGGCTTTCCGAAACCATCCCGGATTTCTGGCGCTGAGAACACCCGCCGGCAACACGCAATTGTGAGCGGCCCTGCCTGATTTCGGCTGGACCGATGCGTCCCCTTGTCGCATCCTCGCCGCACCGTGAAAGCGCCGGAGGGTGGCATGAAGCCGCAATTGCTTATCCTCGCTATCGCATGCCTTGTGCCTCTTGCCCTGCCCCGTGCAGCCGCTGCACAAGAGGAACGGAAGCCCGTTAGCCAATGCCAGGCGATCGCACAGGCAATCCCCAAGGCCAAATTCGCAAGCTTTTCCGGTGAGGTGCCCATCGTGCCCGCGGTTTCGGAAGGCGAGGATGTCAAGCTGACCTTTCTAGGACATTCCACCTTCGAAATCGAAACGCCGGGCGGCATCGTCATCGCAACGGATTTCAACGGCTGGTACCGGCCGGTCGTGACACCCGACGTAGTGACGATGAACCGGGCGCACTCCACGCACTACACGCTGACCCCGGATCCGGCGATCAAGCACGTGCTGCACGGCTGGAGCGATGTGCCCGGAGAAAAGGCCGACATCGACCTGATGGTCGGCGACACCTATATCCGCAACGTCACGACGGATATCCGCGGCGGCTACGGCGCTGCGCAGCAGGATGGAAATTCGATCTTCATCTTCGAGAGCGCCGGGCTCTGCATCGGCCATCTCGGCCATCTGCACTATGAGCTGACCGATGCCCACTACACCGAGATCGGCCGCCTGGACATCGTCATGGTGCCGGTCGATGGCGGCCTGACCATGGGCGCTGACAGCATGAGCCGCATCATCAAGCGGCTGCGCTCGTCGCTGATACTGCCGATGCACCGCCGCGGTCCGCCGGTCGCGCGCTTCGTGTCGATGTTCGGCAAGGATTTCGACATCAGCTACGCGCCCGACGACACGATCACCGTTTCCATGCGCTCCCTGCCCAAGAAGCCGCTCATTTATCTGATGAAAGGCGCTCAATAGAGAAGACCCGAAAGCCTGAGACCTCCGGGTTTTGCCCGTGTCAGGCAAATTGCAGGTGCCGCTTGATGCCCACTTCGGGCATCTTGTCATCGCTGAGATTGGCCTTCGCGATCTCCCAGCCGAACTTCAGCTTGCTGCCGGTCGAAACCCAGATTTCGGCGTCGTCGACATGCATGACAAGCATCGTCAGGTTCGGATCTTTCTTGCCCTCCTCGTACCAGGCAGCAACCACCGAATTCCAATATTGGTCGATCCTCGAAGGATCCGGCCGGACCTCGATCTTCCCTGCCAGGCACGCGTGGTAGTCATGATCCTTGCCGACGACGCAGAAATGCGCCCGCGTTCCCGGTTTGACGACGCGGGCGATGTCGGCATCCGATTTGGTATAGAACCAGATGGTATTGGTCTTCGGATCGGCATGCGGAGCCATCGGCTGCATGTGCATGTCGGCACCGTCGATGCCGAGCATCCCTGCGGAAACATCGTTCACCTGATCCCAAAGCTGCCGTGCCGGATGATCGCGCGCTTCACTAAAGCTTGCCATGGCCTTCCCCTTCCGTTCGGGCTTTTCAAGCCTTCAAACGTCACGTCTGCCGCTTTGTTCCGTAGCTTTTCGCCTTCCTCGGGACACAGAGACAAGCTGCTTTCCCCTTGAATGCAGCCCGCTTCGCTTTTATAAGGCCGTCCATTCCGAACAATAAGACGTGAACAGGGGTGCCATGGCTGGCCATTCACAGTTTAAAAACATCATGCATCGCAAAGGCCGTCAGGATGCCGTGCGGTCGAAAATGTTCTCCAAGCTTGCGCGCGAAATCACCGTTGCCGCCAAGGCCGGCCTGCCCGACCCGACGATGAACGCCCGCCTGCGCCTGGCAATCCAGAACGCCAAGGCACAGTCCATGCCGAGGGACAACATCGACCGCGCCATCAAGAAGGCGCGCAGGCGCCGATAGCGAGAATTACGACGAAGTCCGCTACGAGGGTTACGGTCCGGGAGGCACGGCGATCATCGTCGAAGCGCTGACCGACAACCGCAACCGCACCGCATCCAACGTCCGCTCGATCTTCACGAAGGCCGGCGGCGCGCTCGGCGAAACCGGCTCGGTTTCCTTCTCCTTCGACCACGTCGGTGAGATCACCTACAAGCCATCGGCCGGCGATGCCGACACGGTCATGGAAGCCGCGATCGAAGCCGGCGCCGATGACGTCGAGACCGACGAGGAAGGCCACACCATCACCTGCGCCTTCGAATCCCTCGGCGAGGTCGCCAAGGCCCTGGAAGGCGCGCTTGGCGAAGCTGAAACCGTCAAGGCCGTCTGGCGCTCCCAGAACAACGTGCCAGTGGACGAAGAAAGGGCCCAGTCGCTGATGAAGCTTATCGACAGCCTGGAAGACGATGACGACGTGCAGAACGTCTATTCGAACTTCGAGGTTTCCGAGGAAGTGCTCGCCAAGCTTTCGGCCTGAGCATTCGAACGAACGAACAAAGGACCCGGCTGCGGAAACGCTACCGGGTCTTTTTGTTTTCAGCAGTGATGTTGGGCGTAGAGCGACGCAGGCTATATGCAACCACCCGCTACCTCTTGGGCTCCCTCACTCCTGTGCTTGTCACAGGAGCCCAGCGCGCCCAAACCCTTGGTCGCGGAAAACTCAGTTCACAGCAATGAGGGAAGAAGCCGGGGAGCGCTTCGCAGCTCCAGGACCTTAAGCCGCCACACGCATGAAATTCCCCAGTCCCGCAAACAGCTCGACCGACTTCAGCCGCGCCTCGATGTCGTGGATCGGCATCGAGATGATGAGTTCGTCCGCGCCGGTCTCCTTCAGGAATTCGGTGAGCTTCGCCTCTGACGTCTTCGGCGAGCCCACGACCGCATAGCGCAGCGTGTGCTCGACATTCAGTTTCTCCATCGGTGACCAGAAGCCCTCCATGTCCTCGACTGGCCGCGGGAACGGGCCACGGACGTTACGGCGCAGATTGACGAACTGCTGCTGGGCAGACGTGAAATGATATTGCGCCTCCTCGTCGGTCGGCGCGACGGAACCCATGACGCCGGCCATGACGTAGGGCTGGTCGAGCGAGGCCGAGGGTTGGAACTTGCTGCGGTAGATATCGATCGCATCGAGCAGCGAATCCGGCGCGAAATGCGAGGCGAAGGCATAGGGCAGGCCGAGCATCGCCGCAAGCTGGGCGCTATAAAGACTGGAGCCGAGAAGCCAGATCGGCACATGCGAATTGTGGCCCGGAACGGCAAGGATCGCCTGGTTCTCGACCGGCGCTCCTAATAGCTGCTGCAGCTCGACGATATCGTTCGGGAAGTTGTGGGCGCCTGTCTCCAGATTGCGCCGCAGCGCCTGTGCCGTGCGCATATCCGTACCCGGCGCGCGGCCGAGCCCGAGGTCGACCCGGCCCGGGAAAAGCGCCGCCAATGTGCCGAACTGCTCGGCGATCACCAGCGGCGAGTGATTGGGCAGCATGATTCCCCCCGAGCCGATGCGGATCCGTTTCGTTGCGGCACCGACATGGCCGATGACCACTGCAGTCGCGGCACTTGCAACCCCCGGCATGCCGTGATGCTCCGCCAGCCAGAAACGCTTGTAGCCGCACTCTTCCGCCTTCTGCGCCATGCGCGCCGAGCCTTCGAAGGATTGCTGGATCGTCGTGCCTTCGGCAACGGGCGAAAGATCGAGAATGGAAAAGGGAACCATAGGAAAAACCTGCCGGTGATTGGAAGGACAGGTCTATGTAGGGTCTGGAATCGCTCATTCCAAATCCCGCGGACGAAGAAAAGGGCCGGTTGCCCGACCCCCGATCTCTTCGCTTCGTTTGCTCCGTTTATCGGCGTTGCCGGAGAACATGAACCTCGGCGCTGTGATGGTAATGGTCGTGAGGCAGCGCGAAATTGCCGAGCTGACGGTCCATCTCCACAGCCTCGGCCGCAAGGCGGTGGATCGCGGCTGTCGTTTCCTCGACCATTGCGGCATTCTGCTGCGTCATCGAATCGAGCTCGGAAACGGAGGTGTTGATCTGGCGGAGCGTATCCGCCTCTTCGCGGGTCGATTCCATGATCTCGTTGATTTGGCCGTTGATCGCTTCCACATGGCTGCCTATGCCGGTCAGAGCCACCCCTGCCCGCTCGACAAGCGCTACCCCGGTCTCGACTTCACGGGTCGACTTCTGCAGCAGGCTCGCGATTTCCTTGGCTGCGCTCGATGAGCGCTGCGCCAGCTCGCGCACTTCCATTGCCACGACCGCAAACCCCTTGCCGGATTCCCCGGCGCGGGCGGCTTCGACGCCGGCATTAAGCGCCAGCAGGTTGGTCTGGAAGGCGATGTCGTCGATGACGGAGATGATCGTATTGATCTGCCGCGAGGAGGATTGGATTGCTTCCATCGCTGCGATTGTCTCGCGCATGATCTGGCTGGAGCCGGTGGTCTCCTTCTTTGCGTCGCGGGCAATGCGCTCGGCCTGTTCGGCGCGTTGGATCTGGACGCGAACAGACTGGGTGATCGCGTCGATCGCATTGGCCGTTTCGGTGATCGAAGCAGCCTGGCGCTCGGTGCGTCCGGCAAGATCGTCGGCTCCGGTCCGCATCTCTTCCGAGCCCGACCGTACAGCCATCGAGTTGCCGCCGATCGCCGTCATCGTTTCGCTGAGCGTGGCGAGCGCCTCGTTGAAGTTGACGCGCAGGCTTTCAAGTTCGTTGGGGAAGCGCGTTTCGATCTGATAGGCAAGATCGCCGTTCGCCAGATGGTCCAGACCCTCGTCCAGTGCCTGGACGACATCCTGCAAGGTTCTCGCTTCCGCTTCGCGCAGAGCAAGGTTTTCCTGACGGTCGCGCTCGGCGCGGGCGCGGGTTTCGGCGCTTGCCGCTTCCAGTTCGCGGCTTTCGATCAGTGATTGCCTGAAGCGGGCGAGCGCCTTGGCCATCGTGCCGATTTCGTCCTGGCGGGTCTGGCTGCCGATCTCGACATCCAGCTTGCCGTCGGCCACATCGCGGGTATTTCCAGCGAGTCGGGCAAGCGGCGAGAAGAGCAGCTTGGTGATGAGGCCGGTGGCGATCGCCATGACGACAAGCGCTGCAAGGCCGATCATGGTCAGCAGCGTCGCGATCTCGATCGAACCAGCATTGAGCTCGCTGACGAGCACGCTTTCGACGACGAGGAACCGCTCGCCCTGATAGGTGATAGAGCGGACATAGGCCCGGGCGGTGCCGTCGGGACGCGCAAAGTCGTCGACCGTCATGCCGTTGCTGCTTGCAAGCGCATCCTTCATGAAGGTGAACGGCGCCGTGTCGAGGGTCGCAAGCCGGCCTTCGGCATTGAGCCCCACGGCAGAACCGTCACTGGAAATGATGGCCGCCTGAGCCGTGCTGCCGGAAACGATCCCCTTTGCCAGGATGCTGGTGATGATATCGTCGCGAACCTTGAAGAGGATGATGCCCTTCGGCTGTCCGAGCTTGATGATCGGCACTGCGTAGAAGATCGCCGACTTGCCGTTGGAGGCATCAACGCGCAGGCCCGAAAATGCGGTCGGCGCGGAATCGTCCGTCGCCTTGGCCGTGTTCTCGATCGCCTTTGCAAACGCAATACCCGCACCTGTCGCCTTCCATGCATCAGCCTTCAGGTTTTCGGCAAAATTGTCGTCCTTCTTGTAGGAATAGAGAACCGAGCCATCGAGATCGGCGATCAGCAGGTCGCTGAAGGCGGTGTTCTCCAGGTCGCGTGCAACTTCGCCCTGCGTCTTTTCGTGGTTGGAGTAGTAGAAGCCGCTCGGTCCTTCCGGCTTCATCAGCTTTTCGCGCTGATCGGCCGGGTTCGGATTGTTGGTGATGAACACCTTCTTGAGTTCGCCGCGCGCGTCGCCCGACGATTTTTCGATCGTCTTCCAGCCGCTCTTCAGGCTGGTGATCGACATCTGCAGCGCCTCGATGCGCGCAATGGAACTCGCCTGGTTCTCGAGCTGTCCCAGTTGATCCTGCAGCATGTCGCCGCGGAAGATGAGAACGCTTTCCTTGGCCTTCAGCGCCTGCGCATCTGAAATGCGGCTGCTGGTGAAGTAGCCAAGAACACTGATCGTGCTCACAGCCAGTGCCGTGAGCAGGATAAATGTCGCGATAACCTTAAAGGACAGGGACTGAAATCTCTGAGCCATAACTACGAACCCTTCCGGAGCGGCTTGCCGGCAGCGCAAACGATGCCACCTTGACCGAAAACAGAACACGGGGAGCCTTAACCTTTTGCAAAAAGGCAGCTCCTCTCACATTTGAAGGGTAGCTTTCAGGCATTGGATTTAATTCGTGGTAAACGGCGCCTTATAAAGCGACGTAATGTTTTTGTTTTGTTCACATATCGGTGGCAGTTATTTTGCAACCGCAATAAGGTGAGCCATGCAAAATACGATTCGCATCATCGGCATCGACCCGGGCCTTCGCCGCACCGGCTGGGGAATTATCGACACACTAGGCAATTCGCTGCGCTTCGTGGCCTCCGGAACGGTGACCTCGGACGGCGAGATGGACCTCGCCTCTCGCCTCTGCCAGCTTCATGACGGGCTTGCCGAAATCGTACATGGCTACAAGCCGGATGAGGCAGCGGTCGAGCAGACCTTCGTCAACAAGGATGCGGTTGCGACGCTGAAGCTCGGTCAGGCCCGCGGCATCGCGATGCTCGTGCCGGCACGCGCCGGGCTCCAGGTATCGGAGTATGCACCCAACGCCGTCAAGAAAGCCGTCATCGGCGTCGGCCACGGCGAGAAGCAGCAGATCCACTTGATGCTGAAAATCCTGATGCCGAAAGTCGAATTTAAGGGCAACGACGCCGCTGACGCGCTCGCCATCGCCATCTGCCACGCCCATAACCGCGGCAGCAGCCGGATGCGCCAGGCAGCACTGGCCGGCTGACATGCGTTCTTGACTTGTTCTCTTTCTGCAGCTAAGGTAATACAAAGGAGGTATTACCATGCGGGTCACCGAGAAGGGCCAAGTGACGATCCCGAAGGAGATTCGCGACCGACTAGGGATCGGCCCTGGGATCGGAAGTGGATTTCATCGCCTCCGGAGGGGGTGCCGTACTCGTCAAGATCGAGAAGGGCGGAGCTGATCCGATTCGCAATTTCGATGATTGGGCGCGCCGCGTCCAAGGAACGGCTGATCTCGGCGGAATGACGACGGATGAGTATATCGAATGGTTGAGGGGCCTACGTGACGATCTCGACCCTCGTTGACACCAATATTTTTATCGACATCCTGGGGCCTGATACCGCCGAACGGCAATGGTCGCTGAGGTCCCTGAAGCAATGCGTGATTGACGGTGATCTGGTAACGAACGTCGTTATCTGGTCGGAACTCGCCGCCTCGTCTCTGTCCGAGGAGCAGTTGACGTCTGCTTTGTCCTGGCTCGATGTGAAGCGTGAAGCCATACCTTTCGAGGCGGCTTTTCGTGCCGGCAAAGCACACCGCCTATATCGGCGAGCCGGCGGTCAGCGCGAAAGGATACTTCCCGATTTTCTGGTCGGGGCTCATGCCGATTGGCGCCGGCATCGGCTGCTCACGCGTGACGCCGTCCGCTACCGTTCCTATTTCCCATCGCTCGATCTCATCACCCCCGAAACCCATCCCTGACGGACCTCTTCATGATCGGCAAGCTCAAAGGCACCATCGACGAAATCGGCGACGACCATGTGCTCGTCGACGTGCACGGCGTCTGCTACGCCGCCTATTGCTCCGGCCGTACGCTATCGAGACTCGGCTCGCCGGGAGAGGCATGCGTGCTCTTCATCGAGACCTATGTGCGCGAAGACCAGCTGAAGCTTTTCGGCTTCATGACCGCGCTGGAGCGCGAGTGGTTCAACCTGCTGCAAAGCGTCCAGGGTGTCGGCGCGAAGGTCGCGCTCGCCGTCCTCTCCATCCTGACGCCAGGCGAACTGGCCAATGCGATCGCGCTGCAGGACAAAACGGCCGTCTCCCGCGCACAGGGGGTCGGCCCGAAGGTTGCAGTCCGTATCGTCACCGAATTGAAGAACAAGGCACCCGCCTTTGCCGGCGAGGCGATCAATATCGGCCTCAAGCATGAACTCGGTGAAGGTGTTGCCTCGGCCCCGGTCTCCGATGCCGTCTCGGCGCTGACGAACCTCGGCTATTCACGTGATCAGGCCGCCAACGCCGTCGCTGCGGCCATGAAGACGGCAGGCGAAGGTGCTGACAGTGCCAAGCTGATCAGGTTGGGTCTCAAGGAGCTCGCGCGTTAAATCCGCCGCGATTTGATGCAAAAGCGGACTGCGTCATGTATGGGTTGAATCCCTATCAAACTGGAAGATTGCCAAGATGAGTGAACCCGCGCGCCTGATATCGCCGGAAAAGCGGGGCGAAGACCTGGATGTGACGCTCCGCCCGCAGTCGCTGGACGAGTTCACCGGCCAGGCGGAGGCGCGTGCGAACCTGAAGGTCTTCATCGAGGCCGCCAAGAACCGCGGCGAGGCGCTGGACCATGTCCTCTTCGTGGGGCCGCCAGGCCTCGGCAAGACGACGCTCGCCCAGATCATGGCCAAGGAGCTCGGCGTCAACTTCCGCTCCACTTCGGGTCCGGTCATCGCCAAGGCAGGCGACCTTGCCGCGCTGCTGACGAATCTCGAAGAGCGCGACGTCCTCTTCATCGATGAAATCCACCGCCTGAATCCGGCCGTCGAGGAGATCCTCTATCCGGCGATGGAAGACTTCCAGCTGGACCTCATCATCGGCGAAGGCCCGGCCGCCCGCTCGGTAAAGATCGATCTTTCGAAATTCACCCTCGTCGCCGCGACCACGCGCCTAGGCCTCTTGACCACGCCGCTGCGCGACCGCTTCGGCATTCCGGTGCGGCTGAGTTTCTATACGGTGGAAGAACTGGAACTGATCGTGCGCCGCGGCGCCCGTCTCATGAACCTGCCGATCGTCGACGACGGCGCCCGCGAAATTGCGCGGCGCGCCCGCGGCACGCCGCGCATCGCCGGCCGCCTGCTTCGCCGCGTGCGCGATTTCGCCGAAGTCGCCAAGGCCGAAGCCGTTACCCGCGAGATAGCCGACGAAGCGCTCACCCGCCTGCTTGTCGACAGTGTCGGCCTCGACCAGCTGGACAAGCGTTATCTCAACATGATCGCCGTCAATTTCGGCGGCGGCCCCGTCGGCATCGAGACGATCGCTGCCGGCCTTTCCGAACCGCGCGACGCGATCGAGGACATCATCGAGCCCTACATGATCCAGCAGGGCTTCATCCAGCGCACGCCGCGTGGCCGCGTGCTGACGGCAACCGCCTGGAAGCATCTCGGCCTGCAGCCACCGAAGGACCTGGAAGCCGCGCAGTTCCGGCTGTTTCAGGAAGACGATTGAGTGATTACGCGACGCGGATTTCTGAAGATTCTCGGCGGCGGTCTCGCGGGCGTCGTGGCGCTTGGTGGTTATGCCTTCGCCTATGAGCCTCTCGCGCGGCTGAACATCACCCGTTATGCACTAACGCCGCCAGGGTGGACGCCGGGCTTGAAACTCAGGGTCGTCGCCCTTGCCGATTTGCATGCCTGCGAACCGTGGATGTCCGCCAGCCGTATTGCCGCAATCTGCGCCACGGCGAACGAACTCCGTGGAGACGTGACGGTCATGCTCGGCGATTATACCTCCGGCATGAACATGGTGACCCGTTACATGCATTCGAGCGAGTGGTCGGAGGCACTCGCCACCTTGCGCGCTCCGCTCGGCGTTCACGCGATCTTGGGCAATCACGACTGGTGGGAAGACAAGGACGCTCAGGAGAACGACGGCATGAAACCGTTCGGACATCGCGCCTTGGCCGATGTCGGAATTCCGGTTTACAGCAACCGTGCCGTCCGCCTCGAAAAAGATGGTTATGGCTTCTGGCTGGCGGGTTTGGAAGACCAATTGGCGCTTTTGCCCGGCAAGAGGTGGGGCCGCACGCACATGCTCGGCCTGGACGATCTGGACGGCACGCTGGCTCAGGTTTCCGACGATGCGCCTATCATCCTGCTTGCCCATGAGCCTGATCTTTTTCCACGGGTGCCGCAGCGTGTATCGTTGACGCTTTCGGGCCATACACACGGCGGGCAGATCCGTCTATTTGGCCGCTCGCCGGTCGTTCCCTCCCGTTTCGGTAATCGTTACGCTTATGGCCACGTTGTCGAGGAGGGACGAAATATTATTATCTCCGGCGGCCTTGGCTGTTCGATTGCGCCAATCCGCTTCGGCGTCCCGCCGGAGATTGTCGTGGTCGATCTTGGATAGACAGGGAATGTCCGAGCAACCCCTCATCCGGACGCTGAAGCGCGAGATGATCGAGGAACTCGGCGTCGAGGTGAAAATTCAAGCGCCTTCTCAGGAGCGTCGAGACTTCTTTGTCTGCGATAAACGCGCCTGGCACGAGCGTGGCTTTTGTGACGTGATGGAAATCCCGCCCGAGTTTCGTTCAAGTCCGGCGAGATCACCCACCGGATCGAGGATGGCGGCAATTATCTCGAGTTCAAATAGGCGCCTGCGACACGCGGAGCCCTGTCCGCGCTGGATATTCCGCCTATTTCATCGCTGAAGAAATCGAGACGTTGCCAGCCTCGCCGCGCCATCTTGCCTGGCGCGATGGGAATCTAGCTGGCAACGATTAGGCCGACCGCAAACATTGACGCCACGTAGATCGGCGCCTTAGCTACGCCCATTCGCAATGAGGAGGATGCGCCATGTCGAGTTTCGATCCGTGCCGGGTGTTCCGCAAGCTTTCCTATAACAACGCGCTTGCGAACCATCGCCTACTGGCTGCCTGCGCGTCCCTGCGTCCGGGGGAGTTCGAGGCGACGCGCGTGAGCTTCTTTCCCTCGATCAAGTCGACGCTCAACCACATCATCACCGTTGACTGGTTCTATGTCGACGCGCTCGAGGGCGGCACGCTTGGTCCGAAAGCCTGGGAGGTCGAAGAGCCCTTCGATACGGTCGCCTCGCTTGCTGTCGAGCAGCGCAGGGTCGATCAGCGCCTCGTGGCGTTTTGCGAAGCCCTGAGCCCGGAAGGTCTTGCAGCGGTGATCGATCTCCAGCGCCCCGGCCGCCTCCAGAAAGAGCGGGTGGACGACGTGCTGAACCACCTCTTCCAGCATCAGACGCATCATCGCGGCCAGGTGCATGCGATGCTCGCTGGAACCTGCGTAAAGCCACCGCAGCTCGACGAGTTTATCGTCGATGACGACGCGAAGTTCCGCAGTGTTGAGATTGCCGCCCTCGGCTGGAGCGAAGAGACGCTGATGCGTTAATCGGCAAGCTGCGCCTTCAGCCGGTCGACGATCGTCTTCGTCAGCAGATCGTAGTTCTCGTCGAAATGGTGATCGCCCGGCAGCTCGACGACGTCGGCTGCGCTATTCTTCAATGCAGGGCAGGCAACCTCGTCGTCGTCGTCCTTGCCGTAAATGCATTGCACAAGCTTGGGGTCGATGGCTTTCAGATCATCGACCGGGTCGCCGGCAGCACCCTGCGTCTTCTGGCCGAGCCAGCCCATGACAGAAATCACATAGTCCACCTCGTGGGAGAGCGAGAGCAGCGACACCTGGGCGATCGCCGCTTTGTCCGCGGCTTTGAGCCTATTGTAGGTGGCGGGCACGATATCGGCACCGAAAGAGTAACCGATCAGAAGAACGTGCTTCACCTTCCATTGCTTGCGATAGAATTCGATAATCTTCGCCAGATCGTCGGCCGTCTCCTGCGGCTGGCGCTCTGACCAAAAATAGTGAAGTGAATCGACACCGATGACGGGAATGCCCTCTTTCTGCAGCGCCGCACCGACTTCTTTGTCGATGTCGCGCCAGCCGCCGTCGCCGGAATAGATGATGGCCATGGTGTTCATGGACGGCTTGGCCTCGAGCACGGCAAGCGGCAATCCGAGCGGATTGTCCGCGCTTCCAGAAGCGGCGATCAGGTCGTCCAGAGTGTCAGAAAGCGCCGTTTCGGCATCATCCCCGACATCGCGGATCTCAATTTCCGGATGATCCTTCTTCAGCGCCTCGGCATGCGCACGCCCATCTTTCGTTGCAGCGGACGTGAAGGCAGCAGTGATGGGGTTCGAAAGGCCGCCTTCGGCGAGGCCGTAGACCATCCGGTCACCCACCGTCTTTTTCGATGCCGGCGTGCAGAGCTGTTGGGTCAGCGGAATGCCGGCTACCGGATCCACGACCAGCGTTTGGCCGATCGTCGCATCCGGCGTCTGCGCAGCAATCGCCAGCGCCAATGCGCCGCCCTCGCTGATACCGGCGATAATCGGCAGATGATAGGCGCTGTTGCCGGCAGCCCGCTGCACCTGTTGGCTGAGCGACTCGATGTCGGAAACCAGATAGATGCAGCCGTCATTCTCGCTGACGTCATATTTGCGCAGGGCATCCATATAGGTCGGGAAGTCGACACCGATTACGACGGCTCCCTCCTGCACCAGACTGTCGGCCTCCGCCTTTTCCTTGTCGCCCCAGCCAGCGCCATCCGAAATCAGCATCACCGCGCCTTTGACATCGCCGTTCGGCAAAAAGATGTGCGGTGAAGGAATAAGTCCGGTTTCAAAGCGTTGCGTGGTTTCCTCGGCAGCGATGGCCGGGGCCGTCAGCGCGAAAGCGCACACGGCCAAGAGGAGATACGTTCTGATCATTTCCTGACGACTCCCTTCAATCCGCCGCCGATGAGAAGTGTAGCGTCCATCAACGCGATCATCGGATTGCCCCCTCCTGAAACCGCAAGATAGCGCGGCTGCCAGTGCGGATGAAACTTTGATTTGAATGCCCGAAGGCCCTTGAAATTGTAAAAGCGCTCGCCGTGTTCGAAGACGGTGCTGCCGATCCGATCCCAGACAGGTGCCGTCTCGCGCTTGGACATGCCGGAAAGCGGCGCCATGCCAAGGTTGAAGTGCGTATAGCCTTCGCCTCGCAGATATTCCATGATCCGCACGAAGAGGAAGTCCATCGATCCCTTGGGCGCCTCCGGCGAAAAGCGCATGAGGTCAATCGTACCTTCCGACTTCGTTTCGGTGACGAGGATATTGGCAAAGGCAACGATCCTACCGTCCTTCTTCAAAACGCCGACAGGCTGGACGCTGACGTAATCCACCTCGAAGGCGCCGAGCGAGAAGCCTTTCTCCTTGGCGTTGTGATGTTCGAGCCAGGCGTTGGAAACCGCAGAGAGCTCGTCGATGACACCCGCGACCTCCTCGGGGGGGATGACTTCGAATTCCAGCCCGTCGCGCTGCGCGCGCGCCGCCGTCTGCCGCAGGTTTGCCCATTTGCCGCCCTTCATTTCGAAATCCGTCAGATCGGCAACGGCCAGTTCGCCGAGCTTGAACGCGCGCAGTCCCGCATCGGCGCAGTGGGAGAGAAGTGCTGGAGAAATCTGATAGAACACGGCCCGGCAACCGGCAGCCCGCGCCGCCTCGACGAAGCGCCACACGAGTTCCGGCCTCGCTTGCTTTGCCCCGATGGGATCAAAGAGTGCGATCCAGGATCGCCCCTGCCGGCCATACATGATGAAGGCATCGCCCTCCTCGGAAAACATGATGCTCTTGTCGCCCATGCGCACGAGATTGGCATCGGCATCATTCTGCGTCCTGACGATCTCGACCGCGCGCCGGAGCGCCTCCTCCGTCGCAGGCTCCGGCTTGAAGGCGGCGGGGCGCAGCAGGCTGAAGATCGCGATTGCCGACGAAATGATCGTGAGGCCGAGAACGGCACGCAGCCCGCGTGGCGCCTCGCCGGCGAATTCGAACTGCCACCAGAGCTCGTTGCTGTATTCCACATCGCGGTAGACGAAGAGCAGGATGACGACCGCGCCCACGCAGATCACTGCAATCGCCGTCATCCATGATGCCGTCAGCGTCTGGTTAAGCAGCGAGGCATGACGGGTGAAGAGCCGGCGGCTGACAAAGAGGCTGGAAATAAGGAAGGCAAGGAACACCGCTTCGACAAGCGCGACGGCCTTGAGCAACGAAAGCGCCAGCGCAGCAACAGCGGCGATAACCGCCACCAGCCAGGCGCCATCGAGCCGCTGGCCAAGACCGCGCGCGGCAACGAGTAGCGCGAGACCCATCAGGCTGGAGAGGAAATGCGCTCCCTCAACGATCGGCAGCGGCAGATAGCTGGCGAGGAATTCCAGGTTCTGGTCCGGCGTTGGCGTGACGCTCGAAAAGATCAGCATGACGCCGAGCAGCAGCGTCAGCGCCGAAAGCAGCTGCGGCGTCAGCCGTGCGCCGATGCGCCGGATGCTGGAAGCCGCCGGATGATCGACAAAACGCCGAAATTCGGTTGCCGACACCGCGAGCACGGCGATCAGAAGCGGCAGCACATGATAGATCAGCCGGTAAAGGACCAGCGAGCCGAGAACCGCGTCGATATTCACCGCGCTGCCGAGCGAAGCGATGATGACCGTCTCGAAAACACCGAGACCCGCCGGAACATGGCTCAGCACCCCGAGCCCGACAGCGATCGCATAGACGGCAAGGAACACCGGCCAAGCGATCGCCGTTTGCGGCAGCAGAACATAAAGAACCGTGGCTGAAGCCGCGATGTCGAAGGCGGTCACCAGGAACTGGCGCGACCATGTGCGCGAATCCGGCAGGCGGATTGCGATCGGACCGATGTGCATCGCCCGACCGTCGCGTCCAAGCACGAGAAGCGCGCCAAGAGCCGCGATGATCACGCCCGCGACAAGCCGGAGCAGCAATGCGCTCGTTCCCACCAGAGGTGCGATTTCATCGGCGATGATCATCAGTGCGATCGATGCGACCCCTGCCAGGCCAAGCCCGAAGGACAGCGTGACGAACGCAATGACGCGGCCGATATCTTCCGGCGTCAGGCCGAGACGCGAATAGGCGCGATAGCGGATCGCCCCGCCGCTCAACGCGCCGAAGCCCGCCGTGTTGCCAACCGCATAAGCGCTGAAAGCCGTCAGGGCTACATGCGGAAATGGCAGCCTCTTGCCGATGTAGTCGATGGCATTGAGATCGTAAACGATGAGCGCCAGGAAGCTCAATCCGGTAAAGAGAAGCGCAAGTAGGATAGCGCTGGGGCGCGTATTGGAGAGCGCTGCGACGACGTCCTCGTAGCGCACCTCATCCGTAAGCTGGACGACGGCATATCCGACGATGCAAAAAACGAAAAGCGTGGCGAGCGCCACCAGGTGGGGCCGATAGCGCCGCAGGAACCCGCGCGCACCCCGGCTGTCCGCGACTTCGATCTCTTCCATGCTGCCGTCACTCGCCATCTCTACCTGCCGCTTTGCCGTCTGGCGGATCATTCCGGTAGACGAAGCATACGCGGCATTCAAGCTCTGCGAGCTTGTACCGGACGATACCCCACCGCCGTCATTTGCGTCTCACTCGGCTTGAATTGGGGCAGAATTAGCGCCGTCAAACGCAGTGGAACATTGCATTTTCGTAAGGTTTGACAATCCAAGAACAAGATCAGACAAGGCCTGCGTTCGTGCGGCACAGTCCGACACAAGCCTCTGAATTTTCAGCCCGCGGCCTCGCTCGCGGTATCCGGCTTTTGTGTCACATAGCGCGCCGCCGCCGCCCGCGCCTCGGCCTCGCGCCCCTCGCCGGCGACCTGTACGGTAGGCACCGCGAATTCAATGCCGTTCTCCTTGAAGGCATTGCGGATCATCGCCAGTGCGTTGCGGCGAATGACGAATTGCTCGCCCGGCTTGGTCATCATCGACAGCCGGAGCTCAATCGCGAATTCGCCGAATTGCTCGACGCCCTTCATCTTCAGCGTCTCGATGATATGCGGCCCGAATTCGGGATTCTCGAGCAATTGCTGTCCGATCTGCTTGATTACCTTCTTGGCTTTCACGAGGTCAGTATCGTAGGTCACGTTGAGACTGATCTTGTCGATCGTCCAGTCGCGGTTGAGGTTCTTGACCGCGCCGAGTTCGCCGAAGGGCACGGTCGTCAGTGGTCCGCGGTGATGGCGGAGTTTCACTGAGCGCAGGCTGAAGGCCTCGACCACGCCCTTGTGGCTGCCGCTCTCGATATACTCGCCGACGCGGAAGGCATCGTCCCACAGATAGAACATGCCACTGATGACATCCTTGACGATCGCTTGCGCTCCAAAACCCACCGCAACGCCGACGACGCCGGCACCGGCGATCAAGGGCGCGATCTGGATGCTGAGACCGGCGAGCACCATCAAGGCGGCGATAACGGCGATAACGACAGCAAGGATGTTACGAAAAATCGGCAGCAGCGTCTGCAACCGCGCGCGCCTGGCCCTTTCCTCATCCGTGGCGCCATCGGCAAGCGGGAGATCGACAAGCTTGCTGTTGATAAAGGCCTTCACGAGATGCCAGAGCAGATCGGCTGCAAGCAGAATGACGACACCGCCGATGACGCCGCGAGCGATGCGATCCACCATCGTCTCACCGGCGGCCATCGTATCGGCTCCGACGCCAATCATGCGCCCCAGCCACACAGCTGCCAACGCGATGATGACCGCCCTGACGCCGCGGTCAAGCAACACTGCTGCCATGCTGCGCTTTGCAAGGAAACCCGCTTCAGCCTGATGCAGCGCACGGACAGAAATCGTGGCGATGGCGAGCACTTTCGGCAATATCAGCGCGTAGATGCCGAGCCAAAGCAACCCGGCGAAGCCGGTGACCCACAGCACCCAAAGCAACACGAAATAAAGGGTCAACGCCCAGGATGTCGTAGGACTGCGGCGTGCACCATCTGCCGGTCGCGACCAAACAGCCTCGGTGGCAATCAGAAACAATCCGATACCAAGAACATAGGCAACGAAGTAGCGCGATGCACTGGAAAAGCCGAGCGGCGCCAATACCTGGATGACGGCCCATCCGAAGGCGAAATAGATGACGAAAACCGCCGAGCGCCGGAACCAGAAAAGCGCTTCGGTGCGAGAGACCTCGCGTTCACCATCGGCCCTTGGAAGCGTCACCAAAGCAACCAGCAGCCGTCCAAGCGAAATTACAAAGCGTGCGGCCACCAGCGCGATCGTCACGGCAATCGCCATCGACTGACTGACCGGCGGCCAGCTCAACACAAGAAGCGCTATGAGAGTTGCGATCATGAAGACGATAGCAGGTACGAGGCGATAGAACAGATTGACCCCTGCCTGATAAAGCCCCGCCGGCTCCTCGGCATCCACGCGCCGAATGCGCGGGCGCGGCGCAACCGCACGGAAAAGCAATTCAGCCAGGGGACCTGCAAGGAAAAGAGCCAGCGTCTGAACCAGAATCCGGCCGACGCCCACGGGCTCCACCTCCCGGTCGACAATATCGGATGCGCTTGAGACCTCGTCCGGCAGGGCCATTGGGGCTTGCGACACCATCTCGACATGACGGCGTACGTGCCCGAGCAAATCCGAAAGCACGGACATCTGCTCTTCAGGCGCGGCGGCGGCTGGAGCAGATGGCGCCTCATTCATCTTCGCCGACATCCATTTCTGGACTTCGGGGGCCTGCATCAGTTCCATTATCTGGCGCACTTTGTCCGGCGGCGGCCCGACCGGATCCGAGGCAGGTGCTGGCGCTTGCCCACGCGTCGCGCCGGAAAGGGCCGTCAAAATCACCAAAGAGAGAAGAAACGCCCAAAGACCGCGCCCCACGAACCTTGAACCCGACATGATGGCGCCCCTCCGGTGTGATCCCGCATCAACCATATCGCGTGCACGGCCATAGGCAATGGCCCATGAAAAAGCCCGCAACCGGTGAACTTTGAGGGGTCAGTTCACCGGGGATGCAGGCTTGTAACGCCTGGGCCTTGGGCCTTAGGCTTTCGGCTTTTCCACATGGCCGCCGAAGCCGGCGCGCATGGCGGAAAGCACCTTGTTGGCGAACTCGTCATTGTCGCGCGAGGAAAAACGGCCATAGAGCGCAGCGCTCAGCACCGGCGTCGGCACGCTTTCGTCGATAGCTGCCATGATCGTCCAGCGGCCTTCGCCGGAGTCCGAAACACGGCCCGCAAATTTCATCAGGGCCGGATCGGCATGCAGCGCGTCCGAGGTCAAATCAAGCAGCCACGAGGTGATGACGCTGCCGCGCCGCCATACTTCGGCGACATCCTGCAGGTTGAAATCGTAGCGGTAGTATTCCGGGTGGGAGAGAGGCGCGGTTTCGGCGTCCGATTCTTGCGCCGCCGCACCGATATTCGCGCGCTTGAGGATGTTCAGCCCCTCTGCATAAGCGGCCATCAGGCCGTATTCGATGCCGTTGTGAACCATCTTGACGAAATGGCCCGCGCCGTGAGCACCGCAATGCAGATAGCCCTGCTCCGCCGTGCTGTTCAAGTCAGGCTCGCGGTTTGCCGACGGTGGCGTGGTGCCGGCGCCAGGGGCCAGCGAGGCGAAGATCGGCGAAAGGCTCTGCACGATGCCTTTTTCGCCGCCAATCATCAGGCAATAGCCGCGCTCCAGACCGAAGACGCCGCCGCTGGTGCCCACATCGACATAGTGGATGCCCTTGGTGATCAGCTCGGCGCCGCGGCGGATATCGTCGTGATAATAAGAATTGCCGCCATCGATGATAATATCGTCGTCGTGCAGCAGCGGCACGAGCTGGGCAATCACCTTGTCGGTGATGGCCGCAGGCAGCATCAGCCAGACGGCGCGCGGGCGGGAAAGCTTCGAGACGAACTCCTCGAGAGAGGCGCTGCCGACCGCGCCTTTTGCGACGAGATCGGCGACGCTCTCCGGCTTCGTGTCATAGACGACGCATTCATGGCCGTCGCGCATCAAGCGCTGGACCATAAAATTGCCCATACGGCCCAAACCCACCATGCCAAGCTGCATCAGAAATCTCCTGGAACGTAATCAATACAATAATTCCGGAAACTAGCACCCACCGTGCAGCAGGCAAGCGAAGTCTCTATCACTTTAAGGCGAAGGCGGCTCCCATGATGGCTTGTATTGTCATTTGAGCGCCTCGTAGTCTGGAGCCTCCGCAGGCTCGCCGCGCATCTCACTGAGGAACATGCCCTCCCGAAGATTGATGCCGTGTTCGACGAAGGCCTTCATGCAGCAGAGCATGTTGGCCCAGCCCTCGCAGTTGAGGTAGGTGCCGCGCCGGCCGGCCTCGTCTTCCTGCCAGCCATTCTCGGAGATCGTCACCATCGTTCCGCCGTCCTCCAGCGGATCGAATTTCATCTCGACCGTCGTTTTGTAGCGAACCTTGTTCTCGTCCGTGCCACCATCCCAGCGCAGCAAGATCAGGCGCTCCGGAACGAGATCGACCACTTCGACCGGCGAATCCTTCCACCAGGTTACCGTCGTACCCTTGACGAGCGGTGCGCTCGCCCCGCCGATGGTCGTGAAATAGCTCGAGAGCTTTTTCGGATTGACCACCGCATCGAAAACTTCTGCGACCGGACGTCCGATCCGTCCGCCGACACGAATACTGAGGGACATTGCACTTCCTCCTCTTTTCGATTGTGATAAGCGCCATTATGTTATAAAAATATAACATGTCAAGCGAATCGGATAACGACCCTGTTTTCAAGGCACTGGCCCACTTTCGGCGCCGTGAAATTCTCGACATTCTGAAAGACGGTCCGCGCACCACCGGCATGCTCTGCGAAACCTTCCCAGACATGGATCGCTGCACAGTCATGCAGCATCTGAAAGTTCTCGAAGAAGCCGACCTCGTTGTCCCGAAGAAGGAGGGCCGCGAGCGCTGGAACCACCTCAACAGCCTGCCGATCAAGCATATCTACGACCGCTGGATCAGTACTTATGCGGGGCATGCGCTATCGATACTCGACAGGCTGAAGAACGATCTGGAGGGATAAACTCGAAACGAAACGGGCGCCGAAGCGCCCGTTTTGTTAAGGACCAGTTCAAGCTGCCTTGCGCAAAGGCGCGGCAAGCGGCGCAGAGCGGCGGTCGAGCGCACCGCTCGTGAGGGTGAGGACAAGAGCCGCAGCAACGAGGATCGCGCCGACCCAAGGCGTGGCGGCGAGCCCGAGCGAGGATTCGACGACCAACCCGCCGATCCAGGCGCCCGCCGCGATCCCGAGGTTGAAGGCAGCAATGTTGAGCGCCGAAGCAACATCGACGGCGGCCGGCCGTACCTGCCTTGCCAGTTGCACGACATAGAGCTGCAGGCCCGGCACGTTTGCAAAGGAGAGAAACCCGAGAGCAGTCAGCGTCGGGATCACAAGCCATGGCGAAACAGCCGTGAAGCTGAAGAGAACAAGCACGATCGCCTGGGCGATGAAGAGCCCGGTCAGCGCTCTCACCGGATCACGATTGGCAATCCGCCCGCCGATGATGTTGCCGATGGCGATCGCGATACCGTAAAGCACGAGGATCAGGCTGACAGCAGACGCTGAAAAGCCGGTGATCTCCTGCAAGATCGACGCAAGAAAGGTGAAGGCGACGAACGTGCCGCCATAACCGAGCGCGGTAGTGGCAAAGACGATCAGCAACCGGCCGCTGCCAAGCACGCGAACCTGATCCTTGATGCTCGCGGGCGGCGCCTTCGCGAGGTTGGAAGGAAGCAGGAGCGCAATACCGGCAAAGGCCGCGACGCCGAGCCCCGCGACGGCGGCAAAGGTCGCCCGCCAGCCGAATGTCTGCCCGATGAAAGTGCCAAGCGGCACGCCGGTCACGATCGCGACAGTCAGTCCCATGAACATCATGGCAATGGCCGAGGCGCGGCGGTTCTCCGGCACGAGATCGGCGGCGATCGTCGAACCGACGGAGAAAAATACGCCATGCGCGAAAGCCGAGAGCACGCGCGCAACCAAGAGCGGTGTGTAACCGGGGCTGAGCGCCGCCATGGCATTGCCGACGATGAAGAGCGTCATGAGCCCGAGCAGCAGCGGCTTGCGGGCGATCCGGCCGGTCAGCGCCGTCAGGATCGGCGCGCCGAAAGTCACGCCAAGCGCATAGACGCTGACAATGAGACCTGCGAGCGGCAAGGTGATGTGGAGATCATCGGCAACGGTCGGCAGCAGGCCGACGATGACGAATTCCGTGGTACCGATCGCATAGGCGGCGATCGTCAAGGCAAAAAGAGCAAGTGGCATGAGGTGACCCGTGATGATGTGCCCAGAGTTCGGGCGCTGGTTATTGTTCGGGTCCAAATATGGATGCGCGGCACCGCGTCGATAATCCGATGGAGCGGCCCAGCACTTGTGAATTGAATTCAAGATACGCGGCTGCTTAAGAATGCTCCGTCTCGCTGACCAGCCATTTCCGAAAGAGCGCCAACGACGACCTTTCCAGGGCGCCGGCGGGATAAAGCATCGCGTAGTTCAGGGCTGCAGGCTGGCGTTCGACGAAACAGCGCACAAGTCTTCCAGCGGCAATATGCTCGGCAACCAGAGAACTGCGCACCAGCGCAAAACCCTGTCCCGTGCCGCAGGCTTGCAGCATCTCCTCGAAAGTATCGAAGACCGGCGCTTCATCGACCGCTCTTGCGATGTCGAAGCCGGCAAGCGGCTCGACGTTCGGATCGTCTCGGACAGTCACCTGTTCGTACCATCGCTGCCAGTCGAGCACAGTGTGCCGCATGCCGCGATAGATCAACAACGGCGCGGCGCGAATGGCACCACGGCTTGGAAGCTTGCTTGAGAGAGTCGGCGCGCAGACGACGAATTCCTCGTCGAGCAGAAGCGGCTCCGTCACAAGGTCCGGGCCGCCATGACCAAGCCAGATCGCCAAATCGACACTCGAAAAATCCGGTCGCTGATAGCCGACGGCGGTGCGGACTTCGATTTTCGGATAGCGGCGGCAGAAAGCCTCGAGACGCGGAGCAAGCCATTGGCTTGAAAATTCAGGTGTCGTCGCGATCGTCAGCGACGGACTGGCGCTTGCCTCCCGTGCCTGATGCAAAGCACTTTCAAGCGAAGCAAGCGCGCTCGCAATCTCGGGACGAAGCCTGAGACCAAGCGGTGAAAGCCGGGCGCCGTGCCGCCCGCGATCGAAGAGCCGGCCGCCCATCCAGCCTTCCAGCTGTGCGATCTGATGGCTGACGGCTGTCTGTGTCAGCCCCAGCCGCTCCGCGGCACGCCCAAAGCCTCCTGTCTCCGCAATAGCGCAGAAGGCCTGCAGGGTCGAAAGCGGCGGCAACGGACGATCTGCCATGAAAATCTCTCATGATAAGAACAGTCGAGTTTCATTATACCGCGATGCAAAGCGAGAATAAATTGACCACATGGGAGATAGGCCATGAGGTTTTCGATAAAAATTCTGAATGCATTGCTGCCGTTTAGCAGCCTCGCCGCTCCAGCGCAGCGGCAAAGATCCACAGCCCCGCCGCAGCCGGCAAACGCACTGAACGCGCATATGCAGAGAGATATCGGAATAGACGAGGGGCGGAACCCTGCCGCCGAAAAATGAAGTGCGATCCGCGGCAGCCGATGGAGATTTACGATCCTGGGCGCCTACAAACGTAGGTGGGCACCGTGTGTCCAGGCCCACGAGCCTGGTCAGGGACAGCTCCCTTTGGATCGAGTATGGCCCCAGGGATTGTGGTTCCTGTCGAGAGGCGCAGATCGCAGCACGATATATAAGGCCGTTCACGAAGCTGCGCCAGAGGGACATGCATGCTGCGAAAATTTAATTGAGCTCGGCAGGCGCCCGGCCGTTGAGCTTGTCGGTGAGGCCGCGAATGCGGCTCGTCACCTCTCCGAGCACTTCGGCGAGGCTTTCCTCCGTGCGCGCGGTCGCAGCAAGAACGGTGTCGCGATTGCCGCGCAGCGTTTCGAGCTCGGCTTCCAGCTCACCCACGCGGCGGCTCAGCTCGGAAATTTCGTCCATCACCATGATCCCGGCCATGACGGTGATCCTCAGATCGCCGATTTCGCCGAACTGACCCTTGAGATGGCCGACATAGCGGTCGAAGCGGTTGGCGAGGTCGGTCAGATGGTCTTCCTGTCCTTCCTCGCAGGCCATTCGATAGGCCTTCCCGTCAATCGTTACCGTCACCTGTGCCATGTCACTGTCTTTCCATTAGCGGTCCAGAACCGCGCGGATTGTCTCCATCGCCGTTACCAGCCGCCGCGAAACCTCGCGGTTGACCTCTTCCAGCCGGTTGGCACGGAATTCTGCCTGGTCGAGTTCCTGCGCGAGTTTGGAGCGATCGGCATGCACGCGGCGAACCTCGCCCTCGATGTCGCCCTGCTCGCGCTGGCGTTCGATTCGCATATCCACGGCGTTTTCCAAGCCGGAAATCGCCTGCTTCAGCTCGTTGAGGGCCGCTTCCATGGATTTGCCTGTGGGCGTCATGTCGCTGTCCGGTTCTCCCGCGCAAGACCTCTCGAATCGGCAGGCCTTGCCGGTCCAGTGATTTCAACAGGATATGCAGCTAGCCGACGGCGCGTCAATAAAAGCCCTACCGGCGCATAGGCCCTATTCTGTGGATGACTGAAATACACGCACCTGAAGCAGCGGATTCGTCTTTTGCACAACTCAACGATCAAATGTCAAAAATCGTCGCACCCGGCCCGGATATGGCCCGCAATTTATTGACTTGGCCGTTCCAACTGCTATGTCTCACCCGCTTTCATCGATGGCCCTCAGAAGGCTCGAGGCCATCTCCCGACACCGGAACCCCGTGGAAAAGCCATGACCTCTCCCGAACAACATGACCGGATGGCGAATGCGATCCGTTTTCTCTCCATGGATGCCGTCGAAAAGGCAAATTCGGGCCATCCGGGCCTGCCGATGGGCATGGCGGATGTCGCCACCGTTCTCTTTACGAAATACCTGAACTTCGATCCCAAGCAGCCGCACTGGCCGAACCGCGACCGCTTCGTGCTGTCGGCCGGTCATGGCTCCATGCTGCTTTATTCGCTGCTTTATCTGACCGGTTATCCGGACATGTCGATCGAGGACATCAAGAATTTCCGCCAGCTCGGCTATAAGACAGCCGGCCATCCGGAATACGGCCATGCGACCGGTATCGAAACCACCACCGGCCCACTCGGCCAGGGCATCGCGAATTCGGTCGGCATGGCGATCGCCGAGCGCAAGCTGCGCGAGGAATTCGGCCCCGACCTGCTCGACCACTACACCTATGTGATCGCCGGCGACGGCTGCCTCATGGAAGGCGTCAGCCAGGAAGCCATCGCGCTCGCCGGCCACCTGAAGCTCAACAAGCTCATCGTCTTCTGGGACAACAATTCGATCACCATCGACGGCGCCGTATCGCTGTCGGATTCGACCGACCAGGTCGCGCGCTTTAAGGCAGCGCACTGGAACACGATCGAAGTCGATGGTCATGACCAGGCTGCCGTTGCCGCCGCAATCGAGGCCGCGCAGAACTCCGAGCGTCCGACACTGATCGCCTGCAAGACGATCATCGGCTTCGGCGCGCCGAACAAGCAGGGCACCCACAAGGTGCACGGCAACCCGCTCGGCGCAGATGAAATTGCCGCTACCCGCGAGGCGCTGAACTGGGACGCCGAAGCCTTCACCGTCCCGGCCGACATTCTGGAAGCCTGGCGCAAGGCGGGCACCCGTTCTGCCGAAACCATCACGGCCTGGGAGGGCCGCCTCGCTGCCTCCGACAAGAAGGCCGAGTTCACCCGCCGCTTTGCCGGCGAATTGCCGCCCGGCTTCGATGCAGCGATCAGCGAATACAAGAAGAAGCTTGCCGAAACCAAGCCGACGGTCGCGACCCGCAAGGCTTCGGAAGATGCACTCGAAGTTATCAATGGCTTCCTGCCGGAAACGCTTGGCGGCTCCGCCGACCTGACGCCCTCGAACAACACCAAGACCAGCCAGATGAAGTCGATTACCCCGACCGACTTCTCCGGCCGCTACATGCATTACGGCATCCGCGAACACGGCATGGCGGCCGCCATGAACGGCATCTCGCTGCACGGCGGCCTGATTCCCTACGGCGGCGGCTTCCTGATCTTCTCGGATTATTGCCGCCCGCCGATCCGCCTCGCCTCGCTGATGGGGATCCGCGTTATCCACGTGCTGACGCATGACTCGATCGGCCTCGGGGAAGATGGCCCGACGCACCAGCCGGTCGAACAGCTCGCCGCACTGCGCGCCGTTCCGAACCTGATGATCTTCCGCCCTGCTGATGCCACGGAAACCGCCGAATGCTGGCAGATCGCCATCACGACGCCAAACCGTCCGTCGGGCCTGGCGCTCACCCGCCAGAATCTTTCGGCCGTGCGCACCGAATACAGCGAGAAGAACCTGTCGGCTAAGGGCGCCTACACGCTCGCCGGTTCCGATGATGCCAAGGTCACGATCTTCGCATCGGGCTCCGAGGTCGAGATCGCCGTCGCCGCTCGCACCACGCTGGAAGGCAAGGGCATTTCCACCCGCGTCGTCTCCGTTCCCTGCACCGAACTCTTCTTCGAGCAGCCGGAAGCCTACCGCAATGCGGTCCTCGGCAAGTCGCCGGTCAAGATCGCCGTCGAAGCCGCCGTCCGCGAAGGCTGGGACGCCTTTATCGGCCCGGAAGGCACCTTTATCGGCATGAAGAGCTTCGGCGCCTCCGGCCCATACAAGGAACTCTACAAGCATTTCGGCATCACGGCGGAAGCCGTCGTCGCCGCAGCAGAAGCCAAACTCTAAAGGGGGAGCGTTCCGGCGCTCTCCACTCATCCGCAAGCCCCATATCCAGGGAGTGAATGCAAATGACTGTAAAGGTTGCCATCAATGGCTTTGGCCGCATCGGCCGCAATGTTCTCCGCGCGATCGTCGAATCTGGCCGCACTGACATCGAGGTGGTCGCGATCAACGACCTCGGCCCTGTCGAAACCAATGCCCACCTGCTGCGCTATGACTCGATCCACGGTCGCTTCCCCGCAGCCGTCAAGGTCGAAGGCGACACGATCGTCGTCGCCAATGGCAAGCCGATCAAGGTGACGGCGATCAAGGACCCGGCGACGCTGCCGCACCGGGAACTCGGCGTCGACATCGCGATGGAATGCACCGGCATCTTCACCGCGCGCGACAAGGCCGCGGCCCACCTCACCGCCGGCGCCAAGCGCGTCCTCATCTCGGCGCCCGCCGACGGCGCTGACTTGACCGTCGTCTACGGCGTCAACCACGACCAGCTCACCAAGGAGCACATGGTCATCTCCAACGCATCCTGCACGACGAACTGCCTGGTTCCGGTCGTCAAGGTGCTGAACGACGCCGTCGGCATCGACCACGGCTTCATGACGACCATCCACTCTTACACCAACGACCAGCCGTCGCTCGACCAGATGCACAAGGATCTGTATCGCGCCCGCGCTGCCGCACTCTCGATGATCCCGACCTCCACCGGTGCGGCAAAAGCCGTCGGCCTCGTCCTGCCGGAACTGAAGGGTAAACTCGACGGCACGTCGATCCGCGTCCCGACCCCGAATGTCTCCGTCGTCGACTTCAAGTTCGTCGCCAAGAAGGCAACCACGGTTCAGGAAATCAACGAAGCCATCAAGACTGCCGCCAACGGCAAGCTGAAGGGCGTTCTCGGCTACACCGAGGAGCCGCTGGTTTCCCGCGACTTCAACCACGACAGCCAATCCTCGATCTTCGCAATCGACCAGACCAAGGTCATGGAAGGCAATTTCGTCCGAATCCTCACTTGGTACGACAACGAATGGGGCTTCTCCAACCGCATGGCCGACACGGCCGTTGCGTTTGCGAAACTCATCTAAGTTTTGCCAAAGCGGATTTAAGAAGGCGGCCTGCGAAAGCGGGCCGCTTTTGTTTTGAGCACTGCCCGAGCTATCAAGTCCCTTGGCAAACAGCATGCATTTGCCCATGCCGCCAAAACGAGGATGAAGATCGTGGAATATCTCGATATTCGAAAGGCAAGCGCAGACGACGCAGAAGAGCTCTGTGTGCTCCTCAACGAGATAATCGAAGTTGGCGGCACCACTGCTCTGGAGGAGCCACTCTCAGTAAAGGAGCTGACCGACTGGTTCATAACCGGCAAGTCCGCACTGACATGCCACGTCGCACAGGCCGGGGCTGGCATTGCAGGATTTCAGTTCCTGAGCCTTTACGAAAACCTACCGAAAGGGTGGGCCGACATCGGAACCTTTGCTCGACTGAGCCCGAAGATACCCGGCGTCGGTACCAAGCTCTTCGCCGCGACCTTGTCCGCCGCTAAAGAGCGCGGCGTCGCGTTCATCAATGCAACCATCCGCGCCGATAACACTGGCGGACTCGCTTATTATGAGAAGATGGGCTTCCGGACATATAAGACGATTGACAAGGTGCCGCTCCGCGATGGCACGCTCGTGGATAGAATCCAGAAGTGCTTCGCGGTGAAGAAAAATTTGAGCGGCGTCTAACGACCTTTCGAAAAACAAATAATTGCAGTCCTCTTCTCCTTGCCCTGCTCTTGCCTGATTTACCTCTAAATTCTTCAAAGAAGAATCTCTCCCGTAGCATCCCCACCGGCCAGGCCGTCCGGCGCGCCGTTCAGCAGCATGAAGCCGCAGGCAAGCGAGGTTAAGCCACAAGGCCTACCCTTCTGACTTGTTTTGCCGTTTACTGATGCAGGCGGACTGAAGCGTGGAGGGCGGAAATAGCTGCATGCCGGGGCGGGTTTGCGGCGGGCAATGAAAAGGGGTTGGACGTGGAAGCATTCTACATCGTCGTACTGGTATCGACGGCGCTTGTGCTTCTTGCGGCCTTCTCAAGCCTGCTCGCCTTCCGCTTTGGCGCTCCCCTGCTTCTGCTTTTCCTGGCAATCGGCCTGATTGCGGGTGTAGACGGGCTCGGCATCGAGTTCAGCAACAATTACCTTGCCTATATCCTCGGCTCGATCGCACTTGCCGTCATTCTCTTCGATTCCGGCTTCGGCACGCCGATTCAGGCCTTCAAGCTCGCGGCTATACCTTCGCTGACGCTTGCCTCGGTTGGCGTACTGATGACCGCCGGCCTCTTTGCCGTTGTCGCCATGTGGCTGCTGAACTTCACCTGGCTCGAAGGCCTGCTGCTCGGCTCGATCGTCGCCTCCACGGATGCGGCCGCCGTCTTCTTCCTGCTGCGCATCGGTGGCATCAACATCCGCGACAAGGTGCGCTCGACGCTCGAAGTGGAATCCGGCACGAATGATCCGATGGCGATCTTCCTGACCATCGCCCTCGTCGAACTGCTTGCCAGCGGCGAAGGCTATGCCGGCATCAATATCGGCATGCTCGCGGTGTTCATTCAGGAAATGGGCCTTGGCGTCATCCTCGGGCTGCTCGGCGGCATGATGATCGCGCAGGTCGTCGGCCGTCTGGACACTGACCGCGGCCTCACGCCGATCTTCGTGCTCGGCCTTGCCATGCTGGTGTTTTCCTTCGCAGGCGCCGTCGGCGGCAGCGGTTTCCTGGCCGTCTATGTCGCCGGCATCTATGCCGGAAACCGCAAGCTTCCGGCGCTGGGATCGATCAAACGCTTTCAAGACGGCATGACCTGGCTCGCGCAGATCATCATGTTCCTCGTGCTCGGCCTGCTCGCGACGCCCTCCCAGTTTCCGGCGATCATCCTCCCAGCGGTTGCACTGGCGCTGTTCCTGATCTTCGTTGCCCGTCCGCTCGCCATCTGGCTTTCGCTCCTGCCTTTCGACTATACGCAGCAGGAGATCGGCTTCGTTGCTTGGGTCGGGCTTCGCGGCGCAGTTTCGATCCTGCTCGCCATCATGCCGATCCTCGGCGGGCTTCCGAACGGGCAGATCTATTTCAACACCGCCTTCATCATCGTGCTGGTCTCGCTCCTGGTTCAGGGCTGGACGATCAAGCCGGTGGCCAAGAAGCTCGGCCTTATCATTCCCCCGCGCATGGGTGCCGTCGACAAGGTCGAGGTCGACCTGCCGGGTGCGGCAAACCACGAGCTACTTTCCTATCGCGTCATCAAGGACAGCCCGATCCTTCGCGGCGAGCGCATCCCGCGCTGGGCAACGCCTTCGCTCGTCATCCGCGATGGCAAGTCGATGCGTTATCAATATGCCGGGCGGCTGCGCGAGAACGATCTGGTCTATCTGTTCATCGTGCCGAGCCATTCGCGTCTGCTTGACCGGCTTTTCGCCAGTCGCGCCCCGGTGGATGCGGACGATGCCGAGTTCTTTGGTGCCTTCGCGCTCTCCCCTGCCCGCCCCGCAGCCGATCTCGATGCTGCCTACGGCCCGGGTCTGCTGAATGAATCCGAGAAGGGGCTGACGATCGCCGAACTGATGAAGCAGCGCCTTGGCGGCAAGGCGGACTATGCCGATCGCGTCCGTCTCGGCTCGATCATCCTGATCGTCCGCGACCTCGACGACCAGGCCCATATCACCTCGGTCGGCATGTCGCTCGAGGCTGTCGAGCCTGCGATCACGCTGCCGATCTTCATCAATCTGCATGACATCGTCCAGCGTATCCGCGACCGCCTCAAGGGTCGCAAAAAACCGGAAGCCGCAACGGCCAAGGGCGTGCCGGACCATGACGAAAACGCGCGTGAAAACCACGGTTGAACGCCTTGCGTCTTGAGGCATCCTTGCTATGGTCGGCCACCTTCCAAGGCAATAACGAACGGATAGTCCCATGCCAGCTTTCAAGACTCTCGACGACCTCAGCGGCATCGCCGGAAAGCGTGTTCTCGTCCGCGTCGACCTCAACGTGCCCGTGAAAGACGGCAAGGTGACCGACACGACGCGCATTGAACGCGTTGCGCCGACGATCCTCGAACTGTCGAAGAAGGGGGCCAAGGTTGTTCTGCTTGCGCATTTCGGCCGCCCGAAAGAAGGTCCCTCACCGGACCTATCGCTCTCGCTGATCGCGCCGGACGTTTCAAAGGTGCTCGGCAAGCCGGTTGCCACGGCATCGGACTCGATCGGCGAAGCCGCTGCTTCTGCCGTCGCCGGAATGAAGGATGGCGATATCCTGCTTCTCGAAAACACCCGCTTCCACAAAGGTGAGGAAAAGAACGACGCGGAGTTCACCAAGGCGCTCGCTGCCAATGGCGACATCTATGTGAACGACGCTTTCTCCGCCGCGCATCGCGCCCATGCGTCCACCGAAGGCCTTGCCCACCTGCTTCCTGCCTATGCCGGCCGCACGATGCAGCAGGAGCTCGAAGCACTCGAAAAAGGCCTCGGCAGTCCGGCCCGCCCGGTGGTTGCCATCGTCGGCGGCGCCAAGGTTTCCACCAAGATCGATCTGCTCATGAACCTCGTGAAGAAGGTCGATGCCCTGGTGATTGGCGGCGGCATGGCCAATACCTTTCTCGCCGCCCGCGGCACCAATGTCGGCAAGTCGCTCTGCGAGCATGACCTTGGCGAAACCGCAAAGCAGATCATGATCGAAGCTGCGACAGCCGGCTGCGCGATCATTCTGCCGGAAGACGGCGTTGTCGCGCGCGAGTTCAAAGCAGGTGCCGCCAACCAGACCGTCGACATCAACGCCATTCCGGAAGATGCCATGGTCCTCGACGTCGGTCCGAAGTCGGTCGAAGCGGTCAAGGCCTGGATCGAGCGCGCCCAGACGCTGGTCTGGAACGGGCCGCTCGGCGCCTTCGAAATCGAGCCTTTCGATAAGGCGACGGTCGCAGCGGCCAAATACGCTGCCGAACGCACCAAGGCCGGCAAGCTCACCTCCGTCGCAGGCGGCGGCGATACCGTTTCGGCACTGAACCATGCCGGGTGCCGCTGATGACTTCAGCTATGTTTCGACCGCAGGCGGCGCCTTCCTCGAATGGATGGAAGGCAAGGTCCTACCAGGCGTGGCCGTTCTTTCCGGCAAGTAACCACCCGGCTGATTTGGCAATCTTTACATGTGGATAGACCGCGGAAGCGTTTAGGCTTCGGCGGTCTTTTGCTCACGCAGCGAAAAAAACCTCAAAGTTTCAAACGATTGAAATGATTTCAATCGTTTCAATGACTTAGCGCTCCATTCTCCTGCCTATAAACTTCTGTTATCGCCGACCTATATGCATGGTTGCCGATTTCTTGTCGTGGAGAGAGTAAAAATGAGCGAACGCCTGGAAGACATTGCAGCAAAGATGGTAGCGGGTGGCCGGGGGCTGCTTGCCGCCGATGAATCGACCGGCACGATTGGAAAGCGGTTCGATACGATCGGCCTGGAATCCACTGAAACGAGCCGCCGCGATTATCGCGAAATGCTCTTCCGCTCCGAAGAGGCTATGAAGAAGTATGTCTCGGGCGTGATCCTTTATGAAGAGACGCTTTATCAGAAGGCGGCTGACGGCACGCCCTTCGTCGACATCATCAAGGCTGCAGACAGCATTCCTGGCATCAAGGTCGATACCGGCGCCAAGCCGATGGCGAAGTATCCGGGCGAAACGATCACCGAAGGCCTCGACGGCCTCGCCGACCGCCTTGCCAAATATTATGAAGCCGGAGCCCGCTTCGCCAAGTGGCGCGGCGTGATCGCCATCTCCTCCTCGCTGCCGACCTGGGGTTCGATGAAAGCGAACGCTCATGCGCTCGCCCGCTACGCCGTGCTCTGCCAGCAAGCCGGCATCGTGCCGATCGTCGAGCCGGAATGCCTGATGGACGGCAAGCCGGGCGACCATAATATCGACCGCTGTGCCGAAGTCACCGAATGGACGCTGCGCACCGTCTTCGAAGAACTTGCCGATGCACGCGTTAGCCTGGAAGGCATGATCCTGAAGCCAAACATGGTCATTGACGGCAAGAACGCCCGCAAGGCATCCGTCGCGGAAGTCGCCGAACGCACCGTCCAGGTTTTGAAGCGCACTGTTCCGTCCGCCGTTCCCGGAATTGCCTTCCTTTCCGGCGGTCAATCCACCGAAGAGGCGACAGCTCACCTCTCGGCGATCAATTCCGGATTCGAATTGCCTTGGAAGGTCACCTTCTCCTATGGCCGCGCGCTGCAGGATACCGCCCTGAAGGCGTGGGGCGGAAAACAGGAAAACGTCGCCGCCGGCCAGCGCGCCTTCAGCCACCGCGCCGAAATGAACAGCCTTGCGGCCAAGGGCAGCTGGAAACAGGAACTCGAAAAGGCGGCGTAGCCGCCACTGAGCGCCTTTGCGACGCGGCCCCGTGAGCTTGTCACGGGGTCCATTCGCGCCATGTCCATGGCGCGAAATGGTTCGAAAATGAATGATGAAGAAAACCATTCACGGCGCGGACGCGCCGTGGCTTCGTTCCTGTGACAAGCGCAGGAATGCAGGAGGGCGGCGCAAGCTCGCCAAGCTCAATTCTTGCATTGTCGCGGCGACAAGATTGCGCTTTCGCGATCGAAGGACGTCACTCATTATTGCGGCTTCCAAAATATCGGAGCCGCAATGACTGTCCTTTCTTATACAACCGTCGACGTTTTCACGTCTAACCGTTTTGAAGGCAACCCGCTCGCGGTCGTCACCGGCGCGGAGCAGCTCAGCACCAAGACGATGCAGAAGATCGCAGCGGAATTCAGATATTCCGAAATCACCTTCGTCCTGCCGCCCAAGGATTTCGCCAACACGGCGAATGTCCGAAATCTTCACGCCGACGATGGAGGTGCCTTTCGCAGGCCATCCGAATGTCGGCACAGCTTATGTTCTCGGCCAGCAGCAGGAGATCTTCGGCAGGCGGATTGGGGACACGCTGCGTTTCGAAGAAAAGGCCGGTCTGGTTGAAGTGGCGCTTCGGCGGATTGAAGGTCAGGTAACTGCTGCAACGATCCGTGCGCCTCGGCCTCTGGATATCGGGGCTGCCGTCTGCGAAGAAACCATTGCGCGCTGCATTGGCATCGACCGCAGCGGAATCGTCAAATCGACCCACCAACCGGTTTTTGTCTCCGTCGGCCTTACCTTTGCGGTTGCCGAACTCGACGGTCTGGCATCGCTTGGCGCCGCCCGACCCAATCTCACGCATTTCCAAGAGGCTGCCGGCCCGAACGCTGAAAGCAATCACGATTTCTCGCTCTTCGTCTATGTCCGTTCGCCCGACGAGCCTTGGACGATCCGCGCCCGCATGTTCGCGCCACTAGACAACGTTCCCGAGGATCCGGCGACAGGCAGCGCTTCCGCGGCACTCTCCGCCCATCTCGTCTCACTCGCACCGGAGCAAACCGTGACCCAGCGTGTGACGATCAAGCAAGGTGTCGAGATGGGCCGGCCCAGCATCATCGAAGTCGACGTCGTCAAGAAGGATGGCGTCGTGACGGACGTCGCGATTTCCGGCCGTTGCGTGCCGGTCATGCGCGGTGAGATCACCGTCTAGGCGATCAGGTCGCGGCCAAGAAGCGCGACCGCCCAAACGGCAAACGCAATCAGCGCAATCTTCCAGAAGTCCATCCGATGCCGCAAACCGGGCAGCCCCAGCGGTTTGATGATCTGTATAACCATGGCAAGGACGAGCAACAGCGCCAGCAGCTTTGTCATGGCATTATTTTTCCAATATTTCAGAATGTCACAGGACGGACATTATTCCGCGCGAACACAGCACTTCTTCATGCCGTAACGGCATTCCGAACCATAATCAACACCATTGGGACAGGGCGGGCAGCGTCTTGTCTTATGACTTTTCAAATCGAACTTGCCGAGAATTTGGAAATGAGAAGAAATCTGCTGTCCGTCGCCGCGCTGCTTTTCGGAACGCTTTTCCTCTTCATGGGCAATGGCCTGCAGGGCATCCTGCTCCCCGTCCGCGGCAACCTCGAAGGTTATGCCACGACCACGCTCGGCCTGCTCGGCACGTCCTGGGCGGCGGGCTTTGTCGTCGGCTGCCTCGTCGCCCCCAAACTGGTGCGGCGCGTCGGACATGTGCGCGCCTTCTCCGGCTTCATCTCGATCATCGCCATCATCGCCCTTGTGAGCGGCATCATCATCGATCCGATCTGGTGGATCGCGCTGCGCGCCGTCACGGGCTTTTCGACCGCCGGCACCTCGATGATCATCGAAAGCTGGCTGAACGAGCGCGCCACGAACGAAAGCCGCGGCGCAATCTTCTCGCTTTATATCGGCATCACCCTTCTCGGCGTCGTCGGCGGCCAGATGATGATCCCGCTCGAAGACGTGCGAACGCCATTGCTCTTCATGGTCTGCGGAATCTTCTACTGCATCGCCATGCTGCCCACGACGCTTTCGACCGCAGCCTCGCCGCAGCCGCTGAAGGCCGTGAAGCTCGACCTGCCTGCGCTCTACCGCAACTCGCCTGTCTCCTGCCTCGGCATCCTGATGGTCGGCATCGCCAACGGTGCCTACGGCACGCTCGGCGCGGTTTTCGGGGCAGGTGCGGGACTTTCCGACGCCAGCATCGCGATCATGATGAGCGCCACCATTTTCGCCGGTGCGCTGATGCAGCTTCCAGCCGGCCGCCTTTCCGATCGTGTCGACCGCCGGTATGTTCTGGCAGTCATGTCGGCGATTGCCGCGGTCGCCGGCCTTCTGATCGTGGTGTTGCATCCCTCTTCGCCCGCGCTTCTGATCGGCCTTGTCATCCTCTATGGCGCAGTTGCCAACACGCTCTATCCGATCGCCGTAGCGCATGCGAACGACTTCGCCTCCGCCGAGGATTTCGTGAAGGTTTCCGGCGGGCTGTTGCTGCTCTATGGTATCGGGACTGTGATCGGACCAACGATCGGCGGCCCTGTGATGGCGATGACGAGCCCGCACGCACTCTTCCTCGTCACGGCGCTGTCGCATGTCTTCATCACCGCTTACGCAATCATCCGCAGCCGCATTCGCGCCGCAGTGCCGGCAAGCGAACGCGACACTTACACGACGATGCCGACCGGCACCTCGCAGATGCTGACGCCCGAAAGCATGTCGCTTGTCGAGCCCATGTCGAACAAGCCTCCCGAAAGCGACGATCCTGCTGTAAAATACGGCTGAGAACCGTACGGAGGATTGCTCATGAGCTTCACTGACGATGACCTGCCTAAGAAGGCGGCTTACGAAATCGGATCCGATCTCTCCATGCTTTCCGTGGACGAGCTGAAGGAGCGTGTCGAACAGCTGAAGGCGGAGATTACCCGCATAGAGGCCGAAGTCACGAGGAAGGCTTCAGGACGCGCCGCAGCCGAAAGCCTTTTTCGCTCCTAGCGTTCGATCAAAGGCTACAGGCAAGCGAATAACCGCTGCCGCAAGTCTTAATACGAAACAATGTTAATAGAATATTAAGCTTTATGAGATATTACTGTTCTTATCCAGATTTCGTCTGGATCTCAGACAGTTTTCCATGCGGCGAATTGGTCTGATTTTTCTCCCTGTTTTACCTTGAGAGCCGCTTTTGCGGCTCTTCTTTTTGCGCCGGCGCCGATTTCCCACGAAACTGTGGAAGTTAACCTTTTCTTAAGAAACGCCTTGCGCATTTGGGCTAAAGATACCATCCTAAAGACATAAAGACAGGCCTCTGAAACTTTTGTTTCAGGCTGGCGTTACCTGAACATATGTAGACGCGTGCAACAGGAACCATTTGAATGTCGGAACTCGGTTTGAACACCATCAGTTTTGCGGGCCGCGCTGCCGCATCCTCGCAGTTCAAGACACTGTACGCGGAAGGCATGTCGCTGGTCGAGGAAACTGCCGCCTATTTGGATGGCAACGGCCGCGCCGCATCCAAGGTTCTGCCCCGCATGGCTTCTGTTCTCTACGCTGCCGAATCGATGCGCCTCACGACCCGCCTGATGCAGATGGCGTCCTGGCTGCTGCTGCAGCGTGCCGTCAATAACGGCGAGATGTCGCGAGACCAGGTTCTCGCTGAAAAGAACAAGGTCCGCCTCGACGGGTTCAACGTGGACCGCAATGCTCCGGGCTGGGGCGATCTGCCGGAAGCCTTCCGCGATCTCGTCGAACGCTCGCTGCGCCTCCAGAACCGCGTTGCCCTTCTCGACCGTGAAATCTATCGCCCGAATGAAGCGCCGATCGTTCCGGACAATCAGAACAGCGTCCAGGCACAACTGAGCCTGCTGCAAACGGCTTTCGGCAACAACTGAGAGCTTGCATAGGCTAAAGATGGAACCGGCTGCGTGATACGCGGCCGGTTTTTGTTGCATACTGCTTGTCGCTACATCCAGGCGGAAGGCGATGTCCGCACATGCCGTGGCGCGCGCGAGAATATAGATACAATAGAGAAGGCGACTGCCGACCTCGAAGCGATGGGGTTCCGTTTCCGACGCAATCCGTCTTCTGATGATGCGGCGCCGACGAGCATCGCCTGCCATTTGGAGCGTGCCGAAGCCTTCCACGGAAAAAGCAATGAAGGTACTGGAAGAAGGCCAAGGCAAGCGGTTCGAAGATGCCGGCGCCCTCTTCGACGACCTTGGCCGCTGATCTGTGCTGACGCCTGTTCAATCCGGAGAGTTCAAACGGGACCTCCAGCGCATGGAAAAGCACGGCAAGATATTTGCAAGCTAAAGGATGCCTGCTTTTCATGATCAATGAACAGGTGCAGAGTACTCGGATCATCCGTCGCGGCGATTGGTTGCCGCTGTATCTCATCGAGGATCGTGAACTGCAGCTTGCATGCCCCGGCACTCATTCAGAGGCAATAAAAAAGCCCGGAAACCGGGCTCTTTTCAAATTCCGTACCGCAGAAGCGATTAGAGGCCGAGGCCGCCGAAGCGCTTGTTGAACTTGGACACGCGGCCGCCGCGGTCCATGAGCTGCTGGTTGCCGCCGGTCCAGGCCGGATGGGACTTGGAATCGATTTCGAGGTTCATGACAGCGCCTTCCGAACCCCAGGTCGAGCGGGTTTCGTATTCGGTGCCATCGGTCATCACCACCTTGATGACGTGGTAGTCGGGATGGATATCAGCCTTCATAACAATCTTCCTGCGATGCCAGGGTCCAATTTGACGCAAGTCATTGCGGCAAGAGAACCGATTGAATAAATGAAGCCGCAGTCGCTAAGGCTACGGCTTCCCATTCGGATGCGGTGCCTATACATGAAGGCCGCCCGGATAACAAGGGCCTACAAACCGCTGATCAGCGGTATTGGGGCGATTGGAGATGATTTGGCAAACGCAGTGCAGACCGCGGAAAAGAAGTCGCGTTCCTTGAAGCCGCTCGGAAGGCTGGCACCCTATGTGAAGCGTTACCGCGGCATCGTCGCAGGCGCGCTGGTTTCGCTTATCGTTGCCGCCGTGACATCGCTCACACTTCCGCTTGCCGTGCGCCGCATGATCGATCATGGCTTCACGCAAGCTGACGGCACCTTCATCAACAGCTACTTTGCCATGTTGTTGGTCATCGCCGTAATACTCGCGGGCGCGAGCGCCTTTCGCTACTATTTCGTCATCACGCTCGGCGAACGCATCGTCTCGGATCTGCGTCGGGATGTCTTTGCGCATGTCACACGGCTTTCTCCCTCCTTCTTCGATGTCAACCAGTCCGGCGAAATCGTGTCACGCCTGACGGCCGATACGACGCAGATCAAATCGGCTGTCGGTGCCACCGCCTCGGTGGCGCTTCGCAATCTGATCCTCTGTCTCGGTGCCATGGGCATGATGATCGTGACCTCGCCGAAGCTTTCAAGTCTTGTGCTCGGCGCAATCCCGCTGATCGTCTTCCCCCTCGTCGGCTTCGGGCGGTCCGTGCGCAAGCGCTCTCGTGCCGCGCAGGATACGCTCGCCCAAGCTTCCGCCTTCGCCAACGAGACGATTGCTGCCACGCGCACCGTCCAGGCCTTCAACGGCGAGGATGCGGCCGCAAGCCGCTACGGCGCTGCCGTCGAATCCGCCTATGAGGCAGCACGCTCCGCCATCCGCTCGCGCGCGCTTTTGACAGGCATTGCGATCACCCTGATCTTTGGCAGCGTCGTTGCTGTCCTTTGGGTTGGCGCGCACAATGTTCTGACGGGAACGCTGTCGGCCGGCACGCTCGGGCAGTTCCTGCTCTATTCGGTCATCGCCGCCGGCTCTCTAGGCGCCTTGTCGGAAGTCTGGGGAGAACTCTCGCAAGCGGCAGGCGCCGCCGACCGGCTGACCGAGTTGCTGGACGAAGTCTCGACGATCGCAGCACCGGAAAAGCCCGAGACCCTGCCCGTTCCGGCCCTAGGACGCGTCGAATTCTCGAACGTGCACTTCGCCTATCCGTCACGCCCCGGAAAATCGGCGCTGCATGGCCTAAGCTTCAATGTGACGCCGGGCGAGACCGTCGCCATTGTCGGCCCTTCAGGCGCCGGCAAGAGCACCGTCTTTTCTGTGCTGCTCCGCTTCTACGATCCGCAGCAGGGTAGCGTCGAGATCGATGGCGTCGATGCGCGCGAAGTAACGCCCGGCGATCTGCGCGAACGCATGGCGATCGTGCCGCAGGACGTCACCATCTTTGCCGCTTCAATCCACGACAACATCGCCTTCAGCCGCCCCGGCGCGACGCGCGAGGACGTACGCGCCGCAGCGATTGCCGCCCAGGCCGATGAATTCATCGCGAGGCTGGACAAGGGCTACGACACCGAGGTCGGCGAGCGCGGTATTACCCTTTCCGGCGGCCAGCGCCAGCGTATCGCCATCGCCCGCGCGATCTTAAAGAACGCCCCGATCCTCCTACTCGATGAAGCGACGTCGGCCCTTGACGCCGAGAGTGAAACGCTGGTGCAGAAGGCGCTCGACGGTCTCATGCACGGCCGCACGACGCTCGTCATCGCCCATCGCCTTGCGACCGTTTTGAAAGCCGACCGCATCCTCGTCATGGATCAGGGCCGCATCGTCGAGGAAGGCACGCATCAGAGCCTGATCCGCCACGGCGGCATTTATGCCAAGCTGGCGAAGCTGCAGTTCGATGCAGGTACAGAAGAGTTCCTGGCTTCCGCCAAATAGACGCTACTCCTGAGGAAACGCGTAGACATCCACAGGCTCATCCAAGCCGCGCAGCGAGTGGGATCCGAGGCTTTCCAGGTCGCTTTCGCACCCTGCCATTTCGACGAAGGCTTTCGACAGCAGCACAGGACGCTTAATTTCCTTGGTCAGGCTTTCCAGCCGCGATGCAATGTTGACGGCCGGGCCGATGACGGTGAAATCGAGCCGCTTGCGCGAGCCGATATTGCCGTACATGACATCCCCCACATGCACGCCGACGCCATAGCGCAGCTCCACATGTCCCCTTTCCGCGTTGAAGAGATTGAGCTCGGTCATTGCCGCTTGCGCTTCCTTGATCGCCCGCAGAAGATTGATGCAGGCATCCGGATCGGTCAGCGGAAATATGGCGAGCAAGCCATCGCCCATGAATTTCAGGATTTCGCCGCCGTGCTTTTCGATTGGCTCCGACATGGCATCAAAATAGGCATTGAGCAATTCGATGACATCGTCGCGCGGCCATAAGTCGGAGATCGTCGTGAAGTCGCGCAAGTCGCAGATGAGGATCGCTGCGCCGACTGTTGCGCCGCTGCCGCGGGTCGTGGCGCCTGCAAGAATCTGCTCGCTGGCATGCGGCCCGACATAGGTCTCCAGCAGCGTTCGGGCAAGAATGTTCTTGATCCGGATTTCGGTGACAAGCGTGAGCGCCGGCAAAAGATCCTTGAGGAAAATCAGATGGTCTTCCTTAAAGCCGCCTGGCGTGTCGCTTGAGAAGGTAATCACGTGCCGTTTTCCGAGCGTGTGCTCCATCGGCCAGGCCACATAGTCCGTCAGCCCCTCACCCTGCAACTCGCCATAGAGCGGATAGGAAGCAACTTCGCCTTCGAGGCTCTGCCGCACTTCCCTACCACCGCTGAAGATCTCGTTGATTGGGCTGTTCAGGAACTGCGACGTTGTCTCGACGCCGTAGCCGAAGGTGGTGATCTTTGCTTCCTGCAAGCCGGGACGCCAGAGGATGCGCGCGCCGAGCCATTGAGGATGCAGCGTCCGGAAATGCATCGTCGCGCGCGCGACGGGAACGCCCGAAGCTTGCAGCCGCTCGCACATCTCCACCAAGATATTGTCGATGAACCGCTGGTTGCGCGTTTCATTGATCAACCAGTCGAGGATCTTGTGCCGGCGCACCGGCCAAAGACCGTTCTCCTCGTTCTCAACTGCCGGAAATGGATTGGATACCGGCTGCATGTCAAACTCCACCATCTCGTCCCACCAAGCGTACACATTCGATTGCGTCTTTCGCATAGATGGTTATCGGAGGACGGATTGTAATATCAATAGTCGGATAGTTTACCTCAGCGACTAAAGTTGCAATTCCATGCGGCCGCTTTCGGTTGCTTTTATCCGCCTCCGCCCTACCCTCCTTTTGCCCGATTTGATGCAGTAGGGCGACATCATCGCTGAATTCCGGGAGGAAAATCGAATGGCACTTTTTAATATGACCCGCCGCATGGCACTCGGCCTTGGCTTGCTTGCGGCCTTGGGCGCTGGAGCTGCGCATGCCGAAGGGTTTCCCGAGCGCGCGGTTACGCTCGTCGTTCCCTTTGCCGCCGGCGGGTCGACCGATGTCGTGGCGCGCATCATCGCCGAGAAGATGTCGGAAGACCTTGGTCAGCAGGTGATCGTCCAGAACGTCGCCGGTGCGGGCGGCAATCTTGGTGCGGGCAACGTGGCTCGCGCGGAACCTGACGGCTACACCATCTTGATGGGAACGGTCGCGACGCACGCGCTGAACCCGCTGATCCTTAAATCCACGCCTTACGATCCGGAAAAGGATTTCGCGCCGGTTTCACTGCTCGTCATCGTGCCCAACGTGCTCGTCGTCAATCCGGAGCTGCCTGCAAAGAACGTCCAGGAACTAATCGCGCTGCTGAAGGCCGAGCCGGACAAATGGAGCTATGCTTCCTCCGGCAACGGCACGCCGCTTCATCTTTCCGGCGAATTGTTCAATTCGATGGCCGGCGTCAAGATGCAGCACATCCCCTACAAGGGTGCAGGCCCGGCCCTGACCGATCTGCTCGGCAATCAGGTATCGATCATGTTCGATAACCTGCCGTCGTCGTCCAGCCACATCAAATCCGGCAAGCTGCGGGCGCTGGCGGTCACTACTGCGAAACGTGCTCCATCCTTCCCGGATATTCCGACCATCGCTGAGTCCGGCGTTTCGGGTTACGAGACCTATACCTGGAACGCGCTCTTCGCGCCGGCGAATACGCCCGCGGATGTTGTGGCAAAGCTCAACGCGTCCGCCAACAAGGCTCTGAAGGACCCGGCCGTTGCCGAGCGGATGAAAGACTTCAGCGCCACGATCGTGGGCTCCACGCCGGAGGAACTTGGCGCACATGTGAAGGCCGAACTGGCCAAGTGGGGACCCATCGTCAAGGGTGCGAATATCCAGATGGAATAGACTCAACTTTTGCACTAGATTGGCTCCCGTTACCGAGGCAACTTCCTGATAATTGGGAGATAATCGATGTATAAGTTTGAAGTGTACAAGGATAAGGCTGGCGAATTCCGTTTCCGCTTCAAGGCTTCGAACGGCGAATCCATGTTCAACTCGGAGGGCTACAAGGCCAAGGCGTCCGCGCTGAGCGCCATTGAATCCATCAAGAAGAATGCGCCCGACGCAACGGTCGACGACCAGACCAAGGCAACGGCTTAACGAGACTGGCGGCGCTCGAAAGGCGCCGCCTCATACGGCTCTTCCCGCCACCCGGCCCGAAAAGATGCAACCGCCGAGAAAAGTTCCTTCAAGCGCTTTGTAGCCGTGCATGCCGCCTCCGCCGAAACCGGCGACCTCACCGGCGGCATAGAGACCCGGCACCGCATCACCATTCATACTGATCACCCGCGCCGAAAGATCCGTCTGCAGACCGCCTAGCGACTTTCGTGTCAGGATATGCAGCCGCACGGCGATCAACGGCCCTGCCTTGGTATCCAGTAGCCGGTGCGGCTTTGCCGTCCGCAACAGCTTGTCGCCCATATAATTTCTGGTGCCGCGAAAGGCAGTTATCTGTGCATCCTTGGAATAGGCATTGTCGATTTCCCGGTCGCGCGCCTCGATCTGGCCACGCAGATGCGCAATGTCGAGCCGGTTTTCTCCGGTCAGCGCATTCATGCCTTCGACCAGTTCTTCGAGCGTCTTGCGGACGATGAAATCTTCTCCCTTCTCCATGAAGGCTTGCACCGGCCCGGGCGGGTTCTTGCCGAGCCGTTTCAAAAGCAACTGAATATCCCTACCGGTGATGTCGGGGTTCTGCTCCGAACCCGAAAGCGCGAACTCCTTCTTGATGATCGCCTTGGTGAGAATGAACCAGCTATGATCATGCCCGCTGGCGCGAATCGCCTCCAAGGCGGCAAGCGTGTCAAAGCCCGGCATCGCCGGCGGAGCAAAACGTTTGCCGTCGGCATCGCACCAGAAGGACGACGGACCGGGGAGGATGCGGATGCCGTGGTTCGCCCAGATCGGATCCCAGTTCCTCACGCCTTCCGTATAGTGCCACATGCGGTCGCTGTTGATGATGCTCGCGCCGGCACGCTCGCCGATCGCCAACATGCGGCCGTCGACATGGGCGGGAACGCCCGCAACCATCGACGCAGGCGCAGGACCAAGACGCTCTACCGGCCAGTTCCGGCGCACGAGATCGTGGTCGCCGCCGATGCCGCCGGAAGTGATGATGACGGCGCCCGCACGGAATTCGAATGTTCCGGCAGCCCTGCGAACCGTTGCCTTGCCACGCGGCGCAGCATCGGGCTCGAGGATCGTCCCCTGCACGCCGCAGACGGCGCCATTTTCGACCATGAGCTCGTCCACGCAGTGGCGGAAGGCAAATGTGACGCGGCCCCTCGCCTCTGCCTCCCGAGCGCGCCGGATAAATGGTGTAAGCACGGCAGGCCCCGTGCCCCAGGTCAGATGAAAGCGCGGCACGGAATTGCCGTGACCATGAGCCATGCCGCCGCCGCGCTCCGCCCAACCGACGACCGGAAACCAGCGCATGCCCTGTTGATGCAGAAAGGAGCGTTTCTCGCCCGCCGCAAAATCGAGATAGGCGTCCGCCCAAAGCCGCGGCCAGTAATCCTCGGGCCGGTCGAAGCCTGCCGAACCCGCCCAATCCTGCCTGGCCAGATCGAGGCTGTCGCGAATGCCCAGGCGGCGCTGCTCGGGACTGTCAACGAAAAAAAGGCCGCCCAGCGACCAGAAGGCCTGCCCGCCGAGGCTCTGTTCGCCCTCCTGGTCGAGAATGCAGACCTTGCGTCCCCGATCTACCGATTCCGCCGCAGCAACAAGCCCGGCAAGACCCGCACCAACGACCAGCACGTCATATTCCATCCCGAACGCCTCCCCGCATCCATCGGCATGAAATTACGCACACGTAAACGTCAATGCAACCACAGGACTTCCCATCGCGAATTTTTCATCGGTGGTTTCGAATGGGTGGCAGAGCCCTTGGTGCGGCCGCCCGCCCCTTGCGGCTGGAAAGGGCAGGCGTGCCCATCACCAACTATTTCTCGGTCAGCTTGAGCTCGATGCGGCGGTTGGTGGCGCGGGCTTCTGGCGTATCGCCGGGCGCGATCGGCTGGAATTCACCAAAACCTGCCGCAACGAGGCGGTCGGAAGGCACGCCCTGCGAAATCAGGTACTTGACGACGGAGATGGCACGCGCCGAGGAAAGCTCCCAGTTGTCGCGAAAGCGGCCGGCCCCTGAAAGCGCCACATTGTCGGTATGGCCGTCGACCCGGAGCACCCAGTTGATTTCCGGCGGTATTTCCCTAGACAGATCAAGCAGCGCAGTGGCAAGTTTCGTCATCTCCGTCGTGCCTTCAGGATTGAGATCGGAACTGCCGGAAGGGAACAGAACCTCTGACTGGAAGACGAAACGGTCGCCGACGATGCGGATGTTTTCGCGGTCGGACAGGATCTCGCGCAGGCGGCCGAAGAAGTCGGAACGGTAGCGATTGAGCTCCTGAACCCGCTGCGCCAGCGCGACATTCAGCCGCCGGCCCAGATCGGCGATCTTCGCCTGCGAACTCTGGTCCTTCTGCTCCGATGCCTGAAGCGCCGCCTCGACGGCTGCGATCTGGCTGCGCAGGGCCGCAATCTGCTGGTTGAGAATTTCGACCTGGCTGAGCGCCCGGTCGCTTAACTGCTTCTGTTCGTCGAGTTCTTTTGTCAGGCCGCCGATGCGCTGTTGTGCCGCATCCTTTCCGCCGGAACCGGCATCGAGCAATGCCTGCAGCCGCGAGCGGTCACCTTCAGCGGTCGCGAGAGATGCCTGGAGATTGGCAACGGAATCCTCAAGATCCTGCTTGCTGCCCTTCTCAAGCGCGAGCAGCTGCGTCAGTTCGTTGATCTGGCTGTTGAGGCGGGTCAGCACTTCGTCGCGACCGGAAATCTCGCGGCTTAGAATGAACTGGCCGACGACGAAAACCGTCAGCAGGAACATGATGGCGATCAGCAGCGTCGACAGTGCGTCGACGAAACCCGGCCAGTAGTTCATTTCGCCGTGGCGGCGGCGGTTTCGGGCGAGCGCCATGGCTTACTTGCCCTCGCTCTTTTCGGTCTGGCTGACCCGGTGGCTTCTCTCGGCGCCACTCTGCTTTTCCTGCGCGCCGACGCGTTCGGCCAGCCGGTCCAGCGTGCGACGCATGGCCTTTGCCTCGTCCTGCTGCGCTTCGATCCAGTCGCGCAGCATCTGCTGTTCGTTGCGCATGTTCTTGACGAGACCCTGGATGCCTTCGGCAAGGCTTGCCATCGCGGCAACCGAGCGCTGGCTGCCGGCTCCGCCTTCTTCGGCAACCTTCTTCAGATAGTCCGACATCGCGCGAAGGTCCTCGGAAGATGTACCCGAGTCGAGCGCCGGAACGGCAATATCCGACCCGACATCGGTCACCGAGGAAAGCCAGTTTTCGAGTTCCGTGTAGAAGCGAGTCTGCGCCCGGCCGGCCTGAAGATCGAGGAAGCCGAGAATGAGCGACCCGGAAAGGCCGAGCAGCGAAGACGAGAAGGCTTGGCCCATACCGGAAAGCGGCAAGGACAGACCTTCCTTGAGCGTGGTCAGCACGTCGCCAGTGCCGTTCGAGCCTGCATCAAGCGACTGAATGACGCCGCTGATCGAGCCGATGGTGCCGATGAGACCCCAGAAGGTACCGAGAAGACCGAGGAAGACGAGAAGGCCGATGAGGTAACGCGACGTATCACGCGATTCATCGAGGCGGGTGGCGATCGAATCCAGAATAGAGCGTAGCGCGGTGGTCGAAAGCGTCGCCGTTGACTTACGATTACCGATCAGCGCCCGCATGGGGGCAAGCAGTCTCGGATTGCGGTTTACCTTGTCCGCACTGCCGGCTGCGCGAAAGGAATTGAACCAGCGTACCTCCGGACGAAGCGACAGCACATGGCTGAAGACCAGGATGATGCCGACCGCAAGCACGCCGACGATGAGGCCGTTGAGGCCCGGATTGTGCATGAACGCTGTCTGCGTCTGCCGGAAAAGGATGGCGGCGATGAAGCCGACGATGACCAGAAACAGCAGCATCGTCCAGAGGAACGGCATCGGGCTGGAGAGTTTATAGACATAGTTGCTGCTCGGTTTTTCGGTCGAGCCGAATTCCGCCGCATTCACATTTTCCATGGTTGCGCAGCCCTCCGGATTGCTTGCAACCGAAGACTAGATCAACATTGTGCCGAATTGAAGTGCGCAGGCAGAGAAAACCGTGTCTTTACAACAGTCGGTTTCCGACGTGTCTCACTTCGCAGGGATGGGGCGCTTGATGGTCTCGATCAGCGCCTTGTGAATATATTCATTACCGGCGACGATCGCGCCGCCATCGAGGATATCCGTGCCGCCGTTCCAATCGGTCGCATAACCGCCAGCTTCACGGATAAGCAGGATGCCGGCTGCCATGTCCCAGGGCGACAATCCCATTTCCCAAAAGCCATCGAAGCGGCCAGCCGCGACATAAGCCAGATCGAGCGAGGCAGCGCCCATGCGACGGATGCCGGCCACTTCGCCCATCACATGACGAAGCTCGACGAGGAACTTGCCGTGGTTGCCGCGGCCGAGATGCGGCACGCCGCAGCCGATGACGGCATCCGAAAGAACGCGGCGCGCACCGACGCGCAGCCGGCGGTCGTTCAAGAAGGCGCCGCCGCCGCGCTCGGCAGTATAGAGCTCGTCCATCGCCGGATTGAAGACGACGCCCGCAACGACTTCGCCATTGCGCTCAAGGGCGATCGACACGGCAAAGGTCGGAATGCCGTGCAGGAAGTTGGTCGTGCCATCGAGCGGATCGACGATCCAGCGGTGCGCCCCGTCCGTGCCCTTGATCTCTTCGCTCTCCTCTCCAAGGAACCCATAGGTCGGGCGCGCCTTCAGGAGCTCGTCCCTGACGATCTTTTCGGCTTTCCGGTCAGCATTGGAAACGAAATCGCCGGGCCCCTTCACCGAAACCTGCAGGTTCTGCACTTCTCCGAAATCACGCCCCAGCGACTTTCCTGCCTTGACGGCAGCCTGAACCATGACATTGAGAAGAGCAGAACGGGCCATTGGGGCATTTTCCTTGGAACTGGTACGGGGTGCGCTGTCAGGGCGGGAAGGGTCCCTGATCGCCGGAAAGGGCAGCGCTCTTAATTAGATGGCGGCCTCAAGACCACAAAATCAGGCAAATTTCAAGGGGAGAGCGCTGCAGACGCTGAAAGAGGTCGCCGGCACCGAAGGCTTCGCCGACGCACTGTTGTGAACCTCAGGGCAGGCGGCGGAACTTGTTTGCCCGGTCGATCGCCTGCTTTTGCTGAGCGTCCTCGATGCCGAGATAGAAATCCTCAAGCTCCGGATCGGTCAACCCTGCCCGGCGGGAGAGCACGTACCATTTCGCCGCTTCGACCGGGTCCGGCTTGGTACCGAGCGCACCGATATAAAGATGTGCGAGCTTGTTCTGCGCCGCGACGTTACCGCGATTGGCAGCAAGCTTCAGCCACTGAAAGCCCTTCACGAAGTCCCGCGGTCCATTTGTGCCATTGACGAGCCATACGCCGAGATCGAGCTGCGCGGTGTCGTAACCTGCGCGCGCGGCCCGGGCGAGCCATTCGCGCGCCAGCTTCTTTTTCTGCTTCGGCAGATCGGCAAGCACGGAATAGATTTGTGCCACGGCATACTGGGCGTCGGCAATACCCTGCTGGGCGGACTTTTCATAGTAGGGAAGCGCGAGCTTCAGTCCTTCGGGGCCGGGATGATCGGTCGTCAGCAACTGCCCCCAGTTGAATTGCGCTGAAGGATTGCCGCCGTCGGCCGCCCGGCGCATGTAATCGTCCGCCTTCGCCTTGTCGCGCGGCACGAGCTCTCCCGCCATCAGGATCAGCGAATATTTGAACATCGCCGCCACATCGCCGCCTTCGGCGGCCTTGCCGTACCAGAATGCTGCGCTCTTCAGATCGCGGCGAACACCGAGCCCGGCATACTGCATTTCCGCAATGAGCGTCTGCGCTGCCGGATCCCCAAGCTGCGCGCGCGGCAGCGCCAGCTGCATTGCCGTCAGGTAATAACCGCGCTGATAGGCGCCGTAAGCCGCATCGATCGGCCCTTTGTAATCCTTCTCCGGCGGCAGGTCGGGCAGCTTGGCGCCCATGCGATCCAGCACGCCGAGACCGGTCGAGGGCTGCGCTCCTTCCGCCGGCCGATTGGTCTTGAACGGTTCAGCTTCCGAACCTAGCGGACGTGTCACGACGTTGTCGACCGTCTGCGCCGAAGCGCCATACGGCAAAACAGCCGCGAAAACGGCGGCAGACAGGAGGGATCGGCGCAAACAGGCGGAGAGGATCGGCATGGCCGCGATATCAATCCCCAAACCGTGGCGCTTTTTCGTCAAGAAGTGCGTTGACCTGAGCGACGACCGACGGGGCCAGCCCCGGCTCGCCAAACACCGCCAGGCGCAATGCCACGAACTCGGCACCGGACTCGGCGACGACAAGGGCAGAAGCCGGATCGGTCCCGCCCATGACGATGCAGGGAATTTCGATCATCGAGGCCCACCATTCGCCGAGCGCCACGTTCTTCGGATGCGCCTCCGGCTTGATGTCGCCGTCGAGTTTGCCGAAGAAAATATAGTCCGGCCGTGCCTCGCCGATCTCCAAAGCCGTGTGGCGGTCGGTCGCTTTACCGCCGCCGATGATCAGCTTGCCGGCATGTTTGTCGATCGCCTCGGCGATTTCGGCGGCTAAACCCGTCAAATGCAAACCGTCTGCCTTCGCGCGTCCGGCGACGCGGCTGTCGCCCGCAATCAGCGCCGCTGCCCCTGCATTCTGGATGATCGGAACCAGTTTCTCGGCATGTTTTTGAAACGCGCCGGCATCGAGCCCGTATTGCGGCACGATCACCGAGGCAACGTCGCCGCCCTTCAGTGCGTCGGCGACAATATTTGCCTGCTCGTCGGCATCCGCGATGTCCGGGACGATCAGGACAAGGCGGCAGCGGTTTTCCGGTCCGGTCATGAACTCTTTCCATTTTCAGCGGGTTTCGCCAGCAGGCGGCAAATCCACACTCGTTTTGTGTGAGTAATTCCGTTAGACGGGGCTGGCAAGGGGAGGACTTGAAAAGCATGCTGCCGGAACTGTCATTCTTTTATGCCGCGGTGCCGGCCGTGCTGCTCGTCGGCCTCGCCAAGGGCGGCATGGGCGACGCACTGGCCTTGATCGGCGTTCCTGTTTTGGCCCTGGTTGTCTCGCCTGTCGAAGCAGCCGCCATCCTGCTGCCGATCCTGATTTTCATGGACATGATCTCGCTCGTTGTCTGGCGCAAGCACGGCGACGGGACGACGCTGAAGATCATGCTGCCGGGTGCCCTCTTTGGCATCGCGGTCGGCTGGGCAACATCCGCACTGGTGCCCGGCAATGTCTTGCGCGTGGTCATCGGTGCAGTCACCGTACTCTTCTGCGCCCGCTATTTCTGGGACAATTTCGGCCCCGGTGCAGGAAGGGTGGTCCTGCCGCGCGGCCAGCGGCCTTTGCTTGCGAGCGCCTGGGGCACGCTTTCCGGCTATGGCAGTTTCGTCGCCCATGCCGGCGGTGCGCCGTTTCAGATCTACGCCCTGCCCTTGAAACTGCCGCCACGCGAATTCATCGGCACCAGCGTGCGTTTCTTTGCCATCTTGAACGCGGTGAAACTCATTCCTTATTTTGCGCTCGGCCAGCTCGATACCAAGAATCTCGTAACATCGGCGACATTGCTGCCTTTCGCCCCGCTTGCGACCATTGCTGGCGCCTGGTGCGTTAAGCGCATGAAGCCGGAGATATTCTATCCGTTCATGTATGCGATGGCACTGATCGCAGCGTTTCTGATCATTCACGAAGGGCTTGGATTGTAGGTCCTGACGCCGGCAAGCGCCGCTCGGTTGCGGCGCACAATTTCCTTGCCCGGAGGCTGCCTTTAACGTAGCTTTTCGCCATGTCGACCACCGACCCTTTCGCCGCGATATCAGATCCGAACCGGCGGTTCCTGCTGGAGCAGTTGCGGCGCGCGCCGAGAACGGTCAACGAGCTCGCCGAAAGCCTGCCGATCAGCCGGCCGGCGGTTTCGCAGCATCTGAAGGCGCTGCTTGACAGCAACCTCGTGTCGGTAACCTCCGAAGGCACGAGGCGCATCTATGCGGTCAACAACCGCGGCTTCGACAAACTCAATCTGTGGCTTGATCAATTCTGGGCGTGAACGCCTTCGTTCAAAAGAAATGCGCCAGCCCAACTCCGCACTTTTTGGGACTGGCGCATGATTTTTCAAAAATCGCCGGTTATTAACTAACCCATTTGAAAGATTGGATTTTATCCTCTTTATGCTGCAGGATCAGCGCGCCGGCAATCGGCATTATCGCTTAGTGAACGGATGATTTCAGACGTTGGATTTCGTCTTTGATGCGCAGCTTTCTGCGCTTGCAATCCGCAATGTCGGTGTCTTTTCTGGAGGGGGATGCCATCAGCGAATGTAACTCCTCCTCAAGAGCTACATGCTTTTTTTCGAGTGACTCAAGATGAGCTTGAACAGTCATTTGACCCTTCCTTCCTCTTGCCTTCCCCAGCCATCCATCGCTGGAGTTCTAGGCGTCAACTTTTGGAATGTGACACATTTTTACATCCTTGTCGAAGGCGAAAACGTGCTCAGTCCATGGCAAATTCATGATCAGCACCAACTAGCCGCTGCCGCTATTTGGTGATAGGAGCTTGCGGAAATCATCGGCAGGCCGGACAACGTCCGAAGACGATTATGGGGAATACGAATGGCCGATCAGGAACAGGCGGAAATCAGGCTCATGGCAGCGCGCTTGCGTCAGGAGCACGAGGATTACGACGCCGCGATCAACGCCATGATTGCCATGGGATGCGACGCGCTGCGCATCCAGCGCATGAAAAAGAAGAAGCTCGCCATCAAGGACAAGCTGACTAAGCTGGAAGACCAGATCATTCCGGATATCATCGCCTGAAAGGGTAATGCCGTTGACGCTGACAGACAGACCGCCCGTCGCCATCATCATGGGCAGCCAGTCCGACTGGGAGACCATGAAAAACGCCGCCGACACGCTGGAGGCGCTGGAAATTCCGTATGAAGCGCGCATTATTTCGGCGCATCGGACGCCCGAGCGCATGGTGAATTTTGCCAAGACCGCGCGCGACGAGGGCTTCAAGGTGATCATCGCCGGTGCGGGCGGCGCCGCCCACCTTCCCGGCATGACGGCCGCGCTGACGCCGCTTCCGGTTTTCGGCGTTCCCGTCCAGTCGAAGACGATGTCCGGCCAGGACAGCCTTCTTTCCATCGTCCAGATGCCAGGTGGCATTCCGGTCGGCACTCTTGCGATCGGCAAGGCAGGCGCAATCAACGCAGCACTCTTGGCCGCAGCCGTTCTTGCGCTTTCGGACGAGGATATCGCCGAGCGTCTCGATGAATACCGCGAACGGCAAAGCGCCTCGATTGCCGAATATCCCATGGACAACCTATGACGGCAAAGACGATCGGCATCATCGGCGGCGGCCAGCTCGGCCGCATGCTTGCGATGGCCGCAGCACGGCTGAACTTCCGCACGATCATCCTGGAACCGCAGGCCGATTGTCCTGCCGCGCAGGCCGCCAGCCGCCAGATCGTTGCTGCCTATGACGATCCCGCCGCGCTGGCCGAACTCGCAAAGGCCTGTGACGTTGTGACCTACGAATTCGAGAATGTGCCGGTTTCCGCTGCCGAGGCCTTGGCAAGGGATGTTCCCGTCTACCCCCCGCCTAAGGCGTTGGAAGTGGCACAAGACCGTCTCGTCGAAAAGCGCTTCATCAATGAATGCAGCATCCCGACCGCGCGCTTTCACACCGTCGACAGCCAAGGCGAGCTTGACACAGCGCTGAAGGACTTCGGCGGCCAGGGCGTGCTCAAGACGCGCCGCCTCGGCTATGACGGCAAGGGCCAAAAGGTATTCCGTTCCGCCGCCGACAGCACGCAAGGCGTCTATGCCGGCCTCGGCGGCGTGCCGCTGATTCTGGAGAGCTTCGTCGCCTTCGAGCGCGAGATTTCGGTCATCGCCGCCCGCGCGGCGAACGGCACCGTCGTCGCCTTCGATCCGGCGGAAAACGTCCATCGCAATGGCATTCTGCACACCTCGACGGTGCCCGCGTCGATCTCAGAGGCGACCGCCGCGGCTGCACACCACGCGGCGGAAGCAATCCTCTCCTCGCTCGGCTATGTCGGCGTCATCGGGATCGAATTCTTCGTGCTCGCAGACGGCAGTCTGATCGCCAACGAAATGGCCCCGCGCGTCCATAATTCCGGCCACTGGACCGAGGCAGCTTGCGTTGTCTCGCAGTTCGAGCAGCACATCCGTGCCGTCGGCGGCCTGCCGCTCGGCAACGCGGACCGTCATTCCGAATGCGTGATGCAGAACCTGATCGGTGACGATATCTTGAGCCTGCCGGAATGGCTGAAACGCCGCGATACCTTCGTCCACCTCTATGGCAAAACCGAATCCCGCCCCGGCCGGAAGATGGGGCATGTGACGGTACTGACGGGGAAAGCCTAGGTTTTTGCCCGAGAAAACGCCTTCACGTGGTTGACACAGACAGGAGGCCGGGTTATCTGCACGCCCAACCTAAAGAGCGCGCACAGACGCGCTTTTTGATTGTTTAAAAGATACGGGCGAATGTGAAATTCCCCCACAGAGATCGCGGATCAGAAAAATGAAGATCAAGAATTCGCTCAAGTCGCTCAAGGCTCGCCACCGTGACAACCGTCTGGTTCGCCGCAAGGGCCGCATCTACATCATCAACAAGCTCAACCCGCGCTACAAGGCTCGTCAGGGCTGATCATGGCGTGAGCCGGATTACGCCTGGCGTTTATGTGCTGCGGGCTTTTCCGGTAGGGTCGCTTCGGTGATCACATCAAATTTTCTTTGATCTTCGGCGCTGGCGGGCTACATTGTCCGCCATGCGCTTTTTTGCTTTGACCTGCGCGGCGCTGCCGCTTGCTCTCGGTTTCCTTGCTCCTGCTTTCCCTGCCGCTGCTGCGGAAAAGGAAGTTATTGTCGAGCAGCGCGATGCCAACCCCTCTCCGAAACAGCATCTCGACAATCTCTATGCCCAGCTGAAGCGCGAGCGCGATCCGGACAAAGCGAGCGGCATTGCGGAGGAAATCCGCCTCGAGTGGAATAATTCCGGCAGCGCCACCGTGAACTTGCTGATGCAGTGGGCCGACAAGGCGATCGAGGAAAAGCGCAATCCTGCAGCCCTTGATTTCCTCGATCAGGCGATTGCGCTGATGCCTGACTACGCCGAAAGCTGGAACCGCCGCGCAACGCTGAATTACGCCATGGGCAACTACCGGAAGTCGATGTCCGACATAGAGCACGTGCTCGATCTCGAGCCGCGCCACTTCGGTGCACTCTCGGGATTGGCGACGATTCTCAATATGTCGGGCAATGACCAACTCACCTTGAAAGCCTGGGAGCGCTTCCTGGAGGTCTACCCCGCAAACCGCGTAGCGCAGCAGCAGGCGAATACCCTCTCCGAAAAACTCGCCGGAAGCCGGACCTGATCTTGACGCCGAACCGGCATGCGCAATCTTACGGATTGGTGCCGTAACTGTTGCCGGTTCAAAGCCATGCTTGCCGAAATTTCCGCCATTCTCCTCCCCATCGCTGCCGCAATCGGCTATTCGTCTTATAAAGCCCGGCAGTTTGAACAAGCATTTCCCAATATCGGCGAACTGGTCGATATCGACGGCTACAGGATGAACGCCGTCCACATCCCCCGCCCCGACACCGCCGACCTACCGCCCCTGGTCTTTATCCACGGCGCGAGCGGCAATCTGCTCGACCAGATCGGCGCCTTCCTACTGCCGCTCGAAGGGCGCGCGGAAATGCTCTTCGTCGACCGTCCCGGACATGGCTATTCGGAACGCGGAGGACCGGAGAATGCTTTTCCCTCCGGCCAAGCGGATGCGATCGCAAAGCTCATGGAAAAGCGCGGGATTGAAAAGGCGATCATCGTCGGTCACTCCTTCGGCGGCGCGATCGCCGCGTCCTTCGGCGTGCACCATCCGGAAAAAACCGCCGGTCTCCTCTTCCTTGCCCCGGCGACGCATCCGTGGCCGGGCGGCATCGACTGGTACTATCATATCGCGACCGTGCCGCTGATCGGCTGGCTCTTTAGTCGCGTTGTTGTCGTACCGCTGGGCCTGTGGCGGCTGGAGCAGGTTACACTTAATGTCTTCCGGCCCAATCCGCGCCCGGCTGATTACATCTCAAAGACTGGGCCGTCCCTGGTGTTGCGGCCGAAGACCTTCCATGCCAACGCCACCGATTTCATCAGGTTGCTTGAATATCTGAAGGCGCAATCGCCCTTCTATACCCGCATCACGGCGCCGACCGTCATCATTACCGGCGACAGCGACGGCATCGTCTGGGAGCACCTGCATTCCCAGGGCCTTGCCCGCGACATCGCCGGCTCCAAACTGCTGAAGATCAAGGGCGTCGGCCATAAGCCTGACTATCTCGCAACCGATGTCGCCATCGCCGCACTGGAAAATATCGCCGGAATGCCGCGCGATCTTGAGGCCGCCGTGCGCGTTGCCGAAGAAAGGTTGTCAGGCGGCAGCGCAATTGCCGCCTGAACGGACTTGCGCGCCGCCAAAACGAAACCATATCCCTCCGAATAATCTGATGGTTTGGAGGGGAAGTGATGGCACGCCTGCGCATTAAAGCCATTTCGCTATTTGCCGCTTTTGCCTTTGTCGTCTTGCCGCTCGCACCGGCTTTCGCCGCCTCGCCTGCGCCCGTCGAAGCCGAACATGGCATGGTCGTGACCGCACAGCATCTGGCGACGGATGTCGGTGTCGAGATCCTGAAGAGCGGCGGCAATGCCGTGGATGCGGCAGTGGCGGTCGGCTACGCGCTGGCAGTCGTCTATCCGACGGCGGGCAATATCGGCGGCGGCGGCTTCATGACGATCCGGCTGAAGGACGGCAAGACGACCTTCCTCGATTTTCGCGAGCGCGCACCGCTTGCCGCCACCAAGACCATGTATCTCGATGCCAAAGGCGATGTCGTTCCGCGCGCCAGCCTGGACGGCTATCTCGCCGTCGGCGTGCCAGGCTCGGTCATGGGCTTCGAAACGGCGCGTGAGCGATATGGCACCAAACCCCGCGCCGAGTTGCTGGCGCCGGCGATCCGCTTTGCCAAGGACGGCTTTACGTTGGAACAGGGCGACGCTGCGACTTTCGCCTCAAGCGCAAAGCGCCTCGCAAAAGATGAAGCTGCCGCAAAGATCTTCCTAAAGCCGGATGGCAAACCTTATTCCGCGGGAGAAAAACTCCTGCAGCCCGAGCTCGCCGCGGTGCTGTCCGGTATTTCCGAGAAGGGAACGGACGCCTTCTACAAGGCCGCACCTGCCGAGGCGATCGTAAAGGCAAGCCAGGCGAAAGGCGGCGTTCTCGCGAAGGAAGATTTCGAGCAATATAGCGTGCGCGAATTAAAGCCGGTCGAATGCAACTACCGTGGCTACGACATCGTCTCCTCGCCGCCCCCCTCTTCCGGTGGCGTCATCATCTGCGAGATCCTGAACGTGCTGGAGGGCTACCCGCTTTCCTACATGGGTTATGGTTCGTCCGAGACAGTCCGCGCCATGGTCGAGGCCATGCGTTACGCCTACGTCGACCGCAACGCCGCGCTTGGTGATCCGGACTTCGTCGACAACCCGGTTTCGAAGCTTCTGGACAAAGGCTATGCCAAGGAAATCCGCGGGAAGATCGATCCCTACAAGGCCGGTGAATCCGTCGACCTGAAGCCGCTCGGCGCCAAGGAAAGCGTTGAAACCACCCATTATTCGATCATCGACGACGAGGGCAACGCGGTCGCCGTCACTTATACGCTGAACGGTTCCTTCGGTGCCGGCGTGGTTGCCCCCGGCACCGGTATCCTGCTTAACAACGAAATGGACGACTTCACCTCGAAGCCGGGCGTGCCCAACCTTTACGGGCTCGTCCAGGGCGAGGCCAACGCCATCGCGCCGAAGAAGACGCCGCTCTCTTCCATGAGCCCGACGATCATCTCCCGGGACGGCAAGCCCTTCATGGTGATCGGCAGCCCCGGCGGCTCGCGCATCATCACCATCACTCTGGAAGCGATCCTGAACGTCATCGATTTCGGCATGGACATCAGCCAGGCCGTCAATGCACCGCGCATCCATCATCAATGGCAGCCGGACAAGATCTATCTCGAACCCTATACCCTTTCTCCGGATACGATAAAGACGCTCGCCGCCATGGGCTACAGCTTCGACGATGGCAGTGGTCCGCCCCAATGGGGCCAGGCGGCCGGCATCCTTGTCGGCGGCAAGAGCCTTGCCGATATCGAGAAGGGTGGCGGCGCGCGCTATTACGGTGCGATGGATAGCCGCGCCACCGAGGGTGCGGCAAAGGGATATTAAGCGCCGGCTGGGCTACCGGATCCGGGCGCGTACATAATCTCCTTTGATGTTCACCAGCGGGCGCGTGCCCGGGACGCTTGGAACGAGGCTGTCAATGTAGGACGCCTTGGCGGTCACGGTATAATCGACCGGGACATCCTTGCCGAATTCGAGATAGGCATCGAGCGACTGTGCGGCGATCTCGATCGTTTCGTCGTGTTTGACGGCATCGTAGGTGAGGTTTGCGCGAACGGCGGCGCCGGAGATATCGACGCTGGAAGCATGGCCGTCGAGCGTGATGTCCGCCGCCATTCCCGACGTGCTAAGACTTGCGAAGTCGCCGTTCAGTTTCGCCACGAATACCTGCTGCTCGATGCGCACGGCGCTGCCGGGCGCGACATTCGCCGATACTTCCGGCGAGCAATCGGCAATGTCGCTCCAGGCCGACATCGCTACGTCGATCGTCAATGTCGCTCCGTCGATTTCTGCCCGGCTCTCGTCCTTGCAGATATTGAAGAACCAGCTCGAATGCCAGAATGAAAACCAGCCGTTCCGGCGGCCGCTGGTTGCTGCACGATAGGGCTCATCCGATTTCGTGGTGATGTTGATTGAGCTTGCATCGCCAATGATCACGATCGTGCGGATGCTGGAAACATCAAAGGTCACTCCGAGCGGCCTCACATCAGCGAAACTGGATATCAGCATCATGAAAAACAGGGGAATGGACGGGACTATCGACATCGGCTTTTTCCTTGATGGTGCCGTCGAAATGACCGGCCATATCAGGTTGCCTTCCAGTTCTCGTTGTTGAGACCTGAATCATGATCCGGGTCGCCTGCAATTGCGATCGAGGCCATTCTCGTGCTGATATCGAACCATCGAACCCGGACACCGCCTCATGATCTTTGTTCCGCTTCCCTTCGTCGTTGCAATGCTGCTCTTCATCGTCCAGATCCGCCTGCTGCGGCAGGAGGACTGGCGTGCGCCGGAAAAGCGGCCGTTCCTGCTTCTCATCGGCATCTACGCGCTGCAGTCCGTGCTGATCGGAATTCGCTGGGGCTACGACGTCCTCGCGATCATGCCGGCACAAGCCATTCTGGCAGCGATGATTGCCGCACTCGCCTGGGTCAGCTTCCGGAGCCTGACGCTGGAGGGGCCGCGCTCATTTGCTCACCTGTGGCCTCATGCCCTTCCAGCGGTTCTGATCGCCGCCCTGCTGGTATTTTGGCGCGAGCCGATGGGCGTTGCCTTGACCCTCATCTTCATTGGCTATGGAGCGGCCCTGCTCTGGCTCGCGCGCCATGGCCCGGACGGACTTATCGCATCGCGGCTGGACGGCGCGCTACTTTCCTATCGTTCGCTCCTGATCACGGCAGCGGCGCTCATTGCTGCCGCGGTCGCCGATATCTACATCAGCCTGGATTTCGACCGCACCGGCGGCACACATGGCGGTGCCATCGTGGCGCTCGGCAACGTCATCACGCTCCTCGTTCTCGGGGGCGCCGCGTCCATCGCCAGCGGCGGCCAACCGGCGGAGGAGCAGAGCCTGGAAACACCCCCCACCCCGCCGTTAATGCCGACGGAAGAGGACGGCACAGTTGCCGCCTCCCTCGATGCACTGATGCAATCCCGCGAGATCTATCGCGATCCCGAGCTCAACCTTAACCGCATTGCGCGAAAGATGAGCCTGCCAGCCCGCCGCGTATCGATTGCCGTCAACCGCATCCACGGCGTCAGCGTCTCGCAATATGTCAATGAGTTCCGCATCCGTTCGGCCTGCGATCAACTGATCAAGACGGATGAACCGGTGACGCGCGTGATGTTCGATTCCGGCTTCATCAGCAAATCGAACTTCAATCGCGAGTTCCTGCGCGTGACCGGCACGAGTCCGACCGACTTCCGGCGCCGGCGCATCATCGGCATGGCTGACACCGCTGATGCGAAAGTGCCGGCTTTTGTGTCACGGTGACAAAGTCTGCGTTCACAAGTGAAGGCGGGCATCATATTCATGGATGAACTATCAGCCGAAAGAGCTCATAATGGCCAGCATTGAAATGATCGTCGCCGCTCGCGCCCGTCTCCGGGGCCATGCACGGCGAACGCCGCTTCTTTCTTCCCCATTCCTCAACGAGATCGCCCGAAGGCATGTCTTCGTGAAGGCGGAATGTCTGCAGCATTCGGGCTCGTTCAAGTTCCGCGGCGGCTGGTCGGCGGTTTCCGGCCTTGATCCTACAGTGCGCGCCAAAGGCGTTATCGCTTTTTCGTCCGGCAACCACGCGCAGGGCGTCGCCCTTGCCGCAAAGCTTCACGGCATTCCCTCCGTTATCATCATGCCGTCCGACGCGCCGGCGCTGAAGATCGACAATACCCGCGCTTTCGGTGCCGAAGTGGTGCTTTACGACCGCGCAAATGGGGATCGCGATGCGATCGGCGCCCGGTTTTCGGCTGAGCGCGGCCTCACTCTGATCAGGCCTTTCGACGAGCCGTTGGTGATTGCCGGCCAAGGCACGACCGGGCTTGAAATTGCCGAACAGGCAGAAGAGGAAGGCGTGAAGTCGGCAGAAGTGCTTGTTCCCTGCGGCGGCGGCGGTCTTACGTCCGGCATCGCGCTCGCGCTCGAAGCAAGCGCGCCGGGCTTCACCGTGCGGCCCTGCGAGCCGAAAGACTTCGACGACACCACGCGTTCACTGGCCTCCGGCAGGATCGAACGCAACGCGGCGATGACGGGCACGATCTGCGATGCAATCATGACACCGGAACCCGGCAAGATCACCTTCCCGATCCTGCAGCGGCTCGCAGGCGCGGGCATTGTCGTCACCGACGAAGAGGCGCTGCGCGCCATGGCGCTCGCATTCAAACGGCTGAAGATCGTCGTCGAGCCCGGCGGGGCGGTTGCGCTTGCCGCTGCGCTCTTCCATGGCGAGGCCCTGGAAAGCGACAACGTCATCGCCGTGACCTCAGGCGGCAATGTCGAGGCGGATATCTTTGCCGCCGCTCTCGAGAAATACGGGTAACCCAGCGAAGTTAACGCCTACGCATTCTCCGATACCCGTTGCGGCATGAAGTCCGAGATCGCCTCACCTACCGCCCGCAGCAAGATCGAAGCGAGCCGTGCCGTCGCCGGATCAGGGTCAGCTTCGGCGCGGTGAAGCACGAGGCCCAACGACGGCAGCTCCGGCAATCCCAGTTCCGCAGGCTTCAGCGGCCTGACCTTTGCCGGCAAGCCGATCGGCGTGCGTATTGTCACGCCCAACCCGGCCGCGGTCGCAGCCCACAGTCCGCCGAGGCTCGGGCTGACGAAGGCAAGCCGCCAGGCAATATTGGCCCTGTCCAGCGCATTCGTCGCAGCGGTTCGCAGGAGACAGGGCGCCTCCAGCGAGGCGAGTGGCAGCGGCTCTCCACTTGCGGCATTCCAGCCGGGCTCACCTGCGGCAGGACCGATCCAGCGCATCGGCACCTCGCCGATCTTTTCGCAATGAGCGGTCAGGGTTGCATCGCTCCAAGCGAGCGCCAGATCGAGTTTCCCCGTTGTGACCCGCTCGAGCAGTTCTGCGTTGCGGACGACTCGCGCCTCGATCCGCACTTTCGGATGGGCGCGGGCGAAACGGCCGAGAACATCGGGAAGCAGATTTTCGCCGAAGTCCTCTTGTAGGCCAAGCCGCACCCAACCTTCCAACTCGACGTTTTGGACAGCCACTGCCGCTTCGTCGTTAAGGTCAAGCAGCCGCCGGGCGTAGGCGAGCATCGTCTCGCCCGCCTCCGTCAACGCCAAGCCACGGCCCGCCTTGCGGAAAATCGGCGTACCGGCCTGCTCCTCTAGTTTCTTGAGCTGTGCGCTGACGGCCGAGGTGGAGCGCGCAAGCCGGTCCGCCGCCTTTGCAAAGTTCCCGAGTTCCATTCCAGTCGCGAAGGTTCGCAGCACATCGAGGTCGAAGACCATCCTACGCATCGCTTAATCCCATTTTTCAGGACAATTGATCCATAAAATTCTGATTTTCAGCATCATCGTGGCGTGCGAGGATCATGAAGTCAAGGTTGGATTAGCAAGGAAAAGGAGGCTCCAAATGCCTTTCGTTCGAATCTCTCTGCTGAAAGGCAAGTCGCCGGATTATCTCCGTGCGCTCTCAGACAACATTCATCGTGCCATGGTCGAGACGTTCGACGTCCCCGCAAATGACCGCTTTCAGGTCATTCATCAGCATGAGCCTGGTGAACTGATCTTCGACCGCCACTATCTCGGGGGCCCGCGTTCGGACGATTTCGTGCTCTTTTCCATCACCGCGGGCAAGCCCCGCACGACCGGGATGCGCAAGGCCTTTTACCGGCGTGCGGCCGATCTGCTTGGACAGTCTCCGGGCCTGAGACCTGAAGATGTGATGATTGTGGTCAATACCACCTCTCCGGAAGAATGGTCCTTCGCCAATGGCGAAGCCTCGATGACGGAACCAGGTTGGCAAATCCGAGCGCTCGCGCCGATGGAGCCATCCCGATGATCGCCATGCAATATGGCTTCACGCTGCCGGCGGATTACGACATGACGATCATCGATCGCCGGATCCGCGACAAGGGTCCAATGCTGGACGGCTTTTCGAATCTTGGATTCAAGGCCTACCTCAGCGCCCGCAAGGGCGAATTCGGCAGCCGGGAGAACCTCTATGCTCCATTCTATCTTTGGAAGCAGCCGGAAGGCGCCAGCGATTTCCTCACCGGGCCCGGTTTCGAAGCGCTGACGCAGTCTTTCGGCTGGCCCAAGGTAAGGCACTGGATGGTATGGAATGCCGAGGTCGCGGACTTGCGAGCCGCAAAGTTTGCAAGCTGCGATATCCTGCCGATCCCTGCCTACGCGCAGCTTGCCGAAATCCGCAAGGAGGAGGTCACGCGGTCACATGCTGAAGCGGCGCGACGTGGCGTGCTGGCCTCGATATCCGCCTTCGAGCCGTCCGGCTGGAGCCTTGTGCGCTTCACGCTTTTTCGCGACATGCCGTTGATCTCCAACGGAGACCAGATCTATCGCGTCGGCCATGTCTCCTTGCCGTAGGTCAGGTGGTCGCGCGCCGATAAAATGCCAATGACCCGGCAAGCGCGATGAGTGCGCCGCCGCTGATACGGTCAAGCCACATGGCGCCGGAATTCTTGAGCAGGCGGACAGCCTGCGCGCCGAAGGCGGCGTATCCGAACATGATCACGAAATCGATCGAGGCGAAGATGACGGCAAGCACCGAATACTGAGCAGGCTGCGGCAGCGCAGGATCGATGAACTGCGGCAGGAAGGCCGAGAAGAAAAGGTAGCCCTTGGGATTCGTGACTGCCACCATGAAGCTTTTCAGCCCGATCGCAAAGGCTGAAGCGGCGCTGCCGGCGCTTTCCACCTTCATTGCCGTTTCGATCGTCCCCTGAGAGCGCAGCATCATGATGCCGAGAAAGGCAAGATAGGCGGCACCCAAATATTTCAGCACGGAGAACCAGAATTCGGAGGCCGCAAGCAGCGCGCCGAGGCCGATCGCCACTGCACCGATCAGAACGAAATCCGAAAGCACGGCACCCAGCATGCCGGCAATCGCCCGGCGAGTGCCGTAACGCGAACCGTTGGTCAGCGCCAGGAGCACGGTCGGCCCCGGCGTTGCGATACCGACAAAAGAAACCGCAGCGAAAGCAAGAAGCGTGACGATATCCATAAGTCCCTCCAGAGCTCGGATATCGGAAGCTTGCATTTGCCGGGACCGCGATCAAGCCGAAAACGAAAAGCCCTTTTCCTTCCAAGGCAGCGAGCTGGTTCGAGCAAACGCGAAAGATCACATGCCGCTTTGGCCGTCCGAGCCGATATAGGCGATGCGGAGCATGTTGGTGGCGCCCGGCGTCCCGAGCGGCACGCCGGCCGAAATGATGATACGGTCGCCCGGCTTGCCGAAACCCTCGCGGGCGACGATGCGGCAGGCCCGGTTCACCATGTCGTCGAGATCCGTCGCGTCATGCGTGACGACGCAGTGCAGGCCCCAGACGATCGCCAGCCGGCGGGCTGTCTTGATGATCGGCGAGAGGGCCAGAACCGGCACCTGCGGGCGCTCGCGCGAAGCGCGCAGGCCTGTGGTGCCCGACGAGGTGTAACAGACGATCGCCGAAAGCTTCAGCGTCTCGGCAATCTGGCGGGCGGCGAGAGAAATCGCATCGGCACCGGTTGCTTCCGGCTGGGCGCGCTGGGCATAGATGATGCCCGGATAATGCGGTTCGCGCTCGATGGCACTGGCAATCGACGCCATCGTCGCAACGGCTTCGACCGGATAGTCGCCCGAGGCGGATTCAGCCGAAAGCATGACGGCATCCGCGCCCTCGAAAACGGCGGTCGCGACGTCCGAGACTTCGGCGCGTGTCGGCACCGGCGCGGAGATCATCGATTCCAGCATCTGGGTCGCGACGACGACCGGCTTGCCGGAGCGGCGGCAGGCGCGGATCAACTGCTTTTGGATACCCGGAACGGATTCCAGCGGCATCTCGACGCCGAGATCGCCGCGGGCGACCATCAAGGCATCCGAGAGTTCGATGATTTCTTCGATGCGCTCGATTGCCTGCGGCTTCTCGATCTTCGACATCAGGCCGACCCGACCCCTGGCGATCTTGCGGACCTCCGCGAGATCTTCCGGGCGCTGAACGAAAGAGAGCGCGACCCAGTCGACGTCATCGGTCGCCAGAACGGCATCGAGATCGATACGGTCCTTGTCCGTCAGAACACCGACGCCGAGCAGTGTGTCGGGAAGGCTGATGCCCTTCCGGTCCGATATGCTTCGTGCCGGAAATGACCGTCGTAACGATGCTCTTGCCGTCGCACTTTTCGGCGCGCAATGCGAGCTTGCCATCATCGATCAGCAGACGGTGGCCGGGCTTGACGGCTTCAAGAATTTCCGGATGCGGCAGGAAGACACGGGCTTGCATCACCGGGTGCGTCATTGTTGTCGAGCGTAAAGGTCTGGCCCGGCTTTAGTTCAACCTTGGTTTCCGCAAACTTGCCGACACGAAGCTTCGGTCCCTGCAAATCGGCCAGGATGCCAATCGGACGACCGGAGCGGGCCTCGACGGCGCGAATACGCTGGATCAGAGTGCGCATCACGTCATGGCTTGCATGGCTCATGTTGATACGGAAAACGTCGGCACCGGCCTCGTGCAGCTTTTCGATCATCGCTTCTTCGCTCGAGGCGGGGCCGAGCGTGGCGAGGATTTTCACTTTGCGGTTACGCTTCATCAATTCGGACTTTCTTGCGTGCCGGGAGTGTCGGAAAGTTGGACCATCCAGCTGCCCTGGCGGCCCGTGTCGTATTCCTTGAATCCCATCCTCTGATAACCGCGGGCATAGCAGTCCTGCACGCCCCCGATCTTGAACTCGTTTTCCGCTACGCACATCTGGATGTCACCCGTCCAACGTCCCCCCCGGGCGGCATCCTCTGCGTAAAGGTAATAGTATCGCGACTGCAATTCTCCTTCGATCAGCGTCGCGCAGGTCGTTGCCGGGACCTGCCACCAGCCTTCAGTGATCCACCCGTCCTTGGCACGGTATCCGATCGCCACACCCACAAGGTTCTGCGTGCCGTTGCAGACGCGGAAATCGGCGCGCGCAACATCGGCAGCGAAAAACGGTGAGAGGGCAGCGAATGCAAATAAGGCGAAACGGGCAATCCCGGACCGGGTGAGGAAACTTGGCGCGGCTTGCATCAACACGGCTTCCGAATGGCTCCCACGGTTATTCGTTGTCCGTGCCTTCTTGCGCCGCCATCAAACGAATGTCAACGCGATGCTAATCGATTATATTCCTTTCTAACCTGCTCGTGATCACTGACTTACCGCGGGCTGGTGCGCTTGCGCTTGAACCTGCAGCATGTGCATGCGATCAGTGACGGCGAGCGCCAAATGACGATCGGCAATTCCTGATGAATCCCTTCCAATCCTTCGAAATTCTATCTGGAAATCATGACAGCGGCATGGTGATTCTGGGCGATCACGCGATGAACCGCCTGCCTCAACGCTATGGTAGGCTCGGGCTTGCCGAATCCGCCTTCTTTCGCCATATCGCCTATGACATAGGCATCGAAGGCCTGGTGCGGGAGCTTTCCGCGAGGCTGGGGGTTCCGGCCGTTCTTGGCGGCTTCTCGCGGCTTCTAATCGACCCGAACCGCGGCGAGGACGACCCGACGCTGATCATGAAAATTTCCGACGGAGCGATTATTCCTGGCAATCATCCGATCACGGATGAGGAGTGGAACTATCGCATCGAGGCGTTCCACCGGCCCTATCACAGTGCCGTTTCCAAGACGATCGACAAGGTCGCCAACGCGACCGGCAAGGCGCCGCTCGTTCTCTCGCTTCATTCCTACACGCCTGCCTGGAAAGGCGTGCCGCGGCCATGGCATGCCGCCGTCCTCTGGGACAGTGACCACCGCGCCGTCGCCCCTTTGCTTGACATGCTGAGCCGCGATCCCGATCTCATGGTTGGCGACAACGAGCCGTATGACGGCGCGCTCAAAGGCGATACGATGTACCGGCACTGCATGGTCACCGGCATACCGCATGCGCTGCTCGAGATCCGTCAGGACCTGATCGGAAACGAGGCCGGCATTTGCGAATGGGCCGAACGCCTGGCTCCGATCTTCGCGGCCATGAATGCCGACCCGGCGCTACACGAATACGATGTCCATGTGTCGCGCACCGGCCCTTACGTATGAAGGAGAGCGAGATGACCGCACTCAGCAAGGAACAGCAGACCGAATTCGAAGCTGCCGCCTTCCGCCGCCTTGTCGCGCATTTGCGCGAACGGACCGACGTTCAGAATGTCGACCTGATGAATCTCGCGGGTTTTTGCCGCAACTGCCTGTCGAACTGGTATCGCCAAGCCGCCGAGGCTGAGGGCGTGCCGCTGTCGAAGGACGAATCGCGCGAGATCATCTACGGCATGCCCTACGAAGACTGGAAAAACCTGCACCAGAACGAGGCCTCGGACGCACAAAAAACTGCATTTGAACTGAACAAGCCGCACAAATAGGTTCATGACGCCCGATTGGACTTGACCGCGGCGCAGCTTCGCGGCAGTCACTCCCCACCGAATTCAAGACGAGAAAAATCAGGAGAACACGATGTCCGATGCTCATGGCGTCGCCCGCGATCAGCTTCGCGCTTTCATTGAGCGCATTGAACGGCTGGAAGAAGAAAAGAAGACCATCGCCGACGATATCAAGGACGTCTACGGCGAAGCAAAGGGCATGGGTTTCGACACCAAGATCCTGAAGAAGGTCGTCGCCCTTCGCAAGAAGGACGAGCAAGAGCGCATGGAAGAGGAAGCCATCCTCGATACCTATCTGCACGCGCTCGGCATGATCGAGTCCCCGCCGGAAGGCTGAGGATTGCCGTTGCCAGTTTTCAAAGCCGCCGGATTACCCCGGCGGCTTTTTGCATCATGCTTTGGAATTAGCCCGGCGTTTTCCCATTGTGGTTTGCATCCGGCGCGATAATATCCCTCCGTCGCATACTGGAACCGCGTCCGGTTCCGCTTAATTTTCAGTTAGTTGGCTTACTTGTAGCAAGCGGCTGCCGGTTTTTCTCTCAAAATAGCTGCGCGTCGCGTTACACAATGCATGCATTCCTATTCAGACATGCGCGAAGCCGCGCTTCGCTCACTCCCATCCGGTGCTTCGCACGGCGCCGAGATCAAAGCCGAAGCGAAAATCAACCCTGCTCAAGAGGAACTCAAATCATGTCGATGATTACCACGAAGGACGGAACGGAGATTTTCTACAAGGATTGGGGCAAGGGCCAGCCTATTCTTTTCTCCCACGGCTGGCCGCTCTCGGCCGATGCCTGGGATGCGCAGATGGTCTTCTTCGGCAATAACGGCTACCGCGTCATCGCGCATGACCGTCGCAGCCACGGCCGTTCGAGCCAGACCTGGGACGGCAACCACATGGACCAGTACGCCGACGACCTGGCCGAACTGATCGAGACGCTCGATCTCAAGGACCTGATCATGATCGGCCACTCCACGGGCGGCGGCGAAGTCACGCATTACCTCGGCCGCCACGGCACGAAGCCGCGTCGCCAAGGTCGTGCTGGTGGGCGCCGTGCCGCCGCTGATGGTCAAGACGGACAAGAATCCCGGCGGCTTACCGCTTGAAGTCTTTGATGGCATCCGCAAGGGCACGCTCGAAAACCGCTCGCAGTTCTACAAGGATCTCGTGACGCCCTTCTACAGCTATAATCGCGATGGCGCGAAGTTCTCCGAAGGCATCCGCGACAGTTTCTGGATGCAGGGAATGATGGGCGGATTGAAGGGGCAGCTGGATTGCATCCACGAATTCTCCGAGGTCGATTACACCGACGACCTCAAGAAGATCGACAAGCCGACGCTCATCATTCATGGCGACGATGATCAGATCGTGCCGATCGGTGCTTCCGCATTGGAGTCCTCGAAGATCGTCGAGGGCTCTATTCTCAAGGTCTACCAGGGCGCTCCCCACGGTCTTGCTGAGACGCATACCGACCGCTTCAACAAGGACGTACTCGACTTCCTGAAGGCCTGATCCTTCGGGCCATCAATCCTCCCGCCTCCAGTGCGGGAGGATGTGCCCGGCGCATAAACAAAGACCGCCGGATTTCTCCGGCGGCCTGTCGTTCATTTTGATGATTCGCTCAGTTCGTATTGAACTTGCGCACTTCCATGAAGTTCACCGCCGAGCCGCTGAAGCGCGCCGGATCGATGGAAGCGGTCTTGACGTTGAAGCCTTCGGCGTAGACGGCGGTCGGCTGGGCGCGAAGCGTCTGGCTGACGAAACGGGGTGCCTTGACCGGCTTCGTGATCATCTCCATGCGCGAATTGGTCAGCGCCCACTGCGAAATAATCTTCTGGGTCAGCTTCGGCTCGGTACGGACCGTCGCGCGGCTTGCGTCGGCAGCGGCAGCAGCCTCCTTCGTTGGGCGCCCGCCCTTGGTTGCAACGCCATTGGCAGTGGAGTCTTCGGACGTCTGCTGTAGGTCGAAGGCGTCGCCGAAGCTTGCGGATTTGACAGGAGCGAGTGCGGCAAGTTGCACCGGCGCCTTATTCTCAGCCGGCTTGGCCGCAGGCATCGCTGCGCTGATGGCCTGCTCGACGGTGGCCGGCGCAAGGGCAGCCACTCGCCTATCGACTGCATTGTTCTGATCAAGCGCTTGGGCCAGTGCCGGAGAAAGCCGGTCCGCTTCGGCTTCGTCCGCATCCGCTTGCGGATCGATTGCTGCCGCCGCAAGCAGATTTTCGGCGACCGCCGGACGTTCGGCCGGGGTTGGAACCATCGGATCGTTGGATGCGACTTCCGCATCACCCGGCGCGTTGCGCGGGCCAAGCAGCGAGGGAACCGGAACGTGATAGGCGCTGAGATCGGCGAACTGCTGCGGCTGGCCCTGCTCTTCGGTGGCAGCGGCAAGTGCCTGCTGTGCAGCATTGCCGGAATTCGGCGAAACGAGGGCATTTGCAACTTCGCCGCCGGCAAGCTGACCGGCAAAGGCTGGACGAACCTGCGGCACCGGTGCATTCACGGCGGCAACCTCAGTCGGCTGCGGCTCAGCCGCGGCAGCAGGCGCTTCGGCCTTCGGCGGCGTTGCCCTTGCAACGGCGACCGGAGCGGAATCCTCCGCGCTATCCTCTTCCTCGTCTGCGCCGCCGCCAAAGAGTGCAGCGAACAATGTCTTCGGCTTTCTCGTCTCGGCATCGCCGCCACTTGCCATGACAAGCTGATTGGTGCTTACCCGGCGCTTATAATCGGCCATCGCCTGCTGGTAGCCCGGCAGGGGCTTGCCGTCCGACGGGATATGAATGGTGTTGCCGTTCGGGAAAAGCTGCGCCAGTTCCTGGCGGCTCATGCGCGGCCAGGCGCGAACGCCGCCGACATCCATGTGCACGAAGGGAGAACCGGACTTCGGATAGAAGCCAACGCCGCCGACCTGCATTTTCATGCCGATCGCACGCAGCTTTGCAAGCTTCACATCCGGAATGAAGAAGTCCATCGCCTTGCCGAGCATATGCTGGCTCTTTTCCGCAACGCCGGAATTTCGCGAACGGGACTTGAGCATTGAATTGGTGGCGGGCGAACGGAAGCCGCAGACAACGTTGATGTAGTCCCTGGAACCGCTCTGGCGGTAGACTTCCCAAATAAGATCGAAAAGATGGGGGTCCATCTTCGTCGGCTGGTTCTTGCGCCAGTCGCGAAGGAATCGGTTCAGCTGCCCAAGACCCTTCGGGTCGAACCTGCCATTGCGTTTGTAGGTGATGACAGCCTTTTCGCCGGTATGGATGAAGTAGAGTTTTAGACTGCGCGTCTCGCCCGCTGCCTCGGACGGCGTGCCAACGAATACTGGTGAGGAAACCGCGAGTGCGAGAAGGACAGCCGTGGCCGTCCTAACCGCCTTTCCGCCAATGTCGGCGCACACCGTACGCCAGCTCAAGCGCGAAGGCTTGGTGTTCTCATTCAGATCCGGCAAACTCAATCCCCGTCAGACTGCCCAGGTCCCCGAACTGTCCCAATGACTGTCAATTGCGGTGACACGATGGCAAAAATGCCACACACGATCAACCTTTTCTTTACATAGTCAACGATCGACTAACAAGTGGTTTATATCGGGTAACAAAACATGCTTGCGGGAATATTAATGGAACGCCGCTTATGCCGCATCTTTCTGGGGATTGTCGGGATCGATGCCGTAATCCTTGAGCTTTCTGTAAAGCGTTGAGCGTCCTATGCCGAGTTTTCTGGCCACTTGACTCATCTGGCCGCGATAGAATTTCAGCGCGAATCGAATCAATTCTTCCTCGACATCGGCAAGTTTGCGCACCTCGCCGGCCGGATTGACGCTTGCGATCGCATTCTCCGGCATCTCCTCGTGGTGCCCACGCGACTCGCTTGCAGAAACCTGCGGAACGTGAAATTCCGCAAACTCCACCTCGTGCTCGCGATACGTATTGTCCGCAACCAGCGCCAGATGATCGACCACGTCATATTGCGGCAGTTGGGCAGCGATCTGGGGAAAATCCGCTTCGCTGAGCTCGTGGCCCTCGGCAAGCACGACGGCGCGGAAGATCGCGTTCTCGAGCTGGCGGATGTTGCCCGGCCAGTCATAGGCCGTCAGCAATGCCAACGCACCCGCGCTGACCGTCATGCGATGGCCATTTTTCTGTTCGGACGAGAAGCGGTCGGCAAAGACGCGCACCAGATTCGGAATGTCCTCCTTGCGCTTGCGCAGCGCCGGAATGGTGATCGGAAAGACATTGAGGCGATAATAGAGGTCTTCGCGGAAGTGGCCGTTTTTCACTTCCTCGATCAGGTCCTTGTTCGTCGCGGAAATGAGCCGGACATTGACCTTGTGCGCCGTGCGTGCGCCGACGGTCTCGACTTCGCCCTGCTGCACGGCTCGCAGCAGCTTGACCTGCACGTCGAGCGGCAGATCGCCGATTTCATCGAGGAAGATCGTGCCGCCGTCAGCCTCCATGAACTTGCCCATATGGCGCTCGGTTGCACCGGTGAACGCGCCCTTTTCATGGCCGAAGAGGATGCTCTCGACGAGGTTGTGCGGAATGGCGCCGCAGTTCACCGTGACGAAGGGCTTACCCGAGCGGTCGCCGCCGGACTGGATGGCACGCGCAACCAGCTCCTTGCCGACGCCGGACTCGCCTTCGAGCACGACCGGAATGTTGGATTGCGCCGCTCGCTGCGCCAGATCGATGACGCGGATCATCGCCGGGCTTGCCGAAACAATGTCGTCGAAACCGACAAGGCCGGAGCGCGAACGGCGGCCCGAGCGGGCCCGCACTTCGCGCTGGTCCAGCTTCATTGCGTTGGCGATCGAGGTTGCGATGCGCTCGGGTGAAACGGGCTTGACCACGAAATCGAAGGCGCCGGCACGCATGGCCTGCACCACCGTTTCAATGCCGCCCTGCCCGGTCTGCACGATCACCGGGATCTGCGTGCCGAGTTCATGGAGCGCTTCGAGGAATTCGAGGCCGGTCATTTCCGGCATCATCAGGTCGAGAAGGATGACGTTGAAGAGACCACTGTCGCGCTTGACCATCTCCAGGCCGATGCGGCCGTTCTCAGCCTGATGGACGACATGCCCGTGACGCTCGATTGCGTTCTTCAGCAGACGGCGTTGTACCGGGTCGTCCTCGACCACGAGAATCTGCCCTGCACCCTTGAGCTCACTATAACCGGTCATTGTCGCCTCACTTCATGCGAAACCTGCGGCGCACTCTGGCAGAAAGGCTTGAACATCCAGTTTTGAGAAATAATTGCATTTTAACGATTGTGGCGATACCGAATCCGTATCGAAGCGGGGCCTCCGGCATCCCGAAAGCCCCTTGATACGGGGCCTTCCGGCGCTTAGACAGTCAGACACTGTTCGAAATGAGGAAGAGGAACCCAGCCATGAATTTCGTGCTCCCCGGCGCCGGTCTTAATTTTTCGGCAACAGTTGCCTCGGCCGCGGCTGATCCGGCGCTCGGCGACCTCCCGATCTGGAAGCTGCAGGATCTCTACCCTTCCGCCACCTCGACCGCCTTCACCAGCGACATGGAAAAGGCAGGCCGCAACGCGCTCGCCTTCGAGGAAAAATGGAAGGGCAAGCTTGCCGATGCAGCGGCCAAGAAGGGCGCTGGAGGCATCGGCGACGGCGCTGAAGGAATACGAGGCGCTGGACGATCTCATCGGCCGTCTCGGCTCTTTTGCCGGCCTCACCTATTTCTCCGATACGACCAACCCGGTAAACGGCAAGCTCTACGGCGACGTCCAGGCGAAGATCACCGAATTCTCCGGCCACCTTCTCTTCTTCGCGCTGGAGCTGAACCGCATCGACGACGCGGTGATGGACGCATGCATGGCAAACGACCCCGAGGCCGGCCATTACCGCCCCTGGCTGATCGACCTGCGCAAGGACAAGCCCTACCAGCTGGAAGACAAGCTGGAACAGCTCTTTCTCGAAAAGTCGATGACGAGTGCGGCTGCGTTCAACCGCCTCTTCGACGAGACCATGGCCGAGCTCCGCTACGATATCGACGGCGAGAAAGTGCCGCTCGAAGTCGCGCTCAATCTTGTTGCAGGACAAGGATCCGGAAGCGCGCCGCAAGGCGGCAATGGCGCTCGCCGAAACCTTCAAGGCGAATATCCGCACCTTCACGTTGATCACCAATACGCTTGCCAAGGACAAGGATATTTCCGATCGCTGGCGCGGTTTCGAAGATATCGCCGACAGCCGTCATCTGGCGAACCGCGTCGAGCGCGACGTGGTCGATGCGCTGGCAGCTGCCGTCAAGCAGGCCTATCCGCGCCTGTCGCACCGCTATTACAAGATGAAGGCGAAGTGGCTTGGAATGGACCAGATGGATTTCTGGGACCGCAATGCGCCGCTTGCCGGAAACCTCCAATGCAGTGATTTCCTGGGGCGAAGCGAAGGAGACCGTTCTTTCGGCCTACGGCAATTTCGCGCCGGAAATGGCGGCCATCGCCAAGCGCTTCTTCGACGAGCAGTGGATCGACGCGCCCGTGCGTCCCGGCAAGGCGCCCGGCGCCTTCTCTCACCCCACGGTTCCCTCAGCGCACCCCTATGTGCTGGTCAACTACATGGGCAAGCCGCGGGATGTGATGACGCTTGCCCATGAACTCGGCCACGGCGTTCATCAGGTGCTGGCCGGTGCACAGGGCGCGCTGATGTGCCAGACCCCGCTGACGCTTGCCGAAACCGCATCCGTCTTCGGCGAGATGCTGACCTTCCGCGCACTGCTTGACAAGACGACGGACACAGCGCGAGCGCAAGGCGATGCTCGCCCAAAAGGTCGAGGACATGATCAACACGGTCGTGCGCCAGATCGCCTTCTACGAATTCGAACGCAAGCTGCACACGGCCCGCAAGGCAGGCGAACTGACCGCCGAGGATATCGGCGAACTCTGGCTTTCGGTTCAGTCGGAAAGCCTTGGTCCGGCGATCAGGATCTCCGAGGGATACGAGACCTACTGGGCCTATATCCCCCACTTCATCCACTCGCCCTTCTATGTCTACGCCTATGCCTTCGGCGACTGCCTGGTGAACTCGCTCTATGCCGTCTACCGGAAAGCCGACACAGGACTTCCAGGACGAAATATTTCGAGCTTCTGAAGGCCGGTGGCACCAAGCATCACTCTGAACTCCTGAAGCCTTTCGGCCTCGACGCCACCGATCCGTCGTTCTGGAGCAAGGGTCTGTCGATGATTGAGGGGCTGATCGATGAATTGGAAGCGCTTGATAAGGCTTAAGACGCAACTCAAGGTCAGGGGCTAACCGAAAGCCCTGACCTTGAGCTTCGGCCGTCGGTGCAAGCAGCCAGGCGGCATTGTGCAACGCTTACGAGGAACGATGAAGGCAACCCCTTCTCCCTCATTCCTGTGCTTGTCACAGGAATCCAGTGCGCCCAAGGCCTTGGGGGCGGGAGATTCTTTGAAACGAAAAAAGTCATTCGCGACGCGGATGCGCCGTGGCTGGAACCCTGTGACAAGCACCGAAATGAGGAAATCCGGAGCGACCGGTCTCCGCAAACGGGAGCGCGGATGACAATTTCTCAGTCTTGCATCCTCTTCCGCGACGACACGACCGGCGAAGTCATGCTCTTTGCCGATCCCGCCGAGATCATCATCGCCCGGACGCGTGCCGAATTTTTCGCCGGCCTCGCGCGGATGGAGACGGCCAAGACCGAAGGAAAATGGCTGGCAGGATATCTGTCTTACGAAGCGGGCTATCTCTTTGAGGAAAAACTGGCGGGCTTCGTAGAAGAGAACAGGCAGACGCCGTTGCTCTGCTTCGGCATCTTCGACGCCCCGCACAAGGACGGTCGTCCGCTCGCGCAGCCGAAACAGCGTCTCGACAACGAGGAATTCCTGACAGCGCCCAAAGCCGCTTGGGCATTCCCCGCATACAAAGACCGCTTCGAGCGATTGCATCGGTATCTGCGCCAGGGCGATTGCTATCAAGCAAACCTCACCATGCCCATCGAAGCACGTTGGAATGGAGATCCGCGCGCCGCCTTCTGGTCGTTGATCGAACGTCAGCCGGTGAAATACGGTGCGCTCGTCGATCTCGGCGGCCCCGTCATCCTGTCCCGCTCTCCCGAGCTCTTCTTCCGAACGGACGAGGGAGGCTGGATCGAGACGCATCCGATGAAAGGCACCGCCAAGCGCGGCGCCGATGCGGCCGAAGATGCCGCCATCGTCGCGGCGATGCGGCACGATATAAAGACACAAGCCGAAAACCGGATGATCGTCGACCTGCTTCGAAATGACATCTCGCGCATCACGGAGGTCGGTACGCTCGATGTTCCGAAGCTCTTCGAGATCGAGACCTACCCCACACTGCACCAAATGGTAAGCCATGTGCAGGCGAAACTTCTTCCCGACCTTTCCATCCGCGATATCTTCGCCGCCCTCTTCCCCTGCGGCTCGATCACCGGCGCACCGAAGCTCAGCGCCATGCACATCCTGCACGAACTCGAAGACACGCCACGCGACGCCTATTGCGGCGCGATCGGCATGATCTCTCCGGCAGGCGCCATGCGCTTTTCGGTTGCGATCCGCACGATCAGCCTTTTTGAGGATGGCAGGGCAATCTTCAATGTCGGTGGCGGCATCGTCTTCGATTCCACTGCGGAGGCCGAATATGAAGAATGCCTGCTCAAGGCGCGTTTTGCGATCGGCGACCAGGAAATCGCGCGATGAGCGACTTCTCGCTGATTGAGACATTGCGGTTTGAACCGGGGACCGGCTTCATGCGCCTGCGGCTGCATCTTGCCCGTCTGACGCGCTCGGCCCGGCGGATCGGCTTTGCCGAGCCGCGACATGCGCTCGATGAGCTCAATGCCTCCGTCCAAGGCGCGACGGGCGCTCTGCGCATCCGGCTGACCTTCGATGCGCAGGGCCGCATAGAAGTCACGACCGCGCCTTTCACACCGCTTGCGCCAGGCACGGTGTGGAACATCCGCATCGCTTCGACCCGCCTCGACAGCGCCGACAAGCTGCTGCGGATCAAGACCACCCGCCGCACGGTCTACGAAGCCGCCCGCGCCGAATACGCGCCGCAGCAGGCGGACGAAGTGCTGATGCTGAACGAACGTGGCGACGTCTGCGAAGGCACGATCACTTCAGTCTTCCTCGGCGATGGTTCCGGCATCCTTCGCACCCCGCCGATTTCCTGCGGCCTGCTGGCTGGCGTGCTGCGCACCGAGTTGATCTGTCAGCGCAAAGCGCGCGTCGGTCGCATCCGGCTGGACGATTTGAACAACGGCCAGATCTACGTTGGAAATTCGCTTCGCGGCCTCATCCCTGCACGGCTTGTCATCTAAGCCGCGAAAATCCTAACAAGAAGATGGATGGCAACGTTCCAATCGAATATTCAACAGATCCGCAACGGTAGGCCGGAAGGATTTTGCCATGTTCATGCTGGCGCTCACCTATGTGAAGCCGAACGAAGAGGCCGATAAGCACATGGAGCCGCATATGGCCTGGGTCAAGGAAGGCTATGCCAAAGGCTGGTTCCTTGCTTCCGGCCGCAAGGTTCCCCGCACCGGCGGCGTCATCCTCGCTATCGGCAATCGTGCCGAGATCGAGGCCTATGTCGCCGCCGATCCATTCATGGTTCACGGCGTTGCAGAATATGAGATCACAGAAGTCGCGGTGACGACGGTGGCCGCGGGGCTGGATATCCTGAAAAACTAGAGTTTCATGCAAAGGGGCTGACGCTGCACAAGGCCGCGCTCGTTACGGAGCTTGCCCATGTTCGCTCGCTGATAAATCCATTTCCGGCCCAAACGCTCTTTATTGTGACGCCGATTTATGGTTAGAGCCGGTCACCTCGCATTCTCGCGCCATTTCAGAAGAATTCTTAAAGGTTCATCGCCTTCGTCACCTTCCATAGGAGAAAAGAATGACGGAACAGACCCACCCGGTATATGCCGAAATTACCGGTCCGATCGTGATGATCGGCTTTGGCTCCATCGGCCGCGGCACGCTGCCGCTGATCGAGCGCCACTTCAAATTCGACAAGAGCCGGATGGTTGTCATCGACCCGCGCGACGAGCCGGCCGACATGGAGATCCTGAAGAAGTACGGTGTCCTCCACATCAAAGAATACGTGACGAAGGACAATTACAAGGATCTCCTGAAGCCGCTTCTGACCAAAGGCGGCGGTCAAGGCTTCTGCGTCAATCTCTCGGTCGATACCGGCTCGCTCGACATCATGAAGCTCTGCCGCAAGCTCGACGTACTCTATATCGACACCGTCGTGGAACCCTGGCTCGGCTTCTATTTCGACAAGAACATGAAGAACGCCGACCGCACCAATTATGCGCTGCGCGAAACCGTCCGCAAGGAAAAGGCAAAGAACCCTGGCGGTGCTACCGCCGTTTCCACCTGCGGCGCAAACCCAGGCATGGTGTCCTGGTTCGTCAAGCAGGCGCTCGTCAACCTCGCCAACGAAATCGGCGTGAAGTTCGACGAGCCGGATCAGCACGACCGTGAAGGCTGGGCGAAGCTGATGAAGAAGGTCGGCGTCAAGGGCATCCACATTGCCGAACGCGACACGCAGCGCACCAAGCATCCGAAGCCACTCAACGTCTTCTGGAATACCTGGTCGGTCGAAGGCTTCATCTCCGAAGGCATGCAGCCCGCAGAGCTCGGCTGGGGCACCCATGAAAACTGGATGCCGAAGAACGCCAAGAAGCAGAAAAAGGGCTGCAAGGCCGCGATCTATCTGGAGCAGCCGGGCGCCAATACCCGCGTGCGCACCTGGTGCCGACGCCTGGTCCGCAATACGGTTTCCTTGTCACTCACAACGAGTCGATTTCGATCGCCGATTATTTCACGGTCCGCGACAAGGATGGCGAAGTCACGTTCCGCCCGACCTGCCACTATGCCTACCATCCGGCCAACGATGCGATCCTGTCGCTGCATGAGATGTTCGGTAACGGCGGCACGTCGCAGCCGGTCCACCACGTTCTCGACGAAGACGAACTGGAGGACGGCATCGACGAACTCGGTGTGCTCCTCTACGGCCACGAGAAGAACGCCTACTGGTTCGGCTCGCGCCTGTCGCTCGAAGAAACCCGCCGCATCGCGCCCTATCAGAATGCGACCGGCCTGCAGGTGACCTCTGCCGTTCTCGCAGGCATGGTCTGGGCTCTCGAACATCCGAAGGCCGGTATCGTCGAAGCCGACGAGATCGACTACAAGCGCTGCCTCGAAGTGCAGCTGCCTTATCTCGGCCCGGTTGAAGGTCACTACACCGACTGGACGCCGCTTAATGGTCGTCCGGGCCTCTTCCCGGAAGACATCGACACCAAGGATCCCTGGCAGTTCAAAAACATCCTGGTTCGTGCGTAACCGGGCATTCAAATCCGCATCGATGCCCGCCGAAAGGCGGGCATTTTTGTAACGCCTGCCGCGTAATTTCGCTTCATCGTTGCAGGAGGCTTGCCATGGCGGCGGGCTCGCGCCATGTTTTCAAGACTTTCGCGGATAAAGTCCGCTCCGAATCGCCGGGAGAACCATATGACGTTCAGACACATTCTCGTCCTTGCGGGTGCAGCAGCAGCGCTTGTCCGCCTGCGTCTCAGACCGCCCCATGCCGGTAGCGACACGCGCCGCGCCGAGCGGCGTCGAGGGTTCCTGGGCCGATCCGAATGGTATCATTTCCACCTTCCAGGCAGGCACCTTCACCACCCGCACGACCGACAGCAACCAGCTGCTCGCGTCCGGCACCTATATCAACACCTCACCGTCACTGGTCGAAATCAGCATGACATCGCTGGTTGCGCAAGACGCAGTCGAAGGTCAATTGCGCGCTCGTCAACCAAAGTCAGCTGAACTGCACCTCGGATGCAGGTTCGCAATTCACGTTGACGCGCCGCATGTAATTTCCCCCGACTTTCAAGAAGAAGCTCTCCTTTGCGGGAGCTTTTTTCGTTCTTGCCTCTTGGAAACGCCCCGAGAACAACAGCTTTTTTTGTACTTGCGGTCGGTCATCGTTGATGAAAACATCCGCACGCCGGGTAGCCGCCAAACGATTAAGGGAAGGACGAAGTCAGGGGTACGGGGCTTCGCCATTAAATCAGGAGAACAGTATGACCAAGTCATTTAGCTTCGGTCTGTTGACCCGCATCGATGCTGGCGGTTAGCGCTGGCGCAGCCTTCGCGGACTACCAGCTCAATATTCTTCATATCAATGATTTCCATTCACGCATCGAACCGATCAATAAGTTCGATTCCACCTGCTCGGCGGAGGACGAAGGCAAGAACGCGTGCTTCGGGGGCGCCGCCCGCTTGAAGACCGCGATCGACCAGCGCCGCCAGGCGCTGTCCGGCCAGAACGTCCTGCTTTTGAACGCTGGCGACAACTTTCAGGGTTCGCTCTTCTACACGACCTACAAAGGTACTGCGGAAGCCGAGATGCTGAATGCCATGAAGTTCGATGTCATGACCGTCGGCAACCATGAATTTGACGACAGCGAGGACGGCCTCGCCGCCTTCCTCGACAAGGTCCAGTTCCCGGTTATTTCCGCAAACGTCCTTGCCGCCGACGGCTCGAAGCTCGGCGATCGCATCAAGCCTTCGCTGGTGCTCGATGTCGGCGGGCAGAAGATCGGCATCGTCGGCGCCGTCGGCCAATGATACCGAAGAGCTTTCCTCTCCAGGCCCCAAAGTGATGATTGCCGAGGACGTCCAGACGATCAGCGCGGCCGTCCAGGAATTGAAGGCCCAGGGCATCAACAAGATCATCGCGCTCACCCATGTCGGCTATCCGCGCGATCTCGCAGCCATCGCCAAGATTGCGGATGTCGATGTCGTCGTTGGCGGCCACTCGCACAGCCTGCTTTCGAACACCGATCCGAAGGCGGAAGGCCCCTACCCGACGATGGTGGACAATCCGGGCGGCTACAAGGTGCCCGTCGTGCAGGCGGCATCCTACAGCAAGTATCTCGGTGATCTCGTCGTCGACTTCGACGACAGCGGCGTCGTCAAGAGTGCCAAGGGCGATCCGATCCTGATCGACTCCTCCTTCACGCCTGACCCGGCCCTTGTTGCCCGTATCCAGGAACTGGCAAAACCGATCGAAGAACTCCGCAAGAAGGTCATCGGCTCGTCCGAGGCCCCGATCGAGGGCGACCGCACCGTTTGCCGCGTCAAGGAGTGCTCGATGGGCAACCTCGTTGCCGATGCCATGCTCGACCGCACGAAGAACCAGGGCATACAGATCGCCATCCAGAACGGCGGCGGCCTTCGCGCCTCGATCGACGGCGGCGATATCACCCAGGGCGAAGTCATCACCGTGCTGCCGTTCCAGAACACGGTGGCCACCTTCCAGCTGACGGGCGCAGACATCGTCACGGCGCTAGAAAACGGTGTCAGCCAGATCGACGAGGGCGCCGGCCGCTTCGCGCAGGTCGCTGGCCTGAAGTACAGCTTCGACAAGTCGAAGCCGGCGGGCAGCCGCGTCAGCGGCGTTGAGGTCAAGGAGGGCGACAACTTCGCACCGATCGATCCGGCCAAGACCTACGGCGTCGTCACCAACAATTTCATGCGCGCCGGCGGGGATGGCTATTCGATCTTCGAAACAGCCGGCAAGAATGCCTATGACTTCGGTCCGGATCTCGCCGACGTGACGGTCGAATATCTGGCAGCCCATAACCCTTACAAGCCCTACACCGACGGCCGCATAGCGCAAGCCGCCCCGGCTGCAACCGCTGCACCTGCCGCGCCGGCTGCTCCATCCGCTCAAGCTCCAGCCGCAACTGCGCCAGCTGCCAGCGCGCCGGCTGCGGCAACGCCGGCAAGCCATGTCATCGCCGCAGGTGATACCCTTTGGGATCTTGCCAAGCAGTTTTACGGCGATGGCGAGCTCTGGAAGAAAATTTCCGAAGCCAACGGCAATCCCGATCCGCGTCGCCTGATGGTCGGCAAGGAGCTGCAGGTTCCCGCGAAGTAAGGCAATTGTCTGGATGTTGAAGACCGGTCCGGGGTTCCCCGGGCCGGTTTTTCCACTTATAGGGATAAACCACCGCGCCGGCTGCCTATGAGCGGGAAGGGACGATCAAACGTTGGGGCCAAGATGACCATTGCACCTTCATACCTTCCGGCGGAGCATCCTCCGGTCAAATTCGGCAAGGTCGAGTCCTTCTCGTCAATCTCGGCACGCCCGACGGCACCGACTACACGTCGATGCGGCGCTATCTGCGCGAATTCCTGACCGACAGGCGCGTCATCGAATGGTCACCGTTGAAATGGTATCCGATCCTCTTCGGCATCGTCCTGAACACCCGCCCGCAGAAGGTTGGCAAGGCTTACGAGACGATCTGGAACAAGGATAAGAACGAGAGCTTTCTGCGCACCTATACACGCAACCAGTCCGATCTCATGGCCGCGCGTCTGAAGGACCTGCCGAATGTAAGGGTAGACTGGGCTATGCGTTACGGCACGCCCTCGATCGCTTCGCGCATCAACGCTCTGAAAGACGAAGGCTGCGACCGCATCGTTCTTTTCCCGCTCTATCCGCAATATGCGGCAGCGACGACCGCCACGGTCAACGACAAGGCATTCCAGCATCTCTTGAAGATGCGCTGGCAGCCGGCATTGCGCACGGTGCCGGACTATCACGACGACGAGACCTATATCGAAGCGCTCGCCAGTTCGGTGACAAAGCATCTTGCGGGGCTCGACTGGGAACCGGAGGTGATCCTCGCCTCGTTTCACGGTATCCCGCTCTCCTATTCCGAGCAGGGCGATCCCTACTTCTTCCAATGCCAGAAGACAGGGCAGTTGCTTCGCGAAGCGCTCGGGCTTGCGAAGGAGAAGTTCATGATCACCTTCCAGTCCCGCTTCGGGCCGGAAGAATGGTTGCAGCCCTATACCGACAAGACCGTCGAAAAGCTGGCGCAGGACGGCGTCAAACGCATCGCCGTTCTCAATCCAGGTTTCGTCTCCGACTGCCTGGAAACACTGGAAGAGATTGCCGAGCAGGCGGCCCATTCCTTTCATGAGAACGGAGGCGAGAAGTTTGCGCATATTCCATGCCTCAACGACAGTGAGGACGGGATGCGCGTGCTGGAAGTTGTCGTGCGCCGCGAACTGCTGGGTTGGGTCTGAGACGGACGTCTGCTGCCAGCCGCGCCCGGGTCTTCGGCCTGCTGTCTAAAACCTTGGCGTGCGCTTGTGAATATCCAGCTCGTTGAATAGGATCGCCGCGATCATAGGCGGTGAAGGAGAAAGAGTGATGATTTTAGGCGGGTTCGATATCGTCGTTATTGCTCTCGTCGCCTTCGTCATCCTTGTGCTTTTTGCAGGCATCAAGACGGTGCCGCAGGGCTATCGCTATACGATCGAGCGCTTCGGCCGCTATACGCGCACACTGGAGCCGGGCCTCAACATCATCACGCCCTTCATCGAGCGCATCGGCGCCCGCATGAACGTGATGGAGCAGGTGCTCGACGTCCCCACCCAGGAAGTCATCACCCGGGACAACGCCTCGGTCGCCGCCGATGCTGTCGCCTTCTATCAGGTCCTGAATGCCGCGCAGGCCGCCTATCAGGTCTCCAATCTCGAAAACGCCGTTCTTAACCTGACGATGACCAATATCCGTTCCGTCATGGGCTCTATGGACCTCGACGAGCTTCTGTCCAACCGCGATCAGATCAATGACCGGCTGCTGCGGGTTGTCGATGATGCCGTGCAGCCGTGGGGCATCAAGGTCACCCGTATCGAGATCAAGGACATCCGTCCGCCGACCGATCTCGTCGACGCCATGGCGCGGCAGATGAAGGCCGAGCGTGAGAAGCGTGCCCAAATTCTGGAAGCCGAAGGTTCGCGCAACGCTCAGATCCTTCGCGCCGAAGGTGCCAAGCAATCGGCGATCCTGGAGGCGGAAGGCCAGCGCGAGGCAGCGTTCCGCGAAGCGGAAGCCCGAGAGCGTCTGGCCGAGGCGGAAGCCAAGGCGACAAAGATGGTCTCCGAGGCGATCGCCGCCGGCGACATACAGGCGATCAACTATTTCGTCGCTCAGAAATATACAGAGGCGCTGTCTGCCATCGGTACGGCCGGCAATTCCAAGATTGTCCTGATGCCGATGGAGGCCACATCCATTATCGGCTCTCTGAGTGGTATCGGTGCAATCGCTAAGGAGGTCTTCGGCGACGGCAATAGCCCGCCCTCCTCGCCGCGGCCGCGTCAAGTGCCGCCGCGCACGACCCCGCCGGTCAATCCCTTCAACCAGGCCCCGGAGCGCTAACGAATGCTGACACGCGTCGTTGCCGAACTGGGACCATGGACCTGGTGGATTGTGGGCCTGGCGCTGCTTGCCGCCGAAATGATGGTGCCGGGGTTTTTCCTCGTCTGGATCGGTCTTGCCGCGCTCGCCGTCGGCGTTCTGTCGCTGCTGCTTTGGAATGCCGCCTTCTGGATCTGGGAAACGCAGCTCATCGTTTTTGCCATCCTGGCCGTTGCTGCGACGTTCCTTGGCCGCCGGCTGACGCTTCGCCATGATGCGACCGACGAACCCTTCCTCAATCAGCGGGGCGCAAGTCTCGTCGGCCGGACGGCAACTCTCTTAGAACCGATCGCCGAAGGCCGCGGCCGCATTCGCATCGATGATACGATCTGGCGGGTGACAGGCCCCAACCTCCCCATCGGAACGCAGGTGAAAGTGGTCGCAAGCAACGGGCGCGACCTGACGGTCGAGCCGCTTTGATCAGGCGACGCCGATCCGCAAGAGATCGTGAAAATGCACCAGGCCGGCCGGCTTGTTATCGTCATCGATGACGATCAGTGCGCCGATTTGATACTGTTCCAGCAATGCCAGCGCGCTTGTCGCAAGCGCCGTCGGCCTGACCGTCTTCGGCGTGCGCGTCATGATGTCGTCGACGCAAAGCTCGGACAGGTTGCGCGTCAGGTTCCGGGCAATGTCACCTTCGGTAACGATGCCGCAGAGCCGCCCGTCCTCGTCCAGAACGCCGACGCAGCCGAAATGCTTGCGCGACAGCACATGGATCGCCTCCGGCATCGGTGTCCCCTTCGCCACCAGCGGGACGCGGTCGCCGGTATGCATGACGTCGCCGACATGCATCAGGCTGGCACCGAGCTTTCCGCCTGGATGGAAGACATGGAAATCCCGCGCCGTGAAGCCGCGCGCTTCAAGCAGCGCGATCGCGAGCGCATCCCCGAGGGCGAGCTGCATCAATGTCGATGTCGTTGGCGCAAGGCCGTTCGGGCATGCTTCCTGCTCGTTCGGAATCAGCAGTACGATGTCGGATGCCGTCGCCAGCGACGAGTGTATGCTGCACGTGAGCGCGACGAGGGGAATGGAAAATCGGCGCGTATAGGCAATGATGCTGCGCAGTTCCGCGCTTTCGCCGCCCTTGGATATGGCGAGCACAAGATCGTCGCTCGCGATCATCCCAAGGTCGCCGTGATTGGCTTCCGCAGCGTGAACGAAAAACGCAGGCGTGCCCGTCGAAGCAAAGGTAGCAGCCAGTTTCGTTCCGATGTGTCCACTTTTGCCGACACCCGTTACGATGACACGACCGCTGATACTGCCGATCGTCTCCACCGCTTGAGAAAACGGCCCCGACAGACCGTCGCTCAAGGCGCGCTCCAGCGCTTCCAGTCCGCGTCTCTCCGTCTCGATCGTCCGTTTGGCGGATTCGAGCACACCGTTCTCAACAAGTTTGACTGCTTTCCTCATGGTCCTGCGTTAGCGCTTTTCATTTGAGGTGTCTACCCACGTCGCTTTGCAACCTGTGAACAGAGCCTCGCGGCCGCAACGAATGATTAACCACGAGGCTTTACGTTCGGGTAACGAATTGAAGCATGCCACGCGCGGAATCCGGATGGCCAAGGAAAGAGAGACGAGCAGTTTGACGCCGCTCTGCGCGGCGCGCTTTGCCGTGTCTTCTATCGCTTGTTTCGCTTTGTTTCTTCCGCCTCACCCTGGTTTTGCACAGTCCGCGCAAAACAGCACCGGCAGCGGCACATCCGGCTATTCGTCTGCATCTAGCTCGCAGTCCTACAGCAGTTGGCCGAATGCACAGCAGTTGCCCGCCGATGGCGTAGCCGGCGGTAGCGATATCGCAAATCCCTCAGCCGATGGAATGAGCGGCACACCGCCCAGCTCAAACCAACAAGCCGGAACAACGATGGCAACCGGAACGACTGATCAGGATCCGTCCGGCGAGACGACCGGCTCCATTCTCGATGACGACATTCGTCGGCTGAATACCCGCGAACCGGCAATCGATGACAGAAGGGCGCCACGCAAGCCGGAGGAAAACCTCTCAGGTCAGGAGACGCCGGGCATCCGCATCGGCACCTTCGTGCTGCGCCCTTCCGTTACCCAGTCGATCAACACCGAAACGACGAAGGACGGAGAGACAAAGGAGACGCGCGCTTTCCTCCAAACCGACGCCCACGCGACGCTTGCCTCCGACTGGGCGCTCCATCAACTGATCGTCACGAGTGAGGGCACCTGGCAGCGCAATGTCAGCGGTACCGGCGAAGAACAGCCCGCCTTCGACATCGACGGGGACCTTCGCCTCGACCTGCCGGACGATACGGTCGCTCATATCAAGGGCGGATACCGGTTTTATCGGGAAGATACCGACGATCCTGACGCAATCGCCGATGCCGAGCAGCAATCGGATGTACAGGAGTTCTCAGCAGGCGCATCCGTCGAACGCGATTTCGGCATCCTGCGCGGTACTGCGGCACTCGATCTGACCCGGACCATCTACTCCGACGCCGTGCTTTCGAACGGCACGAGGATCTCGCTCAGCGACCGCGACCAGACGTCCGGCACATTTCGGACCCGTGTCGGCTATGAACTTTCGCCGGCCCTCATTCCCTTCGTCGAGGCCTCGGTCGGTAAGACTGTCTACGACGAAACCCGGGATTCGGCGGGTTTTGCGCGCTCCGGCAACAGCTACGGCGCCAAAGCTGGCGTCGAGGTCGATCTGGGAGAAAAGTTGAAAGGTGAAGTCGGTCTCGGCTACGAAACCGCAACCTTTGACGATAGCCGCCTCGATTCGATCGATACCGCAACCGTCGATGCAAACCTCCTCTGGTCGCCGCTGCGTGGAACCGAGGTTCGTTTTGATCTATCGACCAGCATCCAACCCTCAACGACAGCTGGTCAGAGCGGCTATATCTCGCACGTACTGACAACGGCGGTCACGCATCAGCTGCGCGACAATCTCCAGGCAACGGTGCTGGGTGGGGTGACTTTGCGGGACTATCCGTCCGGCGGCAGCAGCGACGAGACGGTCTATACGGCGAGCGGCGGGCTCACCTGGAACATCAACCGCTATCTCGATTTCACCAGCACGCTGGGATACGAGCTGACGACGCGCGATGTGGGCGCCGACTCGCAGCAATGGCGAGCCGGCGTCGGTCTCAAGCTGAAACGCTAGGCTCAAAGGCCTTTCAGCAATGCCTTGAAACCGTCTTCGACGGTCGGGCGGATATCTGCACGTTCGAGTGCGAAGGCAACATTGGCAAGGATGAAGCCATCCTTCGCGCCGCAGTCATAGGTCGTGCCGCGGAAGTGGTAGCCTGCAAAATCCTGTTCTTTGAGCAGCTTCAGCATGCCGTCGGTCAGCTGGATTTCGTTGCCGGCGCCGCGCTCCTGCGTCTCGAGGATCTTGAATATCTCCGGCTGCAGGATGTAGCGGCCGTTGATGAAGAAGTTGGAAGGTGCCGTCCCCTTGGCCGGCTTCTCGACCATGCCGGTGATGCGGAAGCCCTCGCCGATCGCTTCGCCGGCTCCCACGATGCCGTATTTATGCGCTTGATCCGGAGCACATTCCTCGACCGCGATGATGTTGCCGCCGCTCTGGGCATAGAGATCGATCATGCCCTTCATGCAGCCCTTGCCTTCATTCTTCATGATCATGTCCGGCAAAAGCAGCGCGAAAGGTTCGTCGCCGACGATCTCACGGGCGCACCATACGGCGTGGCCGAGGCCGAGTGGCTCCTGCTGGCGGGTGAAGCTGACCGTTCCTGCTTTCGGAAGCTGATTGGCGAGCAGCGTCATTTCCGCCTGCTTGCTGCGTTCGCGCAGCGTCTGCTCGAGCTCGAAATGAATGTCGAAATAGTCTTCGATGATGTGCTTGTTGCGGCCGGTCACGAAAACGAAGTGTTCAATGCCGGCTTCGAGAGCCTCGTCGATCACATACTGAATGATCGGTTTATCGACGACAGTCAGCATTTCCTTCGGAACGGCTTTGGTGGCCGGGAGGAAGCGTGTCCCCAAACCTGCAACCGGGAATACCGCTTTACGAACTTTTTTCTGCTGTCCCACTTAGACCTCCTAGAGGGGCTGGATCGCTTTTACACTCAAGCTATTTAGGGTGAACTAGATTAGAATCGCTACCGTTTTGCAAAGGATGACGGGAGAAGCCGGTCATGGTAAAGAATTTGTTGACTCCGTTCCGGTAGTGTCGGGTTTGGCCGGAAACTGCAACTCCGCCGCACGTGCAACGAAGATGACGGATACGACTGCCGATGACCCAGAACCGCAAATACTCCCTTCGTGGTCTTGCTCTCGCCCTCATGGTGACCGCTTCCGCAGGTCTGGCTCCCGATAGCGCGGCGGCCGACCAGCGGTTCCAGAAGTGGATCGCGGACTTTTATCAAACTGCCGCGCAAAATGGCATCAGCAAGGCAACCTATCGGAAAGCTTTCGCAGGCGTGACCGAACCGGACCCGACAGTCCTTGAAAAGGCGACCTTTCAGCCGGAATTCACGACCAAGATTTGGGACTATGTGGACTCCCGCGTGAACCCCTACACAGCCGAGATTGGCCGCAAAATGGCCACAAAGCATGCGTCGACCCTGACGGCGATCGAACGGCATTTCGGCGTCGACAGGAACATCATACTGGCGATCTGGTCGATGGAATCGAACTACGGCGCAGTCCTCACAAAGGACGACCGACTGCACTATGTGCCACGCGCGCTTGCAACCCTTGCCTACGCGGACGACCGCCGCTCCAACTATGCCAAGAAGCAGCTCGTCGCTGCGCTGAAGATCCTGCAGAACGGTGATATCTCTGCCGATGGCATGACGGGATCCTGGGCAGGCGCCATGGGCCATACGCAGTTCATCCCGACAAGCTATCTGCTTTATGCCGTCGATGCCGACCGCAATGGTCATCGCGACATCTGGAATTCCGTGCCGGATGCACTTGCGACCTCTGCCAACCTTCTCGCAAAGAACGGCTGGGACACCGGCAGGACGTGGGGCTACGAAGTCTCGGTTCCGGCGAGCCTCGCAAAACAGGTAGGCAAGACACATACGATCGCAAAATGGGCAGCGATGGGCGTCACCCGCCCCAACGGCAAGGGTTTTCGAGACGGTTCAACAAGGGCCGTGCTGAAGATGCCGGCTGGCGCCGGCGGTCCCGGCTTCCTGATGACCGCGAACTTTTTCACGATCAAGAAATACAACGCTTCCGACAGCTATGCGCTCGCCGTTGGCCTGCTTGCCGATGAAATTGCCGGTTATGGTGGCATGAAACAGCGCTGGCCGCGCCCGGAGGGCACGCTCGACATGAAGGAAAAATTCGAGCTGCAAAATCGCTTGAAGACGCTCGGCTATTACAACGGCGAGGTCGACGGCAATTTCGGTTCAGGTTCGAAAGCCGCAATTTCGGCGGTTCAAGAACGTCTCGGCATGCAGGCCGATGGCAAACCCTCGCTCCCGCTCCTGAATGCGCTCCGGCGCTAGAAAGGAGAAATCCGCGACATAGCTTTCATGGAGAGTGGACGTGTGTGTCCCCTCCATGCGAAAATGTCGCGAGATGTGGGGCATGACGATGCGTAGATCGGGTGACAGGCTGAAACTGGGCTGGAGGACGCTGATTTCCGCCGGTCTGGTGCTTTCCTTCGGCATCACCGCGCCCGTTGATTTTGCCGACGCGCAGGAGCGCTATTACTACCGCCGCTCGATCTTCGATTTCTTCACCGGCCGCCGCTACATCAACGAAGATTATGCGCCGCCGCCCGAGGTTCGGCGCCCGCCGCAGCGTCAGCGCAAACGGACGCCGCTTGCGCCCAAACCCCCAACCGTCGCCACTGCGCGGCCTGTAGCGCCCGTCCTTCAGGAGCCGGTGGTCCAGAAACTCGAGAATGCCCAAAAGATCCTGATCGTCGGCGATTTTCTCGCAAGCGGCCTGGGCGATGGCATGACGGAAGCATTCAAGACTTCGCCCGGCGTGATCGTAGAGGCCCGAGGCAACGTCTCTTCGGGCCTGGTGCGCGACGATTATTACGACTGGCCCGAACAGCTCCTGAAGATAATGGACGAACTGAAGCCGGCGATGGTCGTCGTCATGATCGGCGCCAACGACCGGCAGCAGATGGTCATCGGCGGCGCCAAGGAGAAGTTCCGCACCGACGCCTGGTATGGCGAATATCAGAAGCGTGTGCTGAACTTCGGCAAGGAAATAACGAACCGCAAGATACCATTGCTTTGGGTCGGACTGCCTGCTTTCGAATCGCCTTCGATGACGGCCGACGCCGTTCAGATGAACCAGCTCTATCGCAAGCAGGTGGAAAGCATCGGCGGCGAATTCGTCGACATCTGGGATGGCTTCGTGGACGAGAACGGACAGTTCGTCGTTACCGGTTCCGACATCAACGGTCAGCAGGTGCGCCTGCGCACCTCGGACGGCATCAATCTGACACAGGCCGGACGCCGCAAGGTCGCCTTCTATGTTGAAAAGCCGGCCCGCCGCCTTCTCGGCACGCAGGCAAGTCCCGATCTTGTGCGCCTCGACACCAGCAACCTGCCCCATCTCGGTCTGCCATCGGACCCGGTCGCGCATACGCAGCCGATCAGTCTTTCGGACCCCAATCTCGATGGAGGAGCTGAGCTTCTCGGCGGCAGGCAGCCTCCGGCCACTTTGGCGAACTCGCCACGCGACATGCTCGTGCAGGAGGGCAAGATGGAGCCGGCGCCTGCAGGACGCGTGGACGACTACAGTTTTCCCGCCCCGAAAGAGCCGAAGCAGGTCTCGGCCAAATAAGCTTCAGTTCTTTGCCCGAGCGACCGTGCGCATGGAGATGAAATTTTCGTGACGCTCGCCTTCGAACTCGAAGGCGGTCGAGCCTCGCCTTTCGAAACCCTTGAGCAGATGCCATACAGACTGATCAATCGATCGGCCGCCCGCAACCTCTTGCGAGCAGCGCGTTCTGTTCGGCTTTAAGCGAGAACATTCAGCGCGGCAGAACCGTCGAGCCCATCAGCGCTTCATCGATGGCACGCGCTGCCTGGCGGCCCTCGCGGATCGCCCAGACGACCAGCGATTGGCCGCGGCGAACGTCGCCTGCCGTCCATAGCTTGTCGACCGAAGTCTTGTAGTCGTGGTCGTTTGCAACGACATTGGTCGAGCCACGGCGGTCGGTGTTGAGCGTCAGTTTGCCGTCCAGTTCCTTGAGCACGCTGTCGGTGAACGGTCCGCGGAAACCGATGGCGATAAAGGCGAGATCCGCCTTGATGACGAATTCCGTACCGGCAACCGGCTTGCGGCGCTCGTCGACTTCGCAGCACGTGACGCCTGTCAGCACGCCGTCTTCGCCGATGAACTCCAGCGTCGCCACCTGGAACTCGCGGACGGCGCCTTCGGCCTGCGACGAAGAGGTGCGCATCTTGGTTGCCCAGAACGGCCAAACGGCGAGCTTGTCTTCCTTCTCCGGCGGCTGCGGACGAATGTCGAGTTGCGTAACCTTCACAGCGCCCTGACGGAACGCCGTGCCGACGCAGTCCGAAGCGGTATCGCCGCCACCGACGACGACCACATGCTTGGCGCCCGCCAGGATCGGGTCCGACGCCCAGCCGACGCTGTCGATGTTTTCGCGGCCGACACGCTTGTTCTGCTGCACGAGATAGGGCATCGCGTCATGGACGCCGGCAAGTTCGATACCGGGAATGCCGGCTTCGCGCGGCGTTTCGGAGCCGCCGCAGTAAAGCACGGCATCGTAATCGGACAGCAATTGCTCGACCTTCACGTCGACGCCGACATTGACGCCGCAATGGAAGGTAACGCCCTCGCCCTTCATCTGCTCGACGCGGCGATCGATGAAGTTCTTCTCCATCTTGAAGTCGGGAATGCCGTAGCGTAGCAGGCCGCCCGGACGGCTTTCGCGTTCGTAGACATGGACCTCATGGCCGGCGCGGCCAAGCTGCTGGGCAGCCGCCATACCAGCGGGACCGGAGCCGATGACCGCAACCTTCTTGCCGGTATGGACCGTTGCCGGCTGCGGACGGATGAAGCCGAGCTCGTAAGCCTTGTCGGCAATTGCCTGCTCGACCGTCTTGATCGCAACCGGCGCATCTTCGAGGTTCAGCGTGCAGGCTTCTTCGCAGGGCGCCGGGCAGACACGGCCGGTGAACTCCGGGAAGTTGTTGGTCGAATGCAAGTTCTGGATCGCCGCTTCCCAATTGTTGTTGTAGACGAGGTCGTTCCAGTCCGGAATTTGGTTATGGATCGGGCAGCCGGTCGGGCCATGGCAATAGGGGATGCCACAGTCCATGCAGCGCGCGGCCTGTTTCTGCACTTCCTGGTCCGACATCGGGATCGTGAATTCGCGGAAATGTCGGATACGATCCGACGCCGGCTGATACTTCGCCACCTGCCGGTCGATTTCCAGAAACCCTGTGACCTTACCCATATTTTCGTCCCTCATCATCTTAAAGCCCAAGACCCGAAGGTCCCCAGTACCAGTAGGCCAGTCCCATGACTGCGCCCAGGGCTACGAATTCCGTTTCAAGGCCGCCGCCCGCAAAAGAGGTTCCGGCGGAAACTGCAACGGCGAGGCACAGAGAGATGAAGGAATGAAGCAGCGAAAACCGATTTTTCATCATCGTTCTTTCCAGCATCCTCCATGCCGCTCGTCAAAGCAGTGGCTGATCTAGCGATTTAGAGCACTCACTCCGCAGCGATCCCCATCCGGCTCCGCTCCATTTCCTCGAGCGCACGACGGTACTCGACCGGCATGACCTTGCGGAATTTTGGACGGTAGTCGACCCAGTTGTCCAGGATCTGCTTGGCGCGGGTCGAGCCCGTGTAGTGCAGATGGTTGGAGATCAGCTGGTAAAGGCGCTCCTCGTCGTGACGCGTCATGTCGCCGGAGACGTCGACGCGTCCCTTGTGCATGAGGTCGCCGCCGTGATGGTGCAGCTTCTCCAGCATGTCATCCTCTTCGGGAACCGGTTCGAGTTCGACCATCGCCATGTTGCAGCGCTTGGCGAAGTCGCCGGCCTCGTCGAGTACGTAGGCGACGCCGCCGGACATGCCGGCCGCAAAGTTGCGGCCCGTTGCGCCGAGCACGACCACCACGCCACCCGTCATGTATTCGCAGCCGTGGTCGCCCACGCCCTCGACAACGGCAATGGCGCCTGAGTTGCGCACCGCGAAACGCTCGCCCGCGACACCGCGGAAGTAGCACTCGCCTTCAGTCGCACCGTAAAGCACGGTGTTGCCGACGATGATCGGAATCTTCGGCGACGATCCTCGAGTTCTCCGGGGGCCGGATGATGATCTTGCCGCCCGAAAGGCCCTTGCCGACATAGTCGTTGCCGTCGCCGATGAGGGTGAAGGTGACGCCGCGCGCGAGGAAGGCACCGAACGACTGACCCGCTGTCCCCTTGAGTGTGACGTTGATCGTGTCGTCCTTCAGGCCGCGGTGGTTGTAGCGCTTCGCAACCTCGCCAGAGAGCATGGCGCCCGCCGAACGGTCGACATTCTTGATATCGACTTCGAAGGCGACCGGCTTCTTCGAGGAGAGCGCGGGCTCGGCCTTCTCGATCAGCTTGCGGTCGAGAATGTCGTCGATCGGGTGCTTCTGACGCGCCGTCCAGTAAGTCTCTTCCTTTGCTGCATCAACCTTGTGGAAGATGCGGCTGAAGTCGAGCCCCTTGGCCTTCCAGTGCGCCAGCATCTCGTCCTTCTCAAGCAGTTCCGAAGCGCCGATGATGTCATCGAGCTTGGTGAAGCCGAGCGAGGCCAGGATTTCGCGCACTTCGTTGGCGACGAAGAAGAAGTAGTTGATGACGTGCTCGGGTGTGCCCTTGAAGCGCTTGCGCAGAACCGGGTCCTGCGTCGCAACCCCTACCGGACAGGTGTTGAGGTGGCACTTGCGCATCATGATGCAGCCCGCGGCAATCAGCGGCGCGGTCGCGAAGCCGAACTCGTCGGCGCCCAGCAGCGCGCCGATGATGACATCGCGGCCGGTCTTCAGGCCGCCGTCCACCTGCAGGGCGACACGCGAGCGCAGCCCGTTCAGCACCAGCGTCTGCTGGGTTTCGGCGAGGCCGATTTCCCAAGGGCTGCCGGCATGCTTCAGCGACGTGAGCGGCGACGCACCCGTGCCGCCGTCAAAGCCGGCAACCGTGATGTGGTCGGCGCGCGCCTTGGCAACACCGGCGGCGACCGTGCCGACGCCGACTTCCGAGACGAGCTTGACCGAGACGTCGGACGTCGGGTTGACGTTCTTCAGGTCGTAGATCAGCTGCGCCAGATCTTCGATCGAATAGATGTCATGATGCGGCGGCGGCGAAATCAGCCCGACGCCGGGCGTCGAATGACGGGTCTTGGCGACCGTCGCATCAACCTTGTGACCCGGCAGCTGGCCGCCTTCGCCGGGCTTTGCACCCTGCGCGACCTTGATCTGCAGCACGTCGGCATTGACAAGATATTCGGTCGTCACCCCGAAGCGTCCCGAAGCGATCTGCTTGATCGCCGAGCGTTCCGGGTTGATCGAGCCATCGCGCAGCGGCATGTAGCGGTCGGACTCTTCGCCGCCTTCGCCGGTGTTCGACTTGCCACCGATCTTGTTCATGGCGATTGCGAGCGTCGTGTGCGCCTCGCGGCTGATCGAGCCGAAGGACATCGCACCCGTCGAGAAGCGCCTGACGATATCGGCAGCCGGTTCGACCTCGTCGATCGATACCGGCTTGCGGCCGAGCTCATCTGCGCTCTTGACCTTGAACAGGCCGCGGATGGTGTTCATGCGCAGCGCCGTGGTGTTCACCATTTCGGAGAATTCGCGGTAGTGATCCTCGGCATTGCCGCGAACGGCATGCTGAAGGGCTGCAACAGCGTCCGGCGTCCAGGCATGGCTTTCGCCACGCATGCGAAAGGCATATTCGCCGCCAATGTCGAGCGTGCTTGCAAGCAACGGGTCGCGGCCGAAGGCGGCCGTATGGCGAGCAACGGTTTCGGTGGCGATCTCTTCCAGCCCGACGCCTTCGATCATCGTTGCGGTGCCGAAGAAATACTTGTCGACGAATGCCGACTGCAGTCCGATCGCATCGAAGATCTGCGCACCGCAATAGGACTGATAGGTCGAGATGCCCATCTTCGACATGACCTTGAGGATGCCTTTGCCGACCGCCTTGATGTAGCGGTAGACGATTTCGCTGGCGTCCACTTCCTTCGGAAATTCGCCCTTGGCATGCATGTCGAGCAGCGTGTCGAAGGCGAGATACGGGTTGATCGCTTCAGCACCATAGCCCGCGAGCAGGCAGAAGTGATGGACTTCGCGCGGCTCGCCGGTCTCGACGACAAGACCGACCGACGTTCGAAGCCCCTTGCGGATCAGGTGATGGTGGACGGCAGCGGTCGCCAGCAGCGCCGGGATCGCGATGCGATCTGGCCCGATCTGACGGTCGGAGAGCACGATGATGTTGTAGCCACCCTTGACTGCCGCTTCGGCGCGCTCGCAGAGACGGTCAAGCATATCCGGCATGCCTTCGGCACCACGCTCGACATCATAGGTGAAGTCGAGTGTCTTGGTATCGAACCGGTCTTCCGTGTGACCGATCGAGCGGATCTTTTCGAGATCGCCGTTGGTCAGGATCGGCTGGCGCACTTCGAGACGCTTGGCGTTCGCCATGCCGGTATGGTCGAGGATGTTCGGCCGCGGCCCGATGAAGGAAACCAGGCTCATGACAAGTTCTTCGCGGATCGGATCGATCGGCGGGTTCGTGACTTGGGCGAAGTTCTGCTTGAAGTAGGTGTAGAGCAGCTTCGACTTGTCGGACATCGCCGAAATCGGCGTATCCGTACCCATCGAGCCGATCGCTTCCTGACCCGTCGTCGCCATCGGCGACATCAGGATTCTCGTGTCTTCAGTTGTGTAGCCGAAGGCCTGCTGGCGGTTGAGCAGCGAAACATCGCGGCGCAGCGCACGCGGTTCGACCGGCTTCAGGTCTTCCAGGATAAGCTGAGTACGGTCGAGCCAGCTGCGATAGGGATGCTGGGTCGCAAGCTGCGACTTCACCTCGTCATCCGAGATGATGCGGCCTTCTTCCATATCGATCAGCAGCATCTTGCCGGGCTGCAGGCGCCACTTCTGGACGATGTTTTCTTCCGGAACCGGCAGCACACCCGCTTCCGACGCCATGATGACACGATCATCATTGGTGACGAGATAGCGCGCCGGACGCAGGCCGTTGCGGTCGAGCGTCGCGCCGATCTGCTTGCCGTCGGTGAAGGCCACAGCAGCCGGCCCGTCCCATGGCTCCATCAGGGCAGCGTGGTATTCGTAGAATGCCTTGCGCTCAGCCGCCATCGACTGGTTGCCGGCCCAGGCTTCCGGGATCAGCATCATCACCGCATGCGACAACGAATAGCCGCCGCGCACGAGGAATTCGAGCGCGTTATCGAAACAGGCTGTGTCCGACTGGCCTTCGTAGGAGATCGGCCAGAGCTTGGAAATGTCCTCGCCGAAGAGCGGCGAAGACACCGACGCTTGACGCGCCGCCATCCAGTTGACGTTGCCGCGCAGCGTGTTGATTTCACCGTTGTGGGCAACCATGCGATAGGGATGCGCCAGCTTCCAGGACGGGAAGGTGTTGGTCGAGAACCGCTGGTGCACGAGGGCAACCGCGCTTTCGAACCGCGGGTCCGACAAGTCCTTATAATAAGCGCCGACCTGATAGGCGAGGAACATGCCCTTGTAGACGACGGTAGATGACGAAAGCGACACCGGGTAGAAGTTGCTCTCCTCGCCTTCGAACTCGTCGTAGATGCGGTTGGAGATCACCTTGCGGAGCGTGAAGAGGCGGCGCTCGAACTCGTCGTTCGTCGCGGCATCCTCGCCGGCACCGATGAAGACCTGAACATGATGCGGTTCGGTGGCGGCGATATCCGGCGCCTTGGAGAGCGACGAGTTGTCGACCGGCACGTCGCGGAAGCCGAGGAAGACCTGGCCTTCCTCGGTGATCACATCCTGGATCACTTTCTTGAAGTGCTCGATCTGCTGTTCGTCGCGCGGCATGAAGATATGGCCCATGCCGTATTCACCGGCCTTCGGCAGGATGACGCCCTGCTTTGCCATTTCCTCACGGAAGAAACGGTCGGGAATCTGCACGAGAAGCCCGGCGCCATCGCCCATCAGCGGGTCAGCACCGACGGCACCGCGGTGCGTCAGGTTTTCGAGGATGAAAAGGCCGTCCTTGACGATCTGATGCGACTTCTGGCCCTTCATATGCGCGACGAAGCCGACGCCGCAGGCGTCATGCTCGTTGCGCGGATCGTAAAGACCCTGTTTTCGCGGCAAACCGGAGGCGGATTTACGCGTATTGGCCGTTGCGCGCACGTCTGCTGCTGCGAACTGGTCAAAACCCGTGGATGGCGTCTTCGTCATCTTTCCCTCCTGTCAAAGCCCGCGAGTGGGCGTCTCTTTGTCGCGCGCCGTCCCTTGATACGGGGTTCGGCGCGTGACAGCGCTGTTGCATTATCGAAGATCCGGTCGCGTTGGCCCGCCAAAAGCGAGCCGCCGCGCTCCGCGCCTGCCAGTCGCCGCAGCGCTGCCAAGGCTGCGCTCGAGTGGACTATAGCGTGAAACCCTGCAAAGGTCAGGGCTTTCGGCGCCTCTTCGGCCGCAAAGGCCAAAATAGGACAGCAACACTGTCCTAATTCATCAGTTCTATGCCAGAAACCTATGCGCTCCGCAAGAGCGCGCGATTAAAAAATCGTCGATTTGCGACGGAAGATTGCCAAACCGACGAAAATGACGAAATTAAATTACACAGCGCCGCACTATTTTGTTTATTGATTGCGGGATTCAATTTTTGTGATGCATTGCGACTGAGATGTTTGATCGCGTGAAGCTTTGGCGTAATGTCCCTGCCGAACTTGCCAACCCCACATTTCCCTAACGGTTCTTCCATGTATTTTGCTTCCGACAACTGGGCTGGCGCCCATGAATTTATTGCCCAACGGCTGCTCGCAGCTTCCGCCGGCTTCGCGTCCGCATACGGCACCAGCGATCTCGATAAAAAAGTCGAGGCACGCTTTTCCGAGGTCTTCGAGCGCGAAGTCGCCGTCTTCTTTGTCGCGACCGGTACGGCTGCGAATTCCCTTTCGCTCGCCAGCGTCCAGCGCCCCGGCGGCGTCACCTTCTGTCATTCGGAGGCCCATGTCATCGAGGATGAATGCGGCGCACCGGAATTTTTCTCCGGCTCCGCCCGCCTTGTTGCCGTGCCCGGTGCGTCCGGCAAGATCGATCCGGCAACGCTTTCGGCGAAGATCGCAGGCTTCCCTGAGGATGCCGTGCATCACGGCCGCGCCAGTGCCGTTACCATCACCCAGGCAACCGAGATTGGTACGGTCTACACGTTGCCGGAAATCGGCGAGATTTCAGCCATCGCAAAGAAGCGGAACCTGGCTCTTCATATGGACGGCGCCCGCTTCGCGAATGCGCTCGTCGCGCTTGGCGCAACGCCTGCCGAAATGACATGGAAACGCGGGGTGGACATGCTTTCCTTCGGCGGCACCAAGAACGGTTGCTGGTGCGCGGAGGCGATCGTCTACTTTCATCCGGACCAGGCCAAAGAGATGCCTTTTATCCGAAAGCGTGCGGCACAGCTCTTCTCCAAGTCGCGCTTCATCGCCGCCCAGTTCGACGCGTATTTCGACAACGATCTCTGGCTCGATCTTGCCCGCCATGCGAACAGTATGGCCGATGGCCTGCGTGGCGGCATCGGCGCCAGCAATTCCGCCAGGCTCGCCTGGCCCACCGCCTCCAACGAAGTCTTCGCCGTCGTCACCAAGAGCGCGGCGAGAACTGCTGAAAATAGGGGGGCGACGTTCTACGAGTGGCCAATTCCGGCCGCAACGCCTGACCTCGTCGACGACAACGAGACGCTGATCCGCCTCGTCACCAGCTTCGCCACGACAAAAGCAGATGTCGACGGCTTCCTGAAGTGCCTGGCGGCATAAAGCCCGGCAGCACCTAGTTCTGATGGCCATAGACGGCGGATTGCGGGGCACCTTGATCCGCCTTTTCCGCTTCGTGCCCTATCACAAGGATCATCATTACACAGGCCACCAGCCCGGATACGAATAGTGCGCCATACATCATCGGTCCGTCCTTTCTTGCCCCGAACGACGACCAGATTGGGTCCTAACGTAGAAGCCGGAATCTAACCAAATAGCTAAGCGACAAGGTTGAGAGGGGCTTAAAATGGCAGGCGACCGGTTAACCGCCGACAGCGACCCTCGTTTAAAATTCGTCCGCTGCTGCTGGAACTTTTCAGGAACAACTTCATTGATAGCTAGAAAGGTGAAATGCCATGAAAAAGTTAGCTGTCGTGCTCATCTCAGCTGTGACTGCCTTGACCAGTGTTCCGCCTGCCGAGGCATTTCCTGCGATCAATGTCGAAAAGCCGAAAGTCGTATCGAACATAGAGCAGGTTCGGGATCGCGACTGGAGCGGATGGAGCAATTTTGCTAGGCGCCGCTATCTTAAGAGTATGCGTAGCAATCGCGGCGCATACTATGGCGGTTCTCGTGGTTATCGCTACAACAGATATTATGGCCGCCGGTACCGCGATTATGACAATGACAACGACGCCGCCGCAATCATCGGCGGATTGGCGCTTGGCGCGATCGTCGGCGGCGCGTTAGCTCAGCCAGGCTACTATGGCGCCCCGTCCTCCTATGCTTATGGCGGCAACGGTCATACGAGCTGGTGCTACAGCCGATATCGCTCCTATAGGGCCTGGGATAATACGTTCCAACCGTACTATGGCCCGCGCCGGCAGTGTGTTTCGCCCTATTGATCGGCAAGCAACCTAAACTTGATCGGCAAGCAACCGAAACCCGCCGCCCGGCGGGTTTCTATTTTTGTGCGCCCGATCGCAGACCCCGCACCTTCCCAAGAATGTCTTCCGAAAGCGCCGACACCAGCGCCTGATCGGCCCCTTTGCGCGGCACGAGCACGAATTCCACATCCTCCAGCAGCGGCAGCCTTGCCGTGCCGATCTCTTTCAATCCCGAGGGGGCCATGCTGCGCGGCTGCACCAGTACTCCCATTCCTGCCCGCGCCGCGGCCGTAAGCCCGCTCAGGCTGCCGCAGGTGCAGACGATCCGCCAAGGCACCTGCATACGGCTGAGGGCCTCGAGCGCAATGCTGCGCGTCACACTGGGCGGCGGGAAGGCGATCAGCGGCAGCGGCCCTTGTGCGAGCACATGGTCGGGATCGCGCGCCAGCCAGACCAGCGGCTCGCGATAGACAAGCCGGCCGCGGGCATCGCCGAGCCGGCGTTTGGCAAGCACCAGATCGATCTCGCCATTGTCCTGCATCTCGTAAAGCGCACCCGACAACGCGACTGTCAACTCCAGATCGACCGACGGATGCGACCGCACGAAATCCTCCAGCACGGCCGGGAGCTGGCTGGTCACAAAGTCTTCCGAGACGCCGAGGCGGAGGCGGCCGCGCAGACTGTTCTCCTTGAAAAGCGATTGAACCTGACCTTCGATCGAAAGCATCAGGCGCGCATGCGAAAGCAGCGCCTCGCCATCTCCGGTGAGCACGACCTTGTGGGTGTCGCGCGCGAGAAGCCTTCGCCCGAGTGTAGTTTCCAGCCGCTGGACGTGCTGGCTGACGGTCGATTGGCCGAGACCCAAACGCTCTGCAGCGAGCGTGAAACTGCCCATCTGCTCGACGGCAACGAAGCTGCGCAATTGCGTCAGATCAAGCATTGGCATTCCAATTCGCGATAACTGTTATTCCTTGCATCCTGATTTATAATGGGAGACAAAACAACGAAATTTTGAAAACGCCGAGAAAGCATCATGCGTCGCTTCTTGCCCGATACCTTCACGATCCTGCTCGTTTGCACCGTCATTCTTGCCTCGCTGCTTCCGGCAAGCGGCATTTTCGCGGATTATTTCGGCCTCGCCACCGGACTTGCCATCGCCCTGCTGTTCTTCCTGCATGGCGCCCGGCTATCCAGCGACGTCGTCATTGCAGGCATCCTGCACTGGCGGCTGCACCTCGTCATTCTTCTGACGACATTCGTCATCTTTCCGCTGCTCGGTATGGCGCTCGGCCTCATCCCGGATTCGATCCTGCCGCAGCCGCTTTACCTCGGCATCCTTTTCCTGTGCGTCCTGCCATCCACAGTGCAATCCTCGATCGCCTTCACCTCGATGGCAGGCGGCAATGTGCCGGCCGCCATTTGCTCGGCCTCCGCTTCCAACATCTTCGGCATGTTCCTGACGCCGCTTCTCGTCGGCCTGCTCTTTTCCGTCGGCGGCCATGGCGGCTTTTCCTGGGCCGCGCTGGAGCAGATCCTGCTGCAATTGCTTGCTCCCTTCGTGGCAGGCCAGATCCTGCAGCCCTGGATAGGCAATTGGATCCGCGCGAAGAAGAAAATCCTGATGCCGGTCGATCGCGGATCGATCCTGATGGTCGTCTATCTCGCCTTCAGCACGGCGGTCGTCGAGGGCCTGTGGCATACATTCTCGGTAAGAGACATCGCGGTCGTCGTCGTGCTCGACATGTTGCTGCTCGCAATCGTCCTTTTGCTCACCATGCATGGCAGCCGCCTTTTCGGCTTCAACAAGGCCGACGAGATCACCATCACCTTCTGCGGCTCGAAGAAGAGCCTGGCAAGTGGCGTGCCGATGGCAAGCGTCATCTTCGCCGGCCAGTCGATCGGTGCCATCGTTCTGCCGCTGATGCTCTTCCACCAGATCCAGCTGATGGTCTGCGCGGTGATCGCGCAAAAATATGCCGCAGCGGCTGCGCATCGGATAACAAAAGAGGAAGCCGAAGAGGCTGCGAGCCCAGCCTGATCTGCAGCCAACAAAAAGGCGGCGCCCCAACGGAGCGCCGCCTGTCTTTTCCTATCCTGGGAGGGATCGGTTAGTTGGCGACCTGAGCCTCGATAGCCTTCGGCGCGCTTACCGGCTCTGCGGCAATCGCGATCTTGCGCGGCTTCATGGCTTCGGGGATGCTGCGAAGAAGGTCGATATGAAGCAGCCCGTTCTTTAGCGAAGCGGCGGTCACCTCGACATGATCGGCAAGCTGGAAGCGGCGCTCGAAGGCGCGCTTGGCAATGCCGCGATAGAGGAACTCGCTGCCCTCGCCGTTCTCTTCGCTCTTTACGCCCTTGACGGTCAGCGCGTGAGCTTGAGCCTCGATGGAGATTTCGCTTTCGTCGAAACCGGCAACGGCCATGGTGATGCGGTAGGTGTTCTCACCGGTGCGCTCGATATTGTAGGGCGGATAGGTATTGCCCTGATCCGGCTGAGCCAGGCTGTCGAGCATGGTGAAGAGACGGTCGAAACCGACGGTCGAACGATAAAGTGGAGAAAAGTCGACGTGACGCATGATGTCCTCCTTAAGGAAGCGACGTGTTGCGATAAATGCCCCTAAAACCCCATATTCGGCAGCTTCGGGACGGTTCAGCGGACCCGTTTGGCACCCGCAGAATTCAGATGGTGATCGACTTTGAGCAGTTCAAGACCCTTTTGAAACCAGGTGAACAGGGCATGAACGCGAGGTTCGGCATGCGTTCAGCAGCACCTCTGTAGAAGTAGTAACTGTCGGGTGATTAAACCGCCCGATGGCTGAAGTGCATCGTCCCTTCTTCTTCAGTCCGATTTTACGGCCGGCGCCGGGCACCCCTCAAATCGCCCCGCCGGTCTCTTTTTATTCCCCGCGCTTAACAGTTGATTTTCCGTCTCCGTGCATTATCCCCTAGACTCAAGGCGGCATCGAAAGCAGCGGCTCATGGACAGCGTCCTTATTTCGACACCTGACAATCCGGTCCCGGAAAACCGTACCGAAGGCTATTTCGAGACGCATGACGGCTGGAAGCTGCGCTATGCGGTGTTCCGCTCCGATGCCCCCGTTGCCAAAGGCACGGTCGTCATCCTGCAGGGACGCAACGAATACATTGAGAAATATTTCGAGACGATCCGCGATCTAACGGCGAAGGGCTTCTGGGTTGCGATCTTCGATCTTCGTGGCCAGGGCGGTTCGCCACGGCTGATCAAGAAACGACAGCATGGCCATGTGAGGCGCTTTGCTGATTACGAGCGAGACCTCGACACCTTTCTGGAAAAGGTGGTGCTGCCCGACACCCGCCTGCCCTTCTACCTGCTCGGCCATTCGACCGGTGGCCTCATTGCGCTTTCGGCGGCCCCCTATCTTGCAACACGCATTGAACGCATGGTGCTTTCCGCGCCCTTCATCGGCCTGATCGGCCAGGCAGCGTCCGCATCGACCATCCGCCGCCTGGCCGCCACGGCTTGCTCGCTCGGACTTGGCTCGCTGCCATTGAGCCGCAAGCTACTGGAGCTTCCTTTCCAGGACAATCCGCTGACATCGGACGAGATGCGTTTCGAGCGCAACATTGCAATGATGAGGGAGCATCCGGAACTGATGCTCGGCCCGCCGACCGCGCGCTGGGTCCATGAATCCTTCAAGGCGATCGACAAGGTACTCATGCCGAGCCACCTCTTTTCAATCACCATCCCGACGATCGTCATTGCCCCGACCCGCGACGGCGTCGTGCCCTATATCGCGCAGGAACGGCTTTCGCGCTATTTCCGCGCAGCCCAGCTCGTGCCCATCAATGGCGCGCGGCACGAGATTTTTCAGGAACGCGACGCCTACCGCGCCGCAGCACTCGCCGCGTTCCATGCGTTTATTCCCGGCAGCGACGCCGAGGCCGCTGAAGAGGTCGAAGGATTCGGCGTCTAAACGGATGGCGACTTAGCGCTGCAGGATCGCAAGTGCCTGGTCGTAAACAGCACGGCTGCCGGCAGCGATGATCGAGCCACCGTTTTCTGGCCGCCCGCCGTCCCAGGTGGTGATGATGCCGCCCGCATTTTCGATCACCGGAATGATCCCGCCGACATCGTAGGGCTTGAGGCCGTTTTCGATCACGAGATCGACATGGCCGGCCGCGAGAAGTGCGTAGGCATAGCAATCTGTGCCATAGCGGAAGAGCCGGACCTGGCGTTCGATCTCGCGATATTTCTCCATTTCCAAGCCGGTGAAGAGATGCGGCGAAGTGGTGAAGAGGATCGCGTTCGAAAGCATGCCGCAATCGCGTGTTTTCAAGCGCCGTTCACCCTCCGGTCCGCAATAGATCGAGCCGTTCTGATCCGCGAAATAGCGCTCGCCGGTGAAGGGCTGCTCGATCATGCCCATGATCGCCCGGCCGTTCTTCTGTAGCCCGATCAGCGTTCCCCATACCGGCACGCCGGAAATGAAGGCCCGCGTGCCGTCGATAGGATCGATGACCCAGACATAATCACGGTCCAGGCCAACATTGCCGTGTTCCTCGCCAAGAATGCCATGATTGGGAAAATGCTCTTCAATCAGCTTGCGGATTGCCGCTTCCGCTGCCCGATCGCCCTCGGTAACGGGATCAAAGCCACTCGAAAGCTTGTTCGTCACATCGAGGCCGGATCGGAATCGCGGCAGTGTCTCGGCCTTGGCGGCTTCCGCCAGGCGATTGAAGAACGAGCGGTCAGGAAGCATGGATGATCCGTTTTCTGGGCCGTGTGGCACGCATTTCTTAGCGGAATTGCGTTCGAATGCAAATCTACCAGGCATTTTCTCGATATCTGCCCAAATATTTTGCATTGCAAAATTATGATTGACAATTGTGCAGCGCAGCAGTAGCGTCGTCATACAGTCTTCTGACTGTAAATACCCTCCTTGGGTGTTTCCTCCCTAGACTTAGCCGCGCTGAACAGCGCGGTTCTTTTTTTGAGTGACTGTCCGGGAGCTTATTCGGCAGCAAGCGCCGTATCGGTTGCAAACTGCTCCACGTAGCTGGCCATCTGCCGCATGAAGCCTGTGACGGCGTTGACGATCAGCGGAAAATCCGTGTGCTTTTCCAGCGTCACTTCGTCCACGTAGATCGCCCGATTCACCTCGATCTGCAGGGCGTGCAGCCCGCGCGCCGGCCGGCCGTAATGCTCGGTGATAAAGCCGCCGGCATAGGGCTTGTTGCGGATGGCGGTGAAACCCATCTCCTCGAGAATACTGATCGCCGTACGCGAAAGTTCGGCCGATGCGCTGGTACCATACCGGTCGCCGATGATGAAGTCGGGCCGCGCATTGCTGCCTGCGACGCGGACATTGCCCGGCATCGAGTGGCAATCGATCAGCACGCCGAAGCCGAATTGCACGTGGGTGCGCGCAATCAGCCGGCGCAGCGCGGCGTGGTAGGGTTTGTAGATGCTCTCGACCCGATCGAGCCCTTCCTGCACCGGCAGCCGCCGGGCATAGATTTCCATATTCTCGGCAACAATGCGCGGAATGGTGCCGAGCCCGCCTGCCACGCGCAGCGAATTGATGTTTGCATAAGGCGGCAACAGGCCATCGAACATGCGCGGGTCGAGTTCGTAAGGTTCGCGGTTCACATCCAGATAGGCGCGCGGGAAATTGGCGAGAAGCAGGGGGGCGCCAAGCAGGCTGGCGGCTGAAAAGAGCTCGTCGACATAGTGATCCTCCGACCGGCGGATGGAAATGCCTTCGAGCCGCGACTGGGCGATAAATTCCGGTGGATAAATACGGCCGCTGTGGGGAGAATTGTAAACGAAGGGAATGGTCTGCGACACGGGCTCACGGATCTCAAAAAGCTCGTACTCGCGAATTTCCGGCACCTTTTTCCCTCTTAACCATGTCACAGGACCGCTGCTTCGCCCATGTTGCCAGTTGCCACACCGCAAGTCCATACTATGTAGCGGGGATGACAGCCTTGGGCAGGCAATTCACCGGTTGTTTACCGGCTAAAGTCTAGTGTAAATAGCTGGCGCCTCCCACCAAAAACCTATTCACCAATCGGTCTGGATAATGACTTAGAAGATACTGCTCGCCGAAGACGACAACGACATGCGCCGCTTTCTGGTAAAGGCGCTCGAAAAGGCCGGTTACAAGGTTCTTTCCTACGATAACGGCGCAAGCGCCTATGACAGGCTCCGGGAAGAGCCCTTCTCCCTGCTCCTGACCGATATCGTCATGCCGGAAATGGATGGCATCGAACTCGCACGCCGTGCGACCGAGCTCGACCCGGACCTCAAGGTCATGTTCATCACCGGTTTTGCGGCCGTTGCACTGAACCCTGATTCGAAGGCGCCGAAGGATGCAAAGGTGCTTTCCAAGCCTTTCCATCTTCGCGATCTCGTCGATGAAGTGAACAAAATGCTTGCCGCATAAGGCTTGCGGGCGGCGGGTCACAAAACTTCAAAAAAGCCTATTGACGGCTCCCAAGGTTTTGTGATCTATGCGCCGCCATCGGATGGGCGTGTAGCTCAGCGGGAGAGCACTACGTTGACATCGTAGGGGTCACAAGTTCGATCCTTGTCACGCCCACCATCCTTTTCAAGGGCTTAGCGGGAAACCGCCCAGCCCTTTTTGGTTTCTGGTGCCAAATGGTGCCAAGTTCGGTGATGAAAAGTTGCCACGTTTGGCATCCGATAACCTGGAAATGCACTTTCATCAGGACCGTACCGGCCTTCCCGTTTGCGACCCGTTTCACCAGCATCACTGGCCCTCTGTCGGTGCTAAACTCGTGCACCGAGCGTCGGATGATTAGGCCATCTTGCCTGCCTCAGCAGCAGCGATCCGAGCGCGAATGAACCACACGATTTAGTCGCATACGGTGTCGCCGTAGAGCAGATAATTTGTTGCGCTATACGCCATAACATTCTGATCGAAACAGAACCTTTTCGGGGCGAGGCGAACTAGATATCGCCTGTTGCACTTTGCCGGGATATCCAGCTTAAAGTCTCGTGGCACTATCGACGGGGTTGGGTCAGTGAACCTGGAGTGTCCAACGTAGGAGACATTTTTGATCAGGATTGTATCATCAGAGGCCTCGACATTCTCATTGATGACGGTGATTTTTTTGCCGTTTGTTTCATTCAAATAGGGGTAGTCACTTAGAGATGGAGGCTCCTGCGTCAGCGGGATTGCTGCCGCCCTGACTGCGACGTTGAACCGGACATCATCCCTCTCTGGAACGCCGCCGTAGCTGTTAAGATATTTCCAGCGCAACCGTACCCTATGGTCCGTTTCGGTTTCGCCTGACGACGGCGGAATTACCTCGATCGACAGATCCGTCGGTGCGGAGCCGTCCTCTTGCGGGCCTGATCCCGGCGCAAGGCAGGCCGTGTAAAGCGGTCGATAACCGCACTCGGCCCCGCCGGCATCCCAAAGACAATTGCTTAGTTTTTGCCAGTCTGTAGCGCTAATCGGCCGCTGCAACGCGGACAAGTCGTTTCCCCTACCGGGCACCATCCAGGGATGGATCTTGCCGGCGCCGGACCGGAGCGCCCAGTCCGTGCGCCGGTTGTCGATCCGTGCGATCTTCTTCTTTTCTTCTTGCAGCTCCATGACTTTGTCCCATGTCGGCTTGGCGATCCATGGTTCCCGACCCACTGCATCCGCGGCAAACCGCTGGCCCGTGATCTGTGTCGTCAAAGTATGGCAGGCCGTACAGCTTCCCGTCGGATCTCGGACCGTTTTGGCGCGGGCGAGGTCGGCGCCGTGGATCGCGGTGTAGCTGGAGCCGATGACGCGAAATGGCATTTGTTCGGTACGCGGCCTTTCGGGCAGGTAGCCGCCCAGACTGAACGCTATTGCTCGCAAATCCTGCTCGCCATCGAAATATCCCACACGCGCCTGCGCGGCATGTGGATTGATGACATAGGGGCTCTTGTTGTCGTGACAGATATGGCATTGAATTTGAAAGGTCGGATCGTATAGCGCCTCGGCGGACGCTCTTCCCGAACTATCGGAGTAAGAATGCCCTCCTGGCGGGACGAATGATCGGGACCAATCAAACTCGCTTCGGTCTTTGCGCCCGTCAAAAAACACAATCTCGCCGGTGATGCGGTTAAATCCGACCGTGCCTAGAAGGGCGAAGTGGGGATTGGATGCCTGCCAATAGGGATTTGAGCTCACCATGAGATTCGACGTCGACTTGCGACACAATGTTAACCATTCCACGTTGCCTTTGACCACACGCTTCAGGCGCGAGCCCGGAGCGCAATAGGCGACGTTTCCGGCTAGCGAGGGTTTGTCGCATTTCTCAATCCCGCTGGTCCACGCGATCACGTTGCCGGAAGCGTCGCGATGCTCGAATTCCAATGGGTGATCGGGCCTGGTGAAGTTGGGCTTCAACTCGACAATGTTGCCGTCGACCTCGATCGGCATTGTCTTAGCGTCATTAGCACAGTCCGCATCCGGAATTGGTCCAAACACAGCGCGTGCCTCGTCGCCGAATTGGGTGACGGTGCTGTTGCTTGCTGAAGCCGGTGCCCAGAGAATATCGCGTTCAAGGCGAAGAACCGCTTCAGCGAACGCCTCAGCCTCAAGCGAAGAGGAGGCAAGATTGACACGCAGAACATCGTTCTCGCTCTGGCTCTTCTTCGAACGAACTATTTCCCTGCAGGCTTCAAATATCCGAAGCTGCTGCACATAGCGCTCATAAACTTTGTCTTGAGGAAGCACCTTCACGGCAGAGCCCGGAGGGGGCACAGGCGCGATGCAACCTGTTAGGGCGTCACACCTGCCGCCCTGTTCACAAGTTGATCCGCCACCGCTCTGTAGCGCGGTAGTCGCCATTCGTGAGCCGAAACGGTAAATCTCCGTTGGTCCGGATCCAAAGGGTGAAAACCAATATGAACCGCTGACGGAAACAACTGCCGCAACAACCCCGATGATAGATACAAAGCCTCTTGCAGCCATGCAGCAAGACCCTCTCCAAGCCCCTCGTTTTCGGACCAAAGCCGGTCAACGAGCTCTTGCTTGAACTCCTGGCGTGTCCGTGATCAGTGTCAGCTTCGAGAAGCGCCAAAGACCTTCATTGTCTTTTACGAAGGTTTCTTGCATGACGGCCGTATAATCCAGCTCGGGAACTTCCCTATCTGGCCACTGAAGCGTCACCAGGAGCGTCGTCTTTCCGTTGACACTCCCATCTTTGTTTTGGTGCAGCAGCGTATTGCTCTCAAAGTGTCGCGCCTGCCTTGACCCCAGATCGCTAAGAATATCTGCGATATATTCTTGCAACTCGGACGTCACCGTCGTTCTGATAAGCTGAAGGGCTCCGCCGCCGGAGCATGCCTCATATTGTGCGTCACTGGTGAACAATTGCGCGAATGCGGCGGCGTTTTTGTCATCCAGAGCCCAATTATAGCTGTGAATCAGATCCATTATCGCCTGCCTGTCGGCCGTCGAAGGATTGACGACATTGGCGCGTGGCGGCAGCCAGTTTGGATTCACCTTATCGACGCAGCTTGCCGCCATCGCCGTTCCGCCGAACATGACGCCAAACCCCAATAGAAGCGTGAATATTTTTGGCGTGCTCTTCATCCACCTCGCATAAAGTCTCACCATCATAACCTCCTTTGGTGTTACCTTGGGCAGTTGGCTTGTTGGAGAAGCCGATCATTTGATCAATGATCCGAGCGGGAAGCCTTCCGCGCGGCCTCCACCCCTGCAAGCAATTTGCTTTGTTCTTCAATGAGTATGCTAAGCCTATGCAAAAGCGTTCTATCCTCGCCGCGGACGTCAGGCTTGGAGATGGTGTCGGCGACAAGCTTCAAATATTCCGCGATCAACTTCTCCTGCGCGCCGACGTTTTCGATGTACCCTGGACTGGGAACGTCGGCTGGCTGAGCGCCCGGCGCCACAACATACATCATCCCGCCGAGGATCCTTTCCTCTTTCATGTCCGATGCCTGGTAGAGCTGAACGATGTTTATCGAGGCCGATGGCTGTCCATGGGATATGATCGAGATTTCGACGGGCAGGCTCTCCTTGGCGCCCAATTCAATGCGCTTGCCCATTTCGACTCCGCTGGATTCGACATTCCAATCCTTGGGGCGCCAGGCGACCAGCCGGGTGTTGATTGGGTAATCGAAGGGATTTGAAACAATGAGCTGAGACCTCAATCCACTCGAATTGCCGGAATCGATAAGGTGCAGGTTTTTTTGCGTCACGTTGTTGTCGCTTGGAGTGATCAAGTCCGGCACCTGGGTACCGACCGAGACCGTGGAGACCGGATCCTCGGGTGCCGTGACAACTAAAAACAGGCAGAAGTGATCCGGATTGTTCACGGACGCATTGTAGACGGGAGCGGGAAAATCGAACGACAGCACAATGGAATTGTCATTGCTGTTGCCGGCCACGGAAGCACCGGAATAGGGCAGCGACGGTATCGTTTGAGCCGGCAAGGGATGCCAAATCGAAACGTCGGTCGAGTTTGCGGGAAAAGCTGGCCAGAAGTCGGCGGGTAGAGCGGGGAGACCAGCTCCCGCAAAGGCCCAGTGCAACTTTACCTGAACATCGGTTGCAGTTTGCGTTCCGCGATTATGGATGCGGACATATACGCGATTGAGCGTATTCGAAAGCGGGTTTTCGTCGATGAACGCGTCGAATTCTGTCGAGGATATCGGCTGCGTTGCGCGATAGGGGGGTGCATCGACTTTGATATCGACGCTTTGCCAATGGGGTATAAATCCACGGGTCTGCTCAAATGTGACATTTGATGGCTGCTCCGTGTTACCCCAATCCAAGCTGTTGTCGCGCACGTAGACATCCACTCCTCCGCGCCCGGAAATGTCCCGTCCAGCCACCGTGCGTGCCGCCTCAAAGGCGTTGACCCTGCCGAAACCGTGGGTCGGTAAGCCACCGACCGGTGCCGAAGAACCCGTCTGCTCCGAATAAGCTCCGCTGGAAGGAGATATTTTGTCGGCGGTATCCTGAAGAAGTCTTTGAACCTGCAACCGGGTCAACGAATTGTCATGCGACAGGAGCAGGCCCGCAATACCGGCAACGACAGGGGCGGCGAAAGACGTGCCGCCGAAACAAAAAGTGTAGTCCCGGTTTGAAGGTGGCGGAGGTGCCGGTTCCACGGATGCGCAGGGCGAAACAGGCGAGCGATTGTTGTAGCCGATGTCTCCGAACCTGTCCGTCGTCACCGCATCCAACGTGCCGCCATGCGTCGGAGCGAGTAGATCCATGCATGTGCCCAAGCCGGCCGGTAGCCTTTGGTCTTGATTGGTTGCACTGCTGACGGCGATCACGTTGGCAAGCGATGAAAGGTCGGGAGTGCCGTCGCAATTGTCCTCGACGGTATCCGTCATGGCAACGACAACAATCATGCCTTTGCTGACGCCGTTCTGGACACGACCGGTTGTCGCGGCGCTGTTGATCGAGTTAACGACATTTGTAGGAAGCACGACGCCGGAAGCGTATCCCCAAGACAGTGAAATAATGTCGGCACCCATCATCTTTGCATAGTCGATTGCGAGGCTTTCAGCGTAGTCCGTACCGTCAAGAGCTCTGATCGGCAGGAAGCTGCAACGCGGGCATGTCCCGACCACGCCAACGCTGTTGTTTGCGCGCGCCAAGGCCGCGCCCGCAACGGCTGTTCCATGCAATTGGTCCAGCCGTGGGCGAACATCGTTGTCCCCGCAGGAAACCGGCGTAATACAGGGTGTAAAATCCCAGCCGTGAAGATCGTCGATGAAACCGTTGCCGTCGTCATCCACAGCTGGGCTGCCTATCTGCTCGGCATGGTTCGTCCACAGGCCGTCGGCGAGATCCGGATGATTCGCTTCAAGCCCATCATCGATAATTGCAATCACGATATTGGGATTGCCCGATCCCATCGGTCCGAGCGACCACGCGCCATCAGCATCAATGTCGGCGTCGGGTGTGCCCATCGCCTGACCGGTGTTGTTCAGGTGCCATTGATCTGGAAAAAAGGGATCATTCGGGGCTGGCGGTGCCTGGCGCTTTTCAATCGGTCGGTAGAAGTTCGGATGCGCGAATTTTACGCCCGAAAGGCGGTTCAGTGCGTTGGAAACCTCAAGGGTATTCTTCGCGCTATCAGGCAATAGCCTGATCACAAACTGCCGCTTGTCGAACGGATTGTTTCCCAGGATTTCGCAATGATATTGTTCGGCAATGGTTTGGATGAGGCCGACGTCAGCGTCGTCGGCGATCTGCACGACGATCTTGTCGGTCAATACGTAGGGTAAATCGGAGTTGCCGATTGTTACCAGAATGCCTAAATCCACGACCAGGTCGGGCCACGACTTCATCAGGTCTCGAGCAGCAGCATTGAGGCTCTTCGCATCCTTGGCATGGGGCGCTTCGACCTCGACGATAGCGTCGGGAAGTGTCGGAATACGCCGACCGCCGAGGCTATCGAGCGTTTTCTGATAGCGGTCAGCGTCAGCCATCGCCGTATCGGAGAGGATCAATGCGATGCGGCCCGGCACTATGTGCGCTGGATATGTCTCGTCGTCCTGGACGAAGACTGTCTCATTTTCCGCAGCGCTGGTAAAGGAAGATGGATTCAGGAGCAGAATTGCAACTGCGGTAACAGTCAAGATTGTCGTGAAAATACGCCTCATGACTATCCCTCCGTCGTCGGACCGGCTTTCTGGCGTCGGGGAATGTCGTCCGATGCGCAAGCTTGCGCCCAAATCAACCAAGACTCAATCTCACCGGTTTGGCTTAACCAGAAGTAGTTACCGTCAATGTCATAGATCGTTTGAAACATGCTCGGGTGGTGCAATTCCGGCAATACGGCTGCTGAATTCTCTAGAGCATGCCGCGGGTGACGAACGCCGGCGCGAACATTGCGCTGACGGACAGCGCCTTGGACGTGCTTGGATGATTGTCGTCGACAAACGCCGGAATTCCCTGGTCTTGGACGGGGCAGGTTTCATCATTGCAAAAGAATGGCGTGGCATCGATCAGCGTCACCTTCGCGAGGTTGGGCCTCGAAAACAGCCGCCTGACGATTTTCTGCCGCTCCTCGAACACATCCCTCGACACACCACGCGAGCGGGGTAGAAGCCAGGGCTGTTGAGACAAAACTTCGTCCGGACCGCGCCGAATGCAGCATCAGGAAAGCTCCGAGACAGGGAAGAAGTGCCGTCTCGCCCGGGAACGTCGTGTTTTCTCCATAGAAGAGAACAGGAATTGCGATGAGAGCGAGCCCGGCGGCCGATGCTGCTTGACGCCTACGGTCGTCCCGAATGGCGCCAAAGGTTCCTGTCGCCAGCAGGCTTCCGACCAGCAGCTCCCAGAAGCGGCCGAACGGAAGATAATAGGCGGCCGTCGGCCAATGCCGGACCATGACGACGGCAATTGCGAACGAGATGACCATCGGAAGGGAGACGATCCGCTGCCATGACCAGCTGGTTCGGGAGCGGGCAATGAACAAATAGAGCGGCAGGAAAAGATAGAACTGTTCCTCGACACCGAGAGACCAAGTGTGCAGCATCGGCCGCCAGGCGGTGCCCTCGTCAAAATATCCGGCCGCCCTGGCGAAACTGAAATTGGAGATCGACAGGCTGGCCTCGCCGATGCTCCGCATCAGCCGCCCGAATGCTGGAGGCGTGAGAAGTGCGGCACCCACCAGGGCCGTTACGAACATCATCGCGAAAAGAGCAGGCAAAATCCGCTTTGCTCGGCGAAGGTAGAAATCGGCCGCGGAGAACGTCTGTTCCTTCATCTGGCCGATGATGATCGCCGTGATCAGATATCCTGAGATGACGAAGAAGACATCGACGCCGACGAAGCCGCCCGGCAGGAAGGAAACTCCTGAATGAAAAAGGATCACCGATAGGACGGCGATGGCTCTGAGGCCATCAATTTCTGCGCGGTATTTCATCGGTTAGTCCTGCAAAACTCAGCCGACGTAACTGCAAAGTCGCCGCATTTCCTCGTGCCAAGCAGCTGAAAATTGTGGAAAAGACGCCGGTGGGTTTTCTTATGTCCGGCCATTGCGTCAGCAAAAGAATGCGACAGGAGTCGTCGCGTCAGCGTCCGCAAAGACATTTCAGCGTTTGATCGTGCTCCTCGACTATAGTGGGCCTTCACGCGCTATCTGATCCAGTCGCCATGGGGTGCTATGCGCTCACCAACCCATGGGATCTGGGTGATGTTCCACTTCCAGATATTTTTCCGAAAAGTCGTGACGGTACCCAGCTGCATGCGGATTTCGCTGTCGAAGGCCAGATAGTCGTGGCGCCCCCCAGGCAACGCCTGTTCGCACGCTAAACGAAGAAGGGCGGATATCTCTTGCTATCTTCCTCGAATTTGCCGGGTGGTATTGTCGGAGCAGGCTGAAGCCGACGTTACCTTGCTGTTGGTCCGCCGTGAAGAGCCGCCGATACATGCGCGTTTGCAGATGCCGGTCAACGATCGAGGCTATGGATTTTGCTCCAAAGCCCTTCCTTGACATAGTAAGGCGCACAAGTTCGACCCTTGTCGCGCACCATTCTATCCTCTTGAAATTACAAGAGGACTTCGTCAAACCGCTGATTGACGAGTTATCTTTCAGGACGTGAGAGTCGTGCGTTACAACGCAAAACTGCGCCCTTGCCCAACACGGTCACACAAGCCAGCCAAAACCCCATCAAATACTTTACTTCGTAAGCGTGGTGTCTTCAGATAGAGTTGCTGCGGTTTGCAAGTTCGGCGTCTCAGGGATTGCTGCGATGAAAAACATCGTGAACGCATAAACTGAGAACAACGTCAGCACCGCGGTCAATCGAATCATTCAGTATCTCCTTATTCACAAGGACAGCTTGACCCATATCGGGGTTTTCCCAAACCCTTTTCTGAACGGGAGATGAACAAAAACTTGTGACGGGGCATTTTAACGATATTTTTACAACACATTTTGGAGAGTCTCTCCTCTTCCCGCGGGTGCTTATAAGCCGGAAGAAGGAGGTTTTTTGATCGCGAAGGAGGTATTGCTCCATTCGAGCTAATCCTGTGAATAGCGGGAATCGACGCCGGCCACCTGGACATTAGCAACGAGAAATGTTTGCCTGGGAAGGCTGGCTGAGGGGCCGGCGGTTGGGGGCAAGCGATGAATATCGAAGAACTGCTCGACATGCAGGAGTGCGGAATGCGCGACCGGATCCTCGGCTACGCTTTAAGCGACAATCCCATGTCCCGACCGGAATTGATGCCGATCCGTGATGCTTGGGAGCTTGAAGTCTGGTACGCCCGCTACGAGGCATGGCGCTTCGGCTGGGCCGTCGAGGACGCCAGCCGGCGCCACTGAGCGTTTGAATGGGCGAAGGCCCCGCGCAAGCAAGAGGTCGGATACAGAGGCCGGCCGTCGCGGTTGACGGCCACGCTTCCCAGAACGGGCCGCTATCCCTGCAGCGGCCCGTTTTCTTTGAGCGCGGCAAATTTCGGACACAGAAACATGCGACCCCCGTCCGGTAAACCAGCATGACAGGATTCCCTGAACAGATGAGACTGACAGTGATTGCAGCTGCGGTGCTTTCCGCCGCAGCTTACGCCTCCGGCGCCAACGCCGCCTCCCAGAACTTTCCAGGCGCCGGCGTTTCGACACTTACAGGCAAATGCGCAAAGCTCGTCGTTGGCAACGTGGATGCAACAAAGGGGTGCAAGGGCGAACTCGCCAGCGTGGGACTGCCGAACGGCCAGGTGACCTTCATCTTCACCTCAGGCGGGAAGATGCTTGGCTTCCAGGGCGATGGCACCGCGATCAAGCCGGCATCTAATGGCAATGCCAGGATTCCTGCTCAAGATGGTGACAACCGGCGTCGGCGAGAAGATGACGGGCCAGGTCAAGGTGGCAGGCACCTGCACATTCGGCAACCCTTACGGCGGCAAGCCGGTCGTGATCGAATGCTCCGCGGAAAGCAAGGATACGGCCTTTACCGGCAGCTTCCGCACCAGCGGCAAGGCTCCGAAGCAGAAATAGACTTCAGGCGCACCACCCACCGGCGGCGCCAGGCTTGCGGGCAAGACCCTCGGTAATCAGTTGAGTGCCCAGGGAGCGGCCGCCGCGCGAAATCACGTGCGGCGCACCGGAACTGGCGGGCCTGCCGGCAGCGTTCATGATGAAGGGCCCGGCATTCAGAAATTTGAGCAGCCTCGATTTTGCGGCAAAGCCGATCCTCCGCTCGCCTTCGCAACGCGCGGCGCCGACATCCGGCACGACCATGTCCGCGACCAGGATCTTCTCGCCCTTGTACCAGAATATCCCACCGTCTCCGACGCAGTTCATATGCTCACCCTGCCCGCAATAGCCGAACGCGGCGCGCGCGTTTTGCGGGCCGGCGGGTGATGTCGCCGTTGAGGAGAGCTTCACAGGCTGCGCGGCAGGAACAGGAACGGCTTCGGGCGGCACGGGACGCTGCGGCTGCGAAGCACTGGCCTGCCTCGGCGCGCTCTTGGCAATAGCCGCTTTCGGCGCGTCTGCCTTGATTGCGGCGGTAATCGCAGCTGTGTCCGGCGCCCGTGAGGCAAGAATCGGGCGCACGCTCTTCCAGTTGTCGTAAAGCGCGATACTGCCTACGGCAACGACACCGGCGAAGAGCCAGGGCAAGGCTCCACCATGGCCCCTGCTCTTCGATTTTGCGGATGATTTGCGGCGGCGGCCGCGAGGTGCAGTTCTAGCCATCTGGTCCAGAATCCCGTGATGGGCCGATTATCGCCTCCCAATCCTTTCCGAAAGGTTGGCATGGAGCAGCAACGTCGAAACGGACGAACAAAGAGCCGCAGAAGACGTTAGCCCCCGCGAAGAAATGTTCACCCGAAGGGAGCGCCTTTTCCATGGATATCGTTTTTGCCGACATGTTCCCTGAATCCCGTATTCATTACCCGGTGATCTTTGCCCGGCTCATCGGCGCGATTGTGCTGGGCGGCATCATCGGCTTCGAACGCGAGGCGCAAAACCATGCGGCGGGTCTGCGGACCCATATTCTGGTGAGTCTTGCGGCAGCGCTTTTCGGCATCATTTCCATCGAATCCGTGCATATGCCGGGCTTTGCCAACGATCAGCAGGTCCGCATCGACCCGCTGCGCGTCATCGAGGCCGTGACGGCGGGCGTCGCGTTTCTAGCCGCGGGCATGATCGTCTTTTCCAGAGGCAGGGTGAAGGGCTTGACGACGGGAGCAGGCATGTGGCTCTCAGGCGCGATCGGCCTTGCCATAGGCTTCGGCTATTGGCCGGTCGCCTTCTTCGCGACGGCGGCGGCAGTCTGCGTGCTCTTTGCTCTGGGCAAAATGGAGCAGCGCCTGGAGGGGAATTCCGCAAAGCAGCCGCCGCCGGAAGACGATGCCGACTCATAAAGAACGCCCGGCATGCCGGGCGCGCTTTTTATCGGCGATGAGAATTAGCCAGTCTTGCCTCTTGAACTGTCCTTGTTTCCAGGCGCGCTGGTTTCGCCATGAGCAAGAATTCCGGATGCCGTTTCGCGCTTCTGGAGATCAATGCCGTTCTCGGAGGCCTCTTTGAGAGCCTGCCATTCGTTTTCGTGTTTCAGATAGATGTCCTGCGGCACGAGATCAGTCGTCATGGGTTCCTCACATCTTTGTCCGGGCCTTAAATGCAAAAGCCCCGACGTCGGTTCCCGCGCCGCCTGAAAAATCATGAGGCGCGCCGTTTGCGGCCTTTGGACGTTGCAAGGTCTGGACCGCCTTTTGAAAGATCGCCGCCGGTCACATGAGCCGGAACATGAATGTCGTCCATCGGCGTCTGCGGCAGCGTCAGATCGACATGGTGCGGCGGCAGCACCTGCACCTTCTGCATACGGTTCGGCTTTGCCCGCTTCATGCGGTCTGCCGCTTCCGTACGCTTGTCGGGAGAATGGTTCGAAGTCTGCATACGTGGTCCCTCCTTTTTTTATCGCGCCGGCGATGACGTTCCATTGCCTCAACCAGAGCCTAACGGGCGGGCGACTGCATGGTTCCAAAGAAAAGCTTCGGCGCAGACTGCGGCCGGCTTGACTGGCGCCACAGGTTGACTACCTAGAAGGCTGATCCGCGGCCAAAACGATGCGCATGGTTGCCCCCCGTGCAAAAGCATCGGCTCCGGACAAACACTGGTGCCGGGCCCCTCTGGCGAGAGTTTTTACGGCGCTCTCGTGATGTCGGTACCGCCTGCAAACAGCCGGCGGATTTTCACACGATGAAAAAGCTCACAATGCCTCACGCGCATATCCCTTACGATATGCCGCGTTTTTCACTCACATCATCCTCCAAGAACGATGTCCGCATCAAAGAGGTGCGGCCATGAAGCAACCCATCAGCCATCAATCCACGCTCGGCTATTTCCGCTGGGCTTTCATCATCACGGCCGTTGGCCTGGCGCTCGGCGCTTTGCTGGGCTGGCAGTCCACCGGCACGATCAGCGGCATGGCGACTATCTTCTTTATCTGCACGGTTTTGGCCGTGCTGGAGATTTCCCTTTCCTTCGACAACGCGATCGTAAACGCCAACAAGCTCAAGGAAATGACGCCTGTCTGGCAGCATCGGTTCCTGACCTGGGGCATTATCATTGCCGTCTTCGGCATGCGCATCGTCTTTCCGCTGGCAATCGTGGCGATAGCCGCACGTATCGGCCCCATCGACGCCGTGATCCTCGCCGCACGGCAACCGGCTGAATATGCGCGCATCATGAACGAAGCCCATCTGCCAATCGCCGCCTTCGGCGGGACCTTTCTTCTGATGGTCGGGCTTTCTTACTTCTTCGACCCTGAGAAGGACGTCCATTGGATCGTCTCTGTTGAAAAACTGATGTCGCGCGGTGCGACGGTCAAAGGCATCGAAATCGCCTTCGTTCTCTTATTGATCCTCACTTTCGCTTCATTGCTTGAAGGCCAGGAATCGACGACCTTCGTCTACAGCGCGATCTACGGTCTTGTCACATTTTTGGTGGTCGAAGTAATTGGCGCACTGCTGGACGCCTCGCAAAAGGCCATGGCAGAAGCGGCACGCGGTGGGCTTGGCGCATTCATCTATCTTGAGGTTCTGGATGCAAGCTTCTCGTTCGACGGCGTCATTGGCGCCTTCGCCCTGACGCAGAACCTTTTCATCATCGCCATCGGTCTGGGCATCGGCGCGATGTATGTACGCTCGATGACGATCATGCTCGTCGAAAACGGAACGCTGACGCATTACCGCTACCTGGAGCACGGCGCGTTTTACGCGATCCTGATCCTTGCGATCATCATGTACGTCCAGACCCTCTTCCACATTCCGGAAGTCGTCACCGGTCTCGGCGGTGCAGCGCTTATCGGTGTCTCGCTCTGGTCCTCGATCCGCCACAACAAGCGGAAGGAAGCCCGTGCGAAAGCACAAGCGAAGGCGCAGGCCGAAGTCCATTCAACTGCCCGCGAGCGGCTGGAGGCCTGACATTTCCCAGGCCGCAGCGTTTGCATGCGTTGCGGCCTGACGGACAAAAATAAAGCCCGCGACCAACCGGTTGCGGGCTGTTTCATGCGTGGTGTATCGGGAAATTAACGGCCGATATGGTCGAAGGCGTCCGGTGCGATACCGAGAACCTTGAGGTCCCGGGGCTTCGGACGGCGACCCGCTTCGAATGCAGCGCTTACAGCATTTGCGGCGCCGATGACAGCGAAGGCACGGCCGAAGAAACCTTCCCGAATGGACTTGCTGTAGGAGGACATTGTCTTTCTCGCTTTGGCTTCATTATTGACACCTCATATATGATGCGCTGCAGCATTCTCCACAAGTGACGGGATTTCAGGCCTGCCATGCAAAAACAAGCGGCCGGCCCATGTTTCAGGGCCGGCCGCAAGAAAGGGTTCGAGCAGTATTTTTCTTGTTTAGTCTTCGCTTGCAGCAAGTTGCGAAAGAACTTCGCCGCGGCCGCGTAGTCTCAAGATCAACGGGATGATGAAGGCCGCAGCCGCAACGATCAGCAGCCCGGCTGCGATCGGCGACGTGACAAGCGTCGTCACATCGCCCTGGCTGATGGCGAGCGCCCGGCGAAGCTGCTGTTCGGCAAGCGGCCCGAGAATCAAGCCGACAACTACCGGGGCGATCGGATAGCCGAAGAGCCGCATGATATAGCCAAGGACGCCGAAGGCGAGCAGCATGCCGAGCTCGAACACCGAGGGATTGGCGCCGATGGTACCAAGCGTCGCAAACAGCAGGATGCCGGCATAAAGCCAGGGCTTCGGGATCGTCAGTAGGCGGACCCAAAGCCCGATCAGCGGCAGGTTCAGAACCAGCAGCATGGCATTGGCGATGAGCAGGCTGGCGATCAGGCCCCATACGAGCTGCGGATTGTTCGCAAACAGCAGCGGACCGGGTTGCAGGCCGTATTGCTGGAAGCCGGCGAGCATGATCGCCGCCGTTGCCGTCGTCGGCAGGCCGAGCGTCAGGAGCGGCACCAGCGTACCGGCTGCCGATGCGTTGTTTGCCGCCTCCGGGCCTGCTACGCCTTCGATCGCACCGTGACCGAATTCTTCGGGGTTCTTCGCCAGGCGTTTCTCGGTCGCGTAAGACAGGAACGTGCCGATTTCGGCACCGCCAGCCGGCATTGCACCGATCGGGAAGCCGATCAAGGTACCACGCAGCCATGCCTTCCAGGAGCGGCCCCAATCCTGGGCTGTCATCCAAAGAGAACCCTTGACCGCTTCGACCTTGTCCTCGCCGCGATTGCCTTGGGCTGCGATATAGAGCGTCTCCCCGATCGCGAACATGGCAACCGCAAGCGTGGTCACTTCGATCCCGTCCAGAAGATCTGGAATGCCGAAGGAAAGACGTGCCTGGCCGGTCTGCTGGTCGATGCCGACCATCGCCAGCGCAAAGCCGATGAAAAGCGATGTCAGCCCGCGAAGCGCCGAATCGCCGAAAGCGGACGAAACGGTCACGAAGGCGAGTACCATCAGAGCGAAATATTCACGCGGCCCGAAGATCAGCGCCAGTTTGACGATGTAGGGCGCGATGAAGGCAAGGCCGAGCGTGGCGATGAGGCCGGCGACGAACGAACCGATCGCCGCTGTCGCCAGCGCCGGACCGCCGCGACCCGCGCGCGCCATCTTGTTACCCTCGAGCGCAGTCACGATCGAGGCGCTTTCACCCGGCGTATTGAGCAGGATGGAGGTCGTCGAGCCGCCATACATGCCGCCGTAGTAGATACCGGCAAACATGATCAGCGAACCGGCCGGGTCGAGCTTGTAGGTGACGGGGAGAAGAAGGGCAACGGTCAGCGCCGGGCCGATGCCCGGCAGAACGCCGACCGCAGTGCCAAGAGTGACACCGACGAACGCGTAAAGAAGGTTCATCGGCTGCATGGCGACCAGGATGCCCTGGAAGAGGAATTCGAAGGTGCTCATCGCATCCAATCCTAGAAGAAGAGTCTCTCGAACGGTCCGGCAGGCAGCGTAAGCTGCAGCAGCTGCGAGAAAATGATCCAGACGACGAAGCTGAAGACGATGCCCGCCGGGATCGAAAGCCAAAGCTTGCGACGCCCAAAGCCGCGCGCCGTGAAGGCAAAGAGAATGCCTGTGGCAATCGAGAAACCGGCCGTCTTCAGAAGCAGCATTTGGGCTGCAAGACCGGCAACAATCCAGATGACGGGAGCGACTTCCTGATGTTCCCGCTCGGGAAACTCATTGCGCAACGCCTCGAAGACGGTCCAGATGCCGAGGCCGATCAACCCGAACGCCACGACCTTGGGCACGGTAGCCGGCCCGATGCGAGCATATTGGGCGATCGCTCTCATATGCGTGGCGTCCCAAAGCATGACGGCCGCAACGACGAAAAGACAGATAGCAATGATCAGCGCCGCCCAATCCGGGCGGCGCTTCGTTGCCAAGGGTGCGTTGCCCCTGCTCATTTAACAAGCCCGATCTCTTTGAGGATGCTTTCGGTTGCGGAAACGTCCTTCTCGAGCTGCGCCTTGAAGGCATCGCCGGCGAGGTATGTGTCGGCCCAGCCCTTCGTCTTTAGGATTTCCTGCCAGCCTGCCGACTTGGAAAGCTTGTCGAAATCAGCGGTGACCGCAGCCGTCTGCTCAGGCGTCAGGCCGGGAGCGGCGGCGACCATCCGCCAGTTCTGCACGCTGACATCGACGCCAGATTCCTTCAGCGTCGGAGCGTCGACACCGTCAATGCGCGTATCGCTCGAGACGGCGAGCAGGCGGAGCTGCCCGGCCTTCACCTGCGATTCGAACTCGCCATAGCCCGAAATGCCGGCCGTCACTTGTCCGCCGAGGATAGCGGCAAGCGCCTCACCGCCGCCGGAGAAGGCGACATAGTTGATCTTCGTCGGATCGACGCCGGAGGCTTTCGCGATGAGACCGACCGCGATATGGTCGGTACCGCCGGCCGAGCCGCCACCCCAGGACACCGAACCTGGATCAGCCTTAAGCTTGGCAACGAGGTCACCCATCGTCTTGATGTCGGACGATGCCGGAACGACGATGGCCTCATACTCGCCGGTCAGGCGAGCGATCGGTGTGACGTCCTTTAGCGTGACAGGTGACTGGTTGGTGAGAATCGCGCCGACCATGACATAGCCGCCAACGATCAGGGCGTTCGGATTGCCGCTATTCTGGCTGGCGAACTGCGCCAGACCGATGGTGCCGCCGGCGCCCGGAACGTTCTGAACCTGAACATTGCCAGAGATGCCTTCCTTCTGCATGACGGTCTGCAGCGAGCGGGCCGTCTGATCCCAACCGCCGCCGGGTGCGGCAGGCGCCATGATGGTGTAGTCGGCCGAATAGGCCGGCAGCGCGATAGCGGCTGCGAAAAGCGTAGCAAGGAAAGTATGCTTCACGATGTGTCCTCCGTGATCGCGGTGAGCGCCGCGTATTGTTCTCAAGGGAATCGAGAAGCGTTGCCGGGCAGCGGACTTTGATGGTCCGCAATAGCGACGGAGACTCCTCCCGAAACGTCTACTCTCCGCCTCCACGAAGAGAAGTACCAGAACCGCACCACATCAAGCTGTCATTTAGCTGACATCGGCAGGATATCCAGCGCCAAGGCCACTTTTTTGCCGTAATTCAGGCATGTGCGCCCGGTTATGTCGCTGTCGTGCATCCCAAATCCGCTCCAATAAAGCAGGTAGGTGCGAACGCTATCCACCTACTGTGTCCGCAGCACCTCGTTCCAATGGGCAATCAGCCGCGCGCGCTTGACCTGGTCGAGATAGACCATCAGGCCCGGGCTGACCGGAACGGGCCTGAGCTGGGCGCCGAGAAGCTCCTGCAGGGTGTTAGCTGTATTCTCGCCCGCAACCTCGGGGCTGACCGCCGGGATCTGCAGTTTTCGGGCCATGATCGTCTGTCCTTCCTTCGACATGAAGAAGGCGAGATATTGCCGCCCGAGTTCCGGCTCCGCGGCAGCCTGCGGCACCAGCCCGATGCGCGACATCACGACTGTATAATCCTTCGGCAGCACGATGCCGACATCGGGGTGCCGCGACGCCCAGTCCGCCGCATAGGAGCCGAGAATGTTGTAGCCGAGCACGAAGCGCCCGTCGGCTACCCTCTCCAGGATCGCCGAACTCGTCGAATAGAGCTTGACGCCCGCAGCCCCCATCGCCCGGATCACCGACCAGATGTCCCCGAACTGCTCCTGGTCGCGCGCCATGAACAGAAAGCCGACGCCGGAGCGTTCGATGTCATAGGTGCCGATGCGGCCGTAAACCGCGTTGCCTTTGCGCTTCAGGTAATCGACGAATTCCGCCCGTGAACTTGGCACCGGTTCATGCAAGAAGCTCGGCTTGTGATAGACGAAGACGGCCGGCTCGAAGGTAAGAGCATAGGCCGTGTTGCGCCAGTTTGCCCATTTCGGCCATTGTCCGCTCATCGGCAGATTGCTGACCTGCGCATAGCCGTCGTTGGAGAGCTTGACCTGCAGGTCCATCGCCGATGAAAAGGCGAAATCCGCCGTTTTCTTCCCGGCATCCGTCTCCCGCACGATCCGGTCATAAATCTCGCCTGTCAGCATGTCTTCATAACGCACGGCGACATCCGGATTGGCTTCCTGAAAGCCATGGATCATCGGCTGGGCGAGAGGCTCGTCGAGCGAGGAATAAACCGTCAGCACCCGCGCATCCGCCTTGCCGGATTTCGCGGGATAAAAGGCCTGATCCGCGGCTGCAAAACCGGGACAGAGCAGAAACAGCAGAACAAGAAGTCTCCTCATGAGCGCAGAATGCATCACCACGCTTCGCCGGGCAAGGACGAGTGATTGCGCTGTCTCGCAACGCGACAAGAGCATTAAAAGACGCTAAGCTAATTTAGACAACCGTATGGAGGGGATATTGGAACGACGGCTGAGTGCCATACTCGCTGCCGACGTGGTGGGTTATAGCCGTCTGATGGGTATCGACGAGACCGGTACCCTGCAGGCGTTCAACCGCCACCGCTGCGAACTGATCGATGTCAGGATCTCCGACTACAAAGGGCGCATCTTCAAGCTGACCGGCGACGGAATGCTCGCGGAATTCCAAAGTGTGGTAAACGCTGTCGCCTGCGCTGTCGAAATCCAGCGCGAGATGGCTGTGCGCAACAAAGACGTCCCACAGGATCAGCGCATCGAGTTGCGGATCGGCATCAATCTGGGCGATGTTGTCATCGAGAACGACGACGTCTTCGGCGACGGCGTAAACGTCGCTGCTCGGCTCGAGCGCATTGCTTCGCCGGGTGGCATTGTCGTTTCCAGCTCGGTTCGCGATCAGGTCGGCACGCGCCTCAATATCGGCTTCGCGTTCCAGGGGGAGCAATCCCTGAAGAACATCAAGCAGAATGTGTCGGTGTTCACCGTTCTCCTCGATCCCCCTTCTGCAACGGCCGGTGCGTCGGACGACCAAACCCGCAATACCTGCTTTATTGCCGTTTTGCCTTTCACCAACATGAGCGGCGATCCTGAGCAGGAGTATTTCGCGGACGGCATCACGGAAGACATCATTACCGACCTCTCCAAGATATCGAGTCTACACGTCGTGCCGCGGCACACTGTCTTCACCTACAAAGGGAGTTCGCTGAAGGTAAAGCAGCTCGCCCACGAACTCGGCGTGCGATACGTTCTCCAGGGTAGCGTCCGCATCGCCGGCGCGCGTGTGCGCATATCCGGCCATCTCATCGATACGGCGAACGGCGACCATCTGTGGGCCGATCGCTACGACCGGAATCTCACCGATATCTTCGCGATCCAGGACGAGATCACCAATTCGATCGTCGGCCAGCTCAAGATCCGGCTCCTGCCGGCCGAGAAGAAGGCCATCGCCGCCGAACCCACGGCCAATATCGAGGCCTATACCTACTACCTGCGAGGCCGCCAGCTATCGCATACCTGGACGAAGTCGTATCTGCAGCTTGCCCGCAGGATGTTCTGCAAGGCTGTCGAGCTGGATCCTGATTATGCGCGCGCCTATGCGGGTATTGCCGATTGCGATGCGGCCATACGCGATTGGGACCCGGAAAATGTCCCTCTCGAAAACATCCTGCAGATGAGTGCCCGCGCCCTCGAACTCGATCCTGATCTCGCGGAGGCGCATGCCTCCCGAGGTCTGGCCTTGCATCAGAACGGGCAGGATCAGCTGGCCATTTTAGCCTTCGAGCGGGCACTTGCACTTGAACCCAATCTTTATGAGGCGAACTTCCACTATGCGCGATTCTTCTTCATGCGCGGTGATTTCGCCAATGCCGTCCGCTACTTCACGCGCGCGGCGCACATCCGCACGGACGACTATGTCTCACCCATTCATTTGATGAGCGCCCACCGCTCGCTGGGGCGCATGTCGGATACGGAAAACTGGGCCAAGCTCGGGCTGCTGCGAGCGGAACGCGCACTGAACCTCAGTCCGGAAAATTCAGGACCGGCCCATCGCGGCGCCTTGGCGCTGGCGCATCTCGGAGACAGGGCGAGAGCAAGGGATTGGGCCGCCCGCGCCATCGCGATCGATCCCGACGACATCGTTGCACAATACAATCTCGCTTGCGTCTATTCCGTCCTCGGCGACGTGGACGAAGCGATTGATATTCTGGAGAGGCTGATGCCGCGAAGCTCGGTCTACCACATCAAATGGTTCGATAACGACTCCGATCTGGATAACATCCGCAGCGACGAGCGCTTCCAGAAACTCCTGCTGGCAGCGCAGGAGGAACAACCCCGGGAGGTCGCTGAATAGAGCAATTAAGACCGCCAAACTCTCGTTGATTGAATGACGCCGGGTTTTCTTTTGCCGTTGATGACATCCCCCTTCACGGGCTGTAATCTTCTTTGTTGAACAACAGGAAACCACCCGTGCGCATTCTCCTCACCGAAGACAATATCGCGCTGGCCGACGGCCTGTCCGCGATCTTGCGCGGTACGGGGCATGCCGTCGATGTCGTCCACGACGGCGCATCCGCCAATGCAGTCATCGCGGCGGAAAATTTCGATCTCGTGATCCTCGACCTCAACCTGCCCGAGATGGACGGGCTGGACGTCCTGCGCAGCATGCGCGCCCGGCAGAACCAGGCGGCCGTCCTAATTCTGACTGCACGCGGAGCGCCGGAGGAGCGGGTCAGAGGCCTCGACCTCGGCGCCGACGACTACCTTATCAAGCCCTTCGACATTACCGAATTCGAGGCGCGCGTGCGCGTGCTGCTGCGGCGCCAGGCGGGCCTGCATTCGGCGACGGTGATGTACGGCTGCGTGTCCTTCGACCTCAAGTCCCGCACGTTTTCCGCCGGCAATATGCAGCTTGACATTCCCGCTCGCGAAGTCGGACTGCTTGAAATCCTCTTCATGCGTGCCGGCAAAGTCGTGTCCAAAGAGGCAATCACCCAGTCGCTGACGGCCTTCGACGATGACATTTCCACCAATGCGATCGAGCAATATGTCAGCCGGCTGCGCAAGCGCCTGGCACCGCATGGATTGACCGTGAAGACCGCGCGCGGCATCGGCTACTATCTCGACAAGCTTCCCGAGGCCCCATGAAAGCCGCCTATTCGCTGAGGCGCCGGCTGCTTTTCTGGCTGCTGATCTCCACCGCCATCATCGGCACGCTGGCGCTCGCCGACACATACCGGGAGGCGGTCGAGACCTCGAACATTGTTTCAGACCGTGTGCTTGCCGGTTCGGCGCTCGCCATTGCCGAGCGCGTCGTCGTGGCAGAAGACGGCGCTCTGGAAGTCGACATTCCTTATGTCGCGCTGGAAATGCTGACATCGGCCGCTCAGGACCGGGTGTTCTACCGCGTCGATGGTCCGCCCGGAAAATTCATTACCGGCTACCAGGCGCTTCCGGTTCTCAAGGAAACCAAGGGCGACGCTGCCGTCTTCGCAGACGATATTTTCCGCGGCGAGCCGATCCGCGTCGCGACGCTGGAGCGCTCTGCCTCAACCGGCATCCGCTCGGTTCCCTTTGTTGTCACGGTCGCGGAAACGACGATCGCCCGCCGTCAGCTGGCACGCGCGATCCTTTTCCGTTCGGCTGTCCGCCTTGCCTTCATGATCGCCGGTGCAGCCGTGATCGTCTGGATCTCGGTCACGGTCGCGCTCCGCCCGCTCTACAAGCTCCGGGACGCGATCGGCGAGCGCAGCCCGGACGACTTGCATCCGATCGAGCAATCGGTGCCGAGCGAGGTGCAGCCACTGGTGGATACGGTGAACAGCTTCATGGTGCGCCTGCAGTCAGCCCTTGATGCGCTCCGGAATTTCACCGGCAATGCCAGCCATCAATTGCGCACACCGCTTGCCATCATCCGAACTCAGCTCGCACTTTCCGCCCGCGCCGCAACGCTGCCTGAAGCGCAGGACTCGGCCCTGAAAGGGGACCAGGCCGTCGCGCACGCCGAACGCATTCTCGCCCAGCTGCTGCTGATGGCAAAGATCGACGCCGCAACAGCCAAGGAGGCCCTGGCGGCCTCGACGATCGACATCGCCGCCATCGCCCAGGAGATTACCGGCGAACTGATCCCTCAAGCCGCGGAGGCCGGTATCGATCTCGGCTTTGAGGGCGATGGACATGCGATGATCCGCGCCGAACCCCTGCTGATCGGCGAGCTGCTGCGCAATCTTGCGGGCAACGCCATCGCATATGCCGGCAAGAGCGCCGAAGTTACCGTACGGATTGCGCAGGATGGCGAAACCGTACGCCTCGAGGTTGAAGACAATGGTCCCGGTATCGCGCCGGAAAAGCTCGACGCCGTGCGCCGCCGCTTTTCGCGCGGCAACGACTCCGAGGCGCCGGGCGCCGGCCTCGGCCTCCCGATCGTCGAGGAAATCGCCAATCTTTTCAATGCGACGCTCACGCTCTCGCCTGCGACCTGCGGCAAGGGGCTCAAAGCCGCCGTCGCCTTTGCAAAAGTGTCGTAAAGGCTTCGCGGCGTTAACCTTTCCGCCTTGCTTTCTTTCGTTGCATTGCACACTATCGCGTCGGGAACAGCAAATGCCGCATAACGATGTGGCGTCGGACAAGGCAAAATATGTCGATCAAAGCCAGTATCTATCATCTGACGCACTACAAATACGACAGGCCGGTCCGCCTTGGGCCGCAGGTCATCCGCCTCAAGCCCGCCTCGCATTCAAAAACGCACGTGCTCAGTCATTCGCTGAAGGTCACCCCGTCGAACCATTTCGTGAACCTGCAGCAGGACCCCTACGGGAATTATCTTGCCCGCTATGTCTTTCCCGACCCGGTGACCGAATTCAAGATCGAGGTCGATCTCGTCGCCGACATGACGGTCTACAACCCCTTCGACTTTTTCGTCGAAGAAGAGGCCACCAAATGGCCCTTCGACTATCCGCAGACGATCCAGGAAGACCTCTCGATCTACATGAAGCCGGAGGCCCCCGGCCCGCGGCTCAAGGCTTTCCTCGAAACCCTCGACTATTCGCCGGGCCAGCCGACCGTTGACATGATCGTCGGCCTCAACGCCCGCCTGCAGCAGCAGATCGGCTATGTCATCCGCATGGAGGCCGGCGTCCAGACGCCGGAGGACACGCTTGAAAGCGCCAGAGGCTCCTGCCGTGATACCAGTTGGCTGCTCGTTCAGGTTCTCCGTCACCTCGGCCTCGCCGCCCGCTTCGTCTCCGGCTACCTCATTCAGTTGACGCCCGACCTGAAGGCCCTTGACGGCCCCTCCGGTACGGAGGTCGATTTCACCGACCTGCATGCCTGGGCCGAAGTCTATCTGCCAGGCGCCGGCTGGGTCGGCCTCGATCCGACGTCGGGGCTGCTCACCGGCGAAAGCCACATCCCGCTCGCCGCAACCCCGCATTATAGCAACGCCGCCCCGATCTCCGGCGGCTATTTCGGCGAAGCCAATACCGAGTTCGCCTTCGACATGAAGGTCGCCCGTGTCGCAGAACATCCGCGCATCACCAAGCCCTTCTCCGAGGAGAGCTGGAACGAACTCGACGCACTTGGCAAAAAAGTGGATCGTATCCTAAAGGCAGAAGATGTGCGCTTGACGATGGGCGGCGAGCCCACTTTCGTGTCGATCGACGATTTCGAATCCGAAGAGTGGAATACCGCCGCCGTGGGCCCGACCAAGCGGGAGAAAGCGGACAGCCTGATCCGCAGGCTGCGCCAGCGCTTCGCCCCGGGCGGCTTCCTGCATTACGGACAGGGCAAGTGGTATCCCGGCGAAAGCCTGCCGCGCTGGACCTTCTCACTCTACTGGCGCAAGGACGGAAAGCCGATCTGGCAGAATCTGGATTTGATCGCAGTAGAAGGCGCTGACACCGTCGCCAAGGCGGAAGACGCCGAGCGGCTGCTCACCGGCATCGCGCGCGAGCTGGCGATTACGCCTGATATGGTGCTGCCGGCCTATGAGGATCCCGCCGAGTGGATCGTCAAGGAGGGAAGCCTTCCCGAAAATGTCGATCCGTCGAATTCCAAGCTGAAGGATCCGGAAGAGCGCAACCGCATCGCCCGCGTTTTCGAACGTGGCCTGACGGTTCCGACAGGTTATATCCTTCCCGTTCAAGCCTGGAATGCTCAGGCATCAGGGCACCGCTGGATCAGCGAGAAATGGCAGACCCGGCGCGGCAAGATCTTCCTCGTCCCAGGCGACAGCCCTGTCGGATACCGTCTGCCGCTTGGTACGCTCCCTTACGTGCCGCCATCGCAATATCCCTATATCCACATCGCCGACCCATCGATCCCGCGCCAGCCCCTGCCCGAAGTCTTCGTGCCCGCCGGCCGCGCCATGCCGGAGGCCTCCTTCCAGCGCGACGAGAGCGGCCAGAGCCGCGTGGAACAGACGCTCGGCGAAATCGGTGGCGCGGTTCGCACAGCGATATCGGTCGAGCCGCGCGACGGCCGGCTTTGCGTCTTCATGCCGCCCGTCGAGCGCATTGAAGACTATCTCGAACTCATCGCAGCCGCCGAAAACGCCGCGGCCGAACTTGGGCTTGCCGTCCATATCGAGGGCTATTCGCCGCCTCAGGACGAGCGCATCAATGTCATTCGTGTCGCACCGGATCCAGGCGTCATCGAGGTGAATATCCACCCCGCCTCGAACTGGCAGGATTGCGTCGCAATCACCACCGCGATCTACGAAGAAGCGCGGATGACGCGTCTCGGCGCCGACAAGTTCATGATCGACGGCCGTCACACGGGCACGGGCGGCGGCAACCATGTCGTCGTCGGCGGCGCCAATCCGAACGATAGCCCGTTTCTGCGCCGGCCCGACCTCTTGAAGAGCCTCGTGCTGCACTGGCAGCGGCATCCCTCGCTCTCCTATCTCTTCTCCGGCATGTTCATCGGGCCGACCAGCCAGGCGCCGCGCATCGACGAGGCCAGGCACGACAGCCTGTACGAGTTGGAAATCGCCCTCGCCCAGGTGCCCGCACCCGGCCGCGGCCCGTCGCCACTTCCCTGGCTGACCGACCGCCTGTTCCGCAATCTCCTGATCGACGTGACGGGCAACACCCACCGTGCCGAAATCTGCATCGACAAGCTGTTTTCGCCGGATGGGCCGACCGGACGTCTCGGTCTCGTGGAGTTCCGCGGCTTCGAAATGCCCCCGAATGCGCGCATGTCGCTCGCTCAGCAATTAATGGTCCGCGCCCTCATTGCCCGCTTCTGGAAAAATCCCGCCGACGGCAAGTTCGTGCGCTGGGGCACTTCCCTGCACGATCGCTTCATGCTGCCGCATTTCGTCTGGGCCGATTTCCTGGATGTGCTTGCCGATCTCAAAGAAAACGGCTTCGAGGTCAGCCCGGAGTGGTTCAAGGCACAACTCGAATTCCGCTTCCCCTTCTGCGGCGAAGTGGAATACGAGGGCTCGAAACTCGAGCTTCGCCAGGCGCTCGAACCCTGGCACGTCATGGGCGAGGAAGGCGCGATTGGCGGCACGGTTCGATATGTCGACAGCTCGGTCGAACGACTTCAGGTTCGCCTCGAAACCAGCAATTCCTCACGCTACACCGTCACCTGCAACGGCCGAACCGTGCCGCTGACACCGACAGGGACGTCCGGCGTGTCCGTCGCCGGCGTCCGCTTCAAGGCGTGGCAGCCGGCCTCGGGCCTGCATCCGGTCCTGCCGGTGAATACGCCGCTGACATTTGACATTTATGATACATGGTCGAAGCGTTCGATCGGCGGCTGCATCTATCATGTTGCCCATCCGGGCGGGCGCAACTATGACACCTTCCCGGTAAACGGCAACGAAGCGGAAGCAAGGCGGCTCTCCCGATTCGAACCGTGGGGACATACGGCAGGCGGCTTCATTCCGCGCGCCGAGATGGGTTCGCCGGAATTCCCGCTGACGCTGGATCTCCGCAGGCCGGCAGGCATTTGACGAGCTAGGTTTTAATGGGCAAGAAACCAGCAATGGAGAAACGTAGGGACGAGGTTCCAAGCCGCGGCGGCAACGATGCGGCCTTCGGCTATGCGCCCCTGCCCGGCAATGCCGACGAGATGGTCGACAACAACGGCGCCATCCGCCCGGTCTGGCAGCGCTTTCTTGCGGGCTTCGGAGCAATTCCCGAAAAGGAACTGACCGAGCGCTTCGCCCGAGCCGACCGCTATCTGCGCGATGCCGGCGTATTCTACCGCGCCTATGGCAGCAAGGGCACCGGCGAGCGGTCCTGGCCGCTGTCGCATATCCCGGTCCTGATCGACGGGCGCGAATGGCAGGCGCTTTCCGCCGGCCTGGTGCAGCGCGCCGATCTGCTTGAGGCGATCGTTGCCGATATCTATGGCGACAACAAGCTGGTCGAGGAAGGCTTCCTGCCGCCTGGCCTGATCGCCGCCAACCCGGAATTCCAACGCCCGCTTGCAGGCGTAAAGCCCGCGAGCGGCCACTACCTGCATTTCTGCGCCTTCGAGATTGGCCGCGGCCCGGACGGAAACTGGTGGGTTCTGGCCGACCGTACACAAGCGCCGTCAGGTGCAGGCTTCGCGCTTGAAAGCCGCGTTGCCACCACGCGCGCCTTCTCCGATATCTATGCCGAAACCCCGGTTCACCGTCTTGCCTCCTTCTTCGGCGCCTTCCGCGATGCGTTGCAGACGATGAAACATTCCGGCGACGACCGCATCGGCGTTCTGACCCCCGGACCGGCAAACGAAACCTACTATGAACACGCCTATATCGCCCGCTATCTCGGCTTCATGCTGCTCGAAGGCGAAGATCTGACGGTGGTCAACGGCCGCGTCATGGTTCGCACGGTGGCCGGCCTGAAGCCGATCGGCGTCCTCTGGCGTCGCCTCGATTCCGCCTATGCCGATCCGCTGGAGCTGAACCAGAATTCGCATATCGGCACCCCCGGTCTGGTCGAGGCACTGCGTGCCGAATCGGTGACGATCGTCAATGCTCTCGGAACCGGCATCCTCGAGACGCGCGCCTTGCTCGCTTTCATGCCGACGATCTGTCGCCGCCTGCTTGGCGAAAAACTGCACCTGCCGTCGATCGCCACTTGGTGGTGCGGGCAGAAGGAGGAGCGCGAACACGTCGCGAAGAACATCGAGAAGATGGTGATCGGTCCCGCCTATTCGCGCGCTCCCTTCTTCGACGATAGCGGCGAGTCCGTCCTCGGCTCGTCGCTGCGCGCAACGGCAAAGGATTCGATCACCGACTGGCTGAACTCCGACGGCCCGAAACTCGTCGGCCAGGAAGTCGTCACGCTGTCGACGACGCCGGCCTGGGTAGACGGAAAGCTGACGCCGCGGCCGATGTCGCTTCGCGTCTTCGCCGCCCGCACGGCGAAGGGCTGGCAGATCATGCCGGGCGGCTTTGCCCGCATCGGCGCCGGCGATGACGCCGCTGCGATCGCCATGCAGTCGGGCGGTGCGGCGGCAGACGTCTGGATCGTCAGCGACAAGCCGGTCGAGCGCCATACCCTTCTGCCTGCCGAAGGAAGCTTCACCCGCAACATGCCGGGCAGCCTGCCAAGTCGGGCGGCCGACAATCTCTTCTGGCTCGGCCGCTATATCGAGCGCGCCGAAGGAGCGTTGCGCATCCTTCGCGCCTGGCACGCCCGTTACGCCGAAGCTGCCGATCCCAGTCAGCCGCTGCTTGCCGATGTTTCGGAATATCTCGCCGCCGTCGACATCGACACGGAAGAAGCCGTGCCCGAAACGCTGCTGCGTAACATCGACAGCGCCGTCTATTCCGCCAGTAATATCCGCGACCGGTTCTCGCCGGATGGCTGGCTGGCCCTGAACGACCTAGCTAAGACCGCGCACCGCTTTCATGTCAGCGTTGCGGCAGGCGATGACGCCAGCCATGCCATGACGATCCTGCTGCGCAAGCTCGCGGGCTTCGCAGGTCTCGTGCATGAAAACATGTATCGCTTCACCGGATGGCGCTTCCTCTCGCTCGGTCGCTATATCGAGCGCGGCCTGCACATGACCCGTCTTCTCGGCCACATGTCCGGCCCCGATGCTCCTGATGGCGCGCTGGATATGCTGCTCGAAATCGGCGATAGCGTCATGACCCACCGCCGCCGGTACAACGTCAACACCGCCCGCCTGACCGTCACGGACCTTCTGGCGCTCGACCCGCTGAACCCACGTTCGGTTCTCTTCCAGATGAACGAGATCCATCGCGAGGTCGAGCAGCTGCCGAACGCCTTCGTCAACGGCCAGATGTCGCCATTCTACCGCGAGGCCATGCGCCTGCATTCCGGCCTCGCCGTCATGACACCGGAAACGATGACCGGCGAGTTCTACAAGAAGTTTGAACGCGAGCTCGAGCAGTTGTCCGACCTTCTCGCCCAGACCTACCTCGGGTGACCGCCGTGCTTTACGACCTCACCCTGCACATGGGATACACCTACGACACGCCGGCTTCCGGCGCGCGTCACATCATTCGGCTGATGCCGCTTTCGCTGCCCGACCGGCAGCGGCTGGTCGCAGGCTCGATTACCATATCTCCGTCGCCGGACGAGCAATCGCACTTCACCGATTTCTTCCTCCATCCGGCAACATCCATCCTGCTGCGCTCGCCGCACGAGACGTTGGATATCCGCATGCAGGCCCGCGTGCAGGTCGATAGCCGTTCGATCGCCGCCGATTTCTCGCCGGACCTCGACCGCCTGCCGAAGGAGGTCACCGGCGTCTGGTCGCTGGAGCCTGACTCTCCGCATCATTTCCTCGCCAGCAGCCCTCGTCTCACGGAAACCCGCGCCATTTCGGACTATGCCAGGGACTGCGTGCTGCCCGGCTTTACCGTGCTGCAGATCGCCACTGCCTTGTGCACCCGCATCAACAAGGATTTCACCTACGATACGGAAGCGACGACGGTAGATTCCACGGCTCTCGACGCTTTTACCCTGAAACGCGGCGTCTGCCAGGATTTCGTCCATGTGATGATCCTGGCGCTCCGCAGCCTCGGCATCCCGGCAGGCTATGTCTCCGGCTTCCTGCGGACCATCCCACCGCCCGGCAAGGAACGGCTCGAAGGCGCTGACGCCATGCATGCCTGGGTCCGTGTCTGGTGCGGTGAAACGCTGGGCTGGATCGAACTCGACCCGACCAACGACATGCCCGCCGGCACCGACCACATCGTCGTTGCCTATGGCCGCGACTATTCCGACGTCGCCCCTGTCATCGGCGTCCTGAAAAGCTACGGCGGCCATCGCGCCGTGCAGGCCGTCGACGTTATTCCGATCAAGTGATCGGAAGACAGGAATAGCCGTTGCTTCCTGGCGCTCGCGACCAGCAAAACAACCCCTGTCTCATATGTTTTTGCCTGCCTCAATCCCGAAATCAACCGACCTTGGCGGAAGCATCCGCATGTCTTCCTGGCCTCTGTGCCGGAATGTGCCAATGGCGAGGGAAAGTGTGTAGGACTGAACCAGAACCCGCCGCCACAGACGTTAACGCGCAAAAGCGCCAGCTATCCTCTTGGCGAGAAGGTTATCCCGCAAACGCAGTAGATCATGTCCCGAAATCGCATGATACCTGCAATTTTAACGATTACCTTAAGACCTGTGGTAACAACCGCGCTATAGATATCGAACCAGCATAAATCCTCTCTTGCTGCAGGTGACATGATGTCTCCCATATCTTTTCTGCGCGCCAATATTGCGCGCGTCTTCGGCGATCGTTCCGGCAATTTCGCCATGATGACGGCGATTTTGGTGCCAGTCGCGATTGGCGCCGCCGGGCTCGCCGTCGATGTATCCAACATGATGCTTTCGCAACGTCAGTTGCAGGAAGCCTCCGATTCGGCTGCTCTGGCTGCAGCCTCCGCGCTCGTCGCCGAAAAGGTCGACGTGAACGGTGCCAAGGAGCTTGCCAAGAACTTTGTCATCGGCCAGATGTCAAACTACATTGACGATCCGGACACCATCGCGGCCCTAAAGGATGCAATGTCTGTTGTTGTCACAGAAACCGCATCCGGTTCGGGCGGCAAGACTTATAAAGTCGAGGTCAAAACTGCCTACAACATGGACAATAGCGCCCTGATGCGCGTCTTGGGCAAGGAAAGCACGGAAATCGGCTCATTGTCCAAGACGGAGAGCAGCACCGAAAACACCGTCACAAAGAGCTCGCTCTCGATGTATCTCGTGCTCGACCGTTCGGGCTCGATGGCCGAGGATACTACGACCTCGCATACGTATACGGAAAGCTACAACTGTGGCTCGAAAAGGAACCCAAAGACCTGCGATCAAACCGTGACGGACTTCTACACCAAGATCGAGGCATTGAAACTGGCCGTTTCGAGCCTGCTGACCCAGTTGAATAGCGCCGATCCCAATCTGCAATACGTCCGCACCGGCAGCGTCTCTTACAATATCCAAATGCAGTCGGCGTTGAATCTGGCCTGGGGAACGTCTGCCGTGTCAACCTACGTCAACGCTCTGACCGCGACAGGCGGGACAGATTCAAGCGATGCCTTTGCCACGGCATATGGCAAGCTTATCGACCCGGCCGAGAATACAGCGCATCTGAACAAGAACGGCCTGACACCCGACAAATACATTGTCTTCATGACGGACGGCGACAACAATTACACTGTAGCCGATACTGAAACCAAAAAATGGTGCGACTTGGCGCGCGACAAAAATATCACGGTCTATACGGTTGCGTTCATGGCTCCCGATCGCGGCAAGGCGTTGCTAAGCTACTGCGCGACGAGCTCTTCAACCTATTTCGCAGCCGAGAACATGGCCTCGCTCGTCGCGGCCTTTAAGATAATCGGCTCATCGGCCGCCAAACAGAGCATACGCCTCACCCAATAAATTCGGCGCTCATCCTTTCAAGGAAAAGCCGCTCCGGAACAAACCGGGGCGGCTTTTCGTTCAGGATCTCGCGCATCAGAATGGGAAAACCAATTGAAATCAAGTCCATTATACCGGTGACCACGACGGTTTCGCAAATTTTTGCTTTCGCTAAATCCCTTGTTGCAAGTGCTTGGTAACGATGCATAAACTGCCGTGACCGGCGTGCGTGCAAAGTCGGCTTCGTCAGACGTAACGCACTAAAACTAAATCAAATTTGGCGAGATATGACGATGAACCCCGTTTCCAAGCCGACCATCCCTTCTCCCGCCCCGCGCAGTTCCCGCCCGGAAATTCTAGCCGAAGAAATCATCGAACGCCTGACTTACCGCATCGGCAAGGATGCAAAAGTTGCCAAGCCGCATGACTGGCTGACGGCGACTATCCTCGTCGTTCGCGACCGCATTATTGACAAATGGATGGAGTCGACGCGCAAGGTCTACGCGACAGGCGACAAGCGCGTTTACTACCTGTCGCTTGAGTTCCTGATCGGCCGCCTGATGCGCGATGCCGTCACGAACATGGGCCTGATGGAGCAGGTGCGCGATGCGCTCGCCTCCCTGGGCGTCGATGTCAACGTGATCGCCGGCCTCGAGCCGGATGCTGCTCTCGGCAACGGCGGCCTCGGGCGCCTCGCGGCCTGTTTCATGGAAAGCATGGCAACGGTCGAAGTGCCGGCCTATGGCTACGGCATCCGTTATGTCCACGGCCTCTTCCGTCAGCAGCTTGCCGACGGCTGGCAAGTGGAATTGCCGGAAAGCTGGCTCGCGCATGGCAACCCCTGGGAATTCGAACGCCGCGAAAGCGCCTATGAAATCGGCTACGGCGGCACCGTCGACGTCGCCAACAACGCCGAAGGCGAGCCGCGCTATGTCTGGAAGCCGGCAGAGCGCGTCATCGCCGCTGCCTTCGACACACCGGTGGTCGGCTGGCGCGGCAAACGCGTCAACACGCTGCGTCTCTGGTCGGCCCAGCCGATCGACCCGATCCTGCTCGACGCCTTCAATGCCGGCGACCATATCGGTGCTCTGCGCGAAAGCAACAAGGCGGAAAGTCTGACGCGCGTGCTCTATCCGGCAGACGCGACGCCCGCCGGACAGGAGCTGCGCCTTCGCCAGGAATTCTTCTTCTCCTCCGCCTCGCTTCAGGACATCCTGCGCCGTCACCTGCAGCAGTATGACGATTTCACGTCGCTGCCGGACAAGGTGGCGATCCAGCTGAATGACACCCACCCCGCCGTTTCGGTTGCCGAGCTGACACGCCTGCTCTGTGACGTTCACGGCATGGATTTCGAGCAGGCCTTCGATATCGTCCGCCGCACGATTTCCTACACCAACCACACGCTCCTGCCGGAAGCTCTCGAAACCTGGCCGATCCCGCTCTTCGAACGGCTGCTGCCGCGTCACATGCAGCTGATCTACGCGATCAATGCCAAGATTCTGCTTGAGGCCCGCAGGGAAAAGAACTTCACCGACACCGAAATCCGGGCGATCTCGCTGATCGACGAGAGCGGCGACCGCCGGGTGCGGATGGGCAATCTCGCCTTCGTCGGCTCGCATTCGATCAACGGCGTATCCGCCTTGCATACCGAACTCATGAAGGTCACTGTCTTTGCGGACCTGCACAAGCTCTATCCGAACCGCATCAACAACAAGACCAACGGCATCACGCCACGCCGCTGGCTGCAGCAATGCAACCCCGGGCTCACCAGCCTTATCCGCGAGGCGATCGGCGACGAATTCATGGATGACGCCGAAAAGCTCAAGCCGCTCGAAAAATTCGCCACCGATCCGAGCTTCCAGGAAAAGTTCGGCTCCGTGAAGCGCGCGAACAAGGTGGCGCTCTCCAATCTTGTCGCCAGCCGCATGGGCGTGAAGCTTGATCCTTCCGCGATGTTCGACATTCAGATCAAGCGCATCCACGAGTACAAGCGCCAATTGCTCAACATTGTCGAGGCGGTCGCTCTCTACGACCAGATCCGCTCGCATCCCGAACTCGACTGGGTGCCGCGGGTGAAGCTCTTTGCCGGCAAGGCGGCGCCGAGCTATCACAATGCCAAGCTCATCATCAAGCTCATCAACGACGTCGCCCGCACGATCAACAACGACCCGGCTGTCCGCGGCCTCCTGAAAGTGGTCTTCGTGCCCAATTACAATGTCTCGCTTGCCGAGGTCATGGTGCCCGCCGCCGACCTCTCCGAGCAGATTTCGACGGCCGGCATGGAAGCCTCCGGCACCGGCAACATGAAGTTCGGTTTGAACGGAGCGCTCACGATCGGCACCCTGGACGGGGCGAATGTCGAAATGCGCGACAATGTCGGCGCCGACAATATCGTCATCTTCGGGCTGCGCGCCGATGAAGTCGCCGATGCCCGCACCGATGGACACAACCCACGCGCCATCATCGAAAGCTCCCGGGAACTGTCGCAGGCACTGGCTTCGATTGCCGGCGGCGTCTTCTCGCCGGATGACCGCAATCGTTACGCCCAGCTGATCGATGGCATTTATTCGCACGACTGGTTCATGGTCGCCGCCGATTTCGACGCCTATGCAGCCGCCCAACGGGACGTGGACCAGATCTGGAACAAGCCATCCTCCTGGTATGCCAAGACCATCAACAATACCGCGCGAATGGGCTGGTTCTCCTCCGACCGCACGATTCGGCAGTATGCCGATGAAATCTGGAGAGCCGGATGAAAACGCCGAAAGCCGCCCTTGAAGTAAAGCGTCCCTGGGAAATTTCGGCAGACGAAATAACGGCAATCCTTGCCGGCTCGCACGCCAATCCATTTGCCGTGCTCGGCACGCATGAGGCAGGTGACAGCTACGCTGCCCGCTGCTTCATTCCAGGCGCCGACGAAGTCACCGCCTTGACGCTCGACGGCAGCGTCATTGGCGAACTGACGCAGCTCCATCCGGATGGCTTTTTCGCTGGCCCGGTCGCGCTGGCGAAACGGCAGCCGGTGCGCTACCGCGCCCGGCGCGACGATGCGGAATGGGCCGTCACCGACCCGTACAGCTTCGGCCCCGTGCTCGGCCCGATGGACGATTACTACGCGCGTGAAGGCTCGCATCTCCGCCTCTTCGACAAGATGGGGGCGCACTGGATCAAGCACGAAGGCGCGCAGGGAATCCATTTTGCCGTCTGGGCGCCGAATGCCCAGCGCGTTTCCGTCGTCGGCGATTTCAACAATTGGGACGGACGCCGACATGTGATGCGTTTTCGCGCCAGCGCCGGCATATGGGAAATCTTTGCGCCGGATGTCCCGACGGGCGTCCCTTACAAGTTCGAGATCCGCGGCCATGACGGCGTTCTCCTGCCGCTGAAAGCCGATCCTTATGCGCGGCGCAGCGAATTTCGTCCGAAGACGGCCTCCGTCGTGGCGCCTGAGCTTCTGCAGGAATGGCAGGACGAAGACCACCTCAAACACTGGAGCGAGACCGACAAGCGCCGCCAGCCGATCTCGATCTATGAGGTGCATGCCGGTTCATGGCAGCGCCACCAGGATGGTTCCTTCCTCTCCTGGGACGAGCTTGCTTCCAGCCTCATTCCCTACTGCGTCGACATGGGCTTCACCCATATCGAATTCCTTCCGATCACCGAACATCCCTACGATCCGTCATGGGGCTACCAGACCACCGGGCTTTACGCGCCGAGCGCCCGCTTCGGCGAACCGGAGGGTTTTGCCCGTTTCGTGAACGGCTGCCACAAGGTCGGCATCGGTGTCATTCTCGACTGGGTGCCCGCGCACTTCCCCACCGACGAACACGGCCTCGGCTGGTTCGACGGCACCGCGCTTTACGAGCATGAGGATCCGCGCAAAGGTTTCCACCCGGATTGGAATACGGCGATCTACAATTTCGGCCGTACCGAAGTTCAATCCTATCTCGTCAACAACGCGCTCTATTGGGCGGAGAAATTCCATCTCGACGGCCTGCGTGTCGATGCCGTCGCCTCGATGCTCTATCTCGATTACTCGCGCAACCACGGCGAATGGATTCCGAACGAATACGGCGGCAACGAAAACCTCGAGGCCGTCCGCTTCCTTCAGGACATGAACACCCGCATCTACGCCGAGCACCCTGGCGTCATGACCATTGCCGAGGAATCGACCTCCTGGCCGAAGGTCTCGCAGCCGGTGCATGAAGGCGGCCTCGGCTTCGGCTTCAAGTGGAACATGGGCTTCATGCACGACACGCTGAGCTACATGAAGCGTGATCCGATATATCGCAGGCATCACCACAGCGAACTGACCTTCGGCCTGCTCTACGCCTATTCGGAAAACTTTGTCCTGCCACTCTCCCATGACGAAGTGGTTCACGGCAAAGGTTCGCTGATCGCAAAGATGCCTGGCGACGACTGGCAGAAATTCGCAAACCTGCGCGCCTACTATGCCTTCATGTGGGGCTATCCCGGCAAGAAACTGCTCTTCATGGGCCAGGAATTTGCGCAATGGAGCGAATGGAGCGAGGCAACCTCGCTCGACTGGAACCTGCTGCAATACCGCATGCACGAAGGCATGCGCCGCCTCGTACGCGACCTCAACTTCACCTACCGCTCCAAGCCGGCGCTGCACGCGCGCGATTGCGAAGGCGACGGTTTCGAATGGCTGATCGCCGACGATCACGAAAACTCCGTCTTTGCATGGCTGCGCAAGGCACCGGATCACAAGCCGATCGCCGTCATCACCAATTTCACGCCGGCTTACCGCGAGAACTATTCCATCCGCCTGCCGCTCGAAGGCCGCTGGCGGGAAATCCTGAATACCGATGCCGATATCTACGGCGGCAGCGGCAAGGGAAATGGCGGGCGCGTGCAGGCCGTCAACGCCGGCGGCAGCATCGTTGCGTCGATCACCTTGCCGCCGCTGGCGACGATCATGCTTGAACCTGAGACTTGAAGACTGGTGGGAGGAGTAGACAATGGTAGAAAAGCGCATTCAGCCACTTGCCCGCGACGCAATGGCCTATGTTCTGGCCGGCGGCAGGGGAAGCCGCCTCAAGGAACTCACCGACCGGCGCGCCAAGCCGGCGGTCTATTTCGGCGGCAAATCACGTATCATCGACTTTGCACTTTCGAACGCGCTGAATTCCGGCATCCGCCGCATCGGCGTCGCGACGCAGTATAAGGCTCACTCTCTGATCCGCCATATGCAGCGCGGCTGGAACTTCTTCCGTCCCGAGCGAAACGAGAGCTTCGACATCCTGCCGGCCAGCCAGCGCGTCTCGGAAACGCAATGGTACGAAGGCACTGCCGACGCCGTCTATCAGAACATCGACATCATCGAGGATTACGGCGTCGAGTACATGGTCATCCTTGCAGGCGATCACGTCTACAAGATGGATTACGAGTGGATGCTGCAGCAGCACGTCGATTCGGGCGCGGATGTCACCATCGGCTGCCTGGAAGTGCCGCGCATGGAAGCCGTCGGCTTCGGCGTTATGCATGTGGACAAGGCCGACCGGATCATCGATTTCGTCGAAAAGCCCGCCAATCCGCCAGGCATTCCGGACAAACCGGATTTCGCGCTGGCGTCCATGGGGATCTATGTCTTCCACACCAGGTTCCTGATCGATGCATTGCGCCGCGATGCAGCCGATCCGAATTCCAGCAAGGATTTCGGCAAGGATATCATCCCCTATATCGTGAAGAACGGTAAGGCGGTCGCCCACCGCTTCGGCCAGTCCTGCGTCCGCTCGGATTTCGAACACGAACCCTATTGGCGCGACGTCGGAACGATCGAAGCATACTGGCAGGCGAATATCGATCTGACGGCGATCGTTCCGGAACTTGATATTTATGACAAATCCTGGCCGATCTGGACCTATGCGGAAATCTCGCCGCCGGCAAAATTCGTCCATGACGACGAAGACCGCCGTGGCTCGGCCACTTCCTCGGTCGTCGCCGGCGATTGCATCATCTCCGGCGCCACGCTTCACAAAAGCCTTCTTTTCACCGGTGTTCGCGCTAACTCCTATTCGAAATTGGAGGGAGCCGTCGTCCTGCCGAGCGTGAAGGTCGGCCGGCGCGCGCAATTGAAAAACGTCGTGATCGATCATGGGGTCGTCATTCCGGAGGGCCTTGTCGTCGGCGAGGATCCGGAACTCGACGCCAAGCGGTTCCGGCGGACGGAAAGCGGTATTTGCCTGATTACCCAACCGATGATCGATAAGTTGGATCTTTAGACATATGAAAGTTCTTTCGGTTGCGTCCGAAGTCTTCCCTTTGATCAAGACAGGGGGCCTTGCCGACGTGGCCGGCGCCCTGCCAATCGCACTCAAGCGGTTCGGCATTGAGACGAAGACCCTCATGCCCGGCTACCCGGCAGTCATGAAGGTCATTCGCGATCCGGTCGTTCGCCTGCAGTTCGATGATCTGCTGGGAGCGCCCGCGACCGTGCTGGAAGTCGAATATGAAGGCCTCGATATCCTCGTTCTCGACGCCCCTGCATATTACGATCGCGCAGGCGGTCCCTATCTCGACCACACGGGCAAGGACTATGCCGACAACTGGCGGCGTTTTGCGGCGCTATCGCTGGCGGCTGCCGAAATCGCCGCGGGCCTGATGCCGGACTGGCGGCCGGACCTCGTACATGCCCACGACTGGCAAGCCGCCATGACGCCGGTCTATATGCGCTACTATCCGACGCCCGAGCTGCCGACCGTTCTGACAATCCACAACATGGCATTCCAGGGCCAGTTCAGCGCCGACATCTTCCCGAGCCTGCGCCTGCCGCCGCATGCGTTCTCGACCGAAAGCATCGAATATTACGGCCATATCGGCTTCCTGAAAGGTGGCCTTCAGACCGCGCACGCGATCACCACCGTAAGCCCCACCTATGCCGAGGAAATCTTGACGAACGAGTTCGGCATGGGGCTGGAAGGTGTCATCGCCAGCCGTCGCGACGTTTTGCACGGCATCGTCAACGGCATCGATGCTGAAGTTTGGAATCCGGCAACCGATCCGGTCGTCCACACGCACTACGGCGTCACGACACTCAAAAATCGCGAAGAGAACCGCAAATCGATCGCCGAATTCTTCCGCCTGCATGATGACGGCGCGCCGATCTTCAGCATCATCAGCCGCCTGACCTGGCAAAAGGGAATGGACGTGATCGCTGCGACCTCCGACGCAATCGTCGCCCTCGGCGGCAAGCTTGCCGTCCTGGGCTCCGGCGATCCAGCGCTTGAAGGCTCGCTGCTTGCCGCAGCCGCCCGTCATCCCGGCCGCATCGGCGTCTCGATCGGATATAACGAGCCGATGTCGCACCTGATGCAGGCCGGCTGCGACGCGATCATCATTCCCTCGCGTTTCGAACCTTGCGGCCTCACCCAGCTTTACGGCTTGCGTTATGGCTGCGTGCCGATCGTGGCGCGCACCGGCGGTCTCAACGATACCGTGATCGATGCCAATCACGCCGCGCTTGCAGCGAAAGTCGCAACGGGGATACAGTTTTCTCCCGTCACCGCAGAGGGTATGTTGCAGGCAATCCGGCGTGCACTACATCTCTTCGCGGACCAAAAAGTCTGGACCCAATTGCAAAAGCAGGGCATGAAATCGGATGTCTCGTGGGAGAAGAGCGCCGAGCGCTACGCTGCCCTCTATTCAAGCCTCGCCCCGAAAGGCAAGTGACAGAAATGAACAAATCTGTATCCACAACGCCCTACCAGGACCAGAAACCCGGCACGTCGGGTCTCAGGAAGAAGGTCCCGGTCTTCCAGCAGCCGAACTATGCTGAGAACTTCATCCAATCGATTTTCGATTCTCTGGAAAGCTATCAGGGCAAGTGCCTCGTCATTGGCGGCGACGGACGCTACTACAATCGCGAGGTCATCCAGAAGGCGATCAAGATGGCCGCCGCCAACGGCTTTGGAAAGGTCATCGTTGGCAAAGGCGGCATTCTTTCGACCCCGGCTGCCTCGCACGTCATTCGTAAATACAAGGCTTTCGGCGGCATTATCCTTTCCGCCAGCCACAATCCGGGCGGCCCGACCGAAGATTTCGGCATCAAATACAACGTCAACAACGGCGGGCCGGCGCCGGAAAAGATCACCGACGCGATCTATGAGCGCACCCGGGTGATCGACAGCTACAAGATCGCCGATTTCCCGGACGTGAACCTCGATCGCATCGGCAAGGAAGAACTGCCCGGCGGCATGATGCTTTCGGTCATCGATTCGGTCGAGGACTATACCGCGCTGATGGAGGAGCTGTTCGATTTCGGCGCGATCCGCAATCTGATCAGCCTCGGCTTCCGCATCGCCTTCGATGCGATGAGCGCCGTTACCGGCCCCTATGCCAAGGAAATCTTCGAAAACCGTCTTGGCGCGCCGCTCGGCTCGGTGCGCAATTTCATGCCGCTGCCGGATTTCGGCGGGCATCATCCGGATCCGAACCCTGTCCACTGCAAGGAACTCTATGACGAGATGATGGGCGAGGACGCGCCCGATTTCGGCGCCGCTTCGGACGGCGACGGCGACCGCAACCTCATCATCGGCCGCGGCATCTTCGTCACCCCTTCAGACAGCCTGGCGATCCTTGCGGCAAACGCCAATCTCGCGCCGGGATATTCCGGCGGCCTGGCAGGCATCGCACGCTCCATGCCAACCAGCGGTGCTGCCGACCGCGTCGCCGAAAAACGCGGCATCGGCATGTACGAAACGCCGACCGGCTGGAAATTCTTCGGCAATCTGCTCGATGCCGGCATGGCAACGATCTGCGGCGAGGAGAGCGCCGGAACCGGTTCCAGCCACGTCCGCGAGAAGGACGGCCTCTGGGCCGTACTCCTCTGGCTGAACATCCTTGCCGTCCGCGGCGAAAGCGTTCAGGACGTCGTTACCCAGCATTGGCAGACCTATGGCCGCAACTACTATTCCCGCCATGACTATGAAGGCGTGGATACCGACGCTGCAAACGGCCTAATCGATAATTTGCGCAGCCAGCTTCTAGCCCTGCCGGGCAAGACCGTCGGCGGCTTGACCGTCGAAACAGCGGACGACTTCGCTTATCACGATCCGATAGACAAGTCGGTCAGCGAACATCAGGGTATTCGCATTCTTTTTTCGGGCGGCTCGCGTGTCGTGTTCCGCCTCTCCGGCACCGGGACGTCCGGTGCGACGCTACGCGTTTACCTGGAGCGTTACGAGCCAGATTCGACCCGGCACAACATCGAGACGCAGGAGGCGTTGGCCGACCTGGTCGCCGCCGCGGAAAGCATCGCGGACATCCGCAAGCGCACGGGCCGTGATGCACCTTCGGTGATCACCTGATCGGAGGCTCATGCGGGCGGACAACAGGGCTAAAGGGGGCGCGATCCTTTTCGAAGCCGGCGTCGAATTCGCCGTCTGGTCGCAGCATGCCGCAGAGATCCAGCTCTGCCTCTTCGATGAAACCGGCAACAAGGAACTCGCGCGCCTGCCGATGGCGCGCGAAAACGGCCATGTGCACCGCCTTTTCGTCGACGGTCTGAAGGAAGGCGCCTGTTACGGCTTTCGGGTCGACGGCATCTATGCTCCGGAAAACGGTCTCTGGTTCGATCCGTCCAAGCTTCTGGTCGACCCGTACGCCAAACAGCTCGACCGGCCGTTCCGCCATGATCCGCGTCTCGGCATCTTCGGCGAAGACACGCAGAACCTGATGCCGAAGGCGATGGTGACCCGCGATACGAAAGTGACGCTGGAGAAACCCCTCTTCAAGCCAGGCGGTTTTATCTATGAAGTCGCGGTCAAACCCTTCACGATCCGCCACCCGGACGTTCCCGAGACGCAGCGCGGCACCGTCGCCGCCCTTGCCCATCCCTCAGTGATCGCTCATCTCAAGCGGATCGGTGTCGATGCCGTCGAGCTGATGCCGATCACCGCTTGGATCGACGAGCGCCATTTGCCGCCGCTCGGACTAGCGAACGGGTGGGGCTACAATCCCGTTGCCTTCATGGCGCTCGATCCGCGCCTCGCGCCGGGCGGCATGGCCGAACTGCGCGATACGGTTGCGAAGCTCCGGGCCGAAGGCATCGGCGTCATTCTTGACCTCGTCTTCAACCATACCGGCGAGAGCGACCGTTACGGCACGACGCTGTCGCTGCGCGGCCTCGACAATCTCTCCTTCTACCGGCATCTGCCCGGCCGGCCCGGCGAGCTTGTCAACGACACCGGGACCGGCAATACCGTCGCCTGCGATCATCCCTATGTCCGCCAGCTCATCATCGATAGCCTCCGACATTTCGTCCTCGGCGCCGGCGTCGATGGTTTCCGCTTCGATCTGGCGCCTGTTCTCGGCCGCACGGCAAACGGCTTCGAGGCCCATGGAGGGACACTCTCCGCGATCCTCGACGATAACGTGCTCGCCGAGCGCATCATGATCGCCGAGCCTTGGGATATCGGTCCGGGCGGCTATCAACTCGGCAATTTTCCAGCTCCCTTCCTCGAATGGAACGACCGCGTTCGCGACGATCTCCGCTGCTATTGGCGCGGCGACGACTGGAAGACCGGGCCGCTCGCGACAGCACTGGCCGGCTCCTCCGACATTTTCTTGCGAAACGGCGGAACGGCGACGCGCAGCGTCAATTTCCTCGCTGCCCATGACGGTTTCACGCTGAAGGATCTCGTTGCCTACAGTCATAAGCACAACGAAGCGAACGGCGAGGAAAACCGCGATGGCCACAACGAGAACCATTCGTGGAACAACGGCATCGAGGGCGAAACGCGCTATCCCGATATCATCAAGAAGCGCCGTGGCGATCTGAAGGCGCTGATCTCGACGCTCTTTGCCAGCCGCGGCAGCATCATGCTGACGGCGGGTGATGAAGGCGGGCGAACACAGCGCGGCAATAACAACGCCTATTGCCAGGACAACGAAATCACCTGGGTCGACTGGGAGGCGCTGGATGAAGAATTGATCGCCCACACCGCCTTCGTGGCAGCATTGCGAAAGCGCTTCTCCGTCTTCTCCGAATCCGGCTTCTTCGACGGCAACGGCGATGTCGAATGGATATCCTCCTCGGGCAATCCGATGACCGTTGGAGAGTGGGAGACTGCGAATTTTTCCACGCTCGGCATGCTGCTCACAACGCGCGACCACGACAGCCGCAGACAAGTGCGTCTGGCCGTGCTTTTCAACCGATCGAACAATGCGACGGACTTCGTCCTCCCGCCCCCAGACACTGCCGCGTGGCGGCTGTTGAGCCCGTCCGGCAACTCCGGGAAGCTTGGCGCGGCCGTGATCGTACCGCCGCGGTCGGTCATCTTTTGCGTCGGGAATTGATTCAAGCCACAACGAATGTGAATCGTTGTCGTAATTGTCATAAATCCACTGTAAGCAATTGAGCAGGCGGCTTTTTTCATGGGGAACTTATGGGCAGGGAAATTTCGCTCGCGGAAGTCCGCGGGCTCATTGGCACGAAAACAGGGCTTTCAGATTGGATTCTTGTCGATCAGGCGATGATCGACGCTTTTGCGCACGCCACCAACGACCATCAGTTCATCCATACCGACCCGGCCGCGCGACAACCGAAAGCTCCTTCGGCGGCACGATCGCCCATGGTTTCTTGACGCTCTCTCTGCTTTCCACAATGAATTACAATGCGTTGCCCAAAATCCGCGAGCAGACGATGGGCATCAACTATGGATTCGACAAGGTGCGCTTCATGGCGCCGGTCAAATCCGGCACCCGCATCCGCGGCCATTTCGTCCTCGCTGACGCACGCTTCCGCGGCGCCAGCATGCTGATGACCACATATGAAGTGTCCATCGAGATCGAGAACGAGAAGAAACCCGCGCTTACTGCGAACTGGATCACCATCATCCAGTTCGACCCGAAGGACCGGCCGGAGGAAACCTGAGAGCAGGCTCTTTGGAAATCCCCGCGCGGTTTAATATCCTCGAAACCGGGAGCTGGATTGTAAACCACAGGATGAATTCGGCGTTTCCGGGTTATCTTATGGTCGGTTCCAAGACGCCTGCAAGTGAACTTTCCGGATTACAGGCCAGCGCGCTTGGAGAACTCGGCCCGCTACTGGCAAAGGTCGAGGACGCTCTGCGACGGGTTCTGCAGGCGCGGCGCGTCTATATCGGCCGATATGGACACGCCCCGGGCTACCCGATCCATTTCCACATGATTCCGATTTATGATTGGGTGGAGACACTCTTCTGGGAGGATGCCCGATATCGGGTCCTTGAGGACCTTGCCGAATATCCCGCCAAGACCACTGATGGCGCGGAGTTAACGCTGTTCGTATGGCGGGAATTTTGCGAACGCGCAGTTCCGCCCGCGATCAAGGGCTCCTCCGTTTCAGCGGCCATTGAATTGCTGAAAGCGGCCCTGCGTCCTTAGCCGCTCTCGCGCGATTTCACGGCCAGCCCGTCAGTGCCCCGCGTCATCTGCCGCCTCGGCCAACAGACCGAAGACATAGTCGGAAAACGACCGCCAGCATTCGATCCGGAACGTATCGTCCTCGGTGCGGAAGAACACGACTTCCGCCTTGCCGAACAGCGTGCGCGAGCAGGCGCCGACCGGAAATGTGCCGATCGACAGGTCCTGCGGGCAGCCGCCCGAAAGCGTGGCTTCGGCGCCGGGGCCAGAGACGATGATGCCGACATTGCGATGGGAGACATCCGTCGCCGAATGAAGGAGGCTGACACCTGATAACAGGGTCATCAGATCCGCGCCGTCTTCATCGATCACCAGCCATTCGTCGGGGCCGAGCCAGAGCACTGAGCGTTTGCCCTCGCGGCCCGATGTTTTCGGCGCATCCGGGATCGAGACGCCGAGAGCCGATGAAAGAGCTTTGAGCGAAGCTGCCGGCGCCCGCAGCGCCACCCGGCTCGCCGCAGGCGCAGGCGTCAGCCGCACAGTGGCAGAACCGCCGTGGTTGCCGGAAAGAGCGGATTTGCGAATTGCCACATCAACCATTGATCCGGCCTCCTTCTTTGTCAAAGAACACCATGTCCGTCACTTCAACGGCAATCGTCTTGTCGGGCATTGGTACATAAAGAGTTCTCGCCTATGCGCGCCCGGCCGCCGGCGACCAGCGCGAAGGCGATCGACTTGCCGAGGTTTTCCGACCAGTAAGACGAGGTCACATGACCAAGCATGGTCATCGGCTTCGGCTCGTTCGGATTGGCGACGATCTGTGCGCCTTCTTCGAGCACCAGCTTCGTATCCTTCGTAAGGAGACCGACAAGCTGCTTGCGGCCTTCCCTGACGAGATCGGGACGCTTCAGCCCCCGAATACCAACAAAATCCGTCTTCTTCTTGGAAACGGCCCAGGAAAGACCTGCGTCATCCGGCGTAACCGTGCCGTCCGTATCCTGTCCAACGATGATATAGCCCTTTTCGGCGCGAAGGACGTGCATCGTCTCGGTGCCGTAGACGCAGGCGCCGAGCGGCTCGGCATTTGCCCAGACAGCTTCCAGCACCGACTGGCCGAAATCGGCTGGAACGTTGATTTCGAAGCCGACTTCGCCAGTAAACGACACTCGGAAGAGGCGCGCAGGTACGCCGCAGACCTTGCACTCGCCAACGCTCATATGCGGGAAGGCCTCGTTGGAAATATCGAGCCCCTCAACGAGCGGCGCGACGATCTCGCGCGCCTTCGGACCTTGCACGGCAATCACAGCCCATTGCTCGGTAACGGAGGTCAGCCACACCTTCAGGTGCGGGAACTCCGTTTGCAGATAGTCTTCCATGTGATGAAGAACGCGCGGTGCACCGCCGGTCGTCGTCGTGACATGGAAACGGTCATCTGCAAGACGCCCGACAACGCCGTCGTCGTACACGAAGCCGTCTTCGCGGGTCATGATGCCATAGCGGCACTTGCCGGGTTTCAGCGTGTCCCAGGCATTGGTGTACATCAGGTTCATGAACTCGGCCGCATCCGGGCCGACGACCTCGATCTTGCCGAGCGTCGAGGCATCAAAAACGCCTGCGATATCGCGAGCCGTTTTGCATTCGCGGGCAACTGACTGATGCATCGTCTCGCCGGCGCGCGGATAGAACCAGGCACGCTTCCAATTGCCGACGTCTTCGAACACAGCGCCATGCGCCGCTTCCCACTGATGCATCGGCGTCTTACGCGCGGGATCGAAGAGTTCGCCGCGCGAATGGCTGATCAGCGTGCCATAGGTGACCGGCGTATAGGGCGCACGGAAGGTCGTGAGGCCGACCTGCGGGATTTCCTTGCCGAGCATTTCGGCGGCGATCGCCAGACCGTGCATGTTGGAGAGCTTGCCCTGGTCGGAGGCCATGCCGTTCGTCGTGAAGCGCTTGATGTGCTCGATCGAGTGCATGCCTTCGCGCACCGCAAGACGGATGTCCTTGGCGCAGACATCGTGCTGGAAGTCTATGAAGGCCTTGGCGCTCGTCTCCGGGCCGGCACCTTCGGCAGCACCGATCATACCTCCGGTCCAGTCATAGGCCTGCTCGGCCGAGATGCTGATCTTGCCACTGCCCGAGTTTCCGACGGCTTGCGCCATCAGCTCGCCGGCCGCAAGAGAACTCTTCGATCGTCTGCTGCAGGCCGTCCGTGCCGTTGCAGGCGCCGACCGACAGGCAGTCCTGCGCATAGGTGCCGGGCAGGAAGCGCTGGCTTTCCGGCTCGAACTTCACCTTGCCGCGCGACTGCGAGAAGAGGTGCACCGACGGCGTCCAGCCGGCCGAAACCAGCAATGCGTCGACCGCAATCTTGCGCGGCGAGCCGCCGCCGTTGCGGGCGACGGTCATCGATGAGACGCGGAGCTTGCCCGAAGTATTGATGACCGATTGTCCAGCCAGCACCTCGATCCCAAGCGAACGCGCTTCGGCAAGAACTGAAGCCCCCGGCGTCTGGCGGCAATCGACGATCGCAGCGATTGCCACGCCGGCACGCTTCAGGTCGAAAGCGGCTTCATAGGCCGAGTCATGGGCGGTGTAGACACCAACCTTGGCTCCGACGGCGACCCCGTAGTGGTTCAGATACATGCGCGCGGCAGACGCCAACATGATGCCCGGACGGTCGTTGTTTCGGAATACCATGTGCCGTTCGATTGCACCGCTGGCGAGGATCACCCGCTTGGCGCGGACCTGCCAGAGACGCTCGCGCGGCAGGTCACGGCCTGGTTTGGCGATATGGTCGGTCACGCGCTCGGCAAGAGCGATGAAATTATGGTTGTAGTAGCCGAAGGCCGTCGTGCGGGTCAGAACCTGCACGTTGTCCATCGCCTTCAGCTTGGCAGCCGCCTGCTGCGCCCAGACGTAGCCATCGATGCCGTCGATCTTCACGCCGCAGTCGAAGCGCAAGGCACCGCCGCATTCCGCCTGCTCGTCGCAAATGATGACGCGGGCGCCCGCCTCAGCCGCGGCAAGGGCAGCGGAGAGACCGGCAACGCCCGCCCCGGCGACGAGCACGTCGCAATGCGCATAGCGGCTTGCGTAGTGATCCGGATCGCCTTCCGTCGGCGCGACGCCGAGACCGGCGGAACGTCGGATGAGTGGCTCATAGACATGCTTCCAGGCGGCCTTCGGCCACATGAAGGTCTTGTAGTAGAATCCCGCCGCAAAGAACGGCGAAAGCAGATCGTTGATGCCACCGACGTCAAAAGCAAGTGACGGGAAGCGGTTCTGCGACTTGACGATCATACCGTCGAAGACTTCCTGAACTGTGGCGCGCACGTTCGGCTGCTTTCGCGCCGAGTCTCGGGCAACGTCGATCAGCGCATTCGGCTCTTCCGCACCGGCAGAAAGGATGCCGCGCGGGCGGTGGTACTTGAAGGAGCGGCCGACAAGATGCACGCCGTTGGCGATCAGCGCCGAAGCGACGGTGTCGCCTTCGAGCGCGGTATAGCTCTTGCCGTCGAAAGTGAAGCGGGCGGTTCTGGCCGGCGTCAGGCGTCCCTTGCCTGGAATTCGGTTCGCGCCGCTCATTTCGCCTCTCCTTCCGTCGCTTCATAGGTTTCGACGGGGGCGTGCGGGACGCTGGCAGCGCCGATTTCAGGCTTTGGCTCGCCTGCCTTGTAGGTCATGATGAATTTGTCGCTGATGGTGTCGCGCGCCGCATTGAAGAAACGGCCGCAGCCGTGGATGTGCCGCCAGCGTTCGAAGATCAGGCCCTTCGGGTTGTCGCGCAGGAAGAAATACGCCTCGAATTCCTCGTCGGAAATCGAAGCGATATTCTGGGGCCGCGCAATATGCGCGTCGCCAGCGCCACGGAATTCGAGCTCGGAGCGCTCTTCCTGACAGTATGGGCAGTAGATCAGTAGCATTGGATTCCCTTGTCGGAAGTGCGTGGTCAGTGCGCGACGGCGGCGGCTGCCGCTTCGTCGATGAGCCGTCCGGTGCGGAAGCGCTCCAGCGTCAATCCGGCATTGAACTTGTGCGGCTCGTCGCGGGCGATCAGGTGCGCAAAGAGGTTGGCCGAACCCGGCGTCGCCTTGAAGCCGCCCGTTCCCCAGCCGCAGTTGACATAGAGCCCCGGAACCGGCGTCTTCGACTGGATCGCCGAACGGTCCGGCGTATTGTCGACGATGCCGCCCCAGGAGCGCATCATCTTCACGCGGCGAAACATCGGGAAGAGCTCGCAGATCGCATCAAGCGTATGCGTGATGATCTGCAGGCCGCCTGTCTGCGAATAGGAATTATACTGGTCTGTGCCAGCGCCGATGACGAGCTCGCCCTTGTCGGACTGCGAGATATAGGCATGCACCGTGTTCGACATGACGACACAGGGAAAGATCGGCTTCAGTGGTTCGGAAACCAGCGCCTGCAGCGGGCTCGATTGCAGCGGCACGCGCACGTCCGCCATCTTCATGACGGTCGTCGAGTGGCCGGCCGCGGAGACGCCGACCTTCTTCGCGCCGATGAAGCCGCGATTGGTTTCGACGCCAACAACCCGCCCGTCCGGTCCGCGGCGGATGCCGGTGACTTCGCAATTCTGGATGATGTGAACGCCGCGATCCGACGCCGCACGGGCATAACCCCAGGCGACCGCATCATGGCGCGCCGTACCGCCGCGGCGCTGCAAGGCGGCGCCGTTAATCGGATAACGCGCAGCTGCCGAAATATCGAGCGGGGGGCAATAAGCCTTCGCCTGCTCCGGCGTCAGCCATTCATTATCGATGCCATAGAGCCGGTTGGCGTGGATATGCCGCTTGAAGGACTGCTGATCGTGGATGTTGTGCGAGAGCATCATCACGCCGCGCGGCGAATACATCACATTGTAATTCAGATCCTGCGACAGGTTCTCCCAGAGCTTCATCGAATGCTCGTAGATGTGCATGCTCTCTTCATAGAGATAGTTCGAGCGGATGATGGTGGTGTTACGGCCGGTGTTGCCGCCGCCGAGCCAGCCCTTTTCCAACACCGCGACGTTGGTGATGCCGTGCTCCTTGGCAAGGTAGTAGGCTGCTCCCAGACCATGCCCGCCGCCGCCGATGATAATGACGTCGTATTGCGCACGCGGCTCCGGCGAAGTCCACTGCCTCTCCCAGCCCTTGTGGCCTCTGAGCGCTTCCCGTGCCACGGCAAAAACCGAGTATTTCCGCATCCGCCTTCATCTCCTTCAGGGAAAGGCATTTTCTTCGTGGCCATACAAATCGCAAATCGAAATGCGGCACAACGTTTCTTTTGCGACGCGGACGGGCTTTTGTTTGACATGGTTGGAACAAGTGCTGGTGACACTGAGGTTGCCGCATCCGCCCGCCCGCACTGGATTAGTCCGACTAACCCAAGAGGGCAGGAAGACGAGACGCGAAATAACATGCTAATATTCCTATTCTTAGGGTGTTTCCATGTCGTATGTCCGTCTTGCCACAGCCACGGTGCTCAGCGCGGTGCTTTCCAGCTCCATGCCGGCCTCCGCAGCCGAGCAGGTTGGCCAGGCGGTCCACATCAAGACGGAAGTGACCGGTCAAACGGGACCGCTGACCGTAAATGCCGCAGTCCATCGCGACGAGCGCATTCGTACATCGAAATCCGGCCTCGGCCAGTTTCTCTTCCGTGACGGCACCAAGCTTGCGGTCGGCTGGGGTTCGTCAGTCGTCATCGACAAATACATCTTCGATGACTCTCAATCGGTGAAAAAGCTGAGCATCCGCGCAGCGAAGGGAACCTTCCGCTGGATCAGCGGCAGTTCGAAATCATCCGCCTACCAGATCCTGACACCTGCGGGCACGATTGGCGTGCGTGGCACCGCCTTCGATTTCTATGTCGGCCCGGATGGAACCACGGCCGTCGTCATGCTGAATGGCGCCGCCCAGTTTTGCGGCCCGGGCGGCTGCCGGCAACTGACACGTCGTTGCGACTGTGTCGTTGCGACACCCAACGGCAACATGACGGATGTGGCGCCCGTAAACCAGGGCGTCCTTCGAAGACTGGGAACGCCACGCGCCCTCCCATTCCTTTCCGGCAGTCAGTCGCTTTCCGGCATGATGGGCGGCGGCTGCGGATTGACGGCGGCACTGCAGCGGCCCGATAACCTTCAGCGCCAGGCGCCGGCCGTCTCGCCTCCGGAGCCGAAGCCGGAGAAACCGAATAAACCTGACAAGCCGAATAAGCCCGATAGACCACACAAACCCGACAAACCCGACAAACCCGACAGGCCGCATAAGCCGGACAAGCCTGACAAGCCTGACAAGCCTGACAAGCCTGACAAGCCCGACAGGCCCGACAGGCCGCATAAGCCGGACAAGCCGCATGACCACGACAGGCCGCATAAATCACATGATCACCACCGGGGCGATCACGACAGAGACCGCGACGAGGGCGACCATCATCATGGCAAGGACCGCGATAGGGATCGCGGCGAACGGAACCACCATCGCTGAAACGTCATTCTGCTGGGCGCGCTTCCTCAGAAATCGGTTCATCACGGAAATGATCGGCCCTGCGGGAAATCCGGCGATAAAATTCTGCCAGGCCGGGAGCGATCATTTTGGTCTTCAACCTGATGGCACTGACGATCCTGCGCGTGTCGGGCGAGCGCGAGCGAAATGCCTCGACAAGCCGATGGTGGAGCTGCCGCAGCTCTGCAAATTCGGCCGATTGCGTCACGCGCTCGTCCCCGACGACGGCGAATAGGCGCGTCCGGCTGCTCTTTCCCTTCAGGCCGATGGTGCCCGCCTCAAGCAGCGCAGCACCTAACTGCAGCCGCGCGGTGTCCTCCGAAATCAGAATATCGAAGCCGATTTCCTTGCACGAAGATTCGATCCGCGCAGCAACGTTCACGGCATCGCCGACGGCCGAGTAATTGAAGCGCGTTTCGGCGCCCATATTTCCGACACAGGCAACGCCGGTATGGATGCCGATGCCGATGCCCACCGGCTGATCCTTGCCAAAACCGAAGGCATCGGCAGCATTGAGCTCGGCAAGCGTTTCCCGCATGGCCAGAGCGGCGCGTACCGCCTTCGTCTCGTGATCGGCCACATCGACCGGCGCATTCCAGAAGGCCATGATCGAGTCGCCGATGAACTTGTCGAGCGTGCCCTCATTGGCGACGACATGGCGGCTCAGCGCGTCGAGCAGAGTATTCAGGAATCCGACGACGGCCCTCGGCGCAAGCCGCTCACTGATTTCGGTGAAATGACGCACGTCGACGAACATGACCGTCAGTTGCCGATCGTCGCCGCCTAGGCGCAGTGCGTCGCGCGTATGCTCGATACGATAGAGAAGCGATGGTGACAGATATTGCCCGAAGGCGCGGCGAACCTCGCGCCTTTCCCGGTCGATCACCAGGATGCGGAACGACGTCGCGGCGAAATGCGTCACTGATCCGCTGATGATCGGAGCCAGCGGATCGAAAAGAAGCCCGGCGTAGGAAAAGCAGAGCCAAGAGGCGACAACAGCAAGCGCAGTAATCGCCAAACCACAGGCCAGGCCCACCGCCGGGCTGACGAAGGTCGTCAGTATCACCAAAAGGCTCCCAAGCACTGCAATGGCGAATATCTCCAGGCCATCCGCCCAATCCGGCCGCGACAGATAGCGGCCGTTCAATATCTGCTCGAGGGTCTGCGCGTGCAGCGAAACCCCCGGCACATTCTCTCCAAGCGCCGTGACACGGATATCCTGCAGCCCCGCGGCCGATGTGCCGATAAAGACGATACTACCGTTTATCGCCGCGCTGACTTCGGCCGAGGCACCTTTTTCTGCAAGCACATGCCGCGCGGAGACATATCTCTCCGCACGGTCGGGGCTGACATAGAGCCACAGCTCGCCGGCCGCCGTCACGGGGACGACAAAATCGCCTGTCTTGACTGAGACCATGACGCCGGCTGCATCCGGAGCGCCCGCCAGCACATAGGTCGAGACACCCTGCGCAACACGCAGTGCCTCCAACGCCAGGTTTGGATAAAGCTGCTCCCCATCCGTCAGAAACAGCGGAACTGCCCGCACGACCGACGAAGAGCTGCCCGGATTGAGACTGATATGACCGATGCCGGCGGCGTTCGCTTCAAGGCGCGGACGTAACGGCGTTGCGGCATTGATATGCGGGGGTGCGCCGACGGGACTTTCGCCGGTGAAGGCGAAGCCTGCCTTGACGGACGGGCGATAGGTTCCCTCGTTGGTCAAGCCGAAGCCGAGCACGACAGGCTTGTCGGCAATAGTATCGGCGAAAATCTCGTCATTGTCCGGCAATTGCGACAGCAGCGACGGATCGATGCCGGGCACATTGCCGACGACAGTCCGTGGCGAAAGCCGGTCCGGCTCGGCAAAGAGAATGTCGAAAGCGATCGCCGCCGCACCCATCTCGGACAGCCTGTCGACGAGCAGAGCCAGCCTGTCTCTCGGCCACGGCCACTGGCCGAATTCGCGCAGCGATGCCTCGTCAATATCGATGACCCGAACCGGCAGCTCTTCGAAGGACCGCGGCGATACGCGCTGGTATTCGTCGAAGGTCACATCGCGGATCGATCGCAGCAGCTGTGGATCGCTGGCCCGCAGCAGCGTGAGCACGGCAACAATCGCCAAGCCGATGATGACACCGATTTGCTGCGCGCGTGTCATGAACCGATGGCGCCCCCTACGCTGCAAGCCGCTGAGCAGCGAAGAAAGGCTACGCCGCTTTAGCGCCGAACGCCATCCTGTCGCAGAACTGGCACGCAGCATAAACAGAGATTGTGTTGGAGCGCGTGGGAATCGGACAGGCAGACGCCGTCCGGGGAAGGACCACGTTTTGCAATAGACCTATTGGCCGGCCGATTTGACTGAAACCTTGCGCTTCCTTTTCGCAGCCGGAACTTCGGGCTCAGCTTCGGCCTGCCGCTGCAGACGGAGGGCTTTCAGCTTCTCCGTCTTTTTTTCACGCAGTTTTGCTTCGTCTGCAATAATCGCCCGCGCCGTGTGATCCGTGGCTTCCGCCTTGTCGCGGGCCGACATCTTCGTGGCGTTGAAGAATGCGTCCTTTGTGGCAGTCATTCACTTTTCCTTGGATGGTTCGCGATTTTGAAAACCACGGTCGCAAGCGACACTCAACGTGTGTTTGCGGCCTTCTTGGGCATCGGCAGCAAACCTTCGCGCTGCATCTTCTTGCGCGCAAGTTTCCGCTGACGGCGGATAGCTTCGCCCTTTTCGCGGGCGCGCTTCTCGGATGGCTTTTCATAGGCGCTGCGCGCCTTCATTTCACGAAACAGACCTTCGCGCTGCATCTTCTTCTTGAGAACGCGAAGAGCCTGGTCGACATTGTTGTCCCTGACGAGAACCTGCAAAATCTTATCCTTTCGCGGCAATGGCATGCCGTATCGTTAACGAGGGGAGGCGTTACTTTCGAACCTTGATGCTGGACGTCTTCAGCCAAGGCTCGGCATTGGAAGTTTGGGCGACCTGAGCGCCTGAAATCCGCGGCGGGGATTCGGTCGCATCGATATCAAGCGCTGTTATCCTGCGCTCGAAGTTTTCGGCCTCGAACCGAACACGGTACTGTACATGTCCATGGTCGTTCGGCAGGATGCCGACGACCTCGCATCGCCTGTCGGCAGCGGCCGTTCGGGTGAGACCGGACTTCAGCACGACAAAGTCACCTATTTTATAGGTCGGCTTTGCCTTATAGTTCGGCTTTGGCATCACGGTGCTCTTTCAAAATGTCAAAAAGGCCGGGCGTTTTACCCGACCTCTTCCCGTCACTCAGCCTGCTGCCAGTACATCCGTGGTCAGCCGTGGCAAATGACAAATCACGCGGCCTGAAGATTATCCGCTGCGTTCTTGCCGGACTTTTTGTCCCGGACGAGATCGTAGCGTACCTTCTGCCCGTCGGACAACGCGCTCATGCCGGCACGCTCCACGGCGGAAATGTGAACAAATACGTCGGTCGAACCATCGTCCGGCTGAATAAAGCCAAAGCCCTTTGCGCTATTGAACCACTTAACTGTGCCTGAATTCATGAACGATCTCCTTTCAATCGCTGCACTGCCGGGAAATATTCGCCGGCTCTTATCGAGAGTTGAGAGGAAATCTGACAGAGCGCTCAGCGCGTGACAAAGGTCACAAGCAATATTCGATAGGCTCATATATAGGGGTATTTCTGCATACCGCAATAGCAAATGCATTTCTGGGCCCCGCATCCGCCAAGCAGGGCGGAAGGCTTATCCGCCATTTTTTCCGCAGATCGCCATATCAGTCTGGACTTCGTGTCATCGATCTGTTATCCCGCATCACCAATCGCAAGGCTCCGGCCGCGCGAACCGTATAATTTTGCCCTGGCGCTGTGCCGCCGCTGGTGTCAACCAAAACCAAAGGAACGTGATTCTCGTGCAGGTACTCGTCCGCGATAACAATGTCGATCAGGCTCTCCGCGCTCTCAAGAAGAAGATGCAGCGCGAAGGCATTTTCCGCGAAATGAAGATGCGCGACTACTACGAGAAGCCGTCGCAGAAGCGCGCCCGCGAGAAGGCCGAAGCTGTTCGCCGCGTTCGCAAGCTGGCTCGCAAGCGGGCACAGCGCGAAGGTCTGGTCGCACGCTAAACGGTGCCGTCGTTATTTCGACGTTTTCAGATGCATGTTGGCGGGGGCGATTACGTGTCGCCGCCGCCTTTTTATTTTTGCTGCTGAAGATCGCATATCCGATTGCCCCCGGATATGACGCATGGGGGAAGCGCACGAATGGCTGATTTCTTGTTCACTTCGCTCCGGTCCTTGCGCGCGCCGAAAGCGACGCTGCTGCCGGTGCTTGCAGTCCTTGCCGCAATCGGCCTTGCCGGTTGCCAGACCGACAACACCTCCGATGCTGTGATCCGCCTCGACAAGGCTCAGGGTTCCGAAGAGAACATTGCCTCGCTGACCTCGGTGATCAATTCCAATCCGCGTGATCCGGAAGCATATAACGTCCGAGGCTCGGCCTATGGCCGTGCCGGTCAGTTCAAGGCCGCGCTGAACGACTTCAATACCGCCCTGCAGATCAATCCGCGCTTCTTCCAGGCCTATGCCAACCGCGCGCTCGTCTATCGCAACATGGGCCAGCAGCAACAGGCGATCGCCGACTACAACGCCGCGCTGCAGATCAACCCGAGCTACGACGTTGCCTATATCGGCCGCGGCAACGTCTATCGCCAGGCCAGCCAGGACGATGCGGCATTCAACGATTTCGCCCGCGCGATCCAGCTCGGCACGACAGATGGCCGCGCTTATCACAATCGCGGCCTGATTTTCCAAAAGCGCAATCAGCAGGACAAAGCGATCGACGATTTCTCGAAGGCGATCTCGCTGTCACCGAATTCGGCCGAGCCCTATAACGGTCGCGGCATTTCCTATATCGCGCTAAACGACGACGACAATGCCTTCGCCGACTTCAACCATGCGATCGAGCTCAACGGCAACATCGCCGAATCCTGGGCCAACCAGGCGCTCGTCTATGAGCGCCGCGGTGACAAGGAGAAGGCGGCCCGTTCCTATCGCCACGCGATCGGCCTCGACCCGAAATACCAGCCGGCCCGCGACGGCCTGGCCCGCGTCGGCGCTGCAACCAGCGGCTGATACCTGCAGATCACGGAGAAAACGGCGATGGCGGCGAAACGGCATGTGATCGTCGTCGGCGCCGGTATCATAGGCGCCTCGATCGCCTGGCATTTGGCGAAGGCCGGTGCTGCTGTGACGGTCATCGCCGAAGAAACCGGCGGCGTCGCAACACCCAATTCCTTCGCCTGGATCAATGCCAGCTGGGGCAACCCCGAATTCTACTTTCATTTCCGGCGCCGCTCGATGGCGGAGTGGAAGCGGCTCGCTGCGGAGCTTCCGGGCCTGCCACTTACCTGGTGCGGCGGCATCTGCTGGGACCTGCCCCGCGATCAACTCGAAGCTTACGCCAAGGAGCACGGCGGCTGGGGCTACGGAATCAACCGCATCGAGCGCAGTGAGATCTCCCGCCGCGAACCCTATCTCAGTAATGCACCCGATTTCGCCCTCGCTGTCGCTGAGGAAGGCGCAGTCGAGCCGGTCGCAGCCGCGCGCATGATGCTGGCGGATGCCGAAGCGCGAGGCGCGAAATTCATCGGCGCTGCCGTTCGCAGCCTCATCCGTAGCGGAGATCACATTGCCGGCGTCGTGACGTCGCAAGGTCTGATCGATGCCGATCATGTCGTCCTCGCTTGCGGCGCAGGATCCGTTCCCATAGCCGCGTCAGCCGGGATCACGCTGCCGATTGACGCGCCGCCCGGCCTGATCGTCCACTCCCGCCCGTTCGAGAAACGGCTGAACGGCCTGGTGATTGCGACGGAACTGCATATGCGCCAGACGACCGAAGGGCGCATCATCGCGGGCAGCGACTTCGGCGGCAGCGATCCGGGCGAAGACCGTCAGGCGACCGCGGCCGCTCTCTTTGCAAAGGTCAAAGCCAGCCTTTTGGAAAGCGACGCACTGACAATGGATTTCGTCACTGTCGGATATCGCCCGACGCCGCGAGACGGCTTCCCGATCATCGGCAATTGCGGCATCGGCGGCCTTTACATCGCCGTTATGCATTCCGGCGTGACGCTTGCTCCGTTGGTCGGCACGCTGGCGGCAAACGAGATTCTGTCAGGCGCAACTGAGGCAAGCCTCCGATCATTTCGGCTCTCCCGGTTCGCCTGACGGCACAATTGTATGACCATTACAATTCTTCCGTCAGCATGTTTTAGTGTGTTGCAACCACTTTCCCCTGCCCCTAACATGTCGCTGCTTCGATAGCAGGCTATCGGGAATCCGAACGCGTTGAGGGCACTGACGGCGATGCAGTTTTTTGCTTTCGTAACTGTTTGCGAAAATCCGGCCGGGCCATTCGCTCTCGAAAGCCTGCAAAGATTATGCCCATGAGTCTGCGCACGCGGCTGTTTCCCAAGGCTTCGATCGGCACCTATCTGGTTGCCATGGCGGTCTCGATCGCCGTGCCGATCTTTGCTTTCGTCACACTCCTGCTTCTGCAACTCGAGGACAATCAGCGCACGACGCTGCGGCGCGAGACGGCGCAAGACGCGCTGACCCTGTCTCGCTCTATTGACCGGCAGTTACAGGACATGGCGACGACACTTCGTCTGCTCTCAACCTCGCCCGAACTCGAGAACAACGACTTCGCCTCGTTTCATGAGCGGACCGAAACGGCCCTGCGCGGCGATACACTCTACGTGATCGCCGTCGACCGAAGCGGTCAGCAGCTACTGAACACGCGCCGTGATTTCGGCACGCCGCTCAGCAAAACAGCCAATATCCCGGCGATGGAATCGGCCATCGAGTCCGGCCGTATCGAAGCATCCGACGTCTTCAAGGGAGCGACAAGCGGCGAGTGGGTCTACAATGTCACGATGCCGCTGGATGCAGGCCAAGTCGCGGCCCTGATCGTCACCCAGAACGCCAAGGACCTCGCCAGACTTGTCACGACCGAAGGGCTTGCGTCGGGTTGGTCGGCTGCGGTGATCGATCAGGGCGGCCATGTGGTGGCTTCGAGCGGCATGGCAAGCATTGCCCCCGGAACGCCGTTCGACACGCGCATCCTGCCGTCGCTCATCGCTTCGCGCGGCGTCTTCGAGGATGAGGATATTCTGCCGAACCAACTCCTCGGTTATGCCCAAATTCCCGGCTGGTCCTGGAAAACGGTGGTCTGGGGACCGGTTGCCACGGCGCAGGCATCGATCCTCACGACATGGCGTTTCCTGATCGTCGGCGGCATCGCATTGCTTCTGGTCGCCGTGCTCGCGGCCTATGCCGTGGCGCGGCAGGTGCGCACTACGATCCGCGATATAGCCGACATGGCAAGCAGCATGGGCGAGGGCCAAATCGTGGCGCCGATCGATACCAGCGTCATCGAGGCAAACCAGGTCGCCGTTGCTCTGTCCAACGCCTCGTTCGATCGCAGCCAGACGGAAGACCGTCTGCATTTCATAATGCATGAGCTCGTGCATCGAACGAAGAACCTGCTCACGCTGGCCCAGGCGATGATGCGCCAACTCGCCAAACAGGCCGACAGCGTCGAAGGCTTCCAGTCGGCCGTTTCCAATCGCCTCGACGGGCTCGTCCGTTCGATCGAGCTTTTGACAAGCGAACAATGGTCCGGTGCCTCGCTCCGCCGGGTCATCGACATTCACCTGGAGGCCTTCCCGCAGGCGGCAGAACAGCTTGAGATTTCCGGAGAGGATTTTGTGGTCAAGCCGGAAGCGGTCCAGAACCTCGGCCTGACGCTGCATGAACTGGCTACCAATTCGGTAAAATACGGTGCGCTTTCGGTGCCACAGGGCCGCGTCTCCTTCTCCTGGTCGAATATCCAGGTCGAGGATCAGTCCGAGGCAATGCTCCGTTTTATTTGGGAGGAACGGAACGGTCCCGAGGTCACTACACCGTCCCGCTCCGGTTTTGGAACCACTGTCATCAAGACGCATGCTGCAGCAGCCTTCCGCGGATCGGTGCAGGTAGACTACCTGCCGCAGGGCCTGATCTGGACCCTGACAGCACCCCGCAGCGCGCTCGAGCGCGAATAACGGCCGGAACAATCAAAAGGATCAATTCGTTTCCGATAGGTCATCCGAAAGGAGAACGGCCATGTTCAAGCACATGATGATCGCAGCAACGGCGGCGGCAGCAGTCTTTGCAAGCCCGGCAGGCGCTGCAAACTATATCAGCGTCGGCCGTCTGGTCTGCGGATCGGAAGGCGGTCAGGGGCTGATTATCACTTCGCAGAAGAATCTGATCTGCACCTACACGCCTGCCGGAGGCGGCCCGAAAGCCGTCTATGCCGGCAAGATCGAGAAATTTGGCCTGGATATCGGCGAGACCGGCAAAAGCGTTATGATCTGGCAGGTTCTTGCCAAGACCGGCACAAACATTCCGGAATTTGCACTTGCCGGTGAATACTACGGGATCGGCGCCGATGCCAGCCTTGGCGCAGGTGCCGGTGCCAAGGTAATCGCCGGTGGCACCAACAAGGCTTTCATGCTGCAGCCGCTGAATGTTCAGGCCCAGGAGGGACTCAATCTCGCGATCGGCGTGGAGAAAATGACGCTGGCGCCCGCTGCTACCTGACAAAGGTTGGCGGAGATGGAAAAGGCTCGCTTAGGCGGGCCTTTTTCTTCGGCTGGCATCGCTTACAATAAAAGCCCGGCTCGGAGCCGGGCCTTGGCTCAGTGGCCGATCGCTTTGTTGATCTCCTCGGTGACCTTCTTTGCATCGCCGAGCAGCATCATCGTGCCATCCTTGTAGAACAGCGTATTGTCGATGCCGGCATAGCCGGAGCCGAGCGAACGCTTGACGAAGAGGCAGGTCTTGGCCTTGTCGACGTCGAGGATCGGCATGCCGTAGATCGGCGAGGTCTTGTCATCGCGCGCCGCTGGATTGGTGACGTCGTTGGCACCGATGACATAAGCGACATCGGCTTGGCCGAAGTCGGAGTTGATGTCTTCGAGTTCGAAGACCTCGTCATAAGGCACGTTCGCTTCGGCCAGCAGCACGTTCATGTGGCCGGGCATGCGGCCGGCGACCGGATGAATTGCGTATTTGACCTCGACGCCGGCCTTCTTGAGATTGTCGGCCAGCTCGCGAAGCGCGTGCTGCGCCTGGGCAACCGCCATGCCGTAGCCCGGCACGATAATGACCTTGGAAGCGTTCGCCATCAGATAGGCGGCATCCTCTGCCGAGCCGAGCTTGACGGTCTTGTCGGAATTGTCCGCAGCCCCTGCAGAGGTCTCGCCACCGAAGCCGCCGAGAATGACGGATATGAACGAGCGGTTCATGCCCTTGCACATGATGTAGGACAGGATCGCACCCGAAGAGCCGACCAGCGCGCCGGTGATGATCAGAGCGAGATTGCCGAGCGTGAAACCGATACCGGCTGCCGCCCACCCCGAATAGGAGTTCAGCATGGAGACGACGACCGGCATGTCGGCGCCCCCGATCGGCACGATCAGCAGCACGCCGAGCGCCAGCGAAAGCGCCACGACCGCCCAGAAATCGAAATGGCTTTCGGTTGCCGCAAGCCCGACGATGAAGAAGACGATCAGCACCAAAAGCGCGATGTTGATGATATGCCGGAAGGGAAGCAGGATCGGCTTGCCGGACATGCGCCCGTCAAGCTTCAGAAAAGCGATGATCGAGCCGGTAAAGGTAAGCGCCCCGATCGCAGCGCCGATCGCCATCTCGATACGCGCCTCGCCATGGATCGAGCCGATATCGCCGATGCCGAAGGAGGCCGGTGTATAAAGCGCAGACGCAGCAACCAGCACGGCGGCAAGGCCGACCAACGAGTGGAAGCCCGCCACCAGTTGCGGCATCGAGGTCATCGGGATGACGCGGGCGATATAGGCGCCCGCCCCGCCGCCGATCGCCAGTCCGAGCACGATCAGCACGAAGCCGGCAAAAGAAGGCGTTGCCAGCACCAGCGTCGTGAGGATCGCCATCCCCATGCCGATCATGCCGTAGAGATTGCCCTTGCGGCTGGTGGCCGGATGGGAGAGGCCGCGCAGTGCCAGGATGAAAAGCACGCCGGAGACGAGATAGAGGAAAGCTGCGAGATTGGTCATTCGTCCGGCCTCACTTGTCCTTCTTGCGGTACATCGCCAGCATGCGCTGCGTGACGAGGAAACCGCCGAAGATGTTGACCGAGACGAGAACGAGCGCGACGAAGCCGAAACCGGTCGCAAGCCCGCTTGCCGAAATGCCGACGGCAAGCAGCGCGCCGACGACGATGACTGAAGAGATGGCGTTGGTGACGGCCATCAGCGGCGTATGCAGCGCCGGCGTCACCGACCAGACGACGTAATAACCGACGAAGATCGCCAGCACGAAGATCGCGAACTGGAAAATGAAGGGATCGATCGCCCCGCCCGTTGCCGCACTTGCCGCTTCCGGTGCCTGCGCGGCCGCCGCCACGACTGCGTTGACCGCCTGGTCAAGCTGCTCCAGCGCCTTTTCCATTGCTTCACTGGCCATCAGCTATCCCCTTCTTCGTCCCGCCGAATGCCGGATGCACGACATCGCCTGCATAGGTCAGCATGGTCGCTTTGATGAGTTCGTCGTCGAGGTTGAGGACGACGCTCTTCGTCTCCTTGTTGAGCATCGTCTCGAGGAAGGTGACGAGGTTCTTGGCATAGAGCGCCGAAGCGCTGGCGGCGACCCGGCCCGGCAGGTTGGCGAAACCGATCACCTTGACGTCTTCGACATCGACGACCTCGTCTGCAACCACGCCCTCGATATTGCCGCCACGCTCGACCGCAAGGTCGACGGCAACGGCGCCGGGCTTCATCGAAGCCAGCATCTGGCGCGATACCAGCTTCGGCGCACGGCGTCCGGGGATCAGTGCCGTGGTGATGACGATGTCCTGCTTGGCGATATGCTCGGCAACGAGAGCTGCCTGCTTCGCCTGGTATTCCTTGGACATTTCCTTGGCGTAGCCGCCCGCCGTCTCCGCTGCCTTGAACTCCTCGTCTTCAACGGCGATGAACTTGGCGCCGAGCGAGGCGACCTGTTCCTTGGCGGCGGGGCGAACGTCGGTGGCCGAGACCGCAGCGCCGAGGCGGCGCGCCGTCGCAATCGCCTGGAGGCCTGCCACGCCTGCACCCATCACGAAGACCTTGGCGGCCGGAACGGTGCCGGCGGCCGTCATCATCATCGGCAGGGCGCGATCATAGACGGACGCCGCTTCAATGACAGCCTGATAGCCGGCGAGATTTGCCTGTGAGGAAAGAACATCCATGGACTGGGCGCGCGTAATGCGCGGCATCAGTTCCATCGCGAAGGCTGAAAGCCCTGCCTTCGCCATCGCCGCAATCGCCTCATCGTTTCCGTAAGGATCCATGATCGCGATGACGACCGCGCCGCTCTTGTAGCCGGCAATCTCCGCCTCCGTCGGGCGGCGCACTTTGAGCACCACATCCGCGGTTGCCGCATCGCCAGCCGAGCCGATCCGCGCCCCTGCAGCCTCAAATTCGCTGTCCGGCATGCGCGACAAAACGCCAGCACCTGCCTCGACCACGGTGTCGAAGCCGAGGTTCCTCATCTTCTTCACAGTTTCGGCAGACGCCGCAACGCGTGTCTCGGAACCGATCGATTCTTTTGTAATGAAAACGATACTGCCCAACTGCCCCCTCCTCCGGGTCAGCCAAACCACCGCGGCTCACCGCTCAGGCCAAGCACCTATTCAAAAATTCGGAAATGCCGCTGCTTGCCTGCTGCAGGTCAGCGCAGCAGGACGATGCCGGCAACGAAGATGATGAGAAAAACTAGGAGGCCGCCGAGAAAGCCGCTGCTGGTGAAAAAACCGGCCGTCATGCCAAGCAGCAGGGCAATGAGGAACATCGAGCCGTATTTCGCAGCCGAAATGAACAGATTGTAGGTTTGTTCATGTTCTTTGTAGTCCATCGGCGCGCCGACTTCGACGGGTCCGTTGTGTTCTTCGGCCATGAAATATCGTCTCCCTGAATGCCATGATCCCATTCAGGGCTTACACAAAGCCTGGGAAAAGCGCAATGCATGAGAATGCCGCAGCCGGTACGCTCTGCGGCATTTCATGAGCGCGGCTTCAGAGCGGCAGATCGGTGCCGAACTGGCCTTCCGGCACGAAGCGAGCGGTTGGGATGATGGTGAGCGATGGCAGCCTGCTGTCGGGGCCGCGGGAAAACATCATGCGTTGTTCGCTGGCGCTGGAAATAAAGAAGGGATAGCGCGTCAGAAGCTTTCGGCCAACCTCGATCACATTCGTCGCCATCAGCGTCATGTCGATTCCGTAATTCTTCGCCAGCCGGCCGGGCACGATGGTATCTGCATAGAAGACCCGCTTGTAGAAAGCGGCATGCGGGGGCCGGCAAAACTGAAGAACGCGGTCGGCACGGAAATGCGCCGCCGCAACGATGCTTGGCCTCAGCGTCAGGTAGGGAATCCACGACAGGTCGGCGGTCAGTTCCGGATCGGCCGCAAAGCGCGCCGGATCGATCAGGGTCAGCCCTGCATCCAGAAGCGAATCGATCGCCTCGGGAAAGGCGCCGGCGGACTGGCTGACGCGATGGTCCGGCGTTACATAGTGAAGTCGGACCGTGCTGACCAGTTCGCCGTAATAGTAGAGACCGAAGACATAAGCATGGCTATCGAAGTCGGTATCGTCCAACAGCCCTTTTGGGGCGAGCGCCAGCACATCATGGGCCTTGTAGGCCTTCCAGCGCAACCGTTCGACATCCTCCATGTCCTCGCTGCTTTCGATGCGGCGATATTCGACATGGTCCAGAATTTCGAGAAGCTTTCTTGAAAAGTCACTTGTATTCAAAGGGATTGACGCCATTGATGTTCCCGCCGTTAACGGGCCATTAATCATATCTGGGGGCGCAAAGAGCAAGAAGTATCAAAAGTTTCCGACGTATTTGAATTATTAAGGTTAACAGACCCGAATAACTGGGTTCTTGTTGCGAGGCGGCAATCCGGGCTCAGGCGACCTTGCTGCGGCGGCGCTGGGTGACGCGACGGCTGAGTGCTTGCGAAAGGATGCCGATCTCCTTTGAGGGGACCGGCGGAGAAAAGACATAGCCCTGCACGAGATCCGCGCTGCGATGCTTGTTGAGCAATGCCAGTTGCTCAACAGTTTCCACACCCTCGATGACGATCTTGAGACCGAGCTCGCGGGCGAGATTGACAGTACCGCACAAAAGCTTCAGACGGCGCGTGTCTTCCGCGATATTGCGAACGAAGGAGCGATCGATCTTGACGATATCGAGCGGCAACGTGTCGAGATAGCTAAGGCTGGAGAAGCCCGTGCCGAAGTCATCGATCGCTATGGTGATGCCGTGGGAGCGCAATTCCGCGAGGATGGCGCGCACCGCCGCAGGCTCGTCGATGAGACAACTTTCTGTAATTTCCAGATGCAGCCGCGACGCCTTGAGGCCGGATGTTGAAAGCGCTTCCGAAACGACGGCGAGTATATCGTTGTCACGCAGGTCGCGCGCCGAGAGATTGACCGATATCGCGATGTGGTCGGGCCAGGTCATGCATTCGCTGCAGGCCTTGAAAAGGATGAACCGCGTAATGTCCGATATGATGCCCATCTCTTCGGCGAGGTGGATGAAAACGTCCGGCGGAATGGCGCCTTTTTCCGGGTGGACCCAGCGCGCCAGCGCCTCGGCGCATTCGATGCGTGTCCCATCGGCTTTGAACATCGGTTGAAACGCGACGCTGAGCGCGCCCGCAGCCACCGCTTCGCGCAAGTCCGCTTTCAGCTTCTGCTGCTCGATGTAGCGGCCATCCATTTCGTGTTCGAAGCCGGTGATGCCGCCGCGCAGTCGTGACTTGCTTTCAAAGAGGGCGAGGTCCGCTTTGATGCTCCACTCCTCCATTGCAAATGCATTGCTTTCCAGGATCGCGTAGCCAGCGCTGAGCGACACCAGGAAGGTGACCTCATCCACTTCATAATTGCCCTGAATGTCGGCATGCATCCGGCGGATTTCGGCATCGAGCGCTTCGTTGTTCTTGGCATGCGGGAAGAAGATGACGAACTGGTCGCCCATGAGGCGGCCGATGATGGCATTGCCTGCTTCGTCCTTGATCCGCGCCGCGATCGCGCAGAGCAGGTGATCGCCGGTGATGTGGCCGCGCATGTCGTTAACGTGCTTGAACTCGTCGATGTCGAGGACCATGAAACCAAGCGGCCCGCGCCTTTTTGGGTGGCGCTCGATATATTCCTTTACGAGATGACCGAAATATTCTCGGTTCGGCAAACCGGTCAGAGCATCGAAGCGGACCATATGCAGGATCTTCTGCTCCGCCTTCACGCGGCTCGACACGTCCTCGAAGATCAGAACGGCGCCGCCGTCGGCACGACGCTTCGCGGAAAATTCCAGCGATAGGCTTTCAGGAAAATGGATCAGGGTGCGCGATAGGCCCTCCTCGGCAACCTGTGTCAGCTGCCGCAGGATCAATTCCGGTTGCGAGGCATCCATGAAGCTGTAGCGCGCGCCGTAACGCAGGACGGCACCGAGGTCGCGATCCTTCAACCGGTCCGGATCGCCGATCTTGAGAAGCTCGCAGGCCTTCCGGTTGATCACCTGGATACGGTTCGACGGATCGACCATCACGAGACCGTGGGGCATATTGTTGAGCGCGGTATCGAAACGATCGGCAATCAGCGAGATCTGCCTGTGAGCGATGACATTCTCATAAAGGAACTCGCGCACGCCGTTCGCCATCGCCCGCGTCGTCAGCCAGAAGGGAATAAGGAAGATGGAGAGGATGCCGCGATAGAAATCCAACGCCATCAGGCTGCACACGATCATCGGCAGGCAGCAAGAAAAAGTCTGCAGGTCAACTGCCAGCCGCGAGCCGTAGTTGCGGCCGACGACGGAAACCATGGTCGCCATGGTGACGGAAATGCAGGCAAGCTCCGCGAAGGAATCATGCACGACGAAGATGGCATAGCCGCTGCCGATGCCGAGGATGGCTGTAGTGCAGGCAGCACCAGCAACGAGAACACGCTCCCAGCGCTCGATGCCGGCGCGCGACAGTTTCTCTTTTTCCACGCGATCGAACCGCCGGAAGGTGATCATGCGGACGCAAAAGACCAGGAGGGCGGCAGCCGACAGCAGCACATAGATGGAAGACTGTGTTTTGGCTGCAACCGCCAGGAAAGTCGCGACATGCACGATGACGCCGGCGAGCAGCGTCATGCGGTTCCCCGAAAGAGAACTCACAAACGACAGATACACGTCGATAGGGACCCTGTTCGGGTTATGTGGTTTCATCCATACTTTCCCTGTGCGCCGGGATGATACGGGGAACCTTTTAAAAATTGATTGCCTTGACCCTATCTATTTGGTTGTTTTTTCTAAAACCCAAGAGAGAATTTCAAGATTAATGGCGAATTTCACAGCTATGAAGTGAAGTTCATGGAAAAATGATCCGCGCGTAAGTTGCTGGTTGTACAGCCAGCATCTAAACTGCCGCATCCAAAGTCTACGACTAAAATCCTATACGGCCGTTTATTCTTTCAATTTCGGAAACCGTAGTTTACACAAATTTCAAAAGTGAGAACTTGCCGCAAAGGCAGAGTAAGGGGAAAGGCATGCCGGCGTTTCTAAGCGTCAGCCGGCTGATCGACAGCATCAGCCAATTCATAGGGAAAATCGCGGATTACATGGTGCTTTTGTGCTGCCTCATCAGCGCCGGCAATGCAATCGTCCGCTATCTCTTCAATTACAGCTCGAATGGTTGGCTGGAGATTTAATGGTATCTCTTTGCCTACGTCGTCGTGCTCGGGGCGGCTCATACGCTACGCAACAATGAGCACGTGCGCGTCGACCTAATCTACGGATCGGTTTCCGACAAGGCCAGAATCTGGATCGATATCATCGGTTTGATCGTCTTCCTGATCCCGGCCTGCTCCTTCCTGGCTTTCCTGTGCTGGCCCTATTTCGTGATCGCCTTCCAGCAGGGCGAGGTATCCGCCAATGCCGGAGGGCTCATCCGCTGGCCGGTCAAGCTTATTCTTTTCGCAGGTTTCGCACTCCTGGTGCTGCAGGGCATTTCGGAACTCATCAAGAGGATCGCCGCGGTGCGCGGCTACATCCAGCTCGAAACGAAATACGAAAAGCCCCTGCAATAAAGCTCTCCGGGAGGAACGGACTTGTTTGACTTCGGTATCATTCCGCCGGCGATGTTTCTGGGCATGGTCATCTTCATGCTCTACGGCTTTCCGGTCGCCTTTTCGCTCGCCTCCGTCGGCCTTTTCTTCGGGGTCATCGGCATAGCAACCGGCCATTTCAGCGAGGCCTTCCTGCAGGCCCTGCCCCTTCGCGTGTTCGGCATCGTTTCCAACGACCTGCTGCTCGCCATACCCTTCTTCACCTTCATGGGCGCCATTCTGGAAAGGTGTGGCCTTGCGGAGGATCTTCTCGAGGGAACCGGCAAGCTCTTCGGCGCCGTTCCTGGCGGTCTCGCCTACGCCGTCATCCTTGTCGGCGCTGTTCTCGGCGCCATCACCGGCACGGTCGCGGCATCGGTCATCACCATGGGCGTGATCTCGCTGCCGATCATGCTGCGCTACGGCTACAATCCGCGGCTGGCGACCGGTGTCATCGCCGCGTCGGGCACGATCACCCAGGTCATCCCGCCCTCCCTCGTGCTCGTCGTTCTCGCCGACCAGCTCGGCAGATCAGTCGGGGACATGTATCTCGGCGCCATCGGCCCTTCGATCCTGCAGGTCGCAATCTTCCTTGGCTTCATCCTGTTCCTGTCCATCTTCCGGCCAGGCTTGATGCCGCCGCTGCCCAAGGAGGTGCGCGGCGAGTTCAACTGGGCACTGCTGATGAAGGTGCTGGCCGGCATGGTGCCTTCCATTATCCTCATCTTCCTCGTGCTCGGCACGATCTTCATGGGGCTTGCGACGCCAACGGAAGCCGGCGCCCTCGGCGTCGTGGGCGCGATCGTGCTTGCAGCGCTCCACCGCCGCCTGACCTGGCCGCTGGTCCGCGAAGCCATGACATCGACGATGCACATCACCTCGATGGTGGTGATGATCCTGATCGGCTCGACTTGCTTCAGCCTCGTCTTTCAGGGCATGGATGGTTCGCGTTGGATCGAGCACATGCTGTCCGGCATCCCGGGCGGTCCGGTCGGCTTCCTGATCTTCGTCAACCTCTTCATCTTCGTCCTCGCCTTCTTCCTCGATTTCTTCGAAATCGCCTTCATCGTCATTCCGATGCTGGCACCCGTCGCTTCGGCGCTCGGTATCGATCTGATCTGGTTTGGCGTGCTTATCTGCGTGAACATGCAGACGAGCTTCATGCACCCGCCCTTCGGCTTCGCGCTGTTCTATCTGCGTTCCATCGCCAGCCGTGACGTGAAGACACGGGATATCTACATGGGCGCGATCCCATGGGTCGTCATGCAGCTCATCCTCGTCGCGATCGTGATCTTCTGGCCGCAATCCGTGACCTACTGGCTGAACAAGGGTCCGGCCGTCGACCTCAACACGATCAAGATCGAAATACCCGGCTTCGGCGGCAATCCAGCTCTCACTGCCGCCCACGCCTGGCGGCGGCGGCAGTGCACCACAGATCCCGGGTCTCACCCTGCCGCCACTGAACGGTCTGCCCGGTCAGCAGCCAGCCCCTGCGACGCCCGCGCCGGCCAATCCGGCACAACCAGCACCGCCACCCGATCTCAGCCAACCTCCAAAGATCAATTGAATGCAAATGAAGAAGCCCCGGATTTCCATCCGGGGCTTCTGTTGGCGATGCGATGAACGCGCAGACGGGTTCCAACCCGCCTAGAGCTTGCCCGATCGCTGCTGGATCATCATGAATGTGTCAAACGTATATTCCGAAAGCTGCATCCAGAGGTAAGCATCGCGCTTGAATGCGGTCTGGTCGTCATAGATCTTCTTGAAAGATGGGTTCGAAGCCGAGAGCTCGCCATAGAGACCGGTTGAAGCCTGGAACGCGGCTTCCAGAATTTCCTGGCTGAAGGGACGCAGCGTCGCACCTTCGGCGACGAGCTGCTTCAGCGCTGAAGGGTTCTTCATATCGTATTTCGCCATCATCCTGGTATTGGAATAGGTGCAGGCGTCGGCGAGGATCGTCTGGTAGTGCTTCGGCAGGCTGTTCCACTTTTCGAGATTGAAGAAAGCGTGGATCGCCGGACCGCCTTCCCAGAAGCCCGGATAGTAGTAGTACTTGGCGACTTTGTGCAGGCCGAGCTTCAAGTCGTCATAGGGACCGACCCACTCGGACGCGTCGATCGTGCCCTTTTCGAGCGCCGGATAGATGTCACCACCGGCAATCTGCTGCGGGATGACGCCGAGCTTTTCCATGACGCGCCCGGCAAGACCGGCGATACGCATCTTGACGCCCTTGAGGTCGTCCAGCGTATTGATTTCCTTGCGGAACCAGCCACCCATCTGGACGCCGGTATTGCCGGCCGGTAGACCGAATATGCCCTGCGTGGCATAAAATTCGTTCATCAGGTTGATGCCATTGCCCTCGAAGAACCAGGCGTTGGTGAGACGGGCGTTGAGGCCGAAGGGAATGGCCGTGCCGATTGCATAGGTCGGATCCTTGCCGACGAAATAGTACGAGCAGGTGTGGCAGCATTCAACGGTACCCGAGCTCACGGCGTCGGCCGCCTGCAGGCCGGGCACGATTTCACCGGCTGCGAAAGGCTGGATCTTGAAGGCACCGTCGGTCGCGTCGGCGACTTGCTTGGCGATATCTTCCGCACCGCCAAAGATCGTGTCCAGGCTCTTCGGGAACGAAGAGGTCATGCGCCACGAAATTTTCGGATTCTCCTGCGCGATCGCCGGCGCGGCGAGTGCGCTTGCCGCAACCGCACCTGCCCCCGCAGTTCCAGCCTTCTTAATAAACGAACGACGATCCATCAAAAACCTCCCGTATAGATGGCATGCGCGGACAATTTCATCCCTGCCCGCAGCAATGGAGGCGAGCTAAGCATGCGGCCGCGTGTGTTTCAAGCTTTAGTCGATCAGACTTTGGCATCACGGCAGCAATTTGGCGAACGACGTGTTTCCATCAAAAATCAGCAGTTTAGCAAGCCCTCTATGCTTGAATGGCGCAGATCGCCGCAATTTGGCCCGCCATTGCGCCGAGAAGTTGACTTTCAAGCCGATCTCGGTTTTCACAATAGAAAAATCGAGAGCTTTCCGGACCAAAAATGATGAAGCCGATCGTCGCCGTTCCTGCCGATACCCGCACCCTCGATGGCGCCGACTGGCATGCCGTCCAGCATCAATATGTACGCGCGGCGCTGAACGCTGCGGGCGTCATGGCCTTCATCATTCCTGCCTTCGAAAAAGGTTATGACACGGACGCAATCCTTGACCGAGTGGATGGACTGCTGGTTTCGGGCTCGGCGAGCAACGTCCACCCATCGCTCTACGCTGCCGAAGCTCGCGAGAGCGATGGCCCCTTCGACCCCGCGCGTGACGCAACGGCCATACCCCTCATCCGCCGTGCAATCGATCGAGCCATCCCGCTGCTGGCGATCTGCCGCGGCATACAGGAGCTGAACGTCGCGCTCGGCGGTTCCCTTGCCAGTGAAATCCACGAGCAGGAGGGCATCTGGGACCACAGAAAGCCAGCCGATGTCGATCGCGACGGAATGTATGCTATCCGCCAGAGCGTTTTCGTCAAGGAAGGCTCCTGCATCGCCCGCATCATCGGTCCGGGCGAAGTCCTGGTGAACTCGCTGCACCGTCAGGCAATCGCCAAGACGGCGCCTCGCCTACAGGTGGAGGCGATCGCCGAAGACGGGACGATCGAAGCCGTTTCCGTCATCGACGCCAAAGCTTTTGCCGTCGGCGTGCAGTGGCATCCGGAATACTGGGCCGAAACCGACAAGCCCTCGAACCAGATCTTTGCGGCCTTCGGAGATGCGGCAAGGGAATATGCGGCGACTAAGAATGTCTCCATGAAGGTTAAGGCTTAGGCGCTCCGGTTGCACCACAGAACGACAGGTATCGACAGTGGCTCACGGTGGGCAGATCAATATACGGCTCCTCGGTCCCGAGGAAATTGAGGCTTTTCGGCAAATCCGCTTGGAGGCGCTGCAGACCGAACCCGCGGCCTATGCGAGCACCGCCGCCGATTGGGAGAGCCTAACACACGATGAATGGCATCACCGCCTCACGAACAATGCAGTGTTCGTCGCATTCCACCGAGAAAAACCGGTTGGCATGATGGGCTTGATGCGGCAGCAATCGAGCAAGATGGCCCACCGTGCCACGATTATTATGGTTTACGTGCATAAGAGCTTTCGCGGTTTGGGCGCCGCTTCAGCACTACTGGAACGACTGACCGGGCACGCTCGAGAGGTCGGCATCAGACAGCTGGAGCTGGCCGTAAGCGCGCAGAACCCGCCCGCGATCCGCTTCTACGAGCGCGAGGGCTTCAGCCAAGTCGGGCGAATTCCCGGCGGAATTATTCACGACGGCGAGGAAATCGATGATGTCGTTATGGCGCGGCGCATCGTTGACTGAGCCCCTACCTTGCCGAAGGCGTCTCCGGCACCGCGGTTAGCGGCCTGCCCTTCTCGAACCATTCGATCAGATTGCCGGCGACAAGATCGGCCATCGCGTTGCGCGTCGGGATCGAGGCGGAGGCGACGTGCGGCAGCAGCACCGCATTCGGCAAGCTGAAGAGTTCGGCCGGGACCACCGGCTCGCCGTAGAAGACATCAAGGCCCGCAGCGCCGAGTGCGCCGCTCTTCAGCGCCCAAACCAGCGCTGCTTCGTCCACCGTCCAGCCTCGGCCGACATTGATCAAAATGCCGTCAGGGCCGAGCGCAGAAAGGATCTCCGCATCGATCGTCTTGTGGGTGTGAGGCGTCTTCGGAACGATTGCCATCAACGTATCGACAGCGTCGGCGAGACCTTTCAGCGTCGGGTGATAATCATAGGCGATATCTGGATGGATCGTGCGTGTGTGATAGCTGATTTTCACCTTGAACGGTTCGAGGCGCTTGGCGATCTCTTGGCCGATGCGGCCGAGGCCGTAGAGACCGACATGCCGTCCTTTTAAGGAAAAGCGCGATAATGGATAGGCCGAACCCGGCGTCCAGTGGCCCTCACGCAGCCAGTTCTCCGCCCGCGGCAGTTCGCGGACGGTGTTGAGCAGCAGGCCGATCGCCGTATCGGCGACCTCGTCGTTCAAAACATCCGGTGTGTTGGTGACGACCAGTCCTTTTTCCGCAGCATGCTTGACGTCCACGGCGTCATAGCCGACGCCGAAGCTCGCGATCACCTCAAGGCTCGGCAGCTGATCCATCCACCTGCCGGGAAACGCGCCGCTGACGGCCGCGCCGCGAATGCGGTTTGCGGTTTCGGCGTCGAGTTCCAACGTCTCGCTTTTTTCGACGGCGACAACTTCGAAACGGTCCTTCAAGGTCGCAAGAACACGCTCGTGTATCTTCCCGGGAACGAGAATGGCGATGCGGGACATGGCTTTTCCTCTTGTCTTACTGGCGGGGTCTGTAAGGGCTTGTCGACTGGCGGATGCGCATCTCGGGTTTGATCAGGTGGATGCCGTCCGGCTCGTGACTGCCGGCCAAGCGATCGAGAAGCGCCCGGGCGGCAAGGCGGCCGACTTCAGCCTGCCCATTCCAGACCGTCGTCAGCGCCGGTGTCGAGAGCGAGGCTTCCTCGAGATCGTCATAGCCGGTAACCGAGATGTCCTTGCCTGGCACAAGACCGGCACGGGCAATGCCGTTCATGAGCCCGATGGCAACGAGATCGTTCCAGCAGACGGCGGCCGACGGCTTTTGCGGCAGCGACAGGAAATGCACGGCCGCCTCGAACCCGCCCTGCATCGAGCGCGGACCGGGAATGCGCAGGTTGGGATCGACTTCGATCTCCGCCTTGCGCAGCGCATTGACATAGCCCTGATAGCGGTCGCGACCGGTCGAGGTCTGATCCGTTCCCCCGATCATGGCGATTGAGCGGTGGCCGAGCCCGATCAGGTGATTGGTGGCAAGCGAGATGCCGTAGCTGTCGTCACCGCGATAGGTCGGCAGGTCCATCCCCTCCATCGAGCGCGCGACAAGGATCGCCGGCATTCCGTTGGCCTCGGCAAGCTGCATATCCTCCGGCGGCGTGCCGATTGCGGGCGACATGATGACGCCATCGCCGCCGAGCTGCAGCAGCGTCTCGATGAAGGTGCGCTGCTTCTCGACCGAATCGTAGTGGTTGGACAGGATGAAGGTATGACGGCTGCGATCGAGCTCGCTCTCGATCGCCTTCAGGATTTCCCCGTAAAACGGGTTCATGATGTCGTGCACGACGACGCCGACGATGCCCGAGCGAGACGTACGCAGGCTTGCGGCCCGGCGGTTGTAGATATAGCCGAGCGCGCGCGCCTGTTCCTTGATCTTTTCCCGCGTATTGCCCGCAACGAGCGGGCTGTCGCGTAAGGCTAGCGATACCGTTGCCGTTGAAATGCCGAGTGTTTCGGCAATTGTCGAAAGTTTGATCTTTTGAGCCACGCATCCTCCCCAGGCAACGCGCGAGATGGTGGAGCGCATCGCGGAACCGGAAAAAGAGCGCCCCTTAAAATGTTTAATTAAAAGATTAAACGCGGAGAGGCAAACCGAATTTTGCTCGACCGTCAAATTTCGTCGGGTTCTTCGAACGGCATTGCTTCTGCCTGGAGATTGTTGTCGATCGCCTTTAGAAGGCGCACGAGGTTGCGGATTTCTTTCTCCGAAAAATCAAGCGTAGCCGTCCGATCGCAGGCCGACCCCGCCATCTCGATCGCCTTTACGCTGCCGCGCCCGAGTTCGGTGAGGTAGACCTTCGTCAGCCGCGCATCTTCCGCATCCGGCTTGCGCTCCAGGAAGCCCTGGGCTTCCATGCGGCCGATGGTGCGAGTCATCGTTGGTGCCTTGACGCCGAGTTTCTGAGCAAGGCCGCCTGCCGTCATCCCGTCGGTTTCGGCAAGCGAAAGAATGACGCCGTCCTGGCCGGCGTAAAGGCCGCTTTCAAGCAGACTGCGGGAGAGGACCGTGCGCATCGACCGCGCAGCCTGCGTCAAAGCCGGCGAAAGATCGGCAAGCGTATATTCGGTCTGGTCCTTTTTCCTGGACTTGTTTTTCTTGCCGTCTTTGTGCTTCTTCCCCATCGCCATCCCTTTGATCTTTAAGCCGTGACAACGCTGCGTTATGACATTGCGCAGGTTCACGTCATAAACAAGGGGCATTGAAACCGGATGACAGCGCCTGCCCGGAACTTCGCAGACAACGATGCCGCCCTTTCGGCCGAAGATCGCCGGAACTGGATCGCGGTTCTGCCGCTTGGCGCGCATGAGCAGCACGGCCCGCACCTTCCCTTCGAAACCGATACGCTGATTGCCGAAGGCATCGTCGAAAGGCTAAAGGCTGCCCTCCCCTCAACATTGCCGGTCACTTTCCTGCCCACAGAACCGGTCGGCTACTCGATCGAACACATGGATGTCGTAGGTACGAAGACGCTGACCTACAGCGAAGCGATCCACCGCTGGCTCGCAATTGCCGGAATGCTGCGCGATCTCGGCTGCCGCAAACTGGTGATGTTGAACGCCCACGGCGGAAATTCACCGCTGATGACAATCGTCGCAACCGAAGCGCGGGTGAAGTTCAACATGCTGGCCGTTGCGACCAGCTGGACCCGTTTCGGCGTGCCGGAAGAGGTGATTTCAGCTGAAAACAAGGCGATCGACATCCACGGCGGCGATATCGAAACCTCGGTCATGCTGGCGCTGCATCCCGGTAGGGTCGCCATGTCCAAGGCTGAGAACTTCGCTTCAAGGCAGCTGGAATTTTCCAGGCGCTTCAAGCATCTACGGGCCTACGGGCCGCACGCCTTCGGCTGGAAGATGCTCGACCTGAACGTCAAAGGCGCGGCCGGAAACGCCGCTGCCGCAACGCTCGAGAAAGGCGAAGCGCTGGTCGGCCATGCGGTTAAGGGGCTGATCGATCTGCTGCAGGATGTGGATGCGTTTGACACATCCGATCTCAAATAGAGCGATCCGAAAACAATGTGATCTTATAACATTATAAAACCTTTGAACTGACGCGTCCAAATCCTTATATGGAACCGACCGTTAGAGCCCCCTCGGCGGCAAGCCCATTCTTCGAGGTTCTCATGACCGACGCAATTTCAACTCAGCAGAAGCCCATCCCCGTCACCGTGCTCACCGGCTATCTCGGCGCCGGCAAGACGACGCTGCTTAACCGCATCCTGTCCGAAAACCACGGCAAGAAATACGCGGTCATCGTCAACGAATTCGGCGAGATCGGTATCGACAACGACCTGATTGTCGAGTCGGACGAGGAAATCTACGAGATGAACAACGGCTGCGTCTGCTGTACCGTGCGCGGCGACCTGATCCGCGTCGTCGAGGGCCTGATGCGCCGCCCCGGACGCTTCGACGGCATCATCGTCGAGACGACCGGACTTGCCGATCCGGTGCCGGTCGCCCAGACCTTCTTCATGGATGACGACGTGCGCGCCAAGACGGAGCTCGACGCCGTCGTCGCCCTTGTCGATGCCAAGCACCTGCCGCTGCGCCTGAAGGACAGCCGCGAGGCCGAAGACCAGATTGCATTTGCCGACGTCGTCCTCATCAACAAGACTGATCTCGTCTCGCCGGAAGAACTGGCGCAGATCGAGGATATCGTCCGGGCCATCAACCCGTCGGCTCGCGTCTACAAGACGAGCCGCTCCGGCGTCGATCTCGCCCGCGTGCTTGATCAGGGCGCTTTCAACCTTGAACGCGCGCTGGAAAACGACCCGCACTTCCTGGAGCAGGATCACGACGATCACGTCTGTGGCCCGGATTGCGATCACGACCACCATCACCATGCGCATGATCACGACCATGATCACCACCACCATGATCACGACCACGGCCATCATCACCACGGCGCGGTGTCGCCGATCCACGACGTGACGGTGCAGTCGGTGTCGCTGCGCGGCGGCGAGATGAACCCCGAGCGCTTCTTCCCCTGGATCCAGAAAATCACCCAGACGCAGGGTCCGAACATCCTGCGCCTTAAAGGCATCATCGCCTTCAAGGACGATGCCGAGCGTTATGTCGTCCAGGGCGTGCACATGATCGTCGAGGGCGACCACCAGCGTCCCTGGAAGGATGGCGAGAAGCATGAGACGCGGCTCGTCTTCATCGGCCGCGAACTCGACCGCGAAAAGCTCGAAGCTTCCTTCAAGGCATGCGAGGCCGCGGCCTGATGCCAACAGTTGCCCCGCTTGATCTCGACGGCCACATTCTGGCCGTCGAATTTTTAGGTGATGTCCCCTTCTTCGCCAATGCCGCCGGCACGCTTCACCGGCTGGATGGCGGCGAGAAGGTTTGCGAAGCCCATCACGGCATGCTCACCTGCATCCGCGATCCCTATAGCGAAAGCCTGATTTCCGGCGGTGAAGATGGCAAGGTGTTGCGCATTGCGGCCGACGCCGGCGTCAGCGAGATCGCTAACGCGCCGCGCAAATGGATTTCGCAGGTGGCGGCCGGCCCGCACGGTGCCGTCGCCTATGCCTATGGAAAGAGCGCCTTCATTCGTCTTTCGAATGGCGACATCAAGGAATTCACCGAGGAGCGGACGGTCGAAGGCCTTGCCTTTGCACCGAAAGGCATGCGCATCGCTGCAGCGCGCTACAACGGAGTATCGCTGCACTGGGTTGGCATGAACGCAAAGCCGGTCGATCTGGAATGGAAGGGCGCGCATACGGGTGTCACATTCTCGCCCGACGGCAACTTCCTCGTGACCACCATGCAGGAAAACGCCCTGCACGGCTGGAAGCTTGACGCCAAGCCGGGGGCTGAGGCGCGTCACATGCGCATGACCGGTTATCCGGCCAAGGTGAAGTCGCTCTCCTGGTCCGCCAAGGGCAAGTGGCTCGCCTCATCTGGCGCGCCAGCAGCGATCGTCTGGCCCTTCCAGGGCAAGGACGGTCCGATGGGCAAGGCGCCGCTGGAGCTCGGCACGCGCGCCAACATCATGGCGACCGCGGTCAAGTTCCATCCGGCTGAGGACATCCTTGCAATCGGTTTCATCGACGGCATGATCCTTGCCGTGCGGATTGCAGACAGTAAAGAGGCGCTGATCCGCCGCCCCGGCAAGGGCGCTATCACCGCGATGAGCTGGAGCAAGAACGGCAAGCTGCTCGCCTTTGGCTCGGAAGCAGGCGATTGCGGCGTTGTCGATATCTCGGCCTGACCGCTCAAACTCATCCGATGGTGATGGCTGGGTGCCTTCGCCATCCCTTCCGGTCAGGATGTCCGGGCATTTTCGACAATCTCGCCCAGCACGCCGTGCAAGGCATCGCGATAGCCGTTGCGGGCCGATGGCCCGCTTTCCTGCGAGGTCATCACCACGGTCAGATTGAGCGACGGCACGATGTAGAGCATCTGCCCACCGTAGCCCCATGCGAAATGCACGTCCTCGCCGCCGAGATTGCGCTCAAACCATCCGTAGCCATAGGCATCGCCCGAGAAGCGCGAGTTGGTGCGCGGCTGCCAGGACGCGGCAATCCACTCGGCGGGAACGACTTGTCGCCCCTCCCGCGTCTTGCCGCCGTTGCGATAGAGCTCGCCAAACGCAAGCAACGAGCGGGCGCTCATGGCCATCTGGTTTCCGCCGAGATAGATGCCCTGTGGATCGCGCTCCCAGGCGCCGATCCGAAAGCCTTTCACTGGCCCGAGCCATTCCCGTGCCAAGGCAAGGGTTGTCTTACCGCTCGCCTTCGTCAGGATTGCAGACAGGAGATGCGTGGAGGCGGTCGAGTACAGCATTCGGCCCCCGGGCTGATCGTCGAAGGGTTGCGAGAGTGCAAAACGCACCCAGTTTCGGCTTGCAACCCAGCGTCCGTAGTTCGGTCCCGACATACGGCCCAATCCCGCCTGCATGGACAGCAGGTTTCCGATGGTGATCTCGTTCAGCCGCGGATCGGGTGATTGCGGCAGATCCGCCTTCAGGATCGGGGCAATCTTCTGATCCGGTCCTTCGAGCACACCCTTGCTGACGGCGATGCCGACAAGGGCGGAGATGATCGCTTTCGAAGCGGACTTGATATTGGTCGATTCCGACGCTGTATGTCCGCGATAGCCGCGCTCGGCAACAATCTTTCCGTCACGTGAAATGATGATGGTTTTCAGCGATTTCAGTTCCTCGCGGGAAGCGAAGTTGTCGAGCAGCGACGCAAGGCGATCGTTTTCCTGCTGGGCTGAGACCGGCGCGGCGCAAAGGAAAAGGGCAAACCATATGACGAAGGCTCTGGTCATCGCCATGAGCTAGCGCAATCCCACGCAGAATTCATCCGTCCGAAGCGCCGATTCACGCGGACGTGAAAGTTTATGATCCTGCTTGCCCTATCGACCGGCCGCCCAACATACTGGCCGGACCAGCACAACACACCGCAGGAGCGTAAAAACGATGGCACGCGTAATCGTGATCGGAGCAACTGGCCATGTCGGCACATATCTCGTCCCGCGTCTTGTCGAGGCGGGGCATGACGTCGTTGCAATCAGCCGCGGCAAAGCGGACCCCTACTGTCCCCACGCAACATGGCAGAGCGTCGAACGGCAGCAGATGGATAGGGCGCAGATGGAGGAAGAAGGCAGCTTCGGCCCCGCCGTCCGCGCGCTGAGGCCCGATATCGTCATCGACATGATCTGCTTCACGTTGGAGAGCGCTCGCCATCTGGCGGGAGTATTGGATGGCCATGTCGGCCATTTTCTGCACACCGGCACTATCTGGACGCACGGCCATTCCATTTCGGTTCCGACGCGCGAGGATGCGCCGAAAACGCCCTTTGGAGACTATGGCGAGCAGAAGAAGGCAATCGAGGACTATCTTCTAGGCGAGGCACGACGGCGGGCCTTTCCGGCAACCCTCATCCATCCCGGCCATATCGTTGGACCGGGCTGGCCTCCACTCAACCCCGTCGGACATTTCAACATTTCCGTCTTTTCGACGATTGCGCGCGGCGAGACGCTGAGATTGCCGAATCTCGGTTTGGAGACCGTTCATCACGTTCACGCTGACGATGTGGCAGGCATGTTCATGGCAGCGATCAGCAATTGGCAAGCGTCAACCGGAGAAAGCTTCCACGCGGTTTCCGACCAGGCACTGACGCTGAGAGGATATGCCGAAGCGATGTTTCGCTGGTTCGGTCATGAGCCGAAGCTTGAGTTTTTCCCCTATGACGAATGGTCGAAAATGGAAAGCACCGAGGACGCAAGGGCGACGTGGGAGCACATCGCCCGGAGCCCGAATTGCTCAATGGAGAAGGCAAGGCGTCTGCTGGGGTTCACGCCGCGCCACAGCTCCCTCCAGGCTGTGCAGGAGTCGGTCCAGTGGCTTGTCGCGCAAGGGCGCATAAGGGCTTAGAAGAAAAGGCGCCTCCCGTTTCTGAACTGACCCCGAAGGTTGTTGTCCAACTTTCGGTCAGTTCATTTCAGGGAGAGGCTTGACCCGTCAGGCGGCCTTCCGGAGCGGCGCCTTGGCCAGCATGCGCCCCGAGGGAACAACCATGCCGGCTGCGCCGTCAAGCCAGCCTTCCCTCAATTCCATCGCCAGGAAGCGCGAGCGTTCGAACGGGCCGGGCATGACGAGATGGCAAGCCTTCTCGGCAAAGAAGCCGAAGCGCTCGTAATAGGCAGCATCTCCGACGAGCAGGATCGCGCCATGTCCGCGGTTCTTGGCCTCGAGAATCGCCGCACGCATCAGCGCCGAACCGACACCCTTGCCCTCAAAGGTCGGATCGACGGCCAAAGGGCCGAGCAGCAACGCATTGATGGACGTACCATCGGTGTTGACGCCAGCTTCGATGTTCCAGAGGCGGACGGTGCCGATGAGATGGCCGTCGCGGTCCCGCGCGACAAGTGCCAAGCCATCTGCCGGGATGCGGCCGCGCCGGATCTTCTCCGACGACTTCTTGCGGCGGTTCGGGCCCATGGCGCGATCGAGCAGGTTCTCGCGCGGTACGACATCCGACGGATTCTCGGAATCGATGGTGAAGACGGAGGGCGCAAAGAATGCGCGGACAGAATCAAGAACAGCGGCCATCTTGGCCTCCCGAACTCAAAACCGTTTCAGACGGTGTCGAAAGGAAAATTGCGAAGGTGCCGCCCCGATTGGCTACGGGGCCGGCTGGATCAGATGACGTAGGCCTTCAGCGGCTCAAAGCCATTAAAAGCAACCGCCGAATAGGTCGTCGTATAGGCACCGGTGCCTTCGATCAGAACCTCGTCGCCGATGGTGAGGCTCACCGGCAGCGGGTAGAGGTTCTTCTCGTAGAGCACGTCGGCCGAATCGCAGGTCGGGCCGGCGATGACGCAAGGCTCCATCTTGTCGCCGTCGCGTTCGGTGCGGATCGGGTAGCGGATGGCCTCGTCCATCGTTTCGGCGAGACCGCCGAACTTGCCGATGTCGAGGAATACCCAGCGCGCCGTGTCGTTGTCCGACTTCTTCGAGACAAGCACCACTTCAGCCTTGATGACGCCGGCATTGCCGACCATACCGCGGCCCGGCTCGATGATCGTCTTCGGGATCTGGTTGCCGAAGTGATCGCGCAGGCTCTGGTAGATCGAACGGCCATAAGCCTCGGCCGACGGAACGTCACGAAGGTATTTCGTCGGGAAGCCGCCGCCCATGTTGACCATCTGCAGATGGATGCCCTGCTTGGCAAGCTGCACGAAAACGCGCTTGGCATCGGCAAGAGCCGAATCCCAAGCATCGACCTTGGTCATCTGCGAACCGACATGGAACGAGACGCCATAGGATTCGAGGCCAAGCTGATGGGCATAGACAAGAACATCGACAGCCATTTGCGGGACGCAGCCAAACTTGCGCGATAGCGGCCATTCGGCGCCTTCGCCATCCGTAAGCACGCGGCAGAACACGCGGGCGCCGGGAGCGGCGCGCGAGATCTTCTCGACTTCCTCGTGGCTGTCGACCGCAAAGAGGCTGACGCCGAGCGCCCAGGCGCGGGCGACGTCGCGCTCCTTCTTGATCGTATTGCCGTAGGAGATGCGGGCAGCGGTCGCACCGGCATCCAGTGCCATTTCGATTTCAGCGACAGACGCGCAATCGAAATTGGAGCCGAGGGAAGCCAGCAGCTTCAGCACTTCCGGCGCCGGGTTTGCCTTGACAGCATAATAGATCGCGCTGTCCGGCATCGCATGACGGAAGGCGTTGAAATTGTCGCGCACGACGTCGAGGTCGACCACGAGGCAAGGACCGTCGGGACGTCGGGTTGCGAGAAAGTCGCGGATGCGCTGGGTGGTCATATCGATTCCCTCTTCCAATTCCAGAGCTCCGGCAAAAACCGGAGGACAAAGGGCATACGAATGCTCGCATTGGAACCAGCCGGTGGAGACCCCGGAACCATAGCAAGCGCTCGATGCGCAAATATTGAACCAACGCCACGACAGCGGCATAGTTCGGCTTTGTCTGCCATGGATTGGAGGGAAAATCCCAACCGCACTTCCGGCAATGAAGGTGTGCCTCTTCAGTAACCCCGGCTGATGGAAAGCCGGAAGACACCAGAAAGGCCCGCACCGTCGTTGCTTAGGCGTCCTCGCATTTCCCGGTTGGCCGGAATAGCGACTGGAGGGGTTAGTTCCAGGTACCTTACCGATGACCTCACCTAATCGAGGGTCGGCGGACACCCATGGGCACGTGCGACTTTGGGCTGAGGACGAGATAAGAATATTCGCAGTCATAATCAAGAATTTTTTTGTCCCTCGCTCAAAAAAATAAATTGAACAACTGCGCGCAATTTGTTCAATCTTTCGTAACAACGGGAGATGGCCATGGACACACTGACGCGCATACGCGCCTTCATCGATGTCGTTGAAGCGGAAGGTTTTTCCGCCGCAGCGCGGCGCACCGGCCGCTCCAAGGCGCTGCTTTCCAAATATGTGCGCGAGCTGGAAGACGAGTTGGGTGCCCTGCTGCTCAATCGCACCACCCGGCAGTTTTCGATGACCGAGGCCGGGCATACCTATTACCGCACCGCCTCCGACATCCTGAAGGAGATCGACAACCTCGCCGATCTGGTCCGCGAGAACAACGCGCAACTCAAAGGCCGGCTGAAGATCTCGGTGCCGCGCACCTTTGTCGATGCCGATGTCGGTCAGTCGTTGATCGATTTTGCCAAGGAGAACCCGGACCTGCAGCTGGAAATCGCCGCAGACGACCGGTTCGTCGATCTGATCGAAGAAGGTTTCGACCTGGCGATCCGCGTCACGAAGCTCGAAGATTCGGGAATGATCGCGCGAAAGATCTCGGATTTCCGCGTCCACGTCTGCGCCACGCCGGAGTTTCTCGAGCGCTATCCGAACCTCGAACATCCGACGGACATTTCCAACGTTCCCTTCATCGTGGATACGAACTCGCGCACGCAGGCAAGCGTCCGTTTCTACAATCCGGACAGCACGTCCTTCGCCGTCGCGGTTTCCGGACCGATCGAGGTGAACAGCCCGCATGCGACATTGCGCGCGGCTCTTTCCGGCATCGGCATTGCGGTCATCCCGGACTTCATCGCTCGTAAGCCGATCGAGGACGGCCGGCTCGTGACGCTGTTCAACGACTACATACCTACCGATCGCGGGATTTATGCCGTTTATCCGCATCGGCGCTACCTGCCGGCAAAGGTCCGCATCTTCGTGGATTACCTCCATGCTTGGTTCAAGAAGCAGGCTTGAAGCCGGCCTGATTCACTTTGCCACCTTGAGGCAGGTCCCAATTCCGTCCCATTCTCCGGCAAGAAGACATCAACCGATTTGGGCAGAGCGGTAACCCGACACATGAAGAAATCCACTTACCTGATGACCGCGTTGATCTTACTTGCGCCGGCCGCGGCCATGGCACACCCGCATATTTTCGTGGAAGCTCGGCTCGAAGTCGTGGCAGCGCCCGACGGGAGCGTTCAGGAGTTGCGAAACGTCTGGCGTTTCGACGAGGTGTTCTCCTCCTCCGTCGTCATGGATTTCGACAAGAACACCGATCTGAAGCTGGAGCCGAACGAGCTCGCCGAAGTCGGCAAGACTGTCCGGGAATCGCTCTCGGACTACGACTACTACATGAATCTGACGATCGACGGGAAGAACGTGACCGTGCAGAAGCCCGACATCATTCACGTCGACTACAAGGAAGATCAGCTTCTGATGTTCTTCGCGGTAAAGCCCTCGGAGAAGATGCCACTGAAGGGCAAACTCACCTTCGGCGTCTACGACCCCACGCTCTACACCTCGATCGACTTCCCGACGGACAAGGAGCTGGCAACAGTCGGGGACGGCTTCAAGAACTGCAAGCATGATGTGCTGCGGCCGGACGCCGATCAGGTGATTTCTCAAAACAAGCAGTCGCTGACCGACGCCTTCTTCAACGATCCGACCGGCACCGACATGTCCAAGCTCTTTGCCACCAGGCTGGAGGTTTCATGCTGAAACGGAACACTTTGCTGTTCCTTCCAACGGCCGCATTCGCGCTGCTTGCGCTGATGAACGTGGCGCATGCGCAATCGCCGCTCGGGATTGGAACTGCGGAGCCGAGTTTCCAGCCGACAGGCGGACCGCTGGCGCCGCTGCTTGCCTACATCAATTACGAACAGCAGGCCTTCTACCGCGCGCTGACGGATGCCCTGAAGGCAATGCGTGAGGACCCGTGGCAGCTTTCGTCGCTGATCGGCCTTTCCTTCGCCTATGGCGTCTTTCATGCGGCCGGTCCTGGGCATGGCAAGGCAGTGATCTCCTCCTACATGATCGCCAACGAAATCGAGCTGAAGCGCGGCGTAGTGATCTCCTTCATCTCAGCCTTCATTCAGGGTGCAGTGGCAGTGGCGCTCGTCGGCGGTGCCTGGCTCATCCTGCGTGGCAGCGGCATAACGCTGACGCAGGCGACGAATGCGATGGAGATCACAAGCTTCGTCATGGTCATCGCCTTCGGTGGCTGGCTGCTCTTTCGCAAATTGCGTTCGATGATCAGCGGCCTGCCAAAGCGTGAAGTCGTGGAGACCTCTGCCGGTCCGGTCAGCATGATGCTCGACTGGAAGGACAACGAAAGCCGCAGGGAAGCCTATGCCTTCGGCGAGAAGCAGGCACGCAAGGCGGGACATAACTTCATCGCCGGGATGGCCTGCGAAACCTGCGGCCGCTCTCATGCGCCGGACCCGTCGCTGCTGGGCGGCGACAAATTCAGTATCCGGGAAGCCTGGTCTGCGATCGTTGCCGTCGGCCTTCGCCCCTGCTCCGGCGCGCTGCTCGTCATGACCTTTTCGCTGCTGAATGGCCTTTACCTCGGCGGCATTCTTTCTGTCCTCGCCATGTCGCTTGGCACGGCCATCACGGTCGCCATCCTCGCGATCCTTGCCGTCGCCGCCAAGGGCACCGCCGTCCGCATCTCCGGCCGTGGCTCAGCGAGATCGATCTGGATTGGCAACGCGATCGAAATCCTGGGCGCCGTCCTGGTGATTTGCATGGGCGTGCTGCTGCTGGGCGCCTCGCTTCAGGGGTAGGCTCTTATTTCCCCCTGCCTCGCTGATAGCGCGCCCTCAGCCAGAATATCGCGAAGAAGCCGAGCAGCAGCGCCGCGCCGGCAATGACCGCAAGCGCGGGAGAATAGCTGCCGATCCAAAGAACGAGCGTCGGCAGGAAATAGATGACCAGTCCCGCGCAAATGAGGATGGTCGCGGCGGCGATCGCCTGAGAACGGCTTTCGGGGCTCATGCGAGCCTTTCCTTTTCAAGATCGGAACGGATATCCTGCAGGCGCCGGCGCTGCTTGCCTTGGGCGTCGAAGTTCTCCGGCGAAAGCCAGGTCTCGAAAGCCTCGCTGATCAGCGGCCACTCGCTGTCGATCATCGAGAACCAAGCCGTGTCGCGGTTGCGGCGCTTGGAGATCATATGCTGACGAAAGACACCTTCGAACTTGAAGCCGTAGCGCGCGGCCGTCGTCTTGCTGGCCTCGTTGTTGTTGTCGCACTTCCATTCGTAGCGGCGGTACCCGAGGTCCTCGAAGACGTGCTTGGCCATCAGGTAGTGCGCTTCGGTGGAAAGCGGCGAACGCTTCATATCCGGCCCGTGCGCCACGCCGCCGATTTCGACGACGCCGTTGGCCGGGTCGGCACGCATATAATTGGCCATGCCGACGATCATGCCGGTGGAGGTGTCGCGGAAGATGTGGGTGAGCCAGCCAGACTTGGTATAGGCGTTCTCAAGCCACTTGGCGAAATCGTCGATGCCGGCAAAATCATCCTGCGCGAAGTAGAGAAGCAGCGGGTTGACGCCCATGCCGCCGAGGCCGTCCCAGAGCGCCTGAAGGTGCTCCGCGCGAACATAGGGCTCGACCGTCACGTAGCGCCCCTTCAGTGTCACATAATCAGGTGCCGGCACCTTGAAATTCGATAGATCGCGCATGCTCACTCCTCTCGTCGGAAGAGTGGATAGGCCAGCCGCCCTGGAAAGGCAACCAGCCTGCATGTCACCGTGACAAGGAAACCTTGGCGGAGGAAACCGTTGCTTCGATGTGGTCCACAAGCGCATCGGCAAGGCCAAGACGGCCGGCAAGAAGATCGAGATAGCCGCGTTCGGCCCGCAGAGTCCGGCTCGATCGTCAGCCGCGAAGCCGTATAGAGCTCGACCTTCTGTTCCTCCGTAGTGGCGGCGGCGACCAGCGCGTCGAGATCGGTCGGCGAGGCAAGCTCGTGCTCGATGAAGGACGCGGCTTCGCCGCTGACGTCGGCGGCCTTTATCTTGTCCATGACATGCGCTCGCTCGGCGTCGTCGATATGCCCGTCGGCTTTGGCTGCCGCGATCATGGCGCGGATCAGCGCGAGGGCAAATTCGTTGCTGCCAGCAGGCGAAGCCGGACCGAAACCTGAATCGGCGGGTGCCGGCAGAAGAACCGGCGTCGAGGGCGGAGGGGCGTCCGAAGGCGTGGCAGGTGCCTGGCCCGCCTGGTAATTCTTGTAGGCCTGGTATCCGAGGCCGGCGATAGCTGCGAGCCCGCCGATTGCCAGCGCGTTGCCGGCAATATTGCGGCCCGTCTTCGTTCCGAGAAACACAGTCGCCAGCGCTCCGGCCTTCCACGGATTATCCTTGGCCAACTGGACGGCATCGCCGGCCCGGTTGCGGACACTTCCGCCGACGCCCGGTATTTGCGATCCCAGGAACTGGTCAAGAAGCTTCTTCGCGTCGAACATCCTTCATCGTCTCCCTGTTGAGGCAGACCTGAAGATAGGAAGCGGATCGACAAATACAAATGCCGGCGAAGCCGCCGGCATCCTGAAGCGATCAGGATAATGTCAGGCCTTCAGCGCAGCCGCTTCCGAGGCGAGCTTAGTGATGCCGTCCCAATCGCCCGCAGCGACGAGTTCCTTCGGCGCCACCCAGGATCCGCCAACGCAGATGACGTTCGGCAGTGACAGGTAATCATTGGCGTTTTTGAGCGAAATGCCACCAGTCGGGCAGAAAACGGTGCCGGCGAGCGGCGAGGAGAGCGCCTTGAGATATGCGGCACCGCCCGCCTGTTCGGCCGGGAAGAATTTCAACACCTGGTAGCCTTCTTCGCGAAGCGCCATGACTTCGCTTGCCGTCGCAGCGCCCGGCAGCAGCGGAACCGGCGATGCCGAAGCGGCATCGAGCAGTTCCTGCGTGGCCCCCGGGCTGACGACGAACTTCGAGCCGGCAGCAATTGCCGCGTCCCACTGCTGGGCATTCAGGATCGTGCCTGCGCCGACTTCCGCACCTTCGACTTCCTGCGCAACGGCACGGACCGTATCAAGTGCTGCAGGCGTGCGCATGGTGATCTCGATCGCCTTCAGGCCGCCGGCGACCAGCGCACGCGCCAGCGAAACGCCGGACTTCACGTCATCGACGATAAGCACCGGAACAACTGGCTGGAGTTTGAGGATGGAAAGGAGCTTTTCTGTCTTCTCGCCCATGGCCGCACGGTTCCTTAAACGATTGAATTGGGCTCCCGAATACCTCTCTGGACCATCTTTGTCGAGACAAAACAGATGCGGCACGAAGATGGGTATCCCTCCCAGGGGTTTTACGTTACGGTACGGCGATCGTCACAAAAGGTTCACTGAAATGGCGAAAGAGATCGAGCGGAAATTTCTGGTACGCGACGACGGCTGGCGCGCGAGGGCCGAGACGAAATCGATCCTCAGACAAGGTTACATCGCCTCGATGGACGACCGGTCGGTGCGTGTGCGCATACTTGATGGAAAGCGCGCGCGGCTGACGATCAAGATCGGCCGCAGTACCGTCACCCGCGACGAGTTCGAATACGAAATCCCCGTTTCTGACGCCGAAGAATTGATGCAGAGCACCATTGGCCTGGTGATCGAAAAGACGCGTTACCGGGTTCCGCATGACAACTTCGTCTGGGAAGTCGATGTCTTTGCCGGTGCGCATCGCGGCCTGGTGATTGCTGAGGTGGAGATGAAGTCCGAAAATGACGATCCCTCCCGCCCCGCCTGGCTTGGCCGTGAAGTGACCGGCGATTTCCGCTATTCCAACCAAGCGCTCGCGACCGAATTCGAGTACGATCAGGATGCCCTTTCGCATACGGCCTGATTTCGATTTCACCGATGAGTTCCGAAGAGTGGCAACGGAACAGCTTGAATGTGCCATTGCCGTTCTCGAGGAGCGGCCGGACGGCGCGCATGAGGCGGTCCATGATTTTCGCAAGAACGTGAAGCGGCTGCGCTCTCTCTACCGGCTCGTGGCGAAAGAGGTGCCGGACTTTCAGAAGCGACAAAATGCCAGGCTGCGCGACACCGCAAAATCGCTTTCATCGATCCGGGACGCAGCAGCCCTGATCGGCACTGCCGAATATTTGCAAAAAGGCGCCCGCAGCGACGCAGAGAGCGAGGCGCTCAGCCGCGTCGTCACCATTTTGCAAGCACGGCGTGACTGGATGGCGGAGGCCGAAAGCGGCCTTGAACAGAAGCTTCACGACACGGCCATCTTGCTAAAGGACGCGATCGCCGCAGTCGATAAGGTTTCTTTCAAGAGCAACCCGCGTAGAAACGCCCGCATGCTTGCCAAAAGCTGGCAGCGAACTTTGCGAAGGGGGCGGACAGCGCGCGATGCATGCCACGATACGGCAGCGGTCGAGGATTTTCATGAACTGCGCAAGCGGACCTATGACTACCGGCTCTATCACGCGCTGCTGCACAATCTGTGGCCCGCCGCGATGAAGGCGAAGCAAGATGCAGCCAAGGATCTCGCAGAACGGCTCGGCCACGTCAACGATCTCTCGGTGCTTTCGCAACTGGTTGAGGCCGAGCCGCAGCTCTTTACGCGCAATGAAGATCTCGCCCACCTGCTCGATGCCATCATCTTCCGCCAGCAGGAAGAGCGGCAAAGTGCGCTCGCCGACGCCGGCCGCGTCTTTGCCGACAAACCGCAACACGAGGCAAACCGGATTGAAGCCCTCTGGCAGTTGAGCCGGAACTGAATTCGACAAGTGTCGATCCTTAGCTGGCCGCAATGGCAACGCTTGCGTGAAAACGCTCCAGACTGTATTTCAGCGCGCATGACCGACAGCATCAATCACACCACCCCGTTCCTCGTGGCGGCGCTTTATCATTTTGTTTCCGTGCCGCGCTTCGAAAGCCTGTGCGCGCCGCTGCAGACGCTTTGCGATGAAAACGGCGTGAAGGGAACGCTGCTCCTGGCGCATGAAGGTATCAACGGGACGATCGCCGGGCCGGATGCTGGCATCGAAATGGTGCTCGCCTACCTGCGGGCGCAGCCGGAATTCACCGCCCTGGAGCACAAGGAAAGCCGCGCATCCAAAATGCCTTTCCTGCGCATGAAGGTGAAACTCAAAAGAGAGATCGTCACCGATGGGCGTCGAGAATATCGACCCCAACAAGGTGGTTGGGACTTATGTGATGCCGCAGGATTGGAACGCCTTGATATCCGATCCCGACACCATCGTCATCGACACGCGCAACGACTACGAAACGGCGATCGGCACCTTTCGTGGCGCCGTCGATCCGAAAACCAAGACCTTCCGCGAATTTCCGGAATGGGTGCGCCAGAACACCGGCCTGCACAACAAGCCGAAGATCGCCATGTACTGCACCGGTGGCATCCGCTGCGAAAAGGCGACGGCTTTCATGAAGGAGCAGGGTTTTGAGGAGGTCTACCACCTCAAGGGCGGCATCTTGAAATATCTGGAGGAAGTTCCGCAGGAGGAAAGCCTGTGGGACGGCGCCTGCTTCGTCTTCGACGAGCGGGTATGGGTCGAGCACGGACTGAAGGAAGGCGAGTACAAGCTCTGCCATGCCTGCCGCAATCCGATCACCGCAGAAGAGATGACGTCGCCGCTTTACGAGGAAGGCGTTTCCTGCAGCAGCTGCTACCACACGCGCACTGAAGACGACCGGCTGCGCTACCGCCAGCGGCAACATGCAGATCGCGCTTGCCAAGAAACGCGGCCAGAAGCACATCGGGACTTAGGTTCAGGCAGCGGTTATCTGGCGCGGCATCGCGTCCAGGGCACGGCGTGCCTCAAGCATTTCGGTGATCCTGTCTGCCGGCACCGGCTTGCTGAAGAAATAACCCTGCAGGCAATCGCAACCAAAGAGGCGAACGGCGAGCGCTTGCTCTTCTGTCTCGATACCCTCGGCCGTCACCGGAATATCCAGTGAGCGGGCAAGCGCGACGGTTGCCTGCAACATCTCGCGCTGGCTGTCGCTTTCGGTCACGCCCTCGACCAGCGAACGGTCGATCTTGATGCGGTCGAAACCGAATTGGCGGAGATAGCCGATTGACGAAAAGCCCGAGCCGAAATCATCGAGCGCGATCTTGACGCCGAGCGTCTTCAGCCGCTCGATCGATTGCCGGGTGCGCTGCGGATTCTGGATCATGTATCCTTCGGTGATCTCCAGCGTTACGCGCTCCGCCTCGATCTCCGTCTGTTTCAGGACGTAGCGAACATAGTCGGTAAAGGCCGGATTCCGGAACTGGCCGGGGGAAACGTTTACGGCAACGCGCAGCTCCGGCCATTGCTTGGCGGTCTCGCAGGCCTTGCGCAGCACAAAGAGACCGAGCGCCTCGATAAGCCCGCTTGTTTCGGCGATCGGAATGAATACGTCCGGCGATACAGGTCCGTGGCCGGGACGATTCCAGCGCACCAGCGCTTCGACGCCGTTCATCTCATGTGTAGAAGCATCGATCAGCGGCTGATAGGCAAGCGTCAGATCGCCGCTTTCGATCGCAACGCGCAGATCGAGTTCAAGCGCGTTGCGCTCCTCGCGGTCGGCATCCATCGCGGGATCGTAAAGCGTCATGCGGGCCCGGCCCGCTTCCTTGGCCTTGTACGATCGCAAGATCGGCACGGCGGACCAATTCTTCGCGACCGATCGTCCCGCCAGCAGCCATCGCGATGCCAATGCTGGCGCCGATGACGACGACGCGCCGGCCGATCTCGAGCGGCTCCGCCAGGAAATCCAGAATCTGTTCCGAAAGCTGCAGGGCATCGGCGTTGCCACCTTCAGACAGGAAAGCAATCGCGAATTCGTCGCCGCCAATGCGCGCCAGAACCGCGCCCTTTGGGATCAGCACCTTGAGGCCGGCAGCCACCGCGCGGATCAACTGATCACCGGTGCCATGCCCGTAGCTATCGTTGACTTCCTTGAAACCGTCGAGGTCGAGATAGAGAAGCAGTACGTTCTTACCGGTCTGCTTCGCCTTGGCAACGACGTCATCGACAGCAATCCCAAGGCCTTCACGGTTCGACAGCCCGCTGAGGCGATCGCGGAGCGCATCCTCGCGGGCATTGTTTTCCTCCGCCTTGAGCCGGCGTCCGGCGAGCCAGCCTATGACGAGCAGGCCGGCGAAGAACAGCCCGACGAGACCGAGTGCCTTCACAACCGTCGGGCGCACCTGTGCATAGCTGATGTCGCCCGGCGAACGCGAAATCCATACAGTTTCCCGAGCGCCTTGCCGGCGGCATCATCGATCGCCACGGAATATTGCGCGTCGTAAGCGGCTGGCACCAGCTTCAATCCCTGGATGACATAGGTCTCCCCGAGGCTCCTGATCGTCTCGTCGTTCAGATGGCGGGCAAAAATCAGATAGCGGCGCTGCCCCGCAGGTGCATTCAGCGTGCCGGATTTTTCCCGCACGAGCGCAACGCCGACCGCCGCGATGCCGCTCCTGGTGCCGACGAAACCCACGGCTTCCGGTGATTCAAGCCCGGCGGCCTTCACTTTGTCGAACAACGTCCAGAACGATGGCGCAAAGAAATCGTCAAGCGCGCCCTCCATCGGCTGGCCGTCGCGATAGACCATCAGCGGTTTCTTGTCGTCATCTATGACGATCGCCACGTCGAAAAGCGCGCTGTTGGAGGACATTTCGCCGTAGTTGCTGATCGTCCATGCCATGCCATCTCTGGCATAGACATTGGCGGCCGCATCGTCCCAGGCGGCATAGTCGTTCAGCGTCGCGCCGAGTTGCGCTTCGAATGTCTTGAGCGCCCCGGCCGTGGTTTCACGCGAACGTTCGTCGTCGAGAATATTGGCGTTATCGGTGACGCGCGACAGCGCCGTCAGCACCATGACGGTAACGACCGCGACCATAACCGCAAAGGAAAAAAGCACACCCGTAACAGTTGCGTGGCGGCCGATCCCCGAAGGCTGATTTTTTTGCCTAAAGAACGCAGGCATACATTACTCCCCGATAACGGGGGACTTTGCCAGTCAAGGCTTCAAAAACGGTTAAAGCGAACGGTACAAGACTTCATCCGGGTGATTTTTCTCCATGAAAATCACTGGGCATTGAAATACCCTCCCCGCGGAACGGGAAGGGATTGATTTCATAACGGTTTTGGCCGCCGCTTACCAGCCGGCGATGACCGAGCCCTTGAAAGTATCGGCGATGAACTGCTTCACGGCATCGCTGTGATAGGCTTCGACCAGCGTCTTCACCCAAGGCTGATCCTTGTCCTTCTCGTTGACCGCCAGAATATTGACATAGGGCGCCTTTTCGCCTTCGCGGGCAATCGGATCCTTCGAGGGATCAAGGCCGGCTTCCAACGCGTAATTGGTGTTGATAACAGCGGCATCTACATCGTCCAGCGAACGCGGCAGCTGGGCGGCATCGAGTTCGGCGAACTTCAGAATTCTTGGCATTTTCGGTGACATCGGCAGGTCCGACCTTCAGGCTCGCGCCATCCTTCAGCTTGATCAGCCCCTTATCGGCGAGGATCAGCAGAGCACGGCCGCCATTGGTCGGGTCGTTTGGGATCGCCACGGTAGCACCATCAGCGAGTTCGTCCAGGCTCTTCACCTTCTTGGAATAGACGCCCATCGGGAAGTTGACCGTATAGGCGACGTCAATGATTTTGAAGCCGCGATCGGCGACCTGGTTGTCGAGATAGGGCTTGTGCTGGAACGAGTTGGCGTTCAACTCGCCATCGGCAAGCGCCTGGTTCGGCACGACATAGTCGGAAAATTCCAGAATCTCGATGTCGAGGCCCTTGGGCGCTGCAACTTCCTTCACCTTCTCCATGATCTGTGCATGCGGACCCGGCGTCACGCCAATCTTGATGGTTTCGGCCGCGGCAGCAGTCGCAAAGGCCGCTGCGAAGGCGGCCGCGAGGATGATTTTCTTCATCGGTTTTCTCTCCTTGGGTTATAGGGCAATTCGATCAATTCTTGCGGGATCGCTTGTCGAAGCTGCGGGCAAGCGCATCGCCGGCGCTCTGCACGGCCTGGACGAGCAGTATCAGGACGATGACGACGACCAGCATCACATCCGGCATGAAGCGCTGGTAGCCATAGCGGATGCCGAGATCGCCGAGCCCACCGCCGCCCACGGCGCCGACCATTGCCGAATAGCCGATGAGGCTGACCAGCGTCATCGTGAGCGCCAGTGTCAGCGCCGGACGCGCTTCGGCAAGAAGCACCTTGCGCACGATCTGCATCGGGGTCGCACCCATGGCGCGGGCGGCTTCGATCAGGCCCTTGTCGACGTCGCGAATGGCGGCTTCGACGAGCCGTGCGAAGAACGGAATGGTCGCGATCGTCAACGGTACGATCGCTGCCTTGGTGCCGATCGACGTGCCAGTGACGAGGCGCGTGAACGGGATGATCGCGACGACGAGGATGATGAAAGGTGTCGAGCGCGTCGCGTTGACGATCAGTCCAACGACACGATTCACGGAAGGCGCCGGAAAGAGCTCGCCGCGGCCGCTAGTCGCCAGGAACACGCCGATCGGCAACCCGATCAGCGAGCCGATGAAGCCGGCGATCGCCACCATGCGCAGCGTATCGAGCGTTGCCTTGCCTATGAGAAGCAGAAGATCAGGAGACATAGCCGAGCACCTCCGCAACGAGACCGTTCGCCTTGAAGAATTCATCCGCTCTCGCGGAAGTCGCATCATCCGCTGCATAGGCGATGATAAGCGAGCCGTAGGGTTCGCCGCCGATCTCGTCGACCGTTCCGGCGATGATGTTGATATCCGAACCCAACGTCTGGATAAGCTGCGAGATCAGCGGCTGTTCCGCAGTGCGCCCGAAGAATGTGATGCGCACGGCAACGCGCCCGCCTTGTGTCTTCTGCGGCCGCAGGCCGGATGCGAGCGCTGCCGGAAGCTTCGAGCCCGGCAAACCGGAAAGCAACGCGCGCGTCGTCGGATGTTGCGGCCGGGTAAAGACATCGAAGGTGCGGCCGCGCTCGACGATGATACCCTTGTCGATCACCGCGACGTCGCTGGTCACGGCTTTGACGACCTCCATCTCGTGGGTAATCAGAAGCACCGTGAGCCCCAACTCTGCATTGATGCGCTTCACGAGCTCGAGGATCGACTGGGTTGTCTCTGGATCGAGCGCGGAGGTCGCTTCATCGGAAAGCAAAAGCTTCGGCTGCGTGGCGAGCGCGCGGGCAATGCCGACGCGCTGTTTCTGGCCACCGGAAAGTTCTGCCGGATAGCGGTCTCGTTTGTCGGAAAGCCCGACGAGATCGAGCAGCGGCTCGACGCGCGTGCGAATGGCGTCCCTTTCGAAACCGGCGATTTCCAGGGGCAGCGCCACATTGCCGAAGGCGGTGCGCGAGGACAAAAGGTTGAAATGCTGGAAGATCATGCCGACCGAACGGCGGAGCGCACGCAGGCCAGCCTCGTCCAGATCGGGAACGTTGACGCCATCGACGATGACCTTGCCGCTCGTCGGACGTTCCAAGCCGTTGACAAGACGGATCAGCGTCGACTTGCCGGCGCCGGAACGCCCGATGATGCCAGTAATGGAGCCGCGTGCGACGGCGAAATCGACCGCATCAAGTGCGGTAAACGATTTGTTCTCGGCGCCGAAGCGTTTCGATACGTCTTCGAAGAGGACGGTATTTGCGGCATTGGCCGCGCTTGAAGAGTTGGAATGCATGGATGCTCTCGATGTTCAAAAAAGTCCGCAATCGCTGAATGGCTGGGGACGCGGCGCGCCTGATCAGGCCGGCATTCGGCAACGCATTCGGAACAGAGAGGCAGTCTTTATCATCGCACAACCGGAAGATTCAATTTGATCGGCGCATGGCTGCCATGCGCAGGGATGTAATGCTTTATGGCGGAGTTCCAGTCACGATTGACAGAGAGATTTTTTCTTTGAATCGGTCAGCGCGGCAAAAAACCACCCATCGTGCAATTGTCTGGGTCACGAAACGCGCGCCGCTTGCTTCTTCTCCAAAGCGGGGAGAAATGCCGGCGGTCAGCGAGGCGATGAGGGTGAGCGACGAAAGGAGCAAACGACCGAACGACCGGACAGCAAGGAGGTCGGGTCTCCCATACGGTTCCCTCATCCGGCCTTTCGGGCTTCAACCCGCCTTGTGATTGCCCGCCGGAAACTGGCTTGCCAGTTGCCGGTACCACTTGCCGCTCTTTTTCACGGTGCGGACCTGGGTGTCGTAATCGACATGCACGAGGCCGAAACGCATCTTGTAGCCTTCCGCCCATTCGAAGTTGTCCATCAGGCTCCAGGCGAAGTAACCGCGCATCGGGTAGCCGTCCTTGATGAGGTCGGCAACGACCGCCAAGTGATCGCTGTAATAATCGAGGCGCGGCTGGTCATCGACCTCGCCGTTGACCACATCCATGTTGTAGCAGGCGCCGTTTTCGGTGATGTAGCATTCCGGCAGTTCATAGCGACGATAGAGGTCTTCGACGACGTGCTTGAGGCCGGGCGCATAAACCTCCCAGCCGATATCTGTCTTCACGTCGCTGGCACGCGGCGCTTCGGCCGTCCAGGGGAAATCGCCGTTCTTCGCCGGGTCGTCGGCAACACGCAGCGGCGTGTAGTAGTTGAGGCCCCACCAATCGAGCTTCTGGCTGATGATCGTCATGTCTCCATCTTCGATGATGGGCATGCGGTCGCCGAGCGCTTCCACGAACTCGCTCGGATACTCGCCCTTGAAGACCGGATCGAAAAAAGCGCCGTTGTGGAACTGATGCGCGCGTTCGCCGGCTGCAATATCCGCCTTGCTCTGCGACCCCGGAATGACGGGCATCGCATTCAGCACCAGGCCGGCTGGCACCTTCGGCGCCTCGGCGCGGATCGCCTCGACGCCAAGCCCGTGCGCAAGGTTCATGTGGTGCATGGCGTGAAGCGCTGCCTGCATGTTGCGCTCGCCCGGCGCATGGATGCCATAGAGATGGCTGAGCCAGACGATGCACCATGGTTCGTTGAAGGTCGCGACGCTGTCGAGCCGGTCGCCGAGACGCGCCATGACGGTCTTTGCGTAGCGCTGAAAGGCGTAGGCCGTGGAGCGCGCCGTCCAGCCGCCGTCGCCTGCCAACAGCAGCGGCAGGTCCCAGTGATAAAGCGTCGCGAAGGTCTTGATGCCACGCGCCTTGCAACCGTCGACGAGACGGTCGTAGAAATCGAGGCCGGCTTCATTCACAGGCCCGGTGCCATCCGGAATGATGCGCGGCCAGGCGATCGAGAAGCGATAGGCCTCGACACCCATGTCCTTGATCAGGTCAAGGTCCTGTTCGAGCCGGTTGTAGTGATCGCAGGCAACATCGCCATTATGGCGGTTATAGACACGGCCCGGCATGTTGCAGAAGGCATCCCAGATCGACGCCTTGCGCCCATCCGCTTTACTGGCACCTTCGATCTGGAAGGCAGCCGTCGCGACGCCAAAGGTGAAATCGCCCGGAAAGCGGGCGGCGAGTGTCTTAGGCTCGATCATCTGAAAACCCCGTCTGGTACTGGACTGGTCGTTCGAGCGGCGGTTTAACCAAAGGAACCGGCGTTGTACAGAGTGGAAATGTCAATCCTGCAACGTTGCAGACGGATAGCGGACCTAACGGTATTGCCAGAATAGGCGCCGCCCATCACGTTCCCCGCAAACGGGGCGAGGGAACGTCTCTCACGAAAGCGAACGTTCTAATGAAGCGATGCGACATATACCCTTCTCCCCGCGCGCGGGGAGAAGGTGGCGTCAGCCATATGAGGGGCTCGCCCAAGACCTGGTTCTCAGACCTTGACCCAAGCCCCATTCCGCTTCGACGACGCAACGCAGGCCTCGACGAAGGCAACGCCCTTCACGCCGTCATCGACGGTCGGATAGACCACGGCCTTGGCGACCGCTTTGCCATTCTTGTGCGCATTGATCGCATGCGCCGCTTCCGTGTAGATCGTCGCGAAGGCTTCGAGATAACCTTCCGGATGGCCGGACGGAATGCGTGAGACGCGGGCAGCGGCGGCACCGGAACCCGGCGCCGTTGCGGGTAATCAGCCGCTTCGGCTCGCCGAACGGCGTGTACCACGAGATAGTTCGGGTCAGCCTGCGTCCACTCGAAGCCGCCCTTCGTGCCGTAGACGCGGATCTTCAGCCCGTTCTCATGGCCGGGCGCCACCTGGCTGCACCAGAGCATGCCCTTGGCCGGCTTCTCCTTGCCTTTCGCCTTGAAGCGCAGAAGCACGTGAGCGTTGTCGTCCAGGCGACGGCCTTCGACGAAACTATCGAGATCGGCCGCGAGACTATCGAGTTCGAGGCCGGTGATGAAGGCAGGCGAGATTATAGGCATGCGTGCCGATATCGCCGGTCGAACCACCTGCGCCCGACTGCGCCGGATCGGTGCGCCAGACGGCCTGCTTGGCACCGGTCTGCTCGACAGGCTTCTCGTCAGCCAGTCCTGCGGATATTCGGCCTGCACGATACGGATGTCGCCGAGTTCGCCATTGGCAATCATCTCGCGCGCCTGACGGACCATTGGATAGCCGGTGTAATTGTGCGTCAGGATGAAGAGCGCGCCGCTCTCGTCGGCGACCTTCTTCAGTCTTCTTGGCATCGGCAAGATTGGATGTCAGCGGCTTGTCGCAGATGACGTGGATGCCCCGGCTTGCAGAAATTCCTTGGCCGCATCGTAGTGCACATGGTTCGGCGTGACGATCGAGACCGCCTCGATGCCGTTCTTGCAGCTTCGCCTCGCGGATCGCCATTTCCTCGATAGCTGGCATAGGTGCGCGACGGGTCGAGGCCGAGATCGCGGCCCGATGCGATCGCCTTTTCCGGCGTCGACGACAGCGCACCTGCGATGAGCTCGAATTGATCGTCGATGCGCAGCCGCTATGCGATGCACGGCGCCGATGAAAGCGCCCGCTCCGCCGCCGACCATGCCGAGGCGGATGCGCGGCTCGCGCGCCTGTTCCGTTGATCCTTCAATTGCCATAGATTCCTCCAAAGAAATGAGTGTTTGCCGACGGTGCCGCGGTAGCCGGATGAGGTGGTGCGGCGGACGTAGTCTTTCGCTTTGTGCTCAAGACATCGCTCCGCTGCGCCCCCTCATCTGTCCTTCGGACATCTTCTTCCCGCTGGGGAGAAGAAAGAAGCAAGGCTCAGAGCCCGAGCATGCGGCGGTTCGCCGCCTGGTCCGTACCGCTGCCGGCAAAATCGTCGAAGGCCTTCTCCGTGACGCGGATGATGTGTGCCTTGACGAATTCGGCGCCTTCGCGGGCACCGTCTTCCGGATGCTTCAGCGCGCATTCCCATTCGACAACGGCCCAGCCGTCGAAATTATTGGCCGTCATCTTCGAGAAGACGGCGCCGAAATCCACCTGGCCGTCGCCGAGCGAGCGGAAGCGGCCAGCGCGATCGACCCAGCCCTGGTAGCCGCCATAGACGCCCTGACGCCCGGTTGGATTGAACTCCGCATCCTTGACGTGGAACATCTTGATGCGATCCTTGTAGATGTCGATGTTGTCGAGATAATCGAGGCACTGCAGGACATAGTGCGATGGATCGTAGAGCATGTTGGCGCGCGGATGGTTGCCCACCCGCTCCAGGAACATCTCGTAGGTGACGCCGTCATGCAGATCCTCGCCCGGGATGGATTTCATAGCAGACGTCGACGCCGCTACTCAGTCGGCATGGTCGAGGATCGGCTTCCAGCGGCGGGCAAGCTCGTCAAAGGCGGTCTCGACCAGACCGGCCGGACGCTGCGGCCACGGGTAGATGAAGGGCCAGGCAAGCGCACCGGAAAAGGTCGCATGTGCCTTGATGCCGAGATGCTTGGAGGCGGTCAGCGCCATCTTCACCTGCTCGACCGCCCATTCCTGCCGCGCCTTCGGATTGCCGCGCACTTCCGGTGCAGCAAAGCCGTCAAACGCCTCGTCATAGGCTGGATGCACGGCCACCAGCTGGCCTTGCAGGTGGGTGGAAAGCTCGGTGATCTCGATGCCGTTTTCGCCGCGCCTTGCCGGCGAACTCGTCGCAATAATCCTTGGAGCTGGCAGCCTTCTTCAGATCGATCAACTGACCGGCCCAGGTCGGAACCTGCACGCCCTTGTAACCGATATCAGCCGCCCATTTGGTGATCGCATCCCATGAGTTGAAAGGCGCGGCATCGCCCGCAAACTGCCCGAGGAATAGGCCGGGTCCCTTGATCGTTTTCATGTCGGAATCCTCCCTGATGATCGACCGTAAACGTTTATGATGACGTCTAGCACGCGGTTTGGCGGGAGCAAGGCGCCCACGCCCTTGCGGCAGATGCAGCTGAAAAGCCGAAAGTCAAACCGAAGCGAACTAATCATGCCTGTCTGGAGGCCGCAAGAGGTACGTGCCGCATTCTTGACCGCAGCGCGTGCGCAAGCAAAGAAAATGCGTCCATCCTTGCGAATGGGCGCATTGCAGTCGGATGATCAGAACGGAGAATCGGCGAAGTAGAAGTCCTTGGCGTTATCCTTGGTGATGAGCGTCGCGTCGAGGATATAGGTACCGCGCACCGGAACCTGATCGTAGAAATTTGCTGCCGTCATTTCCATCGCCGTGCCGACCATCGCCGGCGGATAGAGAACGTCGACCGGGATCAGCTTGTCGCCGTCCATGACCTTCTTGACCATGTCCTTGGAGCCGGCGCCGGCGATAACATACTGGATGTCCGTACGCTTGGCCTGCTCGATGGCCTGCAGCACGCCGACGGCCATGTCGTCATCCTGGCACCATACGACGTCGATCTTCTGGTACTTCGTCAAATAGTCCTGCATGACCTTGAAGGCGTCGTCGCGGTTCCAGTTGCCGTACTGGCGGTCGAGAACCTTGACGTTCGAACCGGCGATGCCCTTGTCGAAGCCGTCCTGGCGCTGCTGGTCGATCGGGATCGGCAGGCCGCGGATGACGACCACCTCTGCATCCGGCGTGTTTTCCTTGATGTACTTGCCGGCGACTTCGCCGAGCGCCGGGTTGTTGCCGGCGATGTAGAGGTCGCGAACCGAATCATCGTTGTTGCTCGGCGCACGGTCGACGAGCGCCACGAACTTGCCGGAGTCCTTGATTTCCTTGATGGCGTTGACGAGCGGATCCGGATCCGACGGCAGGATGACCAGGGCATCGATGCCTTGTGTCGCAAGATCCTGTACGGCGTTTGCCTGGCTTGCGGCATCTGGCGAGGTCTTGACGATGACGTTCAGGCCCGGATGTTCGGCCATCAGCAGCTTTGCCACGCGCTCTGCATGGAAGACGACGCCGGCCGTCCAGCCATGGTCGGCTGCGGGAATGGAAACGCCGATCGTTACCTTCTTGTCCTGGGCATACGAGACGCCCGTGAGGACCGCCATGGCGGCGACGGCCAGCCCCAAAAATTTTTTACGCATTTTTCTCTCTCCCAAATAATGACTGGGCCTAGTCGATCGAGGACCGGGCGACCCATAAACCCGGCTATTCACGATTTACGCACCAGCGACCGCTGAACCAGCATGGCGATGATGATGATCGCCCCCTGGATGGCGCCGATCAGGTACTCGCTGATGAAATTCGAAAGCAGCATGATGTTGCCGACGAGTTCGAGAATGAAGGCGCCGCAGATCGTGCCCCAGACCCGGCCCGCGCCACCCTTGAGCGCCGTGCCGCCGACAACCACGGCGGTGATCGCCTGCAGTTCCCAAAGGATGCCCGTCGTCGCCGAGGTCGAGCCAAGCCGCGGCACGTAGAGAAGCACGGCGATGGCGACGCACAGGCCCTGGATGACGAAGGCGATGGTGCGCACGCGATTGACGGCGATACCGGAATAACGCGCCACATCGCTGCTGGAGCCGACCGCCACGACATGCCGCCCATAGCGGGTGCGGTAGAGGACGAAGGCTGCAACGCCGGTGACGGCAAGGATCACCGCGATCGGAACCGGCATGCCAAGGATGGAGCCGAAATAGGCCGGGCGGTAGAGTGACTGAAGTTCGGGCTCGCGCAGCGTGATGGCGCCGCCCTGCGAAAGCCAGGTGGTCAAACCGCGATAAACGCCCATGGTGCCGAGCGTTGCGATGAAAGGCTCGATCTTGCCAACGGTGGTGATGAGACCGTTCGCAAGGCCGCATGACGCGCCAATCACGATCGTGAGCACGATGGCGGCCGTCAGCATCAGCGCCGGATCGGCGATCGCGCCGGAATTCATGAACAGGATCATCAGGCTGGCGACGAAAGCGACCATCGACCCCACGGAAAGGTCCAAGTCACCCGCCGAAATCACGAAGGTCGCGCCCACGGCAATGATGGCAATGAAAGCGCTTCTCGTCGCAACATTGGCAAGGTTCGTGATGCCGATGAAATTCGGATTGACCAGCGCCCCGACCACGAGAAGCAACGCCAGCGCCGCGAAGGGCGCGACTGCCCGAAGATCGACGTCGCGCCAGGAACGGCGCCGGCTTTCCTTTTCGCTGCTTTCCTCGCTTATACTCATGTTCAAAACCAACCTCCCGTCCCATTGTCCTGGGAATTCGCCGCTACGCCTCGACCGGATTATTTCGCCTGGTCAGGCAGCAATCTTTTTTTTCAATCCCGCCGCGTAGCGCATGATTTCCTGTTCGGAGATCTCATCGCCCTCCAGAATGCCGACGATCCGGCCTTCGCGCATTACGGCGATACGCGTGCAAAGTCCGATCACCTCCGGCATCTCCGAAGAAACCACGATGATCGAATGACCATCGCGGGCCAGTGCCGAAATGAAATGATAGATCTGCTGCTTGGTGCCGACATCGATGCCGCGGGTCGGCTCGTCGATGATGATGATCTGCGGCTCGATCTCCATGACTTTCGCCAGTAGCAATTTCTGCTGGTTGCCGCCGGACATGCGGCCGGCAATGATATTGCCGTCCCGGACGCGGATGTCGAAGCGGCGCCGGGCCCTTGCCATCGCAGAGGCTTCGCTCGCAGCGCTCAGATAGCCGAACCGGCCATGCTTGTCCAAGGATTGCAGCGTAAGGTTGGCGATCATGCCGGAGTTGAGAAGCAGTCCCTTGGACTTGCGGTCCTTGGTCATGTAGGCCAGGCCTGCGCGATTTGCGGCATGAACGTCGTGCGGAGGCACGGACTGCCCGTTGACCGTGACTTCACCCGATGCGCGCGAGCGCAAACCCATGATCGCCTCCATAAGCTCGGTACGGCCGGATCCGATCAAGCCGGAAAAGCCGAGGATCTCGCCTCTCCGGACCTCGAAACTGGCATCACGAACATAGTGGGTCGATACGGAATTGACGCTGAGCACGACTTCTTCGTCGACATCGGGCTCGTTCTTGGCGGGATAAAGGCTGGAGAGTTCCCGCCCGACCATCAATTGAGCGATCGATTCGCCGTCGAGGATCGAGGTAGGCGAGGTCTTCACCCATTGGCCGTCGCGCAGCACCGTCACCCGGTCGGTCAGTTCCATGACTTCGTCGAGCTTATGGGAAACGAAGACAAAGCTCGTTCCCTGGTCGCGAAGCTTGCGCACCTGCTTGAACAGGAAGTTGATCTCCTCGCGCGATAGCACCGCGGTCGGTTCATCCATGAATACGATCCGCGCATTGCGGCTGATCGCCTTGGCGATCTCCACCATCTGCTTGTCGGCGATCGACAGCGTACTGATCTGCGCATTCACGTCGACATGCGAGCCGAGGAGATTAAGGACGCGCCGCGCCTCGGCGCGCATATACTTGCGGTCGAGGACGCCGAAACGCGTGACTTCGCGGCCGAGAAAAAGGCTCTCGGTGACGGTCAAATGTTCGGCGAGATTGAATTCTTGGTGAATGATGACGATGCCGAGCGCCTCTGCGGCACCATTGGGTGGCAGCTTCACAGGTTCGCCGTCGAGCAGGATTTCGCCGGAGCTTGGCTCTTCGAAACCGGAAAGGATCTTGACGAGGGTGGATTTTCCGGCGCCGTTTTCGCCCATCAGCGCATGGATTTCGCCGGCGCGAAGGTCGAAATTGACACTGAAGAGCACCTGCACGCCGCTGAACGATTTGCTAATTCGCCTTGCAGACAGCAGCACCGCACCTTCGACGGTCTCCGGACCCATTATTCCCTCCCCTACGGCTCCCGTCCGCTTTATGCGACTGTGTAAACCTTTACATTGGCGATGTAAAGGTTTACATCATTGCATACATGAGAATTTTTCAGCGTCGCCTTTGACCTTCGGGGAAGTCTGTGTAGTGTCCCGGTCAAGACGAGACCCAAGGCAGAGCGCAGTGTCGAATTCCACTCCCGCAACAATCGAAGACGTCGCCCGAATTGCCCAGGTTTCGATTGCAACGGTCTCCCGCGCGATCCATATGCCCGAGAAGGTCGCGAACTCGACACGCCTCAAGGTCAACCAGGCAATCGCCATCACCGGCTACACGACGAATGCGATGGCGCGCAGCCTGCGGCTCGGCCGCTCGAACATGATCCTCGTCGTCGCGCCCGACATCGGCGACCCGAATTTCTCCAACATCCTGGTCGGATTGGAAAATGAAGCCCGCGCGCACGGCTACGGCATTCTCATCGGCCATACGCAGAACGATGCGCAGCGCGGCCTCGAATATTTGAAGTTCCTGAATTCCAATCAGGCGGCCGGGCTGATCCTCTTCACCGGCATCCTGCCCTTCGGCCACCAGACCATGACCGCGCGCCTGCCGCCCAGCGTCGGCGTCTTTGAGCCGGTCTTCAACGGCGGCATTCCCTATGTCGGCGTGGACGACATCGCGGGCGCCCGCAAGGCCGTCGACCTTTTGATTGCCGAGGGCCATCGGAAGATTGCCTTCATCGGCGATTCGCGCACCCGCCTCGCCTACAGCCGGCGGCGCATGGGGTATGAGGCCGGAATGGATGCCGCTGGCGTCAGTCCCGACCTTCGGATCGTCTTCGAAGGCGACGGCACGATCGAAAGCGGCCGGCTGGCGGTCGAACAGCTTTTTATGCGCGATACCCTGCCGACGGCCTTCATGTGCGTCAACGACCAGACCGCCATCGGTGTGATGATCGGCCTCGGCGCGCGCGGCTACGATATTCCTCGGGATTTTTCCGTGACCGGCTTCGATGACGTGCCTCAAGCCGTCTTCATGTCGCCCTCGCTGACGACGATCCGCCAGCCACGCACTGCCATCGGCAAGCATGCCATGGCGCTGCTGCTCGAGCTCCTGTCAGACGGTCAGCCCGCCGAGACGGAAATCCTGCTCAGACCCGATCTGGTGGTCCGCAACTCGGTCTCTGCGCCCTCGCGCAACTGGACAAGGAAGTAAGAAGGACGGCGGCAGCCGAATGAAAGCTGCAGCCGTCCCGCATTGCTTAAACGTAGCGGTTGACGACGTTTTCCAGCAGTTCCTGCTTGCCGGATTTCGGCTGCGGGTTGATGTTCCTGGTCTTCAACCCACTCTGCGATCTGCTCCAGCGAGTATTCGCCGCGCAAGCAGCTTCTGGCCCTCGGCGGCGTTCCAGCCGGCATAGCGATCCTCGAGCGGTTTGGAGAGCGCCCCGTCCTCGATCATCTTGGCCGCCGCCTTAAGGCCGCGAGCGCAGCAATCCATGCCGCCGATATGGCCGATCAGCAGGTCTTCCGGATCGAGCGACTGGCGGCGCAGCTTGGAATCGAAGTTCGTGCCGCCGGTCTTGAAGCCGCCGCCTGCCAGGACGTGGTAATAGGCCAGCGCCATTTCCGGCACGTTGTTCGGGAACTGGTCGGTATCCCAGCCGGACTGGTAATCGTTGCGGTTCATGTCGATCGAGCCGAAGATGCCGAGCGCGTTGGCGAGCGCCAGCTCGTGCTCGAAGGAATGGCCGGCGAGGATCGCGTGGCCCTGCTCGATATTGACCTTCACCTCATTTTCCAGGCCGTTCCTCTTCAGGAAGCCGTAGACGGTCGCGACGTCGTAGTCGTACTGGTGCTTGGTCGGCTCCTGCGGCTTTGGCTCGATGAGGATCGTGCCCTTGAAGCCGATCTTGTGCTTGTATTCGACGACGAGGTTGAGGAAGCGGCCGAGCTGATCGAGCTCGCGCTTCAGGTCGGTGTTGAGCAGCGTCTCATAGCCTTCGCGGCCACCCCAAAGCACGTAGTTTTCGCCGCCGAGCTTCTGCGTCGCATCCATGCAGGTCTTCACCGTCGCAGCCGAAAATGCAAAGACATCCGGATCCGGATTGGTCGCGGCACCCGACATGAAGCGGCGGTTGGAGAAGAGGTTCGCCGTGCCCCAAAGCAGCTTGACGCCGGTCGCAGCCTGCTTTTCGGCAAAGTAGTCGACGATCTCGTTAAGGTTCTTCGTGTTCTCGGCAAAGCTGTTGCCTTCCGGGCGAACGTCGGCGTCGTGGAAGCAATAATAGGGCGTGCCGAGCAGCTGAGAAGAATTCGAAGGCGACATCGGCCTTCAGTTTCGCTGCCTTCATCGTGTCTTCGAACCAGGGACGCAGGAAGGTCTGGCCGCCGAAGGGGTCGCCACCCGGCCAGGTGAAGGTATGCCAGTAGGCGACCGCAAAGCGCAGGTGGTCTTCCATGCGCTTGCCCATGACAATTTCGTCTGGCTGGTAGTGGCGGAAGGCCAGCGGATTGGTGCTGTCCGGGCCCTCATATTTCACTTTCTGGATATCGCCGAAAAATCCGGTGCTCATGGTGTCGTCTCCTTGGGTTTCACTCTTGTTGGTTATGCAGCCGGGCGCCCCTCACCCTACCCTCTCCCCGCCGGGAGAGCGGGGACAGGGCGCCGCCGCAAGTACTTTTTCCCCAACGGGGAGAAGGTGCCGGCAGGCGGATGAGGGCAGCCTCGATCTCAATGCGCCAGCGATTTGATCGCCGGATAAAGCGCCCGATAGCGCCTGTAGGCATCCTCATAGGCACCGCTCAAAGCCGCGACCGGCTCGATCGTTTTTGCCGTCTTCGGCGGCGTGCAGACTGAAACCGGCTCGGCGCCTGTTGCCGCGATCAGCCCAAGCCTCGCCGCCCCGAAGGCCGCGCCGAAGTCGCCGTCGGCGGGCAGATCGACCGGAACGCCGAGCGCCGTTGCGATCGACGCCAGCCAATAGCGCGAGCGCGAGCCGCCGCCGATGGCAGTGACGCGGGATATATCGGTGCCTGCCGAACGCAGCGCTTCGAGATTATCGCGGATTGCGAAAGACACACCTTCGAGCACCGCCTGTGTCAGCACAACCCGACTGCTCTCATGCTCGAGTCCGATGAAGGCGCCACGGATGACGGCATCATTGTGCGGCGTGCGTTCGCCTGAAAGATAAGGAAGAAAGGTGACACCAGAGGGTGTCTTCAGCGTCTCGCCGAGTTCGTTCGTGAGATCGGCAGCGGACTTGACCAGTGACGTTCGAATGCCAGTTCAACGCATCGGTGGCCGAAAGGATGACGCCCATCTGATGCCAGGTGTTGGGTAGTGCGTGGCAGAAGGCATGGACCGCACTCTCTGGCTTCGGCAGGTAGGCGGCATTCGCCGCGAAGAGAACGCCGGACGTGCCGAGCGAGACGAAGGCCGCGCCATCGCTGACCGTGCCCATGCCGCAGGCAGACGCTGCATTGTCCCCTGCCCCGCCGGCAACGACAGCGTCGCCCGCAATACCCCACTTGGCGGCGAGTTCGCCGCGCAGCTTTCCTGCCTGCGCGGTGCCTTCGACCAGCGCCGGCATCTGCTTTTCGTCGAGACCCGTCGCGGCAAGAAGCTCAGACGACCATTTGCGTTTGCCTGTATCGAGCCAGGACGTACCGGCAGAATCCGACATTTCGGAAATGTGCTCGCCCGTCAGCCAGAGCCGCAGGTAGTCCTTCGGCAGCAGCACCTTGGCGACCTTGGCGAAAATTCCGGGCTCATGCTTGGCGACCCAGGCAAGTTTCGGTGCGGTAAACCCGGGAAAGACGATGTTACCCGTCAGCTTGCGGAATTTCGGGTCGGCATCCAGCGCCGCTGCCTCGACATAAGAACGCGTATCGTTCCAGAGAATGCAGGGACGCAGCACCCTGTCGTCGGCATCAAGCAGCGTGGCGCCATGCATCTGGCCGGAAAGGCCGACGCCTTTGACGGCCGCAAGCTCTTTGGGGTGTTTCGCTTTCAGGCCCGCAACAGCCTCCTCCGTTGCGCGAATCCAATGCGACGGTTCTTGTTGCGACCAGCCGGAATGCGGCCGCGAAACATCGAGCGAACCATTCGCCGAGCCGATGATCTTCTGATCGCCGTCGATGAGCATCGCCTTGACGCCCGAGGTTCCGAGATCGAGACCCAGATACATGTCATTCTCCTTGCCGTTACGGCAGATTGTCTTTCAGGAATATGTCGAGCCGGATCCGCTCCTGCGCATCGATGACGGCAAGCCCGTCGGCCTTTGCTTTGAGAACCCGGATCGCACTGCGGACCTCATGGCCGGCGTTCTGGTTGAGGATCGCATCGATCGTGCCGTCGATGAGGGCTGCGCGCGTATGGACGGTCAATTCATGGGCGACGACTGTCAGCGGGCGGCTTGAGGCTCTCGCCTTCAGCGCCCTGACAAGGCCACGGTTGCCGGCGCCCAGGCTGTAGACGCCAATCACCCGTTCATGCTTGGACAAGACGTCGGCGACCAGCATATGCGCCAGTTCCGGATCGTCGCGGCCTTCGAGGACCGGCAGGATGGAGAGCTTCGGAAATTCCTGGGCCATCAGCGCGGCAAAGCCTTCCAGCCGCTCGCGATGGTCGCGCACCAGCATGGAGCCGGCAAGCACCGCCACCTCGCCCTTGGCATCGCCAAGAAAGCGTCCGAGAAGACGCGCTGCGGTCTTTCCGGCGGCGATATTGTCGACACCCGCATAATGATGCCGGCGCGAGCCGGTGAGGTCTGAAACCAGCGTGACGACAGGAATGCCGTCGGCCACGAGCCTGTCAACCGCAGCGACGACCTCAGGTGCGTCGGTGGCGACAAGCGCAATCCCGGCGGGACGTTCATCGGCAAGCTTTTCGAGCGCCGTAACCAGGGCGGCCGGATCGAAGGCGGCAACCTCCACTGTGCGAATACTCGTCCTTTCGGACGGCGAACGGATCATCGCTTCGCGGATCTCGGCGTGCAGCCCGTGCATGAAGGAATTGTCCGAGGCGGGCAGGATGAAAACCAGCGGATAGGTGCGGCCCTTGGCGAGGTTGGCGGCGGCAACATCGCGCACATAGCCGATCTCGCGGATTGCCGTTTCCACTTTTTCGCGCGTGATGCGGCGGACACCGGGGCGCTGGTTCAGCACGCGGTCAACGGTCGCCAGACTGACCCCCGCCGCAGCGGCGATATCATGAACTGTAGGCCTCATCGCTCCTCCTGATGAAACCATTATCGCCAAATTTGATGTACGTAAATCAAAAATTTCAAACGGCTGTCGAGCACCCATAAAAAGGCCGGCATGGTCTCCCAAGCCGGCCGTCATTTCGAACCTTCGAACGCTCAGTGGCCTCCGCTGCCACCGCCGCCGCCCTGGGGTTCCGGTTTCTTGATCATCGCGACCCCGAGGATCATGGCCATGAAAAGTACGGTCAGGATCAGGAATACGTCGCTGAAGGAGAGAATGATCGCCTGTCTGGTGGCAAGCCCGACCATCTGTTTGATCGCGGCCGAAGCACCGTCCAAGCCATAGGAGTTGAAGTTGGCAGTGAGGTTGTTCATCTGGTCGATCGCAGCCGGATTACCCCAATCCATGTTTTCCCGCAGCCGCTCGTAGTGCACGTCCTGACGGTTGGAGAGAACGGTGTTGATCACCGCAAGGCCGACTGCCCCGCCGAGGTTACGAGTGAGGTTGAACAGACCGGAGGCACCACGTATACGTGAAGGCGGCATCGTGCCGAGCGCAATGTTGTTGATCGGCACCATGCACATCATGAGCCCGAAACCGCGCAGGATCTGCGGGATGAAGAGCTCGTAGAAATCCCAGTCTTCCGTCAGGTGGGTCATGACGAAGGTGCCGGCCGCGAAGCTGGTAAAGCCGATCACCATCATCAGGCGAAGATCCATCTTCGTCGACAGCCGGCCGGCAATCGGCGCAGTGAGGAACATCGCAAGTCCGGAGACAAACATGGTCTCGCCGATCATCAGCGAATCGTAACCGCGGATGCGCCCCAGATAGACCGGATAGATATAGGTGAGTCCGTATAGCCCGATGCCCATGACGAATGAGAACACCGAACCGAAGGAAAAATTCCTGTTGGTAAAGGCCCTGAGGTCGACGACCGGGAAGTCCACGGTGAAAGCGCGATAGAAGAAGATGATCGCGCCTGCCGCGGAAGCCACAGCACCGGCGACGATATAACTGTCGTTGAACCAGTCGTTCGAATTGCCTTCCTCCAGCACATATTCCAGCGCACCGAGGAAAACGCCCATGGAGATAAGGCCCCACCAGTCGAACTTCCTGAAGAGCGACAGTTCCGGCTTGTCGAAGTCGATGAAATTCCAGGTGATGGTGGCGACCAGGATACCGGGAATGACGTTGACGAGGAACAGCCAGTGCCACGAGAAGGCGTGGCTGAGATAACCGCCGACGGTCGGGCCGATGGTCGGCGCAAGGGTGGCGATCAGGCCGATGATGGGCGAGACGATGCTGCGCTTCGACGACGGGAAGATGGTGAAGGCGGCCGCGAAGACGGACGGAATCATACCGCCGCCGATGAAGCCCTGGATGGCGCGGTAAACGATCATCTGGTCGATGTTCGTTGCCGTTGCGCAGAGCACGCTCGACAGCGTGAAACCAGCAGCCGAAATAGCGAAAAGATAGCGTGTCGAGATGATGCGAGCGAGCGTTCCCGACAGCGGAATCATGATGACTTCCGCAATCAGGTAGGACGTCTGCACCCAGCCGATCTCATCCGAGCCGGCGGAAAGGCCGGCTTGAATTTCCGCGAGCGATGCGGAGACGATCTGGATGTCGAGGATCGACATGAACATGCCAAGCACCATCGCAAAGAATGCGATGAGCTTACGCGGGTCCATTCGCTCTTCGGAAGGAGCGACCGGAAGGGCGCCTGCTGTAGCGGTGGTAGCCATTGGCCTACTCCGGCTGGCTGATCACTTTGCTGCCTGCTCTCGACCGGGGGCCGTGCGGGTATCGACATCGACGACGACGCTCAGGCCGGCGCGCAAGCGGCCGCTGTCGAGCGCATCTTGAGGCAGCGCAATGCGGACCGGGACGCGCTGGATGATCTTGGTGAAATTGCCCGTCGCATTTTCCGGCGGCAGCAGCGAGAAGACGGAGCCGGAGGCCGGCGAAATCGACTCGACGGTGCCGACGATCGGATGGTCGTCATAAGCGTCGACATGTACATTGACCTTCGAGCCCGGAACCAGGTGCTGGATCTGCGTTTCCTTGAAGTTGGCGTCGATGAAGAGCTGACGCACCGGAACGAGTGCCATCAGGCGCTGGCCGGGCGAAACGAGATCGCCTTCCTGAACAGAGCGGTTGCCGACGACGCCATCATACGGTGCCTTGAGGATTGTGAAGGACAGATCGCGGGCTGCCTTGTCCCGCTGAAGCTCGAGCGTGCGGACCGAACCTTCCGCCTCCCTGCGCTGCGCCTCGAGGATGGTGACGTTTGCTTCCGCCGACTTGATGTTGGCGTCACCGCCGACGAGATTGGCCTTGGCCTGGTCGAGAGCAATATTGGCAGTGTCGAGATCGGCCGTAGTGCCGACCGACTTCGCCTGGAGGTCCGCCTGGCGCTTCTGTGTGATCTCGGCGCCACGGACTGCCGCCTCGAGAGCCACCTTGGAGGCCTGGGCCTGAGCAAGTGCTGCCTTGGCTCCTTCGATCTGCGCGTCGATGCGGCTCAGCGACAGTTTCTCCGTAGCGATCTGGGCTTCGGCCTGATCGAGGGCATTTTGATAATCGCCGTTGTCGAGCGTGGCGAGCACGTCCCCGGCCTTCACCTGCTGGTTGGCGACGACATTCACCTTCGCGACATAGCCGGTGACCTTTGGCGAGATCGTTGCGATATCGCCTTCGATATAGGCGTCGTCGGTCGAGACCATGAAACGGCCGTTCGTCCACCACTCGTAGCCGTATGACGCACCGCCGGCAAGAATAGCGAGCGCCACGATCGGGAGCACCAGGCTGCGGCGCTTCTTCTTTTCAGCCGGAGCGGTCTGCGTATCGGGAGCAGTCTGAGGGGCACGCGGCGCTTCCGCAGTCGCCGGTTCGGCAGTGACAACGGCGTCCGGCACCGTCTCGTCCCTTGCGGAATCGCTGACAATGCGGGCGACATTCGTTTTCTGGTTGGACGACATGAGCAAAGACCGGGTAAATCGAGTGACATTGATCGAACTGAACGGTTCGGTTCAGTTGACATAAGGCCTTTTTAAAGTCATATCAAGTTATATCGAACCAGGCGGTTCGATTTTGTAATGTTCGCAGCTGCGAACGTGGTTAAGGAGACAATGACAGACATCTTCAAAGATACGGTCGAAGCCCCGGCCGCAAGCGGCCGATGGGCGGCAGGAGAGGATCCGGCAAAGCGCAGGCAGATCCTTGAAGGGGCGAAGCGTGTCTTCATGAAACTCGGCTTCGATGCCGCGAGCATGAACGACGTGACGCGCGAGGCTGGTGTTTCGAAAGGAACGCTTTATGTCTACTTCGCCAACAAGGAAGAGCTTTTTACTGCGATGATGGAGACCGAGCGCGCCGCTTTTGTCGCCAGCGTGCGTGCGGCTCTCAATGCCAATCCCGATCCAGACACGGCTCTTTACGATTTCGGCATGACCTTCGTCCGGCACACAACCGAAGAAAAGGTCATCAATGCCATACGCACCGTCATCGGAGTGCGCGACCGCATGCCGCACCTTTGTCAACGCTTCTTTACCGGTCCCGAAAACATCCGGACCGTCCTCACCGACTATCTGAAGGCGCAGGTCGCCGCCGGGCATTTTGTCATCGAGGATGTCGAGCTTGCCGCTCGCCAGTTCCTGGAACTCTGCGGCGGAGGCTTCTTCAAGCTGCGCCTCTTGGGCGACATGGCGGGTCCTCCCTCCGAGGAGGAGATGAGCCGCATCATCCGCGGTGCGATCCGCGTCTTCCTTGCCGCCTATGGCGTTAACCAGAACCGGCCAGCCTGAACGTCTTCGATTTCTTTTGGCGTTGCACTAAAATCCAGCAAAAGCGATCAAACCTGCTTGCCGGTTTTACTCTAATCAGGAGACCGCAACCAAGGAAGTGTGCATGAGTGCCATTGGACGGGCGATTTGGTTTATTGAAAGCCATTCCGCCAGCGATATCTCGCTAGATGATATCTCGGATGCCGCAGGTCTGTCGCGCTATCATCTGTCGCGCGTCTTCGGGCTCGTCACCGGCCACTCGATCAGCGGCTATCTCCGCGGACGTCGTCTGAGTGCCGCCGCATTGGCCCTGATCGGCAGTTCATCGAGCATCCTCGAGGTTGCCCTCGGCGCGAGTTACGGCTCGCACGAGGCTTTCACCCGTGCCTTTCGCGACCAGTTCGGCATCACGCCGGACGCGATTCGCAAGCAGGGGCACGTCCGCAACATCGCTTTAGTGGAGCCGATCAAAATGGACCCCGCACGCCTCGACGAACTTGAAGAACCCCGCTTCGAAACCCTGCCGCCAATGCTTTTTGCCGGACTGCAAGAGGCCTATGGCTACGGCGGCAATGCCGCGATTCCCTCACTTTGGCAGAAATTCAACTCTTATTTCGGCAATATTTCCGGCCAGCGCGGCAATGCCGCCTATGGCATCTGCACACATATCCAAGGAGAAACCGAAACGTTCCGCTATATGGCAGGTGCCGAAGTCACCGATGCCGGCGACCTGCCGGACGGTTTTACGACGCTGAAAGTGCCCGGTCAGCGCTACGCTGTCTTCACCCATCGCGGCCACATCTCCGCTATTGCGGCAACGATGCATCATATCTTCGGGACATGGCTCCCCTCCTCGGGTCTACAGCACGCCGAGATGCCAGACATGTTCGAACGCTACGACGAGCGTTTCGATCCCCATACCGGCACGGGCATCACGGAAATCTGGATACCGGTGAAGGAATAAAAGCCTTCCCGCTTTCGTATATTCCCCTGCGCGCTTGTTTCTTGGCGCCTTCACCTTAAATTGCGGGCGTCAGATTCTATGGCGCGAGGGAAAATAGCTTATGCAAGATATCGTCATGCTCGTTCAGGATCCGGCAGCCTGGGTGGCTCTGGTGACCCTGGTTGTCATGGAAGTCGTCCTCGGCATCGACAACCTGATCTTCATTTCCATTCTCACCAACAAGCTGCCGGTCGAGCATCGTGATAAAGCTCGCAAAGTGGGCATCAGCCTCGCCCTCGTCATGCGTCTTGCATTGCTCGGTACCGTGGCCTGGATCGTCCAGCTCACCACACCTGTCTTCGAGGCTTTCGGTCATGGCTTCTCTTGGAAGGACATGATCTTGATCGCCGGCGGCCTGTTCCTCGTATGGAAGGCCACCAAGGAAATTCACCACAGTGTCGATCCGGAAGATCACAACGAGGATTTCATCGCGAGTTCGGCAACGACGGGCTTTGCGGCGGCGATCAGCCAGATCCTGCTGCTCGACCTTGTCTTCTCGGTGGACAGCATCATCACCGCCGTCGGCATGACCCCGCACCTGCCGATCATGGTCATCGCCGTCATCACCGCCGTCACCGTCATGCTGTTCGCCGCGACGCCGCTTGCAAACTTCATCGAGAAAAACCCGACGATCGTCATGCTGGCGCTGGCCTTCCTGCTGATGATCGGCACCACACTCATCGCCGACGGCATGGGGTTCCATGTACCGAAGGGCTACGTCTATGCCGCCATGGCCTTCTCGGCGCTGGTTGAAGTGCTGAACATGTTTGCAAGAAACGCCCGAATGCGGAAGAAAGCCAGCGGGCATTGACGAGATTTAAACGGGGGGCGCGACAAAAACGCGCCCTTTGCTTTTTGTTCAGGCCGCTCCCCTGGCGAGTTCCCTGTGATCGCCGAAACCAGCCGCTGATCGTCTCCCGTGATGTCCGGCGCGAAACGGGCGGCGCCCGCCCGAATGGGCGCGTATCGAACGATACCTCCGGCGAGATGCTGGAAATGACCATTTGCGCCCGGCGAGGTGACGGATAGGAACTTTGCATCCTGCATGACATTGATTGGTCCAGGAAAGCGTACAAGTATCATCCGGCAATCAGCCCAAACTTCCGGACCGGTATGACGACCGAACAGATCCTTTCCTTCGGCGTGATCGGCCTGATGATGGCAATCTTCATCTGGGACCGGTTCCGTTACGACATTGTGGCCTCTTGCGCCCTCGTTCTTGCGGTTGCAGCCGGTCTCGTTCCTTTCGGCAAGGCATTTTCCGGCTTCGGAGACGACATCGTCATCATCGTCGGCAGCGCCCTCGTCGTCAGCACCGGGGTCGCCCGCTCGGGGATCGTCGACATGGCGATCAAGCGCTTCTTTCCCAATCTGGACAAGCCGCATCTCCAACTCGCCCTGTTGCTTATCGTTGTTGCGGTGCTCTCTGCCTTCATCAAGAATATCGGCGCTTTGGCGATCATGATTTCGGTCGCCTTCCAGTTCGCCAGGAAAACCGGCAAATCACCATCGCTCTATTTGATGCCGATGAGTTTTGCTGCGCTGCTCGGCGGCTTGATGACGCAGATAGGCACTTCGCCCAACATCGTCGTATCGCGATTGCGCGAGGAGATCACCGGTGCGCCCTTCACCATGTTCGATTTCACGCCTGTCGGCGCGACCCTGACCCTTGTCGGCGTCGTCTTCTTGATCTTCTTCCATTGGCTGGTGCCGGAACGGCAGAACGAGAATCCGTCGCTCGAGGAGGCGCTCGACCTCAAAACCTATTTTTCGGAGGCGACGGTTGTCGAAGGATCGAGCTTCGACGGCAAGAAGCTGAACGAACTCCTGCAACTCGGCGACGGCGAAGTCGTGGCGACGGCGATCCTGCGCGGCCACTCCCGCATGTCGCCTTTTCCCGACGTGATGCTGAAGGCCGGTGATACGATATTGCTGGAAGGCGTGCCGGATGCACTCGATCGCGTGGTGACCCATGCGAAGCTGAAGCTCTCCGGAAAGCCCATCCCGGAAGCGCGGGCGCAAGGCAATCTCGTGTCGATCGAGGCCGTCATTACCGCGGAATCGATGCTGATCGGCCTTTCCGCGCGCCAGCTCTCGCTGTGGAACCGGCGGCGGGTCAACCTGCTCGCCGTCAGTCGCCAGGGCCACAAGCTCACCGAGCGGCTGAGCGAGGTGACGCTTCGGGCCGGCGACGTTCTCCTACTTCAGGGAAGCCGCAGGAACCTGCCTGCCTTTCTGCAGGAATTTTCCTGCCTTCCGCTTGCCCAACGTGACATCATGCTTGGCACGCCACGCCGAGGTTATGTGCCCCTTCTGATCCTCGCCGCCGCCATGGGCGTGACTGCCGCGGGCCTCACGCCGGTTTCGGTCGCCTTTTTCTGCGCAGCGCTGGCCATGGTCGTCTTTCGCGTGATCCCGCTCGTCGATGTCTATAAGTCGCTCGATGCGCCGATCCTGATCATGCTTGCAGCACTGATCCCGGTATCCGATACGCTCCGGACCACGGGCGGCAGCGATCTGATTGCCGGATGGCTCGGCGATTTCGCTGCCCAGATGCCGCCATTCGGCGCGCTGGCGTTGATGCTGGTGACCGCCATGGCAGTGACGCCATTCCTCAATAATGCCGCCACAGTCCTTGTCATGGGACCGATCGCGGCGAGTTTCGCTGAGGCCCTCCATTACAAACCGGAAGCTTTCCTGATGGCGGTTGCCATTGGCGCCGGCTGCGACTTCCTCACGCCAATCGGCCATCAATGCAATACGCTGGTTTTCGGCCCCGGCGGCTACCGCTTCAGCGATTACCCTCGCCTGGGCCTGCCGCTATCCTTCATCATCATCGTGGTGAGCGTGCCCGTGCTTCTTAATGTTTGGCCTGCGCTTTGAGTGCCCGGCGCCCATTTTCCTTGACGTGCGCGGTCGAATATGGCCTTAAGGCCAGCCAAACGGACAATCGGCGGATGAAGTGGGCAGAATGCCCTTATCCGGCCGGTTTCCTGATCCAGTGATCTGCATTCTTCCCGCCGAACGTCGCTTTCGCAGGAAAGCCGTCCGGCATTCATTTGACGGGCACATAAAATGACAGCTTCCGGCGTCCGCGTCCGAATCGCTCCCTCGCCGACTGGCGAGCCGCATGTCGGGACCGCTTACATCGCTCTCTTCAATTATCTTTTCGCCAAGAAAAACGGCGGCGAGTTCATTTTGCGCATCGAGGATACCGATGCTACGCGCTCGACCCCGGAATTCGAAAAGAAGGTCCTGGATGCGCTGAAATGGTGCGGCCTGCAGTGGTCGGAAGGCCCCGACATCGGCGGGCCTTATGGCCCGTACCGCCAGAGCGACCGCAAGCATATCTACGGCGAGTATGTCGAAAGGATCGTTGCTGCCGGCCACGGTTTCCGCTGTTTCTGCACGCCGGAGCGTCTGGAAAAGATGCGCGAGGCGCAACGCGCCGCAAACCTGCCGCCAAAATATGACGGCCACTGCCTGAGCCTCTCGGCAGAAGAAGTCACCTCGCGCATCGCGGCAGGCGAACCCTCTGTCGTGCGCATGAAGATCCCCGCCGAAGGCTCCTGCAAGTTCACCGACGGGGTCTATGGCGACGTGGAAATCCCGTGGGATGCGGTCGACATGCAAGTCCTCTTGAAGGCCGACGGCATGCCGACCTATCACATGGCAAACGTCGTTGACGACCACCTGATGAAGATCACCCATGTCGCCCGCGGCGAGGAATGGCTGGCTTCGGTTCCAAAGCACATCCTGATCTACCGGTATCTCGGCCTCGAGCCACCGGTGTTCATGCACCTGTCGCTGATGCGCAATGCCGACAAGTCAAAGCTTTCGAAGCGCAAGAACCCGACCTCGATCTCCTATTACACCGCGCTCGGCTATATCCCCGAGGCGCTGATGAACTTCCTCGGCCTCTTTTTCGTCCAGATCGCTGAAGGCGACGAGCTGATGACGATGGACGAGCTCGCCGAAAAATTCGATCCGGAGAACCTCTCCAAGGCGGGCGCGATCTTCGACATCCAGAAGCTCGATTGGCTGAACGGCCGCTGGATCCGCGAGAAGCTTTCGGAAGAAGAGTTCCAGCATCGCGTCCTGCAGTGGGCGATGGAAAACGATCGCCTGAGGGCCGGTCTTGCGCTCTCGCAGTCGCGCATCTCCAAGCTTGGCGAACTGCCGGACCTCACGGGCTTCCTGTTCAAGTCGGACCTGAACCTTGATCCATCCGCCTTCGTCAAGATCAAGTCGCCGCCGGAAGAGATTCTGGAAATCCTCAACACGGTGCAGCCGGACCTCGAAAAGATCCTTGAATGGAACGTCGAGTTGATCGAAGCCGAGCTGCGCGCCGTTGCCGATCGCATGGGCAAGAAGCTGAAGGTAGTCGTCGCACCGCTTTTCGTCGCCGTCTCCGGCTCATCGCGCTCGCTGCCGCTCTTCGATTCCATGGCGATCCTCGGCCGCGCCGTCGTACGCCAGCGCCTGAAACTGGCGTCCCAGGCGGTCGCCTCCCTCGTCGGCCCGAAGAATTGAACCGGACGTTTGCATCATGACTGAAAAGACCGAAACAGCGACCCTTTCCTCCGACGCAACGGAAGTCCGCGCCCAGAAGCTGAAGCTGCTGCGCGAACAGGTCGGCGATGTCTATCCGGCGCATTTCCACCGGACGATCACCAATGCCGAACTCGCTGCGAAATACGAGGGCCTGGAGCCGGACACCGAGACACAAGATGTCGTCACCGTCGCCGGCCGCGTCTATTCCTCGCGCAACTCCGGCATGTTCATGGACATCCATGACGCTTCGGCCAAGATCCAGATCTTCAGCCACAAGGACACGACGCCGGAAGAGGCGCGCGCCCTGCTGCCGATGATCGACATCGGCGACATCATCGGTGTGACCGGCGTGGTGCGCCGCACCAAGCGCGGCGAACTGACGATCAACGCACAGCAGATCACCATGCTGACCAAGTCGCTTTTGCCGATGCCCGAGAAGTGGCATGGCCTCTCCGACATCGAGCTGCGCTACCGCAAGCGTCACCTCGACATCATGACCAACGAGGAATCGAAGCTCCGTTTCCAGCAGCGTTCGAAGATTGTCTCCGGCATCCGCCGCTTCATGGAGAATGACGGCTTCATGGAAGTCGAGACGCCAATGCTGCAGTCGGTCTACGGCGGTGCGACGGCCGAACCCTTCAAGACGCATCACAACACGCTCAAGCTCGACATGTACCTGCGCATCGCGCCGGAACTGTTCTTGAAGCGCACGCTGGTTTCGGGTCTCACCGACAAGGTCTTCGAAATCAACCGCAACTTCCGCAACGAAGGCGTCTCGACAAGGCACAATCCCGAATTCACCATGATGGAGTGCTACTGGGCCTATGCCGACTACGAGGACATGATGGACCTCGTCGAACGCATGTTCGCCGAGCTTGCCATTTCGGTCCATGGCAGCACGGAATTCACTTTCGTCGACAAGCAGATCTCCTTCAAAGGCCCGTTCCGCCGTGTGCCGATGCCTGACGCCGTCAAGGAAGCGACCGGCATCGACTTTCTGGCGATCAAGACCGACGAGGAAGCCCGCGCCGCCACGAAGGCCGCCGGTTTCGAAATCGAGAAGGACGCAACCTGGGGCGAATGCCTGGCCTTCATCTTCGAGGAGAAGGTTGAAAGCACGCTGATCCAGCCCGCTCACGTCACGCATTTCCCGAAGGACATCTCGCCCTTCGCCAAGGAAGTGCCGGGCGAGCCGCGCCTTGTCGAGCGTTTCGAGACCTATTGCAACGCCTGGGAACTCGGCAACGCCTTCTCCGAACTCAACGATCCAGAAGAGCAGCGCAAGCGCATGGTCGAACAGCTGGAGCAGGCTCACGCGCGCGGCGAAAAGGAAAAACAGCTGGACGAGGAATTTCTGGACGCAATCGACCAGGGCATGCCGCCCGCCGGCGGTCTCGGCATCGGCGTCGATCGGCTGATCATGCTGCTCACGAATTCCCCCTCGATCCGCGACATCATCCTCTTCCCGGCCCGCCGCAGTAAGGCGGACTGAGCAGAATTCAAAAGGCCTACGGCCGATGGTCGTCCGCCTTTCGCATGCCCAATGATCAATGGCCGGAGGCAGGAGCAGCCTTGCTGCCTTCTGGCGGAGAAACGCCTTCGCCTTCCGGTGGTGCATCCCCTTCGCCGGCTTTTTCGTTGCCCTCGCCTGCGGTTGCAGCGACAGCCGTCGGATCAATGCAATCGGAGCGTTGCTTGAACGAGGCGTTCAGCGCCTGGATTTCGTCGTCCGGCAAATCGATGCGCTCGCCGAAAAACAGGCCGTTCTCGCTCGCCTGACCATCGTAATAGCGGGCAGTATAGGGCTTGCCGTTCAGCCCTTCGACCAATTGGTCGGGATGCGGGATATAAACCACATCGGCGCCGATCGCCCTGCCGCGAATATCCGAACGCAGCGTTGGACCGTTTTCATCGAGGACCACGACCTGTACCAGATCGGGCCTTTCTTGCGCGTAAATGGCTTGCGCCACGCGGAGCGCCGTCTTGACCCGTGTCATGCCGTCCGTCGGCTCGGTCTTGATGTATTTGCGAATCCAGACGCGATCCTGCTTCTTGATGGTCACCAGGTTGACATCGGTGCAGGAGACACCGTTCGCCTCTTCCAACACCTGGCCGATGATGTTGTCTTTGCCGATATAAAGGGCAACACCGCCGGAAGCGCCTATAAACAAGGCCATTCCGCCGATCACGATCACCAATTTCCGGGAGGGCCGGAAGATGTGCAGTAAGGCCTTCACGCCAACTGCTCCGCCATCGAAAAAACTCCAACGCAATACATGCGAGTGAAGCTAGTCAAACGACGTTTCGGAATGCTTAAGTGGTCTTTCGAGAAACATACCAATTCGGGCTAAAGACCAAAAAAGGTCCACCACCCGAGGTGCTTGCTATGATCCGTTTGGCCGTGCTCTAAAAACACGCATGGCCTTCACCCTTCGCCAGATCCAGTATTTCGTCGCCGTTGCCGAGCAGGGTTCGGTGACGCGCGCCGCGCAGAACCTTTCCATCTCGCAATCCTCGGTCACAGAAGCGCTGAAGGAGCTGGAAACCGACCTCGGCGTCGAACTCTTCGAACGCCACCCGCGCGGCCTGACGATCACGCACAACGGTCACCAGTTCCTCCGACATGCGACAAAAATTTTAGCCAGCGTCTCCGATGCCCGCGCCAGTTTTTCCAGCTTGCAAAGCGCTCTTTCCGGAACATTGAATATCGGCGTCACCTCGCTCGTCGCAGGCTATGTTCTCTCCGATCTTCTGGCGCGATACCGCCGTGCCTGCCCCGGTGTGGAGGTCAGTGCAATCGAAGACAATGGCGGCTATCTGGAGCATCTCTTGGTCGGCGGTGAACTCGATGTCGCGGTCATGGTAATCTCCAACCTGCGCGACCGCATGGCGCTGCAGGCGGAGATCCTCGAAACCTCGCCCTATCGTCTCTGGCTGCCGATGGGCCACCCGTTGGTTTCGGCCGACATCATCTCGGTTGCCGACATTGCCCGCGAGCCGCTGATCATGCTGACGGTCGATGAGATCGAGGAGAACACCGGCAAGCTGCTGTCAGCGCTCGGCGCCCGCCCGCATGTCGCCTTCCGCACCCGGTCGGTGGAAGCCGTGCGCAGTCTCGTCGCAACAGGCGCCGGCGTCGCGCTGCTTCCCGATCTCGTCTACCGCCCCTGGTCGCTGGAAGGCGACCGGATCGAAAGCCGCGATGTCTCCGGTTCATTGCCAGTCGTCCAGGTCGGCATGGTCTGGCGCAAGGGTTCCAGCCTGCCGCAAGCGGCGCGAGATTTCATCGGCATTGCGGAAGCGATGCGATCGGGCCGTGCGCGATGACGATATCGGAATTTCCGATATCGTCATTCTGATAAATGAATTTGCGAAACCGGATATTTCAGCGCACCTTTCAGCAGGGAACAAAATGCCGCAACAAGCGGCACAAACCGGGAGACAGACGATGAAGTACCTTCTGAAATCGTGCACTGCTGCCCTCGCAAGCTTGAGCTTCGTGACGCAGGTGGCTGCTGCCGAACCGTTGAAGGCCTTGGACAAGGGTGAGGGTGCGGTCAGCATCGTCGCCTGGGCCGGCTATATCGAGCGCGGCGAAACCGACAAGAATTACGACTGGGTCACCGATTTTGAAAAGAAGACCGGCTGCAAGGTTTCCGTGAAGACGGCGGCGACCTCGGATGAAATGGTGGCGCTGATGAACGAAGGTGGCTTCGATCTCGTCACCGCTTCGGGCGATGCTTCGCTGCGTCTCGTTGCGGGCAAGCGCGTGCAGCCGATCAATACCGATCTCATTCCGAGCTTCAAAAACCTCGACGAACGCCTCCAGAGCGCCCCGTGGCATACCGTCGGGGGCGTCCACTACGGCGTGCCCTATCTGTGGGGGCCGAACGTTTTGATGTACAACACCGATGCCTTCAAGGATAAGGCCCCGACCAGCTGGAAGGTGGTATTCGAAGAAGAAACGCTGCCTGATGGCAAGTCCAACAAGGGCCGCGTCCAGGCCTATGACGGGCCGATCTACGTCGCCGATGCTGCCATGTATCTGATGGCCCACAAGCCTGATCTCGGTATCAAGGATCCCTACGAACTCAATGAAGACCAGTATAAGGCAGCCCTCGATCTGCTGCGCGGCCAGCGCAAGCTCGTCTCCCGCTACTGGCATGACGCGATGATCCAGATCGACGATTTCAAGAACGAAGGCGTCGTCGCATCCGGCTCCTGGCCGTTCCAGGTGAACCTGATGCAGGCCGACAAGCAGAAGATCGCCTCGACCTTCCCCGAGGAAGGCGTCACCGGCTGGGCCGACACGACAATGCTTCATGCCGACAGCGAGCATCCGAACTGCGCCTATATGTGGATGGACCATTCCCTGTCCGCCAAGGTCCAGGGTGATGCCGCCGCCTGGTTCGGTGCCGTCCCCTCCGTTCCGGCAGCATGCAAGGGCAACCAACTGCTGACCGATACCGGCTGCACCACCAACGGCTTCGACCACTTCGACAAGATCAAATTCTGGAAGACACCTGTTGCCAAATGCACGACGCAGAGTGAATGCGTGCCGTATCATCGCTGGGTGTCGGACTATATCGGCGTGATCGGCGGGCGGTAGTCAACACCCAGGCAGAATGATTGCCACTCACCCTCTCCCACACGCAGGGCGAGGGGACATGCCCCAAGACCTCTCGCCGCTATCCGAAACGCCCCGAGGGGCGAGAGCATCGCCGCGAGTCCCCTTTGCAGCGCGCTTGCGGCGAGAAGGTGCCCGGCAGGGAGGATGAGGGGCATCATGTATAACTCGGAGACCCCAATGACCCCCGCCGTCCGTTTCCAGCAGGTTTCGCGCCATTTCGGCCAGGTTCGCGCCGTCGACGGTGTCGATCTCGAAATCGCACCGGGCGAGTTCTTCGCGATGCTCGGTCCGTCGGGCTCCGGAAAGACGACCTGCCTGCGTCTGATTGCCGGCTTCGAACAGCCGACGGATGGGCATATCGAGATTTTCGGAGAAACGGCAGACGGTGTCCCGCCCTACCGCCGCAACGTCAACACCGTCTTCCAGGACTACGCGCTCTTCCCGCATCTCAACATCCTCGACAACGTTGCCTACGGGCTGATGGTCAAGGGCATCGGGAAGGCAGAGCGCAGCAAGGCGGCCGAACAGGCGCTGGAACTGGTGAAACTTCCGGGCTACGGCGCCCGCCGCCCCGGCCAGCTCTCCGGCGGCCAGCGGCAGCGCGTGGCACTCGCCCGCGCGCTCGTCAACAAGCCGAAGGTCCTGCTGCTCGACGAGCCGCTTGGCGCGCTTGATCTGAAGCTGCGGGAGCAGATGCAGGAAGAATTGAAGAGCCTTCAGCGCGCACTCGGCATCACCTTCGTCTTTGTCACCCACGATCAGGGCGAGGCGCTCTCCATGGCAGACCGCGTCGCTGTCTTCAACAACGGCGGCATCGTGCAGGAGGGTACGCCGCAGGATATCTACCGCCGTCCGAGGACACGCTTCGTCGCCGATTTCGTGGGTTCCTCGAATGTCATCGCGCCAGATGTAATGACGTCGCTGGGCGGCGAAAAGCGCTGGGCAAGCCTGCGCCCCGAGGCGATCCATCTCTCCGGCGACGGCATGGAGGCGGCGGTCGAAAACACCAGTTTCCTTGGCGCCGCGACTCGCCTGACGGTCGGCATGAGGGGCACACGCCTGCATGTCACACTACCCGCAGGTGCCGATGTGCCGGATATCGGAGCCAGCGTGCGCCTCGCTTGGCAGCCGGCCGACGTGCATTACATGGACGGTGCGGCATGACAGCGCTCGCCCTGACAAAGCCTGGCGTTACGACCTCCATCTTGCCCGGCCGCGGCGGATTCTTCGGTGGATTGTCGGACGCTTTCTGGCGCCATCCGAAGCTACTGCTTTTGCTGATGCTGACGCCGCCACTGCTGTGGCTCGGCATCATCTATATCGGCTCGCTGATCGCACTGCTGCTGCAGAGTTTCTTCTCGATCGACGATTTTTCCGGCTTGATCAATTACGAGTTCACGCTCGCGACCTATGCCGAGCTTCTGAACCCCGCCAATTTCGACATCATCGTCCGTACCGTCGTCATGGCGGTCATGGTGACGATCGCATCCGCCGTCATCGCCTTCCCAGTCGCCTACTACGCCGCGCGCTATGCGCAGGGAAAGTGGAAGGCGTTTTTCTATCTCGGTGTCATGCTGCCGCTCTGGTCGAGCTATCTCGTCAAGGTTTACGCCTGGAAGTTGATCCTCGCCAAGGAAGGCATCCTCACCTGGATTTTCGCCAACCTGCATCTCTCATGGCTACTCGACGCCATTCTCACGCTGCCGGTCGTTGGCGGCAATTCGCTTTCGGTGAGCTATCTCGGAACCTTCGTCGTTTTCGTCTATATCTGGCTGCCCTACATGATCCTGCCGACGCAGGCCGCTCTCGAGCGCGTGCCTGCAAACCTGATCGAGGCCGCCTCCGATCTCGGCGCCACGCCGGGCCAGACCTTCCGCACGGTGCTGTTCCCGCTCGCGCTGCCCGGCATCGTCGCCGGCTCGATCTTCACTTTCTCGCTGACCCTCGGCGATTACATCATCCCGCAGATCATCGGTTCTTCCCGCCTCTTCATCGGCCAGGCGGTCTATGCGCAGCAGGGCACCGCCGGTAACGTGCCGCTCGCCGCCGCCTTCTCCGTCGTGCCGATCGTCATCATGGCCATCTATCTCTGGCTTGCAAAAAAACAGGGGGCCTTCGATGCGCTCTGACCGAGGACACCGATCTCCTCTCCCCCTGAAGATCGCAGCCGCGAGCGGCCTGCTTTTCCTGCATCTGCCGATCCTTTTGATCTTCGTCTATGCATTCACCACCGAGGAGAAGAGCTACCAGTGGCCGCCGCCGGGGCTGACGACGCAGTGGTTCGTCGTGGCCTGGAACCGGCCTGACGTCTGGGCAGCCCTCGGCCTTTCTGTGCAAGTCGCCTGCATCGCCACCGCTATCGCCCTGGTGCTCGGCACGCTTTGTGCTGCCGCCGTCAGCCAGACGAAGTTCTTCGGCCGCGAGGTCATCTCTTTACTCGTCATTCTGCCGATCGCCCTTCCCGGTATCATTACCGGCATTGCGCTGCGCTCGGCCTTCAGCCTGTTCGACATCCCGTTCTCGGTCTGGACGATCGTGCTTGGCCACGCCACCTTCTGCGTCGTGGTCGTCTACAACAATGCGGTCGCCCGCTTCCGCCGCACCTCCGGTTCATTGATCGAAGCTTCGATGGACCTCGGCGCCGACGGCTTCCAGACCTTCCGGCACGTCATCCTGCCGAATATCGGCACCGCGCTGCTTGCCGGCGGCATGCTTGCCTTCGCGCTCTCCTTCGACGAAGTCATCGTCACCACCTTCACCGGCGGCCAGCAATCGACGCTGCCGATCTGGATGCTCGAAGAACTCATCCGCCCGCGCCAGCGCCCGGTCACCAACGTGGTCGCCATGGCCGTCGTGCTCGTCACCTTCCTGCCGATCCTGGCAGCCTACTACCTCACCCGCGACGGCGACCAGATCGCCGGAGCCGGCAAATAAAAGGGAGAACATCATGGACACCCAGATGCTGATTGGATCCCGCTTCGAAACGGGCACGGAAACGGAAGAGCACATCCTGAACCCGAAGACGGGTGAGACGGTGCTGAATCTGCCGGAAGCCTCGTTCGGCCAGATCGATGCCGCTGTGGAAGCCGCCGGGAAGGCTTTCAAGCGCTGGTCGCAGACGACACCTGCCGAACGCTCCGGCTATCTGCTGAAGATCGCCGATGCCATAGAGAAAGACGGACAGGGCTTTGCCACGCTCGAAGCACTGAACTGCGGCAAGCCGATCAACGCCGTGCTCAACGATGAAATCCCGGCGATCGTCGATTGCTACCGTTTCTTCGCGGGCGCTGTCCGCAACCTGCAAGGTCCGGTCTCCGGCGAATACCTGCCTGGTCACACCTCGATGATCCGCCGCGACGCAATCGGCATCGTCGGCTCGATCGCGCCCTGGAATTATCCACTGATGATGATGGCCTGGAAGCTGGCACCCGCGATCGCCGGCGGCAACACCGTCGTCTTCAAGCCTTCCGAACAAACGCCGTTGACGGCTCTGAAGATGGCGAAACTGCTCGCTGACATCCTGCCCGAGGGCGTCGTCAACGTCATCCTCGGTCGCGGAGAAAGTGTCGGCAATGCGCTGATCAACCACCCGAAGATCGCCATGGTCTCGATCACCGGCGATGTTGCGACCGGCAAGAAGGTGCTGCAGGCGGCCGCCAAGTCCGTCAAGCGCACGCATCTGGAACTTGGCGGCAAGGCCCCCGTCATCGTCTTCGACGACGCCGACATCGATGCGGTCGTCGCAGGCATCCGCACCTTCGGTTACTACAACGCTGGCCAGGACTGCACCGCCGCCTGCCGGATCTATGCTGACGCCAAGGTCTACGACAGGTTCGTCGCCGATCTCTCCTCGGCGGTTTCCTCGATTAAGTTCAACCAGGCCGAGGACACTGAAAACGAGATCGGCCCGCTGATCTCCAAGCGCCAGCGCGACCGCGTCGAAAGCTTCGTCACCCGCGCTGCCGAGCACAAGCACATGGAAATTACTACCGGCGGCAAGACCTCAGGCGACAAGGGCTTCTTCTTCACGCCAACCGTCATCGCCGGAGCCACACAGGACGACGAGATAGTCCGCCGCGAAGTCTTCGGCCCGGTCGTCTCCGTGACGCGCTTCACCGACGTCGAGGATGCCGTCGCTTGGGCGAACGACAGCGACTATGGCCTTGCCTCCTCCGTCTGGACCAAGGACATCAGCTGTGGCATGAAGACGGCCGCGCGCCTGCAATATGGCTGCACTTGGATCAACACGCACTTCATGCTGGTCAACGAAATGCCGCATGGCGGTCTCAAGCAATCCGGCTACGGCAAGGACATGTCCGTCTATGCGCTAGAGGATTACACCGCCGTCCGGCACGTGATGATCAATCATGGTTGAGTAATTCCGACCAGTATCAGTTGTGATCAAGACCGTCGCAGACAACTGCGGCGGAACAATTTGGTCTTTCCTGCGTCCTCTTCCGTATCCAACGCAGAGGAAACATCCATGCTCAAATGGGCTCTCATATTTCTCGTCATTTCGCTGGTTGCCGGGTTCTTCGGTTTTTCCGGCATCTCCGCCGCCACCGCAACGATCGCGCGCGTCCTTTTCGGCATCGCCCTCGTCATCTTCCTGATCTTCCTGATCCTGGCGCTGATCGCCGGCCAAGCGGTTCTCTAAGGACAGCGTGGCTTGCCTAGAGCAGGCTCGCTCCGACATTGATCGCGAGTGCGAGGATCGTCGTATTGAAGAGAAACGACAGCACTGCGTGAAGCAGCGCGATCTTGCGCATTGTCATGGTGGAGACGGCAACATCAGCCGTCTGCGCCGCGACGCCGATCGTAAATGAGAAATAGAGGAAGTCCCAATAGACGGGCTCTTCGATCCTGTCCGGAAAAATCAGGCCTTCACCCTTGTCAGGTCCGCCGTAGAATCGATGGGCGTAGTGGATGGTGAAGAGCGTGTGGAGGAAAACCCAGGAAACCAGGATCGTGACCACCGCCGCGCAGGCCCTGGCGAAGGCGACATCAGGTGGCGCTTCTTTCACGGAATGCAGCTCGAGCCCAATGCCAGCAATGCTTGCGAGCGCCGCCGCGATCGACAGGAAGAGTATGAAGGTGTCTGAAAAATCCAGATCTTCCGCTCGCTTCCTGATATCCGCGACTGTCGCCCGAAGCATCCTTCGCCAACTGATACATGTAAAGACGATGGCCGTCACGTTCCAGCCGACCAGCACGTTCTTGGCGTTCACATCCCGGGAGGTGAGAAGCAGGAAAACTACCAAGCCCGCGATGAAAGCAATGATGATGCTCAGATGCCGGACGGCATAGGTCATTATCGAACTGCGCTGATCGTCATCCGCCATGTCTTTCCTCAGGCTTTATGCCATTGATATCAGCACGAAAAAGGCGCGGCCACCATTGGCAACCGCGCCTTTCAGCCGTTTTCTATGAAGACGTCAGGCAGCAGCGAGCTGCAATTCCTTCTGGACCATCGTGCGAAGCGCCGTCAGGTCCTTGGCGAAGGCGCGAATGCCTTCGCCAGAGCTTTTCGGTTGCCATCGCATCTTCGTTCATCATCCAGCGGAAGGTCTTCTCGTCGATTTCGACTGCCTCGGCTCGGCCTTCTTCGTTGTCCGAAGAGAGCTTGCGGACCAGCGTGCCGCTGATCGTTTGTCGAGTTCGTCGAGCAGCGCCGGGCTGATGGTCAGGCGGTCGCAACCAGCCAGTGCTTCGATTTCACCGGCGTTGCGGAACGAGGCGCCCATGACGATCGTCTTGATGTCATTGCGCCTTGTAGTAATTGTAGATGTCACGGACCGAGACTGAACGCCCGGATCGCTCTTCCGCAGTGTAATCCTTGCCGGTCGACTTCTTGTACCAGTCGAGGATGCGGCCGACGAAGGGCGAGATCAGAAAAGCCTTCGCATCGGCGCAGGCAATGGCCTGGGCCTTGCGAAAAGAGAAGCGTCAGGTTGCAGTCAATGCCCTCCTTCTGCAGCACTTCCGCGGCGCGGATGCCTTCCCAGGTGGAGGCGAGCTTGATGAGGATGCGGTCGCGCTCGATGCCGCGCTCCTTGTAGGCGGCGATGATGTCGCGCGCCTTGGCGATCGATGCTTCAGTGTCGAAGGAAAGGTCGGCATCGACCTCGGTCGATACGCGGCCCGGCACGAGGCTTCGACAAGCGCGGCGCCGACGGAAATGGCAAGACGATCGGCGACGGCTGCGGCAACCGCATCGGACTGTTTCCGCCCTGCTTCTTGCCCCAGGAGACGGCTTCCTTGATTGCGTCGGCAAACGTCGGCGTGCCGAGCGCCTTCAAAACGATGGTCGGATTGGTGGTGCAATCCACCGGCTTCAGGCGGGCGACAGCCTCGATATCGCCGGTATCGGCGACGACCGTGGTCATGTCGCGGAGTTGGTCAAGCTTGGATGTCATGGTCGAATAATCCCTTGTGAACTCGAACTGCTAACTTGAGCTGCGGACCGGCGTCGAGCTCCGCTCCGGCAATAAGGTAGTCTAAAGACAGATGAGTTTGCTGCAGGCCGAAAACGCGTGCCTTCCCATGTGTCGCACATTGTCCTCCTCGGACAAGCGACTGTGTCGGGAATGACTATCGCCATTCCGAAATGAGAAAGTCAAGGACATTTGTGCATTTCAATTGACATAAGTGTCACGCCCGTCATTATCGCTCGGAACAAGGAAAATGGCCCTGTTTTTTCCGCCTCCGGATGCAAGTAGGGTGAAACTCAAGCAGGAGAAGATGTGGTCAAGCTGAAACGCGGCACGCACACGGCTTACTCAGAAGCCTCCTCGCTGAGGCTACGCGCCGCGTGGCTCTACTACAATCAAGGCCTGACGCAGAAGGACGTCGCCGAGCAGCTCGGCATAAGCCGCACAACAGTCATCCGCTTGCTCGACGAGGCGATGAAGCGCAGCGAGGTGCAGATCTGGATCAACGATTCGCATCGGCGACTGCGTCGAGCTTTCCGTGAAGCTGGAGCGCGCCTACGGGCTCGACGAGGCAATCGTCGTCCCCGCTCCCGTCAGTTTTGACGTCGATAGTCTCGGCAAAGAGCGTCGGGCTCGCGCTCGGCCAGTTCCTCTCCGAGGCGATCCCCGACGACTATACGATCGGCGTCGGCTGGGGGCGCACGATGACGGCTTCGCTTTCGAGCTTCCGGCCGCCGCGGCGCACCAATTGTAAGGTCGTCTCGCTGCTAGGCGGCATCGTCGCCGTGCACCAGACAAACCCGCATCGACTATACGTGGCGGCTTGCAAGCCAACTTGGCGCCGAGTGCTACATGTTCCTCTCGCCGCTGCTCGTGGATTCGGTCGAGACCGAAGCGCAATCTGATCGAGAAATGCGGGCTGGACACGATCTACCGGCTGGCGGAAGACCTGGATCTTGCGATCGTCAGCTGCGGCGACATCGGCCCGCATTCGACCTCGCTGTCGGAGGGCTGGATTTCCAAGGCCGACGCTGCAGGAGCTGATCGACGCCGGCTGCGTCTGCGACACGATGTTCAACTTTCATGGACAAGGATGGCAACTCCGTCGATCACTCGATCAATCAGCGCGCGATGGCCATCGATCTCGATACGCTGCGCAAGGCCAAACACATCGTGCTGACCTCCGGCGGCGCCCACCGCGCCATCGCCATCCGCGCCACGATCAAGCGCATCGGGTGCAATACGCTGATAACGGACGAGGCAGCGCCCGGGCGTTGACGGAACCGGCTTAAGCCTCGTCGGGCAATTCGCGTGCAGTCATCCAACCTCCGGCGTCATCCTCGGGCTTGTCCCGAGGATCTACGAACCGTGATCAGATCCTGGCACAGGGCCGAGGATGACGACACGCGAGAACTCCGGGCATTTCATGCCTTGGCATATTTGCTCGAAACAACGCCGATCTCTTCTGCAGTAACGAACTTCCGGCAACGCATCTTCTTTAGTGCGTTTTGTTGCGGGCTCGAACGGTCGACCGAACTACACCTTCCCCGTTTCCAGCCGAGCATCGCCCGCTTGCGGGTGAGGCCCCAATGGTAGCCCGTCAGCGTCGCCGTTTTTGCCGAGCGGCGCGGTGGCAGGGCACGACGAAGGAGATCGGATTGGCGTCCGACTCGCAGCACCGACGGCGCGCGATGCCGTCGGCTGACCGATATCGTTAGGCGATGTGCTGAATAGGTGATCGGCTTTGCCAAGCGGAATTTTCAGAAGACTCTCCCAGACGCGGACCTGAAAATCCGTGCCGATGCAGCACGACGCGCAGCGGCCTGGTCTGCAGACCACTTTGCCGGGCTCGAAAATGCGGGCTGCATAGGGCGCGGTCGCCTGCGCGATCTTCGACATAGTGGGCATTCGGCCAGCGGCAGGTCATGTCTTCGAAACAGGCGGCTCTCGTCGCCCGAGATCGGCTGAAGGCACAGGCCTGCAAGGCCGCGATCGGTGGCCATGACCAGCGCGACGCCGAAGGGCGACTGCGTGGAAGCCGTAGCGGATCGTCAGGCCGCCGCCCTTTGCCTTCCATTCGCCGGGCGACATGGCCTCATGGGTGACGAAGAGATCGTGCAGACGGCTCGGCCCGGACAAGACCGACCTCGATCGAGGTTTCAAGCAGCGGCATGATCTTCCTTGCGCAGCAGCCGCTTGGCATGATCGAGCGTGACGGCCTGCAGGAAGGCCTTGGGCGAAAGCCCGGCCCAGCGGGTGAAGGTCTTCTGCAAGCTGCGTCGGCGACTGGTTGAGCCGCGCGGCAATCGCCTCCAGCGACGGCTGGTCGCGATAGTCCTCGGTGATAAGTTCGATGACCTGACGGACGGTCTCGTAGTCCGGACCCTCCGGCGTGGAGTCTCTGTTCAGATTGGCGATCATATTCATCGTTCTTCTCCTTGTAACAAGGAGATAGTCAAGGGGAGGACCGCAAGCCACCCGTTTCTTGCGCAACGTCTCAAATACGCTGCTTGACTGTCGCAAGCGCTCCTTTGAAGGCCTTGGCAAAGCTTTCGCGATCATCCGGATTGAGGAAGGAGCCGATATCCGTCCGCCGGCCCTCGCCAAAAATATGCATGGAAAGAATGCCGATTTCCTGGTGGCGGCGGACGAGGAACCGCGCCCAGAAGGGATTGAAGTGATGCTCCACCATGCGTCCGGAAGGCGCGAACTTGCGGATTGCGACATCTGTGCGCGAAACGGTCACTTCCTCGCGCGCCCTGCCGGAGCGATAGTTGAGCCAGAAGGCACCGTAGAGCAACGCGAAAATCCAGCCCGAAGAAGAAGCCGATCGGCCAAGCACCGGTAACGACGAAGAATATCCCATAGATGAAACAGACGGCACCGGAAATCAGCAGCAGCACCCTGAAACCCTTGCGGCCGAGCGACCGGTAAGGGAAAAGTTCGGCTGCAAAAACAGGCTGTTCGTTCGCCCGCCCGGCGTTGCTTTCCGTCATGGCTGATGAGTATAGATTGTCGATGCCCGATCCGAAACTCAAATCCGTCCGCAAAACACCGCAAAACTCGAAAGTGATCACCCGCCGCAAGGCCGTCCCGGTGCGCACTGCGTATTCGCAAGCCGAGCGCGAGGAGATATTCCGCCGCTTCTCGATCCAGCGGCCGGAACCCAGAGGCGAGCTGGCACACACCAATCCGTTCACGCTCGTCGTTGCCGTGGCACTCTCCGCCCAGGCGACGGATGCCGGTGTCAACAAGGCGACGCGGGCGCTTTTCAAGGTGGCAGATACGCCGGAGAAGATGTTGGCGCTCGGCGAGGAACGCCTCCGCGACCACATCAGGACGATCGGCCTTTACCGCAACAAGGCGAAGAACGTCATGGCGCTCTCGCAAATGCTGGTCGATGAATTCGGCGGCGAAGTTCCGCATAAGCGTGAGGAACTCGTGCGCCTGCCGGGCGTCGGCCGCAAGACAGCGAACGTGGTTCTGTCGATGGCCTTCGGCCAGGCGACAATGGCGGTGGACACGCACATCTTCCGCATCGCCAATCGCATCAAGCTGGCGCCGGGAAAGACACCGGACGAGGTCGAGGACCGCCTGATGAAGGTGATCCCCGAGTCACTACCTTTATCATGCCCACCACTGGCTGATCCTGCACGGCCGTTACACGTGCAAGGCGCGCCGCCCGGAATGCGAGCGCTGCGTGATCGCCGATCTGTGCAAATCGCCGGAAAAGAGCTGCGACATACCGGCGCCGCTGGTCGAGCTGCCGCCGCAGGTGATCGGCGAGGCCGTCGAATAGCCGAACAATCGGCCTCTTCAAACTGATCTACCGGTGAAAACCGAGATCCCGTTGGGAAATCAGTTTGTAGAGATGAACCATCATGCCCGGCCGCAAAAAGCGGCGTCAGCAGATTGAGGAAGGGGATGGCCAGGAAAGGCGGCGATCACCAATCCGCCGAGAAAGACGGTAGAAGCGTGCTTTGCCCTGAAGAGCCGGGCCTCCTCCGGCGAACGGAAGCGCATGGCGGCGAATTCGAAGAATTCCCGGCCGAGCAGATAACCGTTCACCAGGAAGAAGGCAATCAGGTTCACGCCCGGGATGAAGAGCAGGAGCAGAGCGACAATATTGCCGGCGATCACCACGCCCAGGAACTTGAGTGAACTCGCGATTGCCGGACCGATCGGCATCGCCGTTCCCGGGCGTATCTTCGGGATAGTCCCGCTTCTCCACCACTTCGGCGACGTCATCGAGAAACAGGCCGGCAATCAACGCCGTCACCGGCGACAGGAGCAGCGCCAGGCGCCAAGGCAAGGCCGATGCCGGCGAGAATGACGAAGACGAAGCTCAGCCAGCCAGCCCAATCGGGAATTTCCGGGAAAGAAGCCCGCGATCCACGGAAACAGGAAAGTCATGAACAGGCCTCGCAGCACGAACCAGAGCCCAATGAGAACCAGGATCGTAAGCCCCAGCACCTTCCAGAAAACAGACCGGGTTTCCCGTGCAAAAAGGTTGAAAAACGCAAGGCGCGCGGCATCGAGGATCATTCTTCGCATCTCCAGGTTATATCTGCGCATGTAGGAATCTGCAACGCCCGACGGCAAGTCGAGAATAAAACTACATGCAACGATGGAAAACTTGTCTAAAATAACACACTAATATAATAGTCTATAGTATTCGATAATAAACTTGAGCCTGAGGACGCAGCTTCCGGAAATAGTTGCAACGGCAAGTGCTCGCCAATAGCGCATCCGCGAATCGCCTCTGGGAAGATCAGGGAGGCTGATGTGGAAGACTTTGTTCAGAAGCTCAGACACTATGTGAAGTCAGGCACGCCGGCCGAGCGCAGAATTGCGAAGTATTTTACCGAGCACCTGAACGACCTTCCCTTCGAGACCGCTGCCTCCGTGGCCGACAGGCTCGATCTAAGCCCGATGACCGTTGGCCGTTTTCTGCGCGCCCTCGGCTATCAGGGTCTCGACAGCGTCGAAGTCGATATTCCGTGAAACCGCGGTCGACCTCTCCTGTCCAACTTCAAAATTCGCTCAACGAGTTGCAGACCGATGCCTCGGAAGGAAAATCGCTTGCCTTGCTCGTCACCGAGCAGATCCAGGCGCTGCACCACATCTACCATCTGACCGCACAGACGCACTGGGCCGAAGCCGTCGCGATGATTGGCATGGCGCGCGAAGTTTTCATTGCAACGCATGTACGGCTCGCGGGCTTCGCAACGCATTTCGCCCGCCGGCTGACACGAGTCCCGCGACGGCGTCCACGCATCTGGACGGTTCGACAAACCGCTTCGCCGAACTCTTCGCTCGCCCGAGTGGCGAAGGCGCCCTCCTCGATCATCATCGATTGCCGACGCTTCGGCAAAGCGCGTCTGTTGGCGCGAACCGCGCGGCGCTATGGCTACAAGGTCGTGCTGATCACAACGGAAAACAGCGACTGGCTGCCCGACCAATCCAACGTCATGCTGGCGCTTCCGCCTGCCCGCTCGCCCGACGAGGACAACCTTCCTCCATTGATCGCGCTTCTCGACTGTCTGTCGGAATCCGTCATTGCCGCCGCAGGCGAAGAGGCGCTCGAACGCCGGCGGCGAATGTCGGAATTCGGCACCATTCTCGGAGAAAGCGGCAATCGCTAGCTGAATCGCGTCCAGTTCGGCGCGATGGCGATACATCGCGAGAAACCGCCGGTATTCGCGATCATACAGAGCCTGCTTTGTCGCGTCCGGCGCACGCTCTTCACCCCCCGGATACATTGCCACGCCGGCCGTCGTGAGATCCTTATGTAAGCCACAGGCAACAGAAGCCCCGATCGCAGTGCCCAGCAACACCGCCTCGTTCATCTTCGGAACGACGACCCTGCAGCCTGTCGCATCCGAATAAAGCTCCATCAGCACGGGGTTCTTCACATGCCCGCCCGCAACATGCAGCGTGTCCGGCACATAACCGTATTCCTTCATCTTTTCGAGAATATGCCGGATGCCGAGCGCAATGCCGACGGCCGTACGCCAGTAGAGCGCGCAAAGTCCGTCGAATGACGTATCGAGCGTCAGCCCGCTGATAGTGCCGACGGCGTGCGGATCGGCAAGAGGCGACCGGTTGCCGTGGAAATCGGGCAGCACGAAGATGCGCGAGCCGAGCGCGTCGCCTTCTTCGGCACGCAATTGCGCAATGCGGGAGACGATCTTCTGATGCAATGCGGCGGTCGGCTCGCCCCCGGCAGCATGCATGCGCACGATATGCTCGAGCAACGCACCCGTCGCCGATTGACCGGCTTCAACAAGCCACGAATTCCTGAAAGACGACCTCGTAGTAAGGTCCCCACATGCCATGGCTTGGCTTTCGATCGCGGGAGAACGAAATGATGCAGCTCGAGGTTCCCGCAATGAGCGCCAACTGACGCTCAAGCTGCGCTGGGTCGGCCGCATAGCCGGCAAGCGTGCCGAGCGCGCCCGCATAGGCGTCGATCAGGCCTGCCGAAACGTGGCAATCCGTCGTCAGCCCGAGTGCCGATGCGGCCTCCTGGGTGAGCGTGCCGACGCTCGTGCCGACCGGTGCCGTCTCGTCGGGCAAACGGCCGCGCTCCTGCAGGTCTTCCAGACCGATCTGCGCGAGAAAATCCCGTTGCCAGCCCTTTTCCTTGTGCGCCAGATAATTCCACTTCGCCGTCAGCGTGCTGCGCGAACGGGCAAGCGAGCCCGTCGCCTTCCATGTCATGAAGTCGGCAAGATCGAAGAAATAACCGGCATTCATCCAGGTGCCAGGCAGTTTCTTCTTCAGCCACATCAGCTTTGGCATCTCCATCTCCGGCGACATGAAATGCCCGGAATGATCGAGAACCGCATGGCCGGTTGCCGTGCAGAAATCAGCTTCGTTCAACGCCCTGTGGTCGAGCCAGACGATCGTGTCGAAGCGCCTCTCGCCCCCAGTCGAGACGCTGATCTGCCCACCATCGACATCGCGGACGACGAGCGAGCATGTGCCGTCGAAGCCGATCGCACCGACAGACGCAGGAGCTGCGCCCGATTGTTCCATCGCCTTGCGAACGACGATGCAGACCGCAGACCAGATGTTTTCGGAATCATGTTCGGCATGATTTTCACGCGGCCTATTCATGATGATCGGATGTTCGGCCTTTCCGAGCAGGCGACCGCGGGCATCGAACACACCGGCACGCGCGCTGCCGGTGCCGACATCCACCGCAACCACATGATCATGCATCAAGGGTAGGCCCCATCCAGCTTTTGTTTCTGGATAAGGTGTATCAAATCCGGCATTGCGTCAAACACGCGTTCCGGCGAAAGCCGCTCGAGTTCGGCACGATAACCTGCAAAATTGGCATGTGAGCCACCGGTAAAGGCAAAGACCGTCATGCCTGCGGCCTTGGCTGCCTCGATCCCCGCCGGGCTGTCTTCGATTACGACGCAGTTCTTCGGATCGACGTGCATTTCGCGGGCCGCATGCAGGAAGAGGTCCGGCGCCGGCTTTCCATTCTTCACCATCGAGGCGCTGAAGATGTTCGGTAGCTTGTCGATAAGGCCGGTGACGGTGAGCGACAGCCTGATGCGCTCGACCTGGCTCGACGAAGCGACGCAGCACGGGATGTCGAGCGCGTCGATTGTCGCACCTATGCCTTCGATCGGCCTCAGTTCTTTCCTGAATCGCGCATAGAGATTGGTGCGGATGCGCTCGAGAAACTCGTCGCCGGCATGCACCTGATATTCGCTCTTCATGCGTTGCGATGACGGTCGCGAGGCTCTTGCCGAGGAAGCGCCCATAGACCTCTTCCTCGGTGATCGGCACTCCGAGGTCGTTCATCGCCTCGACGAGCACGCTGACGGAGATCGGCTCGCTATCGACGAGGACACCGTCACAATCGAAAATGACCAGGCGTGTTTCAGAAGTAGCCATGAAGACCAACCAGAGTTCGGTTCGGGCGCGTTATCGGCTCGCGCATGCGCAAGCCGGATCAATGGCGGCAGGAATTGCCGCCACGTTGATTTCCTATACTGCAAGCTTGCCGTCGAGATAGAGCTGCAAGGTCGCGCGGGTCCCCCTTTCCCACAGTGTTTTCAGGGCATGCGCAAAACGCTTGCAGAACAACTCGGATTGCGACACCTCGCCGAAAATGTCGTCGAAGACGAGGAACGCCGCCGGATCGTCCTTTGCCTTCAGCGCGGCGGCATGGAGCCGGTCGGCACTAGCATCGTTGAAAACGATCTTTTTGCCGCTGTCGGTCGTGCCTGCGAAGTAACGGCACCAGAGAGCCGAAACCAGCGAAAGGCCGACGACGTCCTTGCCCTGGCGCAGATTGTCGAGCGTGGATGGCAGGATAAATTTCGGCTGACGGTTCGAACCGTCCTGCGCCAGGCGCGGGATCGTGTCGGCGATCTTCGGGTTCAGAAGACGGCGTTCGATCAGCGCGAAGTAATCCTTGAGCGAGGTATTCGGCACGGGCGGCACGATCGGGATGATCTCGTCGTTTTCGAGCTTGGCGAGGAAGGCGCGGATCAGAGGCTCTTCCATCGCGTCATGCACGAAATGGATGTCCATCAACGCCGCCGGATAGGCGATCGCCGCGTGGCCGCCATTGAGGATGCGTATCTTCATATGCTCGTAGGGCGTGACATCCGGCACGAAGGTGACGCCAACTTTATCGAGCGCTGGCCGTCCGGCCGTAAACTTGTCTTCCAGCACCCACTGCTTGAACTCTTCACAATAGACCGGCCAGTTGTCTTCAATACCGAAAGTATCCGTCAGCAAATCGATCTCGCGCTGGCCCGTTGCCGGCGTAATGCGATCGACCATGGCATTCGGGAAGGCGACATTCGCCTTGATCCACACGGCAAACGCCGGATCGGAAAGCTCCGCCATGCCCAAGACGGCGTTTCTGGTGACGGCACCGTTGTGCGGAATGTTGTCGCAGGACATAACGGTGAAGGGCACGATGCCCTTCTCCTTGCGCGCCTTGAGACCGGCAACGATAAGGCCGAAAACGGTTTTCGGCTCGGACGGGTTTTTTCCGTCCGCAACAATCGCCGGGTGCGATGGATTGAATTTGCCGGACGCGTCGATGAAGTATCCGCCCTCGGTGATCGTCAGCGAGACAATGCGGATTGCAGGATCTGCGAGCTTGGCGACGATAGCGCCGGAATCGCCGACCGGCAGGATGTCGACCATCGGCCCCGTGACACGCGCCGCCGTCTTGTTGTTGTCCTGCTCCACGACCGTCGTCAGGAAGTCCTGCGCGGCAAGCTTCTCGCGCATCGCGGCATCAGAAGGCAGCATGCCTGCACCGATGATGGCCCAGTCGTGATCCTTTCCTTGGTTGAAAAGGTCATCGAGGTAGATAGCCTGGTGGGCGCGGTGGAAATTGCCAACGCCGAAGTGCACGATGCCGGCCGTAAGCGACGCTCGGTCATAAGCCGGGATTTCGGCCGTTTTAGCCGCATCGGTAAGCGTTGCCAGCGATAATTTGCACGTCATGTTTCAGTCCTCTTGAGGTCTTGCCAAGCGGGTCCGCCGCTCTGCTCTCAGCAAACCGGACGCCTTGCCCGGCCGGCATTCTCACCCCGTCCGGCATTTGCCTCAGATGGCGAGGCCGCCCTCGTTGAATTTATGGATACGCGTCTTGTCCGCCGTCAGGTAGACGGTGTCCCCGGCCTTCGCCGGGAAATCGCCGCCACCGCGTGCAGTAACCGAGCCGATACCATCGACGTCGATATGCAGGAACGTGTCGGAGCCGAGATGCTCGGCGACGATGACCCTGCCCTTCCAGTCGCCGCTTTCGGTCGAAAGCAGCACATGCTCCGGACGCACGCCGATCGTATGCGCATTCAGCGCAGCCGCATTCTGACCGGTGATGAAATTCATCTTCGGCGAGCCGATGAAACCGGCAACGAAGAGATTGCGTGGGCTCTTGTAGAGCTCCAGCGGCGAGCCCACCTGCTCGATGTTGCCGCGGTTCAGCACGACGATCTTGTCGGCCATTGTCATGGCTTCCACCTGGTCGTGGGTGACGTAGACCATCGTCGTCTTCAGTTGCTGGTGCAGTTCGCTGATTTCGATGCGCATGTTGACGCGAAGTGCGGCATCGAGGTTCGATAGCGGCTCGTCGAAGAGGAAGGCCGATGGCTGGCGCACGATGGCGCGACCGATCGCGACACGCTGCCGCTGGCCACCGGAAAGCTGGCGCGGCTTGCGCTCCAGATAATCCGTCAGGTTCAGGACGCGTGCGGCATCGCTTACCTTCCTGTCGATCTCGGTCTTGTTCATGCCCGCCATCTTCAATGGGAAGGCAATATTGTTGCGCACGCTCATATGCGGATAAAGCGCATAGGATTGGAACACCATCGCAAGCCCGCGCTCGGATGGCGCCTTTTCGGTCGCGTCCTTGCCGTCGATGACGATCTTGCCGCCGGAAACGTCCTCCAGCCCGGCGATCAGCCTGAGCAACGTGGACTTGCCGCAGCCCGACGGGCCGACGAAGACGACGAATTCGCCGTCCTGGATGTCGAGATCGATCGAAGGGATGACCTTGGCTTCGCCGAAGACCTTCGAAACGCTCTGAAGGGTAATGCTGCCCATGTTTCTCTCCCTGATGTCTTATTTCACCGCGCCGAAGGTCAGGCCGCGGACGAGTTGTTTTTGTGAGAACCAGCCGAGGATCAGGATCGGCGCGATTGCCATTGTCGATGCTGCCGAAAGCTTGGCGTAGAACAGACCTTCGGGGCTGGAGTAGGAGGCGATGAATGCCGTCAGCGGCGCGGCTTTCGAGGCGCTGAGGTTCAGCGTCCAGAAGGCTTCGTTCCAGGCCAGGATGATGTTGAGGAGCAGCGTCGAGGCAATGCCCGGTATCGCCATCGGCGTCAGCACGTAGATGATCTCCTTGGCGAGCGATGCGCCGTCCATGCGCGCCGCCTCGAGGATTTCGCCAGGGATTTCCTTGAAGTAGGTGTAGAGCATCCAGACGATGATCGGCAAGTTGATCAGCGTCAGCACGATCACCAGCCCCATCCGGCTGTCGAGCAGGCCGAAATTGCGGAACATCAGGTAGATCGGAATGAGCGCGCCGACCGGCGGCATCATCTTCGTCGACAGCATCCACATCAGCACGTCCTTGGTCCGCTTGGTCGGCGAGAATGCCATGGCCCAGGCGGCGGGGATCGCGATGATGAGGCCGATCAGCGTCGAGCCGAAGGAAATGATCACCGAATTCATGAAGTGGCCGAGATAGTTCGAGCGGCTCTGCACCTCGGCGTAGCTTTCCGTCGTCCAGTGGAAGAACAGGAACTGCGGTGGCGAGGCAATCGCGTCGGCCTCCGACTTGAAGCTCGTCAGAAACGTCCACAGGATCGGGAAGAAGATCAGGATCGCCAGCGTCCAGGCGATCGCCGTCGTGATCACCTTGCGTTGAGTTGTGACTTTTCTAGCCATCTCAAGCCTCCAAATTCTTGCCGACAAGGCGGACAAGGAAGATCGCGACGATGTTGGCGAGGATGACCGCAATGATACCGCCCGCCGAAGCGCCGCCGATATCGAACTGAAGAAGCGCCTGCGCATAGACGAGGTAGGTCAGGTTCGTGCTCTGCGTGCCCGGGCCGCCGTTGGTGGTAACCAGGATTTCGGCAAAGACCGAGAGCAGGAAGATCGTCTGGATCAGGATCACCACCGTGATGGCGCGCGCCATATGCGGCAAAATGATATAGATGAATCTCGATATCGCGCCGGCGCCATCCATTTCGGCAGCTTCCTTCTGCTCCTCGTCCAGCGACTGCAGAGACGTGAGCAGGATCAGCGTCGCAAACGGCAGCCACTGCCAGGCGACGATCAGAATGATCGAGAACAACGGCGCGTTTGCCAGCCAGTCATAGGGCTGCAGTCCGAGCGCCTTGGCAAGATGCGCAAAGAGCCCGTTGACCGGGTTCATGAACATGTTCTTCCAGACAAGCGCTGCCACCGTCGGCATGACGAAGAACGGCGCAATCACCAGGATGCGCACGATGCCCTGGCCATAGATGTCCTGGTCGAGCAGCAAGGCGAAGGCGATACCGCCGACCACCGTGATGATCAGCACGCCGAGCACCAGCAGCAGCGTATTGGTGAGTGCTGCGAAAAAGGCCGGATCGGACAGGAAGTAGCTGTAGTTCAGAAAGCCGACGAAGCTCTCCATTCCCGGGCTGAGAAGGTTGTAGTTCAAAGTCGAGAAGTAGATCGTCATCGCAAGCGGGACGATCATCCACGCGAAGAGAAGCACGACGGACGGTGCGATCATCATTCGCGCTGCGGAGCGGGTGTGTAACGTTGCCATGGCGATGACCGATCCTGTTTCGAGAGGCGTCTGGCTGCAGGGCAGCTAAGAAAAAGGGGCCGCCGACGCTATTCGGGCATTCGGCGGCCCAGAGGGGTGGGAGGTCAACGATCCCACCGTCTCAGGAGGTTATTATTTGATGTAACCAGCCTTGGTCATTTCGCGGGTCGTCAGTTGCTGCGCGCTCTGCAGCGCCTGGTCGACCGAGACCTGGCCGGCGAGAGCCGCGGAAAACTGCTGGCCGACGGCCGTGCCGATGCCCTGGAATTCGGGGATGGCCACAAACTGGACGCCGACATAGGGAACCGGCTTTACGGTCGGCTTGGTCGGGTCAGCCGCATTGATGGAGTCGAGCGTCATCTTCGCGAAAGCCGCAGCCTTCTGGTATTCCGCGTTCTCATAGAGCGAGGTACGCGTGCCGGGAGGTGCGTTCAGCCAGCCGTCCTTCTCGGCGACGAGCTTGGTGTAGTCCTTGCTCGTTGCCCAGGCGACGAACTTCTCAGCTGCTTCGACCTTCTGCGAGCTCGCCGGGATGGCAAGGCTCCAGGCCCACAGCCAGTTGCCACGCTTGCCGAGACCCTTGTCCGGAGCCAGTGCGAAACCGACCTTGTCGGCAACCTTCGATTCCTTCGGGTTGCTGACGAAGGAGGCCGCAACGGTGGCGTCGATCCACATGCCGCACTTGCCGGTCTGGAAGAGCGCCAGGTTTTCGTTGAAGCCGTTCGACGAAGCGCCGGGAGGGCCGGCTTCCTTCATCAGGTCGACGTAGAAGGTGAGCGTGTCCTTCCACTCCGGCTGGTCGAACTGGGGTTTCCAGCTCTCATCGAACCAGCGGGCGCCGAAGGAGTTCGACATCGCCGTCAGGAAGGCCATGTTTTCGCCCCAGCCGGCTTTGCCGCGCAGGCAGATGCCGTAGATTTCCTTGTCCTTGTCGGTGATCTTCTTCGCAGCGTCGGCGATGAAGTCCCAGGTCGGCGCGTCGGGCATCTTCAAACCGGCGGCGTCGAAGAGGTCTTTCCGATACATGACCATCGAGCTTTCACCGTAAAACGGCGCCGCATAGAGTTTGCCGTCTACAGTCAGGCCGCTGCGAATGGCCGGCAGCAGGTCGTCGGCGTCATAGTCGGCGCCCAAGTTGTCGAGCGGCAGGAGCCAGCTCTGCTTTGCCCAGATCGGGACTTCATAAGTGCCGATCGTCAGAACGTCGTACTGGCCGCCCTTGGTCGCGATGTCAGTCGTGACCTTCTGGCGTAGAACGTTCTCTTCGAGGGTAACCCATTCAAGGTCGATGTCGGGATTCTTCGCCTTGAAGTCATCCGTCAGCTTCTGCATCCGGATCATGTCGCCGTTGTTGACGGTCGCGATCGTCAGCGTTTCAGCCGAAGCCATGCCCGCAAACGCCAATGCTGAGCAGGCGCCCAGCAGAATAGTTCTCAATGTCATATCTTCCTCCCAGAAGATGGGTATGAGCATTCGCTTTGCTCGTGAGCAATTACTCACTAGAGAACGTGCAAAGTCAATTGGAATCGTTGCTGCACTTGCGAAATGACAAGCTATCCGATTGATTTTAAATATGATATTTTTTGCTCAGGAAGTGAGCAAAAAATCGGCAGTCTGTTCATCGGTGATCAGGCTATTGATTTGACGGCCAACAATTGCGGCCCGTATCGCCTTGAATTTGCGCTTGCCTTTGGCGATTCCAATGACTGTCGAGGTTTCGCGTGAAGGAATCGAGGCCGACGCGACGCGCTCGTTGATCGGATTATCGAGAAGCCTGCCCTCCTCGTCGAAAATCCAGCCGCAGATTTCGCCGACGGCCCCCTCGCGCATCAGCTCCATCATCTCGTCCTTCTCCAGGAAGCCGTCGACGCAGAGTGGGCCGTCGATGCCCAGTTCGCCAATACCGACGAAGGTCACATCGGCTTGGGCGCTGATCGCAAGCGTGTAGCGCACCAGTTGCTGGCCATGGAGCAATTCACGCTCCTCGGCCGAAGTGACGAGCACCGGCAGCGGCATCGGGAAGTGCCGCGCCTTCACCGCATCCGCCATGCTGAAGATGACATTGTAATAGGCGGCTGAACCGTCCGGCGTGATGTTGCCCGTCAGCGAAACGATGCGATGATTCGGACATTCGATCGTCGGCAGTTGATCGACGGCAGCCTTCAGCGTGCGGCCGGTACCAACGGCGAGCACGATCGGATCCGGCCGCTTGAGCCATCGCTCGATCTCAGCAGCCGCCGCTTCGGCAATGCCGACCGTCCTCGATGAAGACCCCGGATCGCTCGGCACGATCTCGACATGCTTGAGGTCGAATTTCTTGCGCAGCTGGTTGGCGAGCTCGAGGCAGGCAGCAATCGGATGATCGAGCCGCACTTTGATGAGTTTTTCGGCGACGGCCAGCGACACCAGGCGCTGTGCTGATTGCCGCGAGATACCCATCGCCGATGCAATCTCGTCCTGCGTGCGCCCAGCCACGTAATAAAGCCAGCCCGCACGCGCTGCGTCGTCCAGCCGTCCAGGTGTCTCGGTTCTTTTCGCCATTGAGGTCTACCGCGCGTAAAATGGGCCGGCTTTCTGCCGGACGAATGTCTTTGAGTCTGTGCCGCGCCAGATCAGAACAAAATTGAGCAAAAGTCGAGTGCATTGAGAAAATGCAACGGCCGTATGGGCGAATATTCGCTCAGGCAAGCCAGTTTGTGACGAAGAAGATCGCAGCCTTGATAAGGCCGTAGATCACGCCGCCAACGACGGTCAGTGAAATACCGGCCATGACCATTCCAAACGCCGAGAGAGAGACCGTCCTTGCCCAATATGCCGAAGGAAAACAGGCAGATGGTAAAAGCCGGCAGGATGTTGCCGAGCGGGATCGGCAGCGTCAGGATGACCGCAAGCACTAGGCAAAGAAAGCCCACAAGGTATTCGGCAGGCGGCTCGACGAGGAAAGAAAGCCGCGGCTGCAGCATGCGCTCGGCAAAGGCGAGCCACCGGTGGATGCGCGAGACGATCGCCTCGAAATCCTCGCGCTTCATCGACCGGCCGGCAATTACCTTCGGTAACCATGGCTTCAGCCCGAATGTCAGCTGCGCTGCAAGAAAGAGTAGCGGCGCGCCGAGGATTGCGGAGGTTCCCGGCGGCGTCGGCACCAGATTGGGAATGGCAAAGACCAGCATGAGCGCACCGGTCGCACGGTCGCCCATCACCTCGAAAAGATCGCCGATCGAAATGCGCTCACGGCTCCTGTCACCGGCAAGCTGCCTCAGGATGGCCGAAAGCCGTCGGCCCCTCGGGCGCGGACTCCTGATAAAACGCCTGCGTGATGTCTCCATTTCCTCGATTGTCATAGCATCCCGGCTCGTCGGTTCGCGACTGATACCATCGCCAATGTGAATCTTCCTCTGTCGAATGCGCCGCCATCATGGCCGCGCGGGTTCTGGATCACGGCCATTGCATGGCGATTTTTCGCCGGCACCCTTCGCTTGACCCTTAGCAAAAAGCAGCGCTACTGCTCTTGGCAAGGAGAGATTGCTTGCGCATTCTTTTGGTTGAAGACGACAAGATGATTGGGGAAGCGGTGCGCGATCACGTTGCAGCGGCCGCTCACGCGATCGACTGGATGTGTACGATCGGCGATGCCGAGGCCGCTGCAGGCTCCGTCGACTACGGTCTGATCCTGCTTGATCTGCAGCTTCCCGACGGCAGAGGCATCGACTTGCTGAAACGGTTGCGTAACGACGGTATGGCAATGCCGGTAATAATCCTCACTGCGCGCGACCAGATTTCCGATCGTATCGAAGGACTGAACGCCGGCGCCGACGACTACCTCGTCAAGCCGTTCGATCTCGGAGAATTGCAGGCCCGCATCATGGCTGTCGCGCGCCGCTACGACGCCAATCCAAGGACTATCATCCGCATTGCCGATATCGAGATCGACCGGCCGCAGCACAGACTTGCCATCGCCGGCGAGCCGGTCGTGCTGACCAGCCGCGAATGGGCTGTGCTCGATCTGCTCATCGCCCGTCCGGGCGCAATCGTGTCGAAGGACCGGATCGAGGAAGCCCTTTATGCCTTCGGCTCGGAGATCGAAAGCAATACGGTTGAAGTCTATGTTAGCCGGCTGCGCAAGAAGATCGGTCGCGACAGGATCAAGACCGCCCGTGGCATCGGCTACACGCTGGCGGAAGCATGAGACGCGAACCGAGCATCACGCGCCGGCTCATTCTGGCGCTCACAAGTTCTATGGTCATCTTCTGGCTCGCCGCGATCGGGCTCGGCATCCAGGTGATGCAGCACGAATTCGACGAGCTTTTCGACAGCGCCCAGCAGGAGACGGCCCAGCGCCTATTGGCGCTGATCGTCGAGGACCTGAACCAGCGCGCCGAAACCTACCCTTCCGGCGTCGCAATATTGAAAACGCCAGCCAGCCGCGAATATCTGACCTATCAAGTCCGCGACAAGGACGGAAATGTCGTTCTCCGCTCCAATGACGCTTCGCCCGAACCTTTCGATGCGCCACTCGTCCGCGGTTTTCACAACAACGATCGCCAACGCATCTATACCGAAGCGACCGCTGACGGCGCCCTGTTCATTCAGGTCGCCGATCGCCTCGGCAATCGTCGCGAAGCCGTGCGCGAAAGCGCCGTCACGCTGCTGCTTCCACTGATCATGCTGATCCCGGCGAGTATCTTGGCCATCTGGCTCATCCTTGGCCGGGCGCTGAAGCCGATCGAAACGCTACGCCGGGACATCGCCACCAAGGACAGCGGCAATATGGCAGCCATTCATGGCGACGAGTTGCCGAAAGAAATCAAGCCGATCGCTCGCTCGGTCAATCTTCTGCTCGCTCGTCTCCGGTCGGCCCTTGAAGCGGAACGCGAATTTACCGCTAACAGCGCTCACGAGCTCCGCACGCCGATTGCCGGCGCGCTGGCACAGACCCAGCGCTTGGCCGAAGAACTGTCGGCCGGTGCCGCCAGGACGCGGGCGCGGCAGGTCGAAAGCTCGCTCGTCGATCTCGGCCGCCTTGCCGAAAAACTGCTGCAGCTTTCACGCGCCGAAGCCGGCATCGGTGCCAGCGACAAAGCCGCCGACCTCAGCAAGGTGCTGGAGATGATCGTCAGCGACTACGAGCGCGACAGCCGCACCAAGGGGCGCGTCAACTATGTGCCCGACGCCGGAGCAACGCTTGTCCGTTATGCCGACATGGATGCCTTCGGCATCGTCATGCGCAACCTCATCGAAAACGCGCTTCTTCATGGCGACCAGGATCGGCCCGCCACGGTCAGCCTGGATAAGGCCGGGACCATCCGTGTCGTCAATGGCGGCCCTGCGATCCCGGAAGTCGATCTTACTGGCCTCAAGAAACGCTTCCGGCGCGGCACGACCAGCGCATCCGGTTCCGGCCTGGGCCTTGCGATCGCCGACCGCATCGTCGCACAGATGGGCGGCACGCTGGAACTCCTCTCCCCGGCAAGCGACGAGACTTCCGGCTTCGAGGCGAAGGTGAACCTGCCGGCATAGGACTTGCAAATCCGCCCGAAGGGTGCGAGCAGACGCGGAAACTTTCGAGGCAGACAAGCATGATCATCTCACTCGACATCGGCGGTTCGGCGATCAAAGGCGGTATCGCCACGCTCGGAAACGGATATCGTTCCTATGGGTCGCCGTCCGACGCCCAAGGATGATTTTGCTGCTTTCGCCGAGACGATCCGCAGTTTCATAGCAGAGACCAGCGAAACACCTTCGTACCTTGCCTTCTCGATTGCCGGCGTCGTCGACCCGGATACGCAACGGCTGACATGCGCCAACATTCCCTGCATTCACAACCGCAGCCTTGCGGCTGATCTGGAGGCCGAACTTGGCTTTCCGGTCCTGATCGCCAACGACGCCGATTGCTTCGCGATGGCCGAAGCCGAACTCGGCGCCGGGCGCGGTCACCGCATCGTCTTCGGCGCGATCCTCGGCACTGGCGTCGGCGGCGGGCTCGTTTCCGACGGCCGGCTCGTCAACGCCTCGGGCGGTTTCGCCGGCGAATGGGGTCACGGCCCGAGTCCTCGCCTGCGAAGCCGGCAATCCGCCCGTGACAGATCCCAGCCCTTCCCTGCGGCTGCGGCCAGAAGGGCTGCGTCGATACAGTCGGCGGCGCCCGCGGCCTCGAGCGGCTTCACAAGACGCTGCACGACCTCGACTTCCCAAGCGAGGAAATCATCGCGCAATGGCAACGGGGTGAGGAAAAGGCGACGAGCACGATCGACGTCTATACCGATCTCGTCGCCTCGCCCTTGGCACTCACTGATCAATATCACCGGCGCGACCATCGTCCCGGTCGGCGGCGGACTTTCCAATGTCGAGCCGCTGCTTGCCGAACTCGACAAGGCCGTACGAGGCCGCACGCTGCGCAGGTTCGACCGGCCGCTGATCGTGCGCAGCGAATGCCGCTTAGAGCCGGGCCTCATCGGCGCGGCTCTTCTGGGCCTGAAAGCGGGAAGCGGCTTGAGAGCATTTTTTCGAGTGAGTTGACTGGAAAATGAAAATGGCGGGGCTTTCACCCGCCATTTTCACTCTGCTGCCAATGCCGGCGGATGATGGTCATCCGCCTCTTCCTGGTTGGCATTGGCATATTCGGTCTCCGTGTCCTTCGTCTTCGGCTCGCGGCCGAAGAAGAGGGCATAACCCGCTGGCAGCACGAGGATGGTCAGCACGGTCGCAACCAGAATGCCGCCCATCATCGCGTAGGCGAGCGGCCCCCAGAAGACACCGCGGGAGATCGGGATAAGGGCGAGAACTGCCGTCAGCGCCGTCAGCATGATCGGCCGGAAACGGCGCACGGCCGCACCCACGATCGCCTCCTGCCGGTCCATGCCCGCCTTGATATCCTGGTCGATCTGGTCGACGAGGATGATCGAGTTGCGGATGATGATGCCGAGCAGCGCAATCACGCCGAGGATCGCGACGAAGCCGAAGGGCGCGCCGCTGATCAGCAGTGCGGCAGAGGCACCGATGATGCCGAGCGGGCCGGTTGCGAGCACCAGCATCGCCTTGCCGAAATGCTGCAGCTGCGCCATCAGCAGCAGGACGATGACGACGAGCATGATCGGCGCCTTGGCGGCGATCGAAGCCTGACTTTCAGCGGCATCTTCCGCACCGCCCTGGATCTCGATCTTGTAGCCGGCAGGCAGGCTGTCGCGCAGGCCCTGCATGTCGGCATACATCTTCATCGCCACGTCATTCGGCTGGATGCCATCTGGCAGCGTCCCGCGGACGGTGATCGTCGGCAGGCGGTCACGCCGCCATTCGACGCCTTGTTCCATGACAGGGATGACCTTGGCGACCTGCGAGACCGGAACAAAACCTCCAAAGTCCGTCGGGACATAGACCGAATTGACCGCCGACAGCAGCGAACGGCTGGAATCCGGCTCCCGGGCCACGATCGAGACCGTCTCTTCGCCGTCGCGGAAGTCGTCAAGCGACGTGCCGGACGCGGCGGTCTGCAGCGTCTGGCGGACGCGCTGCGAAGTGACGCCGAGGGCGCGGGCACGGTCCTGGTCGATCACCAGCTTCATGGCCGGCACCGGCTCCAGCCAGTCGTCGTGGACGGCGCCGAGCTGCGGATTTTCGGCAAACTTCGCCTTCACCTGATCGGCGATATGGCGGACCTCCTGGCGATCCGGTCCCATGACGCGCATTTGCACGGGCCAACCCGTCGGCGGACCGAGGAAGAGACGGTCGACCTTGCCGCGGATCGACGGAAAATCGTCCGCAAGGATGCTGCGCAGCTTGACGATCAGCCGCTCGCGGGCGGGTTCATCATTTGCGATGATCAGGAACTGCGCGAAGTTTGGATTGCGAAGCTGCTGGTCGAGCGGCAAGAAGAAGCGCGGTGCGCCCTCGCCGATATAGGTGGCGATGAATTTCTTGTCCTTGTCATCCATCATCTTGGCTTCGAGCATCTTTGCCTGCGTCTCGACTTCCTTGATGCTGGTGCCTTCCGGCAGCCAGAGATCGACGAGAATTTCCGGACGCGAGGATTGCGGGAAGAAGTTCTGCGGAATGAACTGGAACGCCCAGAGACTCGTCGCGAAGGTGAAGAGCGTGGCAGCCAGCACGATGATGCGATGACGCACAGCCCATGCGACGGTGGTGCGCAGGCGGCGGTAAAAGCGCGTGTCGAAGACATCATGATGCTCGCCGGCGTGCTTGCGCTGCTTGAGGATCATGTAACCCAGCCACGGCGTGAAATAGACCGCGACGAACCACGAGACGACGAGCGCGATGCCGACCACATAGAAGAGCGAGCGCACATATTCGCCGGCCGTCGATTCTGCAAAGCCAACGGGAATGAAGCCTGCCGTGGTGATCAGCGTACCGGTCAGCATCGGAAAGGCGGTCGAGGAATAGGCGAAGCTCGCCGCCTCGATCTTCACGAGGCCCTCTTCCAGTTTTCGTTCCATCATCTCGACGACGATCATCGCATCGTCGACCAAAAGTCCAAGCGCAATAATGAGCGCGCCGAGCGAGATGCGCTGCAGGTCGATGCCGAGTTCGTACATGATGGCGAAGGTCGCAGCCAGCACAAGCGGAATCGCTATCGCGATGACAAGGCCCGATCGCCAGCCGATCGACAGGAACGAGACGATCAGCACGATGATAAGCGCTTCGCCAAGCGCATGCATGAATTCGCTGATGGCGTCGGTCACGACATCCGGCTGATTGGATATCTGGTCGACGGAAACGCCGTAGGGAAGAGATTCATCGAAGCGCTGATAGGTCGCTTCGACATCCTTGCCGACATCCGTGACCTTGAAGCCTTTGGCCATGACCACGCCGACCTGCACGCTTTCGTGCCCGTTGAAACGGTATTTGCGTTGATAGGGGTCTTCGAGCCCGGAGGTAACGGTGGCAATATCACCGAGACGGGTCACCTGGTTGCCGGAACGCAGGCGCAGTTCGCGAATATCCTCGGCCTTCTTCACATCGCCTTCGACGGAAATACGCACCGAACGCAGCCCGGTATCGACAGAGCCGGCAGGATCGACTGTGTTCTGGCCTTTGATGGCATTTTGCAGGTCGAGGATCGTAAGCCCTCGTTCGGCAAGCGCCTTGGAGGAAACGTCGACGTAGATCTTTTCCGGCTGGTCACCGATGATGACGGCCTTTTCGACGCCCCGCGTCGAAAGCAGCATGTCGCGCGCCTGGATCGCGAATTTCTTCAGTTCCGGATAGGAGTAGCCGTCGCCGCTGATCGAATGCAGTGTGATGAAGGTATCGCCGAATTCGTCATTGAAATAGGGCCCGAGCAGGCCTTCCGGCAGCTCGTTCGAAATATCGCCGACCTTCTTGCGCACCTGATAGAAAGCATCCGCCACTTCCGCGGAGTTGGTGTCGCCCTTCACCTGCAGCGTAATGATCGCGCTGCCGGCACGGGTGTACGAGCGAACGAAATCGAGGTGCGGCGTTTCCTGCAACTTGCGCTCGATCTTGTTGACGACCTGATCCTCCATTTCCTGGATCGAGGCGCCTGGCCACATAGCTTGCACGACCATGACACGGAAGGTGAAATCCGGATCTTCCTCTGCCCATGCGCATCAGTCCGAGCGCACCGGTGATGATGATCAAACCGAAGAGGAAGCGTGCAATGCTGGGATGACCGATTGCCCAGCGCGACAGATTGAAGGGGCGTTTCTCGGTGGTCGAGTTGTCCATGACAGTATTCCCTCTCCTGGACAGCAATTATCGAACGGTGCCGGCGGGCTCGGCGGAAGCCGACTGCTCGCCCGGCACCGAGACCTTCAGGTTCTCGGTCATGAATTGCGTTCCGGCAGCAACAACGAGATCCCCGCTCTTCAGGCCATCGGTGACGTTGACGCCGTCGCCGGTGAAATCACCGACGTGGATTTGGCGTGCGTGCACGGTTGCCGCGCCGCGGTCGACGACCCAGACGATCTTCTTCCCATCCTTCTCGGCAAGCGCGCTCAACGGCACTGCGACATAGGGATCGGAATTCGTAACATCCGCCTCGATCGTCGCCGTCATACCGAGCAGAACACGCTGATCATTTGGCAGGCTGACGCGGACGGAAAAGGTCCGGGACTGCTGATCGGCGCTTCCTGAGACTTCGCGCACCTTGCCGTCGAGCACCAGCTTGTCATCCGACCAGAAAGTTGCCTTCACCGTCTTGCCCGGCTTGAATTCGGCAATATCGTTTTCCGACACCGCGATCTGAACTTCCTTCTCGCCATCGATGGCAACGGCGACGACAGGCGTACCGGAGGCGACGACCTGACCCGTATCCGCACTGACTGCGGTCACGATGCCGTTCTGATCGGCCTTCAGATCCGTGTAACTCACCTGGTTCTTCGCCTGATCGAGCGAGGAGATCGCAGCATCGCGCGTCGAAACAGCTTGGTCATAGGAAAGCGAAGCCTGCTCGAGCTGCGATTTCGGTGTGGCATTCTTGTCAAAGAGCTGCCCGGCACGCTTGTTGGCGAGATCTGCCGTCTGCACGCCCTTCTCGGCCGCCGCCAAGTTGGCTTCAGCCGTCTTCACCGCGAGCTGATAATCCGTGGAGTCGATGCGCGCGAGCACATCCCCAGGCTTCACCCGATCGCCGATATTGACGAGTCGCTCCGTGATCTTGCCCGCAACTCGGAACCCGAGATTCATCTCGATGCGTGCTTTTACAGCGCCGGAATAGTCGAGGGCGCGCGTTTCGCCGGCCATGGCAATCTCCACGACCTTCACGGGGCGGACGATTTTTTTCGTCTCTGCCTTCTCCTCCTCGCTGCAGCCGGCAAGGCCGAGGCTGATGATGCCGACAAACGCGAAGCTGAAAACGGACGGCAGATTGCGTGTCTTGAGCGAAACCATCTTCGCACTCCTGATCGTTTCGTGTGTTTCTGACGGCCTGGCCATGCTGTTATTTCAATGCCTTGATCGAATACTCGATGAGTTCGTCAACCGTCGCGCGGTTGGTCTTGGCAAGACATTGCGCCACCATCTGCGGGTGGCAGAGCGTCACGGTGGCCGCACCGAAGCAGCGTGAAGCAACATTTGCATCTTGCTCGGCGAATTCCCCGGCTGCGATCCCTTCGCGGATCACGCCGGCGATCAGTTCTTGAATGCTGTCGATATGCCGTTCGATGACATGCCAGTCGCGTTCGATTGCGACGACGACCATCTCGTGCACCTTCTGTTCATCAAGCATGGTGTCTAGCGTCATCTGATACTGGCCATACACATATCGTCGCAGGCGCTCCGAGGCGCTGATCGGCAGGTGGCAGATGTCGTAGGCCTGCTTGTAACTGGCAGCCAGCATGCGGCCGCAGATCGCCTGGTGGATTTCCACTTTCGAGGCGAAGAAGCGGTAGATATTGGCCGGCGACATGCCGAGGTCACGGGCCACATCGGCAACCGTCGTCTTGCCGTAGCCATAGTGGCGGAACATCCGCTCTGCCGCATCCAGAATGCGCGTCACGTTTTCCTGGCGGGTACTGTCCGGTATGTTTTGTGCGGTGTCATTCATGCGTTTTCAGAAGCCTTACTTACGACTGACGAATTTTGAATTTCGTCAGTCGTAAAACATCAAGCATCATTTGTCAATATTCTGCCGCCGCCAAAAAAATGCCGCGGCATCGACTCGCGGCATTTAAAATCAATCATTGCGGAAATCAGTCCAGCTTGACCTCGAGTGTGATCGGCACGGCGGAAAGCGCCTTGGAAACCGGGCACCCCGCCTTCGCCTTATTGGCGAGCTCGGTGAACGCCGCCTGGTCGGCGCCGGGAACCTTGCCGGTCAGCGACAGATGGATCGCGGTGATCGCGAAGCCACCTTCGACGCTCTCGAGCGTTACCTTTGCCGTAGTCTCCATGTCTTCGGCCGTAAGCCCCGCATCGCTGAGAATCAACGACAGCGCCATGGTGAAGCAGCCGGCATGGGCCGCGCCGATCAGTTCTTCCGGATTGGTGCCTGGAATACCTTCGAAGCGGCTCGAAAAACCATAGGGATACTCCTTCAACGCGCCGCTCTGCGTCGATATCCGTCCCTTGCCGTCCCTGAGGCCGCCGGACCATTGAGCCGAACCTGTACGATTGATCTGCATGCCGTCCTCCTGTTTCGATTGGACTCATCCGGAAAGGACTTTTGCCGCTTCCCGCCGCAGAGAGGCCAAAGCCTCCCCGAACGGCAATATAAGGCTCTATCCGCAGAAGACGACAGCTATCAGAAAATCGGTCCCGTAGAAGACCTGTGGTCGCCTGACCGCGCGACAAATCATCATACCAGGAAATTGCCTTTGTATGATGATTGCAGTATAGGATTGTGTACATGCGCCGAGGAGGCGTCGCATGGAAAACCGAATTTCCACTAGGATTCGGTTTGCTTCGCAGGTGAGAGGCTTAGAGGTCAGTGGACTCCATCGAGCAGCAGGGTGAGGGCGAAAACCCGCGCGAGCGCCGCCCGCGCGTGCGCCGAAACGTCATGGCCTCGATCGCGCAGGATATCTGTTCCGACCGTTATCCGGCAGGCCTGCCGCTGCCGCGCGAAAACGACCTCTGCGAAATCTACGGCGTCAGCCGCACCGTCGTTCGCGAATCCCTGAAAATCCTGGAATCCAAAGGCCTCGTGCGCGGCAAGCCGCGTATCGGCACGACGGTCTGCGACAAGGACGACTGGAACATCCTCGATGCCGACGTGCTCGAATGGATGGGACGGCATATCGAGGATTTCGACCTGCTCGGCTGCATCCTCGAAGCCCGACGCACCATCGAGCCTGCGGCCGCCGAATACGCAGCCGCACGCGCAACGGCGCAGGAGATTGCCGATCTCGACAGCGCCTGGCGACAGATGCGCGATTGCGCCAACGATCCGGAAAGCTTCACCGATGCCGACATCATGTTCCATTCGGTGCTGCTAACCGCGAGCCACAACCAGGTGTTCCGGCGGCTTTCGAGCGCCATTCACGCCGCGGTGAAATATGCCCTGCACGCCTCGAATGTCGCGGTTAAAAACCGCAAGGACGCAGTTGCCGTTCACGGCGAACTGGTCGAGGCACTCAGGATGCGCGACCGTAAAAGGGCACGCGAATGCGCCAACCGGGTGCTGGATCTTGCAGTGCGCGATCTTGCAGCCGTCAAGAAGGCGGCCAGCAGAACCAAATCATGACTGGAAATGGCGGCCGAGCCGTAGAGCACCACGAGAAGAATGAGGCCTGAAGCGATGAAGATCACGAAACTGACCACCTATATCGTTCCGCCGCGCTGGTTGTTTTTGAAGGTCGAGACCGATGAGGGCGTTGTCGGCTGGGGCGAGCCGGTGGTCGAGGGCCGGGCTCTGACCGTGGAAGCCTGCGTGCACGAGCTTGCCGACTACCTGATCGGCAAGGATCCATTCCTGATCGAGGACCACTGGAACGTCATGTATCGCGGCGGCTTCTACCGCGGCGGCGCCATCCACATGAGCGCGCTTTCCGGCATCGACCAGGCGCTCTGGGACATCAAGGGCAAGGCCCTTGGCCAGCCGATCCATTCGCTGCTCGGCGGCCAGGTGCGCGACCGGATCAAGGTCTACAGCTGGATCGGCGGCGACCGCCCGTCGGACGTCGCGCGCAACGCCAAGGATGTCGTCGCGCGCGGCTTCAAGGCGATCAAGCTCAACGGCTGCGAGGAAATGCAGATCGTCGACACCAACGAGAAGGTCGAAAAGGCCGTCGAGACCATCGCCACCATCCGCGAGGCGATCGGCCCGCATATCGGTATCGGCGTCGATTTCCACGGCCGTGTCCACAAGCCGATGGCAAAGGTTCTGGCCAAGGAACTCGAGCCCTACAAACTGATGTTCATCGAAGAGCCGGTCCTTTCCGAAAACAGGGAAGCGCTGAAGGAGATCGCCAATCATTGCTCCACGCCGATCGCGTTGGGCGAGCGGCTCTACTCGCGCTGGGATTTCAAGTCAGTCCTTTCCGACGGCTATGTCGACATCCTCCAGCCGGACCTTTCGCATGCCGGCGGCATCACCGAGTGCCGCAAGATCGCGGCGATGGCGGAAGCCTATGATGTGGCGCTTGCCCCGCATTGCCCGCTCGGGCCGATCGCGCTTGCCGCATGCCTGCAGGTCGATGCGGTTTCCTACAACGCCTTCATCCAGGAACAGAGCCTCGGCATTCACTACAACCAGGGCAACGATATCCTGGACTACATCACCAACAAGGACGTCTTCAATTACGCCGACGGCTTTGTCAGCATTCCCCAAGGGCCGGGTCTCGGTGTGGAGGTCGATGAGGCCTATGTCATCGAGCGCGCCAAGCAGGGCCACCGCTGGCGCAATCCCATCTGGCGTCATGCCGACGGCAGCTTCGCCGAGTGGTGAGAACCAACAAGGGTCGCGTCGAGCGGCCCTTGTTGTTGCACCGTGTAGGAGGCAGCGCGCGCCATCCGTCATAGTGAAAGCTCACAGGAGGAGATTTCAGATGACCAGAGCAATCGCAGTGATCGTCGCACGCATTATCTTCAGCTTCATCTTCTTCATGGCGGCTGGCTTCAAGTTTGCCGACATGGGCGCCACGTCAACCTATATCGCCTCCGCCGGTTTTCCGATAGCCGGCTTCCTGGCATGGGTCGCGGCCTTCTTCGAGATGGCTTTGGCGCTAGCCTTGATAACCGGCCTCTTCTTTACGGAGGCAAGCCTGCTTGCCGGCACTTATGTCGTCTTCCTGGCATTCGCCTTTCATGGCCCGTCACGCTGGACGGATAACCAGGCGGAATTCGGCTTCTTTATCGACCACTTCAGCTTCTTCGCAGGACTTCTATTTGCCGCCGTGCACGGGCCGGAGAAGTGGGCGATCCGCCGCAGCCTGGTGAGACTTTAAGGCCGCAAGCCCGATAACTCGCCGCCGCGCCGGAACCATGCCCCCATTCGAACATTGCCCTAACGCAAAACCGAACGAGGGATTGGGAAATGGAACTTCAGGGAAGAACTGCGCTGGTCACCGGCGCGGGTTCCGGCATCGGAAAGGCGACCGCTCTAAAGTTCGCCGCAGAAGGCGCCAGGGTTGCCGTTTTGAGCCGCACCGGCCGCGAGGCGAAACAAACCCGCGACGAAATCCGCTCCGCAGGCGGGAAGGCGATCTCGCTGACGGCCGACACCAGCGACGAAGGCCTGATGCGCGACGCAATTGCAACGCTTCTCGGCAAGTTCGGAGGCATCGACATCGTCGTTGCCAATGCCGGCATCAATGGCGTCTGGGCGCCGATCGACGACCTGAAGCCGGAGGAGTGGGACAAGACCATGGCCGTCAACCTGCGCGGTACCTACCTCACCCTCCATCTCACCGTCCCGCATATGAAATCGAACGGCGGCTCCATCATCGTCGTCTCCTCGATCAACGGCACGCGAACCTTCACGACGCCTGGCGCGACCGCCTATACCGTCACGAAGGCCGGCCAGGTGGCGATGGTGCAGCAGCTGGCACTGGAACTCGGCAAGCACGGAATCCGCGTCAATGCCGTCTGCCCGGGCGCCATCGACACCAATATCAGCGATAATACCCGCAGCCGCCACCGCGAGGAGACGGAAATCCCGGTCGTCTGGCCGGACGGCGAAATTCCGATCAGCGGCGGCGAGGCAGGGCATAGCGCGGATGTCGCCGAAGCCATCCTCTTTCTTGCGACAGAGCGCTCGCGTCACATCACCGGCACACCGATCTGGATCGACGGCGGCCAAGGGCTGCTGCGCTAGGGTCAGCCGCCGAGCCGCGCAGTTTCCAGCGTATAAAGCTCCTGCGGCCGCTTGACGCCGCGCAGCGCATAACGGCCGATGCAGGCAAGGCGGCTGCGCTGAGCCTCGGGAATAGCAGCTGCAAAATCCGATGACATCAGTACGTTGAGATCGACCGACCGGCATATCGACGCGATGCGGCTGACCTCGTTGACCGCCGGACCAATGACCGTGAAGTCCAGCCGTTCCTGGCTGCCGATATTGCCGTAGAAGACATCACCGATATGCAGACCGAGATAAACGTCGGTCGTCGGCCTGCCATCGGCGGCGCGCTCTTGATTGAGCGTCGAAAGCCTCTTGCGCAACAGACCCTCGGCGCGCAATGCCGCGCGGCACGCTTCGGATTGCTCCTCATCCTTGAAAATCGCAAGCACGCCGTCGCCGATGAGCTTCAACACGTCGCCACCTGCCTCATGAATCGCGGAAATTACCACTTCGCTATAGGCGTTGAGCAGCGGCAGAATTTCTTCCGGCGGCGCGCTATCCGATATCTTAGTGTAATTCAGAAGATCCGAAAACCAGAGTGCCGCCGAAATCCGCTCGGACTTGCCGCGCGTGATCTTGCCCTCCAGCACCTGCTTCGCTGCATCCTCGCCTAGATAGACCTCGGCGATCGTGCGCGCGATGCGGCCGAGCGCGATGCACTTGATTGCCAGCGCCAGGACCGGCACCAGCTTGCGCAGGATGGCGAGGTCGTGGTCGCAAAAGCCTTGCGGATGCCGGGTGGTAAAATGCGAGAAAAAGCAATCCATCTCGCCGATCGTACCAGCTTTGGCGAAGCGATGTACCATGGCGACGAAATCGGTATGGCCCGCTTCGGCCATCTCGTCGAGCATGACGAAATCCGTCGGGTCGCCGAAGCCGATGCGGCGGCGCACCTCGCTCTCTTTGCCGGACCAGAGATAGTAGAAGGCCGAACGCTGCCAGTTATCCCGCGCACTGCCTTCGCCGGTCGGACCGTATTCGAATTCGGTCTCTATGTCCTCCTGGCTGTCCCACCGGAAGGCACGGCCCTCATGCACCGGGTGCAGTGTATCCATAAGCGCCATGCCGCGATCGAGCGGCAGGCCGAATTCGCGGCAGGAATTGCAAAAGCCGGTCAAAAGCTCGGCTTCGGAGGCACCCTTCAATCCCTGTTCCGTCAGCCATGCGGCCACCGTTCCGACGTCGCTGTATTCCATTTCGCCGATCCTCACTGTTGAAACCTGTACCCCGATTTCGCCGGCAAAGGAAAGACAAACTCAGCCAGGTACGGGCATATTGTAAGGTGTCACGATTTCGACGGTCGACAGCGAAGGCGCCGCGGGATGGCCCGAAAGCTGGCGGCCGATGATGGTCCGGAAGGCAGAGCGGGCGTCCATGCGCAAGTCGTGATGCAGCACGAAGCCGATCTTATGCGCAGCAAGCAGAGCCCGGTTATCGGCATCGAGATCATGAGCGACGAAGATCAGGATCCGCCGCTGCATCGCCTCGAAGGCCGCCAGAACCGCCTTGTTGCCGCCGCCGATCGAATAGACGGCATTGATCGCCGGATCGTCTGCGATGGCGCGTGCCGTCTGCGTACCGGTCGCCGCATCGGTTCCGTGTCCCTCGCTGATTTCTGTAATGCCGATCTGCGGATAGCGGTCCCGGATGAGGCGGCGAAAGCCGATCTCCCGCTCTTCTTCGCCACGAAAGCGGCCGCTCGACAATGTCACCAGCACCTGGCCGGGAGCGCCGGAAAAGCGCTCGCCAATCAGATAGGCAGCCGTCTGTCCCGCTGCCCGGTTGTCTGCGCCCGCGTAAGCGGCGCGCAGCGAATTCGGCAGGTCCGTCACCAATGTGACAACGGGAATGCCCGCTTCGTCCGCGCGCGCTACGGCCGCGACGATCTCGGGGACATCGGGCGCCTTCAGCACGATCCCATGCGTTCCGCGAAGCCTGATGCGGTCGAGAAGCAGGACCAGCTCGGCGGGCTTCATCACCTCGGCAAAATGGAAGCGGCAGCGGAAAACCGTCGGCAGGAATGTCGCAACCTCGGCCTCGAACGCCGCCCGCACGGCAGTGCTGAAACGGTCCGGCGTCTCCATGACGATATCGATCGCGAACTTTCGTCCCGCGGTCTCGGCGCCGGTCTGCTGCTTCTCGAGTTCACCGATGGCAGCCCTGACACGCATCTCGGTCTGGCGCCGTACGCCGCCTCGTCCATTCAAGACGCGATCGACTGTTGCGGTACTCAACCCCGCTTGAAAGGCAATATCCTTGACGAGGAATATATGCGCCATGCCCACACTGATGGTTTTTTGATGGATTTCTGATCTATAACACACTCATCCTCGGCGTATAGTGCCATCATCAGAGATGGAGGAGCCGCCTGATGAAAACCGATAACCCACAGAAATTCCGTGCCGATCGTGTCTGGCTGACCGAGGATGCCTGCGATCTCGGCGATTTTCGTGCACTCGCCGAGAAGACCACGTTGCTCGCCGACTATCCGACGGCCGACAGGATCGACAAGAACGTGCTGATCTACGAGAGCCACAAGGTTATCGCCGCGATCGCCGATCCGCATGGCCGCCGCGCCGTTCTCGCCGAGATATGCGAAGCTTTCGGCGAAGGTCCGGGCGTGGTCGTCTTCAAGCACGCCTATGAGGACACGAGCGTTATCGATCGCGCCAGCAGGATCTTCGATGACCTTATCGAGGAGCAGCATCGCACCTCGACCGCCGGCGGCGACCATTTCGCCAAGCCCGGCGCCAATGACCGCATCTGGAATTCGTTGGAAAAGCATTGTCTCGCTGATCCGGCAAATTTCGCTAAATATTACGGCAGTGCCATTGTCGCCATCGCCAGCGAAGCCTGGCTCGGACCGTGCTACCAGATGACGGCCCAGGTCAACCGCGTAAACCCGGGCGGTGCAGCGCAATCCGCCCACCGCGACTATCACCTCGGCTTCCAGGCTTCGAAAGTAATCGAGCAGTTCCCGGCGCATGTGCACCGGCTTTCTCCAGTGCTGACGTTGCAGGGCGCGGTCGCGCATTGCGACATGCCGCTCGAAAGCGGGCCGACGCTCTTCCTGCCACACAGCCAGACCTATGTGCCCGGCTACCTCGCGTTGAAACGGCAGGAGTTCAGGGACTATTTCGAGGAAAACCACGTCCAGCTGCCGCTCGAAAAGGGCGATGTGGTCTTCTTCAATCCCGCCCTTTTCCATGCCGCAGGCACCAACCGCTCGGCAAATATCAGGCGTGTCGCCAATCTTCTGCAGGTGTCGTCCGCCTTCGGCCGCGCGATGGAAACGGTAAACCGTGAACGGATGAGCGCGAAGCTGTTCCCGGCTCTAAAGGCGCTGAAGGGCAGGCTCTCCGACGCAGAAATCGCGAATGCCGTGGCCGCTTGCGCCGAGGGATACTCCTTCCCCACCAATCTTGACCGTGACCCGCCCCTCGGCGGCCTTGCCCCGAAGACGCAATCGCAGCTCATGCATGAGGCGTTGAGGCAAGGCTGGAGCGACGAGGCATTGGTGACGGCGCTGGCCGAACAGGCCGAGAGGAAGTTGAGCTAGGGAGGTTAGGCCGGAGCAAGCCTAACCTTCATCCGATCCTCCGGGCAAACCATCGTCGGCACGTTTCTCCCGCCGAGGAGAAGGTGCCTGCAGGCGGATGAGGGGCGAGCGTCCGCACTGACAGCAAACGAGGCCCTCGCCCAACGGGCGGCCATTCGCATATCATCGCCACACATCAAGGGAGGAACCACATGACCACAGACCATGGCCGTTTCGACGGCAAGATCGCGATCGTCACCGGCGGCACGCAGGGGCTCGGCGCGACGATCGCCCGGCTCTTTGCGGAACGCGGCGCAAAAGGCATCGTTATCTGCGGCCGCAATGAACAGAAGGGCAAGGCGAATGCGGAGGAGATCTCATCGAGAACCGGCTCCAAGGTCGTCTATGTCAAAGCCAATCTCGGCACGGTCGAGGACGCGCGCAATGTCGTCCATGTCTGCGACCAGACCTTCGGCCGCGTCGATGCGCTGGTGAACGCAGCGGCGATTACCGATCGCGGAACGATCCTCGATACAAGCCCGGAACTCTTCGACGCCATGTTCGCCGTCAATGTCCGCGCGCCATTCTTTCTGATGCAGGAAACCGTCAAGGTCATGCGTCGCGAGAAAATCGAGGGCACGATCGTCAATATCGGCTCGATGTCTGCCAAGGCCGGCCAGCCCTTTATTGCCGCCTATTGCGCATCGAAGGGTGCGCTGGAAACATTGACGAAGAACACGGCCTATGCGCTGCTTCGAAACCGTATCCGCGTCAACGGTCTCAATATCGGCTGGATGGCGTCGGAGGGCGAGGACCGCATCCAGAGAGAATATCACGACGCGTCCGACGACTGGCTGGCGAAGGCCGCGGCAAGCCAGCCCTTCGGCCGCCTCGTCGATCCGGAAGAAGTTGCCCGCGCCTGCGCCTATCTCTCGTCTGCCGAATCCGGCCTGATGACTGGCTCGGTCATCTGCTTCGACCAGTCGATATGGGGCGCATATGACGGATCACCGCATCCGGCGGCAGCCCTTTGAAAAATCGCCAGAGCCCGGCGCATTTGCCGCACCGGGCTCTGGCACGCATCGCCGTTTATGTTTACGAAGAACGTCATATCGCTTTGGGGAGGAGCCAATCAGTGTCGCAAGATATCCTCTATGACATTCGAGACGACCGCTTCCGCAGCCTGATTGCGGGAAGCGCCAGACTGGAGGAACTTTATAGCGGCTGCCGCTGGGCGGAAGGCCCTGTCTGGTTCTCTGATCTCAATTGCCTGATCTGGAGCGATATCCCGAACGAGCGTATGCTGCGCTGGGTGCCGGATGGCGGCGTCTCGGTCTTCCGTTCGCCATCGAATTACGTCAACGGCAACACCCGTGATCGTCAGGGGCGCCTGATCTCCTGCGAACACGGCGGCCGTCGCGTCACGCGTACGGAGCCCGACGGCAAGATCACGGTGCTGGCCGACAGCTATCAGGGCAAGCGTCTCAACTCGCCAAACGACGTCGTCGTCGCGTCCGACGGCTCGATCTGGTTCACGGACCCGAGCTACGGCATCAAATCGGACTACGAGGGCCACAAGTCGGAGCCGGAACAGGAGACGCGCAACGTCTACCGCATCGATGCGCAGAGCGGCGTGGTTGAAGCGGTGGTTACCGACTTCATCCAGCCGAATGGCCTTGCTTTCACTTCCGACGAAAAGCAGCTCTACATTGCCGATTCCGGCTCCGCCGATCATGACGTGCCGCGCCATATCCGCGCCTTCGACGTCATCGACGGCAAGAAGCTCGCCAATAGCCGTTATTTCTGCTCACTCGACAACGGCATACCGGATGGCTTCCGCTTCGACACCAGCGGAAATCTCTGGAGCAGCGCCGCCGATGGCGTGCATTGCTTCGCCCCGGACGGTACCTTGCTCGGCAAGATCAAGGTGCCGCAGACCGTCTCAAACGTCACCTTCGGTGGCCAGAAGAAAAACCGCCTGTTTATCACCGCAACACAGTCGCTCTATTCAATCTACACGGCGACGAATGGCGCACAGTATCCGTAAGCGGCTTTGCCGGCCGCGCCAATCAGACATGCTTTAAAGAGGAGTCCGGGATGCGGTCCGTCGTCTCGTTCAATGAATCCTGGAGTTTCCACGAAGGCTTCGGCCAGCAGTTTCTCGACGCTTTCGACGGCATGACGAGCGTCAGCCTGCCGCACACCGCCGTCGAGCTGCCCTTCAACTATTTCGACGAGAAGCGCTATCAGCGCGCCTTTACTTATCAGAAAGTCTTGCGCTGGCTGCCCGAATTCGAAGGCCGCGAAGTATCGATCGTCTTCGATGGCGCCATGGCCGATAGCGTCGTCTACCTGAACGGCGAAGAGATCATCGCTCATAAGGACGGCTACACGCCCTTCGAGGCCCGCCTCACCGGCAAGCTTGTTAAGGGCGACAACCTGATCACCGTGAAGGTTGACGGCAGCGAGAACCCCGCAATCCCGCCCTTTGGGGGCCGTATCGATTACCTCACTTATGCCGGCATCTATCGCGATGTCTGGCTTAAAGTCACCGACGCGGTTTCGATCGCGCAACATCAAGATCGAAACCGCAAATGTACTCTCCGACGTCAAATCCGTTCGCGTCCGCTGCGATCTCGCCAACCCGCAAAATGCCGCGTTTCTTGGCACCGTTGCGGCTTCGCTGAAGGACACATCCGGCACCGTCATCGCGACCGCGAGCGGCGATACGACGGGCGAAGACGTGACGCTTTCCTTCGAAGGCCTTACAGACATTTCGCTTTGGGACCTTTCCAGCCCCGCGCGCTATGAAATCACCGTCGACCTGAAAACCAGCCACGGCTCGGATCGGCTGTCGTCGCATTTCGGCTTCCGCACCGCCGAGTTCACGCCGGATGGTTTTCTGCTTAACGGCAAGCCGCTGAAACTGCGCGGCCTGAACCGCCACCAGGCATTTCCTCTATGTCGGCTACGCGGCCGGGCGCTCGGCGCAGGAGCGTGATGCCGATATCATGAAATCGGTGCTGAAGTGCAATATCGTCCGCACCTCGCACTATCCGCAGTCGAAATGGTTCCTGGACCAGTGCGACCGCATCGGTCTGCTGGTTTTCGAGGAGATCCCCGGCTGGCAGCATATCGGCGACGTCGAATGGCAGCAGGAGTCGATCCGCAACGTCCGCCGCATGATCGAACGCGACTGGAACCACCCGTCGATCGTCATATGGGGCGTGCGCATCAACGAATCGCAGGATAGCCACGACTTCTACGCCGAAACCAACCGGCTCGCTCGCGAGCTCGACCCGACCCGCAACACCGGCGGCGTGCGCTACATCACGGAAAGCGAGTTGCTCGAAGACGTCTACACGATGAACGATTTCATCCTCGGCAACGAGGAACTGCCCGGCGCCAATCGCCCACGCACGGCGCTTCGCAGCCAGCAGGAAAACACCGGTCTTGATCGAAAGGTGCCGTACCTCATCACCGAGTTCAATGGCCACATGCATCCGACTAAGATCTACGACCAGGAGGCAGCGCCAGGCAGAGCATGTGCGTCGTCACCTTGAGGTGCTGAACGCCGCCTATGGCGATCCGGAAATCTCCGGCGCGATCGGCTGGTGCATGTTCGACTACAACACCCACAAGGATTTCGGCTCCGGCGACCGCATCTGCTATCACGGTGTGCTCGACATGTTCCGCGAGCCGAAATTCGCCGCCTTATGCCTATGCCAGCCAGTGCGATCCGTCTGACGAGATCGTCATGAAGCCGGTGACCTTCTGGGCGCGCGGGGAGCGCAACATCGGCGGCGTTCTGCCTCTGATCATTCTTACGAACTGCGACGAGGTCGAGCTGAAATACGGCTCGATCACCAAGCGCGTCGGTCCGGATCGTGAAAATTTCCCACACCTACCCCACCCGCCCGTCGTGCTGGACCATCGGCATTTCACGAGCCGATGAGCTTGGCACCTGGGGTTTTGAGTGGCTCGACGGCGAGCTTTACGGGTTATATCGACAGCCAGCCCGTAGCCAGATCTGCGGCTTGCTCGCCGATCCGCTGCCGACGACGCTCGACGTGGTGGCCGACAGCGGATCGCTGAAAGCCCGCGAGCGCGACACGACGCGCGTCATCATTCGCGCGCTGGACCAATATGGCCAGCGACTTGCCTTTCTGCATGATAGCGTGACACTGCGCGTCGATGGTCCGGCCAAGATCGTCGGCCCCTCTACCATTCCGCTGCAGGGCGGCACGGCTGGCTTCTGGCTGGAAGCAACCGGCCTCACCGGCAACATTACGGTCGAGGCAGTCTCGTCCCGCTTTGCACCTGTCACCCTGCATGTAACGGCCGTCTGACGGACGCTATGCGATCCGGAGCTGGCTCTCCGGATCGAAGAACACCGCCTTGTCGAGATTGAAGGCAAGGCGCGTGCTCTGACCAGGCTGAATACCGGCATCGGCGCGCAGCCGCGCAATGACCGACTTGCCGCCGAGCTTCGTCACGGCGAAAGTGTCCGAGCCTGCGGGCTCGACCACCTCGATCGCACAGTCGCCTTCCACCAGCGACTTTGCCTTGCGGTCGGCGCCGTCCGGATCGGTCAGCGCTTCCGGGCGAATGCCGAAGATCACCTTCTTGCCGGCATAGGAGGCCAGGCTGTCGCTTGCGCCCGGAACCGGCAGCTTTAAGGCTTCGGCGTTCGGCCGGTCGAGTGAAACCTGCAGGCCGCCGGCGCTGTTTTCCAGCGTCGCGTTGAGGAGATTCATCGCCGGCGATCCCATGAAGTCGGCAACGAAGATATTGGACGGGCTATTGTAGATTTCGGCGGGCGTGCCGAACTGCTGCAGCACGCCATCCTTCAGTACGGCGATCTTGGTTGCCAGCGTCATCGCCTCGATCTGGTCGTGCGTGACATAGACGATCGTCGTTTTCATACGCTGATGCAGGCGCTTGATCTCGGTACGCATATCGACGCGCAGCTTGGCATCCAGGTTCGACAGCGGCTCGTCGAAGAGGAAGACCTGCGGATTGCGCACCAGCGCGCGGCCCATCGCAACGCGCTGGCGCTGACCGCCCGAAAGCTGGCTTGGCTTGCGGTCGAGCAGATGGCCGATCTGCAGCATGTCGGCCACTTCCTTGATCGCCTTTGCGCGCGCGTCCTTCGGCACGCCGCGGATTTCCATGCCGAAGGCGATGTTCCCCGCGACCGTCATGTTCGGATAGAGCGCGTAGGACTGGAACACCATGGCAATGTCGCGCTTGAGAGGGATGCCAAGCCCGTCGACCGGTGCGGCCGTCGATGCGCGATGTCGCCGGAGGTGATCGGCTCAAGGCCGGCGATGGTGTTGAGCAAGCGTGGACTTGCCGCAGCCGGACGGGCCGACGAGCACGAGGAATCCGCCTTTCTCGAGCTCCATATCGATGCCCTTGAGGATGTCGAGCGGCGCCGTAGCGTTTTGCGCAGGCCGGAGATTTCGAGGAAACGGCATGAGGCTACCCCTTGACGGCGCCGGCCATCAGGCCGCGCACGAAATAGCGGCCGGCGAGCGACGTAGACGACAAGCGTGGGCACGGCGGCGAGGCATCGCAGCCGGCGCATGTTGAACATTGTATTCGTCCACGCCGGTCGAGGTGACGACACGAGGTTGTTGAGCGCCACCGTCATCGGCGTGGATTCACCGGTGCCGGCATACGGCGCAAGCCGAACAGGAAGTCGTTCCAGATATTGGTGAACTGGCAGATGACGGATGACGACGATGATCGGCGCCGAAGTCGGCAGCAGGATGCGCCGGAAGATCTGGAAGAAGCTGGCGCCGTCGACCTGCGCCGCGCTGCACCAGCTCGGTCGGAAAGGCCTCGTAGATAGTTGCGGAAGATAGAGCGTCGTGAAGCCGAGGCCGTAGATCGACATGCACGAAGACCAGATTGACGGTCGGATTGCCGAAGCCGAAGCTCATGCCCGTGGCGTTTTGGAGCGTGGCACCGAAGCGGCCGAGTGCGCCGAGGATGCGTCGCCATCGGGAGCAGCACCGATCTGGAACGGGATGAAGCAGGCAAAGCAGCAGCAGCCCGAATGCAAGCTGTATCGATCCGGGAAAGCGCCATTTGGTGAGCACATAGCCGTTGAGCGCGCCCATGATGGTGGAGATCGCGACCGCCGGTACGACCATGTGGATCGAGTTGCATGAAGATAGGGCCTTGAGGCCGGCGCAGGTCAGGCCGTACGCCGGTCTGCGCCGTCGACCAGGCGCGATACCCAAGGCTCGACGGTCGGCAAACCTGCGGCAATGCTCAGCATGCCGCCGCTGGCTGGATCTCGTCCAGCGGTCTTGAAGCGAGGTGACCAGCATCACGAAGAGGGGCAGCAGGTAATAGGATCGACGAAGAGGACCAGCAGGCCGCAGATGACGGTGCGAGCGATCCACCGGCGGCCATTGCCTGCCTTGCGGACATGGCAGTTGCTGCGGATTGGGATGCTGCTCATCGCGCTGTTGCTCCCGCGAGCTTCGGAGTAGAGATAGGGAACGATGATCGCCGAAGATCGTCGCCAGCATGATGATCGCCGCTCGCGCGAACCGACAGCCATTTCGAATTGCGGGTGAAGGTGTAGGCATACATGAAGGTCGCGAAGGCAGCTCCGTCGCCGAGCCACCGGGCCCGCCGCTCAGTCAGGGCGACGACCAGGTCGTAGGCCTTGATCGCCAGATGGGCGAGCACGACGAAGGCCGACAGGAAGCACCGGCCGCAGCAGCGGAATGATGATGCGCCGGTAGAGCGTCGACCGGTCGTGGCGCCGTCGACTCTGGGCGGCCTTGATGATCTCGCCGTCGACGCCGCGCAGGCCGGCGAGGAACATCGCCATGACGAAGCCGGAAGCCTGCCAGACGGCGGCGATGACGACCGCAGTAGATCGACGTAAGTCCTTCGATCCTTGATCCAGATCGAAGTGAGAAGCTCGTCCCATCCCCAGTGATGCATGGTGTCTGCTCAAGGCCGAGGCCGGGATCGAGGAACCACTTCCAGGCCGCGCCGGTGACGATGAAGGAAAGCGCCATGGGATAGAGGTAGATCGGCCGGATAAAGCCTTCGCCGCGGATCTTCTGGTCGAGCAGGATCGCTAGGAACAGGCCAAGCACTGAGACAGATGACGATGTAGAGCGAGGCGAAGATTCGCGAGATTGCTGATCGAGGCGTACCAGCCACGGCAGATGCGGTCTCAAACGTCCAGCGCCAGAGCCTCTGGTAGTTGCATAAGTCCCGACGAGCATTGTAGGAAGGCAGCATCTTGCTGTCGGTCAAGCGAAAGATAGCCGGTATAAGCGATGAAGCCATAAACGAAGATCACGGACGATGACGAAGCTCGGCGCGAGCACCAGTCTCGGGCAATACTTCCTGCAAGCGGGTGCGGACTGGAATTGCCAATTTTGCGTTCGGGCATCAGCGTCGATACGTCTGGGGTCTGCGACGAGTGGCCACGAAATCGTCCCCGTCCCAGGGCCGTGAGGATCGTGGCTAAATGCCGCCGTTACTTGCGCAGCGGCAGGATCCTATTTGGTCGGCGGCAAGTTCCTTGACAGTCTTCGATTGCCTTGACGAGCAGCTTCCACGGCCTGATTAGAGATCTTGATCTGTCCATGACGAACTTGGACACGACATCCTTGTAGATCGCATTCTTCACAGCAGCCGGATGTGCGCCATGGCCGTGAGCCATGCGAGCCCATCAGCGTACCGCTTGGTCGTTGGCCTCGGCCTTGAGATCCTTGATACGCCTTCTTGCCGCAGGCGTCGAAAGTCCGTGTCCGGAACGTCGGTACGAGCCGGAACTGAACCCTTGACGACGTTGAAGGCCGACTGGAAGGTCGGGCTTGCGAGAGCCGTGGCCATCGGCAAGCTGCGGCCTGCGCGGCCTTGTCGGTCATCCGGCACCTTGAACATCGCGAACATGGTCGGAGTTGTAAGGTCACCGCTGCCGTGCGTGCCCGGGAAGCGGCATGCAGAGGAAGTCGGTGCCCGGCGTCCTGCTTGGCCGCCAGGAATTCGCCCTTGGCCCAGTCGCCCATGACCTGCAGCCCGTGCCTCGCCCTTCGATGACCATGGCGGTCGCAAGGTTCCAGTCGCGGCCGGAGAAGTTCGTGGTCGACATAGTTCCGTGAGCTTGGTCATAGGTTGTCGAAGGACTTCCTTCATCTTGTCTGCTGCCGAGCGACTCTTCCGGATCGAGGTCGTTGAAGGCCTTCTTGTAGAAGTCGTGGCCCGCCAGCGGAGAGCACGATCGGCATCGAAGATCGTCGCATCCTGCCACGTGCTGACCGCCGTGCGCCGATCGGCGTAATGACGCCTGCAGCCTTGGCCTTGTCGAGCAGTGCGACCAGGTCGTCGCAGGTCTTGCCGGCTCCGTGCCGCCGGCCTTTTCGAGGGCGGCCTTGTTGATCCAGAGCCAGTTGGCCGAGTGCACGTTGACCGGAGCGGCAACCCATTGGCCGTCATAGTCGGAGAAGTTCTGCAGAGCGGTCGGGAACAGACCTTGTCCCAGCCTTCCTTGGTCGCGGTCTCGGTCGAGGTTGCCGAGGGCACCTGCCTTGCGCGCAGTCGAGAATGCCGTATATCCGAGCATCTGCGACGGCGGTCGGACGGGTTGCCGGCGGCAACCATCGGGCTCGCAGCGCGGTCATGGCTGCGGTCGCCGCCGCCGCCCGCCACCGGCACGTCGGTCCAGGCAGAGCCTGTCCTTGGACTCGAGGTCCTCCTTCAGCACGTCGAGAGCCGCGGCTTCGCCGCCGGACGTCCACCAGTGCAGCATCTGGACTTCCACGTTCACGTCGGCCGCGTAGGCCGCCGTACCTGCCATCATCACGGCAGCAACGGCTGCCGAGCCCAAAAACTTGCGCATGATATTCCTCCCGTTCGCAAGTAAAGCGGCGAGACCCTCCTCGTCCGCCGATGTCTCCCGCAGTCGAAGCGGCAAACATGCCCCGCAACTCTCCCAGTCGCGGTTGATAATTTAAAGCGTTATAAAACGAGCGGCGTCAAGTCTTTCTCGACTCGTGAGAAAAATCGGCCTTCACCGTATAAATTATTGAAAATATTTAACTTCGGCAGGCGCTTCCAGTGACCGCTTAAAACGAGATTTCCCTTCGCGTGATTGCCGCACCCGGCAATATGGTAGCCAGCAGCGGCAGGTGATCCGAGGCCCGGCGCACGAGCGGTGTCGCGGTGACCGTCGCAGATGTCACGCCAATCCCGTCCGACACGAAAATATGGTCGATCCGCAGGATCGGCAGCCGGGAGGGATAGGTCGGGCGGGGACGCCGCGCGGCGAGCAGCTGCGTATCGCGGAAATGCCGCGCCAGCATTTTGTAAGCCGGCGATGACGGGACAGCATTGAGATCGCCGCAGATGATCGCGGGAGCCGCCTGGAATTTCTGGCTTCCAATCCATTCCCTGCCGAGCAGCGTCGTCACCTGCCGCATCCGATCGATGCCGCGCAGGCCAAGATGCGTATTCAGCAAGTTCAGATGAATCCCCGCCATTTCGATCTGCACCCATATCGCCCCCCGCATCTCGCCTACGGAGGGTAACGGCCCGGCTTTCATCAACCGGGTCGGCATGGCTGTCAGGATGGCATCGCCGTACTGCTCCTCCTCGACATGCAGCGCCGGATGAAAGTGGGCCTGCATCTTCAAGAGCGAAGCGATCGCATGTGCCTGGTCGATGCCGCCCGTGCGCTTGCGGCCGACATCCAGTTCCTGCAGCGCAATGATGTCCGCGCCGGTTTGCGCGATCACATCGGCGATGCGTGCTGGTTCGATCCGCCGGTCGGTGCCGATGCAGCTATGCACATTGTAGGTCAGGATTTTCAGCTCGCTGCCGGTTGATTGCGGCGGAACGGGGGAGAATGTGCTCATCCCGGGGGAACTAGCTTTCAGCCTGTTTCGTTCCATCCCCGGAACTCCAACGAAACGGGGCATTTATGTCCATCAAACGCGTGCTTATCAATCTGGCTCTCGTCTTCTGCCTGATGCTTGCGGCCTTTCTGCTCTACAGGGTCTTCAGCCGTTACACCTTGAGCGACGTCTTGGATTCGATCGGCACGATACCGGGAGCCCGCATTCTCGGGGGCCTCGGCTTTGCGGCCGCCTCCTACCTCTGCCTGACCGGTTTCGACTGGCTGGCGCTGCGCTACGCCGGCAGGCCGCTGAGCTATCCGAGGGCCGCCATTGCCTCGTTCACCAGCCTCTCGATCGGCCATAATCTTGGCTTTGCAGCGCTGAGCAGCGGCGCTGTGCGCTACCGCTTCTATTCTCGCTGGGGCTTGAATGCCGAAGAAGTTGCAAAGGTCATCCTGTTTTGCGGCGTGACCGTAGGCATTGGCCTTTCGGCCCTTGCGGGCATCGCCCTCATCATCAATCCGCAGGATGCCGCAAATCTCCTGAAACTCGGCCCGGACAGTCTGTTCGCGCTTGGCTGCGCCTGTCTCAGCCTGCCCGTAGTCTATGTCACTCTGTCCGCCATCGTCCGCACGCCACTGCATCTTTGGAAATGGTCTTTCGAAATGCCCCGCCTGAAGCTCGCATTGGGCCAGGTCGTCATCGGCACGGTGAATTTCATCTTCGTCGCAGCCTGCCTGCATCAGATGCTGGCCGTACAAGGCCAGGCGAGCTACGTGCAGACGGCCACGGCATACGTGCTCGCCAATATCGCTGTCCTCGTTACCCATGTGCCTGGCGGTCTGGGCGTCATCGAGGCCACGGTCAGCTATGTCCTGCCCGGCGCCGCCTCGATAGGGGCACTGGTGGCCTTCAGGGTGATTTATTTTCTGGTTCCGCTGATGATCGGCCTGCCGGTCTTCGCGATCAGCGAAGTCGTCATTCCGAAGCCAAAGCAGCTACCGTCAGAAGATCGCTCTCAACAGTCGGCTCATGCGTAGACGCAGCTTGTGTAGCGGCCGGTAAGGTCGCCGCGGGTCCACGAAAGCAGTTCCGATCATCGGCGATGTCTCGCCTCTCGCAATATCGATCGCAAAGTGGCGAAGGCCGCGCTTGCGGATGTTCAGCGCCTCTATGGCATTGAGCAAGGACCGCTTCGCCGTCTCCATTTCTTTGACAGCTTCGCTCGTCGCATCGAGATGCTCGGCAATCAGCCGGTGGCGAAACGACGTTATCGCCCGCCGGTGAGCAGCACTTTCCGCCTCGATCGCCAGGTCGCACTCCGTATCGAGCCCCTCCGAACGATTGTTGAGATTCGAAGAGCCGATGCGAATAAAACGGTCGTCGACGATGATAAGCTTCGAATGGATGACAACCTCCTGCTCGCCCCCCTTCCCGTCCGGGACCACCGGGTACATCACACGCAGCCGGTCATAGCGATCGATGCGCTTCAGCCTGCGGATCAGCCGGTCGCGGTTGTGGCCCATTGCCAGCTTTTCGATCAGTCCGTGCGAGCTCTTCGTAACCAGAACAGCAATCTCCGGGCCATGCGCCTCCTTGAGGCGTTTCGCGATGACCCGCGCCACGCTGAAGGAGGCAAGATATTGGGTCTCGATATAGATGTATTTCCTTGCGGCATTTATGGCATCGCGCGTCAGCCGAAAAGCTTCAAACCGCCCGCGTTTGCCGATCCATCCTGGCTCGGTGAGTGCAATCGCCGCCGTCACATTCTCCATTTCCGGCGGGAGCGTATGCGGCCATGACATGCCGCCCTGCGGAGCTACTTCGACCAGCTTGCCGGTCGCCTGCTTCCACCGCCGGCGACACACGTCGCCGATCAGCCGCGCAGCGCTGCCTGAGACCATCGACTGCATATCATGCACAGGATCGTATGGCACACCGTCCGGAGCCTTTCGAAGCGGATTGTCGGCCCGATGATCAGGCTCGTCCCAGCGCCGGGCGGTCAAATCTACACCGCCGAGGAAACCGATGCTGTCATCGATGGAAACCAGTTTCTGATGGTGGCAGCCACGCACAGGATGGCGCAGATCGAAACGCAAGCTGATCTGCGGATGTGTGGAGAAGCCGTTTTCCTTGAAAAGCTTCAAGGATTTGCCGGAATAGACCGGCCCCATGCCCCAGATCAGTATCCGGATCTGCAGCCATGGATTTTCATCGGCAAGCGCCAGCAGAAGTTCACCAAGCGTTTCCGAGCTTTGATGTGGCCTCAGCCGGATATCGGGATTGAAATCCCAGCCGATGATCCAGATCGAATGTCTTGCCTGTCGCAGAACCTCATCAAGCGCTGCGAAATAGGCAGCGCCGTCAACCAGAAAAGCCGCCTTATCCGCTTTGCCAGCTCGCCAGACGTTTCGCCCGTTGCGGATAATGCCGCCCGGAATGACCGAAAGAGCGGCGCGGCGCCGACGCGCGACCGCCGTGATATAATCAATTGCTTTTGTTGTCTTACGGCTATCGGATACGGCTCGAAAATCGGTCATTCGCTGTCCAGCGCCCTTGAATATTATGCGCTGGAAACGCCCGAAATACGCGGCTTGTTCCCGGATGGAGCAAAAGCACCGGTTGTTTATCATGATGCCGCCGCAATCTGCTCGGCCGATGGAAGTCGTTAAATCCGCCTTGCCGCCTGCAGGCATTTGACGCGTTGCTAAGGCACCAGGGAGAAATCCACATGCGCCGATACTCAGCCTGTATCGAATGGCTGTTCGCCGAACCCGGTGACCGTTTCGAAGACCGCATCTACCGCGCCAGGAAGGCCGGTTTGCCGGCAATCGAGTTCTGGCGTTGGACGGACAAGGATCTCGGCGCGATTTCCGCTGCCCTCAAGCAGACCGGCCTCGCCGTATCCAGCATCGTGACAGAGCCGATGATTCCGTTGACAGATGCCACCAACAAGCAAAAGTGGCTGGAAGGACTGGCCGCGTCGGTAAAGCAGCGCCTTGCGCTGACGGCTGCGCTGCGCGCCGGCGCCGATGTCCTAAGGGGCACGGGTGTGCGCCTCGGCGTCGAGCCACTGAACACCCGCATCGACCACATCGGTTATTTTCTGGAATCCACCCGCGAAGGCCCTCGACATCACTGACGAGATCGATCGCCCCGAAATCGGGATCGTCTACGATATCTACCATTCGGCGGTGATGGATGAGCGAACGGAGGATGTGATCGGCGACCGGATTTCGCGCGTGTTTCATGTTCACGTCGCAGACCACCCGGGTCGCAACGAACCCGGCTCGGGCTGCATCGATCTGGCGCACCGCCTCAACTGGCTGTTCGACAGGGGATACGCAGGAAGCGTGGGACTGGAGTATCGGCCGCTTACGCAAGGCGTTGTGACGGTCAGAAATGCGATTGGCGTGCTTCGATAGTAATCCGCTTGCAAGCTGCGATGACGCGGCGCAACTCGCAAGTATATGGGTCGCGGCGGCCATTGCAGGGCGGGCCGGAAGCCTCGTTTCTTCCGACCCGCCCCGATGACGATCAGTTCGACTGCCAGCTCTTGACCAGTTCGTCGTAATTGACCGTTACCGGCTTCTCTTTCTCGTTCTCGACCTTCAATTGCGGAGCGAGGTTGCCCTTTGCGACGGCATCCTTGTTCCAGTATTCGAGATCCTGCTCTTCGGCGAGCTTCGGGCCGACATCGCCCTGGACGCCGGCGCGTTCCAGGCGCTGCAGTACCTTTTCCTGCTCGGCGCAAAGCGAATCCATGGCTTCCTGGGGGGTCTTCGCGCCCGACGAAGCATCGCCGATCGCCTGCCACCAGAGTTGTGCGAGCTTCGGATAGTCCGGCACGTTGGTGCCCGTCGGCGACCACTGCACGCGGGCGGGCGAGCGATAGAACTCGACCAGACCGCCGAGCTTTGGAGCGCGTTCGGTGAAGCTCTTGTCACGAATGGTGGACTCGCGAATGAACGTCAGCCCGACGTGGCTCTTCTTCACGTCGACCGTCTTCGACGTGACGAACTGAGCATAGAGCCAGGCGGCCTTGGCACGATCGTCCGGGGTCGACTTCATCAGCGTCCAGGAGCCGGCATCCTGGTACCCGAGCTTCATACCGTCCTTCCAGTAGACGCCGTGCGGCGACGGGGCGAAGCGCCACTTCGGCGTGCCGTCCTCGTTCACGACCGGCAAGCCCTGCTTCACGAAGTCGGCGGTGAAGGCCGTGTACGTAAACATCTGCTGGGCGATCTCACCCTGCGACGGAACCGGGCCAGATTCGGAGAAGGTCATGCCCTGGGCTGCCGCCGGAGCGTAGGCCTTCATCCAATCCAGATACTTCTGGATCGAATAGACGGCTGCAGGACCGTTGGTGTCGCCGCCGCGTGCGACGCAAGAGCCGACTGGACGCGAGTTCTCGTCTACCTTGATGCCCCATTCGTCAACCGGCTTGCCATTCGGAATGCCTTTGTCGCCGTTGCCGGCCATGGAGAGCCAGGCGTCGGTGAAGCGCCAGCCGAGCGACGGATCCTTCTTGCCGTAGTCCATGTGGCCATAGACCTTCTTACCACCGACCTCACGTCCGGTGAAGAATTCAGCGATGTCCTCATAGGCCGACCAGTTGACCGGCACGCCGAGGTCGTAGCCGTACTTCGCCTTGAAGTCTGCCTTGTTCTTCTCGTCGTTGAACCAGTCGTAGCGGAACCAGTAGAGGTTCGCGAACTGCTGGTCGGGCAGCTGATAGAGCTTGCCGTCCGGCGCCGTCGTGAAGGACTTGCCGATGAAGTCGTCGATGTCGAGGTTGGGATTGGTGACGTCCTTCCCCTCGTTCGCCATGAAGTCGGTCAGACTGCGCGCCTGCTGATAGCGCCAGTGCGTACCGATGAGGTCCGAGTCGTTGATGTAGGCGTCGTAGATGTTTTCGCCTGACTGCATCTGCGTCTGCAGTTTTTCAACGACGTCGCCTTCGCCGATCAGATCGTGGGCGATCTTGATGCCGGTGATGGCGGTAAAGGCTGGTGCCAGCACCTTCGATTCATATTCGTGCGTGGTGATCGTTTCGGAGACAACCTTGATGTCCATGCCGGCGAAAGGCTTTGCGGCATCGACGAACCACTGCATTTCCTTTTCCTGGTCCGCACGGGAAATCGTCGAGAGATCGCCGACTTCCTTGTCTAGAAAGGCTTTCGCCTCATCCATACCGGCATAGGCGGAGCCCGCCATGGCCAGCAAGATGCCTGCTGTTGTCGCTAGTAAATGCCGTCGCATAATATCCTCCCAGGGTTTGCGATCGCAGTCTTCACGTCTCAGGCGGCCAGTCCCCCGGCCATCTGTATTACCCTGCCGTCACACGTAGCGGAACACCCCGATGGCGTAGACTACGGCGAGGGCAAGTGCCCACCACAGGTTGGGCCCGACAAGGCCCAGCCATGCGAGATGAATGAATGCTGCACCGAGCAGCGAAATGAAGAGCCGGTCCCCGCGCGTCGTTTCGAAACGCAGCACGCCGACCCGCGGCGTGCCCCCCGGCGCGAAATATTCCCAAACGCTCATGCCGATCAGCAGCACGAGGATCGTCAGGAAGAACAGTGCCGTGGGCAGCGTCCACGCCATCCAGGAAAGGTTCATATCGATCTCCCTCAAACGCGTCCAAGAGCAAAGCCCTTGGCGATGTAGTTCCTGACGAAATAAATGACGAGCGCGCCCGGCACGATCGTCAGCACGCCGGCAGCAGCCAGCACGCCCCAATCCATGCCGGCCGCCGAAACGGTGCGTGTCATGATCGCCGAGATCGGCTTTGCAGCCGTGGTCGTCAGCGTGCGGGCAAGCAGCAGCTCGACCCACGAAAACATGAAGCAGAAGAAGGCTGCGACGCCGATCCCGCTTGCGATCAGCGGCATGAAGATCTTCACGAAGAAGCGCGGGAACGAATAGCCGTCGATATAGGCAGTCTCGTCGATTTCCTTCGGCACACCTGACATGAAGCCTTCCAGGATCCACACCGCCAGCGGCACGTTGAAAAGGCAATGCGCCAGAGCAACGGCAACATGCGTGTCGATGAGGCCGAACGCCGAATAGAGCTGGAAGAAAGGAAGCGCGAAGACGGCCGGCGGTGCCATCCTGTTCGTCAGCAGCCAGAAGAACAGGTGTTTGTCGCCGAGAAACCGGTAGCGCGAGAAGGCGTAGGCCGCCGGTAACGCTGCAAGCACCGAGATCACCGTGTTCATCACGACGTAGATGATGGAATTGATATAGCCATTGTACCAGGATGGATCGGTGAAGATCACCCTGTAGTTCCTGAGCGTCGGGTTCTGCGGCCAGAGCGAGAAGGCGCCGGTGATCTCGGCATTCTCCTTGAAGCTCATATTGATCAGCCAATAGATCGGCAGCAGCAGAAAGACGATATAGATCGTCGAGACGACCCAGGAGAAGTTGCCGGCGGGTTTGTATTTCATCGTGGTTTCCATGACCCTCTCCTCATGAATTCGCGTCGCTGCTGGTCATGACCGTGTAGAATATCCACGAGAGCAGCAGGATGATCAGGAAGTAGACGATCGACATGGCGGCTGCAGGCCCGAGGTCGAACTGGCCGACCGCCATCTTCACGAGATCGATCGAAAGGAAGGTCGTGGAATTGCCCGGTCCACCGCCGGTGACAACGAAGGGTTCTGTATAGATCATGAAGCTGTCCATGAAGCGCAATAGCACCGCAATCAGCAGCACGCGCTTCATCTTTGGCAACTGGATATAGCGGAAGACGGACCAGCGCGAAGCGCCGTCTATCTTCGCAGCTTGATAGTACGCCTCCGGGATCGAAACGAGACCGGCATAGCAGAGCAGCACGACAAGGCTCGTCCAATGCCAGACATCCATGATGATGATCGTGATCCACGCATCGATAGGGTCGCGGACATAGTTGTAGTCAAGCCCCATCGCTTCCAGGCTGTGGCCGAGCAAGCCGATATCGACACGGCCGAAGACCTGCCAGATCGTGCCAACCACATTCCACGGGATGAGGAGGGGAAGCGCCATCAGCACGAGGCAGACGGGAACGCCAATGCCTTTTTTGGGCATGTTGAGCGCGATGAAGATGCCAAGCGGGATTTCAAGCGCCAGGATGATGAAGGAGAACAGCAGGTTTCGCTGCAGGGCTTCCCAGAAGCGGTCGGAATGCAGGATGTCGTCGAACCAGTCGGTGCCGGCCCAAAAGAACTCGTTGTTGCCGAAGGTGTCCTGAACGGAATAGTTCACGACCGTCATCAGCGGAATGGCCGCCGAAAACGCGACGAGCAGCAATACCGGCAGGACGAGAAACCAGGCCTTGTTGTTCCAGGTCTTTTCCATGATCAGCCCTCCCTGCCGACCCGCCACGATCCGGCGTAGATGCTGATCGCATCCGGATCGAAGCTGACGCGCGCATCCGCTGGAATTTCTACATCTTCCGGCACGACGATGGCGATCGGCTGATCCGCAAACCGCGCGCGAACGATCTTTTGCCTGCCGATATCCTCGACCTTCGAAATCGAGACGGGCATGCCTTCACGGCCGAGGCGGATGAATTCGGGACGGATTCCAAGTTCGATCTTGGCCGCACCATTCGTTTTCGGCGCGTAGCCGAGATTGATCGTCTCACTGCCAATCTTGACGGTATTGCCGGCAACTTCCGCTGGCATGACATTCATCCCCGGCGAGCCAATGAAATAACCCACAAACGTGTGGCTCGGGCGTTCGAATAGTTCCGCCGGCGTGCCGATCTGCACGATTTCTCCCTCATACATGACGACAACCTTTTCGGCGAAGGTCAACGCCTCCGTCTGGTCGTGGGTCACATAGACCATCGTGAAACCGAACTGCTTGTGCAGCCGCTTCAGCTGCGACCGCAGCACCCATTTCATGTGCGGATCGATAACGGTCAGCGGTTCATCGAAGAGAATGGCGTTGACGTCGTTTCGCACCAGACCGCGGCCAAGCGAAATTTTCTGTTTCTGATCGGCCGTAAGCCGCTGCGCCTTGCGCTTGGCCCAGTCCGCAAGATCGATCATCTCGAGAATTTCGCGAACGCGCCGATCGACGTCGGCCTCCGAAACACCCCGGTTGCGAAGCGGAAAAGCAAGATTGTCGTAGACTGTCATCGTGTCGTAGATGACGGGGAACTGGAAAACCTGCGCGATGTTGCGGGCTTGCGTCGATAGCATCGTTACGTCCTGGCCGCCGAACAGGATGCGCCCGTGCGAAGGCTGCAGCAGACCGGAGATGATGTTGAGAAGCGTTGTCTTTCCGCATCCTGACGGACCAAGAAGCGCATATGCGCCGCCGTCGGTCCACTCATGATCGACTTCCTTCAGGGCATAGTCCTTGTCCGTCTTCGGATTGGGTCCGTAGGCGTGGCGGATATGGTCGAGCGTGATCCGTGCCATTTTGTCCCCCTATGCCGCTAGCCGCGTGGCGGCGATGGCGCCGCCGTTCTCGCCGAAGGCCATCAGGTGACGCGTGTCCAGGAACACGTCGACCTCCGTATCCGGCTCGATATCATGAATGCCGTGCGCCAGCATAACCCAGCGCACCCCTTCGTAATCCAGATGCACGAAGCTCTCGGAGCCGGTGATTTCGGAAATCTGCGTTCTGGCGCGAAGCTTGGGCGCATCAGCGGTCTGTGGTTCCAGCCCAAGATGATGCGGATGAAACGCGATGGTGACCGGACCGTCCGCGATTGCCGCAAGATGTGCCGGCACCGGAATACCGATTAGGCCATTATGCTGAAAGCTCGCGCCTGCTTTCGAAACCGAAATGATATTCAGCGGTGGGTCGGCAAAGGTCTTGGCCGTCACCAGATCGGTGGGCCGGCGATAGACGGAAATCGTCGGACCGAATTGCGTCACGCTTCCCTGATTGAGGGTTGCGGTATTGCCGCCGAGCAGCAAGGCTTCCGAAGGTTCCGTCGTCGCATAGACGAAAATCGCGCCCGACTGGGAAAATATCCGCGGCAGTTCCTGGCGCAGTTCCTCGCGCAGCTTGTAGTCAAGATTGGCAAGCGGTTCATCGAGCAGCACCAGGCCTGCATTCTTGACAAGGGCGCGCGCAAGCGCGGTCCGCTGCTGCTGCCCGCCCGACAGGTTGAGCGGAGTACGCTCGAGATAAGGTGTCAGCTTCAGGAGTTCGGCCGCCTTGCGCACTTCCACATCGATCGTCTTCGCGTCCCGGCCGGCGATCCTGAGCGGCGAGGCGATATTCTCATAGACGGTGAATGCGGGGTAATTGATGAATTGCTGGTAGACCATCGCGACATTGCGCTGCTGCACCGGCACGCCGGTCACATCGGCGCCATCGAAATGGATGGAGCCGCTGGTTGGACGGTCAAGTCCAGCCATGAGGCGCATCAGCGACGTCTTGCCGGAGAGCGTCGGTCCCAGCAGGACGTTCAGCGTACCCCGTTCAAGTGTCAGATCGGTCGGGTGAATATGGTATTCACCACCTACCATCTTAGCGGCATTCCGCAATTCAAGCATTCCGGTTCCCGTGCCTCCTCACGACGGGGACGACATGGCGCTTCATCCCGCAAGTTGCGCAGGGATCGCGGCCATGTACTCCTCCAATTTCTGTACTTCATCCATCTGCAGATATAGCCCGTTCTTGGTCCTTCGCCACAGGATGTCTTGAGCGGTGACGGCCCATTCGTTGCGGACGAGATAGCGGACCTCGGCCTCGTAGAGATCGGAACCGAAGCAGTGGCCGAGATCGGCGATAGATTTAGCCTCTGCGAGCAGGCTTGCGGCGCGTGTACCGTAGCGGCGCACCAGCCGGCGGGCATGGGCCTCGGCAAGGAACGGATAGTCCGCTTTCAGCTTGCTCACCTCGGCCGCATAGCCCTTGACCGGGAAATCGCCGCCCGGCAGATGGCTCTTCGCCGTCCACGGGCCGCCCTTCTTGCCGACCGCCTCGCCGATCTTTTCCAGCGCATGCTCCGACAGCCGCCGGTAGGTGGTCAGCTTGCCGCCAAAGACATTGAGCAGCGGCGCCTCGCCACCTTTGCCTTCGAGCTGCAGCACATAGTCGCGCGTCGCCTCCTGTGCCTTCGAGGCGCCGTCGTCATAGAGCGGCCGCACCGCCGAATAGCTCCAGACGATGTCGTCCGGGGTCACCGGCGCGTTGAAATATTCGCTGGCGGCGGCGCAGAGATAGCCGGTCTCCTCTGCAGAGATGTGCACATCCTTGGGATCGCCGCTATAGTCGCGGTCGGTGGTGCCGATCAGCGTGAAGTCGTCCTCGTAGGGGATGGCGAAGATGATGCGGTTGTCGGGGTTCTGGAAGAAATAGGCGCGCGGCCCCTCGAACTTCTTCTTGACGACGATGTGGCTGCCCTGCACCAACCGCACATGGCGGGCCTCGGTCTCGCCAAGGGCTGCACGCAGGACCTGGTCGACCCAGGGACCGGCGGCATTGACCAGCATGCGGGCCTGATGCCTGCGCCTTTCGCCGGTCAGCATATCGCAGCTGTCGATTTCCCACAGGCCGTTCTCGCGCCGCGCCGCCACCACCTTGGTGCGCGGCATGATCAGCGCACCGCGGTCGGCGGCATCGCGGGCGTTGAGCACCACCAAGCGGGCATCGTCGACCCAGCCGTCGGAATATTCGAAGGCCTTGGCAAACACCGGCTTCAGCGGCCGGCCCGCCGGATCGCGACGCAGGTTCAGCACGGCGGTCGGCGGCAAAAGCCTGCGGCCGCCAAGATGGTCGTAGAAAAACAGCCCCAGCCTGATCAGCCAGGCCGGCCGGATGCCGCCCTTGTGATAGGGCAGCACGAAGCGCAGCGGCCAGATGATGTGCGGTGCCATCGCCCACAGCACCTCGCGCTCCATCAGCAATTCGCGCACCAGCCGGAACTCGTAATGCTCCAGATAGCGCAAGCCACCATGGATCAGCTTCGTCGCCCCAGACGACGTGCCAGAGGCAAAGTCGCCCATCTCCGCCAGCGCCACCGAATAGCCGCGTCCAGCAGCATCCCGGCAAATGCCGCAGCCGTTGATCCCGCCGCCAATCACGAAAAGGTCGTGATGTGTTTGGCCCACTTTACCCCTCCCCGTGCGCCGCAGTCGATTTGCGCAAACCGCACAAATCGAAACTTATTGAAGTAAAAACGAAAACCATTCGCGTGTCAAACGAATGTTTCTCGCATCAAGGCAGGATAAGAAAAAGCCGCCACCCGATCGGGTAGCGGCGCATTATGAAGCGGGCGAGAGCGCAGGAAAACCGGCATGAACCGGGCTGTATTCCTAGCCCTCCAGCCACTTTACCTGTTCAGGCGTAAGCTCGATGTCGAGGGCCGAAAGACTATCTTCCAGTTCGGCGATCGTGCGCGGGCCGATCAGCGGAATGACTGGGAACGGCTGGGCGATCACATAGGCGAGCGCGATATGGATCGGGTTTCGGCCGAGCTTTTTTGCCAGTTCATTCGCGCGGTCGCGGCGTCCGAAATTGCGATCGGAATACCAGCAACGAACGATTTCCTCATCATCGTGCTTGTCGCGTCCTGCCCGGTCAGTGAAGAAGCCGCGGCCCTGGCTGGACCAAGCGAAGTTCGGAATCTGCTTTTCGTTCAGCCACTTCTTCCATTCGTCGTCCGAGGCCGCGACGCATCCGGCCCAGATCGGATCGAGCATTTCGGCCAACGAAAAGTTATTGGAAAGCGCCGCAGGCGCTTTCTTGCCAGTCTTTGCCGCATAGGCCATTGCCTCGTCCATCCGCTCACGGGTCCAGTTCGAGCCGCCGAAAATCCCGCGGATGCGGCCGCGATTGACTTCGGCATCCATGGCATCGACGAACTCTCCCACCGGAATACCGGTATTGTCCCGATGCATGAAGTAGATGTCGACATAGTCCGTCTTCAACCGCTCGAGCGACTGATCGAGTTGCTTGGCGATCATGTCCGGATAGCAGAGCGGCGAATGCGCCCCCTTGCCGATCAGCACGATCTCGTCACGCGAAACATTGCGGCTCGTGTGCCAATCGCCGAAGATACTCTCCGTCTTGCCGCTTCCGTAAACATAGGCCGTGTCGAAGACGTTGCCGCCCGCCTCGTAGAAGGCATCGAGCGTCAGCGAGGCGGCCGCAAAGTTCGCAAAGAACTCGAAATCCAAGCGTTACGACGGAGGCTGGTTTAGAGATGCCTGGTATCTGGCGATGCGGAATGCTGCTGCCAGGCCGGACTGCTCCGCCCGCAATATTCGTGGTTCGCTTTGACGCCTTCTCGACACCATATTCGAGGCCGACAGAGGCCCGCCATTTGATCGAGAACGCGAAGATTGCCGGTGGAATCGGCCCAACTCATGCCCGGCGAAGCGAATTCCTTCTCGCCGGCGCGGATTGCATCTCCAGCCGCGTCGACTTCGAAGGAATAGAGCCAGCGGTCTTCCTTGACCTCGATCGTTTCCTGCTCGGCTCCCTTGAAAATCTCGACCGTGCCGACGCCGCCCTTGTGACCTGAGGCGAACCAGAAGTCCTTGACCTCGATGCGGCCCTCGGAGCCGATGACGCGAAGCGTATTGTCCTGCTGGGCCATGATCGAGCAGGAGACTTCGGCAATGATGCCGTTTTGGAATTTCAAGACGGCGGAGGCCCATTCGTCTACGCCGGACTGTCCGAGGTGCGCCACGCCGGAAACCTTCTCCGGCTCGAGGAACGGCTTGCCCTCAACCGCGCCGGCGATCAGGCGCGCCATCGAGACGGGGTAGCCACCGACATCCAGAATGCCGCCGCCCGCCGTATCGTTGGCGAATAATCGATGCTCGGGCTTGAAGCTGCCCATGTTGAAGCCGAAGCTTGAGCGGATGATGCGCACCGTCGCCGATCACGCCGCTTTTCACCAGTTCGACGATCTTCGCCGTCTGGGGATGCAAGCGGTACATGAAGCCCTCGCCAGCAAAGACACCGGCCTTCCGCGCTTCATGGTAGATCGCTTCCGCATCGAAGGCCGAAAGCGCAATCGGCTTTTCCACCAGCACATGCTTGCCAGCGCGAATCGCCTTGATCGCCCACTCGGCATGGCCGGTATGCGGGGTGGCTATATAGACGGCGTCGATCTCCGGATCGGTCAGCAGCGCGTCATAGCCCTTAACGATGCGGGCGCCGGGAAAGCCATCGCCAAGGCCGGGCTTTTCCGGATTGCGGCTCGCGATCGCCACCAGTTTACCCGTACGCGAATGGGCAATGCCGTCTGCAAAGGTGCGGGCGATGGTGCCGGGGCCGATGATGCCCCAGCGGATCGGTTGTTCTGAACTCATGACTATTCCTCTTTCGTATCTTCGTCTTGGGAGCGGATTTCGTCAGCGCAAGCGATTGCCTTCGCTGTCGAACAGGAAGGTGCGTTTTGCCGATAGCGCGACGGTGAGCGTGTCGCGATCGGCTGCAGAACGGGATTCCGGACGTTCGATGATGAGGGGCTGGCCGCCCGCAGCGGTCGCATAGATGTAGCTGGTATTGCCGAGGTGTTCGGCAACATCGACCGCGACGGTGAGGTCGGCGTCGCCACTGCCCTGGTCGGCAAAATGCTCGGGCCGCACGCCGAGCGTTACTTGCGCCCCTTTTTCGGTTGCCGCCAAAACCGGCAGCGTCAGGCGGACGTTCCTGTCGCCCGCCAAGGCGACCGTCACGTTCGATGCATCGCTTTCAACAACCTCTGCCGCCAGAAAATTCATCTTCGGCGAACCGACGAAACCGGCGACGAACTGGTTAGCCGGATCGTCGTAGAGATCGAGCGGCGCGCCGATCTGCTCGATGTTGCCGGCGCGCAGCACGACGATTTTGTCGGCAAGCGTCATCGCCTCCGTCTGATCGTGCGTGACATAGATCATCGTCGCGCCGAGCTGCTTGTGCAGCCTGGAGATCTCCACTCGCATCTGCACGCGCAGTTCTGCATCGAGGTTCGAGAGCGGTTCGTCGAAGAGGAAGACCTCGGGCTCGCGAACGATGGCGCGGCCGATCGCAACACGCTGGCGCTGGCCACCGGAGAGTTGCTTGGGGCGGCGTTCCATCAATTCCTTGATCTGCAGGATCTCGGCGGCGTGGCGCACCCGTTTTTCGGTATCCTCTTTCGGGTTGCCGTTCATGCGCAGGCCGAAAGAGAGGTTGTCTGCTACCGTCATATGCGGGTAGAGCGCATAGGACTGGAAAACCATGGCGATGCCGCGGTCGGCGGGCTCGACATTGTTGACGACCCTGCCGCCGATCGTGATCTCGCCCTCCGAGATATCTTCGAGCCCGGCGATCATCCTGAGCAGGGTGGATTTTCCACAGCCCGAAGGGCCGACGAAGACGACGAACTCGCCGTCGTTCACGTCGAGATTGGCGCCATGGATCACGCCGAAGGCGCCAAAGCGTTTTACAACATTCCTGAGTGAAAGCTCCGCCATGCGGCCTCCCCTATTATTTGATTGCGCCGGCCGCGATGCCGGCGATGAAGTGGCGCTGCAACAGCACGAAGACGACGAGGATCGGCGCGGTCAGCAACATCGCACCCGCCATGATGCCGCCCCAGGAGACCTTGGTGAGGCCGATCAGCGTTCCAAGAGCCACCGGCGCCGTCATCATTCCGGGCCTGGAATTGATGAGCAGCGGCCAGAGATAGTTGTTCCAGGATGCCAGGAAGAGAATGATCGAGAGCGCCGCCATTGTCGGACGGGCAAGCGGCAAGGCGATGCGCAGGAAGATCTGCCACTCCTTGACGCCTTCGACGCGGGCGGCATCGAAGAGCTCGTTCGGCATCATCGAGAAGGACTGGCGCATGAAGAGCACGCCCAGCGAATTGAAGAGCGGCGGGACGATCAGCGCCACCCAGGTATTCGCCAGCTTGAATTCACGCGCCACCATGATGAATTGCGGGATCACGACGACGGCGAACGGCAAGGTGATCGTGCCGAGAATGATGGCTGTGACGACGGAGCGGCCGGCGAATCGATAGCGGGCAAGCGCCCAGCCGGCCATCGATGTCAGGAGCACCGACAAGAAGGTGTAGATGACCGCGACGGTGATCGAGATGAACATCGCCCGGAGAAAATTCGTATCAGCCTCCAGATTCTCTGAAATTCTCAAAGAAATTCGTCGATGGCCAGAGCACGATGTCCGGGCTGAAGATGCCATTGTCCGGCATGGTCGAGAAGACGAACATCATCCAGAGCGGAAAGAGCCAGATGATGGCAAGCGGCGTCAGCGCGATATGCAGCGCAATCTTGCGCATCAAGAGGGACTGCGACTTGGACCTCGACTTCATTTCGGCTCCCTCCCCACCCAGAGATTGAAAAGCGAAATCGCAATCGCCAGTGCGGCTATCGTGTAGGCGATCGCCGACGCGTAGCCGAAATTCAGCGATGTAAAGCCCTGCCGGTAAAGAAGCAGGCCGAGCGTTTCCGTGCCCCCGCCCGGGCCGCCGCGATTGGTAATGAGGAAGGGTTCGGTGAAGAGCTGCATCGTGCCGATCACCGACAGCACCACGCAGAAGAGGACGATCGGCTTCAGGAGAGGCAGGGTGATGTGAAAGAACTGCTGTACCTTGCTGACGCGATCGAGCGTCGCAGCCTCGTAGACATCCTCGGGGATCGACTGCAAGCCGGCTAAGATGATGATCGCGTTGTAGCCGGCCCAGCGCCAGGTAACGGCGATTATGACGAGGGCCATCGCCGCATTCGCATTGTCGAACCAGGAAACGGGAGCGATGCCGACCGAACCGATCAGCTTGTTGACGATGCCGAAGTCGATGCTGAACATCAGCCGGAAGACGGCGGCATAGGCGACCTCGCCGACGACGACGGGCGCGAAGAAGGCGAAGCGGAAAAGAGACCGCGCCTTCAGCAGCGGCGAATTCAAGAGCACCGCCATGACGGTTGCAAGCGCAATCATCACCGGTACCTGGATGACCAGGATGATCAGCGTGTTGTAGAGCGCGTTATAGAAAGCCGGGTCGCCGAAAAGGCGCCCCCAATTCGACGCAAGGCTGAATTTCCAGGGATTGACGCGCGTATTCTGGAACGAAATCAAGAACGAGTTGATGATCGGCCAGACCCAGAAGGTCGCGAAGACCAGCAGATAGGGCGCAAGGAACGCATAGGCGCTCCGGGTCCTGAACGGCATTTATTTCCTCCTCACAAGCAAAACGAGCCACCTTGTCGGTGAATGCCGGGCGCGCATCAGGCGCCCGGCGGGTTGCTCATTCTGCGATCGGAAGGCCGGTCGCCGAGGCGATCTGGTTGGCCGCATCGTCAAGTGCAGCTTTCCCATCCGGATAACCGCCCGCGAAATACTTCGTCTGCGCTGCCTTGTAGATCGCGTCCGCATCGCTCTGAAACGCCGTCCCGCGGCTCGGCACGATCTTCGGCAGCGTCGAAAGGATATCTGCCCAGACCTTCTGTCCGCCCCAGTAAGGCAGCGGCTCGTTGACGAAAGGATCCTGGACGGCCGACAGCAGCGAAGGGACGAGGCCGAAGGACTTCAGCATCGTGACCTGGCCCTCATTGGTTGCCAGCGCATAGTTCAGATAGGCCCAGGCCGCTTCCTTGTTTTCGGAATTGGCGTTGATGGCGAGCGACGAACCGCCGAGGTTTGCGGCATGCGGACCGTCAGCCGTGAGGCTCGGCATCATGTAGACGCCCCATTTGCCGGAAAGGTCTGGAGAGCCTGAGCGTATCGTGCCCTCGTACCAGCCGCCATACATCTGGCTTGCGACCTTGCCGGCGGTATTGGCCTGGATTTTCTGGTCCCAGATGGCGGCTGTCAGCGTACCGGCGTCCTTCATCTGCTTGACCTTTTCGAGGGTCGCGACGCAGGCCGGCTGGTTGATCGTGATCGTCTGGCCGTCGGTGGAGAAATAGCCGCAGCCCTGCTCGTTGGCGATCATCCGGAACCACTCGCTATCGCCGTTGAAATCGGCCTGGGCCATGACGACGCCGGGATTGGCTTCGGAAATCTTCTTACCGGCGGCGATGAAATCGTCCCAATTCTTGATCGTTGCCGGATCGACGCCGGCCTTTTCATAGAAATCGCGGCGGTAAAAGACGGCGACCGGGCCGGAATCCCACGGCATCGCATAGGCGACGTCATCCACCTCCAGCTCGGTGCGTTTGAAGTCCGGGAATTTCGCCTGGATTTCCGCCGTATAGCCGAGATCCTTCAGGTTGGCGAAGCAGTCCGGGAAGCGGTTCCAGAAGATTTCCGCCTCGAAATTTTCGATCGTCACGATGTCCGGCAGGCCGTCGCCGCCGGCTGCGCAGCCGGCAAGTGTCTTGTCGAAGACTTGGCTGTTCCCGAGGTCTTCGACCGTGACCTTGATATCGGGATATTGCTTGTTGAAGCCTTCGAGCGTGGATTTCAGCGCCGATGCCGCGACGTTCCAGCTCCAGATGGTGAGATTGCCCGACTGCGCGAATGCGGAACCGGAAGAAAGCAGTGCGACCGCAGCGGTCGCACCGATAAGTTTGAAGCGCATTGAAAATCCTCCCTTTTCAATTGCCGTCCTTTAGCGAACGTGGCTAAGTTATCTGTAAGGGAGCCGCTGTCTCCTAAAAAGGGAATATCAATTTGGCGGAAAGTAAGGTTGCCAGCAGAGCCATCTATCAGCCGGGCGCAAGCAGCATCGAAGGCTCGCCGACAGAGCTGCAGCTGTTTCATGCCCATCCACCGGTGATGGCAATGCCGCACTGGCATGCGCAGGTGGAGGTGAATTACATCATGCGGGGCACTGTGCATTACCGCATGAACGATCACGAAATGACGCTCAAGGCTGGCGACATGTGCCTCTTCTGGGGCGGCCAGCCGCATCAGATGGATGAATCCTCGGAAGATTCGCTCTACGCAGGTGCCCATTTGCCGCTTGTCTATTTCTTCCGTCTTCGCCTTCCCGCTGAAATCTCCAGCCGCCTGATGAAGGGCTCGACGCTGCTGACGTCTGCCACCGATGCCGCGGACAAAGAGAACTTTTCCCGCTGGTTCCGCTACGCGAATTCGGGCAATCCGGCAAAGGCGCAGCATGCCGTCGACGAGTTGTTGCTCCGTATCGAGCGCATCGCATTCGAACCCTATTCGATGACGGTCGTCGGCTACGGTGGAACGGAGGCCGATCAGCCCCATGCGCAACCGTCACGCAGCATAGTCAGGATGTGCGATTTCATCGCCGCCAATTTCATGGAGGACATCGACACCGTCGATATCGCCCGGGCGGCGGACCTGCATCCGAAATATGCAATGAACGTCTTCAAGAAATCGACTGGAATGACGCTCAGCAAATATCTCAATCTGCTGCGCCTCTCCCGCGCCCAGGCGTTGCTGATGGCCGACGATACCAATGTGCTTCAGGTGGCGATGGACAGCGGTTTCGGCTCCATCAGCGCCTTCAACAAATCCTTCCGCCACATCGCCGGCATGTCGCCCTCGGACTTCCGAAGAGACATTCGCCTCGCCACATCCAGCGGCGCACCGGCAAGCTAGGCTGGTTCCCGTCCATAAACGATAAACTTCTGAAACTGTGAAGAATCACGATATTGCCGGGAGTAAAGCCCGGATGCTTCAGGTACACCATTAAATCAAACTACTGATTCTAAAGTCAAAGCCCGCAGCCGCCGGGCAGCCGAGAATGCGCCGTCCCGGCCAGTGTCTTCGAGCTTTTCCGCCGAACAGGAGATCGGTCGTGAATTGAAGGCGATGCCGCATTGGTCGGATGAGCATCGCGATCTGTCCGGACTGGTGACGCGGGAACTGCGCCGGCATGGTTCAAGGAGACCGCCCGTTGGGGCTGTCGGCCGAGGCAGTGTCCTGCGAATTGCTCAAGATCGCCAGTTGAGCTGTCAGGAGTTGGCGTTCCATCTGGAAGTGTCCGCCCCGTTCCGGACTTATGCCCGACAGCCGCGGGGGCGGAGCCCGAGGAATCCTACACAAGACGATCAGCGCGATCCGGCCGCAAACCTTTGAAGAGATCAACTGGGTGCTTTTGGCTCGTAGAGGTCTCAACCGGCATGCCGGGATAGATCTGACCCGCCTTGAGCCAACCCTGAACCATCCCCGGCCCGCGCCAGGCCAGATCAGCGAGCCCCCGATTGCGAGCGCCCAGCCATAGGAGCAATATAAGGGACACATAATATTAATCTGACCGTCTGGGGAACTCGGCGATCATGTTACGGAATCACTTAATCCTCGCCGTCGCCGGCGTCGTTCTCGTTTTAAGTCTAGTCCTGGCCGGTCTATGGATCTGGACGGGAAACGTCATCGTCTCGATCATGTCCGAGCGCCTGATCCGAGAGGTGACGCATGCTGTGCATCGCGACGTCGGTCATTTGGTGCGCGGCGCCGACAAAGCGGTTTCCCGGTTGGCCAACGGTCTTGTTCGTCACGACCTATCGCCCGGCGACCCAGATGCTGTCGCACAGGAGCTCCATGCCTTGCTGGGCGAGGAACCCGATGTCGACTGGATGTTTTTCGGCAACGAGGCCGGCGGGATGGTTTCGGTCGGGCGATTGGCAGATTCAAGCGTCGTGTTTTTGATCACCGATGAATTTCGCGCAGGCGTCGTGCGCGAGTTCGAAGCACTGCCAAGCGGCAGGATCGGCCGATTGCGGAAGTCGGAAGGCGCGATCGATGCACGCCAGAGGATTTGGTACGCGCAGGCCAAGGAGACGGGCAAGCGATACTGGACCGAGCCCTATCTCGGTGTGGCCGAGCCGATCTTGGGCATCTCGCTCTCCGTCCCGGTCTTCAACAAGAACCGCAACTTCGTCGGGGTTTGCGGGATCGATCTCATCCTCACTCAGCTTTCCAGGTTCTTGCAGACACTCGAAATCGGCGAGAACGGCAGGGCCTTCATCATCGATGCCACCGGACATTTGATTGGCGCGTCGGGAGGAGTGTCGCCCGTCACCATGGGCGCCGACGGCGGGCACCTGCGCCTGCAGGCATCAGAGGCGACCGATCCCATCGTTCGCGAAACCGCCCGCTACCTTCGTCAGTACCCTGGCATCGCCGGGTCCTCGTCACCCGGACCGCACGTGTTTTCCTTCAGTGACCCTGAGGGCGGCAGGATCTATGCGGCGGTCGATCGCGCCGCTGCCCCCGGCGCACTTAACTGGACCATCATCTCAGCGGTGCCAGCTTCGGATTTCCTGATGCCTGTATATCGTGCGGCCTATCTCTCGATAGGCGTCGGCACGGTCATCGTCGCTGTCTTCGGGGTCCTCGGACTAGCGCTGGTCGGTCGCACGTTGCGGCCTTTGACTGCCTTGACGCAGGCGGCGCACGCGATTGCAAACGGCGAATGGCGCGACGTGCCCAAGGTTCGCCGAAACGATGAGGTCGGCCTGCTTGCCCAGGCGTTCGCTCTCATGACCTTCCGTCTCAAGGAGACATTGGAGGGCCTGCGTCGAAGCGAGGCCAACTTCGCAGAAGCGCAACACGTTGCCCATGTCGGCTATTGGGAACGTGACCTCGGCACAGACTGTCTTACCTGGTCAGACGAGACATACCGCATCTTTGGGCTGACGCCGCGCGCAGGCGCGGTGGTCAGTCTTGCCGAAGCGGTTGAGCGGATTTATCCAGAGGATCGGTCGATCTGGAGCCGGGCCGCTGCAGAGGCCGTGCGTGGCGAATCTCGCTACGACTTGGAGTACCGCATCGTCCGGCCCAGCGGCGAGCTGCGCATCGTTCACAGCCAGGGCGATCTAACAAGGGACGCGTCGGGAGTGCCGCACAGCATGTTCGGTACGATCCAGGACGTTACCGAGCGCAAGCGGGTGGAAGAGGCGCTGCGGGACAGCGAGGAGCAGTGGAGAGCCGTATTCGAGAACAATCCGACGATGTACTTCATGGTGGACGCGAGTGGCACCGTCGTGTCTGTGAATCCCTTTGGGGCGGAGCAGCTTGGATACACGGTCGACGAACTGATCAACCGACCCGTACAGGACATCTTTCATGAGGCAGACCGAGAAACCGTCCAGAGGCATGCGGCCGCCTGCCTCGAACATCTCGGCCGAGCCATGAGCTGGGAACTGCGCAAGATACGTAAGGACGGCTCGATGCTCTGGGTCCGCGAGACGGCCCGAGCGATGGTGATCAAGAAGCGACCTGTCATCCTGATCGTGTGCGAGGACATCACCGAACGCAAGCGCGCCGAAGAGGCCGCCCGGCGGAGTGAAGAAGAGCTTCGCGAGGTCATCGAGACAGTTCCTGCGATGGTGTGGACCGCCTTGCCCGACGGCCGTGTCGATTTCATCAATCGGCGTTGGCAGGAGTTCACAGGCTTGTCCCTGGACGCAACGGCAAGAGCGAGCTGGGGCGCTGAAGCCCGATTTCACCCCGAAGACCTTGAGCAGTATATGTCCAGGTGGCGCGCCTCCTTGACCACGGGCCACCCGTTCGAGGTTGAGGTGCGGATCCGTCGGGCGGCCGACGGTGAATATCGCTGGTGGTTTGAAAATGCCGTGCCGCTGCACGATGAGCACGGAAACATTCTCAAATGGTATGGGTTTCTCGTCGACATCGAAGATCGCAAGCGGGCCGAGGAGGCCCTGCAGAAGGCGCAGGCCGAGCTCGCGCATGTCGCGCGCGTGACGACGATGGGCGCCCTGACCTCCTCCATCGCCCACGAGGTTAACCAGCCGCTCGCCGCCGTGGTCGCCAACGCCAACGCGGCCCTGCATTGGCTCGCCAGCCAGCCCCCCAACCTCGACGAGGCTCAGGAGACGTTGGCGCGCATCGTCCGTGACGGGCACCGGGCCGGCGAAGTCATCGGCCGGGTGCGCGCGCTCCTGAAAAAGACAGCCACTGTCACGGCGCAGGTGGACCTGAACAGCCTCGTCGAAGATTCGGTAGCCCTCGTCCAAGGTGAGGTACGCCGCCATCGGATCCTGCTACGGACCGAGTTGGCTAACGACCTCCCGCGCGTTGCAGGCGACCGGGTGCAGCTGCAGCAGGTAATCCTAAACCTGGTGATGAACGGCATCGAGGCGATGAAGACGATCGCGGACCGGCCACGCAAGCTGCTCATCAGGTCCCTGCTCGACGCATCCGGGGCCGTTCTGGTCGAAGTGCAGGACACCGGCGTCGGATTGGAGCCGCAGAGTGTGGAGCGGGTGTTCGAGGCGTTTTACACGACGAAGGCAGAGGGTCTGGGCATGGGCTTGGCCATCTGCCGGTCGATCATCGAGGCGCACGGGGGGCGGCTGTGGGCCAGGACGAATGAGCCTTGGGGAGCTGTGTTTCAATTCACCCTGCCTTCATCCCCGGACGAGAGCAATTCTGGCGAGCACCCGGCCTAACGCCGGCAGTGCGAGGTGTCGGGTCCTGGCGACACTTCATGCATCGCCTTCGACGTGCAGCCTGGCGTCAGCAGCCCCTCATCAATCATTGTCGCCGTCGCTACCGCGCGCTAGCGCAGAACGGATGCACTTCAGCAGATCCTGCTCGCCAAACGGCTTTGCCAGATAGCCGACAATGTCCGGCCCCAACCCACGCGCGTGCACATTCTCGTTCGGATAGGCAGTGATCAGAACGGTCGGAATGCTCTCGCCCAACGCAACCAGGCTCCGGTGCAGATCAAGCCCACTCATTCCGGGCATATGGATGTCCGTTACCAGGCAGGCCGTGCGGTTTAGATGGGGGAATTTCAAGAAATCATCGGCGGACGAAAAAGCCTCGGCATCAAATCCCAGCGACCTCATGAGTCCCTTGGTGGCCTCGCGCATCGACTGGTCATCATCGACGATCGCAATTAGAGGCTTCTTCGTTGGCACTACTGCCTCCAAATTCGCGATAGGCGTTTTTGCAGAAATCTAGGTGTGGTCGCGGCTGTAAGATACATCAGCCTGCAAGGGCGACAAAGGCATAGGGAGCTATACGATGGTATAGATTGTTTAAGACTCGTCGTCGCGAAGAGCCGAGCTTGCCAGGATGAGTTTTTGGGCCAGCTGGCTGCCGGTTTGACGTGCGGGCGATGGCAGGAGGTGCAACGCCTTGGCCGGCAGCCCGATCCCATTGTAACTGGCCTTGTGGCTGAAGGAATTAGGGCGCATTCTGATGTGCGAGAAAGCTTCGGTTCGGCACCGGCTGAGAAGAGAGAGGGGAGTGTTCTCATTGCGGCATCGCCACTCTGTCGGTTGGGCTCGCCCCGATACCGCAGCAGCGGGTGCAGACACCTCGTGCCCGCAAGATCCGGCTCCCCCTGAGGTGCGCTGACATGACGGAGATGCCAGCAACCGCCATCGTCATCGATGATGATCCGGCGATCCGCGAGGCGCTCGGCAGCCTGCTGCGTTCCGTCGGTTTTGACGTGAAACTCCTCGCCTCTGTGGACGACTTCCTCAAGTCTGGACGACCCAACGGGCCGACCTGCCTCGTGCTCGATGTCCGGCTGCCGGGACAAAGCGGTCTTGAATTTCAACGAGAGTTATCGCGGAGAAATATTCAGCTGCCGATCGTCTTCATCACCGGGCACGGCGACATTCCCATGTCCGTCCAAGCGATGAAAGGGGGCGCGATTGAGTTCCTGACGAAACCGTTCCGCGAGCAGGATTTGCTCGACGCCGTTCACGTCGGCCTGGCGCGCGACCGCGCTTGGATTGAGAGTGAAAAAGCGTTGGCGAAGTTGCGTGCGAGTTTTGATAGCCTGACCCCGCGCGAGCGCGAGGTGATGGCTATGGTGGTGATTGGACGGCTAAATAAACAGATCGCCGCCGATCTGGGCGTGAGCGAGATTACCGTAAAGGTTCATCGCAGCCAGGTCATGCAGAAGATGCGTGCCAAGTCCTTGCCCGAACTCGCCCTCATGGCGGATAAGCTGAAGCTCGAGCCAGGAAAGCCGCAAGGCTCTTAGGTCCGCCCGGCCAATCCTCCCGACAAAAGAGTCCTTGGAGGGCACCGCTTGACCTTAATGTAGCGTCACGGAATGCTGCGAAAGGCAAAGCTCCTCAAAGTCCTCTACAAGGCGGACAAGCCCGAGCGAGTAGCACAAGAGACCGAAGCGCGTCCCAGTCGCGTACAGGGTAAAAGCAGATGTCCGGGATTGCAAAGCTTGCCCCCCGAGAGGCGCGATTGTTTCGCGCGGCATGACGGAAAACCTCATCAAATGCGCTTCAGGGTCCAAATTCGGCACTGATGGATAGTCTGGCGGCATCTGGATCGGATAACCTGATGCTATCGTCCAGCCTTCTGACATGCGCTGCAGATCGATTTCGATGCGGTTGAGTTCTTGTGTCATGGTGACAATCCTTAAAAGGAGCGCGGAGGAACGAACAGGCAAATGGTGCGACCCGTGGGCTCGCCGGCCACCGTGCATTGGTGAAACTGCCCGTCTGGACTGTTCTTGATGCGAGTATCCAGTGGCGTTATGAGCTCCCCAGTGAGCTTGATGACATATCCGCGGGGTCCCTCGAGAACCCCTTGATCGCGGACCTCGCGGCAATCCATCCCGCTGCAGCACGAAAACGGATATGTCCATCCGTGCGGCTGTGCCGCCGTTGGCGTCGCATCATGCGCCACTGCCGGAGCAGCGATCACGACTGCAAAGAAAATAGCTGCTGCCTTGCTCATGATCCGCACCTCGATGGTGAATTGAACCGGCTTCGGTTTCGAAGCTTCCCATTCGAAAGATTGAGCCGCTGTGAAATAGCATTTCCGTCTTTTCGGGCGGCTCCGCCTCCCCGATGTGCCGCCCGTCCATTGATGGCGCTTTGGGAAACGGCCCCGGGGGAGAATGTACACTGACGATAGCAGCACGTTGTCGGACCTGCCTATTGATCAGGAGGAAGGATCAGATACCAACGAGGAAGGGATGACTTATACGAGGGGCTAGGTGCGCTTTTACGCGGGACTAGATAGTAACCCCAAGAACCGACGTCGATGGAAGTCCTCGACCCGATTATCAAGTCAGTGCATCATTGCTAGCGCAGCCGTGAAGAAATCCTCGCCTCCGAAGTTTCCGGATTTCAGGGCCAGGAGCATGTCGCCCTGCTTATTGCCGACCGTTCGCAGCACCGGTACACCAGGCGCGATTTCCAGGCCGATCAGAAATGCTGGAATGGCGAGCCTGTCGACCGCTGCGCCGGAGGTTTCGCCGCCGGCGATCACCAGGCGCCGCACGCCTCTTGTCATAAGTTCCTCGGCAATGATCGACGTCGCGGTTTCGATCGCGTGGCCCGAGGCGTCCCGTCCGTATTGCGATTGCAGCCGGGAAACGGTTTCCGGCGACGCGCTCGCTGCGACGACGACGGGGCCGGCGGAAATGCGGTCTCCGGCCCAGGAAATCGCGGCGGAAATCTCCTCGGGGCCGGCAAGCAGTTTTTCCGGATTGAGCCGCAGAACGGGCAACGACCGTTCGGCGATGTCTAGCTGCCGGAGCGTCGCGCTGGAGCAGCTGCCGGCAACGATCGCCGCAAGCCCGCCCACGGGGCGCATGGCGTCTGCAGTTGCTGCAGTCGTGGAAGATACCCGGCCTGAGCGCGTAAGGGCGCGGGCGAGACCAAGACCGAGGCCCGATGCGCCGGTAGACACCGGTGTTTGGAGCGCCACCTCGCCGAGCGTTTCAAGATCCTGTTCGAAGATCGCATCCGCGATCGCGGCGGTCGCGCCCGCGGCGCGCAGAGCCTCAAGCCGCGCCTTTACCGCACCGGCTCCGGCCGAGACCGTTGCGAGATCGACAATATCGACCGCACCGCGCGACTGCCGGGCCATGACGCGCACCAAATTGGCATCATGCATTGGATTGAGGGGGTGATCCTTTAGCGGGCTTTCGTTCAGCGGTTGCCCGCCGACAAAGAGGTGACCGAGATAGACGGTGCGTCCAGTTTCCGGGAAGGCGGGCGTAACCAGCACCGTGCCGCCGCCGGCAGCAATGTTCAGCGCCTCCGTTACCGGACCGATATTGCCGGCATCGGTCGAATCGAAGGTCGAGCAGACCTTGTAAAGCACATGGGCCGCCCCGCGTTTGCGCAGCCATTGTTCGGCCTCCGTCGCCGCAGCCACGGCGTCACCAGCCGCGACGGAGCGAATTTTCATGGAGACGACGACTGCGTCGACTTCCGGCAACACCAGCGACGGGTCGGGAATGCCGACGGTCTGCACGGTGCGAAGACCGTTCTTCGTCAGCGTGTTGGCAAGGTCTGACGCGCCGGTGTAATCGTCGGCGATCGATCCGAGCAGGAGGGTCATCGGCTAGCTCCTTGCAAAAGGTCTGAACCAGTCGAGGCCGTCCAGCGTCTGGCCTCGGGGGATATATTCGCAGCCTACAAAGCCGCCGTAACCGAGCCGGTCAAATTCCTCGAACAAATAGGGATAGTTTAGCTCCTCCCCATCCGGCTCATTGCGCGACGGCACGCTAGCGACCTGGATATGACCGGTCATCGGCAGCAACCGGCGCAAGCCCATGACCACGTCGCCATGCAGGATCTGGCGGTGATAGACGTCGAACTGAAGCTTTAGATTGGGCAGGCCGAGGTCGGTGATGAGCCGCTCAGCGGCACCGAAATCATTGAGGAAGTATCCCGGCATGTTTCGTCCGTTGATGGGCTCAATCAACAGATCGATACCGTTCTCTCCGAGCCGCGCCGCAGTGTAGGCCACGGAATGCCGATAGCAGGTTGCGGCCTCTGTATCAAAGGGCTCGGCAAGCCCTGCCATTAGATGCAGCCGCTTTGCGCCGGTCGCCGCCGCATAGTCCAGTGCCCGTTCCACGTCAGACTTCAATTCGTCGAACCGCCCAGGAAGAGCTGCGATACCACGCTCGCCCGCTAGCCAATCACCCGGCGGCAGATTGAACAGTGCCTGCCGCAGGTTGTTGCGGGTTAGCCGTTCGGCGATCGCTTCCGGCGGGGCTTCATAGGGAAAAAGGTATTCGACGGCGGCAAATCCGGCATCCGCTGCAGCACTGAAGCGATCGAGGAACGACCATTCGTTAAACATCATCGTCAGGTTGGCTGCGAAAATGGGCATACCTACCTCCTTTATCGCGACTCTTTGACTGTGCCAGGCAATTTCGCACCTGAAAGCTGGGCATAGAGCCGGGCGAGCGAGGAATCATCGTCACGGCCCATACCCGCGCCTGAAGCCGCAAGGTACATCTGCAAGGCGGCCGCCACCAACGGTACCGGATAACGCTCCGAACGCGCCATGTCTTGAACGATGCCGAGATCCTTGACGAAAATCTCGATGGCGCTGAGCGGCGTATAATCTCCCGCCAGCACATGCGGGATCCGGTTTTCGAACATCCACGAATTGCCGGCCGACGCCGTGATCACCTCGTAGACCTTATCGAGATCGAGGCCTTGCTTGGCAGCGAAGGCGATCGCTTCGCACGCAGCTGCGATGTGCACGCCGGCAAGGAGTTGGTTGATCATCTTGAAGGCTGCCCCTGTGCCAGCCGCATCGCCAAGTTCATAGACCTTGGCGGCCATGGCATCGAGGGCCGGGCGAGCCGCTTCGAAGGCAGGCCTGGAGCCGGACGCCATGATCGTCAGCTCGCCGCTCGACGCTTTTGCCGCGCCGCCGGAAATTGGCGCGTCGAGGTAGTGTAGGCCGATGGCTTCCACCTGGTGTGCCAGGTCTCGCGCAACGGCAGGATCCATTGTCGCCGAAGAAATGAATACGGCTCCTGGTTTCATTAGGCTTGCGACACCTTCGGCACCAAACAATAGGGCCGCGGTCTGCGCGCCGTTTACGACGACTGAAACGATGATGTCAGCGCCCCGAACCGCGTCGGCGGCGGTGGCCGCGCCACGCCCGCCATCCGCGACGAAGCGATCGATGGCGGCAGGCGTGATGTCATAGCCGACGACGTCGAGGCCTGCGCGCTTCATCGACCGGGCCATGCCGGCCCCCATGGAGCCGAGGCCGATCACGGCAGCGACCGTCTGTCCCAGATTTTCAGCATGCGATGCCATGACGATATTCTCCAGGTTTTTGAAAATCTAGCAGGTCCGCGCCCCTTCGAGCCGTAGATCTCCGGAGGGCGGCAGCTTGGAAGGTTTAGCGATTGACGGTTTTTCCGGGAACCGCCAGCACGGCCAGCGAGCCGACGACGAGCGCTGCGGCCAGGAAATACATGCCCGTGCTGTTGCTGCCGGTGAGGTCCTTCAGATAACCCACCAGAAACGGCCCGAGAAATCCGGCGAGGTTTCCGACCGAATTGATCCAGGCAATTCCGGCGGCCGCACCCGTACCGACGAGAAAAGCCGTCGGAAGGGACCAGAAAAGGGGTGCGCAACTGATGGCGCCTGCGGTGGCGAGCGAGAGGCAGGCAATGGCGACTGTCGTGCTTGTAGCCGTCGTTGCTGCGACAAAACCGCCGGCCGCGATGAGGGCGGGAATGACGAGGTGCCACCGCCGTTCGCGCAATCTGTCGGAGGAGCGTCCGAGCGCCAGCATGACAACGAAAGCGCAGATGTAGGGGATCGCGGAAATCAGGCCGATATTCAGATTTCCGGTTACGCCCGAGGCCTTCACAATGGACGGCATCCAGAAATTCAGTCCGTACTGCCCGAGCACGAAGCAAAAATAGATAAGGCACATCAGCCAGACGCGGCGGTCTGTCAGTGTTCCGGCAATGCTGTGGGGGCTCGAAACCTTGGCTCGGTTCTCCGCTTCGATATTGGCCGTCAGCACCGCCTTTTCATCTTCGTCCAGCCATTTGGCGGCACGGATCGTATCATCGAGGTAGAAGTACGTGGCGACGCCGAAAAGGATGGCCGGAATGGCTTCGATCAGGAACATCCATTGCCAGCCGGAAAGACCGTGCGTTCCGTGGAAGCTGTCCATCAGCAGGCCCGAAAGCGGATTGCCGAAGATGGCGGATATCGGGATCGCGGACATGAACGTGGTAATGATCTTGGCGCGGCGGTGCGCCGGATACCAGGACGTCAGGTACAAGATTATGCCGGGGAAAAATCCCGCCTCGGCAACGCCCAGAAGGAAACGCAGGATATAAAAGACGGTTTCCGACGAGGTGAACATGAAAGCGGCGGAAACGAGGCCCCAGGTGACCATGATACGGGCCATCCACACCCGCGCGCCAACCTTGTTCATGATGACGTTGCTGGGCACTTCAAACAGAAAATACCCGATGAAGAAAATGCCTGCGCCGATGCCATAGGCCGCTTCCGACAGGCCGAGTTCACTCGCCATCTGGAGCTTCGCGAAGCCGACATTGACGCGGTCGAGATACGCGACCACGTAGCACAGCATCAAAAAAGGGACGATTCGCCAGAATACCTTGCCATAGGCACGATCCTCCACCGCCTGTGCGGGGTACACGCCATCGACTGGCGCCTGCGTTTGCAGCGTCATGATTTCCTCCAAGGGTTTACCGCAAGTCTCCTTCCGCGGTACGCCGGCCGGGATGTTGGCAGCGCTGCCATTTTATTTAGACCATTTTGGCAGCGCTGCCAATAGCGAAATTGGCAGCGCTGCCAAAAAGGAACTTGCTTCTTGGTGAAAGCGGTGAAAAATGGTGGCACGGTGGATTCTCATCGCCCGCCACTGAGGCAGCGCCAGGGTTGGATTCAAGCATGACCGTGGAATTCAAACATCAGGCTACAGTGACCCTTGCCGAGGTCGCAGAAGCGGCCGGGGTCGGCGAGAGCACCGTATCACGCGTGCTGCGCAACCACGGTTCCTTTTCCGACAAGACGCGGGACCGGGTCATGGCAGCGGTCGAGCGACTGGGTTATGTACCGAACCGGATCGCGGGAACTCTCGCCTCCACCGGTTCGCGTCTTGTTGCCTTCGTCGTCCCATCGCTTTCAAACATCGTCTTCCCCGACGTCCTGAGAGGCGCCAGCACTATTCTGGAGGAAAACCGATACCAGGCGGTTTTCTCCGTCAGCGACTATGATCCGGAGAAGGAGGAATCCCTGACCGCCGCGATGCTCGCCTGGCGGCCGGCGGCAGTCATGGTGGCGGGATACGAGCACACTGACGGCACCGTAAAGAGATTGCGCGCGAGCGGTTGCCGGATCGTGGAACTGCTCGATCTGGACGGTGATGCTCTCGACATGGCGGTTGGTTTTTCCAACCGCGCTGCCGGACGGGAAAGTGCTGCTTTCCTGCTAAAGCGGGGCTATCGCCACATCGGCTATGTCGGTCACGACCTGAACCGCGATACCCGCGCCGGCAAGCGGTTTTCCGGCTTCTGCGAAGCGCTCGCCGCTGGCGATGCGACCCTCGCCGATCGCGAAATTCTCGCGGGGGCATCATCCGTGGAGAACGGCAGGCTAGGGCTGGAGCGCTTGCTCGCCCGGACCGCAGATCTCGATGCGGTTTATTTTTCGAACGACGACATGGCGCTTGGTGGTTATTTTCATTGCCTCGCAAGGGGAATTTCGATCCCCTCGCAGCTTGCCATTTTCGGCTATAACGGTCTCGATATCGGCCGGGCAACGCCGCAACCGCTCTCGACCATCCGCACCCCGCGCGTTGAGACCGGAAAGGTGGCAGCACAGCTTGTCGTCAATAATGCGCCATCCCAGGTCGTCGATCTCGGATTTGAGCTGATCGAAGGGGCAACCGCCTGACTTGACCTCTGGCGGGCAAAATATACGTCGGTGCTTCTGGCCTATTAGGCAGCACACATAGAAGTTCACAACCTGATCTAATTCCTGGATCGCTTAGTCACGGAAAACCCGCTGACCTGCCATCGCCAGATGGGGTGTATGCATCGCTTTCGGTCAACCCGAATTTCACCATTTGAACGCAAAAAAGGGCTCCGAGTTTCGTCGGAGCCCATTGAGTTTGTCGTAAATTTTGGTTGCGGGGGCTTGAAACCACGGAGACTTGCCAATTCGCCGTCAGCGAGGAAAGCTCTCTCGATCCTGACTATCCATAGAAATCTGGTGAATGGGAACAGGCCGGCACCGAGCGGTGGATGCGCGTTCAACGAGACGGCAGGCAAGTTCCACGCGACGCGGCGGCATGGGCAGGCTGGAGAGGTTGTCGCGCAGCAGATCGAGCGCCACCGAGCCGATCTCGCGCATTGGGATATGCATGGTCGTCAGCGGCGGATTGAGGAAGGCCGCCTGCGGAAGATCGTCCATACCCATCACTGAAACGTCGCCTGGCACAGTAAATCCGGACTGCTGGACACCCATCATCGCACCGACGGCCAGGCTGTCGCCAGCGGCCAGTATGGCGGTGAAATCGAGCCCGCGGGCAGCGATGCGTGCCGCGACTGCCTGGGCGGCAAGCTCCGGAAGCCAGTCTTCGACAGGCACCATGAGACCCTTGTCGAAGGGTAGTCCGCGATGCAGCAACGCGTCCTTCCAGCCTTCGTAGCGCCTTTCGATGGTGCGCCGGCCGGGCCGCATCAGGAACAGGATACGCTCGTGGCCGAGATCGATCAGGTGATCGGCGGCGAGCCGCGCGCTTGAGCGGTTGCAGGGCGTGACGCTGGACAGCCGCATGAACGGATCGTCGCTGTTGAGAAGGACCACAGGCTTGTGAAAGCCGCGCGTGGCGGCAAGCATGCCCTCGTCATCGACAGTGAGAAACAGCAGGCCGGCAACCTGCGGATCATCCAGCGCCTCCTTCAGAACGGCAAGTTCCTCTTGTCTGTCTCCGATCGGCCGCGTGACGATTTCGAGCCCGAGCGCCTGCGCCCGATCCTTCAAGCCTTCCAGGACATAGAGCGTGAACTGGTTGCGCACATAGTCGATCATGGCAGCGCTCGATGCGGCAAGAATGACTTTCTGCCCCGCAACCGCGGTTGGAATGACGTAATTGGCAGTCTTTGCGGCTTCGAGCACCTGCTGGCGGATTTCCGGCCGAACGCCTTTTTCGCCCGCAAGGGCACGCGAGGCGGTGCTCAGCGAAACCCCGCAGGCCTCCGCAATATCTTCCAGACGCACGCGTTTGCTCTTCTTTCCACGTTTGCCCGGCAATGGTTTGACAGTCATCCTTCGTCTCCTGCCGCAATCATGAGAAAAATTTTCAGATTGCGCAAGAAAAAACCCCGTGGCTTTATTTTCTCAACGGAACCGCCGAAGAGCGGACGGAGTTGGGAGGAATGCTATGGCCCCGAATGGCCGCGATATTCGCGATCGTCTCGAACGCCTTGTCGCCGGAACGACCGGCCTGAAGCACGATGGTCGCTTTCACGAACCCAATCTCGACGGAACCGCCGGCGACTACATCAGCTTTGATAGCTGGGAGTGGCCGCAGGGCGTCGGCCTCTATGGCCTGATCAAGCTCTGGCTTTTCACCGGCCGCGACGACCTGCGCCAGCTCATCGAAAGCTGGTACCAGGCACGTATCGAGGCGGGCCTGCCGCAGCTCAACGTCAACACCACGGCGCCGATGCTCGGCCTGTCGGTGCTGTGGGCCAAGACCCGCGACCCCCGATGGCAGCCGGTCCTCGACGACTGGGCAAACCGCGTAATGTCGGACATGGGCCGCACCCCGGAAGGCGGTTTCGAGCATCACGTCTCCGACAAGGTCAACGACAACGAACTTTGGGACGACACCCTCTATATGGTCGCCCTGTTCCTAGCATCCTACGGTCAGGCGAGCGGTCGGCGCGAACTGGTCGATGAGGCATCGCGGCAATTCCTGGTTCACACACGTTACCTCGCAGACACCCATACCGGCCTCTGGTTCCACGGCTGGACCTTCGACGGACGGCACAATTTCGCCGAAGCGCGCTGGGCGCGCGGCAATGCCTGGATCACGGCGGGTCTGCTTGATTTCTTCGACCTCGCCGAGATCAGCAAGCCGGTGAAAGATTTTCTGCAGGGCGTTCTCGTGGCGCAGGTCGATGCGCTGCTCGCGCTCCAGGCTCCGTCCGGCGCCTGGCGCACCTTGCTCGACGATCCCACCTCCTATGAAGAGATTTCCTCCACGGCCGGCATCGGCTACGGCCTTCTGAAAGGTTACCGCCTTGGGCTCGGCACGCCGGCATGGCGCGAAGCCGGGCTGAAAGCCCTGCAGGTGGTGATGGACAATATCGACGAGACCGGCACCGTGCTCAACGTCTCCTACGGTACGCGCATGGGCCACGATCTCGAGTTCTACAAGGATATCCCCATTCAACCGACCGGCTACGGCCAAGCGCTGGCAATCCTGTGCCTCTCCGAAGGCCTGCAGCATGTCGGCACGGAAGGACAACCAGCATGACGATGAAGATTTTGTACGGAGCGGCACCGGAAGACGTCAAAGCCTATGATACGGAGAAGCTCCGCAGCGCCTTCCTGATGACGGACCTGTTCCTGCCGGACGCTGTCAATTTCACCTATTCGCATGTCGATCGCCTGCTTCTCGGCGGTGCGATGCCGGTTTCTCAAAGCGTGACCTTCGGCTCCGGCGCCGAGATCGGCACGCCCTATCTCCTGTCTGCCCGCGAAATGGGCATTGCCAATCTCGGCGGCACGGGCACCGTGACCGTCGACGGGCAGTCCTTCACGCTGGAAAACCGCGACGTGCTCTATCTCGGCCGCGGTGCGCGCGAGATTGCGATGGCGAGCCTCTCGGGAAAGACCCCTGCCCGGTTCTACATGAACTCGGTGCCCGCCGGCGCCGACATCCCCCACCGGCTGATCAAGAAGGCGGAATTGAAGGCTATCGATCTGGGAGACGGCCGCCGGTCGAACAAGCGACGGCTCGCCATGTACATTCATCCCGAGGTGACACCGTCCTGCCTGCTATTGATGGGCATTACCGATCTTGCCGAAGGCAGCGTCTGGAACACCATGCCGCCGCATCTGCACGAGCGCCGGATGGAAGCCTATTGCTATTTCGACATGGCGGCGGAAGATCGCATCATCCACCTGATGGGCCGCCCGGAAGAAACGCGTCACCTCATCGGCGCCAACGGCGACGCCGTCTTGTCACCCGCCTGGTCTATACATATGGGCGCCGGCACCGGCCCCTATGCCTTCGTCTGGGGCATGACTGGAGAAAACCAGGAATATAACGATGTGGCCCCGGTGGCCCTAGCGGAACTGAAATGAGCCCGATGAGATCACTTATGGACCGTGACCTTAGCCCCGGCGAAGCCATCCGCTACTGGCAGCTCGGCACGATCGCCGAGGAGCGTTTCGACGTTCCCGACGCCTCGATGAAGGGTGAGATGGACCCGTTCTTCTTCCTCACCAAGCACAAGAACTTCATTCCGCACGAATATCCCTGCCGCACGATCTTCGCCGAAACCTATCGCGGCAAGCGGCCGGACGTGCGCGGCGCGTTCGACGCGGCGCGCTGGTGGCTGCCTTTCGGCTCGCCGCGGCTCGATCTCTCCGGCTTCTGGTTCCGCCCGACGCGACTTGCCACCTTTGCCCGCACATTCATCGCTGCCGAGAAAGGCGGGACGGCAAAGGTCCGCCTTGGTACCTGTGGCGGCGCGGTTCTCTGGCTGAATGGCAACGAGATCGGCTGGATGGCGCCCTATAGCCGCAACCTCGAGGCAAAGGCTGAATTCGACCTGCCGCTGGAAGAAGGACTGAACGAGGTCACCATCTTCTTCGACGATCTGGCCGAACGCGATGCGCGCTATTTCTTCCAGCTTGATTATCTCGACGGACCGCCGGCAAGCGTCGCCGTGCCCGTGCCGATCGAAGGCAAGATCGCCGAGACGATCGAGGCGGCGCTCGAAGGCATGCATTTCGACAAGACGGCCTATTTCGAAGGCGACATCACACTGCTTCTCGCCGAGCCCTTGCCGGTGGATGTCGATGTCAATGTGACCGTCGAAGGCGACTTCATGTCGACCGAGCGCTTCGACTACGACTTCGTCCTCAAGGCCGGCGATGCGCGTCTGGTTATTGGCCTCTCGGAAAACGCACCCGCCGACTTCCGTCATTTCCGCATCACGCTGAAGGCCGGCGGTTTCGTCGCCTCGCGCTCGCTCGGCGTCGAAATCTGCCATGCCGGCCGTCAGGGCGAAGCACCGGCAGCACTTGCCGAACGGATCACCGAAACTCTGGACGAGATCTCCGAATTTTCCGAACGCGATACCGTCCGCGCCTTTGCGCGGCTGGCAAGCGGCCGCAGTGGCGCCGACACCGATGCGATGATCGAGGAAATCCTGCCATCGATCGAGGACTGCCACGACTGCGCCGATTTCTCGCTCGTTCCGCTGATCTGGTCGCGCACCGTCTGGGGCAAGGACATCGGCGAGGCGACACGCGCCCGCATCGACGAGGCGATCGTCGGTTTCCGCTACTGGATGGATGAGCCCGGCAACGACGTTCAATGGTACTTCTCCGAAAACCACGCGCTGCTGTTCCACACCTCGGCCCATCTCGCCGGACATCTTCTGGCCGACAAGACCTTCGCCCGCTCCGGCCGCACAGGCGCCGAGCAGAGCGCCGTTGGTGCTGCCCGTGTTCGCGCCTGGCTCGACCATTTCGAGGCCTGGGAAATGGCGGAGTTCAACTCCGCCCCCTATTTCCCGATCGACCTCAAGGGGCTGACCGCGCTCGCCGCCCTGTCACCCGATGCCGACATCGCCGAGCGCGCGCAGAAGGGCATCGTTCGCCTGTGCGAAGTGATCGCCCGTTCGGCGCATCACGGCATGGTGACAGCAGCGCAGGGGCGCTCCTACGAACACACGCTTTGCGCCGGCCGTTCTCTGGAGCTTTCGGGGGTTGCCCGTCTACTCTGGGGCAAGGGCTGGTATGGCCGCCGTGTCCATGCACTGCCGCAGCTCGCCGTATGCCTGCGCGATCATGGCCTCACCGTTCCGGAAAGCCTTGTCACTGTCGCCTGCCATCAGGCCGACGAGCACCAGGAATGGCGGTTTGCCCAAGGCGAAAACAGGTTCGCAGCGCTCTATCACTACAAGAGCCGCGACTTCGCCATGGGGTCCGCTGCCCATTACCGCTGGAACGAATGGGGTTACCAGGAAACCGTGCTGCATCTGCGGCTCGGCGAGCGGCCAGAAGCGGCCGTCTGGATCAACCATCCCGGTGAAACAATTCAGTTCGGGTACGGCCGGCCGTCCTTTTGGGGTGGTTGCGGCACCCTCCCTCGCGCCCACCAGTACCGGGGGTTGGCCGTACTCGACTTTTCCACCTTTGAAGAGCAGCCGGATTTCACCCATGCCTGGTTTCCGGTTGGCGAGTTCGACGAGAGCAGCGTCAATGGAACCCTTGCGCTGGCGCGCTGCGGGACACGGCGCGATGATGCTGCGCGGCAGCACCGATCTCGTCGCGATCAAGGATGGTCCATCCGCCAATGCGGAACTGCGCCAATACGGCAGAAAAACCCGCTGGATCGTTCGGGTCTGCGAGGCCTCCACCCTTGCCGCGGTAGAAGCCCGGTTCACGGCGCTTGCGGTCGAGGAGAAGGAAGACGGCTCGCTCGCTATCGAGGACCCGGACTACGGCACAGTAACGTTTCGCGCCGACGGATCGGTCGAGGCCGAGGGCCGCACCGTTTCGCCCAAGGACTTCACGGTTGCCGGCGAGGTCACCATGCTGGCTGCCAACTGATAGCGAAGCGCCGGCTAGGAGAAACCGGCGCGACGTTTACCTGCGAGCGGGAGAAGGGCTCGTGCACAAGAGGAGGAAGACAATGCAAAAGACCAGAACACTGCTGGCGGCGCTTGCCGTCGGGCTTTTGACGTCGACGGCGGCACTCGCCGGCGACGTCCGCATCATGTGGTATTCCGATGGCGTCGAGGGCGAGGTCCTGAAAGATCTGCTCGACCGCTTCATGAAGGAAAATCCCGGGATCAACGTCGTGCTCGACAACGTGTCCTACACGGTCGTGCGCGAACAGCTGCCAGTGCAGCTTGAAGCCGGCGACGGTCCGGATATCGCCCGCGTCACCAACCTGAAGGCAATGAGCCAGCATTGGCTCGATCTTCGCCCGCTGGTCGCCGACGCCGCCTATTGGGACACGAATTTCGGCGCTCAGGCCGACTGGATGCGTCCGGATGGGTCCAACCAGATTTCCGGCTTCATGACGCAGATCACGCTTGCCGGCGGTTTTGCCAACAAGACGCTGTTCGACCAGGCGGGCATTGCCCTGCCGGGCAAGGATGCGACCTGGGACGACTGGGCCAAGGCCTCCAAGCAGGTCGCCGAAAGCCAGCAGGTGCCTTTCGCCATGGCGCTTGACCGATCCGGTCACCGCTTGAGCGGACCGATCCTAGCCTATGGCTCGAACTACATCGGTGCCGACGGAAAACCCGCTCCGCTGGATGACGGCGCCAAGGCGTTCATCGAAAAATTCGTCGGCTGGGTCGGCGACGGAACGATGAGCAAGGACGTCTGGGTGTCTGCAGCTGGCTCAACCTACCGCGCCGGCGCCGACGATTTCATCAACGGCCAGCTCGCCTACTACTATTCCGGCTCCTGGCAGGTCCCGAACTTCTCGACCAAGATCGGCTCGAACTTCGACTGGGTCGCAACCGGCAGCCCTTGCGGTCCGACAAACTGCACCGGCATGACCGGCGGCGCTGGCCTGGTCGCGGTCAAATACACCAAGAACCCGACCGAAGTGGCCAAGGTCATGGATTATCTGGCACGCGAAGACATCGTGAAGGAATTTTCCGAACGCACGCTGTTCCTGCCCGCGCACAAAGGCGTGGTCGAAAAGGGTCTGGATTTCAAGACTGACGATGCACAGGCAAAGGCAGCCCTGAACATCTTCGTCGGGGCGACCGGCTCGCTTTCCGATATCGCCCGGAAGCTGCCCGGCTGGTTCTGGTCGGACACCTACTATGCGGCGCTGGTCACCCGAGTGAGCCAGGCAGCTGCGGGCGAGATGCCGGTGGCCGAAGCCTACACCCGTATCGATGCGGACATCGCGGCCAAGGTCAAGGATTCGGGCCGCTAACAGTGAGGCGGGCGGCGGCAGCAAAACTGCGTCGCCGCTCGCCTCCCACTTGCACGTCTTGAGAAGCAGTTTGCAAAATGCGACAGCAGCTGGAAACGAGTAAGTTTTCCTCCTGCCGCAGGGAGGTGGGCAATGAAGGCAAATGTTCTCGGAAAGACCGGCTCCGGTATTGGCGAAGTCGTTCTCGCGCCGGTGCGCTTCGCGATGGGGCTGATCGACGCGCCGCTGCGGTGGCTGCAAAGGGTGACCGGGATCAGCGGCATGGCGGCCTTTTTCCTGCTGCCCAACATGCTGATCTTCGGCATCTTCGTGCTTCTGCCCTTCTTCATCAACTTCGCCTATTCGATGACCGGTGGGACTGCCCTCTTCCTGCCGGATCGCAGCTTCGTCGGCGGCGATCAATATGCCCGGCTGTTCGACTGCACGAACTATCTCAATCCCAATAGCTGCGCCGAAGACACGTTCTGGACGGCCGTCGGCAATACCGGCTGGTTCGTCATCATCCAGGTCACCCTGATGATCGCCGTCTCGCTCGTGACCGCGCTGATCCTCAACCGTGAGCTGGCGGCGCGCAGCTTCTGGCGGGCGGTGTTCTTCTTCCCGGTGCTGCTGTCGCCTGTCGTTGTCGGCCTGATCTGGAAATGGATCCTGCAGCGCCAGGGCCTGATGAACTTCGGCCTCTACGGTTTCGGCTTTGATCCCTATGCCTGGCTGAACGATCGCAACTGGGCCTTTGCCGCCACGATCGGCGTGTCGATCTGGGCGCATATGGGCTTTTACACGCTGATCCTGCTCGCCGGCCTGCAGGCGATCCCGAAGGATCTTTACGAAGCCGCCGAAATGGATGGCACCCGGCCGACGCGGGCGTTCCTGCGCATCACCATGCCGCTGCTTGCGCCCAACCTGCTCGTCGTTGTCGTCCTCGTCCTTATCAAGGCCGTGCAGATCTTCGATGAAGTCTACGTCTTGACGGGCGGCGGACCGGGCACCAGCACGCTCTACCTCACCCAGTATATCTACGAGACCGGCTTTGCCACGCAGTTGCGCAATCCCGGGCTTGCCGCGGCGGCCTCGATCCTCATGGGTGTCGTCCTCGTCGTGCTGACGCTGATGCAGCTCGGCCTCAGCCGATCCAGTGAGAAGAAGGGAGCCCGCAAATGAGCCGGGTTGCGGAATTCATCCTGCGCCGCAAGGGCGGCAAGGGCTGGCACTGGACGGATATCGTCACCTGGGTCTGGCTCGTCGGCGGCCTGTTCGTCATGTTCGGCCCGGCAGTCTGGCTCGTCGGCTCGTCATTCAAGTCTCCGGCAGCCCTTGCCGAATTCCCGCCGACCATCTTGCCCTACGTCACTCAGAAAGTGACGGTCGAAGGCTATGACAAACCGCTCGATCTCTACAACGTCACGCTGCCGGATGGCAGCAAGGCGACACTCGCCGAAGTCCGGCGCATCGGCATCGTGAGCCAGATGATCGATCCGCAGAAACCGGGGGAGATCGTCAAGGTCAACATCTCGCAGCGCGCCCCGGTCCGCGAAATGTCGTTCGCCTCGGAGAACTATACCGAACCCTTCACCCATTTCGATTTCGTCCGCTATCTGTGGAATTCCGTCTTCGTGACGGTAACGGCAACGCTGATTACGCTCGTGGTCAATTCAATGGCGGCCTTTGCGCTCAGCAAATACGAGTTTCGCGGCCGGACATTTGCCATGCTGCTCATCCTTGCCACTCTGATGGTGCCGCTCTCGGTGATCATGGTGCCCCTCTATTCGATCGTCTCGGCGCTCGGCCTCTTCAACAATCTCTGGGGCGTCATCCTGCCGACCGTGGCGACGCCGACCGGCGTATTCATCCTGCGCCAGTACATGCTGACCATTCCCGACGAATTGATCGACGCGGCCCGCATGGACAAGGCGTCGGAATGGCAGATCTATTGGCGCATCATCCTGCCCTTGACCGCGCCCGCGCTCGCCGTTCTTGCGATCTTCTCCGTGGTCTGGCGCTGGAACGACTTCCTCTGGCCGCTGATCGTGCTGTCGCGCAAGGAACTCTATACTCTGCAGGTTGGCCTCAGCATCTATTCCGGCGAGCTCAATGTGCAGTGGCATTTCATCCTGGCGATGACGGTGGTGACGATGATCCCGGTCGTCCTCGTCTTCATCTTCCTGCAGCGCTTCATCACCACCGGCATTGCCGGAACCGGACTGAAATAGAGGAGGCCGTCATGGGTCATATCAAGCTCACCAATGTCACGAAATCCTTCGGGGCGGTCGACGTGCTCCATGGCATCAACCTGGAGATCAAGGACGGCGAACTGGTCGTCTTCGTCGGGCCCTCCGGTTGCGGAAAGTCGACACTGCTTCGCATGATCGCCGGGTTGGAAAAGCCGACAGGCGGCGAACTCGCCATCGACGGCAAGGTGGTCAACACTATCCCGGCCGCCGACCGCGGCCTTGCCATGGTGTTCCAGTCCTATGCGCTCTATCCGCATATGAGCGTGCGCCAGAACCTCGCCTTCGGCCTGGAAAACACCAGGATGCCGAAGGCGGAGATCGCCGAGCGTATCGGCGAAGCCGCGCGCATGCTGGAGATCGAGGCCTATCTCGACCGGCGACCGGGCCAGCTCTCTGGCGGCCAGCGTCAGCGTGTCGCCATCGGTCGCGCCATCGTGCGCAGGCCGGTCGCCTTCCTGCTCGACGAACCGCTGTCCAACCTCGACGCCGAGCTGCGCGGCTCAACGCGCGCCGAGCTTGCAGCACTCCATGCCCGGCTTTCGGCGACAATGATCTACGTTACCCACGACCAGGTCGAGGCGATGACGCTGGCGGACCGGATCGTCGTGCTGCGCGCCGGCCGGATCGAGCAGGTCGGCACGCCGCTCGAACTCTACAATTCACCGGCCAACCGCTTCGTTGCGGGCTTCATCGGCTCGCCGCACATGAATTTCCTCGAAACAACGGTCGAATTCGTGCAGTCCGGCAGGGCCGTTGCAGCGTTGCCCGGCGGTCAACGGATCGAGCTTCCGGTCAACGGCGCCAATCTTGGCCAAGGCGCGCGGGTCACGGTCGGCGTGCGCCCCCACCATATTACGGTTGGCAGCGAGCCGACCGCCATTCCGGCCAAGATCAGGCTCGTGGAAGCGCTCGGCTCGGAAACCGTCATCCATGCCGATGTCGCCGGGCAGAAGGTTCTGGTGGTCGCACCTGGCCAGCACAACCTGACGACCGGGAGCGAGCTCCGCCTGTCGCTCTCGGCCGCACCGCTTCATCTGTTCAACGAGAAGGGCCTGCGCCTTGATAACGCTGTTTGATCTTTCCGGAAAAGTCGCCCTGGTCACCGGGGCAAGGACAGGCCTCGGCCAGGGCATGGCGCTGGCACTGGCTGATGCCGGTGCCGACATCGTGGCGCTCGGCTCCTCTCCCATGCCGGAGACGGCCGGTCTCGTCCGGAAGACCGGCCGCCGCTTTCACGCGCTCGAGGTCGATCTCTCCAAGGGGGGCATCCGGGTGCCCGCCTATTCGGCGTCCAAGCACGGCATTACCGGGCTGACGAAGGCGATGGCGAACGAGCTTGCGCCACACGGCATCACCGTCAACGCCATCGCCCACGGCTATATGGCGACCGAGAATACAGAGGCGCTGCGCAACGATCCCGATCGCAATGCCCAGATTTCCGCGCGCATCCCGATGGGACGCTGGGGCACGCCGGACAATCTCGCCACCTCGGTCCTGTTCTTCGCCGCGCCTGCGTCAGGCTATGACGGGCACCGTCCTGCCGGTCGACGGCGGCTGGCTCGTCCGATAGGCCGCCGTGGCGATGACGATTTCCGTTGAACGGCTCAGGGCGCTACTGCGGGTGACGGATACGTCCCTGGATCTCGTGGCATCTGTCGCGGAAGACCGAGGTGACCACGTTGTTGAGCATCTGCGTTTTCGCCTAGCCAGAGGAACGGAAATCCGCGGTTTCCTGACACGACCGTCTGCAAGCCGCGCGCCCGGACCGGCCATTCTCTATGCCCACGCACATGGCAGCCGGTACGACATCGGCGCGAGCGAGCTGATCGAAGGACGGCCGGCACTTCTCGATGCACCCGGACCTGTCCTGGCGAGCGAAGGCTATGTCACCCTGTGCATCGAGATGCCGACTTTCGGAGAGCGCGCCGAGGTAAGCGAGAGTGCCGCGACCAAGGCAGCCCTTTGGCAGGGGCGGACGCTGTTCGGGCAGATGCTCGGCGAACAATCTGCCGCATTGACCTGGCTCGCCGCGCGCAGCGATGTCGATGCCGGCCGGATCGGCATGACCGGCATTTCGATGGGGGCCACCCTCTCCTACTTCCTCGCCGCCATCGATGCTCGCCTCGCGGCTGTCGCGCATCTTTGCTGTTACGCCGATTTCGCGACGCTGGTCGAAACCGGCGCCCACGACCTGCACGGCCACTACCTCACCATCCCCGGCCTTTTGTCGGAAACCTCGATCGGCGAGATCGCCGGCCTCATCGCCCCGCGACCTCAGCTCATCTGCCTCGGCCTCGAGGATCCGCTGACTCCAAAGCTCGCAGCAGAGCGCGCTTTCGCCCAAACGAACGCCGCCTATCGCACGGCTGGCGCCCCCGGCGCCATCGCTCTTCTGGCAGAAGCCGGCGTCGGCCACCGGGAAACCCCATCGATGCGCCGCGCTGTCCTCGACTTTCTTCGATACCGGTTGAAGTGATTGCGGAATCGACGCGGTGCCAGCGAGCTCAGCGTGCGCACGTGGCACTTGATGGCGTAAGCTAGGTATGGAGCGGCTTGGTTGAAATCGCGGTCGGCCGGTGTGCACGACCGTGGCTAGAGAATCGGCGCCGTCACCCAACCCCTCTCGGGGCGTCGCTCGGATCGGGAGCTCGTTTCGGTCTCCTGTCTCGTTCGGCGGTGCTCCGCTATGCCGCCTGAACACGGTGTCGTGCCTAAGCATCGCGTGCATCGTGTCCGCATACCTGAAGAGGAAGAACGGTCCGCCGATGGGCGCCAGGTGCGTGCATTCCTCGAAACCAATACGTCGATCTCGCCGACCTCATGGCGCCGGGCGACTACGAGCTCGTATCGAACCTCGAACTGCGTGTCGGCAGATGGGTGAAATCCGCCGACCAAATCCTCGCCTCGGTCAAGCGATTTTGCCAAAAAACAATGAGCCGAACTTCAGATTCGGGTGACTAGCGGATCGACTCTGATTCCAAACGCAAAAAGCTCCTCCAGAGCTATCTGGAGGAGTTCGATCAGAAACAACTTGCCTGGCAAAGTTTGTTTGGTTGCGGGGGCAGGATTTGAACCTGCGGCCTTCAGGTTATGAGCCTGACGAGCTACCGGGCTGCTCCACCCCGCGTTATTGTTTTTTTGAGCGGAACGGACCGCTTTTGTTTGCGGCCGGTTTATATCGGCTTATGGCCGTTTTATTGTGTTGAGAAGATTTGTGATTTCGTTGTTGCGTTTCGCAGACCTGGCGGCGACCGACTCTCCCGCGTCTTGAGACGAAGTACCATAGGCGCTGGGGCGTTTCACGGCCGTGTTCGGAAAGGGAACGGGTGCAGCCACCCCGCCATAACCACCAGGTCAGCGAAGCGCAACGATTTGAGAAGCTGGTGAAGTTTTCACTTCGTTTTGAACACGTCTTGACCTGTCAGGGTCAGGCTCATTTTGATGAGCATTGTCAATGAGAACGATCAAGCCGATCGAGCTATTAGTACCGGTAAGCTTCATGCATTGCTGCACTTCCACACCCGGCCTATCAACGTGGTCGTCTTCCACGGCTCTGATAGGGAACACTCGTTTTCAGGTGGGTTTCCCGCTTAGATGCCTTCAGCGGTTATCCCTTCCATATGTAGCTACCCTGCTATGCCCTTGGCAGGACAACAGGTCCACCAGAGATATGTCCATCCCGGTCCTCTCGTACTAGGGACAGATCCTGTCAATATTCCTACACCCACGGCAGATAGGGACCGAACTGTCTCACGACGTTCTGAACCCAGCTCACGTACCGCTTTAATTGGCGAACAGCCAAACCCTTGGGACCTGCTCCAGCCCCAGGATGCGATGAGCCGACATCGAGGTGCCAAACAACCCCGTCGATATGGACTCTTGGGGGTCATCAGCCTGTTATCCCCGGCGTACCTTTTATCCGTTGAGCGATGGCCCTTCCACGCGGGACCACCGGATCACTATGACCGACTTTCGTCTCTGCTCGACTTGTCAGTCTCGCAGTCAGGCGGGCTTATGCCATTGCACTCGACGACCGATTTCCGACCGGTCTGAGCCCACCATCGCGCGCCTCCGTTACTCTTTCGGAGGCGACCGCCCCAGTCAAACTACCCACCATACACTGTCCCGGATCCGGATAACGGACCGCGGTTAGACATCCATGACGATAAGGGTGGTATTTCAAGGATGGCTCCACGGAAACTGGCGTCCCCGCTTCAAAGCCTACCACCTATCCTACACATGCCGACACGAATGCCAGTGTAAAGCTATAGTAAAGGTGCACGGGGTCTTTCCGTCTGACCGCAGGAACCCCGCATCTTCACGGGGAATTCAATTTCACTGAGTCTATGTTGGAGACAGCGGGGAAGTCGTTACGCCATTCGTGCAGGTCGGAACTTACCCGACAAGGAATTTCGCTACCTTAGGACCGTTATAGTTACGGCCGCCGTTTACTGGGGCTTCAGTTCAAAGCTTGCACCTCTCCCTTTAACCTTCCAGCACCGGGCAGGCGTCAGACCCTATACGTCGTATTGCTACTTCGCAGAGCCCTGTGTTTTTGATAAACAGTCGCTACCCCCTGGTCTGTGCCACCCCATCCTGGTTGCCCAAAATGGGGTCACGCTTCTTCCGAAGTTACGCGTGCAATTTGCCGAGTTCCTTCAACATAGTTCTCTCAAGCGCCTTGGTATACTCTACCTGACCACCTGTGTCGGTTTCGGGTACGGTCTATACGGTGGAGCTGTTTCCTGGAACCGCGTCCCTGCAAGATCAATCCAATAAGACCTTACAAGTTGAGCAATCCGTCACTACCACCAGGCCCACGAATATTAACGTGGTTCCCATCGACTACGCGTGTCCGCCTCGTCTTAGGGGCCGGCTAACCCTGCTCAGATTAACTTTAAGCAGGAACCCTTGGTCTTTCGGCGAGAGGGTCTCTCACCCTCTTTATCGTTACTCATGTCAACATTCGCACTTCCGATACCTCCAGGATGTCTCACGACTGTCCCTTCACAGGCTTACGGAACGCTCCGCTACCACGTGTATTGCTACACATCCTCAGCTTCGGTGCATGGCTTCAGCCCCGTTACATTTTCGGCGCAAAGACCCTTATTTAGACCAGTGAGCTGTTACGCTTTCTTTAAATGATGGCTGCTTCTAAGCCAACATCCTGGTTGTTTTGGGATCCTCACATCCTTTCCCACTTAGCCATGACTTGGGGACCTTAGCTGGAGGTCAGGGTTGTTGCCCTTTTCACGACGGACGTTAGCACCCGCCGTGTGTCTGCCGAGTAGTACTCCCCGGTATTCGGAGTTTGGTTAGGATCAGTAAGACGGTGAGTCCCCATAGCCCATCCAGTGCTCTACCCCCGGGGGTATTCGCTCGACGCTCT
>NZ_CDSAWY010000005.1:482500-965000 GCF_977109285.1 Rhizobium yanglingense
CTCAGCGCTTTTCGAACGAGGACAACGATGTCGATCTGACATCAGGCCTGTCAGCCCGCGTTCTCGAGCAGAACATGACGGTGTCTGCACCGGAATCGATCACGCCGCAGACCGAGGAATTTGCCGACGACATCGTGCCGGCCCGCCAGGATGTCACCATCGTCAAGGCGCTGATGGATTCCGGCTATCCCGAGCCGCAGGCGAAGATGCTCTCTGCCAACCTCGCGCCGCCACTCGGCAGCGACGAGCTTGCCAAGGGCGACGTCCTGCGTGTCGGCATCATCCAGAAGGGCGAACAGGCCAAACTCATCCGCGCCAGCGTCTATCGCGGCACGCGTCATCTCGTCACAATCGCTCTCGATGACAAGAGCCGCTTCGTTGAGGCAAGTGAACCGCCTAGGCTTGACGCGATCGCGACTGCCTTCGATGACAATTCGCTGTCAGTTCCCGCTGGCCAGAACCTGCCGCGCGTTTATGACGGCATTTATCGCGCCGCCCTTTCCTACGGCATGACCAAGGATATGACGGCGCTGATCATCAAGCTGCTTGCGGCAAATGTTGACTTCCAGGCGCAATTGAGGCCGACCGATTTCCTCGAGGCCTTTTTCTCTGTCGCCGATTCGAGCGGCCGCGCGACGCCGAATTCCGAACTGCTTTACGTCAATGCCCGTTTTGGCGATACGGTGACACGCTTCTACCGCTTCCAGGATGCGGACGGAAACGTCGATTACTTCGATCAGGAAGGCAAGAGCATCCGTCAGTTCTTGCTGCGCAACCCGGTGCCGAACGGCATTTTCAAGTCCGGTTTCGGCATGCGACGCCACCCGATCCTGGGTTTTGCCCGCATGCATACGGGCGTCGACTGGGCCGCTCCCCGCGGTACGCCGATCATCGCGACCGGCAATGGCACGGTCGAGAAGGCCGGCTGGGATTCCGGCGGCTATGGCAATCAGACGATCGTCCGTCATGCCAATGGATACGAGTCCTCCTACAACCACCAGAGCGCCATTGCCAAAGGCATCGTGCCCGGAGCAAAAGTTCGTCAGGGCCAGGTGATCGGCTGGGTCGGCACCACCGGCGAATCCACCGGACCGCATCTGCACTACGAGATGATCGTCAACGGTACCAAGGTCGATCCGCTCCGCATCCGCTTGCCGGGCGGCAAGTCGCTGGCCGGCGAAGCACTGGCTAAATTCCAGGACGAGCGCAAGCGCATCGATACGCTCCTGAATAACCAGCCGGTCGATCAGATCGCCAGCAAGTAGGCCCAGAAAAATGGCGGCCGGAGCCGCCATTAGCTTTCCCGGATGCGTCTTTTACGCTGCTTCGCTGACGGCGGAATTGCGCGGGCGGAACAGCAAGCGGTCGGAACCGTTGGTGACCTTCACCGTCGATCCGTCCGGCACCTGGCCGGAGAGAATCTGCTCGGCGAGCGGATCCTGGACATACTTCTGGATCACCCGCTTCAATGGCCGCGCGCCATAGACCGGATCGTAGCCTTTGTTGGCAAGCCAACTGCGGGCATCGTCATCGAGCTCGATCGTGATCTTGCGCTCGGCCAGCAACGCCACCAGCCGTTTCAGCTGGATATCGACAATCGCGCCCATCTCATCGCGCTTCAGGCGATGGAAGAGGATGATCTCGTCGACGCGGTTCAGGAATTCCGGCCGAAAATTGGCGCGCACGACCTCCATCACCTCCTCGCGAACCGTGTCGCTGTCCTGGCCCTCGCCCAGCTGGGTGAGGAATTCGGCACCGAGGTTCGAGGTCATGATGATCATCGTATTGCGGAAGTCGACCGTGCGGCCCTGGCCGTCCGTCAGGCGCCCCTCATCCAGCACCTGCAGCAGGATGTTGAAGACGTCGTGATGCGCCTTCTCGATCTCGTCGAAGAGCACGACCTGATAAGGTCGGCGGCGGACAGCTTCCGTCAATGCGCCACCTTCCTCGTAGCCGACATAGCCGGGAGGGGCGCCGATCAGCCGGGCCACCGAGTGTTTTTCCATGTATTCCGACATGTCCATGCGCACCATCGCCGTCTCGTCGTCGAAGAGGAAGCGGGCGAGCGCCTTGGTAAGCTCAGTCTTGCCGACGCCGGTCGGGCCCAGGAAGATGAATGAGCCGATCGGCCGGTTGGGGTCCTGCAGCCCGGCGCGCGCGCGGCGAACGGCACGCGATACGGCTTGCACAGCATCGCCCTGGCCGATGACCGAAGTCGCCAGTTCGTCTTCCATCCTGAGCAGCTTCTCGCGCTCGCCTTCCAGCATCTTGTCGACCGGAATGCCGGTCCAGCGGGAAACGACATGGGCGACATTGTCCGGGGTCACGACCTCCTGCACCATGGCGCTGCGATCGCCATCCTGGCTTTCCGCATCGGCCAGTTGCTTTTCCAGCTCCGGAATGACGCCATAGGTCAATTCGCCGGCGCGTTGGAATTCACCCTTGCGCTGGGCGATTGCCAGTTCGTTGCGGGCGTCGTCGAGCTTCTTCTTGAGATCGGCGGCAAGACCGAGCTTCTGCTTTTCCGATTGCCAGCGGGCCGTCAGAGCGTTGGCCTTCTCCTCCAGGTCCGTCAGTTCGGCATCGAGCCGCGTCAGACGGTCGGCGGAGGCTGCATCCGTTTCCTTCTTTAGCGCTTCACGCTCGATTTTCAGCTGCATGATGCGGCGATCTAACTCGTCGAGCTCTTCGGGCTTCGAATCCACCTGCATGCGCAACCGCGCGGCCGCCTCGTCCATCAGGTCGATCGCCTTGTCGGGCAGGAAGCGATCGGTGATATAGCGGTTCGACAGCGTCGCAGCCGCCACCAGCGACGAGTCCGAAATGCGAACCTTGTGGTGCTGCTCGTATTTTTCCTTGAGGCCGCGAAGGATCGAGATCGTGTCCTCGACCGTCGGTTCATCGACCATGACGGGCTGGAACCGGCGGGCGAGTGCTGCGTCCTTCTCGACATGCTTGCGGTACTCGTCGAGCGTGGTGGCACCGACGCAGTGCAACTCGCCGCGCGCAAGCGCTGGCTTCAGCAGGTTGGAAGCATCCATCGCTCCATCCGCCTTGCCGGCGCCGACTAGCGTGTGCATTTCGTCGATGAAAAGGATGATCTCGCCGTTTTCCGACTGCACTTCGTTGAGCACGGCCTTCAGCCGTTCTTCGAATTCGCCGCGATACTTTGCACCAGCAATCAGCGCGCCCATGTCGAGCGCCATCAGCTTCTTGTCTTTGAGAGACTCCGGCACGTCGCCGTTGACGATGCGTAGTGCCAGTCCCTCGACGATTGCCGTCTTGCCGACGCCGGGCTCGCCGATCAGCACCGGGTTATTCTTGGTGCGGCGGGAGAGGACCTGAATGGTACGGCGGATCTCGTCATCGCGGCCGATCACCGGATCGAGCTTGCCCTCGCGGGCCTCGCCGGTCAGATCGCGGGCGTATTTCTTCAGGGAATCGAAGCCTTGTTCCGCATTAGCGGAGTCGGCCGTGCGTCCTTTTCGAATATCGTTGATAACCTGATTGAGGCTCTGCGCCGTCACGCCAGCATTCTTCAGCGTCGTTGAGGTCGAAGCGGAAGACTCAATCGCCAAGGCCTGCAGCAACCGCTCGACCGTGACGAAGCTGTCGCCGGCTTTCTTGGCGGCCTCTTCAGCCGTGGAAAAAACTCTAGCGAGCGGCTGGGCGAGATAGATGTTGCCGTTGCCGCCGGAAATCTTCGGCAGCTTTGCAAGCGCTGCATCGTTTGCAAGCCGCGCGGCCTTGGCATCGCCGCCGGCGCGTTCGATCAGCGAAGCAGCCATACCTTGATCGTCGTCAAGCAGGACCTTGAGGACATGTTCCGGCGTGAATTGCTGGTGACCCTGCGCCAAGGCATAGGTTTGGGCGGACTGAACGAAACCGCGAACCCGCTCGGAATACTTTTCGATATTCATATTCTACCTCCATGGATCGCCCTGCCCTTATAAGGCACAGACCGATGATTGAGATTGAGCTCCCTCAAAAGGCGAGCCGTTGCTTCATCCTTTTTGGAAATTGGACGAAGCATTCGAGGACGAATATGGGATGGATTTTCGCGAGTTTAAAGAGCCCGGAACCACGAAAACCCAGGCCGAAGAATCCTCCGCGAACGCGCGGCACGGCCTGATGGCACGAACGTTCAAGACCCGATTGTAGCGCTGCTGGTATGCGTTGCAGCTTCCTAAACAGCAGAGCCGAGATGACCCTCGAGCAAACGATTGCATTTCTGACCTTTTCAGTCGTCGGCGCCATCACGCCCGGCCCCAGCAATGTCATGATCATGGCGACCGGCTCACTCGTCGGTTTGACACGCGGCCTGCCATGCGTGCTCGGTGCTGCCTTGGGAATGTCGTCGCTATTCTTCTGTGCGGGCCTCGGCCTTGCGCAGTTGTTTCTGCTTTACCCGCTTACGCTAACGATCATGAATCTGATCGGCGCTGCCTTTCTGTTTTGGCTGGCCTGGAAGATCGCGACCGCGGACGTGACGCAGGCGAAAGGCGACACGAAAGCCGTGGGCTTTCTGCAAGCGGCGGCATTTCAATGGATGAATCCGAAGGGCTGGCTGGTTGCTGTGAGTGGGATTGCCGCCTACTCCGGCGCATCTCCAGGAAGCGCTTTCGGCTTGGCCGCAACCTGCGCAGTCCTATTCTTTGTGGCAGCCTTTCCGAGCGGTCTCGCCTGGTTAATGGCTGGCGCATTGATGCAGAAACTGCTTCAAGACGCGCGCATTGCGCGCGCCTTCAATATCGTGATGGCAATCGCACTCGCTGGCTCTGTCGCGACAATATTCGTGTTGAGCCGGAGACGGCAGCCTTATTCCGTGGCCGCTTCGACCAGAGCCGGTGCTTCGGCGGAAGCAGCCTCGCCTTCGCCTTCGGCGCGGCGCGGACGGCGGGGGCGGTTGCTGGCGTTACGGCGGCGCGGCTGGCGTTCGCGCTGCTGGCCGCCTTCTTCCTCCATGGAGACTTCGGCCGGAATGCCTTCGATTTCCGGCTGAGGGCCGGTTCCGTCGTTGGATTCCTGAGTCGGGGCCGGTAAAGAAGCGGGAGCTTCTGCGCGCTGTTCGCGACGATGCTGCTCGCGCGGCGGCTGAACGACGACGGCATCATCGCTGTCTACCGAATCCAGTTCGTCGCCATCGCGCTCGCCACCTTCGCGCTCGGTATATTCGTTCCGATCGTCGCGCTGGAAACGTTCCTGCATCTGCGTCTGGGCGGCCGCAATGATGCGGTAATAGTGCTCTGCGTGCTGCAGGTAGTTCTCGGCTATGACGCGGTCACCGGAGCTCTGGGCATCGCGGGCAAGCTGCGAATATTTTTCAGCAATATGCTGAGCCGTACCGCGGATCTTCACGTCGGGGCCGGAGCTGTCGTAGGTCCGCGTCAGCGGATTGCCACCCTTGCGGTTGAAATTGTTGTTGTTATTTCCGCCGCCGTTGTTGTTACTGCCACGCCCTCGACCGCGCTTGTTCTGCTGTCCTGGCCTCATAGATCGTTCACCTGAATTCTCTGTTTGTGTGGAATTATGGCACCAACCGCCGTGGCCGGTAAACCGGCTCAGGGCCTTCGTGCCGCAAGCATAATGCGCCTTCGCGCCGACCTGCCGCTTGTTCTCAAGTCATATTGACTGATTCACGCATTGGGTCGTGTTCAACCTTTGAAACTCTCGTTTAAAAGAGTGGACCCCCGAGGCCGACCAAGTACCGAACGAATCGACGTTCCTTCTTGACTGCCCAACGCGTGAGGGCAACCTATATCGCTTCCCCGGGAAATCCAAGCCTTTTCTTCGCAATAGCAGTAATGTCCTGTTCAATGCTGCAATTTGTCGCTCAAGCGATGGGTGCGAACACAAGCACCCGGTCATTCTGGCCATAATCCTTTGCGGATTCGACGCATTTGAAACCTGCGGCTTCGAAGACCGCCGTTACGTGATTCCGCTGGTCGTAGCCGATTTCCAGTCCTATGACGCCGTTTGGCTGCATGAACCTGGCAGCATCCTTGGCTATCGCTTTGTATGCGTCAAGCCCATCGGGGCCACCATCCAGAGCTGCCGCCGGATCAAATTTCGTCACTTCAGGAGCGAGATTGTCAATGACATTGGAAGCAATATAGGGCGGATTTGAGACGATTGCGTGAAACGTACCGTGAATGTTTTGAAACCAACTTGATTGCACAGTCTCAAACCGTTCCTTCAATCCGTTTCTTGCAGCGTTTGATTCTGCCGTCCTGAGGGCATCTGCGGATACATCGCTTCCGATACCCGACGCTCCCGGAAATTCGCTCAAAAGCGCAAGGCATATTGCCCCGGTTCCGGTTCCTAGATCAAGGATATGGAGATGTTCCTCCGTCTTTGCAAGTGTTCTTAAATAAGGAAGCATCGTATCGACGAGAATTTCCGTGTCTGGCCGCGGCTCCAGCGTCTCGGCGGAAAGCGAAAGCGGCAGACCGTAGAATTCCCGCTCGCCGAGAATACGGTGGACCGGCTCATGCGCTAGCCGTCGTTTCACAGCCGCCAGGATCAGCGCCTCTTTATCGGCAGCGACGGGCTCATTACCGCGTGATAGCATTTCGCTCGAGGAGAACCTCAGCAATCCGGCAACGAGCAGTCTTGCATCCGTTGCGGGATCGGCGATACCGGCTTCGGTGAAGCGGCGGCGGACTTCGGCGAGAACTTCAGAAACCGTCGGCCGCGCTCCGGTCATTGCAGCTCGCCAAGCTGAGCCAGTTGGCTTGCCTGATAATCGGCAAGCAGGGCATCCACCACTTCATTGATCTCGCCTTCCATCATCCGGTCCAGCTTGTAGAGCGTCAGATTGATGCGGTGATCGGTAATGCGGCCCTGCGGGTAATTGTAGGTGCGTATCCGCTCCGAGCGGTCGCCGGAGCCGACCTGGCTCTTGCGATCGGCGGAACGTTCGCTATCGGCCCTTTGTCGTTCGGCATCATAGAGCCTCGAACGCAGTACCTGCATCGCCTTGGCGCGGTTCTGGTGCTGTGACTTTTCCGAACTGGTGACGACGATGCCCGTCGGCAGATGCGTGATACGCACCGCGGAATCCGTGGTGTTGACGTGCTGGCCGCCCGCGCCGGACGATCGCATCGTATCAATACGAATGTCTTCCGGCCGGATCTCGATGTCGATTTCTTCGGCTTCGGGCAGCACGGCGACCGTTGCTGCCGACGTGTGAATGCGCCCACCCGCTTCGGTTTCGGGCACGCGCTGCACACGATGCACGCCAGACTCGAACTTCAGCTTGGCGAAGACGCCCTTGCCGGTGATCGTGGCGATAATTTCCTTGTAGCCGCCGGCTTCGCCCTCGCTTGCGGAAAGGATTTCGACCTTCCAGCCATTCGCCGCGGCGAAACGCTCATACATGCGAAAAAGATCGCCTGCGAAGAGTGCGGCCTCCGAGCCTCCCGTACCCGCGCGGATTTCAAGGATCGCGCTCTTTTCGTCTGCGGCATCCTTCGGCAGCAGCAGGATCTGGATTTCCTGCTCCAGTGCCTCGATGCGCTCCTTCACATCCGGCAATTCCTGCTCCGCGAGATCGCGCATCTCACGGTCGACGGACCTGTCTTCAAGCAACGCTTCGAGATCGGAAAGCTCGGCTTCAGCCTTTTCATAGGCGCGGATCTTGGTGACGACGGGCTGCAGCTCGGAATATTCGGAGGCGAGCTTCACGTAGACGTCCGCCGACGGGCCGGCCGACATCCGCGCTTCAATTTCGCCGAAGCGGCGTTCCAGCTCGCGCATCTTTTCAACGGGAAGCTTCGCCACCCTTCGCTCCGATTCTTCTTATAGTTTGCTAAAGGGGAATATTGTGACTCTCGGCGAAGTGGGCAAGCACCTCGCGCATCGGGGTCGTCGCGTGGATATCGTCCAACGCCTCGTTCATCACCTTCGCCAGCGCCGCGGCATCGAGACCGAGCAGCATTGCCTTTACCGGCCCGATCGAGGCCGGCGACATTGACACCGAGCGGAAGCCGAGACCAAGCAGCGCCATCGCCGAGATCGGCTTGCCGGCAAGCTCGCCGCACAATGTCACCGGCGTATTGTTGCGCTCACCGGCTCGCACGATGTCGCGCAAGAGCCTGAGGAACGGCTTGCCCAGCGTATCGAAGCGGTCGGAAACGCGCGCATTGCCGCGATCCACTGCCATAGCGAACTGGAAGAGGTCATTGGAGCCGACTGAGACGAAATCGACAGCCGCCATCAGTTCGTCGAGCTGCCAGAGTAGTGCCGGCACCTCCAGCATCGCACCGAACTGCAGCTTGCGCGGCAGGCCGTGGCCGAAGCGGGACAGGTGCTGCACTTCCTTCTGCAGAAGCTCGCGAACGGCCGCGATCTCGGAAACCTCGGTCACCATCGGCACCATGAGCTTCAGCTCGGCCCCGGCGGCCGCCTTCAGCATGGCGCGAAGCTGCGTGCGCAAGAGCCCCGGACGGTCGAGCGACAAGCGAATGGCACGCCAGCCGAGTGCCGGATTCTCCTCCTCGTGGCCGCGGAAATAGGGCACAACCTTATCGCCGCCGATATCGAGCGTGCGGAAGGTAACGATGCGGCCGGCCGCCTGCTTCAGCACGTTGCGATAGAAGATTTCCTGCTCGTCGGCCTTCGGCATCGTGGAAGCGATCATGAACTGCAGCTCGGTGCGGAAGAGGCCAATACCTTCGGCACCCGATTCCGCAAGCTGCGGCAGATCGACCAGAAGCCCGGCATTCATCAGCAGCGAAATCCGCTGCCCGTCCCTCGTCAGCGGCTCAACGGAGCGCAGCGCCCGGAACTGCTCCTGCCGGCGCGCGCGGAACCGGACTTTTTCCTCGTAAGACCTCTGATGCTCCGGCAACGGCCTCAGATGCACATGGCCGCCGTCGCCATCGATGATCACGGCATCGCCGTTTTCGGCAAGCGCGACAACGCCTGCCGCCTGGCCGATCACCGGAATGCCCATGGCACGGGCGACGATGACGACGTGACTGGTGACGGCGCCTTCCTCGAGCACCAAGCCGCGCACATTGGCGCGCGGGTAGTCGAGCAGTTCGGCGGCACCCATGGCGCGCGCGAGGATGATCGCATCATTCGGGAAACCGTCACCCGACGCGTGGCCGCTGTAGCCAGTCAGTTGCCGCAAAAGGCGGTTCGCCAAATCTTCGAAGTCATGCATGCGCTCGCGGAGATAAGGATCCGTCAGACGCATCATGCGCGCTTTGGTGTCGCTCTGGACTTTTTCGACCGCTGCTTCCGCCGTCAGGCCGTTGCGGATCGCCTCTTCGAGCTTCCGCACCCAGCCCTGGTCATGTGCGAACATGCGGTAGGTTTCCAGAACCTCGCGATGCTCGCCCTCCATCGACACGTCGCGGCTCGAAAGCAAGTCGTCGATCGAAATCCGAAGCGAACCCATCGCCTCCGCCAGCCTGCGGATTTCCTTCTCCGAATCTTCGTTGAGAAGATTGGTGACGACGATGCGCGGCTCATGCAGCACGACATAACCGAGCCCGATGCCTTCGTTATAGGTATCGCCATTGATCGTGACGGAGCGTGTCAGGTCAAGTTCAAGGCCGGGCTTCGTGATCTTCTTGAGCTCGCCGGTGGCGATCATCTCGGCGAGCACCATCGCCGTGGTCTCGAGCGCTTCTAGTTCTTCCTCGCGGTAGGTGCGGCTCGCCTTGTTCTGCACGACGAGAACGCCGAGCGAACGGCCGGTGCGTAGGATCGGCACGCCGAGGAAGGAATGGTAGATTTCTTCGCCGGTTTCCGGGAGATAACGGAAAGCGGGGTGCGACTGTGCATCGGAAAGGTTGAGCGGCTGCGCCGAAGCGGCGATCGTACCGACGAGGCCCTGCCCCATCTTCAATTGCGACAGGTGGACGGCCTCTTTCTTCAGGCCCTCAGTCGCATAAAGTTCGAGAACGCCGTCAGAGCGCAGCACGTAGACGGAGCAAACCTCGGCCACCATGTTGCTGGCGATCTGCCGAACGATCCGGTCGAGACGCTCCTGCGGCTCCAGCGGCTCCGCCATCAACTCGCGCAGCCGCTTGAGCAGCACGCGCGGACCGCCGGATAGGTCTCTCATGGCGTCTCAAGCTCCAAAAACAAAAGCAAAGTAACCCGGCAGACGCCGCGTAACTTCACAACTTAAATGCGGCAGGCCTGCTGGGAATCAATTCTTATCCAGACCGTAGCAGGAATGCAAAGTCCTGACAGCGAGTTCCGCATAAGGACCGTCGATCAGGATGGAAATCTTGATTTCCGAGGTCGTGATCGCCTTGATGTTGATGCCCTTCTCGGCAAGAGCCTTGAAAGCGGTGGCGGCAACACCGGCATGCGAACGCATGCCGATGCCGATGACCGAAACTTTGACCAAGCCCGACTCGTTCTGCACGACGTCGTAGCCGATCTTCTCCTTGTTCTCGCCGAGCACCCTGATCGCCTTCTCGACGTCGCCCGAAGGCACGGTGAAGGTCATGTCGGTCTTCGAACCGTCCTCGGAAATGTTCTGGACGATCATGTCGACATTGATATGGCTCTCGGCGAGGGGGCCGAAGATTGCGGCGGAAACGCCGGGCCGGTCGGCAAGACGGCGAAGCGAGATCTGAGCCTCATCCTTGGCATAGGCGATGCCGGTGACTACTTCTTGTTCCACGATTTCATCCTCGTCACAAATCAGCGTTCCGGGCGGATTTAACAAATCACCCATGCCCGGAGCATCGGGATCTTCGAAAGAGGAGCGCACGAAGGTACGGACCTTGTGTACCATGGCAAGCTCGACCGAGCGGACCTGCAGCACCTTGGCGCCGAGCGAGGCCATTTCGAGCATTTCCTCGAAGGCGATCTTCTTCAGTCGACGCGCCTGCGGCACGATGCGCGGATCGGTCGTATAGACGCCGTCGACATCGGTATAGATATCGCAGCGATCGGCTTTGACAGCAGCCGCGATCGCCACCGCCGACGTATCCGAACCGCCGCGGCCAAGCGTCGCTATCCGATTGTCCGGCCCGAGACCCTGGAAGCCGGCGATGACGGCAACCTGACCCTCGCCCATGCGCTTGATGATGTCGGCACCGTCGATTTCAAGGATGCGGGCAGCGCCATGTGCATTGTCGGTGTGGATCGGAATCTGCCAGCCCTGCCAGGAGCGCGCATTGATGTCCATGGCGTGCAGCGCGATCGCCAGCAACCCGGAGGTCACCTGCTCACCGGAAGCGACGACCGCGTCATACTCGCGCGCATCGTAGAAAGGTGAATTGGCACCGACCACCTTGGGCGTCCCCTGCACCCAGCCGACCAGCTCGTTAGTCTTGCCGGACATCGCCGACACCACCACTGCAACCTCGTGGCCGGCATCGACTTCACGTTTCACATGGCGGGCAACGTTCTTGATGCGGTCCAGATCAGCGACGGACGTTCCGCCGAATTTCATTACGATGCGTGCCATAAGCCTCTACCACAGCAAACGCCGGGAGAGACGAAAGCCAGACCCGGCATGACGGAGCCCTGAAAACAGCATGGCCGAAGGGTCGGATAAGGAGTCTGTGGAACCCTTCTAAGGCCTTGCACCCAAGGGCCCAAGTTGCGGCGTCTCTTAGCGAGTTTGAATGGGGGTGGCAAGGTGGCCGTCGACTGAAACGGAAAGACCCACGGGACAATCTCATCCACCTTGAGGAAATCCGCTGACGTGCATCGGATTCGGTGTAAGATGTTTATCATGAATGAGGCCCGGTCTTTATTCGCACAACTGCGCCAGTCGGCGCAGCCTGAAATCGTCGACACTATGGAGCGGCTCGTCCATGACGCCCCCGACCGCAAGCTTTGCCGTGTCAATGCGCTTGCCTTCGCCGCCAGCGAGGACCTCGACGAAGAGCAGGTGGTCAACGCCTTCCTGCACGCGTCCCGCCTTGGCATATTCGATCTGTCATGGAACGTGCTGTGTCCAGGCTGTGGCGGGGTGCTCGACGCCAACACCTCGCTGAAGACCGTCCAGAGTGACGAGTATAACTGCGCACTTTGCGCGGCGGGCTACGAGCCGACGCTGGACGAGATGGTCGAGGTCACCTTCACTGTCAGTCCGCGGGTGCGCCGCATTGCCGCTCACAATCCGCACGAATTGCCGCCATTGGAGTATTTCCGCCAGATCTATTGGAGTTCAGGTGTCGACCTGCCGGAGGAAGATTTTGAGGCGAAGGTCGACGAATTCGTGCTTGAATCCCTCGAACTGCCGCCGGGAGAGAAAGCCGTCATTTCCCTGCAGCTGCCTGCGGATTTCGTCATCATCTTCGAACCGGTCACCCACGCAGCGCAGTTCCTGGATATCAAAGGCGAGCCAACCAAGGAGCGGCAGAGCCTCTCGCTTGTATTCGATCGCACACACCGGCATAGCGAGCCCCTTGAGCTGAGGCCCGGTCCGGTGCGCATTTCGGTGGAGAACCACACCGAGGTCCGCACCTTGCCATCTGTTTGCATAGCGAACGAGGCCCTGCATGGTTTGCTCGGCCGCCGCCGCCCGTTCCTGACTGCCAAGCGCCTGCTCTCCAACCAGACCTTCCGCGACATCTACCGCACCGACACGATAGAAGTGGATCAGCGGTTGAAGATCACCAGTTTGACCTTCCTCTTCACCGATCTCCGCGGTTCGACTGAGCTTTACGAAAGAGTAGGCGACCTTGCGGCATTCGACCTCGTGAAAACGCATTTTAGCATTCTCAACGACATCGTTGGCGCGGAAGCGGGTGCTGTAGTGAAAACAATCGGCGACGCGGTGATGGCCACTTTCCCGACCCCCGACCGGGCAGTCGTCGCGGCCATGCGAATGCGCGAGGCGATGCGCAAGCTCAACCAGGAACGCGGCAGTGAAGATCTGCTTCTGAAGATCGGCATCCACGAAGGACCATGCATCGCCGTGAACCTGAACGAACGGCAGGATTATTTCGGGCAGACGGTGAACATCGCCTCGCGCGTCCAGCATCTGGCCACATCGCGCGAAATCTTCGCGACCGGCTCGGTATTGGGCGACCCGCGCGCCTTAAGCCTTCTGACGGATCGCGGCCTCAATCCGATGTCGCAAAAAGTCACGCTTCGCGGCATCGCCCACGAAATCAGCATCTATGCGATTCCATAAGCCACCTTCCTGGCCTTCGCGGCTCAGCAGTCATTGATTTTTGATGATGCTGATGGCGCCGCTCACCTCGAGGATAGCGAAGCGGATATCCTTGACGCTTTCGACACCCTGTTGATTGCGCGCAGCCTCGAGCACGTCTTCCATCTGCAGCCTGCAGCCGCGCAGGGCCTCCTGGTCTGCAACCCCATTCGCAATCAGAATAGTCGGAACGCCGTCGATGACCTTGCCCGCAAGCGGTGACCAGCTCTTGAGATAGGAGAGCAGGATATCCGCAAGAAACAGGGTCAAGATCAGCACGATCGCATTGGTTATCGAAAAATCGTCGCCGAGCATCGCCTGCTGCGTCGTCTCGGAGACCACCAACAGGATCACGAGGTCGAACGGGGTCATCTGCGCGAGCGTCCGGCGGCCCGACAGGCGTATGATGACAAGGAGGGCAAAATAGATCGAAAGGCCGCGAATTACGCTTTCCATATCGAGTTCTCCTCACGGAAGGATCAAGACAAGCGGCGCCGAAACGTGATCGCCGATACCGACACGAATGCGATGAAAGCCCGGCGACTGGGTTTGCAGCCGGAACCTGACATCGATCGGCATGCCTGGATCCCCGGGAAACTGATAATGGATCAGGCCGGCTTTGGACGTCACCGCCTTCGGTGGCGGGTCGATGCCCTCGACGAAGAAGCCCTTCAGAAACGCTGCATCGACTGTGAAGACGCAATCCGCATCGCCGGGTCCGAATCGAATATGAATCTCGTCCGGCGCATTCCATCGCGAGATGGCTGGGTAGTCGACCGTTCCTTGCGGCGTTTCCACCAAGGCGCGGGAAAGATATCCGCCCTTTCCCAACGCGCCGAAGAGGCAGCTCGCGAGGATAAGACCGAAGACAAACCAGGCGACACGCTGAACGATCCAGACCCGCCGTTGAAAGTCCCGATGTTCAGTGACGCCGTCGGGCAAATGGTCGCTGCCGGTCCCTTTGTTCGTCATCTGCGCCGCCTTTATCCGCCTGCGAGATAACGCCGCGGGCCGCAACGAGTTTCAATAATTCAAGGAACCAACCGATGCCGAGTTAAAATGTCGGAGGTTCCAATGAACAGAGGACCGCTCGGAAATTGGCGCCATGTCTGTGTCGACATGCAGCGGCCTATGCTTCAGGCGCAACCAGTCGAAACACTGGTGATGACAAGCGGCGAAACCGACGTGTGCGTGATGGCGACGATACTCGGAGCGATTGACCTCGGCTACCGCGTCATCCTTGTCGAAGATGCGGTCTGTAGGAGCGACGACCAAACCTCCGATGCCTCGCTGGAATTTCTGAGAAATCGCTTCTCCGTTGAGCTCGAGCAATCGCAACGGATGACTTTTTGCAGCAAGCACGTGGTTGATCGAGGATGCTTCACTATATCCGTTGAAACTAGAGCGGCATAAGAACGCACGCACTCCTTTATGCCGGCAGAAGCCACGATGAGTAAGCCACTGGAAACCGCCACACCACATCCGCTGGACCTTCCTGCAATGGAAATCGCAAGCGGTATCTGCCAGGGCCGGTTCGCCTCCGAAAACGTGGTGGCGGAATCGATCCGCCGCGCCAAGGCGGTGCGCGAAACGCTGAATCCGTTCACCGTCCTCCGTGAGGAGCAGGCGCTGGAAGCGGCCCGCGAGGCGGATCGCGCCGCCGCCCGCGGCGAAGCTACCGGCCCACTACACGGTGTACCGTTCGCCGCCAAGGACCTGACGCCGACCGCAGGCGATCTGACGACGCTGGGCTCATGGACAAAGGGCGACTGGGTGCCTGCCGAAACAGCGCTCTGCATCCGCCGTCTTCAAGGCGCGGGTGCCATTCTGATAGGAAAGACGACAACGCCGGAATTCGCCTTTGCGAGCTTCACCCAAAGCCCGCGCTGGGGCGTGACCCGCAATCCGTGGGATCCGGAGCGCACCTCCGGCGGCTCCTCCGGTGGGTCGGCCGTTGCGGTCGCGACCGGCGTCGTGCCTTTCGCGGAGGGCACGGATATGGGCGGCTCTGTGCGTATTCCGTCCGCATTCTGCGGCACGGTCGGCCTGAAACCGAGCCTCGGACGAATTCCGATGACGATCCTGCCAAGCGTTTTCGACAACATCTCGCATTTCGGTCCGCTGGCGCGCACGGTGGGAGACGCCATCGCCTTCATGGAAGCGGCCTGCGGTCCGAGCGACGAGGACATTTCTTCGCTGCCGATCGGCTTCATGTCACATGCGGCGCGCGAGGGCCAGTTGGAAGGCAAGCGTTTCGCACTCTCAATGGACCTCGGTTACTATCGTATCCAGCCCGAGGTCGAGCAGGCGATACGCGTTGCTGTCGAGGAATTGCGCCGCGCCGGCGCCACCGTCCATGAAGTCCCGATGCATTGGACGCGCTCGGTTAACGATGAATGGTTCGATCTCTGGTGCGTCTTCATGTCTGGCTTCTTCGGCGAGACAATTGCCGAATACCGGGAGAAAATGGATCCCGCCGTCGTCGCGATCATCGAGCGCGGCTTTTCAATGAATGCCACCGCCTACAAGCGCGTGGAACTGCTGCGCACCGCAATGTGGCGCGATATGGCAAAGCTCTTCGAGAGCTACGACGCCCTGCTCTGTCCCACCTGCGCCATCACCGCTCCGCTCGCCAGCGAAACTGACGACGACTATGTCGCGACCTGTCCGGACGGCCGTTTCGCCGGGCTCGACATGACCTGCCCTTTCAACATGCTGCCGCAACTGCCCGCGCTTTCACTACCGGTCGGTCCTGCAGCAAATGGCATGCCGGTCGGGTTGCAGATCGTCGGACGCCGCTTTGCCGACGAAGGCGTCCTGGCGATAGGTGCGGCACTCGAGGCGCGTCTTGCCGTTCCCCGTTTTCCCGCCTCTTGACTTATGCGGCTGATCGTCCGACTTCACTCACGACGAACGCAAGGAGCAGGGTCATGAGCGACGCGGCAAAAAGCACGATCGACCAGAGCGAGGTGGACCGCTTTTCCGCAATGGCGGCGGAATGGTGGAGTCCGACCGGCAAGTTCAGACCTCTGCACAAGTTCAACCCGGTGCGCCTCACCTATATCCGCGACAAGGCAACCGAAAACTTCGGCCGTGACCAGAAGAGCCCGCGTCCGCTGGAAGGCCTGCGCGTGCTTGACATCGGCTGCGGCGGCGGCCTGCTTTCGGAACCCGTCGCCCGCATGGGTGCAAGTGTTGTCGGTGCCGATCCCTCGGAGAAGAACATCGGTATTGCCTCGACACACGCGCAAGCGTCTGGCGTCACAGTCGACTATCGAGCAGTCACCGCCGAACAGCTTGCGGAAGCCGGCGAGACCTTCGATATCGTGCTGAACATGGAAGTCGTGGAACATGTCGCCGACGTCGATTTCTTCATGACGACCTGCGCCAGGATGGTGCGCCCCGGCGGGCTGATGTTCGTCGCCACCATCAACCGCACGATGAAGGCCGCCGCACTCGCGATCTTCGCGGCCGAGAACATCCTGCGCTGGCTGCCGCGCGGCACGCATCAATATGAAAAGCTGGTCCGCCCTGACGAGCTGGAAAAGCCTCTTGCGGCGCACGGCATGACGATCATCGAGCGCACCGGCGTCTTCTTCAATCCGCTGTCGAACCAGTGGAACCTGTCCAAGGATATGGACGTGAACTACATGCTGCTGGCGAAGCGGCCCGAATAGCGATCAGTTCACGTCTTCGGGCAGGACCGGAAGCGCTGCAATTTCGATGCCTTCATCGAGCAGCGCCTGGGCCTCGTCGGTCGTCGCCTGTCCGATGATGCCACGGGCGTCCGCCTCGCCATAGTGAATCTTGCGAGCTTCTTCGGGAAACTGCGCGCCCACATCCTCGGCGTTCGCCTTGATGTGAGCGACGGCTGCCTTCAGCTTCTCAAAGGCGTCGCGGCGCGCGGTATCCATCGCCAGCGTCTTCGTCTCGTCCTTCTTGCGGGCGGTCGAGACGGATGGCGCCATCAACGCCTTCGAGATGGATGTGGAATTACAGACCGGACAGGTGAGGTAACCGGACGCAACCTGGCGGTCGAAATCGGCACTTTCGGAAAACCATGCTTCGAATTCGTGGGCATTCTCGCAACTGAGGGAATAACGGATCAAGTGGCGACGCCTCCCACGACAGCCCCTGTAATTTTTTCGATCGAGAATTCACGGCCGTTTTTGAGATTCGGAATCTTGTCACGAGCGGCCTTGACCGCCGTTCGATCGATGTCCGCGACAAGCACCGCCTCGCCGGTACCGCCGGCCGAGGCCACCACCTTGCCCCAGGGATCGATGATCATCGAATGCCCGTAGGTCTCGCGGCCGTCCTCATGAAGCCCGGCCTGCGCCGCAGCAATGACGAAAACCCCGTTTTCGATGGCGCGGGCCCGAAGCAGGATTTCCCAATGCGCCTCACCCGTCTGCCTCGTGAATGCGGCAGGCACCGTCATGACTTCCGCCCCGGCGATCGCCTGGGCGCGGAAAAGCGCAGGAAACCGAACATCGTAGCAAATCGTAAAGCCCATTTCCGCAAATGGCAGCGACAAGACGCGCGCTTCCGAGCCCGGACGATAGGCGGCACTCTCCCGCCAGCTTTCGCCGTTATCGAGATCGACGTCGAACATATGGATCTTATCGTAGCGATTGAGGATTTTGCCTTCCGGGCTGAAGAGAAAGCCGCGATTGGCGATTTTGCCGTCGTCGAGTGCGATCGCCGTCGAGCCGACATGCAGGTAGATGCCGAGTTCGGCAGCGAGTGCGGACGCCGTTCTGACGATGATGTCGCCCGTCTCGTCGCGCAACACCAGTTTCGCGGCAATCCTGTCGCGCTGCAGCATGCCCGTCATTTCCGGCGTCTGCACATAGATCGCACCCTGGGCTGCTGCCTCACGCACCAAGTGCATCATCGAGGCTGCGTTCTTCGCAGGATCGACTCCGGAACACATCTGAACGGCAGCGGCCTTGAACGTCATCGGACCCCCCTCAGGCTACCAGCATGGGATCGAGCCCGCCGGCCCGGTCCAACGCATATAGATCATCGCATCCGCCAACATGCTGCCCGCCTATGAATATCTGCGGGAATGTCGTTCTGCCATTTGACCTGCCAATCATCTCCTGGCGTAGGTCCGGCGAAAAGGTCGCATCGTGTTCGACATAATCGATCCCCTTCTCTTCGAGAAGAGATTTTGCGCGAGCGCAATAGCCGCAGAACTGCCGCGTATAGATGATGACTGGTGCCATATTTTATCTCCAGACGGATGCCGGTTTCTTTTTCTCATATAGGTTCCGAGAAAGCCCTTGCAAAGGTTAAAACCGTGATGTCCGCGGCGCCCGCCCGCCGAAGAACGCGCCTTGCGGGGCAAGCTCTGCTGTCTGATTGAACTTGCGTGACAGCATGCGGGAGCGATGGAGCGGAACCGGAACCAATACATCGCAGGCCCCGATCATGCCGTCGCTGGCGCGAAGCATCCAACCCGCCATCATCGGCGCTGGATCTGTGCGGTCGCGAAATTTGAGACCGTGGGCGAGATCGCCGGCGGCGTGATCGTGCGCGGCGACCGAGCGAAATCGGTCAAAAGGGCGGTGGGTTGGCGATCGCCTCGGCGCTAACGGCAGACCCAGCACTTCGCAATAAGGCCGCTCGATGAAGTGCACGCCGGGCAAGCATTTCGGACATAATCCGCAGTGGCCAGCGGCAACAATGCCGCAGGAGGCGCGGGCCGGCGGCTAGAGCCGATCGGCGAACGTGGCGAATGGCCGCACGAATTGCGTTAATCGCAGCGCCCCGGTCGTTGGAAATTGATGAGCCTCATTTGCCAAGACTGGCGCTTTCCGCAGGAAACGAAAATCCGCCTTGCCGCCCTTCGCGCGCAGGATTATGGACATGCGCATGGATATGATCTTCGACCGGACCGCGATCGCCGCAAACCGCCGTCGCGCACTGAAAAACGCCGATCCGAAAGCTGCCTTTCTCCTGGATATCGCCGCTGCGGAACTTGCCGATCGGCTGGCTGTCGTCGAACGCCATTTCGAGAACGCCGTGGAACTGCACGGGATGACAGGAGCAGCGGCGCGGGCGGCAGTCGCAACAGGCAAGATCGGTGCGATGACCCGGGTCGAGGCGGAACAGGCATTTGCCGCGCCGAATGAAGTGCTGGCCGTGGCGCCGCTTGAGGACGTGCCGATCGACCCACAGTCGGCCAACCTCGTTCTTGCGCCGCTCTGTCTGCATCTCACCAACGACACGCCCGGCGTCTTCATCCAGATTCGCCGCGCTCTCAAGCCCGACGGCCTGTTTCTTGCGGCGATCCCCGGAGCAGGGACTCTCCAGGAACTCAGGGATGTTCTGCTTGCAACGGAAGCGGAGATGACCGGAGGCGCGAGCCCGCGCGTGATCCCGTTCGCCGACGTCCGCGATGTGGGCGGCCTCCTCCAGCGCGCCGGCTTCGCGCTGCCGGTGATCGACGCCGAGACCTATACGGTCCGCTACAATTCCCTCTTCCCGCTGATGAAAGACCTGCGCGCCATGGGCATGACCAATCCGCTCGCCGCCCGCAGCCGCAAGCCGCCCACCCGCGCATTCTTTCTGCGCGCGGCAGAAATCTATGCCGAGCGCTATTCCGATCCGGACGGGCGTATCAGGGCGACATTCTCGATCATCTATGTTTCAGGATGGGCACCGCATGAAAGCCAGCAGAAGCCGTTGCAGCCGGGTTCGGCGAAAGCGCGGCTTGCCGATGCTCTGCGTGTGGAAGAGCACAAGCTGAAGCAGTGAATGAAGGCGCGGCCAGTTGCTCGCCTAGTGGTTGTCGAGGTTGTTGGACACTATATTGAAGGTGTTTTGCAGGCTGTTGCCGAAGGTCGTCAGTCCGCCGACAAGGGCGGCTGATATCAGGGCGGCCAGCAGACCGTACTCGACGGCGGTCGCGCCGCGACCATCTGCAAGGAAAGCTTTCAGAATACGCATGCCCAACCTTTCCCGCCAAGGCGGATATCCGATTTCCTCAGCAGCCGGCTCCTGAACCGTACCCCTGGACAACGCAGACCGAGCCGGGCGTCTCCTGCAGGACGCTACGTCGAATCGTGTAGCGCTTGCCGTTTTCCGTTCTCGGGATCGATCCGGTCGTGATCGTATCGAACTCGGCCGGAACACTGGCGAAAACGCTCGACTTGGACTTGTCGGCGAGCATCGGCGTGAGGATGAGCGTCAGGGCAACGACCGCGGTGCCGAAAAGCAAAACGAGATTGAGCGCGCCCGTCCTGCGCGAAGCATTCGAGCTCTGTTCCTTCTCTCGGACAGCTTTCCAGAAATCGTCGTCCATGCGTCAAGCCTTTTACTCACACGCCAATTGCTTGAGTGAGGCCGATCTTTGGCAGAAGGTGATAAACGATCGATTAATAACTCCGGCCGAAACCGGCACTTTGCCGCAAGAAAGCGATAATTCGCTAAAGTAGATCCTGAAGCATAGGGATCAACGGCTCGTCGGCCGGTGGCATCGGATAATCCCTGAGAGCCATGGGTTTTACCCATTTCAAAGCCTGGCCCTCCCTGCCCTGGGGAATGCCCTCATAGCGGCGGCAGACATAAAGTGGCATGAGGAGGTGAAATGTGTCGTAGCTGTGGCTGGCAAATGTCAGCGGCGCGAGGCAGGCAACCTTGGTCTTGACGCCAAGTTCTTCCTCGAGTTCGCGCACCAAGGTCTCCTCCGGCGTCTCGCCAGGTTCGACCTTGCCGCCGGGAAACTCCCACAGACCGGCGAGCGACTTTCCCTCCGGACGCTGTGCCAGAAGGATACGGCCGTCGGAATCGATCAACGCGCAGGCGGCAACCAGCAGAATATTCTTGCCGGTTTCGCTCATTGCACCTGTTCCCGGCGCCAGTAGCTGTAGCGGTAAGCTTCGCGGAAACCGAGACGGCCATAGAGCGCCAGAGCCGGCACGTTTGCAGCCTTGACCTGCAGCCAGGCCGAGCGGGCGCTGCGCATGCGTGCCCAGCGAAGGGCAGAGGTCAGGATTTCGAGGCCGAGACCCTCCCGCCGCCGCTTCTTAGCCACCGAAAGCGACATGATGCCGGCAAGATCGTTGTCCTGAACACAAAGCACGGTTGCAAGCGGGCCGGTTTCCGGGTCCTCGATCATGAAGAGACCGCACGGCGGTCCGATCGCGTTAATGATCTCCGCAAGCGCCGGCTTCAGCTTCGGGGAGACTTGATCCGTCGCGAGATTGGCATCGACGAAGCGGCCGATGTCATGCGTCGGCAGGTGATCGAGCGTGTCCGGCAGTTCGGCATGCGCCAGGTCGCAGATCATGACGATTGTCTCGTCGAAATGCGTCCATTGCCGCTCTTTGACGAGATCGATCAGAACCGGCGACGCAAGCGGTGTCTGGCGAAGAACGGCCGGGCGGCCATAAGCCTCGAATTTGCGGCTGGCCATCTCCAGCCGGACTTCGACGTCGCGATGATCGGAAGGGTCGAGCGGCACGATGGAATTCAGCCGGTTCGACGGATGGCCCGCCGTCAGCCGTACCTGCCAGCTGCCATTATATTGCACGGAAGAAGCCGGCCATGCCCGGAAACCGACAGCTTCCAGCCTGCGTACGAGCGGCAAATTTGCCTTTTGGGACAATGTTTCAGTCAATGAACGATCAGCTCCGGTAGTCGCCGTTGATCGCCACATACTCTTTTGTGAGGTCGCAGGTCCAGACCGTAGCCGCACCCGCGCCGAGCCCAATATCGACTTTAATCGGAATATCTGGCTTCTTCATCACATTCGAGGCGGCTTCCTCCGAGTAATCAGGGTCGCGCTCACCGTTAACCGCGACACGTACATCGCCGAACCAGATGGCGAGCCGATCACGATCGGCCATCTCGCCGGCCTTGCCGACGGCCATCACGATGCGGCCCCAATTAGCGTCTTCGCCGGCGGCAGCCGTCTTCACCAGAGGCGAATTCGCGATCGAAAGCGCAATGCGCTTGGCAGCCGCATCGCTCTCTGCGCCGGTCACCTTGATTTCGAGCATCTTGGTGGCGCCTTCGCCATCACGGCAAACTTGCAGCGACAAATCCTTCAACACTTCATTGAGCGCCGCGCGGAAGGCGGCAAGGCGCTGATCGTCGGCACGCTCGATGCGGACCTGACCGTCCTCGGCGGCGGCAGCCGTCGCAAACAGCATCAGCGTATCGGAGGTAGACGTATCGCTATCCACCGTCATCGAATTGAAGGTCGGGCCGACGCCGTCCGAAAGCAGTGCCTGCAAAGCGGCGGGCGCGATATCGGCATCGGTGACGACGAAGGAGAGCATGGTCGCCATGTCGGGTGCGATCATGCCGGCGCCCTTGGCAATGCCGTTGATCGTCACTTTCACGCCGCCGATTTCGGCAGTGCGGGTCGAAACCTTCGGATAGGTGTCCGTGGTCATGATCGCCTTGGCGGCTTCGAACCATAAATCGCCAGTCGCCGCGGCATGCATCCTGTCGAGAACACCTGCGAATTTCGTCGCATCCAGCGGCTCGCCGATCACGCCGGTCGACGCCAGATAGACTTCATTCTCGCCGCATCCGACGGCAGCGGCAGCCGACTTTGCCGTCAAGGCGGTCGCCTGGCGTCCCTTCAGGCCGGTGAAGGCATTGGCGTTGCCAGAGTTGACGACGACGGTGCGCGCCACGCCATGCGGCAGATTGCCACGGCAGAAGTCGACGGGCGCCGACGGGCACTTCGATCGCGTAAAAACCCCAGCAACGGCGGCCGGCTTGTCGAAGACCATCATAAGCACGTCCGTCCGGTTCTTATACTTGATGCCTGCGGAAGCGGTCGCCATGCGCACGCCGCGCAGCGCCGGCATCGTGGCAAAGGTTTTCGGAGCGAGCGGAGAAATGGAACCGGACATGAGGATCGACCTGGCTATAGGCATTTCCAGGCGACTTGGAAAACGGTTCGCCGTCCGGAAATGCGACAACAGAGGATAGTGAAGGGCCCGGAAGAACCGGGCCCTGGGTGGAAATTACTGCTGCGGCTGCGTTGCCGGCGCCTGCTGCTTGTTCGCGTCGTCGTAACCCTTGCGGAGCGTTTCGTCCATGATGTCGACCTTGGACGTTTCCTTCGCCTTGGCGAGGAGTGCAAGGTACTTATCGCGCATGACAAGCTGACGAACCTGGTCCTTGACCTGATCAAGCGGCGGCGGCGGAGCGTCGCGCTTGTCCTCGACCTTAATGACGTGGAAGCCGAAATCGGTCTTCACAGGCGTCTTCGAATAGGTGCCCTTTTCGAGAGAGAAGGCTGCGTCCTCGAATTCCTTGACCATGCGACCCTTGGTAAAGTAGCCGAGATCGCCGCCGTCAGCCTTGTTCGGGTCGGTGGACTTTTCCTTGGCAAGTTCTGCAAAGTCCTTGCCGCCATCCAGCTGCTTGATGACATCCTTGGCCTCTTCCTCGGTCTTCACGAGGATGTGGCGAGCATGGACTTCTTCCTGCTTCGGAAGGGCTGCGACTTCCTTGTCGTAGCGCGCCTTCACTTCATCGTCGGTAACGGTATCGACGACATGCTTCTTGAAATAGGCATTATGCAGTTCGCGATCCGAGAGATACTGTATGCGCTTCTTGAATTCGCTGGTCTGATCGAGCTTCTCGGCAGCCGCATCGCCGGCGAGCAGCTTGACGTCGATCGCGGCCGAAAGCGCGGCAACCTTCTTCTGATCGTCCGGGAGCTGCGCGAGTTGGGGATCGAGGTTGGCGACGGCCAGATCGAGTTCCGACTGATGGATCTCAAGGTCGCCGACCTTGGCAACGACTGCATCGGGCTTGTCTTCCGCATAGACCGGCGCCTGGAGCGCAACGAAAGTTGCAAGCGCCATCACGGCGAGTTTGTTGTAGCTCAACATCAAATAACCTTTCAGAGTTACATCACCGGCTTCAGCATTCGTGAATCCAGCCCAAAACAGCCATCAACACTGGAATGTGGCCTTTCTATATCAGCCAAATCCGTTGACATCATTCGACCCCCCTCTTATCTGTCACGCAACCTCGCGTCCAGAAAAGTTTCCTGGCGTTTCGAGACGTGTGCCTGATTTTCGGCTGGGTGTGCGTATAAGAAAAGCCGGGGAAGAATATTGAGAAAGGACCAGTCATATGGTCAGCTTCGGCGGTCTCGCCCGCAAAATATTTGGCTCTGCCAATGATCGCCGCGTGCGGTCCTTCCAGCCGAAAGTCGCCGCCATCAACTCGATCGAAGAGAAGACGAAGGCCCTGAGCGACGAACAGCTCGCCGCCCAGACGGTCGAGTTCCGCAAGATGCTGGCGAACGGGAAGACGCTCGACGACATTCTCGTTCCGGCATTCGCCGTCGTGCGCGAAGCCTCGCGCCGCGTACTCGGCCTGCGGCCTTTTGACGTGCAGCTTGTCGGCGGCATGATCCTACATTCGAACGCCATCGCCGAAATGAAGACCGGTGAAGGTAAGACGCTCGTTGCGACACTTCCGGTTTACCTGAATGCGCTTGCCGGCAAGGGTGTCCATGTCGTTACTGTGAACGACTACCTTGCCCGCCGCGACGCCGCCAACATGGGCCGTATCTACAACTTCCTCGGGCTCACCACGGGCGTCATCGTCCATGGACTGTCGGATGAGGAGCGCGCTGCCGCTTACAATTGCGACATCACCTACGCCACGAACAACGAACTCGGCTTCGATTATCTTCGCGACAATATGAAGTATGAGAAGGGCCAGATGGTCCAGCGCGGCCACAACTTCGCGATCGTCGACGAAGTGGACTCGATCCTGGTTGACGAAGCACGCACGCCGCTGATCATCTCCGGTCCGCTCGACGACCGGTCCGATCTCTATAACACGATTGACGCTTTCATTCCGCTCTTGTCGGCAGAAGATTACGAGATCGACGAGAAGCAACGTTCGGCGAACTTCTCTGAAGTTGGTACTGAAAAGCTCGAAGGTCTCCTAAAACAGGCCGGCCTCCTGAAAGGCAGCGCACTCTACGACATCGAAAACGTCGCGATCGTCCATCACATCAACAATGCGCTGAAGGCCCACAAACTCTTCCAGCGCGACAAGGACTACATCGTGCGCAATGGTGAAATCGTCATTATCGACGAATTCACCGGCCGCATGATGCCGGGCCGCCGCTATTCGGAGGGCCAGCACCAAGCGCTGGAAGCCAAGGAAAAGGTGCAGATCCAGCCAGAAAACCAGACGCTGGCGCAGATCACCTTCCAGAACTATTTCCGCATGTACGGAAAGCTCGCCGGCATGACCGGTACGGCGCAGACGGAAGCGGAAGAATTCGGCAACATCTACGGCCTCGATGTCATCGAAGTGCCGACCAACCTGCCGATCCAGCGCATCGACGAAGACGACGAGGTCTACCGGACCTTCGAGGAGAAGTACAAGGCGATCATCGCCGAGATCGCAGACGCCCAGAAGCGCGGCCAGCCGGTGCTCGTCGGCACGACCTCCATCGAGAAATCCGAACTTCTGGCTGAGCTGATGCGCAAGCAGGGCTTCAAGGACTTCCAGGTCCTGAATGCCCGCTATCACGAGCAGGAAGCGTATATCGTTGCGCAAGCAGGCGTGCCGGGCGCGGTCACGATCGCCACTAACATGGCGGGCCGCGGTACCGACATCCAGCTCGGCGGCAACCTCGACATGCGCATCGAGCGCGAGCTTGGCGAGGCCGAGCCTGGCCCGGAACGCGACGCCAAGATTGCAGCGATCGCGGAGGAGATCCAGAAACTCAAGGAGCAGGCGATCGCCGCCGGTGGTCTCTATGTCATCGCGACGGAACGCCATGAAAGCCGTCGCATCGACAATCAGCTCCGTGGCCGTTCCGGCCGTCAGGGCGACCCGGGCCGCTCCAAGTTCTATCTGTCGCTTCAGGACGACCTGATGCGCATCTTCGGCTCCGATCGCATGGACGGCATGCTCCAGAAGCTTGGTCTCAAGGAAGGCGAAGCAATCGTCCATCCCTGGATCAACAAAGCTCTGGAGCGCGCCCAGAAGAAGGTCGAGGCCCGCAACTTCGATATCCGCAAGAACCTGCTGAAATACGACGACGTGTTGAACGATCAGCGCAAGGTGATCTTCGAACAGCGCCTCGAACTGATGGAAGCTACGAACATCTCCGAGACCGTTTCGGATATGCGCCGCGAGGTCATCGAGGACCTCGTCGAGAAGCATATTCCCGAGCGCGCCTATGCCGAGCAATGGGATGCTGCCGGATTGAAGGAGCAGGTTGCCGCGCTTTTCAACCTCGATCTGCCAATCGAAGACTGGGTGAAAGAAGAAGGCATTGGTGAAGACGATATCCGCGAACGTCTAACGGAAGCGGCCAACGCTGCCTTCACCGAAAAAGCAGAGCGTTTCGGCCCCGATATCATGCACTATGTCGAGCGCTCGATCGTGATGCAGACATTGGACCATCTCTGGCGCGAGCACATCGTCAATCTCGATCACCTGCGCTCCGTCATCGGCTTCCGCGGATATGCCCAGCGCGATCCGCTGCAGGAATACAAATCCGAAGCCTTCGAGCTCTTCCAGACCCTGCTGAACAGCCTGCGCGAGGCTGTGACGGCGCAGTTGATGCGCGTCGAGCTGGTGCAGCAGGCGCCCGCCGAGCCGGAACTGCCGGTCATGCAAGCCCAGCACCTGGACCCCGACACGGGCGAGAATGATTTCGCGCCGATCTACCAGGCATCCGAAGTGATCGTCTCGCCGGAAAACCGGGATCCGAACAACCCGTCCACCTGGGGCAAGGTCGGCCGCAACGAGCCGTGCCCCTGCGGTTCTGGCAAGAAATTCAAGCACTGCCACGGTGCGTTTGCCGAAGCCTGAGCGACGGCAGGCAGCTCAAGAATGCCGCCTTCGGGCGGCATTTCTTTTGCGCGAATTAGACTGGCGGTTAAGGATAATGTGCTCGCCACAACCGTTTCTTAATCCTGAGCTGACAAGACTTCTGACACGATTTGCCTGAGTTCAGAGTGTTGCGTGTTCGTAATGGCGGTCATTGAAACAGCGGAAAGACTGCTGCCTGCGGGCCTGCGTCCAGCGGGAAGCCGTCTGCTGCGCGTGCTTGCCGCAGTTCTGACCGGGCACGGCGACAAGGCAACCGCACAGCGGATGGCACTTACCGCCTTTTCGATCCGCATAGTGAGCGCCGCCCTCGCCTTCATTTCCCAGATCATCCTCGCGCGCCTCATGGGCGAATATGAATACGGGATTTTCGTGTTTGTCTGGGTTCTGATCGTCCTGTTCGGCGATCTCTCCTGCCTCGGCTTTCACACCGCGATCGTTCGTTTCCTGCCGCAATACAAGGCTGCAGGTGCCTTCGAGGAGATTCGCGGCCTGACGGGAACGGCCCGTACCTTCGCCATGCTTTCCGGAACGCTGGTGATGGCTGCCGGTATGGCGGGACTCCATTTCCTGGGCGACAGGATTGAGTCCTATTATCTCATTCCTGTCTTCCTTGGCCTTCTCGCCATGCCGATGATCGCGCTCGGCGACATTCTGGAAGGCACCTCGCGTGCCAATCACTGGCCGGTCATGGCGCTGAGCCCGGTCTACATCGTCCGGCCTGTCCTCATCATTCTCTTCATGCTGGCAGCGATCGGAGCCGGTGCGGAGCATTCTGCCGTCACCGCCATGAAAGCCGCGCTGGCCGCAACCTATGTCACCGCCGTCGGCCAATACATCGCGACACTCCTCCGCCTGCGCCGCCACTACAGCGAGGGACCGCGCAGGGTCGATTTCCTCAACTGGCTGAACATCGCCTTCCCGATTTTCCTGGTCGAAGGCGTGAGCTTCCTCTTGACCAATTCGGATGTGGTTGTCGTCGGCATCTTCCTCGAGCCGCATGACGTTGCGATCTATTTTGCCGCCGCAAAGACGATGGCGCTGGTGCATTTCATCATGTTCTCGGTAAAGGCAGCATCCGGTCCACGCTTCTCCAGCCTCATCGCAGAAGGCACCCGCGAGCAGCTTGCAGCAGCAGCAATCGACGCTGCGCGCTGGACCTTCTGGCCGGCGCTGGGCCTCGGGCTCGCAGTCGTTGCAGCCGGTCACTTGCTGCTGTCGCTTTTCGGCGGAGCCTTTACGGCAGGTTATGTTCTGATGGCGATCCTGCTTGCGGGCATCCTCGCCAAGGCCCTCGTCGGTCCGGCCGAAACGCTGCTGATGATGGCCGGAAAGCAGAACCTCTGCGTGGCCCTCTATGCGGCGGCGCTCACGGCAAACGTCTCCTTGAATATCGCCCTGATCCCGCACCTTGGCACCGTCGGCACTGCGATCGCGACGGCATCGGCAATGGGTGTGGAAGCGATCCTGCTGCACATCGCCGTGCGCCGGGCGCTCGGCATTGTCCTTTTTGCATTCAGCCGCCCTCCGGCAACGATAGAAACGAGAGCCTGATAATGGTGCGTGTCCCCCCCGTTACCGAAAGCACCGATACCAATGCCAATCGCATGGTTCACGAGCTTGCTTCGATAAACTTCGACTTGCCGCAGGCCGAAGCGCGCGTCGAGATCGGACGTCCGGGCCGGGAGCTCTGCCTCTATCCGGGCAGGCTCGGCTATGAATTGCAGGACGAACTGGATTTCCTTTCGAACCGTGCGATGGAGCCGAATGTTTTCTTCACCGGCCGCTTCCTCGCGCCCGCCATGCCGCGGCTTGAAGACCGGCAAGTGAGTTTCGCACTGATCCGCGATGAGAACGGCAGGCGCAGCCGCTTGCGTTTCCTGATGCCGTTCTCTGTCGAAAGACCCGGCTTTGCCGTCGGCCCCTCGATCATCCGCGCATGGTCGAACAGCTTCGCGCCGCTCGGCACCCCCCTGGTGGATGCCGAAGATGCGGCTGAGACGCTGGACAATCTTTTTGAAGGCTTGACGGCGCGCGATCTGAACCTTCCCGCAACGTTGGTGCTGCCGGATATTCGCCTGAACGGCATCTTTGCTCGCATGGCAAAGGCGGTCGCGCTGAGCCGCAACCTGCCGGTCACGGTCACCAATCCATCCCAGCGGCCGATGCTGCAGAGCGAGGACGACGCTATGGCCTATCTTGGCCGTACCATCTCTTCTTCGCATAAAAGGGAAATGCGCCGTCAATGGCGGCAGCTCGAAGAGCTCGGAACAGCTGTCTATGTCGTCGCGCGCCAGCCCCGCGATATTCATGCGCGGTTTGAGGAATTCTTAGCAATGGAAGCCGGCGGCTGGAAAGGCAAGAGGCGAAGCGCGCTGGCAACCGACCGCTACCACACGGCCTTCGCCCGCGAAGCCGTCTCGAACCTTGCGGCGATCGACGCGGTGCGCATTCACACGATCGACCTGAACGGTAAGGCAATCGCGGCAACAGTCGTGTTGATGATGGGCGGCGAGGCCTATACTTGGAAGACAGCCTACGACGAGGCCTATGCCCGCTATTCTCCGGGCAAGCTGCTGATGGCCGAACTGACGGAGTGGCATCTCGACGATGCGAATATCGTGCGTTCCGATTCCTGCGCGGTGCCGGACCATCCGATCATGAGCCGCTTCTGGCAGGAGCGCGAGGAAATGGGAACGCTGGTGATCGGCCTGACGCAGAACGGCGACCGCGATGTTCGGCAGGCCGCCGCTCAGTTGCATATGTATCGCAGCACCCGCAATATGGCGAAGATGCTGCGCGAGAAGATCATATCGCTCACGCGGCGCGGTTAGGCCCCTCGCCGGGCCGCCTTTTCGCGCAGAAGTCTGCGGATGACCTTGCCGGTCGTCGTCAGCGGCAGCGCGTCCACGAATTCTACCTCGCGCGGATATTCGTGCATTGAAAGCCGCATCTTCACCCAATCGCGGATTTCAGCGCCGAGCGCATCGCTGGGCGTGCGGCCAGGTGAAAGCACGATATAGGCCTTGACGATCTCGGTGCGCACCGGATCCGGCTTGCCGACGACGGCAGCGAGCTGCACGGCCGGGTGGCCGCACAGACAGTCCTCGATTTCGGCAGGACCAATGCGATAGCCTGACGACGTGATGACGTCATCATCCCGACCCTCGAAAATGACGTAGCCCTCGTCATCCTGATGACCGAGATCGCCGGTTAGCAGCCAGCCTTTGATGAACTTCTTCCTGGTTGCCTCGCCGTCGTTCCAATAGCCGAGGAACATGACCGGATCGGGCGCCTTGATAGCGATCTGGCCTGTCTCGCCGGGGGACACTTCATCGCCGCTCTCGCCGATGATAGCAACCCGGTGACCGGGAACCGCGCGGCCGATCGCGCCTGCCTTCGTGACACCATAGCCTGCACTGGAGGAGAGTACGAAATTGCACTCCGTCTGGCCATAAAACTCATTGACGGTGATGCCGAACGCCTGGCGCGCCCACTCATAGGTTTCGCGACCGAGCGATTCACCGGCGGAGCCGATGGTGCGCAGATTGAGATCATATTTCGCGCGGGGATCACTGATCGATTTCAGCAGGCGGAGCGCTGTCGGCGGAATGAAGGCATTCCGCACCTTCATCTCGGCCATGATGCGATAAGCCATATCGGCGTCGAACTTCTGCGCCGGAGAGGAAACGACAGGAACGCCAAGCAGGAGGCTTGGCAGCAGCGCATTCAGGAGCCCGCCCGCCCAGGCCCAGTCCGACGGCGTCCAGACCTTGTCGCCGGGCTGTGCAAAACCTTCATGCGCGAATTGCATACCGGGAATGTGGCCCGCCAGAACGCGATGGCCATGCAAGGCGCCCTTGGGCGGCCCCGTCGTGCCTGATGTGAAGATCATCAACGCCGGATCTTCCGGGCTGGTCGCAGCAACGTCGAAAAGCGACGGATGCGCCTCGACAAGCGCTCCGAAAGCAAACCCTTCGCCGCCATCGATGCTGATGACCGTGCTGAGTTCGGGCAGGTTTTCGCGAATCTGGTTCACCCGCTCCAGTCCGAACGCGTTGGTGACGATCGCAGCCGCGCCTGACGTTCTCAGCCGGTATTCCAGTGCCTCGACGCCAAAGAGCAGCGCGAGCGGCAGCGCAATCGCACCCATCTTGTAGATCGCCACATGGGCGATCGCCGTCTCGAAACATTGCGGAAGAAGCAACGCGACGCGATCGCCGCGGCGAATGCCGAGCGACGTTAATGCATTGGCAAAAGACGACGAGCGCTCCGCCAGCGCGCCGTAGGTCATCGACAAATGACGGCCATCCGGGCTGAAATGTTCGAGGCAGATGCGTTCCGGTGCCTGCGCCGCCCATTCGTCGCTGACGGCACGCCCGATATTGAAGTCTTCCGGAATCTCCCACGAAAAATCGCGATAAAGACCGTCATAGCGGTCGCGGGCGGGAAGTCTCATAGTCGAAATCCAGTGAATGCTGCACCAGCTAACACCTTGCGGCGATCGAGTGCAAGTTCGCTTGATCGCGTGTTTCAAAGCTCCACCTGATGATCGCAAGGATGCGCCTGAAATATTCTTTCGCCGGATTGCTGACATTCTCACCGATTGCGCCCTACATCACCCCGAGGTGTCTCGGGGGATTGAGATTCATTCACGGAGTCAATTCATGGACTATGTCAAATTCGGAGGCACTGGCCTTGAAGTTTCGAAGATCTGCCTCGGCTGCATGACCTTCGGCGATCCGGGCCGCGGCAATCACGCCTGGACGCTCGGCGAGGAGGAAAGCCGCGCGATCATCAGGCAGGCACTCGATCTTGGCATCAATTTCCTGGACACGGCGAATACCTATTCCGACGGCTCGTCCGAGGAAATCGTCGGACGGGCACTCAAGGACTTGAAGCGCGAGGATATCGTACTCGCGACCAAGGTCTTCAACCGCATGCGCCCCGGTCCGAACGGCGCTGGTCTTTCCCGCAAGGCGATCTTTGACGAAATCGACAACAGCCTGCGCCGACTCGGCACGGATTACGTCGACCTCTTCCAGATCCATCGCTTCGACTACACGACGCCGATCGAGGAAACGCTTGAGGCGTTGCACGACGTCGTCAAGGCCGGCAAGGCGCGCTATATCGGCGCCTCCTCCATGTACGCTTGGCAATTCGCAAAGATGCTCTACACCTCGCGGCTGAACGGCTGGACCCAGTTCGTGAGCATGCAGGACCATGTCAACCTTCTCTATCGCGAGGAGGAGCGCGAGATGCTGCCTTTCTGCGAGGACCAGAAGATCGCTGTCATTCCATGGAGTCCGCTTGCCCGCGGCCGCCTGGCGCGCGACTGGGACGAAAGGACCGCCCGCACGGAAACGGATGAATTCGGCAAGACGCTCTACAGGCAGGCCGAAGATGCCGACCGCAAAATCATCGACGCGGTCGGCCGATTGGCGAAGACACATGACGTCTCCCGAGCCCAGATCGCCACTGCTTGGATCTTGCAGAAGAGCGCGGTGACCGCACCGATCATTGGCGCATCGAAGCCGCACCATCTTTCGGACGCCGTTGGGGCATTGGCTGTCAAGCTCAACGCCGAGGACGTCGCCGCTCTCGAAGAGCCTTATGTTCCGCATCACGTGGAAGGCTTCAAATAAGCAGACACATGCCGACGGGCACTCAGGCGCCGACAAATTTTGCCGGCGCCAGCTTCTCCCGCATCGTCGAAAGGAACTGACCGGCCAATTCGCGATTTTCGACCGCGCGCGCCAGACTGACGGCGCCCATCATTGATGAGAGCGTCGTAAAGCCATTCTTGCGGCGCTCCTCGGGCGTCTCACCCGGAACGATCTCCGCCAGGATATCGACAAGCGTGGAAAGCCCGTCGTTGAAGGTTTCCCGCACCGCACCGCTGCTGCGGCTCACCTCTTCCATCAGCGCCACGAAGACACAGCTCGAGCCTGGATTGTCGACGGAACACCAGGAAACATAGTGGTCGAGGAGCGCTTCCAGGGAGCGATCCGGAGCGTCGGCGATAAGAGCCTTCCATCGCACTTCCACCCTGGCGATCAGCGCACGGCTGACCTCCAGCTGCAGCTCTTCCTTTGATTGGAAGTGGCCATAGAACCCTCCATGCGTCAGCCCGCAGGCTTTCATGATATCGGCAACCCCCACACCATCAAATCCGTTTTCGCGGAACATTACGCCCGCGACTTCCAGGATCTTCTGGCGGTTTTCTGCAAATTTTTCGCGGCTGACGCGCATGATCCGGCTCCGAAAATAGTCCCTTGACAAATTATATGACGCCCATCATCAATACGCAAGAAACATGACGACCATCATCTAAATCAGTGATGTATCGATCATTCCCACGAATGGAACGTGCCCCATGGTTTCCACTGCGCTTGCCTCCACCCTTGCACGCCGCAACATCCATTACGGATGGATCGTTGTCGGCGCGACTTTCCTGACCATGCTGGTCACCGCCGGCGCCATGGGCGCGCCGGGCGTGCTGATCAAGCCGCTGCAGGACGAGTTCGGCTGGGAAACTTCGCAGATTTCCTCGGCACTTGCGATCCGCCTGGTCCTCTTCGGCCTGATGGGTCCCTTCGCGGCGGCTTTCATGAACTATTTCGGTGTGCGCAAGGTCATCGTCTTCGCGCTTGCGCTGATCGGCGCGGGCTTCGTTGGCTCGCTCTTCATGACATCGCTTTGGCAGCTTCTGCTGCTCTGGGGCATCGTCGTCGGTTTCGGCACGGGCCTGACGGCCATGGTGCTTGCAGCGACCATATCTGCCCGCTGGTTCACGAAGCACCGCGGCCTCGTCGTCGGGATGCTTTCGGCAAGCTCGGCCACCGGTCAGCTCGTTTTCCTGCCGCTGATGGCGGAATTAACGGAACGCTACGGCTGGCGCTCCACGGTCTTCTTCGTCTGCGCCATGATCATGGTTGCCGCACTTGCCGTGCTTGCCTTCATGCGCGACCGGCCCTCCGACTTAAACCTGCCCTCGCTCGGCGAAGCTCATGTCACGCCGCCGCCGGCACGGGGCACGTTGGTCGGCGCGCTGAAGACGCCGATCACGATCCTGAAAGAGATCTCCGGAACTTCGACCTTCTGGATCTTGTTCGCCACCTTCTTTATCTGCGGCCTCAGCACCAACGGCCTGATCCAGACTCATTTCGTCACGCTTTGCGGCGACTTCGGCATCCTGCCTGTCGCGGCGGCCAGCGTTCTAGCCGTAATGGGCATCTTCGATTTCTTCGGCACGATCGGCTCCGGCTGGTTGTCGGACCGCTTCGACAACCGCTGGCTCCTCTTCTGGTATTACGGTCTGCGCGGGCTTTCCTTGCTTTTCCTGCCCTTCAGCGATTTCAGCTTCTACGGTCTTTCGATCTTTGCGGTGTTCTATGGCCTCGACTGGATCGCCACCGTTCCGCCGACCGTAAAGATTGCCGCCGACCGCTTCGGCCGGGAGAAGGCCGGTCTGGTCTTCGGCTGGGTCTTTGCCGGCCATCAGCTGGGCGCGGCAACCGCTGCTTATGGTGCCGGCCTTTCACGGACCGAGCTGTCGAGCTACCTGCCGGCCTTCTTCGTTGCCGGCGCCTTCTGCCTGCTCGCCTCGATCCTCGCCATCACGTTGAAGAAGTCCGGCTTGACCGAGCCGGCACCGGCTACCGCACACTGATTGCAAAAGGCTTTTCCACGGAACATCAAGCCGGAAGCCGTATCAAATCAGCCTGATAAGCCCGCCCGCCGTCTTGCGCGGTCGGGGGTCGCATGTTAGACACCCGGCTCGTCGGTATCCGTTGCCCCATTGGCGGAATTGGTAGACGCGCTCGACTCGAAAATCGAGTTTCGAAAGAAGTGCTGGTTCGACCCCGGCATGGGGCACCACCGACGAAAAACGATCCGATAATTCGTATAGGTCGTCGTCTGGCTCTTCGTCGTCCAGCCGAAGATCGTCATCAGTTCTTCGTCGGCCGCACTGTTCTCAGCGGCGATCCTCGCTCCCGCCTTGCGCAGGCCGGGCGCGGCGCAGCTAAACCGGTCAGGCGACCAACTCGCCCGCCAGAGTAAAAGAATATACGACGGCGCTCGGCGATCACATCGTCGATTGCTTTTGACGTTTACGCAGCCTCCGTTGCGCGCCGGAACATGACCGGCTGCTGGTTCCGATCAATGCGATGGACGCCACGTGCCATCGGGTGTTTCGGAAATCCGTCCTTCGTCAGCCCCAGGCAGACGAGATCGACGGTCTGGTGGCGGGCGCGGCCGCAGAACCAGTCCTGTCCACCTTCCCCATCGTTCAGACCTGCATGGTGCCCGCCGTTGGCGCCCCATGCGGCAAGAGCCGGCGTGTTCTGCAAGCGGGCGATCGTCAAGGCGGTATCGACGAACTGGACGTTCTTTAAGCCGCGCGGATAGTGCGACGACATCATCACGATCGGGCTCGACGAGCGGAAGGCGAAGAGGTTGACGACCAGCAGGCCGCCATAGCCCCACGCCTTACCAAAATGGATCAGCGCGCGGATGGTCGAATCATCGTTGTCGGCATCGGCCGTCGAAGGGTTCAGCATGCAGGTGACGAGCAGCGGCCTGCCCTTCTCCCACACACGCGTCAGCTCGTAGCGAAATCGGCCGCAATCGGAAATGACGGCGGCCTTATTGATGAGACCAATGCTGCCACCGAGTGCGAGCTGCGTCATGCTACCTCTCCTTTCGAGACGTCGACGCAAGACGTTCCGGCCATGCGAACGACGCCGACCATCATTACCGTCTTGTCGTCCCAACCGGGCAGATGAAGGCGGAGATGCGGCCTTCGCCGATGATCTCCACTTCGTCGCGATTGGGATGCTCAAGAACGGCGATGACGAAGCATCCAGTATATCCCTGGCGGAGTTCGCCGGTGCAACTGATGGCGATCTCGTCGTCAACACGGTCAGAGCTGTGAAAAACTTCAACCAGTGCGATTATCCTTGTCGACCTTTTAATTCTGATGATCTAGCGTTCGGGAGATCCCAACCCGCTGCCATCAAAAGATCATGATCAAAAGGCGCCTCTTCGACCTGCTCCTGCTTGTTGTCCTTCCGGTTGTTTCTTATGGCGCGGATTGCCCTTCAGCCAAGAATGCAAAGAACGGTTTCTTGTTGAGGAATTCGGGGGCGATAAGCGAATTCCGGCCAGCGCAAGGACCTGTGGTCGCAATAACCAATTCCTTCGGAAGTTCGGAGAAGCAGACGGTTTATTCGTACCAGGGGCTTTTCGATCTGTCGCGCTCCAGCAGCGATGAGCGTTACGCCATCTATCCACTCGATGGCTTGGACAAGCTTCTGCCCATCAAGAAGGATGGGCATCACGTCATCCCCTTTGTCCCCTTGGATCCTCAACAATCCAGTGACAAGTGGACGCTGGAGCTGACGGTAACCAAACGCGAGACAGTTGCAGTTGGCCGGTGCAAATACGAGGTTTTCAGGATCAGAGAGGAAACCAAAAGGGGCGGCGAGCGGGTTGAGCTCTGGAGCGCTCTTTACTCCCCCGACCTGCACGCGACCCTTGCCAAGATCTACGACGAGGGCACAAGCGAGGAAGCCATCGTCAGTTACGACCACATCCAATCCTTATCGCACTGACGTCGTTTCCGCGGCGGGGTTTGCGAAAAGAACTGCAAGAAGTGCGGGACCACACGTGGCTAGTCCTACTGGATCAGCTGAATCCTGATCTCTTCCTTTGCAGCGAAGGAGCGGCATTCGTCTAGGTCGTCGCCGACGAAGATCACGTCGCCTTCGGAATCGAACAGACCCCAGCAGGCTTCGTCCTCAAGAAATACCTCTCGGACATATCCGAATTCGACGGCTTCAAAAGACCGTTTGAACGCGACATCAACAGCTTCTATTTCTCGCATGGAAATCTCCAATGAGACAGCGACTTCTGTTTTAGTGCCAGCTTATATTGATCTCCGAAACTGACGCCAAACTGGTGTCGCCACGAGAACGCTCCAGTATCGCTGGAGCTCAGCATTTGCCGGTGATACGGAAACTCAAATCAAGTATTTAATTTCACTCACGCTTCGGTCAAAGTGGCGGTCGCCAACGAATATCAAGGGACGGATGTGCATCAGGAAGTAACGCTTATTGCCACAGTCGCCGTCAGCTTCGTCTTTGCGGCGGTGCTGGGATATGTGGCCGACAGGCTGCGGCTGCCGCCGCTGGTCGGCTATCTCGTGGCAGGCATACTCATGGGACCGTTCACGCCGGGCTTCGTCGCCGATACAGGGCTTGCCGGACAGTTGGCGGAGATGGGTGTCATCCTGCTGATGTTCGGCGTCGGGCTGCATTTTTCCGCCGCTGACCTGCTTGCCGTGCGCGGTATCGCCGTGCCGGGCGCGATCATCCGGATCATCATCGCCACACTGCTCGGAATTGGCCTCGCGAAATGGTGGGGCTGGGGGCTCGGCGCCGGGATCGTCTTCGGCCTCAGCCTGTCGGTGGCAAGCACCGTCGTGCTGCTGAAGGTCCTTGAGGAACGCAACCTCCTGAATTCAGCAAGCGGCCGCGTCGCGGTCGGCTGGCTCATCGTCGAAGACTTGGCGATGGTTCTGGCGCTGGTCTTGCTGCCTGCCCTTGCGGAATTGCTCGGCGGCCACGCCGCTAGCGATGCTGCACAGGGCGCTGGGCTGCCGCTTTCGCTGGCGATCGCGCTGACGCTGGTGAAGGTCGGCGCCTTTGCGGTCATGGCGATTTTTGTCGGCCCGAAGATTGTTCCCTGGCTCCTGACGCTCGTCGCCCGAACCGGCTCGCGCGAACTCTTCACATTGACGGTCCTTGCCATCGCCCTCGGCATCGCTTTCGGCTCCGCCGAGATCTTCGGCGTTTCCTTCGCACTCGGCGCTTTCTTCGCGGGCGTCGTGATGAGCGAGTCCAATCTCAGCCACCGCGCCGCTGCCGATTCTCTGCCGCTTCAGAACGCCTTTTCAGTCCTGTTCTTCGTGTCGGTCGGCATGCTGTTCGATCCATCGATCCTGGTGCGCCAGCCGATGGCCGTCATCAGCGCGCTGACGTTGATCATCGTCGGCAAGGCGATCATCTCCTTTCTGATCGTCATCCTGCTTCGATATCCGATCGGAATGGCGCTGACCGTCGCAGGCGGATTGGCGCAAATCGGCGAATTTTCCTTCATTCTTGCCGGTCTCGGCGTTTCCCTCGGATTGCTGCCGACTGACGGGCAGGATGTCATTCTTGCGTCCGCGATCATTTCGATCACGCTCAATCCACTCGTTTGCGCCGGCGCCGAGGCACTGCATACCTATGTGCACGCCCGATGGCCGGTGCTTAGCAATCATTACGGCCGCCGCCGGCATGAGGCGCTCGGGCGCGAGCTTGAAAAGATCAGGGCACTTACCGAAGCGCGGGAGCGCCAGCATCAGCTGGAGATGCAGCAACTGATCGAGACTTTCCCGCTTTTCGCCAAGGTCGATGAGCACTCGCAGGAGGAACTGCTCCTTCTCTTCCGTCCCAAATCCGCGCTGCCGGGCGAACGCGTCATGCGCAAGGGGGACCGCGGGGACGGCATGTATTTTCTCTCGTCCGGAGCCGTGGAAGTCCGTCTTCCCAGCGGCGCCGTCCGTCTCGAACCGGGTGCATTTTTCGGTGAAATGGCTCTGCTGAGCGGCGGACGGCGAACGGCCGATGTCATTGCCATCGATTTCTGCCAATTCCTGGTGCTGGAACGCCGTGACTTCAATATGTTCACCGCCCGCCACCCGGCGCTAAGGGCCGCCGTCAGCGAAATGGCGCGAGAGCGCTCGCAGATGAACGCACTAAACGCGAAGCGCGAAGAGCAGCCGGATCAACGCGAAGTGTCAGCGCAAGGCCAATAGGCATCCGCGGAGAAGTCGTGGGGGATCGGATCGAGCCGGGACAGCGTCTCGGCCGCAAAATCGAGCTGCATCTTCAGATATCTGAGCGCTTCCGGCGCGGGAACACCCGTCGCAAACTCTCTCACATAAGACGAATGATAGCCGCTTTCCCGAAGCCGCCTGACGGCTTCCCTCCGTACATCCTCCCTGCTCGGCCTTCGAGCTGAAGCTACGGTTTCGCGCGCATCGGCCGCTTCGCCGAGCCCGCCCTCAATCACCCTCAATTTCATTCATAGCCACCTGCAAAAACCAATCGGAAACCAGCTTGCAGAAGATTCACCGATTTGCAATCTCCCGAAAACCTGGGAGCACAGCCGCTATACGGATCACGAAAATTTTCGTGGCACGCTGGCATCATTGCCACACTAGGCATTTACAGCGCCAGACTGCCCCCCTAAAGCTTTTGCACCGCAGCACGAAAGGAATGGAATGCTCCGCAGACTTTACGACTGGACCATGTCTCTCGCCGCCCGCAGATCGGCCGAAGTCTGGCTCGCCGTTATCGCCTTCGTCGAAAGCTCCGTCTTTCTCGTCCCGGCCGATGTCCTTTTTCTTCCCATGGCACTCGCCAAGCCCGAGCGATCATATCGATATGCGATCGTTGCCACGGCCGCCTCGGTTCTCGGCGGCATCGCTGGCTGGGCGCTCGGCTTCTATGCCTACGAGACCGTTGCGCGGCCGGTGCTGGAATTCTACGGAAAGCTCGATGCCTTCGAGCAGATGAAATCTTACGTCACTTACGAGACGATCCTGCTTTTGCTGGTGACGTCGGGACTGGCGCACCTGCCGCCGATCAAAATCGTGACGATCCTGTCCGGGGTGATTCACGTCAACATATGGCTTTTCGTCATTTCGGCGATCGTCGCCCGCGGCGCGCGATTCCTATTCCTGGCCTGGCTGCTTCGCCGCTACGGCGAGCCGATTCGCCATTTCATTGAAAAGCGCTTGGGGCATATTGTCAGCATCGGTGCAGTGGTCGCCATCGTGCTTTATATTGTCTATCGCTACCTTGCCCACTGAGCCAAGCTCGCGGAGTTCCGCCATGACTGCCATTGCCTCGCCTCTTTCCCGCCCGGTCGTTGTCTATTCGCTGTTCCTGGCCCTCGCCATGGCGGTGGTCGTCGGAACTGCACTCGGCTTCCAGTATATCGGCGGCTACATTCCCTGTGCGCTCTGCCTGCTGCAGCGCGAGCCCTATTATTACGGCATTCCGATCGCGATCCTCAGCGCGCTCGCATCGTTTTTCGGTCTGCCGAACTGGGTCGCCCGTGCCCTGCTTCTGGCGGCAGGTATGCTGATGGTGGTCGGTGCCGGCATGGGTGTCTATCACGCGGGAGTCGAATGGCATTTCTGGGCAGGGCCGGCGACTTGCTCGACCAGTGCAGGCGCCATGACGCAGAATGCCGGCGACCTGCTGACGGAACTCAACACAATTACCGGCCCGTCCTGCACCGATGCGGCGCTGCGCGTTCTCGGTCTTTCCTTTGCGGGCTGGAATGTGATTGCGAGCCTGATCCTTGCGGCTTTCGCTTTCGTCGGCGTCCGCAAATCGGCATAAGGAAATAGCGGCAATCAGGGCTGCAGTTCGGTATCCCAGTAGAGATAGTCGAGCCAGCTGTCGTGCAGATAGTTCGGCGGAAAGAGCCGGCCGTTGTTGTGCAGGTCCTGCACGGTCGGCTGATACGGCTTCTGCGACGGGAACATGCCTGCCTGCTTCGGCAGCTTGCTGCCCTTTTTGAGATTGCAGGGTGAGCAGGCCGCCACGACATTTTGCCAGGTGGTCTCGCCGCCATGGGCGCGCGGGATGACGTGGTCGAAGGTCAGATCGTCATTCTCGCCGCAATACTGACATTCGAATTTGTCGCGGAGAAATACATTGAACCGGGTGAAGGCCGGGTTCCGCGAAGGCTGAACGTAGGTCTTGAGGCAGACGACACTCGGAAGCCGCATCGAGAAGCTCGGCGAGGAAACCGAATGTTCGTATTCCGCAATGATATTCACACGGTCAAGGAAAACCGCCTTGATCGCGTCCTGCCAGGACCAGAGCGACAAGGGATAATAACTCAAAGGCCGGTAGTCAGCGTTCAGGACGAGCGCCGGCAGGGCCTGGGGGGAGACTGCAATCGTCAAGGTACTCTCCTGAGCGATTCGGCATCTGCATCCTTATATTAGGCCGGTTGTGACAGCCTTGTGAAGCCCAATAAATTCAGTGAATAACGGCAATTCGATGAGCGTTGCCCATCAGCCGACCGGCAGGAGCCCGCGACCCAGTTTCTGAGCATAGTAAGCCCAGAAAAGCCTTGCTGCGACCGATCTCCAGGGAGACCAGACCATGGCAAGCGAGGCGAGCACTTTCGCCTGCGGACGCTGTGCAAGACCAAAGGCAGCAGCGACGGCGTTCTGCAGTGCGACGTCTCCTGATGGGAAGACATCGGCGTGCCCGCCGCAAAACATCAGATAGACTTCCGCGGTCCACGGACCAACGCCCTTCAACGCCGTCAACTCGGCAAGCGCCTCCGCCGGCGGCCTCGAGGAAAGCAGAGCGAGATCAAGGCGGCCGGATATGACTGCTTCGGCGATACCCGACAGTGTCGTCGCCTTGGCACGCGACAGACCGAATTCCCGCCAGGCATCCGGTCGCAGTGCGACATAGCTTTCGGCCGTCAGCACTCCTTCAGCAAGCGACATGCGCCGCCAAATGGCATCGGCGCTTGCGCGCGAAACCATCTGCGAAACGATGATATGGGCAAGGCCCGCAAAACCCGGCTCGTGAAGGCGCAGCGGGATCGGACCCGCCTCCTTCGCAATATCGGCGAGCCGCGGGTCGAGGCGAAACAGATGCTTCAGTCCCTCGCGGATATCGTCTTCGCTTCGAATGATCTGCACGTTGCCTCGCGATGGTTTCGAATTCGTGGCAGAAGAAAGCATGACCACGACTCAGCGTCAAAAGCCCATTTTCCGTTTTGCGCCCAGTCCCAACGGCCCGCTGCATCTCGGCCACGCGCTTTCGGCCTTCCTCAACCAGGATATGGCCGCAGCAATGGACGGACGCCTGCTGCTGCGCATCGAAGACATCGACCAGACACGTTGTACACCCGAATTCGAAGCAGGCATCTATGCCGATCTCGAATGGCTGGGAATAGACTGGGAGAAGCCCGTCCGGCGACAATCCGACCATTTCGCGGAATATCAGACAGCATTGCATGGTCTGATCGAGCGCGGATTGGTCTATCCTTCGTTTCTGACGCGCGGCGAGGTGAAAGCCAGAGTGTCCGCTTCCGAAGCCGGCGGCAACCCCTGGCCGCGCGATCCGGACGGTTCGCCGCACTATCCCTCCGACGATCGCGATCGAAGTGAAGGCGAGTGGCGCAAGATGCTTGCTTCAGGCCTCAAACACGCTTGGCGTCTGGACATGGGGCGGGCACTGCAGGCTGCCGATCGTGTTTTATCCTGGAGCGAGACCGGCGACGGCGAGACCGGGGGGATTGCCGCCGATCCATCGGTGTGGGGGGACGTCGTTCTTTCGCGCTCGGATGCCCCCTCAAGCTATCACCTTTCGGTGGTTGTCGATGATGCGCTGCAGGCCGTCACTCATATCGTGCGCGGGCTCGACCTCTTTCACGCAACATCGGTCCACCGGCTGCTGCAGGTGCTGCTCGACCTGCCTCAGCCGGTCTACCACCATCATCGGCTGGTGACGGATGCAAAGGGACGCAAGCTTTCGAAAAGCGATGGCGATACCGGGCTCGCGGATTTGCGTGGCAAGGGGCTATCGGGGGCCGATATCCGGAATCTTGTCGGTCTTTGAAAGCTTGCTGCCCTGCCCGCCCAAAAAGTTGCGGGCGAATATGGCGCGCACGCGAAATTTCATCAGTGCCGCATTGATTTCCGCGCCAATGATGAAGATCACGCCGACCATGTAGAGGAAGATCAGCACGACCATCACCGATGCCAGGCCCGCGTAGGTCGCTGTGTAATTCGCGAAGGTGGCGAGGTAAAAGGCGAAGATCAGCGCGCCCGCGAGCCAGAGAAGCAGTGTCAGCAAAACCCCAGGGATAACGTCGTAAACCCGCCTGCGGCCGGCAGGCAGCCAGAGGTGAACGACGAGCAGACCGACCGTCAGCACGAAAAGCGTTCCGTAGATTCGCCAGCTGAAAACGATTTCGAGCGTATCGGCAAAGAGCGGAATCCACTGCCGCGCGTAATCGAGAGCGAGCGGCACGGCGACGAGCAGGATGCTGATGGCGGCAAAAATGATCACCGCGATCAGCACGTAACCGAGGCTGGCCAGGCGCGTGAAGTACCAGGGCCTCGTCTCCTGTACGCGATAGGCGCGGTTGAGCGATATGCGCAGCGCCTCGACACCGTTCGAGGCGAAATAGGCGGCCGCCAGCACCGAGACCGTCAGCAGTCCGCCGCGCGGAATTGTCAGCACCTGCAGCACCTGGTCGGCCACGGGTTTGGCGATCGCTTCCGGCCAGGTATCGAAAATAAGATGAACGGCCGTGGAGGAGAACTGGTCGGCTCCGAGGAAGTTTGCGAGCGTCGTGCCGAAGATCAAAAAAGGAAAAACCGCCAGCAGGATCGACAATGCAACATGGCTCGCCATCGCGAAACCGTCATCCTCGATTAGGTGGCAGATCGCGTCGTATGCCACATCATAGAGCGTACGCACTATCTTCGGCATTCCACCCCCGGGCTTCGTCATTGTATCGTCGGTTCGAATATGGGAAACGAGTCCCAATTTGTACAGGAATCATTCCATGGCGGAGCAACGCACCATCATCGTGACCGGATGCTCATCCGGCATCGGTGCCTATTGCGCGCGAGCCCTGAAGATCGACGGCTGGCGTGTGTTTGCAGCGGTCAGAAAACACGCCGACCTCGGACCGCTGCAGGATGAGGGCATCGAAGCCTTCCTGATGGACTATACGCGGTCGGATACGATCACTGATTTCGTTCGCGATGTAGCCGAGGCAAGCGGCGGGCGCATCGACGCAGTTTTCAACAACGGCGCCTACGGCCAACCCGGCGCGGTCGAGGATTTAACGACCGACGTGCTGCGTGCGCAGTTCGAAACGAATTTCTTCGGCTGGCATGAATTGACACGGCAAATACTGCCGCTGATGCGAAGGCGCGGCTCGGGCCGCATCGTACAATGCTCGTCCATTCTCGGCGTCGTCCCCTATCGTTTTCGCGGCGCCTACACCGCTTCGAAGTTTGCGCTGGAGGGGCTGAGCATCACGCTGCGCATGGAACTTCAGGGCAGCGGCATCCACGTGTGCCTGATCGAACCAGGTCCGATTGCCTCGCGCTTTACCGCCAACGCGCTCGCGAAGTTCAATGAACATGTCGACATCCGCAATTCGGTGCACGCGGTAGATTACCGCCGACAGCTCGCGCGTCTTGACGGGACCGGCCCGAAGAATCGACATAAGCTTCAACCAGACGCCGTCTATACTGTGTTGAAACACGCATTGAACTCGAACAATCCGAAGCCACATTATCCTGTAACGACACCGGCAAAACAGGGCATGTTGCTGAAGAGGCTGATTCCGGCGGACCTTTTTTATCGCCTGATGCGCTGGACCGATTAATCAAGAAAGCCGACTTCCATGTCCACGGCCACTTATATTTTCGCGATCATCGTCATGGGCCTCGTCGCGCTCGTGTTGGTCCGCGGCCTCTTCAACATGATGAAGGGCGGCGACGCGAACACTTCCAACAAGCTGATGCAGCTGCGCGTATTGCTGCAGGCGATCGCAGTGATGCTGATCATGCTGACGCTCTGGCTGACAGGCGGTGGCCGCCCTAGTTAACGCCGGGAAGAGAGGGGATAGGCATGGTAACACTCAACAAGATCTACACGAAGACCGGCGACGACGGCACGACTGCGCTCGTTTGCGGACCGCGTCGTCTCAAATACGACCTGCGCGTGGAAGCCTATGGCACGATCGATGAGGTCAACTCCGCAATCGGCGTCGCAAGACTGCACATGCAGGGCATGCCGGTTCTCGAAAGAATGCTGACGCTGATCCAGAACGACCTCTTCGACCTCGGCGCTGACCTTGCGACACCCGACGACGGCAAGCCGCCGGCGCACGAGCCGTTGCGCATCATCGATACGCAGGTGGCGCGGATCGAGAGCGAGATCGATGAACTGAATGCCGATCTGCAACCCTTGAAATCCTTCGTTCTGCCCGGCGGCCATTCGGCAGCTGCCTATCTTCATTTAGCGCGCACAATCGCGCGCCGCGCAGAAAGGCTGATGGTGGAACTCGCCCGCACGGAGGGCGAAATCGTCAGCGGAGCGGCCCTGAAGTATGTTAACCGCCTTTCGGACTTCCTCTTCGTTGCCGCGCGCCACGCCAATGACCGCGGCAACGCGGATGTGCTTTGGGTTCCTGGAAAAAACAGATAGGCTTCTCGCGGTCACGATAGCCAGGGGCAGGCTTTATGTTCATACCGCTGCACGATGCCAATACGCTGAAACACATCAAGGTCCAGTGGGTGACGCTGGGCTTGATCGGCATGAACATCGCCGTCTGGCTTTTCACCGGCTTCTTCGCTCCGGAACAGACGGCTCAGGCGACATCAGTCGGCCTGGGCTACATACCGGCGGTCTCCTTTGACTATGCAACACTTGCACCCGGCCTCGCGATTGTTCCGGAGCCACTGACCTACATCACCCATGCCTTTGTGCATGCCGGCTTCTGGCACCTCGTTTCCAACATGATCTTCCTCTGGGTCTTCGGCGATAATGTCGAGGATGCCATGGGGCATCTCCCCTTCCTGATCTTTTATCTCGTTTGCGCCGCCTTCGGCGCGCTTTGCCATGGCCTGCTCGTGTCGGAATCGCAGGCGCCGCTGGTCGGCGCCTCAGGTGCGATCTCAGGCGTGGTTGCTGCCTATGTCATCCTTCACCCGCGCGTGAAAATCTGGGTGCTGGTCTTCTTCCGCGTTCCGTTGCCGCTTCCTGCCTTCGTGCCGCTGCTGCTTTGGATCGGCCAGCAGTTCTTCATGCTGCTTGTCGATCCCGACGGAAATGTTTCCTGGGGCGCCCATGCCGGCGGCATCGTCGCCGGCGCCGTTCTAGTCTTCTTCATGCGCCGCAAGGGTGTGCCGCTGTTCGATCGCGAGATCGTCACGCCCCGCGCCGTTTTCAGCACGCCGGCTGTGAGGCGGGCGGTCGTCGCCGCTGACGACGGGGCGCCTGGACACTGAAAAGAAATATCGCGCCGCCTCGAATATTGACGTGAACGTAAACGTCATATATTTGCAGACGCAAATTGTCTGTCTGCGCCGGCAAGCGTTGTATTTGGAGGAAAAACGCGTATCCATGTCGCCATTCGACAATCGGAGCGACGCCGAAGCGCGCATTTTCTTGGCGAAAGAGTTGAAGGAAGGACCCCATGAAAATTCTCGTCCCCGTGAAGCGGGTGGTTGATTACAATGTGAAGATCCGCGTCAAGCCGGATGGCACGGGCGTCGAGCTTGCCAACGTCAAGATGTCGATGAACCCGTTCGACGAGATCTCGGTGGAAGAGGCGCTGCGGCTGAAGGAAGCCGGCAAGTGCGAGGAAGTGGTCGTCGTGTCGATCGGTCCGGCCAAGGCCGAAGAAACGCTGCGCACCGCGCTCGCCATGGGCGCTGACCGGGCGATCCTGGTCGAGACCGACGAGATGCTCGAGCCGCTTGCCGTGGCCAAGATCCTCAAGGGCGTGGCAGACGCCGAACAGCCGGGCCTGATCATCGTCGGCAAGCAGGCGATCGACGACGACAGCAATCAGACCGGCCAGATGCTCGCCGCCCTTCTCGGAACTGCCCAGGCAACCTTCGCCTCGAAGATCGAGATTACCGACGGCAAAGCGACCGGTCACCCGCGAAGTCGATGGCGGCCTGCAGACGATCGACATCAAGCTGCCGGCCGTCGTTACCACCGACCTGCGCTTGAACGAGCCACGCTATGCCTCTTTGCCGAACATCATGAAGGCGAAGAAGAAGCCGCTCGACAGACGAACGCCTGCCGACTTCGGCGTTTCCACCACCCCGCGGCTGAAGGTGCTGAAAACCGAAGAGCCAGGTGGCCGCAAGGCAGGCGTCAAGGTCAAGTCGGTCGCCGAGCTCGTCGAGAAGCTCAAGACCGAAGCTGGCGTCCTCTAAGGCGAGAAAGGAAATACGACCATGGCCATTCTGCTTCTGGCTGACCACGACAATGCAAGCCTTTCCGACCAGACCGCCAAGGCGCTGACCGCTGCCAGCCAGATCGGCGGCGATGTCACCATCCTGGTTGCCGGCAAGGGTGCCAAGGCTGCCGCCGATGCCGCTGCCAAGCTTTCCGGCGTCTCCAAGGTGCTGCTGGCCGAAAGCGACACGCTCGCCAACAATCTGGCCGAGCCGCTGGCCGACCTGATCGTCTCGCTCGCCGGCAGCTACGACACGATCATTGCGGCGGCGACCTCGACCGGCAAGAACGTCGCTCCGCGCGTCGCAGCCCTGCTCGATGTCGCGCAGATCTCGGAAATCATTGAAGTCGTCGCGCCCGACACCTTCAAGCGGCCGATCTATGCCGGCAACGCCATCCAGACCGTTCAGGCGACCGATGCCAGAGACAAGTCATCACCGTGCGGACAGCGTCGTTCGCGGCTGCCGAGACCAGCGGTTCGGCTCCGGTCGAGGCAATCCCGGCCGTTTCCGATCCGGGTCTTTCGACCTTCGTCAAGGACGCGCTGTCGGCTTCCGACCGCCCGGAGCTGACGTCGGCAAGGATCATCATCTCCGGCGGCCGCGCACTCGGCTCGGCCGAGAAGTTCAGGGAAGTCATCCTGCCGCTCGCCGACAAGCTGGGAGCCGCCGTCGGTGCAAGCCGTGCGGCCGTCGATGCAGGCTACGCTCCGAACGACTGGCAGGTCGGCCAGACCGGCAAGGTCGTCGCCCCTGAACTCTACATCGCCTGCGGCATTTCCGGTGCCATCCAGCACCTTGCCGGCATGAAGGACTCGAAGGTCATCGTCGCCATCAACAAGGACGAGGAGGCCCCGATCTTCCAGGTCGCCGACTACGGCCTCGTCGCCGATCTCTTCGAGGCCCTGCCGGAACTGCAGAAAGCTCTTTAAACGGGCAGAATGCCAGCTTTTCGCACTTGCGAATGACTGGAAAATTATCTCTTATGGGGCTACTACTGCTGCCGGGCGATCATTTTGCCCGGCAGTTTCATTAGCAGAAAAATACGGGCGGAGCGGGCGGCTGCCACGGGGGTTTGGAGATGAGTGCGGTGTTGAAAACGATCGGTATTGTCGGCGCGGGCCAGATGGGCTGCGGCATCGCCCATGTTTCAGCAGCTGCGGGCTATAAGGTCCAGCTCTACGACCTGACGCAGGAGCGCATCGAATCCGGTCTCGCGACCATCAATGGCAACCTTGCCCGGCAGGTAACGAGCGGCAAGATGACGGATGAGGAGCGCAAAGCAACCCTTTCCCGCATCTCCGGCTCCGCCAACCTCAATGACCTTGCTCCCTCCGACCTCGTGATCGAGGCGGCAACCGAAGAGGAAGCGGTAAAACGCAAGATCTATGCGCAGGTCTGTCCAGTGCTGAAGCCGGGCGCGCTGCTTGCGACGAACACGTCCTCGCTCTCCATTACCCGCCTGGCATCGGCAACGGACCGGCCTGAGCACTTCATGGGCATTCATTTCATGAACCCCGTCCCGGTTATGAAACTGGTGGAACTGGTGCGCGGCATCGCAACGGACGAGATTACGTTTTCGACCGCAAAGGAATTCGTCGCCTCGCTGGAAAAGACTGTCACGGTCGCTGAGGATTTTCCGGCCTTCATCGTCAACCGCATCCTGCTGCCGATGATCAATGAGGCGATCTACACGCTCTACGAAGGCGTCGGCACTGTCGATGCCATCGACACGGCGATGAAGCTCGGCGCCAACCACCCGATGGGCCCGCTTCAGCTTGCCGATTTCATCGGCCTCGACACCTGCCTCTCGATCATGCAGGTGCTGCACGACGGCCTAGCCAATTCCAAGTACCGCCCCTGCCCGCTGCTGGTAAAGTATGTGGAAGCCGGCTGGCTTGGCCGCAAGTCCGGCCGCGGCTTCTACGATTATCGCGGCGACACGCCCGTCCCGACGCGGTAGCGCTAAGACCCTGTTGCACCCTGAATCAGCGCCTTCGCATCGCCGCTATCCCATGCGGCAGGGCCGTTCATCGCCGAAACCAGGCACCCTTTGTCGTCGATGAGCAACGTCACTGGCAGGCCGAAAGCAACCCCCTCTTTCTTCAGGCTGTTGAAGACGCCGATCGTATTGTCGCGATAGAACTGCAGGGAATCGACGCCGGTTTCGCTTAGGAAAGCCTTCGGTTTCTCGTCATCTCCAGTGTCGATATTGACCGCGACGACCTGGAATTTGTCACTGCCCATCTCCTTCTCCAGCGCGTTCAGCGCCGGCATTTCCTCGCGGCAGGGCACGCACCATGTGGCCCAGAGATTGAGCAGCACGATCTTGCCCGCGAAATTGTCGAGCGTCACCGGTTTGCCGTCCGGACCGTTGAAGGCGACGGACGTGAGCTTTCGTGGCGCGTTGACAGCAACCATCGCGGCCACCTCGCCTTTGGCGAGCGGCGTAATCTTTTGGACGAGATCCTTGGTCGCGGAGCATTCGGCAGAGGCCGTTTCACCGCCGGCATTGCCATACCCGGCCTCCTTAATGTAAACCGCTGCCGCACCGGCAATTACGCCTGCGACGGCGGCTACCGCGATCAATTTCAAGGATGGCAGCCCGAACAGCTTTCTTGTCGTCATTTCATTCTCCAGGGCATGCACCCTTAAGACAGGCATCTTTCATGGCCGATGGCACAAAGGACACCAAATCCTCCAACCAGATGTGGGGCGGACGTTTCGCATCCGGCCCCGACGCGATCATGGAGGAGATAAATGCCTCGATCGGTTTCGACAAGAAGCTCTTTGCCCAGGATATCCGTGGATCGATCGCCCACGCGACGATGCTTGCCCATCAGGGCATCATTTCCGTGGATGATAAGGACAAGATCGTTCACGGACTAAGCACGATCCTGTCAGAAATCGAAAGCGGCAATTTCGAATTCTCCCGCCAGCTCGAAGATATTCACATGAATATCGAAGCCCGCCTTGCCGCGCTGATCGGCCAGGCCGCCGGCCGCCTGCACACCGCCCGTTCACGCAATGACCAGGTAGCGCTCGACTTCCGTCTCTGGGTGAAGGAAGAGCTGCAGAAGACTGAAGCGATGCTGACGAACCTCATCGCAGCCTTCCTCGACCGCGCTGAAGAACATGCCGAAAGCGTCATGCCGGGCTTTACGCACCTGCAGACCGCTCAGCCCGTCACCTTCGGTCACCATTGCATGGCCTATGTCGAAATGTTCGGCCGCGACCGTTCGCGCGTACGCCACGCCATCGAGCATCTGGACGAAAGCCCCATTGGCGCTGCAGCGCTGGCCGGGACCGGCTACCCGATCGACCGCCACATGACGGCAAAGGCGCTCGGCTTCCGGGAACCGACGCGCAACTCGATCGATACCGTCTCCGACCGCGACTTCGCCATCGAGTTCCTGTCGATCGCCGCGATCTGCGGCATGCATCTGTCACGCTTGGCCGAAGAGATCGTCATCTGGTCGACGCCGCAATTTGGATTCGTGCGGCTTTCCGATGCATTTTCGACCGGCTCCTCGATCATGCCGCAGAAGAAGAACCCCGACGCCGCCGAACTGGTGCGTGCCAAGACCGGCCGCATCAACGGCTCGCTGATTGCGCTGCTGACGATCATGAAGGGCCTGCCGCTCGCCTATTCCAAGGACATGCAGGAAGACAAGGAACAGGTGTTCGACGCGGCCGAGAGCCTGGAACTTGCGATCGCCGCCATGACCGGCATGGTCCGCGACATGACGGTCAATACGCAGCGCATGAAAGCCGCAGCCGGTTCCGGCTATTCGACGGCCACCGATCTCGCCGACTGGCTGGTGCGCGAGGCGGGACTTCCGTTCCGCGACGCACATCATGTGACCGGCCGTGCCGTGGCGCTTGCCGAAAGCAAGGGCTGCGACCTCGCCGAACTGCCGCTTGCCGATCTCCAGTCCATCAACCCGGCAATCACCGGCAAGGTCTATGACGTCTTGACTGTCGAGGCTTCGGTTGCAAGTCGCAAGAGCTTCGGCGGCACGGCACCCTCCGAGGTGAGGAAGCAGATCGCCTTTTGGCGGGCTCGCAACTGAGAAAACAATCAGGGTGCACAAGGCGGATAAACTTCGCTATGAAGATGTCCACCAGCGCCGCTCCAAGAGGAATCCCATGCAGACCAGCTTGCCGCACCTCATCCGCCTGACGGTTGTCTTTGCCGTCATCGGCCTTGCCGTTGTCGGATGTGGACGCAAGGGCGATCTCGATCCGCCGAGCGCGATGGCAACGAAGGAAGGCGACGCATCGAAGCCGACGAAACAGCCGGGCGCCGTCGACAGGCCATTCCTTCTCGATCCTTTGCTTTGATAGGCACGTCCCGTGAACCACTTCGAATATCGCGACGGCATCCTTTACGCCGAGAACGTCCCCGTTCCGGAGATCGCCAAGGCCGTCGGCACGCCTTTCTATTGCTATTCGACCGCAACGCTTGAGCGCCACTACCGGGTCTTCGCCGAAGCCTTCAGCGATATCGACTCCATGGTCTGCTATGCGATGAAGGCGAATTCGAACCAGGCTGTGTTGAAGACTCTCGGCAAGCTCGGCGCCGGCATCGACGTCGTGTCCGAGGGCGAATTACGCCGCGCGCTTGCTGCCGGCATCCCGGCAAGCCGCATCATGTTCTCCGGCGTCGGCAAGACGCCCCCTGAGATGGATTTCGCGCTCGAGGCCGGCATCTACTGCTTCAATGTAGAATCCGAACCGGAACTCGAAATCCTCAATCAGCGCGCGGTCAAGGCCGGCAAGAAGGCACCGGTCTCCTTCCGCATCAATCCGGACGTCGATGCGAAGACGCATTCGAAGATCTCGACCGGCAAGAAGGAAAACAAGTTCGGCATTTCCTGGGAACGCGCTCGCGCCGTCTATGCGCAAGCCGCCAAGCTGCCCGGTATCGAAGTCACCGGCATCGACATGCATATCGGCAGCCAGATCACCGAGCTGCAGCCCTTCGACGATGCCTTCAAGCTGTTGCGCGAACTGGTCGACACCCTGCGTGCCGACGGCCACGACATCCACCATGTCGATATTGGCGGCGGCCTGGGCATTCCTTACAAGGAAGACAACGAGCCGCCGCCACTCCCGGATGCCTACGCGGCGATCGTCAAGAACCAGCTCCGCGGGCTGAACTGCAAGATCGTGACTGAACCGGGCCGCCTGATCGTCGGCAACGCCGGCATTCTCGTTACCGAAGTTATCTATGTAAAGGACGGTGGCGAAAAGACCTTCGTCATTGTCGATGCGGCAATGAACGATCTGATCCGCCCGACGCTTTACGACGCCTGGCACGAAATCCGGCCCGTCGTGATCTCGGCGGCAAATGCTCCGCGCATCAAGGCCGATATCGTGGGACCGGTTTGCGAGACCGGGGACTACCTGGCGCTCGATCGAGAGATGGCGATGCCGAAGCCGGGCGATCTCTTTGCGGTCAGTTCCGGCGGCGCCTATGGCGCAGTGCAGGCAGGCACCTACAACAGCCGCCTGCTGGTGCCAGAAGTTCTGGTGAAGGGCGCCGATTTCCATGTAATTCGGCCTCGCCGAACCTACGAAGAACTGATCGGCCTCGACTCCGTACCCGCCTGGATCGAGTGACAGCCTCATCACTTTTTGGCGAATAGAGGTGAAAAAACGGCTTTGCCGATCGCCTGCCCTCGCCTTCGCCACAAAGAGTGTTATCTTTTCTTCATGCGAGCACATTGCCTAGCAAGCGCCCGAAGCGCCCTCCATTACTCCAGCATCAAATGGCGGAGACCGGATTGACGAACAGCCCCCGCAGGCAAAGACATGGTGCGTTTGCCCTTCGGCCCTCTCTCGCGAGGCTCGTAGCGGTAAAGCGGTTCTTTGCGCGCCTGGTACTCGTTTCCGAGCAGGTCCTGCCACCGCTTGTCCCGGTTCTTTCCGTCGTTGCCTTCTATCTGGCAGCGTCCTGGTTCGGCCTCTTCCGCTCCGTTCCTGACTTCATGCGTGTCGGGCTACTGATTGCCTTCGCCATCGCCTTCCTCGCCGCGCTCATCCCATTTCGCAATCTCCGCTGGCCCAATACCGGCGAAGCCGACCACCTGCTTGAGGAGCGCAACGGCCTACCGCATCAGCCGGTGACGGTGCAGGAAGATGAACCGGCCCTCGACACACCCTTCGCAAAGGCGCTTTGGCGCGAACATCAGACGCGGATGGCGAAGAAGATAGCAACCCTCGACGCTGGCTTCCCCCGCCCGGACATCGCAACCCACGACCGTTTCGCGCTGCGTGCCATCCCGGCCCTCCTTCTCGTCACGGCCTTCGGTTACTCGCTTTCGACCAACGGCGGCTCAATCACCGACGCGCTGCAGCCACCGGTCGCGCCGGCAGCGACCAATCCGGCTGTGCGTATCGACGCATGGGTCACCCCACCCTCCTATACCAGCCGCGCTCCGGTCTATCTGACGGCAACCGGCACTGAGCAGGCGATCAACGTTCCGCAGTTCTCGAACCTGACCGTTCGCGTTAGCGGCGGGCAGACGGATGGAAAGGTCGTATTCAGGAAAGAGAGCGGCGAGGTGCGGGAAATCGCAGCCGAGGCAAAGGCAAATCAGCAGCCTGGTGCTGCACCGCAGGCGAAGCCACAGGCTCCTGCCACGCCAGCCCTTGCCGCACAGACACATTTGATGAAGCTTGAGGAAAACGGTGCGCTGCTCGTCAATGGCCGCAGGTGGAACTTCAATGTCATTCCCGACAAGGCACCCGAGATTGCTTTCGACGGATTGCCCAAACCCAGCGTAAACGGTGCGCTGGAAATCGGCTTCACGGTAAAGGATGATTACGGCGTGCAGGAAGCACGTGCGGAAATCCTGCCGGCCCAATCCGATCCGGAGGCAAAGCCGCTTTATCCACTTCCCGATTTCCGGCTCGACATTCCGCGCCGCAACGCGCGTGATGCCAAGGCCGTGACCAGCAAGAACCTGACCGAACATCCGCTGGCCGGAAAGCGCGTACGCGTTACGCTGGTCGCCAAGGATGCAGCCGGTCAGACCGGCCGGAGCCCGCCGCATGAAATGACGCTGCCGTCACGGCCGTTCAACGAACCGCTGGCCGCAGCCGTTGCGGAGGAACGCCAGGTTTTCGCACTCGATACCCGCAAGATGCCGGAAGCGATCGCTCTTAACGAGGCGCTGACGATCCGTCCTGAAGAAACGATTCCTAAGCTCACCAACTATCTGCTGCTGCAATCGGCGCACACGCGCATGAAGCTCGCCAAGGGCGACGAGCAGTTGAAGGATACGGCCGACTATCTCTGGGATATCGCGATCGGCATGGAAGACGGCGACCTTTCGCTTGCGGAACGCAACCTGCGCAACGCCCAGCAGAATCTCGCCGACGCGCTTCAGCGCAATGCGCCAGACCCGGAGATCAAGAAGCTCATGGACGAGCTTCGCAAGGCGATGAACGAATACATGAAGGAACTGGCTCAGCGCATGCAGAATGCGCCGATGCAGCCGAACCAGAACGCGCAGAACGTCATCCGCCAGCAGGATCTGGAGCGCATGATGGACCAGATCGAGAATCTGGCCCGTTCAGGCAACCGCGATGCCGCTCAGCAGATGCTTTCAGAATTGCAGCGCATGATGAACAACCTGCAGGCAGGCAGGCCGCAACAGGGCCAGCAACAGCAGGGCGACAACAGCCAGATGCGCCAGCAGATGGACAAGCTTGGCCAGATCCTCCGCGACCAGCAGAAGCTGATGGAGCAGACCTTCAAGCTGGACCAACAGTTGAAGGACCGTATGCAGCGCGGCGACCCGAATATGGGTATGAACGATCCGCTGCTTGACCAGATGATGCCAGGCCAGGATGGCCAGCCGCAGGATCAGCAGCAGGGGCAGAACGGCGAACAGGGGCAGTCACCGTCGGAGCAGATGACCGAGGAGCAATTGCGCGACGCGTTGAAACAGCTCCGAGCACAGCAGGATGCCCTTGGCAAGCAGCTCGGCGAACTGCAGAAAGGCCTTGGTGAGATGGGTATGAAGCCCGGCCCGGGCTTTGGTCAGGCACAGCGCGAAATGGAAGGTGCCGGGCGCGAACTCGGCCAGGGCCGCGGCGAACCGGCCCTCCAGGGCCAGGGCCGCGCGCTGGAAGCGTTGCGCCAGGGCGCCCGGGACATGATGAACCAGATGATGCAGGCGCAACAGGGCCAGCAAGGCCAAGGGCCACAAGGTCAGGTCGGCCAGGGCAACCAGAACGGCCGCGATCCGCTCGGTCGTCCGCGTCGCGCAGAGGGTCCGGATTTCGGAGAGCACGTGAAGGTGCCCGACGAAATCGACGTGCAGCGCGCACGCGAAATTCTCGATGCGATCCGCGAAAAGCTCGGCAACAACCCGCCGCAGGAGATGGAGCGGCGCTATCTGGAACGGCTACTGGATATTCAGTAGCTGAACTTGGATCGCAATGCGCCATCCAACTCCTTTGGTGCAGACGATTCTCTTTCAAATGATGATTCGCTCACGGCGCCGACGCAGCGTGGCGGAATTCCTGTCACAAGGACAGGAATGGGGAGCAGGGGAAGGTGCCGCCAACTCGTCTCACGCAGCCAGTGCCCGGGCAACCGCTTTTCGGATGTCTGGAAGTGCAAACGGCTTCGACACGACATCGACGATCTTTTCTGCAAGGTCATCGGCCCGTTCGCGCTGCTCGGCATAGCCGGTCATCAGCAGGATTTTGAGCGCCGGAAAGGCGGATTTCGCCTGATGAGCAAGCTCGATGCCGTCCATGACCGGCATGCGGATATCCGAAAGCAGTAGATCGTAGATCCCGTCCTTCAGCTTCTCCAGCCCCTCGGCGCCATCGGCGGCTTCGTCGGTCTCATGACCGTCAAGGCGCAAGGCCCGGGCGACGAAAGAGCGAAGCAAATCTTCGTCTTCCGTGATCAGAATTTTTGCCATGATGTGCATCGCTCCGTCTTCATGCCCCGGAACGGAAATTGCACGGCGTTCCTTTTCGATCGGTAAACGAAAGAAGGCGATGGAAGGGATGGTTAACAACCCGTCTTATCCTCGATGAGGTCAGGCGTCACCGGTAACCACGCCGACGTAAGGCAGCTCACGGAAGGCATAGGCGACATCCATGCCGTAGCCGACGACGAAGTAATCCGGGCATTCGAAGCCGACATAGTCTGCCTCGAGCTTTTCTTTGCGCTTGACGCTCTTGTCGAGCAGCACGGCGATGCTGACGTTGCGCGCGCCGCGTTCGTAGAGCAGTTCCTTGGCGAAAAGCAGCGTGCGGCCGGATTCGAGGATGTCGTCGATCAGCAACACGTCGCGATCTTTCACGTCGCTGTCGATATCCTTGACGATGCGGACGCCCTGAGAAACCGTTCCCGTGCCGTAGCTGGAAAGCGTGATGAATTCGACTTCAGGCGCAAGCCCGCTGTCATGGAGCGCGCGGATGAGGTCTGCGGCGAAAATGAACGACCCCTTCAACACGGCAATGACGAGCAGGTCCTTTGTCGGACCCGCAGCAATGTGCTTTGCCATTGCGTGATTGCGTTCGGCAATCTGCTCGGCAGTGAAAAGCGGTTCGATAATTTTTCCGCGCACGACAGGCATACGGCTAGCTCCATGAAACGAAGGGTAAGCCGTTAGCACATTAGAAGGGCAGAAACACCCTAAGGCATGAACGAAAGCCGGACTTCCGGCATTTTTCCGCCAGAGTGCTGCACGCGTGCCGAAAAGCCGCGGCTCTCGCCACCGTAGATGACGTCTGCCGGCGGATTGATGACCATGCTGGCCACCAGCTGCTCGCCGCTCATCAGATCCGCGCGGATCGGCCGCACGGTCTGTGTGGTACCACTGCCGTTTTCGATGATGCCGTTGATAACCAGGATGCGCATACCATTTGCCTCGCGCGGCGCCATCGTGACATGCGTGAAGTGAAGCGGCGAGGCCAAGGCAGCAGTATCGCTCCCCGCCAGGCCGGAGAAACCGCCCGTCAGGCCGAAAACGAGAACGAAAAGCATGAAGACCAGGGCTATAAAGCTCTTGAGCGACGCCTGCTGCAGCCATTCTTCTGCGATCGCGAGAAACATAGTCGCTTTCGAGAAAGCCGCAGGCGTCGCAGGTAACTTAGCAGCGGCAGCGACGCGCTTGCGATTGTCATTGAAACTTTTGGCGTTGAAGCCTTGGCTCCGGTTGCCGATAACGACGAATTCGGCATCGGCGACATCAGTCGGACGGCCAGGATAGCGGGGCTGACGGGCGGCAGGCTCCGGCGGCAAGAAATCGTAGGCGTTGCTCGGCGCACGGCGCCTGAAGGTGGATGCTTCCATGTTGACGGTCTCTCCCATCTCCACATGGTTTCAGTGCACGGTTAAAATCCGGCATTGAAACGAATCCTGCCCAGTCGTAAATTTTAATGGTTAATGCTTCGCTAAGCTTGCCTTCAAACAGGCATCTTTCCGACGAAATTCACTGATTGTTAACGGTGTTGGTTAACAAGTCGATGGCGTGAAACCATGAAAGACTGGGCTGCCCGTTGATCCATTTCGAGAATGTCGGTTTGCGCTACGGCATGGGCCCGGAGATTCTCCGGGACCTCACCTTCGATATTCCGAAAAAGTCCTTTCAGTTCCTGACCGGTCCCTCTGGCGCCGGCAAGACGACGCTTCTGCGCCTGCTTTTTATGTCGCTGCAGCCGACGCGCGGCCTGATCCGCATGTTCGGACGCGACATTTCCGACATCCCGCGGCCGGAGCTGCCGCTGCTTCGCCGCCGCGTGGGTATCGTCTTCCAGGATTTCCGCCTGCTCGATCATCTCACGACCTATGAGAATGTCGCACTGCCGCTTCGTGTACGCGGCAAGGACGAGAGCTCTTACAAGACAGACGTGCTCGAACTGCTGAAATGGGTGGGGCTCGGCGAGCGCATCAATGTGCTTCCGCCGGTGCTTTCCGGCGGCGAGAAACAGCGCGCGGCGATCGCCCGCGCGCTGATCGACCGACCCGAGGTTCTGCTTGCCGACGAGCCGACCGGCAACGTCGATCCGCCGATGGCGCGCCGCCTGTTGAACCTCTTTCTCGAACTCAACCGCCTTGGTACAGCTGTCGTGATCGCAACTCACGATCTGACATTGATGGACCAGGTGGAAGCCCGCCGCATGATCCTTTCGGAAGGGCATCTTGACGTCTATGATTGAGCCCGCATCAAAGAACGGCGCGCAAAGCGCCGCCCAAGCACAGCAGAAGCGGGCGGAGATGCGCGTGCGGCCAACGGCGCCGATCCTTCCGCCCTCGAATATCCAGGGCAACGCACTGACGGTGGTCATCGCCATCATGGCCTTCCTCGCCTGCCTGACGCTAGGCGGCGTCAGCATGGTGCGTTCTACAGCGGCCAGCTGGGAGAGCCAGATTTCCCGCGAGATCACCATCCAGATCAAGCCGGACGACGGCCTCGATATGGAAAAGGCGCTGACGCAGGCACGCGATATCGCCATGACCTTTGTCGGCACCAAAAGCGGCCAGATCGTCGATGAGGCGGCAACGGCCCGTCTGCTGGAGCCATGGCTCGGCAGCGGCCTTGACATCAAGGAGCTTCCCGTCCCCCGCCTGGTGATTATTACCATCGATGAGACGAACCCGCCCGATTTTGACGCGATGCGCTCACTGCTGAAGGAGAGCATCCCTCAGGCGTCGCTGGACGATCACCGCACATGGGTCGATCGCCTCGTTTCAATGGCGCATACAACGGTCATGCTCGGCACCGGCGTGCTGCTGCTCGTCTTCATCGCCATGGTGCTGACGGTCGTCTTTGCGACACGTGGCGCGCTTTCCGGCAACCGCCATATCGTCGAGGTCTTGCATTTCGTGGGCGCCGAAAGTTCCTTCGTCGCGACTGAATTCCAGAAGCATTTCCTGAAGATCAGTCTCAAGGGATCGGCAATCGGCAGCGCTTTGGCAGCTCTCTTTTTCTTAGCGGCAGGCTTCCTGCAGAGCCGTACGATTGCGACGCCGCAGACCGATCAAGCGACGGCTCTCTTCGGAACCTTCTCGGTCGGAGCCCTTGGCTACCTCGGCATTTTCGCGACGATGATCGTCATTGCATTGCTGACGACGCTCACAGCGCGGCTCACGGTGATGCGCACGATCTATGAAATCGATACGCTGCGCTCCGACCCGACGCGAAGCGATGGCATCGCGAATTGAACGGCTCAGTCTTTTTTGCCACGAAAGTGTCTGTTCCCTGCCGCAATCTGCATATATTCACGATTTATGACCATGGGCCATACTAGACGCACTCCGATTCGTCCCGACCCGGCGCTCGCCAGCTACGGTGTCGAAACCCTGCGTCGTGGTCCTCTACGCCGGATGTTGCGATGGGGCGGATTCGCCTTCGTCCTGGCGACCGCGCTGCTTTTCGTCGGCTTCCTGCGGTTCGCCGATTCCGTAACCACCTTGAAACCTCCGGCCGAACCGAAGGCCGATGCCATCGTCGTTTTGACAGGCGGTTATCAGCGCATCGATCAGGCCGTCGAACTGCTGGAGAAAGGCGCGGGCAAGCGGCTGCTCATATCGGGCGTTCATCCGTCGACAACGCCGGGGCAGATACGCAAAACCACATCGGCGTCTGCTGATCTTTTCGATTGCTGCGTCGACATCGGCTATGACGCGATCGACACGATCGGCAATGCGCAGGAAGCCGCAAACTGGATCCATGCGAAAGGCTACAGGAGCGTTCTGGTCGTCACCAACAACTACCACATGCCACGCAGTCTCGCAGAACTCGCCTACGTCGATGCCGATACGCAGTTCATCCCCTACCCGGTCGTCAATTCCGACCTGAAGACCAGGGCCTGGTTCACCGATCCAAATGCGCTTCGCGTCATGCTCGCCGAATATGCAAAGGTGCTTCTGGCAGGCGCGCGCAACATCACCGGCTTCGGGCGCCATCCCGGCCTTCGCTCGGCAAGCATCACCGGTCCGAGCTGATTTCCATCGAGCGCTTTTTATGAGAGCCATTATCGTGTAGGCAGGGCCAGCCCGCCGTTTGCGCCGATACTGGCTTTGGAAAATTTCATGATCGCCCTGCGTTCCGTTCTCTTCAACACGATCTTCTACGTCAACCTCATCATCCGGATGATCGTGCTTTCGCCCTATTATTTCGTCGTGCCCCGCAAGACCGCCTATGCGATCCCCAAGAACTGGGCGCTTTCGAACCATTGGCTGATGGAAAAGATCGTCGGGACCACCTTCGAGATCGATGGCATAGAGAACCTGCCGGACGGCAGCTACATCCTCGCCCCTAAGCACCAGTCCTTCTGGGACACCTATGCACTGCTGCCCTGGTTGAAAGACCCGGTTTACATCCTCAAGCGCGAATTGATGTGGATCCCGCTTTTCGGCTGGTATGCGAAAAAACAGCGCATGATCCCGGTCGATCGCGGCGCACGCGGCAAGGTCATGGTCGAGGTGCTGAAGCGCACCAAGCAAGAGCTTGCGACAGGCCGTCAGCTGATCATCTATCCGGAAGGCACGCGCCGGCCTCCGGGCGCAGAACCGCTCTACAAATACGGCATTGCCCGCATGTATCGGGATCTCGGCATTCCGGTCGTGCCGGTGGCCATGCATCCCGGCCTTTTCTGGCCGCGCCGCAGCGCCGTGCGCCGTCCCGGCCATTTCAAGGTTCGCATCCTGCCTGCCATTCCGCCGGGCATGGATCCGGATGCGTTCTTCGAGCATCTAATCGATGTGACCGAGAAGGCGAGCGACGAACTGCTGGTCGACACGGTGGCGCGCAATCCGCACTTGCCACTGCCGCCGACCGCCGTCGAGAGACTGGCGCAATTGCGGAAGGAAACGGCCGCTTCTGCCTAGGCGGCCCGCAGCCGCTCGACCTCGCCGGCGACCCGTTCCAGCCAATGGTCGCGAATGCCCATCTCCTTAAGATGCGAGAGCGTATTGAAAACATAAGCGTCGTTCGAACCCGACTGACCCTTTGCCTCGTGCACCGTGCGCGCAGCTACAGAGGCATCGAGTGCGCCGGCATATTGGGCGTGGTCGCGGTCAACGATGTAGGCAATTGCCTTGATGTTGCGTCGGCCGGGAAGCGATAGCGGCACATGCCGCTCGAGATAGACGTTGGTGACGAGCTCGCGGGCGCGCAGATAGTCCATCACCTCGTCCCGCCTCTCCAAGGCCACGCGAAACGCTATGCCGCGGCAGGAGCCGCCGCGATCGAGGCCTAGCACGAGACCCGGACTTTGCTGCGTGCCGCGATGAACCCAGGAATGGACGCATAGCGATCGCCGGTAGCCGTAAACGAGAGCCTGAGAGCGCTCAAGAAACTCGAAGCCCGGATTCCACATCAGCGATCCGTAGCCAAATACCCAAAATTCGTCCATATCGCAGGCCAGACCGAAATTCCCATTCGCGATTCACCATTGGAGAACCATCATGGCAGCGTCAAGCCAATCCGGCAGCGGCAGAAAATTCTGGTTGCTCGGCTTGGGCATCGTTCTGGTTATCGCGATCTATACCGGCGGCTGGTTTTACGCAGCCTCCCACCTCAAGGATACCGTGCTCAAGGTTATTGCGCCGCGCAGCACGGCAGGCGTCAGCGGCGAATGCGCCGATATCGACTTTCGCGGCTATCCGTTCCGCATTGGCCTCTATTGCTCGAAAGTGGGTGTGGATGACAACACGAACGGCGTCTCAGCTTCCTTTGGCGAACTTCGTTCCGCAGCCCAGGTTTACGCGCCGGGCCATATCGTCTGGGAACTCGATTCGCCGGCTGAAATCCGCACGGCAAACGGCCTTTCGATCTCGGCGCAGTGGGCAAATCTGCAATCCAGCCTGGTGACGCGGCTGAGGGGCATCGACCGCACCTCCATGATCATCGACGGCCTGAAGGCGACCGCTGTTTCCTCCTACACCGGGCAAACGGTCAATGTCGATGCAGGACACACGGAAGTCCACCTCCGCCAGAATGCAGGCGATCTCGACGGTGCCTTCTCACTCCAGGATGCAAATGCCGTCATCAAGGACTGGCCGCAGGTCTTCCCGAAATTCTCGGCGAGCGCCGATATCACCCTTGCAGGCAAAGGCGGAATGATCGACGGAAGCGATCCGCAAGGGCTTTATGGGGCAAGCGGAGAGCTGCGCAAGGCCGTGGCCGATATCGGCGACGGCAAGGTGATGACGTTGACGGGGCCCTTTTCTTTCGATGAGCAAGGCTTTTTGTCCGGAAAGTTCAAGCTGGAGATCGAGCAACTCGGCCCCTGGCGCGACAGCCTGAAACAGGCCCTTCCGGAAATCGCCAAGACCGTCGATACCGCCGCCAAGCTTCTAAAGGCGCTCGCGGTCGGCGGCGACAGGGTTTCGGTCGACCTCGTCGTCCAGCACGGCAATGCCACCGTAAGCGGCTTCATCCCGCTCGGCACGATCCCGCCGATTTGAGGCTCAGTTCGTCTTCGTATCCTGGGCATGTGGGCGGCCAAAGTCTGGCGTGTCCACATCCTGTCCCGCCTGGACGATCGAGCGGCGAATTGCGCGAGTGCGGCTGAAGAGCTCGAAAAGCTTGTCGCCCTCGCCCCAGCGGATCGCGCGCTGCAGATAGGCAAGATCCTCCGAAAAGCGCGCCAGCATTTCAAGGATCGCATCCTTGTTGTGCAGGCAGACGTCGCGCCACATCGTCGGATCGGAGGCCGCAAGGCGCGTAAAGTCGCGAAAGCCGGAGGCGGAGTATTTGATGACTTCCGATTCCGTCACGGTTTCCAGATCGTCGGCCGTGCCGACAATATTGTAGGCAATGATGTGCGGCAGGTGCGAGACGATGGCGAGCACCTTGTCGTGGTGGTCGGCGTCCATCTCATCGACCTTGGAGCCAAGGCTTTCCCAGAATTTGCGAAGCTTCTTGAGCGCACCCTCATCCGTGCCCGCAATCGGCGTGAAGATGCACCAGCGGCCTTCGAAAAGGCCTGGGAAGCCGGCGTCAGGACCGGACTTTTCCGTACCGGCCAGCGGATGGCCGGGGATGAAGTGCACATGCGGTGGCATATGCGGCTGCATCTGCGCGATGACCGACGCCTTGGTGGATCCGACGTCGGTGACGATCGCCCCCGGCTTCACGCTTTCTGCGATTTCCTTGGCAACACTTTCCGAGGCGCCGACCGGCACGGACACGATGACGAGATCGGCATTCTCGGCGGCCTCGGCCGACGAAGTCGTATAACGGCTGCCGAGCTGCAATTCCTCGGCACGCTTCAGCGTTTCGGCACTGCGCGTTGCCACGACCACTTCGTTGGCAAGCCCCAGCCGCTTGATGTCGTGGGCGATCGAGGAGCCGATCAGCCCGATGCCGATCAGCGCGATGCGATCAAACTGCGCTGTCATGCCGGGCGTCCCATGAATTCGCCGAGCGCTTCGACGACGCCGCGATTGGCGTCTTCGGGGCCAATGCTCATGCGGAGTGAATTGGGCAAGCCGTAGCTGCGAACCGCCCGCAGGATATAGCCCCGGCTCGTCAGAAAATCGTCGGCATCGGCAGCGCGCTTGCCGTCGACATCCGGAAAATGGATGAGGACGAAGTTGGTCACCGACGGCGTAACCTTGAGACCGATCGTTTCGAGCGCTCCGGTAACCTTCTCGATCCACATCTGGTTGAAGGAGGTCGCCTCTTGAACGAAGGCCTGATCGCGGATCGCCGCGGCGCCGGCCGCGATGGCCGGCGTATTCATGTTGAACGGGCCGCGCACGCGGTTCAGCGCATCGATGATGTCGGCAGGCGCATATATCCAGCCGACGCGGAGCGCGGCAAGCCCATAGACCTTCGAGAAGGTGCGGGTCATGACGACGTTCGCGTTCGAGGAGACGACCTCGATGCCGGATTCATAGTCGTTGCGCCGGACATATTCGGCATAGGCCGCATCGAGCACCAGGACGACATGCTTCGGCAGACCGGCCTGCAGGCGGCGGACTTCGCTGACCGGGATATAGGTACCGGTTGGATTGCCAGGATTGGCGATGAAGACGATCTTCGTCTTGTCTGTCACGGCGGCAAGGATCGCATCGACATCCACGGTATGATCCGTCTCCTTCACCACGACTGGCGTCGCGCCCGCGCCCATGATCTGAATCTTGTAAACGAGGAAGCCGTGCTCGGTGATGATGCCTTCGTCACCGGGGCTGAGATAAACGTGGCAGAGCAAGCCGAGCAGTTCGTCCGAGCCGTTGCCACACATGATGTTAGCCGGATTCAGGCCATGAACCGCGGCGATCGCCTCGCGCAATTCGATCGCCTGCCCGTCCGGATAGCGCTCGAGATGGCCGGCGGCCTCACGGAAGGCTTCTATGGCCTTCGGGCTCGCGCCAAGCGGCGTTTCGTTGGAGGAGAGCTTGTAGACGCGGGCGACGCCCGGTGCATGTTCCTTGCCCGGCACATAGGCTGCAATATCGAGGATACCGGGACGCGGAACAGGCTTGCTCATCTCAACGCTCATGGGATCGACCTTGAAAAAACGCCGGAAATTCCGGCCGGAAATTGCCCTGTGGCAATAAAGCGGAAAGCGGCCTTTGTCGAGTGAGACTTAACGGCTGCGTGTCGTCGGAACACCATGCGGCGCAAGAACCGGCACGAAGACGCGGCGCGAAGCCCGTGCGGCTACCGGCAGGCCCTGATAGAGCCGCTTCTGTGCCTCGACGATGATGACGCCTGAAAAGGCCGGCCAGAGTGTGCGGCCAATGCGTTCGAAGGCGCGGCGAAGGCTGAGAACCGTGCGAAGCTTCGATGGCGGGAAGAACAGCGCCTCGGCGGTCGCGCCGGGCGTGAAATTCGTCTCGCGCAGCAGATGCGTGAGTTGACCCCGCGAATAGGGGCGCCCGGAGCCGAAAGGCGTATGTTCCATGCGCGCCCAGACGCCGCGCCGGTTAGGCACCACGATGACGAGGCGTCCGCCGGGCGCAAGCACGCGCCAGAGCTCCTTCAAGGTCTCCCGCGGGCTTTCGGCGAATTCCAGCGAATGCACCATCAGCACACGATCAATGGACGAATCGGGAAGCGGCAGTTCTTCGTCGAAGATGAGTGCGGTCGACGACAACGACCCCACCGGCCAGTTCACGGCGCCCTGCCCGGCTGGCATGAAGGCGAAGGTGCGCTCGGTATCGGCGCTGAACCGGTCGAGGAAGGGAACGGCATAGCCGATGCCGACGAGCCGCTCCTGCGGCAGGCGCACCCAAAGCGACGACAGCGCCATGGCAATCGAGTGCTCGGCAAGGCGGCCGAGCTCGGAGTGATAGAACTGGCGCAGATCGACAATATCCGTGTGCATCGCAATAAATGTTATCAGCGGGCGATTGGACTTCAAGGCCGGAGCCTCTACATTCCGGACATGTTCGTGGGAAAGAGGCCGCTTGGACAATGAAACCTTTGGAATTAGAAGTTTTTCTCTGCCGATCCGATAATTTCGGCGTTCTCGTGCATGACCCGGAGTCCGGGCTGACGGCATCGATCGACGCGCCGGAAGAGGCGGCCGTGGCAGCGGCGGCTAAACGGCGCGGCTGGAAGATTTCGCACATCTTCACCACGCATCACCACACCGACCACGTCGAAGGCAATCTGGCGTTGAAAGAGCAATTCGGCTGCGAGATCATCGGTCCGGTCAACGAGGCCGTGGCAATTCCCGGCCTCGACAAATCGATGGCCGATGGCGACAGCTTTCTCTTCGGCGACCATGTGGTCAACGTCATCGAAACGCCGGGCCATACCGTCGGCCATATCTGTTACCATTTCGCTGACGACAAGCTGCTTTTTGCCGCCGATACGCTCTTTGCACTGGGCTGCGGCCGCCTCTTGGAGCGCCCGGCCGCGGATATGTGGCATTCGCTGCAAAAGCTGGCCGTGCTCCCAGACGAGACGGCGATCTATTTCGGCCATGAATATACGCTTTCGAACGCTCGTTTCGCTTTGACGATCGATCCGGACAACGAGCGGCTGAAGACGCGTGCTGCGGAGATCGAGGCTCTGCGCGCCGAAGGCAGGTTCACGATCCCGACGACGCTGGGCCTGGAAAAGGAAACCAACCCTTTTCTTCGCGCTGCCGATCCCGCCATCCGCCGCAATCTCCTGATGGAAAGCAAGACGAACGGGGAAGTCTTTGCGGAGATCCGCAGGCGCAAGGACAATTTCTGATGTCTCCCGACGATATTATAGAGGCGCTTTCGATGCAGCCGCATCCGGAAGGCGGCTGGTACGTGCAGACGTTTCGCGATGGCAATGGCAAGGATCGCGGGCACTCGACGGCAATCTACTATCTGCTGAAAGACGGGCAACGTTCGCACTGGCATCGCGTTCACGATGCGGCGGAGGTCTGGCATTATTACGCCGGTGCGCCCCTGGCCCTCCACAGGTCCGCAGACGGCGCGGAAAGCGAAACCTTGATGCTCGGGATCGACCTGGCAAATGGTGAGCGTCCGCAAGCAATCATTCCGGCAAACTGGTGGCAATCGGCAGAAACGCTTGGCGAATACACGCTCGTTGGCTGTACGGTGGCGCCGGGCTTCGAGTTCTCGAAATTCGAAATGGCACCGATGGATTGGAAACCGGGCGGCTGAGACCTATTCAGCCGCCGCCGCAAGCTGTTTTGCGACGCTTTTACGGCGGAACATTTCCTGAGCCGCAAGCACTGCACCGCCGGTGACCAGCAGGCAGGCAAGCGCAATGCGCCAGCTTGGCTCGGCAAAGCCGAATATCGTCAGGATGAGCGTCGAAAGCAACGGCGCTGCATAACTTGCCGCGCCGAGGATCTGGATGTCGCCGTTCTTGACGCCGTAATCCCAGGCATAGAACGCAGCGCCGACCGGGAAGAGACCGAGACCGGCAACGGCGATCCATTCGAAAGCCGTTGCCGGCCAAAGGGTCGTTTCCAACCCGAGATGGCACAAGAACGACAGAATGGATGTCGCAAGGCAGAAGCCGGTAACGACATCGGTCGAGACCGCATCGAAGCGCCGCGTCAGCAACGAATAGCCGGACCAGGTGAAGGCGCAAAGGAAGGCAGTGCCGTAGCCGATCGCATAGGCACCGTCGAAATCGATGCCGTTGCGGCCGACGATCAGGAAAGTGCCGCAGAGCCCGGCGAGCGCGCCTGCCACATGATACCAGCGCAACCGCTCGCCCGGCAGCAGCGCCGAGCCGACGACGATCAGCAGCGGCCAGAGATAGGCAATCAAGCCGGCCTCCACCGCCGGCGCGTTCCGAAGCGCGGTGAAATAGAGGAAGTGATAGCCGAAGAGGCCGGCAATGCCGATGATCCAGACCTTTGCCGGCTGCTTCAGCAGCGCCACGCGAGACGGGTTGAGGATCAAAACGGCAATGCCGGGGATGCTGCCGATCGCAAAGCAGATCGCCGAAAGCTGGAACGGCGGCATCTCACCGGATGCAGCGGTGAAGAGCGCCAGAAACGACCACATCAAAATGGCCGTGAACCCGATCAATGTCGCCCGAAGCTTCACCTGTCCCCCTTCACGCAGACCAGCTCCGTCAGTTTGCACGGTATTTCACCGCGGTAATCGTCACCGTTCCGTACTGCGTCGGAATGCGAACATAGACCGGAGCATATACGTTGGCCGCATCTGCCTTTGCAAACCAGATTTCCATGTTGCCGCTTCTGCTCAGATAATCGATATCCTTGCGGCCTTTCCTGTAGCCGGACCTGGGCACGAAGCGCACGCCGCAAACCGTTGCCTTGCCGGAAAACCCATCCGTCTTGAAATCCTGGGATCCCTTTGGCGAAAGCACAAGGTCCATGCGCATCTCCCCGTCATAGATCGGCAGGCGCTGCGAGCAGAGCTTCGTATCCGCCGGGAAGATCAACCCGGAGATGGGATCGAGCACGGAGCGCATATCGCCCGGCTTGACAACGACCCAGTTGCGTGGCCGGCGCCGTTCCGGCTTCACGGTCGTGGAGACGATATCGCCGTTTCTGTAGCGGACTTCGTAGGTACGCACGCGTTTGCCACTCTTGTAATAGAGATAGTAGCGCTGCGCTTGCAGTCGGTCGTTGCGCAGGACACCGGTGACGTTGGTTTTCGCAGCAATGTTCGTCACAAGATCGGCAAGGCCCGCCGAACTGATATTGCCTGAAACCTGGTAGCGCTGATCATCGTCGATCTGGGTAACGAAGGCGGCGCGCGCAATCGGCACGATTCCGAGAGCAACTCTATATTCCGTACGATGACGGATCTCGCTTGCGCCGGCCGGGATGGACATCAGCGCTGCAATTGACGATAGGAAAATCCGCCTGCCCAGATGAGCCATGAAGAGAGCCTTTTTTAAGGGCAGACAATGCCCTGCATAAGCGGTCTATACTCCTGCCGCGCATAGAAGCAAACACGAGCTTTTTGACAGAATTGCGGGAAAGGCCAAGGTTTGGCTTGACGCGGGCGGCCGGTCTGACTATAGAACCGCAACTTTCCAATTATGGCCTGTTGGATTGCAGATCCGCGTTTGCCGGGGCATGGTAATTCGATGGCCTAGAAAAACAAGAATAGGTGTTCAATGTCCCGCGTGTGCGAATTGACCGGCAAGGCCGTCCTGACTGGTAACAATGTCAGCCATGCCAACAACAAGACCAAGCGCCGGTTCCTGCCGAACCTGTGCCAGGTTACGCTGATCTCCGACGCTCTCGGCCAGCGCTACCGTCTGCGTGTTTCAGCTGCTGCGCTGCGCTCCGTCGAGCATCGCGGTGGCCTCGATGCCTTCCTGATCAAGGCAAGCGAAAACGAACTGTCGATGCGCGCCCGTCTGCTGCGACGTCAGATTGTCAAGAAGACCGCCGAAGCCGCATAAGCTTCGAGATCTTCTTCCATACGGCTTCAAAGGCTTGCACGGCTAATACCGGACAAGCCTTTTGCTTTGCCGGCCCGATACCTTAACTGGTGGCATCACCCAGGATAAAAAAATGCTGAAGACCCGCTATACCCTCCTCTACATCGCTCTGATGACGCTCGTCGTCGTGGCCTCAAACTTCCTCGTCCAGTTTCCCGTGAACGCGGAAGTCGCCGGCATCAACCTCGCCGATATCCTGACCTGGGGTGCGTTCAGCTATCCGGTCGCTTTCCTGATCACCGATCTCACGAATCGCCAGTTCGGTCCTCAGGTAGCGCGCAAGGTCGTGTTCGCCGGCTTTGTCGTCGGCATCGGGCTTTCCTTCTTCACATCAGTGCCGCGCATTGCGATCGCCTCCGGTTCCGCTTACCTCGTCGGCCAGCTGCTCGATATCGCCGTCTTCAATCGCCTTCGCCGCCAGACCTGGTGGCGTGCGCCGCTCGTCGGCTCGCTGATCGGCTCGGCGCTCGACACGGTGATCTTCTTCTCCTTCGCCTTTGCCGCCTTTTTCGTCTTTTTCGGCCCGAACGATCCGTTTGCGCTGGAGCAGGCCCCGATCCTCGGTGCAATGGCCGCTCAGGCGCCGCGCTGGATTTCCTGGGCGATCAGCGATTTCTCGGTGAAGATGATCATGGGTCTCGTCATGCTGCTGCCCTACGGTGCACTCATGAACGTGCTACGGCCGATGCAGCCGGCCCGCGCAAGCTGATCGCCAGTGGCCGGCCTTCGAAAAGGCCTTTACTCAGTAAGACGAAATTCCAGCATGAGGTTCCGCTCCAAAATGGAGTGATTGTCATCGGAAACGATGATCACATGCGTGCTGCCATCGGGCGCCTGAAAACTGTCCAGGCCTTCCATGTTGTCGATCTGGTAACCGAAATCGGCCGTCAACAAAATGTCGCCATCGGCGACGGCGTCCGGCCGGATCTCTGCTCGCAGCGATGCGCCGGATCCGCATAGCGATGCCGTTGGCGATGTTGAAACGACGCTCCAGAAGCAAAAGATCGCCGTCCGGCAGGAACGCACCATCGGTCGGATCGAAATCACCGTCGCGCGTCACCGCGAAGCGGCCCTTGAGCGGCCCGGATAGGATTGCGCCGTAGATATTCCCCTTCCGATCCCGGCTCTCTTCCGAAATGATGACGGCAGCGCCCTTCAAAGCGCTCTCGGGCGGAGCCACCGCTAGCGTCTCGAAGCCGCGGCCGCTTCGCAACGACCGTATCGGCACGAGAATGGGGATCGAGCCAACCGACGACGAGGTCTCGAACCCGGGATCGGGGTAGGCTTCGACCCGATGGTCTTGTTCGAAGGAAACCAGAACCTGGTCGCCCTTGAGGGCAAGACCCTCGGCATCCATGCGTCCCTTCCCCTCGAAAGTGGCCCCGCTCCCGTTTTTCATGGGCGTGATTTCAACGCCGGACAAACCGGAAAGCCTTCCCTGCTGGTCGCGCTCGATGCTGCCGGTCAGCCAGTGGCCGGTATCAAGCACACCAACGAAATGCTTCCGGTCCGGCGCGGAAACGGATCGCCGACCAAGACCCAAAAAGCCGGTTGCCGGACACCATTTCCAGCCCGCCAAGGAATTCCAGCGGCCCGAATCTCGTCTCGCTGGAACCAATCTTGAAGGTCGAGATGACGCGGCTGCTGATATCCACGCTCGTCGCGCGCAACCGCGATCGAAGCATCCCCAGCGAGACAAAGAACAAGCAAAGCCGCGCGGGACAGACGGATCATTAAGCGCCGGTTCCTTTCGGCATCAGCCGGCGCGTCGCAAACGGCCGCCACGCGCCTGCGCTGCCTGATCTTCGAAGAGCGAGGCCAGCTGCTCGGTCATCGCGCCCGCAAGCTCATCCGCGTCGACGATGGTCACGGCGCGGCGATAATAGCGCGTCACGTCGTGGCCGATGCCGATCGCAAGCAGTTCGACCGGCGAACGGGTCTCGATCTGCTCGATCACGGCACGCAGATGACGCTCAAGGTAATTGCCGGGATTGACCGAAAGCGTGGAGTCGTCGACCGGCGCACCGTCGGAGATCATCATCAGGATGCGGCGCTGTTCGCGACGAGCAAGAAGACGATTATGCGCCCAGATCAGCGCCTCGCCGTCGATATTTTCCTTCAGCAGCCCTTCGCGCATCATCAGGCCGAGATTGGTGCGCGCACGGCGCCACGGCGCGTCTGCGGACTTGTAGATGATGTGACGCAGGTCATTGAGGCGGCCGGGCGTCTGCGGCTTGCCGCCGGCAAGCCAGCTCTCACGCGCCTGCCCGCCCTTCCAGGCCTTGGTCGTGAAGCCAAGGATCTCGACCTTGACACCGCAACGCTCCAACGTGCGGGCCAGAATATCGGCGCAGGTGGCAGCAACGGTGATCGGGCGCCCACGCATGGAGCCAGAATTGTCGATCAGCAGCGTCACGACCGTGTCGCGGAACTGCGTGTCCCGCTCCATCTTGAAGGAAAGCGGCTGCATCGGATCGATAATGATGCGCTGCAGGCGGGCGGTATCGAGATAGCCCTCTTCCAGATCGAAGTCCCAGGAGCGGTTCTGTTGCGCCATCAGGCGACGCTGCAATCGATTTGCGAGCCGGCCGACAGCGCCCTGCAGGTGCGCGAGCTGCTTGTCGAGGAAGGCGCGCAGGCGCTCCAGCTCGGCAGCGTCGCAAAGCTCCTCGGCGGTGATGATCTCGTCGAACTCTTCGGTAAAGACGTGATAGTCGACCTTCTCGTTGAAATCGGCAAAGGGCGTGTTTGGACGACGGGTTTCGCCCGGTGTTTCCGAATCGTCCTCGCCCTCTTCCATCATGTCGTCGTCGGAGATCTCGGCGCCTTCGGTCTCGCCGTCCTCCATCTGCTCGTCGGCAACTTCGCTATCTTCGACCGGCGCGGCATCGGTGCCCGCGTCATCATCGACCTCGTCCTGATTCTGATTCGTCGCCGTTCGGCTGGTCTTCCTGATCCTGCTCGTTGTCCTCATCGGCGTTCGCTGTCGTCGCCGAATTCTTCCGCCATTTCCATAGCGGAGAGCATGTGGCGGATCACCTTCGAGAAAGCCTGCTGGTCGTTGATCGACGCTTGTAAGGTCATCGAGTTCGGAACCCGCCTTCTCCTCGATGAAGGATCGCGCCAGAGATCGAGAACCTTTCCCGCGGAGGCGGGCGGCTTCTGGCCGGTCAGCTTCTCACGCACCATCATGGCGACGGCCTCGCCGATCGGCGCATCCTCTTGCCGCTCGATGCCGGTGAAATTCGCCTTGGAGTACTTCTCCTCCGTCATCGAACGCAGGTTCGCACGCCACGCCCTCCATGCGCAGCGTGCCGATCGATTCGACGCGCGCCTGCTCGACGGCGTCGAAGATCGCACGCGCGTCGGAGCCCTGCGGCGCCATCGTCGCGTGAACTTTTTCATCGTGGCAGGCAAGCCGAAGCGCCATGGAGTCGCCTAGACCGCGCGTCACCGCCAGCTCATGCGCCGTTGGCCGCTTGGAAAGCTCGGGTAGCCGAATACGCTCAGCCGGTCATGCCGGGGCGCTCGTTGGCGAAAGTCACCTCGACCTCGCCGTCGCCTGCAATCGCGCGCACGCAGCCGGTTATCGCGCGCCGCAAGGGCTCGACGTCGACCGGGCCGCTTGGTCTTGCTTTCGAATTGTCACCACGTGATGCCATGATCGACGGGCCTTAAGCCTCCAACACGATGTTGGCTGCGCTCTCCTTGAGCTCGACACCAAAGGCACGCTGATAGTGCTCGGCGACCAGCGGACGCTCCAGTTCGTCGCACTTGTTGAGGAAGGTGACGCGGAAGGCGAAGGCGAGGTCGCCGAAGATATCGGCGTTTTCGGCCCAGGTGATGACCGTACGCGGGCTCATGACAGTCGACAGATCGCCGTTCATGAAGGAAGCGCGTGTCAGATCGGCGACGCGGACCATCTTGGAAACGGTATCGCGGCCGTTCTTGTCCTTCTGGAAGCTCTTCACCTTGGCGGTGACGATGTTCACTTCATGGTCGTGCGGCAGGTAGTTCAACGTGGTGACGATCGACCAGCGGTCCATCTGCGCCTGGTTGATCTGCTGCGTGCCATGATAGAGGCCGGTGGTATCGCCGAGGCCGATGGTGTTTGCCGTCGCAAAGAGGCGGAAGGCCGGATGCGGACGAATGACTCGGCTCTGATCGAGCAGCGTCAGGCGGCCTGAAGATTCCAGCACGCGCTGGATGACGAACATGACGTCTGGACGGCCGGCGTCATATTCGTCGAAGACGAGCGCGACATTGTGCTGATAGGCCCAGGGCAGGATGCCGTCCTTGAATTCCGTGACCTGAAGGCCGTCCTTGACGACGATCGCGTCCTTGCCGACGAGATCGATACGGCTGACGTGGCTGTCGAGGTTGATGCGCACGCAGGGCCAATTGAGGCGGGCAGCGACCTGCTCGATGTGAGAGGATTTACCGGTGCCGTGGTAGCCGGAGATCATGACGCGGCGGTTATGGGCAAAACCTGCAAGAATGGCGAGCGTCGTCTCGCGGTCGAAGAGATAGTCGTTATCCAGGTCCGGAACGTAGGCATCGCCCTTGCTGTAAGCCGGAACGCGGATATCGGAATCGATCCCGAAGACCTCCCTGACCGAAACGGTGGTGTCTGGAAGCTCGGAAATATCAAGGTCAATCTTGCTCATCATGTCTCCAAGGCGGGTGCTTCCACCCGGCCATATTATCTCAGGCCATTTCGCAACCATGACGCCGCAGCTTTGTTCTGCGCCCGTTCAAGGTGGGAACGTCGGCGATACCTCTCCGGGACTGAAGCGAAACCTCGGCGGGATAATGACCGCTTGCGAGCATTCTGGAACAAAGTCCCGGACAAGAAACGCCGCGTCCGGAAGGTTGGCAAAGGCGGCGTTGGCAAAACGCACAGAAGCATGCCGCGGTTGCCTGCGGCCTCAGCCGATTTGGACCATACCCGATTGAAGGCGGAGAGCAAGGACAGGAATTAACAAAAACCGTTCTGCTTCAACAATTGATAGGCCTGGATGACGGCGCGGAAGCGCTCTTCGGAACCGCGGTCGCCGCCGTTGGCATCGGGATGATGCTTCTTGACCAGTTCCTTGTAGCGGGTCTTGATCTCGGCAGAGGTGGCACTTGCCTGCAGCCCCATCGTATCGAAGGCCTTGGCCTCCAGGCTCTTCAACTTGCGTTGCTCGGGAAAACGCGGACCGCTGCCTTTGGCGCCGCTGACGAAACCGAAGGGATCGCGCACACGGCTATAGGCGCCGGAGCGGATGTCCGAATGCAGCGGGCTGTCCTTCGCCGCCTTGTTGACGCCGACGGTCCAGGTCGGACGATGCCCGGTGACCGCCTCCTTCTGGTAGCGGGCGATTTCGCCATCCGAGAGGCCGGAAAAATAATTGTAGCCCTTGTTGTATTCCTTGACGTGCTCGAAGCAGAAAAGAAAGAACTGCCCTTCGGCATTGCGTCCGACAGGAGCGCGATGCACGCCTTTTTTATCACAGCCGTCCCACTGGCAGGTCGGAGGAGCCTGCTCGGTTTCCTGCTCGCGTTTGCGGCGGGTGCGGATGCGATCGAAATATTTGGAATCGAGTCTCATGACGGCGCTAATTATGGGCCTGCCGCGAAGCGACGACAAGAATTGACAAACACGAATGTTGCTGGCTTGGTGGGAACCCCCTTTTTGCGAAGCAACTGGACGAAATCGTGACCCTTGAGACCCGCATCGAAGAAAAACTGACCGAAGCTTTTGCGCCCGAGCGCCTGAGCGTCATCAACGAAAGCCGCCTGCATGCCGGCCATCAGCCGGGTTTCAACGGCACCGGTGAAACGCACATGCGCGTGCGCATCGTCTCAGCCAAGTTTGCAGGAATGACGAGGCTCGCCCGCCACCGCGCCGTCACCGAACTGCTGAAGCCGGAACTCGACGCAGGGCTGCATGCGCTCGCCGTAGAGCTCGGCCGCACCCGGCGAAGCAACCAGCTGGTAGGAACACGTCCCTCACATAAGCGTTTGCCCTCCTTTCACCAAGGAGGAAACAGGGATGACGAAGCCGACGATTGCCCGCGTCTGGCGCGGACGTACGCCAAGAGCCAAGGCTGACGAATACGAAGCCTATAACTACGAAGCGGGCATCAAGCCGCTGATCGAGAAAGCACTTGGCGTCCAGACTTTTCGCGAAGACCGCGACACGGAAAGCGAATTCGTGACGATCTCTTATTGGGAGAATATCGAGGCAATGAGCACCTTTGCCGGCGCCGATCCCACGAAGATCCATCACCTCGAACGCGACAGCGAATTTTTAATTGAACTGCCGAAAGAAGTGCAAATCCTGCGTCTGCTCACCAGCCACGGAGCGACCGGGTAAGATTCAGAGCGGTTTGGTCTCGTTCTCCGCAGCAGGACGGATGCGTAGCCTGGTGATGCGGTTCTTCTCGCGCTTCATGACGATGAAGCGCTTGCCGTAAAACGTGAAGGCCTGCCGCTCTTCCGGGATCGTCATCGATTCATGGATGACGAGGCCGGCGATCGTCGTCGCCTCTTCGTCGGGCAACTGCCAATCGAGCGCGCGGTTCAGGTCCCGGATCGGCACACTGCCATCGACAACGATCGAGCCGTCGGATTCCTGGCGCACGCCCTGCATATCGATGTCGTGTTCATCGGAAATATCGCCGACGATCTCTTCCAGGATGTCCTCGAGCGTCACGATGCCCTGCACCTCACCATACTCATCGACGACGACGGCGAAGTGCTGCTTGCGGCGCAGGAACGCATTGAGCTGATCTTCGAGATTGGTGCTGTCCGGCACGAACCAGGGTTTCTGGGCAATCTTGACGATATCGAGATTCTCCGGCTCCACGTTCGGCTCGGCCAGCGCGCGCAGCAAGTCTTTTGCGTGGACGACGCCGATGATGTTGTCGATCGTGCCGCGCCACAGCGGCATGCGGGTATAGGGGCTCTCGAGGATCGTGCGAACCACTACCTCAGGCGCGTCATCTGCATTGATCGCCCGCATCGCCGTGCGATGGACCATGATGTCGGAGAGTTCGAGCTGGCTCAGGTCGAGTATTCCGCCAAGACGATCCCGGTCAGCCTTCACCACCGCCCCCTCGCGATGCAACAGATCGACGGTACCGCGCAGTTCCTCGTGCGCCGTCAGCATTGGGATTTCACGCGATAGGGTGACACCGAAGCTCCCCAGGATCCGGCGGACGACGGCATTGACGAGAGATGAGATCGGGCCGACGACAGCGACAAAGAGCTTGATTGGCAATGCCGCGCTCAATGCAAAACGGTCAGGTGACGAGATCGCCCAGCTCTTCGGCAGAACTTCCGCGAAAATGACGAGGATCACAGTCATCGCAAGCGTTGCAAGCGCCACGCCCGAGCTGCCGAAGAGACTGAGAAACAAGCTGGTCGTCAGAGACGAAGACAGGATGTTTGCAAGGTTGTTGCCGATCAGCAGCGCCCCGATCAGCCGGTCGCGCCGCTCGATCAGCTGGCGCACAAGACCGGCGCGCATTTCGCCGTTGGCTTCCAGCGTATGCATGCGGCTGCGAGAGACCGCCGTCAGTGCCGTCTCCGAACCGAACGAAGAAGGCTGATATCAGCACGAGGGCCACGATGGAAACGATTTCCGGCCAGTAAACCGCAAGAAATGCCAGCGTGCCTTCGAGTGTCATTGCGGCTGCTTTTGCTTGAGGAAGCCCAACACTTCGGAAGCCGGCACGTCATCGGCGATGAACGACCGGCCAATGCCGTGCGTCAGGATGAAGGTGAACTTGCCGTTTTTCACTTTCTTGTCCTGCGCCATCGCCTCGAGCAGCGTTTCAGCCGGCGGAAGAGCGCCCGGAATATCAGCCATGCGCGTCGGCAGGCCGACCTCTTTCAGATGTTTCTCAACCCGCTTGGCGTCATCAGGGCTTGCGAGATTCATGCGCGCGGAAAATTCATGTGCGAGGACCATGCCGATCGAAACGCCTTCACCATGCACCAGGCGTGCACTCTCATAGGCTGTGGCCGCCTCCAGAGCGTGCCCAAAAGTATGGCCGAGATTGAGAAGCGCCCGCGGACCGTTCTCGCGCTCGTCAGCGACCACGACATCGGATTTCGCCTGACAGCTTGTGGCAATCGCCTCGATACGCGCAGAGCCGCCGGCAAAGACGGCGCTCCAGTTTGTTTCAAGCCAAGCGAAAAAATCCGGCTTGTCGATAAGACCGTATTTCGCGACTTCTGCATAGCCGGCACGGAATTCGCGCTCGCTGAGAGAGTTAAGAACATCCGTATCGGCAAGGACCAGATCCGGCTGATGGAAGACGCCGATAAGGTTCTTGCCGTGTCGGCTGTTGATGCCCGTCTTGCCGCCGACGGAAGAATCGACCTGCGAAAGCAGCGACGTCGGCACCTGCACGAAGCGCACGCCGCGACGCACGATGCCGGCGGCAAAGCCGGCAAGATCGCCAATAACGCCGCCGCCAAGCGCAACGACGTAATCATTCCGCTCGACGCGCGCCTCCAGGATCTTGTCACAGACGGTCATGAGATGCTCGAAGCTCTTCGTCTTCTCGCCGGCGGGCAGCACAAGCTGCGCGGACATGATGCCCGAGCCTTCGAGGCTTTTGACGAGAGCTTCGAGATAGAGTGGCGCCACATGCTCATCCGTGATGATCGCAGCTTTGCGACCCTTCAACCGGGACGCTATTTCCGCTCCAGCACGCGCGATCAGGCCCGGCCCGATCAGTATGTCGTAGGCGCGCTCGCCGAGCGGCACGTGAACCTTTCGTTCGGCGGAGCGGAGGTGATCGCATTCATGGTGCGGTACTTTCGGTTCTGGGCTTCGATCACGGCTTTCAACACTTCGTCAGCCATGACTTCCTTGCGGACATCGCGCGACAAGCACGGTGATGTCGGCTTCGCGCATAGATCGGGTATCGCGCGTTCATCAGGCCTTCGAGCGTCTGCCTTGGATTCTCGGTCTTGAGGAGCGGGCGCGTGTCGCGCTTGCTGACCCGCTCCCACAGCACGTCGAGATCGGCCTTCAGCCAGACGGAAAGGCCGCCCTTCTTGATGTGCTTGCGCGTCCGATCGTTGATGAAGGCGCCACCGCCGGTGAGATACCACGCGCGGCCCATTCTTCAGCAGCCGCTTGATCACGCGCGTTTCCAGCGCCCGGAACTCCTCTTCGCCATAGGCTGCGAAAAGCTCCGAGATCGTCATGCGGGAGACGCGCTCGATCTCGACGATCGCTGTCGATGAAAGGAATACCCAGCTGACTGGGCGACGATGCGGCCGACGGAGGATTTTCCGGCGCCCATGAGGCCGACGAGGATCAGATTGCGGGACCCGAGCGTGGCGCGAGCTCTGTCTTTCAGGCTGTCTCCCACTGTCAGCAACTGGGTCACTCATCGGTCCATTCACACTTTGTTTGCAAACGGTATCGACAAATGCGGGTGTAGCGTCAAGTCGCAGGACCAGGGAAACATGGTTCAAATAGCCGCTTCTTGCACTTGCAAACCCGCTTCTTCATAAAAGAGGCAGAGCATCATGGAGTTGCGAAATGCCGACCCTCTTGCGTCTATTGTGCTGTCCTGGCGATGATCGCTGGGGCGATCTATGGCGGGATGGTGGCGCTCGTGACCTTCGTGGAGCCACAGCCGCGCGACGTGACGATCCGCATCCCGTCGGAGACGGATCAACCCGCCGGCAACGGGCGCGATCGACACCGGCGAAGAAGTGATCCGGCATGAAGGACCTGAGCCGCGTCCACGTGGAAGCCTTTCTGGAGATGATGAGCGCCGAGCGAGGTGCTGCCGCGAACACGCTGCAATCCTACGAGCGCGATCTGGACGACCTCCATGCACCTTCCTGAACGAGCGCAAGCGTGCGGCTGACCGAAGCGGCCTCCGGCGATCTCGCCGCCTACCTCTCCTCGCTCTCCGAAACGGGGCTTCAAGTCCTCGTCCCAGGCGCGCCGGCTGGCCGCCATGCGGCAATTCTACAAGTTCCTTTATGCCGAAGGCCTGCGTGTACGACGACCCGACGGGCGTACTCGACGCGCCGAAGAAGGGCGCGAGCTCTGCCGAAGACGATGGGCGTCGAGGAGGTGACAGCGACTACTGACACAGGCCGAGACCGAGGCCGACGATCCCAGCGGATGGCCAGTTGCAGCGCCGGCGGATGCTGGCGCTGCTGGAGCTGCTCTACGCGACAGGAATGCGCGTCAGCGAGCTCGTTTCGCTGCCGGCACGCGTGCTCGACCAAGAAGGGCGTTTCCTGATGATCCGCGGCAAGGGCAACAAGGAGCGGCTCGTACCTCTGTCTCAATCGGCGATATCAGCTGCACTCAAGGCCTATGGCCGGTCGTTCGCAGAAGAGAACGCCAGCGGCGAAGGAGTCAGCAGTTGATCGCCCCTGGCTGTTTCCGGCAGCCTCCAAGGAAGGCTATCTGCCGCGCCAGGTTTTTGCCCGCGACCTGAAGAACCTCGCGATCCGCGCCGGCCTGACGCCATCAATGATCTCGCCGCACGTCATGCGTCACGCCTTTGCCAGCCACCTTCTTGCTAACGGCGCCGACCTGCGCGTAGTTCAGGAACTCCTCGGCCATTCCGACATTTCGACGACACAGATCTATACGCATGTCCTTGAAGAAAGGCTGCAGCAGCTGGTTCAGACGCATCACCCCCTTGCCAAACAGGCGAAAAAGCACGAATAGGACCGGCGACATGGGGCAAGGCCAGCAAGATGCCCCGGGCACAAGGAACGGAAACGCACCTCATGCACAACTATCTCGACTTCGAAAAGCCGATCTCCGACCTCGAAGGCAAGATCATCGAGCTGAAGAAGCTCGCTTCCGAAGACGAGAGCATCGACACCGTCCGATGAGGTCGGCAGGCTGGAGGTTCGCGTCCGCGACGCGATGGTCGATATCTATTCCAAGCTCAACGCCTGGCAGAAGACGCAGGTCGCTCGCCATCCGCAGCGCCCGCACTTCGTCGATTACGCCAAAACGCTGTTCCAGGAGTTCACGCCGCTCGCCGGCGACCGCAAGTTCTCCGAGGACGCGGCGATCCAGGCGGGCCTTGCCCGCTTCCGCGGCCAGCCGATTGCCGTCATCGGCCAGGAAAAGGGCAGCGACACCAAGAGCCGACTGAAGCACAATTTCGGCAGCGCCCGCCCTGAAGGCTATCGCAAGGCGATCCGCATTCTTGAAATGGCTGACCGTTTCGGCCTTCCGGTCGTCACCCTCGTCGATACCGCTGGCGCTTATCCAGGCGTGGGTGCTGAAGAGCGCGGCCAGGCTGAAGCAATCGCGCGCTCGACGGAAATGTGCCTTGGCGTGAAAGTGCCGATCATCTCCGTCATCATCGGCGAAGGGGGCTCCGGCGGCGCAATCGCGATCGCGACCGGGAACAAGGTCTATATGCTCGAGCATTCGATCTACAGCGTGATCTCGCCGGAAGGCGCGGCCTCCATTCTCTGGCGCGATTCGACCCGCGCCAGGGAAGCAGCAACCAACATGAAGATCACCGCCGAGGACCTGAAGTCGCTTGGCGTCATCGACGGCATCATTCCCGAGCCGCTCGGCGGCGCGCATCGCGATCCGGACAGCGTCATCAGCCGCCACCGGCGATGTCATCGCCAGCGCCCTGGCCGAACTTTCGCCGCGTTCCGGCGAACAGCTGCGCAAGGACCGCCGCCAGAAATTCCTCGCCATGGGCCGGAATCTCTGCACGGACATCCCAGCATACGTCGACCGGATTGCGGCCAAACCTTGGCCACAATAATGTTATCTGTAGCAGTCGCGCTTGCGGGATATCCTTGGGCAAGTCATAGGCTGGTAAGAAATTGTGAAGTATAAGCCGCCTATGATTTTGGGATCGCCCGGACTCCATGGACGCGGACCGGGTCGTATCGATCTTAATGGGCTTGTTGGGAAATGCGCATTACGTCATTTTGCCTATGTTTCGCTGCATGGCGCTGGCTCTTGCCGGCTGCAACGACGCTTTGGAACCGTCACCGCGTACTGATCTGTCGAAGGTCAAGAACAAGGTCGAGCAACCGCTGTCCCGGCCATATCCTTGCCGATATGCGGACGAAAGGCATGGACCGCAATTCCCCGATCATGATCCGCATCTTCAAGGAAGAAGGCGCCCTCGAAGATCTGGAAGGCAAAGACGCGACAACCGCTTCGACAAGATCGCCGGATTACAAGATCTGCGCGTGGTCCGGCCGGCTGGGCCCGAAGGTCAAGACTGGCGACCGGCAGGCGCCGGAGGGCTTCTACAACTTGACACGGGCGAACCTGAACCCGAACTCCAAATATTATCTGGCGATCAACACCGGCTTTCCCGAACCGATACGACGCCGTCAACGGCCGCACGGGCTCCGACTCTGATGATCCACGGCGCCTGCTCGTCTTCCGGCTGCTATTCGATGACCGACGAGCAGGTTCTGGAAATCTACGCTTTCGCGCGCGATGCCTTCAAGGGCGGCCAGGCAACCGTGCAGCTGCAGGCTTTCCCCTTCCGCATGACGGCGGAAAACATGGTTCAAGCATCGCCTGAACCAGCAACTACGACTTCTGGAAGATGCTGAAGGTCGGCTACGACAATTTCGAGGTCACCAAGCGCCCGCCGGAAGTGAATGTCTGCGAGAAGAAATATGTCTTCAACCAGCAGTTAGCGCGAGGGCAGCGCCGCCTTCAATGCCGGCCGGCCAGTGCCCAGCGATGTCCACGCCGCCGGCGCTGGCGTCAGCACTTGCTGCCTATAACAAAACATACGACGACCGACTATCGCCAGGGCCGATGAGGAAATTCGACGGCATGGCCTGGTACGACCCAACCGAAGCCGAGCGCAAAGCCGTCGGTCGCCAAGCAGCGCAAGGGCCGCGAACTCGCTTATGCTCCGACCGGCACGTCGCTGGAGGCGGGCCGCATGGTCAAGGTAGCCGAACTTGAGGACCAATGATGTCCGAACGCACCGCTGCACCCGCGGCCAATGCCGACGGCGACCGCCGCTGCAACGCCGGCACCGGCGGCAGCACCTGCTCAGCCAACAATGCGACGGCCGTTGCAGCCGGTTGTACCTGCCAATCATCCCCGTTCCGACGCAGAATCCGCTGGCCTTTCGCGCCGGAACCGCCTCCGCAGGAAACGGCCGAAGCCACCAAGAAGCCGTTCTGGAAATTCTGGGCCAGGAACTGAGCGGCTTGGACGCCTTTTCCTATGACCTGCGCGGCCTGAAATGCCCCCTTCCCGTGCTGAAGACCCGCCAGCAAGCTCTCTTCCATGACGAGCGGCGCGCTGATTCGGCGTCGAAACGACCGACCCGCTGGCTGGTGATCGACATCCCCCATTTCTGTAAGGAAGACGGCCACGCGTTACTGGAAACGGAGATAACCGAAACCGGTCACCGTTTCCTGATCCGCAAGCGATAATCTGCAGATCTTCATGCCAGGAATGGCGAGCGGATTGTCCGTTGAGAGCCGCGCGATCGGGCGTGTCGATGCCGCGGCTTTCCGAGAAATGCGTCGAAGAGGTCCTTCACGAAGTCCTCCGGCAGATCCTTGGTGATCAGAACCATGCGCGTGCGCCGGTCGACCGGATCCGGCCAGGCCGGAAGGCGCACCGGCGGGTGGAAGATGTTCTGCACGCCATGCAGCACCAGAGGCCTGCTCCGGTCTGTCCGAAGCGGAACGATGGCCTTCATGCGCAGCAGCTTTTCGCCATGCGCGGAGCGCAGCAGGTCGATGAACATCTCGAGCGCCATCGGCTCGATCGGCTTGTCTTCGACAATCGAGAAGGACCGGATCGACGCATCGTGACGGTTCACATCATGGGGATCTTGATGCGTCATGACCATGATGGTGGTGGTGATCGTGGCCATGGTCATGGTGATGGTCATCATTGCTCGTCTTCGTCGCGAAGCCAGCGGCCGACGTCGGCGATTCTTCGTTGCCGGGTCGTATAGACCGTTTACGAGAATCTCGCAGCGCTACCGGTCGGGCGCGCTGTCAGCATCCATCGGTCACCGCGCGCGGATTGAGGTGACTGCAGCCGCGCCTCCAGCGCCGACAGACAGCTCGGCGGATGCCATCGCCTGCTTCGACACGATGAGGCGATCGGCGACTGCGACTTGCCGGCGCGCCTCCTCGTGATTGGTGAGCGTCTGAAGACCATTGACTGCGTCAACGACCGTTACGACGCCGTCGAGTTCAAAATTGGTGGCGATAATCGGGTTGCCCATGATCGCCTGCATGACCGGCGCCGGATCGGCAAGGCCCGTAGTCTCGATCACGACACGTTTCACGGGCTTGACCCGGCCGGTCTGCACCGCATCCATGAGGTTTGCCAGCGTATCGACGAGCTCGCCGCGCACTGTGCAGCAAAGGCAGCCGTCAGAAAGCTCGATGATCGCATCGCCCGAGCTTTCGACGAGCAGATGGTCGATGCCGACATCGCCGAATTCGTTGATGATAACGGCGGCATCCTTCATCGCCGGATCTTTGAGGATGCGGTTCAGCAAGGTTGACTTACCGGCGCCAAGAAAGCCGGTCAGGATCGTGACCGGGATTGTGTCGTGATGACTGCTCATTTTCTTTTGCCTTAGAAGGACGTCGGGCGCGGCAGCGGTACCGGCACATTGGCAAGGTCGCCGATTGCCTCGGCCTTTGCCATCTTGTCCGGCTGGACTTCCTGGCCGGGAATGAGGCCGGCAAAGACGTAACGCGGCTCGTGATCCATTTCCTGGATATAGGGCGACTGCACTTTCATGCGGCCGACCTCGTCGCGCGTTTCGCTGCGCACCTTGGCACCCTTTGCGCTGCAGATATCGGCGCTCAAGTCGGTGACCTGATCCTGCCCCAGTCCGTAGGGTTTCAACGAACCCAAGGTATCGACTGCGGGAAACTGTGCCGTAAAGCCCTTCTGCAACAGGTTCGCCGTCGCATCCGCACGCGCCGCGAGGCTGTCTGTGCCCAGAACGACCGAAATGATGGTGCGGCCGTTACGTGTCGCCGAACCGATCTGGTTGAAGCCCGACGCGCAGATGAAACCGGTCTTCATGCCATCCGCACCGGCGAAACGGCCGATCAGCATGATTGATAGTTCGGCGTGTTCGTCTTGCCGTTGGTAAAGCCTTCAAGAGCGAAATAGCCCGCATATTGCGGGAAGTCACGCCGTAACGCGACCGTCAGGACTGCGAGATCGCGCGCCGTCGTATATTGGCCCCTGCCCGGCAGGCCGTTCGGATTGACGAAATGCGAATCCGACATGCCGAGCTTTGCTGCATCGGAATTCATGCGCAGGACAAAGGCATCCTGCGTCCCAGCGACGGCCTCTGCCACGGCAACCGCGACGTCATTCGCCGACTTGATCATGAGGATCTTCAACGCGCTGTCGAGCGTCAGCTTCTGCCCCGGCTTGTAATACATTTTCGCAGCCGGCTGGGCAGCCGCCTGCTTGCTGATGACGATCGGCGCTTCGAGGCTGATCTCGCCGGCGCGGATTGCATTGAACACCGTATAGGCCGTCATCAGCTTCGTCAGCGATGCCGGGTACCATTTGCGAAAGGCTTCCTCATGCTCCAGCACGCGGCCGCTTTGGACATCGACGAGGATATGCGGATTGGCCTGCGCCAGCGGAACCGAGAAGAAAAAAGGCCGGCGGTAGACGGTGGCTGCGAGTGAAATCAAACGGTTTCTGGCGTCGTCTGACACGGTTCGTCCCTAAGATGTCCGGAAATCTCGAAAGCTCCACCTATTTAGCTTATATGGCCATGACATGGCAAAGGTCATTGAATAAGTTATTTCCGCGGCGCAGCATTGCGCAAGCCGCCGGACAACCCGATTTCGACGACAGGAAGCTACGTATGCCGATTTTGAACAGAGCCGCTGAAATGCAAGCCGAAGTGGCCGAATGGCGCCGCCATATCCACGCCCGGCCGGAGCTTCTTTTCGCGGTCGAAAACACGGCAGCCTTCGTTGCCGGCAAGCTCAGGGAGTTCGGCGTTGACGAAATCGTGACCGGCATCGGCCGCACCGGCGTGGTCGGCCTGATCAAGGGCAAGGGAGAGGGCAGCCGCACGATCGGCCTCCGCGCCGACATGGACGCCTTGCCGCTGACTGGAGATCACCGGCAAGCCCTGGGCCTCGACGACGCCCGGCAAGATGCATGCCTGCGGCCATGACGGCCACACGGCAATGCTGCTCGGCGCCGCGAAATATCTTGCCGAGACCCGCAACTTCAACGGCAACATCGCCGTCATCTTCCAGCCGGCCGAAGAGGGCGGCGGCGGCGGCAACCTGATGGTCCAGGACGGCATGATGGAGCGCTTCGGTATCGAGGAGGTGTACGGGATGCATAACCTGCCGGGCCTTCCCGTCGGCGCAGTTCGCCATCCGCCAAGGGCGCGATCATGGCGGCAACGGACGAGTTCACGGTGACGATCAAGGGCCTCGGCGGTCATGCCGCCCAGCCGCACCGGACGATCGACCCGATTGCGATCGGTGCGCAGATCGTCACCAACCTGCAGATGATCGCCTCGCGCAGCGCCGATCCGCTGCGTTCTGTCGTCGTCTCGGTTACCAAGTTCAATGCAGGTTTCGCCCACAACGTCATTCCGAATGACGCGCATGATCGCCGGCACGATCCGCACGCTCGACGCAGAAGTCCGCGATCTGGCGGAAACACGGCTGAAGCAGATCATCAACGGCCTGGCCGCCGCCCATGGCGCGCAGGCCGACATCAGTTTCCACCGCAACTATCCCGTCACCGTCAACCACGCCACCGAGACCGACCCATGCGATTGCCATCGCCAGCGACATAGCGGGCGCGGCAAACGTCAACTGCGAAATCGATCCGATGATGGGAGGCGAGGATTTCTCCTACATGCTGAACGCCCGTCCCGGCGCTTTCATCTTCATCGGCAACGGCGACAGCGCAGGCCTTCACAATCCGGCCTATGATTTTAACGACGAAGCCATTGCCCACGGCATCTCCTATTGGGTCCGCCTTGCCGAACAGCGTTTGGGCGCGTGAAAATCTATACTCGATAAGAGCCTCAAAAAAGTCTTGGCTTCCCGCCAAGCCTTTTGTATGCATGGCACGGAGTGGTCCCGTAGCTCAGCAGGATAGAGCATCAGATTCCTAATCTGGGGGTCGCGCGTTCGAATCGCGCCGGGATCACCAAAACATTCCGAGGAAGCCCTCAATGCGGATAGTGCCTCACTGAATGGGCTTGCGAGGGCTGGCGGTGTGTTCCTTCACCACTTCATTTGAACTATCGACTTCCTGAAGCAAGACGTCATAGCCCCAAAGATTGGCGAGATGCTGCAGGACGAGCTTCGTATTCGGCCTCCTGAAGAAACCAATCGTTCGTGACATTGTGGCGCAAGAGAAGGCGGCGGTCACCGGCAAGATCGACATCGACGATGTCTATTCCCGGGTCGATCCAGCCGATGTCGTATTCGCGGGAAAGCTGACGGCGGATGCGCCGATAGCCGCGTTCGTCGTGGATTGCCGAAACCAGAATTCCTTCTTCCTGCTCCGGGTCGTCGTAAAGATGGAAAAGGCGCAACTGGCGGATCAGGTTGGGGCTTAGAAACTGATTGATGAAACTCTCGTCCCGATAATCGGCCCAGATGTCACGCAGCACGGACATTGCATCGCCTTGTCCGGCAATGTCCGGGAACCACGCCCTGTCCTCTTCCGTCGGTGCCGTCACGATCCGCTCGATATCCTGCATCATTGCAAAACCCAGCGCATAGGGATTGAAGCCCGAGAAACGACGATCGTCGTAGTTGGGCTGGAACACGACATTGGCATGTGATTTCAGGAATTCGAGGAAGTTTCCGTCGCTGATCTGCCCGCGCTCATGAAGCCTGTTCATGATCCGGTAGTGGACGTAGGTGGCCGTTCCCTCGTTCATCACCTTGGTCTGGCGCTGCGGGTGAAAATACTGCGCGACATGGCGGACGATGCGCAAAATCTCACGCTGCCATGGCTGCAGCAATGGCGCTGATTTTTCGAGGAAGTAGAGGATGTTGTCCTGAGGAAGGCCAAGGGCGAGGCGCCGCTTCTCCAGGCCGACATCGGCTGCCGTGCGCTTCTTGCCGGCGGGAACAGTGCGCCAAAGATCGTTGAACACCTGCTCTTCGTGGACGCGGCGCTCCTGCTCCCGCCGCTCCTCGCCACGAAGGTCGACCTTCGTCTTGCCGGCGTGCCGATGCACGCCATGCGACATCAGCGCGTGCGCGGCATCGAGCGTACGCTCGACCTCGACTTCGCCGTAGCGCTCCTCGCAGCGGGCGATGTAGCTCTTGGCGAAATTGAGGTAGTCGAGGATACCGTCGGCATCCGTCCAGAGCTGGAAGAGATAGTTGTTCTTGAAGAAGTGATTATGTCCGAAAGCGGCGTGCGCGATGACCAAGCGTCTGCATCGTCGCCGAGTTCTCCTCCATCAGATAGGAGATGCAGGGCGAACTGTTGATGACGATTTCATAGGCAAGGTCGCGCATGCCGCGACGGTAGAAAGCCTCGTGATGGGCGAAATGCTTGCCGAAGGACCAATGGCGATAGAAGAGCGGCATGCCGGTCGACGAGTAGGCATCCAGCATCTGTTCCGAAGTGATGACCTCGATCTGATTTGGGTAGACATCCAGGCCGAGTTCGCCGAGCGCGATCTCCTCGCAGGCGTCATGAACGCGCTGGAGCGTTGGAAAATCCCAGTCGGCGCCGTTAAACAGCAACCGCTCCTTTGACATCGACGTGGTCGTCATGGCGCCACCTTCGACTGTGCATCGCGTTTCTGGAAGAGATCGTGGAACACCGGGAATATTTCGTTGCGCCGGCACACCTTGCGCATGGACAGGGGCACCTGTTCGGCACGGATCCCTTCGTAAAGCGTCCAGAGCGGTGAACGGGACACGGAGGAATCGCTGTCTTCCTCGCCGACCTCGATATAGGCGAAATACTGGCACAGCGGCAAAATCTCATGACGCAGCAGTTGCCCTGTCATGGTGCCGTCCGAATAGGAGTTGTCACCATCGGAAGCCTGGGCGGCATAGATGTTCCACTCCGCCGGATCGAATCGCGCCGCGACAATCGTGCGCATCGCCGCAAGTGCGCTTGATACCAGCGTACCGCCCGTCGCCGGACCATAGAAGAAGGTTTCCTCGTCGACTTCTTCGGCTTTGTCCGTATGGCGGATGAAGACGATCTCGACCTTCTTGTAGCGCTGCGACAGGAAAAGGTAGAGCAGCAGGTAGAACCGCTTCGCAAGATCCTTCATATGCTCCGACATAGAGCCGGAGACGTCCATCAGGCAGAACATGACGGCCTTCGCCACCGGTTTCGGCTCGCTTTCGAAGCGGCGATAGCGCACATCGAGCGGATCGATATAAGGAATGCGCCGGCTTTTTTCCGTCAACGCGTTGAGTTTAGCCTCAAGAGACAGGCGCTTCTCGTCGTCTTCGCATTCCCCGATCTCGCGCCGAAGTGCTTCCATCTCCTGGATGCGCGGGCGGCGAAGCGCGATCCGTCGCATCATCGCCATCCGCGTCGTGCGACCGACAGCAATGTTGGACGGTGAACCGGATACCGAATAACCGGCCCGCACAGGGCTTTCTTCCTCGGTTTCCGTCAGCCGCCGCTTGGCGAGATCGGGCAGTTCCAGATCATCAAGAAAGACGTCGAGGAACTCCTCGCGCGTCAGCACGAAGCGGAAACCATCCTCGCCGTCGCCTTCACCTGCCTCCTTCGGCCTGCCGCCGCTCTTGCCAGGCGGCCGCGGGATGATGTCCCCCTCAACGAAGGCTCTGTTTCCCGGCAGAATTTGATCGCTGATGCCGCCCTCGCCCCGGCGGAAACCCGGCTCTGTCAGGCCGTCAATCGGCAGGGTGATTTCGCCACCGTCGAGCACGTCCCGAATATTACGGCTTTGCAGAGAACGTTTCACCGCCTGCTGCACGGCGCTTTTCGCGCGCCGAAGAAACCGTTGACGATTTTCCAAGCTTTTACCGCGCGGATTGAGCCGGCGGTCGACAATGTGCATGATAGCTCCCGCGTGAGCGTTAACTTGCCTGCTTAACGCGCATGTACCATTCCACGAGGCGCCGAACCTGTCTTTCGGTGTAGCCGCGCGTGGTCATGCGCGAAACGAATTCACTGTGTTTCTTTTCGGCTTCGCCGTCCTTCTTCGTGCCGAACGAAATAACTGGCAGCAGGTCCTCGACTTGCGAGAACATGCGTTTCTCGATCACCTCCCTGATCTTTTCATAGCTCGTCCAGGACGGGTTTTTCCCGCTGTTGTTTGCCCGCGACCGCAAGCAGAACTTGACGATTTCGTTGCGGAAGTCCTTCGGGTTGGCGATGCCCGCCGGCTTTTCAATCTTCGTCAGCTCCTGATTGAGCAGTTCCCGGTCGAGAAGCTGGCCGGTATCCGGATCCTTGAAGTCCACATCCTCGATCCAGGCATCGGCATAGTCCACGTAGCGATCGAAAAGATTCTGTCCGTAATCGGCATAGGATTCCAGATAGGCTTTCTGAATTTCGTTACCGATGAACTCCGCATAGCGCGGCGCGAGTTCGGCCTTGATGAACTCCATGTAGCGCTTCTCGATCTCGTCAGGAAACTGCTCGCGGCGGATCGCCTGTTCCAGAACGTACATCAGATGAACCGGATCGGCCCCCACTTCGCTCGTGTGATGATTAAAGGTCGAAGCGAGCACTTTGAAGGCGAAACGTGTCGATATTCCGTCCATTCCCTCGTCAACGCCGCCCGCATCCCGATATTCCTGGACACTACGGGCGCGCGGATCGGTCTCCTTGAGGCTTTCGCCGTCATAGGTGCGCATCTTGGAAAAATATGTCGAGTTTTCATGCTTTCGCAAGCGCGAAAGCACCGAAAAGCGCGCCAGCATTTTAAGCGTCCCCGGTGCACAAGGAGCATCCGCGAGTTCCGACCCTTCGATCAGTTTCTCGTAGATCTTCTGCTCCTCGGTGACCCGAAGGCAATACGGCACCTTGATGACGCAGATGCGGTCGATGAAAGCTTCATTGTTCTTGTTCGCCTTGAAACTCTGCCATTCGGCCTCGTTGGAATGCGCAAGAACAATGCCCGAAAAAGGAATGGCGCCGATATTTTCGGTACCAATGTAATTCCCCTCCTGCGTCGCTGTCAGCAGGGGATGCAGCATCTTGATTGGCGCCTTGAACATCTCGACGAATTCCAGCAGGCCCTGGTTGGCGCGGTTGAGCGCGCCGGAATAGCTGTAGGCGTCCGGATCATTCTGGGAATAGGTCTCAAGCTTGCGGATATCGACCTTGCCCGCCAGCGAAGAAATATCCTGATTGTTCTCGTCGCCCGGCTCGGTCTTGGCGATCGCGATCTGGCGCAACCGCGAAGGCTGCATTCTGACGACGCGGAATTGGGAAATATCGCCACCGAACTCGTCAAGCCGCTTCAGGCACCAAGGGCTCATTAGCCCGGTCAGCCGCCGCGTCGGAATGCCGTATTCCTCAAGGAGCAGCGACCCCATTGTGGCTGGATCAAAGAGGCTGAGCGGACTTTCAAAGACCGGACTGACCTCCTCGCCCGCCTTCAGCACAAAGATCGGATGGACTTCCATCAACTGCTTCAATCGTTCAGCCAGCGACGACTTGCCGCCGCCGACCGGACCGAGCAGATAAAGAATCTGCTTACGCTCCTCGAGCCCCTGTGCGGCATGTGTGAAGAAGGAAACGATACGCTCGATCGTCTCCTCCATGCCGTAAAAGCCAGTGAAGGCCGGGTAGGTCCGGATCGTCCTGTTCATGAAGACCCGACCGAGGCGCAGGTCCTTGGCGGTGTCCAATACCTCCGGTTCGCCTATCGCTGCTAGGAGACGCTCCGTCGCGTTGGCATAGGCAAGCGGCTCCTGCTTGCAGAGCGACAAGTATTCTGTGATGGACATCTCAGTTTCGCGTCGCGTTTCATAGTTACGCGTAAACGCATCGAACACGGATTCATTCAGCATGGGCCCTCCATTCAAGGTTTATGCCACAGGCTCCCGAAATAGCCGTACCACCGCAATGGAAACAACATTTCGTTGAGAATCAATATGTTTAATGAATTGATTGGACACCTGTCGGCCGTCTATGGCAATGCACAAAAATGTGCATCCACCGGTCGTTTTGGCTCCAATCAAACTAACTATACTATATCCTAATTCGTAAGGCGCCAGTGCGATATCAGCACATTTCAGGACGTGACATGAGGCCGCAAAGGGCTTCTAATGCCGCTGCTGCTGATTCCCGCGCGCGGAAAATCGAAAGATTCCACGCTTGACCAGTTGCGCTTACGATTTTGATTCCCACGAGCCGGCATAAACAGCGCGGGAACGCGAGCCTTACATGCTCCAGCGGACGCTTTTGCTATATTTGCCGAACCAAACATCAAACTCCTCATCCGAGCTTGGCGCCCCTTCCGACATGACGAAAGGGGCGTAACGCAACTTGTCAGGCCGGGGTGAGCGTCATCGACGCGCCGGCCGCTGCAATATTGAGACCGAGCTGGCCTGTTACGCTGAGAGGCTGGAGATGGATCGATCCCGCGGTACCACCGACCAAGACATTCGCACCGACACCGGCGCCAAGCGTGGCTTCAGCCACGGCGCCGACATAAAGGCCACCGAGCGAGCCGCGATGATAGCCGGCAGTCGGCGCGAAGACGGCCCAAATGAGGCGGCTGCGCGTCGTGAAGCCGAGATCCACACCGAGTTTCCTGATATCGCCGGTATAGTGATCGGAAATCTCCTGACCAACACTCGAAGAAAAAACGCAGTCGGCCTCCTTCGCTGAACCCAGCACGTAGCCTAGGCCTCCACCGACATCGCATGTCAGGAGGCCAATCTTGACCCCACCGCGTACGTCCGGCTCTTGGTAGGTGCGTGCGTCTGGCTCTTGGTAGCGCCGGATCGTGTCTGCTGCGTTTGCAGCCGTCACGCAGGCTTGAGCCAGTGACGCTGCGGCAACTATCATCGCAATGGACTTTTTCATCATGGTCTCCTTACTCAAATTATGGCGATGGCATTGGGTTCAGCCGGCGAAGAACAAACTCTGAAACACATAACGTGCGTCGTCGAAGAATGATCCCAACTGTCTCCCCCTTATCTGCATGTCATGGCGCCGTGCCTTGGGCGCCGTGCCTTGGTTGCATGTTGCGGACAGCAAACACTGCTCACATCGCAAACGGACATTTCGAAGGCGCAGCCTAAATCGGCCCGGGTCGGCGTCCTTTTCTCCCAGCAAGTGGCGGAAAAGCGACAGCGAGCAAATGGCTCCCGATATCGTCATCGGGAACTTTGAAATAGGGCTGGCGTTGAAGGCGAAACAGGGAGTGTTTCGTCATGCGTACAAAGATGACCATCCTTGCGATTGCTTACGTCGCGATCAGTGGCCTGTTGCTTGCAATCGCTCATCAGTCGTCCGGCCCAGTCACCACAGAAAAGACCGACCGCGCGGGCGGCGCAGGCAATGGCTCGGTATTCCTTAGCGAGCGCTTTGCCGGCTGAATCAGCTAAAAGTAATGTAGGCCGCGCAATCCACCGGTCCAACTGCGGGGTGCCAATCTTTCGTCCTGGTTTATGGTGGCGCGTGTGCATTCAACCAGGCAGGATCCGGTTTCGAACAGAGCGTACGCCCTGAACGGCTCGCGCGACGGCCGTGGCACGTTCGATTTCATCGGCAGTACCAACCGAGCCGGTGAGTACGATGTCGTCGCCTTCGGCCGTTACTTCAACGTCCGAAGCGTCGATGCCGCCAGCTGTCGCAAGCGCGCCAGCCACTGCCCTTTCAAGCGATGCATGATCGACCGACACCGCTTCGATTCCAGGCTGCTTCCCGTGGAATGTAGCCTTCTTGAAAACCATGATCGTTCCTCCTGTTGGATTGCGGGGAAACGCAAAGGCAACCGGCTTTGTTGCAGCCGTCGATCTCGTGATCGCCTACCAGCTTACCCGGTAGTTGACATTGACGCTGGCTGAACGTCCCGACGAAAGCGGATCGGTCACCGAAGCATTGAGATTGAGGTTTGGAAGAACAGTCTGGCTGACGCCCACTGAACTCGAAAAATCCTTGCCGAAATCCGTCACGCTGCTTCCTGCCGAAATTGACGTTCCAGTCCACGGATAAATCAGTTTCAGCGCCTGGGTCGCCGTCACCGACGTCTGACGCGTTTCGACGGCAGCGTAGCCGACGCTGACAGCCCGGCTTGTCTGCAGGTCGAGCGAGTCAGAGAGAATAAAACTGCGCGAGCGGCTCAGCATCAGCGAACCACTGCCGCGCAACGTATCGATCCGGAGGCTTGCATCCTGTTGCGCTTTGCCTGCCGGCGTGACGCGCGCCTTTGTGATCTTTCCCCAAAACGTCGCCTGTTCGGAGCCGGGCTGGATAGCCTCGCCATCGGTCGACGCGAGCGCCAGGTCGGCGCCGGCGCTCGTTTCCCATTCGAAAGGCAGGCGAAAACCCATCGTCGCCTTGTAGGATTGCTCGGAAACCCGCACTGGTGCCCAGATCAAAAGATTGTCCGCCTTGGCCGGAAGGGCCCCCAGAAGGCATACGCCCGACAATAGTATTTTCTTAAACGTCGTCATCAAATCCAATCGCACTCAGCGCGCACCGCGCAAAAACCCGCTGATGCGCTTCCACGCATCCTTTCAACTCCTCCCGATTTGTGAACTGGCCCGGCATCTGATGCCGTTTGCCATGCAGCGCGACATGAGTTCATCGGCGACTGCAGAACAACTGCGGAGTTAAACCCCGCAGGAATTGTTATAAGGATCACATCCGAAGCTCATCGTGTAAACCACTCAACGGTAGAAAAGTGCTGCACTGCACACTTGCCGCCCATTTCAAAGCCTTGTAGAGCCAGAGGCTAATGGGAAATCTTCGGCAAAAAACCCGCATGACGACCGCCACAAACGCGCCGCGGCGCCTTAGCATCTTTGGTTCAACAGGCTCGATCGGGCAAAATACGCTCGATGTCATCCAGCAGCTGGGCGGCCGTGAGAGCTATGAAATTTCCGTGGTGACCGGAAATGAAAATATTGAGCTTCTTGCGCAGCAGGCAAGATCGACCGGCGCCCGGCTAGCAGTCACCGCAAGCGACAGCAAATACAGATCGCTGAAGGCCGAGCTCTCGGGCAGCGGTATCGGGGTCGCAGCCGGCGCTCAAGGACTGGCGGAAGCCGCCGACATCGAAGCGGACTGGGTCATGGCCGCCATCGTCGGCACGGCGGGGCTGGTGCCGACACTGGCGGCAGCGCGCAAGGGTGCGGCGATCGCGCTGGCAAACAAGGAGTGCCTTGTTTCAGCAGGCGATCTCTTTGTCGAAGCGGTGCTGAAAGGCGGCGGGCTGTTGATCCCGGTCGATAGCGAGCATAGTGCCATCTTCCAGTCGCTTGACGAAAATCAGCGGCACGCCGTCGAACGGATCATCCTCACGGCATCAGGCGGTCCTTTCCGCACCTGGTCGCGCGCCGAGATGGCGAATGTGACTGCGGCAACCGCACGCGCCCATCCGAATTGGTCGATGGGCTTGAAAATCTCCATCGGCAGTGCCTCGATGTTCAACAAGGCACTGGAGATGATCGAGGCTAAGCACCTCTTCAGTGTCCGCCCGGACCAGATCGAGGTGGTCGTGCATCCGCAACCTGATCGTCCATTCCATGGTCGGTTACACCGATGGATCCATCATCGCCCAACTCGGCAGCCCGGATATGCGAACGGCGATCGGCTATGCGTTGGAGTATCCGCGCCGGCCGAAGCTGAATGTCGAGCGCCTGGATTTCGCAAAGCTCTCTCGCCTGGACTTCGAAGCGCCGGACGAAAAGCGTTTCCCCGCTCTCAGGCTTGCGCGCACGGCATTGGAGCGAGGCGGCTTGCAAGGAGCGATCATGAATGCTGCTGAAGAAGTGGCCTTTCATGCCTTCGTCGACGAAACGGATCGGCTCTCCTGCAAATGGCCGATATTGTCGAAGCCGTTATGGACAGGATGGCCGGCACGGGTGGCGCGCACACGATGGATGACGTCTTTGCGGCCGACGCTGAAGCCCGCAGGCTTGCTGCCGAACTGATTGCGCTCAACGAAAAAGCCGCCTGACGGCAGGCCGCTGATTGGCGGTCCTTTTCTTCCCGACTAGCGACCGCTGGTGCACAATCGCTACGATGAGCGCAGCGACTGCAATGGCACAACGTCGGAAGCGCTGCTGGCCGAATCGAAACGGCTGTCAATTATCTATCTGTATCGCCGGACTGTTGTGGTCGGCGTTCCTATCCCACGGCCGGACGGCGACCTCGCGTTGTTCTTCCCGATGACCACGAAGCCAATCGACTTTATGCGACCTGCCTTGCGAGCGCGCAGCGCGACCAGAGGGAATGGAGTGCTGCGACCAGCTGTTCGATGTCGGCATCGGAATGCAGCGGCGTCGGGGTGATGCGCAGCCGTTCGGTCTTCTTTGGCACCGTCGGATAGTTGATCGGCTGGACATAGACGCCGAAATTGTCGAGCAGCAGATCCGATGATCCATTTGCACTTCGCCGGCATCGCCGACCAAGACCGGCACGATGTGGCTCGGCGTTCGGCATCATGCGGCGAGGCCGCGCTGGTCAAGCAGTGACCTCGAGCGTTGCGCGCCCGGTCCTGATGGCGCGGCGCGCTCGAACTGGCTGACTTTCAGGTGCTGGATCGCAGGCCACCGCACCGGCAGCAAGCGCCGGCGGCAGCGCCGTCGTGAAGATGAAGCCGGAGGCAAACGCAGCGGATGAAATCGCACAGTGCCGTTGAGGCGGCGATATAGCCGCCCATGACGCCGAAGGCCTTGCCGAGCGTGCCCTCGATGATGGTCAGCCGGTCCATCAGCCCCGTCGCGCTCGGCGATGCCGCCGCCGCGCGGACCATACATGCCGACGGCATGGACCTCGTCGAGATAGGTCATCGCGCCGTACCTGTCGGCGAGATCGCAGATCTCGCTTGATCGGCGCGATGTCGCCGTCCATCGAATAGACGCATCTCGAAGGCGATCAGCTTCGGCGCGCGTCGGATCGGGCGGCCGCAAGCTTGGCTTCGAGATCGGCCGACGTCGTTGTGGCGGCCAGATCACGCTTGCCGCATCTCGGCATGGCGGATGCCGGCGATCATCGAGGCGTGGTTCAGCGCGTCGGAGAAGATGATCAGCCCGGAGGATCCTGCGCCGAGCGTGCCGAGCGACGCCTCAGTTGGAGACATAGCCGGAGGTGAAGAGCAGCGCCGCTTCCTTGCCGTGCAGGTCGGCCAGCTCGGCGCTCGAGCAGCACGTGGTAGTGGTTGGTGCCGGAGATATTGCGGGTGCCGCCGGCAGCCCGCGCCGACAGTGGTCGATGGCATTCTTCATCGCCTCGATCACCTTCGGGTTCTGGCCCATGCCGAGATAGTCGTTGGAGCACCAGACGGTGACGTCCTTTCGCACCGTCCGGCCGTGTGACGCGTGGCGCGTGGAAAGCTGCCGCGATGACGCTCGAGATCGGCGAAAACCCGATAGCGGCCTTCCTTGTGAAGCCCGTCCAGCTCGCTCCTAAAAAATCCTTCGAAATCCATGCATGTGCTCCAGTATCGCGCGACGGTTTTGCTGAGCGGACGATCGCGCGTCAACCCTTACTTCACGCTTTAGCACCAACTGCGGCAAATGGCCCATATTTTTGAATGATTTCAGATAAAAAATTGCGCGAACCTCGCTGATCCGGAGCGCATTCTTGCACAATTGATGGAGCCGGCAAGCCGGCTCCGCTCGATATGTTAGCCCGCTGCGGCAACGGCGCGCTTCGCCATCACTTTCACCAGATTGGCGCGATATTCCGCGCTGGCATGCAGGTCCGACATCAACGCGGCCGGATCGACATTGACGCTCGCGAGCGCATCCGGCGACCAGTTTGCGCCCAGCGCCTGCTCCATCGCAGATTGACGAAAGACACCGCCGGAGCCCGCACCGGTGACGGCGACGCGCACGCCGCCGGATCCCTTCGCAACGAACACGCCGGTCATGGCATAGCGGGAAGCCGGATTCGCAAACTTGGCGTAGCCGGCCCTCTCCGGCGCCTCGAAGCTGATCGCTGCGATCAGTTCACCCTCCTCAAGTGCCGTTTCGAAAAGACCGGTGAAGAAATCGTCGGCTGCGATCTCGCGTTTATTCGTGACGATACGGGCATTCAGCGCCAGCATCGCAGCTGGATAATCGGCAGCAGGATCGTTATTGGCGATTGAACCGCCGATGGTACCCATATGCCGCACATGCGGATCGCCGATCCGTCCGGCGAGTTCGCACAAGGCCGGGCAGATTGCGCCGATTGCGGCAGAAGACGCCACTTCCGCATGTGTCAATGCCGCGCCGATCCGCACCTTGCGGCCTTCGACCTGGATACCTTTCATCGACTGAATGTGGCGTAGATCCACCAGATCGCTTGGCGCGGCAAGCCGTTGCTTCATCGTTGCGATTAAAGTCATGCCCCCGGAGACATATTTGCCCTCCGATGCGCCCGTGATCATGCTCACGGCCTCATCGACTGTCGAGGCGCGGTGATAATTCGTTTGATACATGGCCGTTCCTCCTCAGTGGGTTGCTTGCGCAGCCATCCACACCTTCTGCGGCGTGGCGGGCATCGTCAGCATGTTGTTGCCGATCGCATCCGTGATCGCGTTCATCAGCGCCGGCGGCGAGCCGATCGCGCCCGCCTCGCCGCAGCCCTTGACGCCCAGCGGGTTGCTCGGACACGGGGTGTTTTGATGCGACAGATTGAAGGATGGCAGGTCGTCGGCACGCGGCATGGCGTAATCCATGTAGCTCGCCGTCAAAAGCTGGCCGCTCTCGTCGTAGTGAACGCCTTCAAGCAGCGCCTGGCCGATGCCTTGGGCAAGGCCACCATGGACCTGGCCTTCGACAATCATCGGGTTGATGATATTGCCGAAGTCGTCGGCAGCGACGAACTGCACGATTTTCGTCGTGCCCGTTTCGGGATCGACTTCGACCTCGCAGATGTAGCAGCCCGCCGGGAACGTGAAGTTCGACGGATCATAGAAGGCCGTCTCCTTCAGACCCGGCTCCATTCCGGCAGGCAGATTGTGGGCGGTGTAGGCGGCAAGCGCTACCTGGAACCATGGCAGCGTCTTGTCCGTGCCCGCCACCTTCAGCTCGCCGTTTTCGATCACAATATCGCTCTCATCCGCCTCCATGAGGTGCGCGGCAATCTTTTTCGCCTTGGCCTCGACCTTGTCGAGCGCCTTGGCAACGGCCGACATGCCAACGGCACCAGAACGCGAACCATAGGTACCCATGCCCATCTGCACGCTTGTCGGTATCGCCGTGAACGATGGAAATGCTATCGATCGGCACGCCGAGCCGGCCCGCAACGAGCTGTGCGAACGTCGTTTCGTGTCCCTGGCCGTGGCTGTGCGACCCGGTCAGGACCTCCACGGTACCGACGGCATTGACCCGCACCTCGGCGGACTCCCAAAGGCCAACACCGGCGCCGAGGGAGCCTGACCGCCTGCGACGGAGCAAGCCCGCATGCCTCTATATAGCAGCTCATGCCGATGCCGCGCTTCATGCCACGCCGGCTAGCCTCCTCCTTGCGCGCGGCAAAGCCGTTCCAATCGGCCGCCTGCATCGCCGCGTTGAGCGAAGCTTCATAATCGCCTGCGTCGTAGTTCAAAATGACCGGCGTCTGGTGGGGGAACGAGCGGATGAAGTTCTTACGCCTGAGTTCAGCAGGCGAAATGCCGAGCTCGCGCGCCGCCGTTTCCATGGTCCTCTCGAGGAGATAGGTCGCCTCCGGCCGCCCCGCGCCGCGATAGGCGTCGACAGGCGCGGTGTTGGTATAGACCGTACGCACATTGGCGTGGATTGCCGGTAGTATCCGGTACTGGCCGGAAAGCAGCGTCGCGTAGAGGTAGGTCGGCACGCAGGACGAGAACAGCGACATGTAGGCGCCGAGGTTGGCGATCGTGTCGACCTTCAGTGCCGTGATGCGATTGTCTGCATCGAAGGCCATCCTGACCTTGGAGACATGGTCGCGGCCGTGCGCGTCCGTGAGAAAGGCCTCCGTGCGGTCTGCAGTCCATTTCACCGGCACGCCGGTCTTCTTGGATGCCCAGAGACACACGATCTCCTCCGGATAGATGTAGATCTTGGAGCCGAAGCCGCCGCCGACATCCGGCGCGATGACCCGCAGCTTGTTTTCCGGCGCCACGTTGTAGAAAGCGCTCATGACCAGCCGCGCCAGATGCGGATTCTGGCTGGTGGTGTAGCAGGTATAATGGTCATCGCCCGCATCGTAGATGCCGAGCGTGGCGCGCGGCTCCATCGCATTGGGGGAGAGGCGGTTATTGACGATATCGACCTCGACCACATGTGCTGCTTGCGCGATTGCCTGGTCGGCAGCGGCAGCGTCGCCGATCTCCCAGTCGAAAATCAGATTATTGACCGCTTCCGGATGGATTTGCGGCGCACCGGGGTTCAGAGCATCGACCGCCTCGATCACAGCCGGCAGTTCCTCGTAATCGACAACGACCGCTTCTGCCGCGTCGCGCGCTTCGTCGAGCGAGTCCGCGATGACGATCGCAACAGCATCGCCCACATAGCGCACCGTCTCCACCGCCAACGGGCGCCACGCGCCCATTTTCATCGCCGAACCGTCCTTCGAATGGATCATCCAGCCGCAGATGAGGTTGCCGATGCCGTCAGCGAGCAATTGCTTGCCGTCCAGCACGTCGATGACGCCCGGCATGGCTTTCGCAGCGGAAATATCGATGCGCTTGATTTTGGCATGCGCATGCGGACTGCGAACGAAATAGCCGTATTTCATGCCGGGCACGACCATATCGTCCGTATAACGGCCCTTGCCGGTTAAGAACCGCTTGTCTTCCTTGCGTGCGACGCGTGCACCAACTCCTTCGACACCCATGATGTCCTCCCAATTGGGGTTTTGGCCTGGCCTCCGCCAAAGAGCATCGTGTGCGGCAGTCAGCCAGACAATTCCGGAAAGATGTTACTCGGCAGCCTGCTTGGCGCCGCCATGCATCTGCGCATTGGCGGAAAGCACGGCCTTGACGATGTTGTGGTAACCGGTGCAGCGACAGATGTTGCCTTCGAGCTCCTGGCGAACCGTCTGTTCATCCAGTTGCCCGCCATGACGATTGATCATGTCGACCGCGGTCATCACCATGCCGGGCGTGCAGAATCCGCACTGGAGCCCGTGATGCTCCTTGAAGGCGGCCTGAACCGGATGAAGTTCGCCATTTGCGGCTAGGCCTTCGATCGTCGTGACCGACGAACCCATGCCTGAACGGCGAGGATCGTGCAGCTCTTGACCGACTTGTCGTCCATATGGACGACGCAGGTGCCGCACTGCGTCGTATCGCAGCCGACATGGGTTCCCGTCAGGCCCAGTTTTTCGCGAATGAAATGGACGAGAAGCATGCGCTCTTCACAGTCGCCGCTCACCGCCCGGCCGTTCACCGTCAGTTTCACCTTCGCCATGATTTTCTCCTCGTGCCTCCTCCAGGCACAGGAACATCATTTGACTTTTTCGCTTGGGGATCAACCGCTACTTTGGGGAGTTCTGCCAAATTTGCTCTACGGACGACTGCATGACTCCCCATGACATCTGAATCGGATTGAAAACAACCGTGATCACAAAAATTTCAGCTGCAAACTGGACGCCATCCTGTTGCGACATAGTTTTAATTATCAAAAAGACACCGTGAAGGGACAGCGGCTGTCAAGCGGCAGTCAACCTTGGAGAGAAAAAATGAAGAAAGCAATCGCATTTGCTCTGATCGGCCTCTCGATCGCGAGCTGCACACCGACGGAGCGGGGTGCCGGCATCGGTGCGGCATCTGGCGCGGTCATCGGCGGGGTTGCCACAGGCAATGTTCGCGGAGCCGCAGTCGGCGCTGCGATCGGCGGCGTCGCAGGTGCCGTCATTGGCAGAGTCGCAGAACAGCCCGGGCAATGCTACTATCGTGACCGCTATGGTCGCCGCTACATCGACGATTGCCCCTGAGACGGAGTGCCAAGGTCCGAAAATCCCGGCTGCAGACCGGGATTTTTCATCTTTCGTGCTAAATTAGCTCGAAAATAGCTTAAATCGGTACACCTCGTGCATTTTTGCCGCTAAGCTGTTAATTGCTGGGCAACGCATGTAATCAAAAGCGGCGGATGCATATCAGAGGGAAGACACCGAAATCGGGTTTTGCGTATCGGCGGGCAGGCACCATGATGGTGATCGCGGCGACGGCTGCGTTTTCACCGGTTCTGACTGGCGAGGCCTATGCATTCAAGCTTTTCGGCATTACCATTTTTGGCGAAGACGAGAATGACAGCGAGCAGGTGCCTGATCCTGTGCGCTACGACGCCAATCTTGCAACGAATACCGCCGATCCTGATCTCAAAGAGGCTTTGGAGAACAGTTCGCGTCTGATTGGCGACGAGGATCGCCCGGTTTCCGGCGATCTCGGCATTGTCGTCAAGGCACGCGACGACCGCGACCGCCTGATCGCGGCGCTCTATGAAAAAGCGCGCTACGGCGGCGTCGTGACGATCACGATCGACGGAAAGAACATCGACGACCTGCCTCCCAACCCGACCTTCGACCGGTCCAGGCCCGTTCCCGTTCAAGTCGCCATCGAGCCGGGACCGGTCTTCCGGGTCAAGGAAGTGCAGTTCGGCGGCGATGCTGCAAATCGCAATCCCGCCGATTACGACCTGGGGCCTGGCGAAGTGGCCGGATCGCTGACGATCATCAAGGCCGGGGACAAGATCGTCGAACAGCTGAAGAGCGAGGGCCGACCGCTTGCGAAGCTGACCACACGCCAAGTGGTGGCCGATCACCGCACCAAGACGGTCGATATCGTTATCGCGACGGAAGGGGGTCCGGTAGCCCCGATCGGCAATGTCGGCGTCACCGGGCAGAAAGCCGTCAAACCTGCGTTCATCCAGCGTTATTCGCGCCTTGAAAAAGGGGGAACCTATTCTCCCGAGGCACTCAAGAAGGCTGGCGAACGGTTGCGCGCGCTTGGCGTTTTTTCGAGCGTCACCATTCACGAAGCCGATAGCCTCGCCGCCGATGGTACGTTGCCGATGACGATTGAAGTCTCGGAAGGCAAGCAGCGCTATTTCGGTGTCGGCGCTAATTATTCGACGATCGACGGCATGGGGGTCCAAGGTTATTGGGGACACCGCAACCTTTTCGGCGAAGCGGAATCCCTTCGAATTGAGGGCACCGTTGGACGCCTCGGCGAAAACGACATCGGAAATCTCGACTACTCGACAGGTATTCTCTTCACCAAACCCGGCGCCTTTTTCCCTGCCGCAACGCTGAAGGCCGGCATTCTCGCAAAGACGGAAAATCCGGATGCCTACAACGCATCCCTGATCACCGCGTCGCTCGGCCTGTCTTACGAGCTGACGGATCAGGATACCGCCTCGGCGAGCGCTGAAATCAGCTATGAAAAGGACGATGACGCCTTCGGCGACAATGAATATCTGACTTTCGCCCTGCCGCTTACTTACGAGCGCGATGCGCGCGACAACAAACTCAACCCCACGGAAGGGTACCGGGCAACGCTTGCAGCGACGCCGAGCTATGAAATGTTCGGCAGCACGATCTTCTCGTCCTTCGAGGGTTCGATAACCGGCTACCAGTCGATCGGCGCGGAAGACAATGTTGTCTTCGCTGGCAAGGTGGCGGCCGGCCTGCTGGTTGGCGGAGAATTGCCGGATATTCCCGCAACGAGACGTTTTTTTGCCGGCGGTGGCGGCTCGGTTCGGGGGTATGGCTATCAGGAGATTTCCCCCTACAACGCTGAGAATGAAGCGACGGGCGGCAAATCCTATGTCACCGCCTCGCTGGAAGCGCGCGTCAGGATCACCGAGACCATCGGCATCGTTCCTTTCATCGACGTCGGAACAGTGGGGAGCGAGGAGTTTCCCGATTTTTCCGACATCCGGGCCGGTGCCGGCATCGGAATACGCTACGCGACGCCTTTTGGCCCCCTGCGGCTTGATTTTGCCGTACCGTTGAACAAGTACGAGGATGGCACGAGTTACGGCATCTATGCCGGGATCGGCCAGTCATTCTAGAATGCGACAGTCGCGGATTTCAAACCCGCGAACAATGACGAGAACAGGGTAGTTGCGCCTTCATGCAAGCGCTGACGAAATTCGTGAGTTGGACCATCCGTGTGATCGGCTTTGCGACCGGTGCTGCACTGATCCTTGCCGCGATAGCCATTGCGATCTTCGGCTTCACCTCGTTCGGCTCGCGCATTGTCACGGAGGAAGTCGCGGAAGCCCTTTCGAACCGCGACATGAAAATTGCGGTCCGCGAGCCAAGCGGCCTGCTGACCGGCGGATTACGCGCTGCGGAGATAACGGTCTCAGATACGCGCGGGGTATTTGCGCAGATAACCGGTCTCTCGATAGACTGGAACCCGCTGGCGCTGCTGCGCGGCTCATTCCACGCAAGCGAACTCTCCCTCGGCTCGGTCAATATGATCCGAAAGCCGGTGCGTACCATTCCCTCACCACCAGCAAGCGGTGAGGACGAGGGATTCAGCCTGCCGATCAAGATCGATGTCGACAGGATCGCCATCTCGGACATCAATCTGAGCGAGAAATTCGCGGGACGCGCGTTTACTTTAACGGCGGGCGGCAATCTGCAGGCCGACCAGAATGGCGGGAATGCCGTAATCAATATCAGCCGTCACGATGTGCCGGACGCCAAGCTCTCGGCCGATTTGGCGTTCATGCCCGATCAGAACCAGTTGCGGCTGAAGGCGCAGCTGTCTGAACCGAAGGGGGGGCTGGTTGCAGCTTTCCTATCGCTGCCGGGCGACCCTTCAGTCGATATCGTCGTCGATGGCGAAGGACCGGTTTCGGATTGGAACGGCAGGCTTCAAGCCGCCCTGGACGGTCAGCAACGCGCTTCGATCAAAGGACATCATGCGCTCACACAGGACGGTCTGCACCATCTTGATCTCAAGGGCGGCGGCGATCTGAGCACTCTTCTGCCGCCGGCCTTCCGGCCACTGTTTTCCGGCCAGACGAACATCGATGTCTCCGCCACCTTCAACAATAGAGGCAAACTCGATATCCAGACCGGCAACATAGCAACCGGCAGCGTCGTCATTGCGGCATCCGGCACCCTGGATCGGGCGGGAAACAACAGCCTGAACGTCAACGTGCTCGGTACGTCAGGCCCGGTCGATTTTCGTTGGCCGCTTGCCGATGGCGAAGCCCGTTTCATGGTGACCGGTCTAAACCTCGCCCTCACGGGCGATGCGCAGTCGGCACGGCTGAACGCCAGTGCTTCGCTCGATGCCGCGACATTGCCTCAGGCGACGATCGGCAACGTGAAGCTGACGGCAAAGAGCGACGCTTTCAACCTGGCCAAGCGTTCCGGTGCCGTTCAGTTGCGCATGGTTGCCGGTGATACGACGTTCCTGAACCCGGATGTCAATCGGGCAGTACAAGGTCCTGTGACGCTTGCCGCGCCGCTCCAAATCGGCGCCGATGGCGTAGGCTTCAACGGGACGACATTTGAAAGCGCCAATGCAAGCGGCACCGTCAACGGCACCTACAAGCTTACCGACAACACGCTGACGGGAAATGCGAAGCTTACAGTTCAACCCGCGGCACTGCCGCCTGCTATCGCGCCGCGCTTCGATACGCCGATCTCGATCGATACACAGATCGCCGGAACCATTCCGTCCAAGATCAACCTCTCGGATCTCGTCGTCAAATCCGGAACGATCGAAACTGCCGGCTCCGTGGTGCTTGACGGCGAAAGCCTCACCGCCAGCCTTTCCGGGCGGCTGCCGGATGTAAGGAAGCTTCTGGAAACCGCCGAAGGCGAGGCGAGCTATACGGTCAATGCCAGCGGCCCGCTGACAGCCCTGGCGATAAAGGCAAATCTGAAGGCGGCAACTCTTCGCACCGCTGGCCGCACGCTTGGTGACCTGGACGTCAACATTTCCGGCGCGGCTGATCCCGACGCACCGCAAGGTACCATCAATGCCAAGGTCACGATCGACGGCCAACCGATTTCCATCGTTGCCGACGCACAGTCCAAAGGCGGCGTCATCAACGTTCCGTCTCTCAGTGCGGACGTCGGCAGCAACCGGCTGCGAGGCAGTATCCAACTGTCCTCACGCTTCGAGCCGACCGGAGCGCTCACCTTCGATTTTCCGGATATCGGCCTGCTAGCCGCACTCGGCGGGCAGAGAGCTCAAGGCGATCTCAAGGGTGCACTCGACATCGCAAACGACAATGGCAAGATCGCGCTAAAGGTGACGGCAGCGGGAAATGGCTTGCAGCGCGACACATTTTCGATCGTGAGACCGGACATCGCTATCACCATTACCGATCTCAAAGCCTTTTCCGCCAACGGCATCGTCAAGGCCGGCGAGATGTCGGCAGGCGCCAACAAGCTCGCTGAACCGGTGCTGAACTTCGTGCAGCAACAGAACCGCACGAAGTTCGATCTTAACGCTGCCTACGACGATAATCCGGTGCTTGCCGAAGGCGATCTTGAAACAAAAGCAGGCGCGACGAGGATCCGGCTCGATCGATTTTCAGGCAAACCACGCAACATTCCGGTTGAGCTCTCCCAACCCACCGAAATCGCGATTGCGAACGGCCAGGCCGCGCTGAGCGGCCTCACGGTCAAGACCGGAAGCGGTTCCGTGGCGGTGACCGGCTCGGCGGGCGAGACGCTCGACATCAATGCGGTCATCAGCGACCTGCCCGCAAGCCTCGCCAACGGTTTCGTTCCCAAGCTGAATGCCGAAGGCGCCATCTCCGGCACGGTATCGGTCAAGGGAACGCCGGCGACGCCGATTGCGGATTTCAAGCTCGACTGGAAGAATGCCGCAACTAGCCACACCAAGAGCGCGCATCTTGCGCCGTTCGGCGTCGCCGCGATCGGAAAACTCGCCGATAACAAGCTCGACTTCGACGCAAGTGTCGATGGTTCCGAGGGACTGTCCTTGAAATCCCGCGGAAATGTTGTTGTGGCCGGAACGGACGGACAAAGCCTGAAAATCGATGCCGATGTCGTCAACCTTCCGGCGCGCATCGCCAACGGCTTCGTTCCGGATCTTGCCGCCGAAGGCGCGATAACCGGCACCGTTTCCGCTTCTGGAAGGCTCTCCGCACCAGTCGTTGATTTCGATCTTGATTGGAAGGACGCAGCCACAAGCCAGACCAAGGGTGCCGGATTGAAAGCGCTCGGGCTGAGCACCACTGGCAAGTTTGCCGATAACAAGCTCGACTTCGATGCGAACCTATCGGGCCCAGCCGAAATGGGTCTCAAGGCAAACGGCAATGTCGTGATTGCCGGTACGGCGGTCCAAAGTCTCGACGTCAATGCCAATCTCAACAATGTCCCGGCAAACATTGCAAATAGCTTCGTGCCCGGACTTGCTGCCGAAGGAACGATCTCTGGAACTGCCAAGGCATCGGGAACGCCGACTGCACCGGCCGTCGATTTCGATCTCGACTGGAAAGACGCAGCCACGAGCCAGACGAAACAGGCAAAGCTTGCTCCGTTCGGCCTGAGCGCCACCGGCAAACTCGCAGATAACAAGCTCGACTTCGATGCAGATCTGACCGGGGCAGCCAACACGGGACTGAGCGCGGACGGGAATATTGTTATCGCCGGCACGGCGGTCCAAAGTCTCGACGTCAATGCCAATCTCAACAATGTCCCGGCAAGCATTGCAAACAGCTTCGTGCCCGGACTTGCCGCGGAGGGCACGATCTCCGGAACTGCCAAGGCATCGGGAACACTTGCTGCGCCGGCCGTTGATTTCGATCTTGATTGGAAGGACGCAGCCACAAGCCAGACCAAGGGTGCCGGATTGAAAGCGCTCGGGCTGAGCACCACTGGCAAGTTTGCCGATAACAAGCTCGACTTCGATGCGAACCTATCGGGCCCAGCCGAAATGGGTCTCAAGGCAAACGGCAATGTCGTGATTGCCGGTACGGCGGTCCAAAGTCTCGACGTCAATGCCAATCTCAACAATGTCCCGGCAAACATTGCAAATAGCTTCGTGCCCGGACTTGCTGCCGAAGGAACGATCTCTGGAACTGCCAAGGCATCGGGAACGCCGACTGCACCGGCCGTCGATTTCGATCTCGACTGGAAAGACGCAGCCACGAGCCAGACGAAACAGGCAAAGCTTGCTCCGTTCGGCCTGAGCGCCACCGGCAAACTCGCAGATAACAAGCTCGACTTCGATGCAGATCTGACCGGGGCAGCCAACACGGGACTGAGCGCGGACGGGAATATTGTTATCGCCGGCACGGCGGTCCAAAGTCTCGACGTCAATGCCAATCTCAACAATGTCCCGGCAAGCATTGCAAACAGCTTCGTGCCCGGACTTGCCGCGGAGGGCACGATCTCCGGAACTGCCAAGGCATCGGGAACACTTGCTGCGCCGGCCGTTGATTTCGATCTTGATTGGAAGGACGCAGCCACAAGCCAGACCAAGGGTGCCGGATTGAAAGCGCTCGAGCTGAGCACCACCGGCAAATTTGCCGATAACAAGCTCGACTTCGATACAAGTGCGAATGCCGCCGATGGCGTAGCTTTGAAAGCGGCGGGTAAGGTCGTTGTTGCTGAAAAGACTATTCAGAGCTTGGAGATTGACGCGAACGTCACCAACGTTCCCGCAAGCATCGCAAACGGCTTCGTCCCGGGCCTGGCTGCCGGGGGTACCGTTTCGGGAACGGTGACAGCCTCTGGGACGCTCTCCTCACCTGCCGTTGATTTCAGGCTCGATTGGAAGGACTTGGCGACAAGTCAGACGAAGGACGCCAAGCTGTCGTCGCTGAACCTCAGCGCGACCGGAAAATATGCCGACAACAAGCTCGATTTCGACGCGAATGCGAGCGGTGCTGACGGAGCTTCGCTGAAAGCTATCGGCAATGTCGCAATTGCCGGCAAGACAGTCGAGAGCCTGAAGGTGGACGCCGACATTGCCGATCTACCGGCAGGCATCGCCAACAATTTCGTGCCGGGCCTTGCGGCAGAAGGTGTCATTTCTGGCACGGTTGTGGCTGAGGGAAGCCTTGCTTCCCCGACAGCCGATTTCAAACTCAACTGGAAGAACGCGGCAACCAGCCACACCAAGAAGGCAGGACTGTCCCAGCTCGCGGTGAACGCGACCGGCAAGCTTGCGAACAACAGGCTCGACTTCGATGCTAACTTGAACGGCGCTGACAACGTCACGCTGAAAGCCGGCGGCAATGTCATGATAGAGGGCACAGTCGTCAAGAGCCTCAAGGTGGACGCCAATGTCTCCAATCTTCCGGCGAGCGTGGCAAACGGTTTCGTACCGGGCCTCGCCGCCGAGGGAACGATCTCCGGAACCGCATCGGTTTCGGGGCCGCTTTCCGCTCCGAAGGTTGATTTCAAGCTCAACTGGAAGAATGCGGCGACCAGCCAAACCAAAGGCGCCGGGCTCTCGCCGTTCGCAATCACCGCGAACGGCAAGCTCGCCGATAACACACTCACCCTCGATACCGACCTTACCGGCGACAGCGGCCTTTCGATGAAGGGTGGCGGCACCGTTGCGATCACCGGCAGTCGGGCCCTCAACCTGCAATTCCGCGGCAACCTCCCCTTTGCCATCTTGGGTGCACAGCTGGCGCAACAGGGCTTTGTCGCGGACGGTACCGCCGACATAGACCTCCGTGTCACCGGCACGGCCGCCGGCCCCGTCATCAACGGGTCTATCGCGACCAGCGGCGCCAAGCTGGTCGATGTCCGCAGGAACCTTGCGCTCGACAACGTCGTCGCCAACATCACCATGAATGGCGAGCAGGCCACCATTTCCCGCCTGAGCGGCAATTTCGCGAGCGGCGGCAGCGTTACGGCGAGCGGCACGGTCGGGATACGGCCGGGCAGCGGCTATCCGGTAAACATCGAGGTTAGGCTGGACAGGGCAGTCTATGTTGACGGAACGCTTGTCGTCGCGACGGTCGATGGCAATCTCGGTCTGCGGGGTCCGCTTCTCACCAACCCGGTGCTGAGCGGCAGGTTGAACGTCGAAAAAGCATCGATCACCGTGCCGGACAAGCTGCCGACTTCACTGCGCGAAATCAACATTAAGCACGTGAATGCACCACCTGCGGTGCGTGCCCAGCTGCGCGACGAAAACGCACAGAAGGCCGGCGAGAAATCCACGACGCTCGCGCTCGACCTGCAGATTAGCGCGCCGTCGAAAATCTTCGTCCGCGGCCGCGGCATCGATTCGGAACTTGGAGGCAGTGTCACGATCAGGGGAACGGCGGCAACGCCCGTCGTTTCCGGCGGCTTCACCATGCGTCGCGGACGCTTGACCATGCTTAATCGCCGCCTGAACTTCACCGACAAGAGCCGCATTACGTTTGCTGGCGACTTGACGCCGGCGCTCGATATGGAAGCGAGCTCCACTTCGGGAACGACGACGCTCACCGTCGATGTCACGGGACTTGCGACAGAATCCCTCGATCACCTTCTCGTCCTCGCCAACCTTGCCGCAGGATGAAGTGCTGGCGCAGCTCATATTCGGCCAATCGATGTCGAAGCTCTCGCCGGTCCAGATCGCGCAGCTCGCCGATGCGGTGAGCCAGCTGGCGGGCGGACGTTCGACCTCGCTTTTCGAGGGGCTCCGCAACCAGCTTGGTGTCGACGACCTCAACATCAGCACCGACGAGAAGGGGCAGACAAGCGTCAGCGTCGGCCGCTATCTGAACGAGCGCACCTATTTCGAGTTGCAGCAAGGCGGCGAAGCAGGCGCCAAGGCGGTCATCAATCTCGATGTCGGGCGTGGCGTGAAATTACGTGGTGCTGCGGGTGGAAATGGCGCCGGCGAAGCCGGCATCGTCTACGAACATGAATATTAGAATCGGACTTCCGGGTTTTCAGCAGGATACTGGTTTCAGTCGAATTGATGCCGTTGATGAGCCGGATACGGCGGAGCGTCTCATCGAAGGAGACGAGATCGCGATCCTCAAGCTCGGCGACGAAATCCCATTTGCCGTTGGTGCTGTGCAGCGCGCGCACCTGCGGGAGACCGCGCAACTGATCGGCTACTCGGTCGGCGAGCTTGCCGAGTACCTCGATCATGACGATGGCACGAACGCCGGCGGCGCGCGTTTCATGGCCGGTCCGGATGGTAAAAGCGGCTATGGTGCCGCTTGCAACAAGCCGGTCGATACGGGCGGCAACGGTCGCGCGCGACGCGCCAGTCATCGCGGCGAGAGAGGATACCGGCGTTCTCGCATTATGGCGAAGCGCGCTTAGAAGTTCTTGATCAAGGTCGTCCATGGCGATCACTTTGTCGAAACACACTTAGCAAAGTGCATAATCGGATTTCATTTCTGACACTTTTCCATCTTTTTGCCGTCACGTCGATATCCGAATATGCGCTAATCCAATTTCGAATCCGGAGCGCCCAGAATGGAAGTTCAATCTCGATCAGTCACACTCATTGGTGTTCCGGTAGAGGAAGGCTCGGGCCGGCGCGGGGCGGCGATGGGGCCGGCAGCGCTGCGCATTGCCGGTGTGGACCAGACGTTGATCGACCTCGGCCATGATGTGCGCGATGAAGGCGACATCCACGTCGTTCCGGCACGTGACCTTCCGAACCATCCGAAGGCGCACAATCTGCGTCTCATTGGCGCCTATACGCGTGCGCTCGAAGCCAGCACCTACGAGGCCGCTGCGGCCGGACGCTTTCCGCTGATTCTCGGCGGCGACCACAGCTTGTCGATGGGCAGTGTCTCCGGCATGGCGCGTTACGCGGCCGAAAAAGACCGCCCGCTCTTCGTGCTCTGGCTCGACGCCCATTCCGACTTCAATTCGCCGGCGACGTCGCCTTCCGGCAATATGCACGGCATGCCCGTCGCTTTCTTCAGCGGTCAGGCCGAGGTCGCCGAAATCCTGCCCAAGGACCGGCCCCTCGTTGACCCGCGCAATGTGTTCCAAGTTGGCATTCGCTCCGTCGATCCGTCCGAGCGCGTGGAAATCCAAAAGCACGGCGTCAACGTCTTCGACATGCGCTCGATCGATGAGCAGGGCATCGCAGCCACCATGCGCCATATCGTCAGCACAATCGAAAAGGCGAACGGCCTTCTGCATGTAAGCCTCGATGTCGATTTCCTCGACCCGGATATCGCACCTGGCGTCGGCACTACCGTCCCGGGCGGCGCGACATTTCGCGAAGCGCACCTCGTCATGGAAATGCTTTCCGACAGCGGGCTCGTTTCGTCGCTTGATCTCGTCGAGCTCAATCCGTTTCTGGACGATCGCGGCAAGAGTGCCCGCGTTCTCGTGGAACTGACGGCAAGCCTCTTCGGCCGCCGCATCTTCGATCGTCCGACACGCGCCGCATAAGGGGAAGCAGCCATGAGCACATCCGCAGATCTGATCGCCACCGAACACCAGCTTGGTGCGCATAACTACAAGCCGCTCGACGTCGTCCTGACCCGCGGCGAAGGGGTGTACGTCTGGGATACGGACGGCAAGCGGTATCTCGATTGCCTTTCCGCCTATTCGGCTGTCAATCAGGGGCACTGCCATCCGAAGATCCTGGCGGCGATGGTCGAACAGGCCGGAAAGCTCACTCTCACCTCGCGCGCATTCCGCAACGACCAGCTCGCACATCTCTATGAGGAGCTGGCCACGCTCACCGGCTCTCACAAGATCCTGCCGATGAACTCCGGCGCCGAAGCCGTTGAGACGGCCATCAAGGCGGTTCGCAAATGGGGCTATGAAGTAAAGGGCGTTCCGGAAGGACAGGCGGAGATCATCGTCTGCGCCGATAACTTCCATGGCCGGACGCTTACTATCATCAGCTTTTCCACCGATCCGGACGCACGTGCCGGCTTCGGCCCCTATACGTCAGGCTTTCGCATGGTTCCCTTCGGCGATGCGGAAGCCTTCGCGGCCACCATCAACGAGAACACCGTTGCCGCCCTCATCGAGCCGATCCAGGGCGAAGCCGGTGTCATCATCCCGCCTGAGGGATATTTCAAGCGTGTCCGTGAGTTGTGCACCGCCAACAACGTCACGCTGATCCTCGACGAGATCCAGACGGGCCTCGGCCGGACGGGCAAACTCCTGGCCGAGGAGCATGAGGGCATTGAAGCCGACGTGACGCTGATCGGCAAGGCGCTTTCCGGTGGTTTCTATCCGGTATCGGCCGTCCTTTCCAACTCGGAAGTTCTCGGCGTGCTAAAACCCGGCCAGCATGGCTCGACGTTTGGAGGCAACCCTCTTGCTTGCGCCGTCGCCCGCGCGGCACTGAAGGTGCTCACTGAGGAAGGCATGATCGAAAATGCCGAGAAGATGGGTGCATACTTCCTCGACGGCCTGAGGTCGATCCGCTCCAACATCGTCAAGGACGTGCGCGGCCGCGGCCTGATGATGGCGATCGAGCTGGAGCCGGAAGCTGGCGGCGCGCGGCAGTACTGCTACAACCTCAAGGAACGGGGCCTGCTGGCAAAGGATACGCATGAAAATACGATCCGCCTGGCGCCGCCGCTCGTCATCACCAAGGAACAGGTGGAATGGGCGATCTCTGAGATCGAGAAGACGATCGCATAAGGCAAGCACCTTCTCGTTTCTGTTGTTGATGCAAGACCGCGAATGAACCCAAAAACCTTGTGGTCTCCTGTGACAATTTAGATTTGTGCAACACTCTTCCGGTAATGTCCCGGATAACCGTAACGAGGCCTCGAAGATCATTGCGAGGGCGTCGCGTGGTGTGAAGGCACGGGGTGTTCGCGCCAATGGTGGCGCAGCCGCTTCTGCCGGGCTTGGGAAGACTTTCTAATGACGACGATCAACTCAAATAACTTCAGCGGCGACACTCTCGAGATCATCGCATTTCGCCTGCATGATCAGGAGTTCTGCGTAAAGACGACCACCATCCGCGAAATCCGCGGCTGGGCGCCCTCGACGCCGATCCCGCATGCGCCCGCTGATGTCATCGGCGTCATGAACCTTCGCGGCTCAGTTATCCCGATCATCGATCTCGCCTATAAGCTCGGCATGAAGAGCACCGTCGCCAATGAGCGAAGCGCCATCGTTGTCGCCGAAGTGCACAGCATGGTCATCGGCATGCTTGTCGACCGCGTCTCCGACATTCTGACGATTGCCTCCAGCCAGGTTCAGCCCGTACCCGAAGTGACGGCATCCTTCGATCGCGCTTACTGCGAAGGCGTCATCGCTTCGGAGAACGGCATGATCTGCTTCCTGAACCTTGCCAAGATGTTCAAGGAAAACGAAACCGACGAACTGGCAGCGTAAGCCATCGAAGCATGATTTCCGGAGAAGCCGCCGCAAGGCGGCTTTTTTAATGGTGGCGCACCATTAAAAAAGCACGCGCCGACGCGCGTGCCTTGATTTTCGAGAATGGTCAAAATCAACCGAACAGTGCAAAGGTTGCCTTCAGCGTGACCCATACGCCCCAAAGCAGCGGGATGCCGACGACGGCCCAGGCAAGCAGAGCCTTCGCGTCGAAGCCGCCTTTGCCGATACCGAACGAGCCGGTCGGGCCGATGCTTGCGGCTGCAGATTTCGCCTGAAGTGCTGCGACCTCCTCATCGGACATGAACCACTTGCTGGCAAGCGGCCGGACGAGGGCGTTGGCAATCAGACCCAGCGCCAGCATGCCAGCCAGGATATACATGGTGCCTGTGTAGAGAGCCGGTCCCGGCGCAACACCGGCTGTTATCTGCGCTTCGCGAATATAGTTCACGACCACAGGACCAACGATGCCGGCGGTTGCCCACGCTGTCAGTAGGCGGCCGTGAATAGCGCCGACGAATTGCGTGCCGAAAATATCGGCAAGATAGGCCGGAATTGTCGAGAAACCGCCGCCATACATCGAGAGTATGATGGCGAAGGCGAGGACGAAGAGCGCCTTGTTGCCCATGCCCGCAAAGGTTGGCGCAAGTGCATAAAGCGCGATACCGAGGATGAAAAAGCAATAATAGGTGTTCTTGCGGCCGATTTTGTCGGAGAGCGAGGCCCAGAAGAAGCGGCCGCCGATGTTGAAGAGCGACAGAAGTCCGGCGAACCCGGCAGCGATCGTGGCGATGGACGCTTTCTGCGCCGCGTCAAGCTGCGCAAAGCCAACATCCAGGCAAACCGATCAGCGAACCAGCAAAGATTTCCTGCAACATTGGCGAGGCCATGCCGATAACGCCGATACCTGCCGACACGTTGAGGCAGAGCACCGCCCAGATCAGCCAGAACTGCTTCGTCCTGTGCGCATCGCGCAGGTGAACGTGCTTGGTGGTGATCATCGTGCTCTTGGCTGCAGGGGCGGTCCAGCCTTCCGGACGCCAGCCGGCGGGTGGAATGCGATAACCGAACGCACCGCCCATCATGAAGCCGAAATAAATGATCGCCATAACGATGAAGGTTTGCCAGACACCAACCGAGGTGTCGGTCTTGAAATAGTTCATCAGCAGGTTGGCGAGCGGTGCGCCGATCATCGCCCCGCCGCCAAACCCCATGATGGCCATGCCCGTCGCCATGCCGCGGCGGTCCGGAAACCACTTAATGAGCGTCGACACCGGCGAAATGTACCCGAGGCCGAGACCGATGCCGCCGATGACGCCGGCGCCGAGCCACATCAGCCACAGCTGATGCGTCATCACGCCCAAGGCAGCAACGAGAATGCCGCCGCACCAGCAGCAAGCGGATACAAAGCCCGCTTTGCGCGGTCCGGACTCGCTCCAGCCAGCCGCCCCAGATGGCGGCGGAGCAACCGAGCAGAACGAAGAAGAGGGTATAGATCCAGCCGAGATCGGCGACACGCCAATCGCATATCGTCGTGAACAGCGCAGACGCAAGCGTCAGATCGGGGCATGCCGTCGATGCCGTGATCCCGAGCGATTTCGAAAGCGGCAGCCAGAAGACGCTGAAGCCGTAAGCCATGCCGATGCAAAGATGTATGGCGAGCGCTGCCGGCGGCACAAGCCAGCGATTGAAACCCGGCTTAGCAATGATCCTCTCCCGATCAAGCAGGCCAAGTCCGGCTAAATCACCTGTGGTATCTGTTTCCGCAGCAGTCATGAATAATTCCTCCTGATTAAAGACTTTTCTTGCAATAATTCATGCTTGAGCAGGCGAAACGCCTGTGCCCCCCTCCAGCGTGAAATCGTTATTTATTTCCGGATTGATTCGGCCGGTTCGGGCCTGCGGATCAGAGGTGCGGCTTGAATGACGAGCGCGTTCAAGCGGTTGTCGTCCTTTTCGAGAATTTCAAACAATTGCCGCCGCATGCGCGGCTCCCAGAATTTGTTGATATGCGTCGCAACACCTTGAGCTGCCTCGCTCTCAGGCTGGCTCTTGAAAAAGGTCGCAATTTGGTTGGCCATGTAGACGAGCTTTGAATGCGGATCATGCGACATCGGCAATGCTTTCAGGCAAAATACGGTGCGGGTGGGTGAAAATCTCGAAGTCATCGCCGCGCACAAGCGCAACGAGCGTCATGCCGGCTTGCTCGGCAGTTCGGAGGGCAAGAGCCGTCGGCGCAGAAATCGCGATGAGGACAGAGCTTCCCAGGATCGCGGCTTTCTGCACCATCTCGACCGACAGCCGACTCGCGACGGCTACAGCCCCCTTTGAGCCGGGCGTTCCGGTGCCAATGACAGCCCCACAGAGCTTGTCGAGCGCATTGTGCCTGCCGACATCCTCGCGAACGGCGAGCAAGCCTTTACCGGGAATGTAGAAGCCCGCTCCGTGGACCGCACGTGTTTCCCTGTGAAGCGGCTGAGCGTCATTAAGGAGCGAGACGGCTCGGACGATGTCGCCATGCGTCAGCTTGAGATCCGCTGAGGAAACATCGGGCACCTGACGGACAGCCTGATCGTATCCATTCGATGCCGCAAAGCCCGCAACCAACCGGTCCAGCCATGCTGCGTCGGCGCGCACGCAACGCGTCGGCGACATCGTCTGTCAGCGTTACCTGGACATCGATACCCTGCGGCTGATCGACGATTTCGATTGCGCAGATCTGGCCCGCGTCCTGGATTATGCCTTCCGTCAGGCTGAATCCGATCGCAAAGTCTTCTATGTCCTCCGGCGTCGCCATCATTACCGCATGCGCCGTGCCGCCGTAGGAAAAGGCAACCGGTATCTCCTCCGGCACGACGCGCTCACCCGGCATCACGACCCCGCCCTTTCGGGCGATGCGTTTGACGGAAATGCGCGCCGCCCGCCTTTCCATTATTCGGCCGCCTCCAGCTTGCCGGCAATGCGACGGCTTTGGCGTGCCTGCTCGTCATATTCGGTCTGCCACTCTGAAGGGCCGTTCGATGGCGAGACCTGTACCGCCGTCACCTTGTATTCCGGGCAGTTCGTCGCCCAGTCGGAAAAGTCGGTGGTGATGACGTTTGCCTGCGTATTCGGATGATGGAAGGTCGTGTAGACGACACCGGGTGCAACGCGATCGGTAATCAGCGCCCGCAGTGACGTATCGCCGGAGCGACTGGCAAGCTTCACCCAGTCGCCATCGCGAATTCCGCGCATTTCGGCATCATGCGCATGGATTTCTAGCCGGTCCTCGGCATGCCAGACGACGTTGTCGGTGCGCCGCGTCTGGGCGCCGACATTATACTGGCTGAGGATACGGCCCGTCGTCAGCAGAAGCGGGAAGCGCGGTCCGGTTCGTTCATCGGTCGCGACATATTCCGTCCGGATGAACTTGCCCTTGCCGCGAACAAAGCCGTTCACATGCATGATCGGCGAACCTTGGGGGGACTTTTCGTTGCAGGGCCACTGCACCGATCCCATCTTTTCCAGGTAGTCGTATGAAACCAGCGCGAAGCTCGGTGTCGTTGCCGCGATCTCATCCATGATCTCGGACGGATGCTGGTAATTCCAGCTGAGCCCCATGGCTTGTGCCAGCTTCTGCGTCACCTCCCAATCGCCATAACCGTTGCGGGGCGTCATGACCTTGCGCACGCGGTTGATACGACGTTCGGCATTGGTAAAAGTGCCGTCCTTTTCCAGGAAGGTCGAGCCCGGCAGGAAGACATGGGCGTAGTTCGCCGTCTCGTTCAGGAAGAGATCCTGAACCACGACGCATTCCATTGCAGCAAGACCGGCCGCCACGTGCTTCGTATCCGGATCGGATTGGAGAATGTCCTCGCCTTGGACATACAAACCCTTGAACGTGCCATCCACGGCAGCGTCCAGCATGTTCGGGATGCGAAGTCCGGGTTCGTTGTTGAGTTTGACGCCCCATAGCTTCTCGAAGATATCGCGCGTCGCATCGTCCGAGATATGGCGGTAACCCGGCAGCTCGTGCGGGAAGGAGCCCATGTCGCAGGAGCCCTGCACATTGTTCTGGCCACGCAGCGGGTTAACGCCGACGCCCGGACGGCCGATATTGCCGGTCGCCATCGCCAGGTTTGCGATCGCCATAACGGTCGTGGAACCCTGGCTGTGCTCGGTGACGCCGAGGCCGTAGTAGATCGCCCCGTTTCCGCCGCGCGCATAAAGGCGCGCTGCGCCACGAACGGATTGCGCCGGAACGCCGGTGAACGTCTCGGTCTCTTCCGGGCTGTGATAGGGCTCCGAGACGAAAGCCGCCCAATCTTCGAATTCAGACCAATCGCAGCGCTCGCGAATGAAGGCTTCGTCATAGAGCCCTTCGGTCACGATCACATGCGCCAGCGACGTCATGACGGCGACATTGGTGCCAGGCTTCAGGGGCAGGTGATAGGCAGCCTCGACATGCGGTGTTTTGACGAGATCGATGCGCCGCGGGTCGATGACGATCAGCTTGGCGCCCTGACGCAGCCGTTTTTTCAGTCGCGAGGCAAAGACCGGATGGCCGTCCGTCGGATTGGCGCCAATGACGATGACGACATCCGAATCCTCGACACTGTCGAAATTCTGGGTACCGGCAGAGGTGCCGAAGGCCTGGCCGAGGCCATAACCCGTCGGCGAATGGCAGACGCGAGCGCAGGTATCGACATTATTGTTGCCGAAGCCCGCGCGCACGAGTTTCTGAACGAGGAACGTCTCCTCGTTCGTGCAACGCGACGAGGTTATGCCGCCGATCGAATCGCGGCCATACTGATACTGGATGCGGCGGAATTCCGACGCCACGTGCGCAAAAGCCTCGTCCCAGGTCACTTCACGCCAAGGGTCGGTGACCTTCTCGCGGATCATCGGATTGAGGATCCGGTCCTTATGCGCCGAGTAGCCATAGGCAAAACGCCCCTTGACGCAGGAATGCCCACGGTTGGCCTGGCCGTCCTTCCACGGCACCATGCGCACCAGCTCCTCACCGCGCATCTCCGCCTTGAACGAGCAGCCGACGCCGCAATAAGCACAGGTGGTCACCACCGAATGTTCCGGCTGGCCGATTTGGATGACCGATTTTTCGGTCAGCGTCGCCGTCGGGCAGGCCTGCACGCAGGCACCGCATGAAACGCATTCGGAATCGATGAAGTGCTCGTGCATGCCCGGCGAAACACGCGAGCCGAAACCGCGGCCCTCGATCGTCAGCGCAAAGGTTCCCTGCACTTCCTCGCAGGCACGCACGCAGCGGGAGCAGACAATGCACTTTGACGGATCATAGGTGAAATACGGGTTCGACTCGTCCTTCGGCATCCATTTAAGATTGTTGTCGCCGTTGTTGCGTGCCTTGACGTGATTGTCGCCTTCATAACCGTAGCGAACGTCGCGCAAGCCGACGGCACCTGCCATATCCTGCAACTCGCAATCGCCGTTGGCAGCACAGGTCAGACAGTCGAGCGGGTGATCGGAGATGTAGAGCTCCATCACCCCGCGGCGAATATCCTTGAGGCGTCCGGTTTGCGTATGGACCACCATGCCCGCTGCAACCGGCGTCGTGCAGGATGCGGGCGTCCCATTACGGCCTTCGATCTCCACGAGACAGAGGCGGCAGGAGCCAAAGGCGTCGACCATATCGGTCGAACAAAGCTTCGGCACTTGAATTCCGGCCTCCATCGAGGCGCGCATGACGGACGTACCCTCCGGCACGCTGATCTGACGGCCATCGATGGTCAGCGTCACGCTTGTTTCGGATTTCTAGAGCCGGGGTGCCGTAGTCGATTTCATGAACGAGAGACATGGATCCTTACTCCGCCGCTTCGATGAGGGGTGTTGGCGCGAAATCGTCCGGGAAGTGCGTCATCGCGCTCGTCACCGGATAGGGCGTGAAGCCACCGAGTGCGCAAAGCGAGCCGAATTTCATGGTGTTGCAGAGATCGGCGAGTAATGCCCGGTTCTTCTCCGGCTCGATTCCTTGCGCGATCTTGTCTGCGGTTTCGACGCCGCGCGTGGAGCCGATGCGACAGGGCGTGCACTTGCCGCAGCTTTCGACCGCACAGAATTCCATGGCGAACCGCGCTTGTTTCAGCATGTCCACGGTGTCGTCGAATATGACGATGCCCGCATGGCCGATAAGGCCATCCTTGGCAGCAAAGGCTTCGTAGTCAAAAGGCGTATCGAAGAGTGTCCTCGGGAAATAGGCACCAAGCGGACCGCCGACCTGCACCGCCTTCACCGGCCGGCCCGTTGCCGTCCCGCCGCCGATCCTGTCGACGATGTCGCCGAGTGATAGCCCAAACGCCGTCTCATAAAGACCGCCATGCTTGACGTTCCCGGCGATCTGCAGCGGGATCGTGCCGCGCGACCGGCCCATCCCGAAATCGCGGTAAAAAACAGCCCCTTTGTCCAGGATGACCGGCACGGAGGCCAGCGAGATCACGTTATTGATGACCGTGGGACAGGCAAAGAGTCCCTGGTGCGCCGGCAGCGGCGGTTTGGCGCGAACGACGCCGCGCTTGCCTTCCAGGCTGTTCAGCAGCGACGTTTCCTCGCCGCAGACATAAGCGCCCGCACCGGTCCTGACTTCAATATCGAACGCGCGGCCAGAACTGAGTACCGAAGCGCCGAGAATGCCGGCGCCGCCGGCGATCTCGACCGCTTCCGCCATTGTCGCGATCGCATGGGGATATTCCGAACGGATATAGATGAAGCCCTTCGTCGCACCCGTCGCGAGACCGGCAATTGCCATGCCTTCGATCAGCACGAAAGGATCACCCTCCATGATCATGCGGTCTGCGAAGGTGCCGCTGTCGCCTTCGTCTGCATTGCAGACGATGTATTTCCGCTCGCCCGCGGTATCCAGTACCGTCTTCCATTTGATGCCGGTTGGAAAACCAGCACCGCCGCGGCCGCGAAGACCGGAATCGGTCACCTCCTTGACGACGTCTGCGGGAGCCATGGCCGCCGCGCGGCGAAGGCCGGCAAGGCCGCCATGTGCCTCATAATCTTTCAGAGAAAGCGGATCGATGACGCCGCAGCGGGCGAAGGTCAGGCGGGTCTGTTCCTTGAGGAATGGGAGGCCTTCGACCTCCCCCAGACAGAGCGCATGATCGCCGCCGCTGACCAACCCCGCATCGAAAAGTGCAGCGACATCCTTCACTTTTACCGGCCCGTAGCCGATGCGCTTGCCGGATACCTCGACCTCTACCAGAGGTTCTAGCCAGAACATTCCGCGCGAGCCGTTGCGCACGATCTTCGCATCGATGCCGCGGGCTGCGATCTCCTGGGTAACCGCTTCAGCCACCTTCTCGGCACCGAGCGCTAGCGCTGCGGCGTCGCGCGGAACATAAATCGTCACGCTCATCGCCGCACCTCCGCAACGAGGTCGGCAATTGTCTCATCATCGACCCGCCCATAGAGCTCGCCGTCCAGCATGGCTGCGGGCGCGCAAGCGCAAAGCCCGAGACAGTAAACTGGCTCCAAGGTCACGCTGCCGTCGAGCGCGGTCTGATGGAAATCGACACCGAGCAGTGTCTTCATACGATCGGCGACGGCATCGCCGCCCATCGACTGACAGGCCTCGGCACGACAGAGCTTCAGGACATGGCGGCCGGCAGGATGATCGCGATAATCGTGATAGAACGTCATCACCCCATGCACTTCGGCGCGCGAGAGATTGAGCTCGCTCGCAATAACCGGCAGCGCTTCGTGCGGCACATAGCCGAATTCATCCTGGACTTCGTGAAGGATTGGAAGGAGCGGGCCTTCAAGAGAGCGCAAGGCACCAACAATCGCGCGCGTGCGTTCGGCAATATCGCCATTGGCGACATGAGCATTCATTTCGGCAGGCCTCCCGAGGCTTTGCTGTGTCGCTCACCGCACCGGCCTCCCATGCCGATCCGGTATCTCGAAGGAAGTCTTTCAGGGAAACATCGAGCGATCAATAAAGCTGTTCCGTCGACTGATAGGAAATTTCTATCAGAGACTTTCGCTCTCTGCGAGTATTCTTGCCTCGTGCAGCAACGCAGACACGAGGGGCGTAAAAGGCTCGCGATGTGTGGCGACCAACCCGACCGAATGATGGGCCGCCGGCTCGACAATCGGAATCATGCGTATTTCGGCCGGAAATCCAAAGGATTCAGCCACATTACGCGGCATGATGCTCGCCCAGCGCCCGGTTCTGACATGAGAAAACAGCACGATCATCGAACCGGATTCCAAAGTGGGATGCGCGCTCGCGCCGGCTTCCGCGAGGTGCCGGTTGATGATGCGGCGGTTCTGCATGTCAGCCGTCAATAGGCAAAGCCGAAGGTCGCCCACTTCGCGCCAGGTCACGGTCTCGCGATCGGAAAGCGGACTTCCAGCGGCAGTGATCAGGTGATAGCGCTCGGCATAAAGCGGCACGGTCGTTACACGCCCAAGCGGCTCGTTTTCAAGATAAGTCACCCCGGCGTCGATCTCGAGATTTTCGAGCATGCTCAACACCTGCAGCGAATTGCGCGAAACGATGGAGAAGGTGACGTCCGGGTGCCGCTCCTGAAAAGGCGTCGTAATACGCGGTAGCATCGCCAGAGCTGTCGGAATGGAAGCAAGGCGCAGATGGCCGGAAAGACCTTTGCGCGCCGCGCGCATCTCTTCGCGCATGGTGCGCGTGTCACCGACGATGCGCCTTGCCCATTCGAGGACACGTTGGCCTTCCGGCGTCAGACCCTGGAATCGTGAGCCCCGCTGCACGAGCATGACGCCCAGTTGATCTTCAAGTTGCCGGATTGCAGCCGATAGCGTGGGCTGCGAGATGCCGCACTCCTCGGCAGCACGGCCGAAGTGCTTTTCGTTGGCAAGGGCAATGAAGAATTCAAGTTTGTCGATCATCCGGCCTTCCGCCCGCTTCGGGACAAGCCATCTTTGGCGCTAGCTGCCAATAATCGCAAGGGCAGGAATCAGTCGGGGTCGGTTGCTTCGAACAAGCCGAAGAGAGAATCCAGGAAAATCGTCAGCTTGGCATTGCCGATGCTGTAATAGACCAGCCGGCCTGCCCGGCGCGTGTTGACGAGGCCCTCCATGCGCAGCCGCGCAAGCTGCTGTGAAACCATCGCTTGCTGTATACCGAGCAATCCTTCGATTTGGCTGACCGTCTTTTCCTCCTCGGCGAGGATGCAGAGAATGAGAAGCCGGGTTTGATGCGCCATTGCTTTCAGCAGATCGCTTGCTTCGTGGGCTTTTACAGCAAGCTTCTGCAGTTCCTGGCCGGCTATTCCCGGTTCGGTCTTGGGCAAGGGCATTCTGAATCTCTGCTGGATGCACTTCAGGTAGCCGCAACGATAACATATCCACACGCCGGCATTGTACCCAATTGGCGAAATACCAAAAAAAGTCCAAACAAATCAGCAGATAAGCTGGCCACCATTGATTTCGAGCACTTGGCCCGTGATGTAGCCGGAGAGCGATGGCGCAGCCAGAAAGAGATAGGCGGGCGCGCAATCCTCGGCAGTCCCGAGACGCTGCAGCGGGATGCCCTTGCGGGTCTGCTCCAGCTTTTCCGGCGAGGAATAACGTCCGTGGAAGTCGGTTTCGATCGTGCCCGGCGAGACGCAATTGACCCGGATCGCATCCGGCGCCAGCTCACGTGCGAGCGCTTTAGAATAAGTGGCGACGAAAGCCTTGGAGGCGGAATAGATTGCCGAACCGGGACTGCCGCCGGTCAGCGCCGAGATGGAAACCGTATTGACGATCGCCGCCCCGTGGGCTGCCCGCAACGCCGGCAGCAGCGCACGCGTGAGTTCGACGACAGATGTCTGGTTGAGTCTGACGATCGTGTCGTATTCCCTGTCGGTCAACTCGCCTGCCAAAAACCGGCCGACCATGGTGCCGGCATTGTTGACGAGTGCGTGTACGATGCCGAAAGTATCCAGAGCTTTCGCTGCGAAAGCGGCAGTGCCGTTCGGCGCGAGAAAATCGGCTGCAACGAGAATCGCACGCCGCTCCTGCTCTGCCGTCAGCAGGAAATCCGGCAAGTCCCTTTCGCTCGTGCGGCCAGTATGAACCAGGACGTGCGCGCCGCAATCCAGGAACTGCCGCGCGACTTCGAGGCCGATTCCACGTCCTGCTCCGGTCACCACAACATTGCGATTCTCAAAAAGCTTTGGATGAAACACGCTTGAACCCTCCCGGCTCCGGCCGCCAGTCGCCGATTGCGCAATTTTCGCTTTAACATATGATCCGGCCCAACGAAAGAAAGGGAGCGAAACCATGTTTCTGTCCGGACGGCAGACGGAGATCCTCGATATCGCCAAAGCGGAAGGCCGCGTGCTGGTCGAAGATCTGGCAGCGCGCTTCTCTGTCACGCCGCAGACCATCCGCAAGGATCTGAACGATCTTTGCGATGGGCATGTGCTGACGCGCATTCACGGCGGAGCGATCTTTCCGGGCGGGACGGAGAACGTGAAATACGAGGCGCGCCGCTCGATCGCCGCCAGCGAAAAACTTGCGATCGGCCGCGCGACCGCTGATCTTATTCCCGACAAAGCCTCGCTCTTTATCAACATCGGAACGACGACCGAGGCCGTCGGGGAAGCGCTCGTCGACCACCAGGAATTGATGGTGATCACCAATAACATCAACGTTGCCAGCCGCTTGCGCCTTTTTCCCTCGATCGAAGTCGTCATCGCGGGCGGCGTGGTGCGCCATTCGGATGGCGGCATCGTCGGCGAAGCAGCCGTCGATTTCATCCGGCAGTTCAAAGTCGATTACGCCGTCATCGGCGCTTCGGCGATCGATCCGGACGGTGCGCTTCTCGACTTCGATTTCCGCGAGGTGAAGGTCGCACAGGCAATCATGGCGAATGCGCGCCACGTCGTCCTCGTTGCCGACTCCACCAAGTTCGAGCGCACAGCTCCGGTGCGCATCGGCCATCTGTCACAGGTCCACACCTTCGTCACCGACGACTGCAATGTCGAATCCCTTCAGGAAGGTCTGCGCGGAAAGCGGCATCAACTTGATCGAAACCTCGGAAAAGGCATTGTCGTAGAGCGTTCGTTTGACATTCGCTTTTCTTCGTTCTAGCGCTAATTGTTTCGTTTGATAGCCTGAGACTTGGAGAGCAATCAGTGTAATCAGCTACGGCTGGCGGCGACGAGGGCATGCGCTGCATCACGGAGCAATCCAGTTGCCTCGCCGGGTTCAAACAGCTGCATGCTGACAAACGCGCCGTTGATCAGAACCGCCAGTTGGCCGGCGAGCCGATCGGGCGCGGCAACCGCCAGCCTCTCGGCGATGGTCTTCAGACGCCGCCGCATCTCGCGCATGTGGCCTTCGGCGACCTTGCGGGCGGGGTGATCCGCTTCGGGGAACTCCGCCGCGGTATTGATCTGCGGGCAGCCCCGGTAATTTTCCCGCCCGACCCGTTCGCCGATCCACTCAAAATGGGCATCAAGCTCGGCCCAGGCATCGTCCGGATGCCGTTCCCTCACTCGATCCCAGGTGCTCCAAAAGTCCAGGTCCTCGCGCTTGAGGAAGGCCGCGATGAGGTCGTCCTTCGTGCCGAAATGGCGATAGAGGCTGGTTTTGGCCACGCTGGACTTTTCGACCACGAGGTCGACGCCGACGGCGCGCACGCCGCGCCGGTAAAAGAGTTCCGACGCCGTCTCGAGAATCCTGTCCCGCACCTCGTTGCTGCCTGAGGAAGGGGAGTTCGTTTGTGCTTTTCGTCATTCGTGCACCTCCAATTCCGCGACCATAACAGCAAACGGATTGACACGCTACAGACCTGTATGTTTCAAGTGGAGTACAGACAGGTCTGTAGCGAAGGAGAGAGCAATGACCATCGATAAAACCGACATCGCGAAGACAACCCAATCCGTCGCGGTCTTGGGAGCGAACGGCCATACCGGTCGTTTTGTTGTGACCGAGCTGTTGCGGCGCGGTCTGAAACCGATCGCCATCGGACGGAATGCCGAGAGGCTGGCGGCTGGCCGGGCTTTCCGGAGCGCGGCATCCAATGCCGTCGAAGCAGTTGATCGAGGATGATGCAGGCGTTAGACAGGGCGCTCGCCGGCGCGGCGGCGGTTATCAACTGCGCGGGCCCGTTCATGGATACGGCCGACGCGGTCGGCGCGCGCCGCGTTGCGGGCGGGGATTCATTATCTCGACGTGACGGCAGAGCAGCCGAGCGTACAAGCCACGTTCGAGCGCCACGAGGTCGCAGCCCAAAAAGCAGGCGTGAGCCATCATCCCGGCCATGGGCTTCTATGGCGGCCTGGCCGACCTGCTCGTGGCGGCCGTCATGGACGGAGTGGAAGCACGCCGACACTATCGAAATTCGAGTTGCGCTCGACAGCTGGCTGCCGACGAGAGGCACGCGTGTGACCGGAGAAAAAAACACCGCGCGGCGCCTGGCCGTTAGCGGCGGGCAGTCTGGAGCCGGTGCATCAACCGCCTGCGGAAAGGGTGTCGATCCTACCGGCCCCGTTCGGCCGGCAGACGTTTGTCGAGCTTCCCTTTTCGGAGGTGCCGCTGATAGCCCGTCACGTCCGGACGAAGGAGCTGCACACCTTTCTCAGCACAATCGCCCTGCGGGATGTTCGTGATCCATCGACGCCTCCGCCGCAAGCGGTCGACGAAACCGGGCGTTCGGCGCAGCGCTTCGCGGTAGAGGTGATCGTCGCGCAGGGTGACGTGCGCCGCCGGATCGTCGCGCAGGGGCAGGACATCTACGCCGTCTCGGCGCCGATTATCTGCGAAGCGGTCCAGCGTATCCTGTCGAGGGATATCCGCGATGTCGGCGCAAAGCCGCCGGCGGCCATTTTCAATGCCGCCAGCTTCCTGCAGGCGCTCGGCCCGGATCTGTCGGTCGAGATATCGAAAACTTAGTTCGGAAACCTCAGATTTTCAGAAAGTCCCTCACAATGGCGTGGGGGACTTTAATTCTCCCGCGTATCCGCAGCTTCGGGCCGACGGGGCCTTAAGGTAGTAAATCGCCCGCTCCCGCAAACGACCCCGAAATGGGTCGTCACCGCTCAGGACATCCTGCGGCGACGGACCAAGAACGGGCTATATCTGCAAATGGATGAAGCCGCTGCCCTGGACAGCTACATACGGGCGATTGCAGCGGCCGCCGTAAGGCTCCTCCAGCAGGCGCGCGCCGGTTCCCTCTTTCCCGAGCTTGTCGCCGGGATTTCGCAACGGGCAGCTTTCGATCGACAGGCAACCACAGCCGATGCAACCGGTCAGACGATCGCGAAGCAACGTCAGTCGCTTGATCCGCGAATCCAGATCGTCCTTCCACCCCTGCGAGAGCTTCTGCCAGTCACCGGCAGTTGGGGTGCGCCCCTGCGGCAGCGTATCGAAGGCCGCCTGAATTTCAGCCAGCGGTATGCCGACCCTCTGCGCCACCTTGATGATGCCGAGACGGCGCAGAACATCGCGCCCGTAACGCCGCTGGTTTCCGCGCGACCGCATGCTCGAAATCAGGCCTTTCGCCTCGTAGAAATGCAGCGCCGAGACTGCCAGTCCGCTACGTTCTGCCACTTCGCCTACAGTCAGAAGCTTGCTGAAATTGGTCGGTGAACTTGTTTCCATATTGACCTCAAGATTGGTTGAGGTTTTATAAGCCAAGCTCCTTGCAGCGTAAAGAAGGGGCAATATATGCAAACCGCTATCAGAATCGGCGTCATTATACGGAAGCATACGTGAGGGCCGGATATGCGACCGGGTGGTGAAATGGCTGACCCGGCAGCTCACGCTCTACCCGCTGATCGACCTCGATATCATCGATCCGCTCGACTTCGATCTGCCTGCCCGGCATGATAGCGATCATCCGGAAATAGAGCGTCTCGCCTCTCGCCTGAATGCGGCAGATGCCTTCATCGTCGTCACGCCGGAATATAATCACAGCTTCACAGCGGCACTCAAATTCGTGCTCGATTCGTTCAACGAACCCTGGCACGGCAAACCTGTCGCCTTCGTATCCTATGGAGGCATCTCGGGCGGTCTGCGTGCTGTCGAACAGCTGCGGCTTGTCTTCGCCGAACTCCATGCCGTCACCATACGGGACACAGTGAGCATTGCGGCACCTTGGAGCCGTTTCGATGAAGACGGCAACCTCGAGCGGCCCGAAGACGCGCTCAAGCTTCTCGCCCGGATGATGGCAAGGCTGCAATGGTGGGCGCATGCATTGTCCGCCGCGCGCGCCGAGCGACCTTATCGAAACATCGCCGCCTGAAACCTACGCCTGTTTCCGTTTCCGGCAGGTACGGAAACCCCGGCGAGCACCCGGGCTGGCCTATGTCCGGGTGTTCGCCCGGTGCATATGTTAGCATTCGCGCCCGATGGCCAGCGAAGATGGATCGCGCGCCCGTTTCAGGCCCGGCCGCCCAAAGCAGCGCCCTTGTCCTACGCGCCATCATGTCCTAGGCCTGAGGAAAAGCAGACAGGCGAGGCACGAATGGAGAGAGATCGGAGGCTAGCGGGTGCCGATGCCATGCGTGCGGCGGCGTGCCTGCTCGTGCTCATTCATCATCTTGTCCTGCGCATCGACATCAATCAGGTGGATCCCGCCGCGCAATCGGCCTTGGTCATTGCCCGCTTCGGCAATTTCGGCGTGTCGATCTTCTTTGTTCTAAGCGGCTACCTGCTTGCGCGACCCTTCTGGCGAGCTCTCGATGAGCACCGCCCATTGCCGGGTCTGAAAACTTACGCCATACATCGTGCGGCACGCCTCCTGCCTGGCTACTGGGTGGCGCTGACCGCAGGCTTCGTTTTGAGCATCACGCTGCTCGGAGATCCACCAACGGCCGAGCTCGGCATGCGTTATGCCGCAGGCTTCCTTTTGATGAGCCAGTGGCATTGGCGCACCTTGTTTCCGGTCGAAGGGAACGGGCCGCTTTGGTCGATTCCATTCGAAGCGACCTGTTATGTATTGCTGCCGGCGTTCATGTTCACTCTTCATCACTTCAGCCGCCCGCTGCCGCGCTTTTCTACGCGTCTCGTTTGGCTTGGCGCCATAGCGACCGCTCTTGCCTTGCACTGGTTAATCGTCAACGCCTTGCAGCCGGACCACGTGCAGCGCGGCTGGCAGTTCGGCATGGCGGGCGGTGCGAAGGAATGGATGCCGCGTTACAATCCGATCGGCTTCTTTGCGATTTTCGCGATCGGTATCCTTGCTTCGGGCGTCGAGACAATCCTGCCGAAGCGAAGGGTAGCTCTCTTCGATGTCCTCGCCTGTATCGCCATAGCCGGTAGCGCCGCTGCTCTCGTCTCGTCCGCGGGCGGGCCTTGGGAGGCCTATGGCTGGCTCGGAATTCCTTATTGCTTTCCGCTCTTTCCGATCGCTATTGCAGTGGCGCTTGTCTCGCTGTCGCGCTCGCTATGGCTTGGGAACTGTCTTGATAGTCGAGCGGTCCGCTTCACCGCGAAAATCTCGTTCGGCATCTATATCTGGCAGGATCCGGTCATTTCAGCCGTGAAGGCGCAATTTCCTTCCGCCTTCGGCCCAATCAGCGACGATCTCCTCTACGGCTGGCTGCTCTGGTCGCTCCTCGCAGCAGCCCTTGTGTTCGTCATCGCAAGCCTCAGCTATATTTTCATAGAACGGCCGGTGCTACTGAGAGCCCATGCCGTTCCACGTTGAGCCGGCAAAACAAAAAGCGGCCCGCTGAGGCCGCTTTAGGTCATTTCGTTTCAATCCCGATCAGTCCGGCTGGACGATGCCGTGCAGATGCGTCAGTTCCATGATGAAATGCTCGAGCTTGGACTTGTGCTCGTGATGCAGGGCATCCTCAAGCTCCTTTTTCGCAGCCTCGATACGACGGGTCAACTCGTCCTTGCTCAGGTCCTCGACCGCGACAGCGGATTCTGCAAGCAGCGTGCAACCGGTCGGCAGGATGTCGGCGAAGCCGCCGAAAACAACGTAGTCCTGCTTGGAGCCGCCGCTGGAGCGGACGCTGACGATGCCCGGCTTGATGGTCGTCATCGTCGGGGCGTGGTGCGCCATGACGGTCATCTCGCCCTCGGTTGCCGGAATGACAACTTCCGTCACCATCTCCGACAGGAGCAGGCGCTCCGGAGATACGAGTTCAAAATTGAAATTGTCAGCCATCAGTGACTCACCTTCTCGGCTATGGCCTTTGCATCTTGCAGTTTGGTCCCGCAGAACGGGCAGTGCATTATCGCCTGATCGAGATATCCCAGACCTTCCTCGGTCTGGACCAAACCCACTACCATCATCAGCACGCCGTTATCTGCTCTGTAAACGGTCGGTGCCGCCGGGGCGGGAAGTCCTGCCACGACTTCCTTCAAGGAGTCGCAGCAGAAAATCTCGTCACGAGCTTCGTTCATCAAGCAGCTGCGGAGAGCTTCTTGGCCTTCTCGATGGCTTCGTCCATCGAGCCGACCATGTAGAAGGCAGCTTCCGGCAGGTGGTCGTATTCGCCGTTGACGAGACCCTTGAAGCCCTTGATCGTGTCTTCGAGCGCAACCAGCTTGCCCGGCGAACCGGTGAAGACTTCGGCAACGAAGAACGGCTGCGACAGAAAACGCTCGATCTTGCGGGCACGGGCGACGGCGAGCTTGTCCTCTTCGGACAGTTCGTCCATGCCAAGGATGGCGATGATATCCTGCAGGGCCTTGTAGCGCTGCAGCGTCGACTGAACCTTGCGAGCAACTTCATAGTGCTCTTCGCCGACGACCATCGGGTCGAGCATGCGCGAGGTGGAGTCGAGCGGGTCGACGGCCGGGTAGATACCCTTTTCGGCAATCGAGCGCGATAGAACGGTCGTCGCGTCAAGATGGGCGAACGAAGTTGCCGGAGCAGGGTCGGTCAAGTCGTCGGCCGGAACGTAGATTGCCTGAACCGAGGTAATCGAGCCGGTCGTCGTCGTCGTGATGCGTTCCTGCATCTGGCCCATGTCGGTTGCGAGCGTCGGCTGATAACCGACGGCCGAAGGAATACGGCCAAGCAGAGCCGACACTTCCGAACCTGCCTGCGTGAAGCGGAAGATGTTGTCGACGAAGAACAGAACGTCCTGGCCCTGGTCGCGGAAGTTTTCGGCAACCGTCAGACCGGTCAGAGCGACGCGAGCGCGAGCGCCCGGCGGTTCGTTCATCTGGCCGTAAACGAGGGCTGCCTTCGAGCCTTCACCGCCGCCATGCTTGTTGACACCCGATTCGATCATTTCGTGATAGAGGTCGTTGCCTTCGCGCGTGCGCTCACCAACACCTGCAAACACCGAGTAACCACCGTGCGCCTTGGCAACGTTGTTGATCAGTTCCATGATGAGAACCGTCTTGCCGACGCCTGCGCCGCCGAAGAGGCCGATCTTGCCGCCCTTGGCGTAAGGAGCCAGAAGATCGACGACCTTGATGCCGGTGACGAGGATCTGTGCTTCCGTCGACTGCTCGACGTAAGACGGTGCATCCTGGTGGATCGCACGCTTGGAAGCGGTAACCAGCGGACCGGCTTCATCAACCGGCTCGCCGATGACGTTCATGATGCGGCCGAGCGTTTCCGGGCCGACCGGAACCGAAATCGGAGCGCCGGTGTCCACGACTTCCTGGCCGCGGACCAGGCCTTCGGACGAGTCCATGGCGATCGTGCGGACTTCGTTTTCACCGAGATGCTGCGCGACTTCCAGAACCAGGCGGTTGCCCATGTTGGTGGTTTCGAGCGCGTTCAAAATCGCCGGCAGTTCGCCTTCGAAAGCAACGTCGACGACGGCGCCGATAACCTGTGTGACCCTGCCGACAGAGCCTGTGGCGGTCTTCTTAGCAGCGGTCTTCGCTGCCGCCCTCGGGGTAGCTGCCCTAGCCATTTTCATACCCTCTTTCTCTAACCTCAGAGCGCTTCCGCGCCCGAAATGATTTCAATGAGTTCCTTGGTGATCTGAGCCTGACGCTGCCGGTTGTAGCTGAGCGTCAGCTTGTTGATCATCTCACCAGCGTTGCGCGTCGCACTGTCCATCGCGCTCATCTTCGCGCCCATTTCGCCGGCGACGTTCTCGAGGAGCGCGCGGAAAATCTGGACCGAAATGTTGCGCGGGATCAGATCGTTCAGGATCGATGCCGGATCCGGCTCGTACTCATAGACGGCACCTGCATGCACAACGTCTTCAGCAACAGCTTCCGGAGCAGAAGCCGGGATGAGTTGCTGAGCCGTCGGCACCTGCGAGATGACCGACTTGAACTCCGAGTAGAACAGCGTGCAAACGTCGAATTCGCCGGCTTCGAACATCTCGATAACGCGCCTGCCGATCTGGTCGGCATTCTCGAAGCCGATGCGCTTCACGTCGCGAAGCTCCTTGCGCTCGACGATAAGCGAAGCAAATTCGCGACGAAGAACGTCGTAGCCCTTCTTGCCGACGGTGAAGATCTTGACGGTCTTGCCTTCGGCGATGAGCCTGCGGGCATGGTCGCGGGCAAAGCGCGCGATCTGTGAATTGAAGCCGCCGCATAGGCCGCGCTCGGCGGTGCAGACAACGAGCAGGTGAACCTGATCTTTGCCCGTACCCGTCATGAGCACTGGTGCGCTATCGGCATCCGTCATCGCTTTGGAGATGTTCGAAAGAACAGCCGCCATGCGCTCCGAATAGGGCCGGGCGGCCTCGGCCGCCTCCTGCGCACGCCGAAGCTTCGCCGCGGCGACCATTTTCATCGCCTTGGTGATCTTCTGCGTCGCCTTGACGGAGGCGATCCGGTTTTTCAGATCCTTAAGTGAAGGCATCCGTTTTCCGTTCCCTAATTACGGTGCGATCAGGCGAAAGACTTCGCGAAGGTATCGAGAGTAGCCACAAGCTTACCCTTGGTATCGTCGCTGATTGCCTTTTCGGTGCGGATCGTGTCGAGGATGGCCGAGCCTTCCGAGCGCAGGTACGAGAGCAATCCCTGCTCGAACTTGCCGATCTGAGCGACAGCGATCTTGTCCAGGTAGCCGTTGACGCCTGCGAAGATGACCGCGACCTGCTCTTCCACTTTCAGCGGCGAGAACTGCGGCTGCTTCAGAAGTTCGGTCAGGCGGGCACCGCGGTTCAGCAGGCGCTGCGTCGCAGCGTCAAGGTCCGAACCGAACTGGGCGAAGGCGGCCATTTCGCGATACTGGGCGAGCTCACCCTTGATCGAGCCCGCAACCTGCTTCATCGCTTTGATCTGGGCGGCCGAGCCGACGCGCGAAACCGACAGACCGACGTTAACCGCCGGACGGATGCCCTGATAGAATAGGTCGGTTTCGAGGAAGATCTGGCCGTCAGTGATCGAGATCACGTTGGTCGGAATGAACGCCGAAACGTCGTTGCCCTGCGTTTCGATGACCGGCAGAGCCGTCAGCGAACCGGCGCCCATTGCGTCGCTCATCTTTGCAGCGCGCTCGAGGAGACGCGAATGGAGGTAGAAGACGTCGCCCGGATAGGCTTCGCGGCCCGGCGGGCGGCGCAGCAGCAGCGACATCTGACGGTAGGAAACAGCCTGCTTGGACAGGTCGTCGTAACCGATCAGCGCATGCTGGCCGTTGTCGCGGAAATATTCGCCCATGGCGCAGCCGGCGAACGGAGCCAGGAACTGCATCGGAGCGGGATCGGAAGCCGTCGCAGCAACGATGATCGAATACTTCAGGGCGCCACGTTCTTCGAGAACCTTGACGAACTGGGCAACCGTGGAGCGCTTCTGGCCGACGGCGACGTAGACGCAGAAAAGCTTTTCAGCTTCCGGACCGGAGTCGTGAATGGCCTTCTGGTTCAGGATCGTATCGAGAAGGATCGCGGTCTTGCCGGTCTGGCGGTCGCCGATGACAAGCTCACGCTGGCCGCGGCCGACGGGGATCAGAGCATCGATAGCCTTGAGGCCGGTCGACATCGGCTCATGAACCGACTTGCGCGGAATGATGCCGGGAGCCTTGACGTCGACACGCGCACGGCGCGTCGCGTTGATCGGGCCCTTGCCGTCGATCGGATTGCCGAGAGCGTCAACGACCCGGCCGAGCAGTTCCGGCCCAACCGGAACGTCAACGATGGCGCCGGTCCGCTTGACGGTGTGGCCTTCCTTGATGTCGCGGTCGGAGCCGAAGATAACGACACCGACGTTATCGGACTCGAGGTTCAGCGCCATGCCGCGGATGCCGCCGGGGAACTCGACCATTTCACCCGCCTGAACGTTGTCCAGACCGTAAACGCGAGCAATACCGTCACCGACAGAAAGCACCTGGCCGACTTCCGAGACTTCCGCCTCTTTGCCGAAATTTTTAATTTGATCTTTGAGAATTGCGGAAATTTCCGCGGCGCGGATATCCATCAGCCAACCTCTTTCAATGCAAGCTTGAGGGTAGAAAGTTTGGTACGAAGCGACGTATCAATCTCTGACGGGACCCGACCTTCACGATCAGACCACCAAGAATTGACGGATCAACCGTGTACGGCAATCGTCACGTCTTTGCCGGTGACGCCCTTCAGCGCCGCCTTCAATTCGGTTTCCTGCGCTGCGGTCAGCGCATGGGCCGAGGTGACCTCGGCAGAAATTTCGCCACGCTGGCGAGCAGCAATGATGCGGAAGGCCTTGATGATGCCCGGGAGGGCAAAGAGGCGGCGGTTACGCGCCACAACCTTCAGGAAATTGGCAAAGAAGCCGCTGATGCCTGCCTTCTCGCTGATTGCAGCGACCGCCTTGAGCTGATCGCCTGCGGAGAATACCGGGCTTGCAACGAAGCGCCTCAGGTCGTCGCTCTCGTCCAGCATCGCCTGGAAACGATTGAGATCTGTAGTGACGCTCTCGACGGCGCCTTCTTCAAGAGCCAGTTCGAACAGCGAGGACGCATATCGTTCTGCAACACCAGAAGCAAGCTGGGACGTGTCTGCCACGGGCACAAATTTCCCTGATTTCAACCCAAGAATCCGGCCTTTGGCGGGCGCCTGACCTATGTTCTTGAATTCGTATTGATTTCCCCCAGAAATCGCAAGAGAAGCCTCTTGCTTCTTCCGAAATTCGGGGTCCGTCTAACGTAGGATACGTCGGGACTCGCAACACGCGTAATGCCCGAATATGCCTTTCGAATGCTTTTCTATCGGCAAAATCGTGAAATGGCGCAAAGCCCGGCGAGCGAGCGGCTCGCGGCGCTGTAATCTAGGCTGCGAAGAAGCCCAAGGAATAGGCGAGCGGGAGTGCCGCTAGAACGGCCTGCACAACCAGGAAGTAAATAGTTGAGAGATCGTGCTCCCCTTATCGGAAAGGAGCGAAACGACCCGGGCGAAAGCCGCCGATCGCAAATGCCGCCCCAAGCGCCATGTAGATGAAATCCTGCGCCAGCATGATCGCCGCCAGTCCAAGTCCGAGATAGAAACCGCCGACGGAGCGTTGCTCGGCGAAACCATCCCGGCGCTCTCCACGCGGCTGAAGGCCGAAAAGCTGCATCGCATATCCGGGCGCGAACATGATGACGAGACCCGCAAGAGCCGTGAACGCCGCCGAGCAGAATGCGAGCTGCTCGGCAAAGGTCTCGGGAAAATAAAACTCCATGGATCAACCCCAAATCACGCTGCGAATGCTTGCCCCTTATGGCATGATTGCGCCGGGTGGAAAACGGCTGTCAATCGCCGATCTACAGGAAGCTTTGCGGGTCGATATCGAGCTGGACGTGCACCGAGCCACGCTCTTTCGGTGCATGCGCAAGCATACTGCGCAGAAATGCCTGCATGTCGGAACTCCGCCGCCCATGTACGAGGAGCCGGAAACGGTAGCGGCCGCGCACCAGCGCCAGCGGTGCTTCGGCGGGGCCGAGCACGGAAATGCCGGAAACCTGCGGCGCCGCGCTCCGCATGCCGCGGGCATGGCTTTCCGCGTCATGGCGCGTTTCGGCCGAGACGATAATCGACGCAAGGCGTCCGAAAGGCGGCAAACATTGCCCGCTCGCGCTCGGCGATTTCCCGCTCGTAAAACGCGCTCGCGTCGCCTGAAACGATCGCCTGCATGACGGGATGCTGCGGCTGGTACGTCTGCAGCAGACCATGGCTCTTCAGACCCGTTCGCCCTGCGCGGCCCGTGACCTGTGAAAGAAGCTGGAATGTTCTTTCCGCCGCGCGCGGATCACCGTTGGCGAGACCGAGATCCGCATCGACGATGCCGACCAGTGTCATCAACGGAAAGTTATGCCCCTTGGCGACGAGCTGCGTGCCGATGACGATATCCGCTTCGCCCTTGGCGATCGCCTCGAGTTCCAGCCGCAGGCGTTTGACGCCGCCCATAATGTCCGAGGATAACACGATGGTGCGCGCGTCGGGGAAATGACGCTCAACTTCTTCCGCGATGCGCTCGACCCCCGGCCCACAGGCAACGAGGTGATCGAGCGTTCCGCATTCCGGACAAGCCTCCGGCGTCCGCTCCGTATGGCCGCATTGATGGCACTGCAGCTGGCTGCGGAAACGGTGCTCGACGAGCCAGCTCGAACATTGCGGGCACTGGAAGCGGTGGCCGCACACACGGCAGAGTGTTAGCGGTGCGTAGCCGCGGCGATTGAGGAAGAGCAGCGCCTGCTCGCCCTTTTCGACCGTCTTGCCGATCGCGCGGATCAAGACCGGCGAGAGAAAACCTTCCCTTTTCGGCGCGTGCCGCCGCATATCGACGAGATGCAGATCGGGCAGCGCCGCCTCGCCGTAGCGTGTCGGCAGATGGATGGTGCTGTAGCGTCCGTTCTGACCGTTCACCTGGCTTTCGACGGAAGGTGTCGCCGACACGAGAACAACCGGGAAATTGCCGATGCGACCGCGCACGACTGCCATGTCGCGGGCATTATAATAGACGCGGTCTTCCTGCTTGTAGGCAGGATCGTGCTCCTCATCGATGATGATGAGCCCCAGGTCTTCGAACGGCAGAAACAATGCCGACCGGGCGCCGGCAACTACGCGAATCTCGCCGGTCACCGCCTGCCGCCAGACTTTCTCGCGCATGCGCGGCGCGAGATCGGAATGCCATTCGGCCGGCTTTGCGCCGAACCGGTCCTGGAAGCGCTCTAGGAAACTTGCGGTGAGCGCGATTTCCGGCAGAAGGATCAGTACCTGCTTGCCGCGGCGAAGCGTCTCGGCGATCGCCTCGAAATAGACCTCGGTCTTGCCGGATCCCGTCACGCCATCGATCAGCGAAACGGCAAACTCATCTTTTCTGATTTCGTTCAAAATCTCTTCGGCGGCATCCTTCTGCGGCCCCTGCAGCCGCGAAGAGGCAAATTCCGGATCGGGTTTTGCCACGACCGGAGGCGGAGGCAGGAAAATTGTCTCGAAAAGCCCTTGGCTGATGAGGCCATCGACAACGCTGGTGGAAACACCGGCGGCATGTGCAAGTCCGGTCCGTGTCCACGAGACACCGTCCGATGCCGTATCGAGCACTCGGGCACGCGCGGGCGTCATCCGCTCCGGCTCGCCGCCGACGAAGCGCAATCCTTCCGCCATCGGCTCCGGTTCGAAGGCATTCGGCGCACGAAGCGCCATTCGGGCAACAAGACCGGGTGGCGATAGCGTGTACGCAGCCACCCAGTCGATGAACTCCCGCATTTCCTTGGATAGCGGTGGGCAATCGAAGACATGCGTGATCGGTCTAAGCTTCTTCGGATCGACGCCATCTTCACCACCGTCCCAGACAACGCCGATCACCTGTCTGGGGCCGAGCGGCACCTGCACGAGCGAACCCGGCTCGACCGCCATGCCATCCGGCACGGAATAGGAATAGGGTTTCGGTGCAGGCATGGGCACGAGAACCGGAACCGTGCGGGTTCCAGCTGGTGCCTCGAGTAACGCGCCAAAGAGATCGGACGAATCTGTGCTCATCGGGCGTGACCATGCCCGCTATAAAGCAAAAAGAAAACCTGCGAGAACATCGCCTGCTCGTCCTCATCGAGCATCGGGTCCGTGACCGCCAGACAAGGCGTGCGCAGCGGCGACAATCGGTCGGCCCTCAATCCATGAAAGAAGCGCCAGCCATCGATAGCGCGCCGGAGCTTGCCTTTTCCCGCGCCGTTTTCGCCGACGAAAAGATTTATGACCGAAAGATCCATGCGGATCGATCGCAGTGACCTTTCGTTTTGGGCGAACATCGAGCGGAGCAGCATGCCTCGCTTTAACCTATCCGCTCAACGAAATGAATGGGCCGCCACTATCTCCGGCGCCGGCGGCTGCATGAGCGGCAGGAACCGTGCATCGCTGTCGGCACGCAGATCATGTAGCGTGTGTTTTTCAAGCGCCTTGGTCACTTCGTTTATGTCGCCGTCCAGATGTCCCACCGGAACGAGATTGCCGATGATGAAATCAAAACGATCGCCGCGCTTGTTGAGAAGTTCGTGAAAAACCGTCATGTCGCGCAGTTCGGTCGACCACTTTGCAAACCAGTAGAAAAGACCGGAGTTGCGCGCGGTCATGTGGACCGGCAAGATCGGCAGATTGTATTTGCGAGCAAGGCCGACGGCAGAGTTTTTCCACGGCCTTTCATTCAGCCGGCCGTTCGCCCAATAGGCGATGCGGCCCGAGGGAAACAATACAGTTGCCTTTCCTTCCTTCACGGCGTGGTTCGTGAGCTGCAGCGTCTCACGGGTCTTGAGTTTCGTCTTGTATTCGTCCCGCCATTCCACAGGGATCACCATTTCCGCAAAACGCGGATTGACGCGCACCGCGTCCCGGTTGGCAAAGAACATCATGTCCGGGCGGCGGTTCTTCAGGAGGTCGAAAACTGCAACGCCATCGGCAATGCCGGTCGGATGATTGCTGACGAGAATGAAGCCGCCGGAAGCAGGGATACGCTCGGCATTTCTAACCGCGATATCCAGCGTCAGCAGGTTGCTCATATATTCGAAGCACTGGAAGCCCGGCATGTTCGCTACGTCATTGGCGAACTGAAGCGCCTTGTTATAGCGCAAAAGAGCATAGAGAAAGGGCCGCATCACCGGCCAAAGCGGGTGGTGGACGATGCGCTGGCCGCGCTCGGCGATCAGAGTATCAACGATGTGTCCGGGGTTGCCGTGGGAAACCAGAGCGATCGCTTCCGCGAGCTGTCCGAAAGCCGTCGTGGATTGGCGCCGTGCCATGCAAAGTCCTGTTTCGTTCGGAACAGCTATCGCAACCTATTATGATGGAAGCATGACAAGAGCTTGGCCGATATTAGCAATTCCCTAACGGTCCCTCCTTCAAACTTGGCAAAGGCAAGAACAAAATCAAGGCCCGCGCCAGTGAACGAACTCCTGATTATCGCCGACCCGCGCCTGATGGCGGAACGCAGCGCCTGGCTTGAAAATCTCGAGCGCGAGCGGCGCTTTTCTGAACACACGCTCGACGCCTACGAGCGCGATAGCCGCCAGTTCCTCACCTTCCTGACCGGCCATATCGGCGGCCCGGCGACGTTGAAGGACATTGAATCTCTTCGCCCGGCCGATTTCCGCGGCTTCCTGGCTGCCCGCCGAAAAGAAGGTTCCGGGGCGCGATCGCTTGGCCGCAATCTGGCCGGTCTTCGGTCGCTGCTGCGATATCTGGAAAAAAAAGGTTTGGTGAACGCCGCCGGAGCAGGAGCCGTTCGCTCACCGAAACAGCCGAAATCGCTACCGAAACCACTCTCCGACAAGCAGGCGATCAATGTCGCCAGCGACGAGGCACAGCTTCACGAGGAACCATGGATCGCTGCGCGCGACGCCGCCGTTTTCACGCTCCTCTATGGCTGCGGTCTGCGCATTGCCGAGGCACTTGACCTGACTGCGGACAGCTTGCATGCAGGCGCCACGACACTGCGCATCACCGGCAAGGGCAACAAGACGCGCCTGGTTCCGCTGCTGCCCGTTGTTCTTGAAGCCGTTGAGAAATACCGCTCTCTCTGCCCGTACCATCTGGAGAACGGAGAACCGCTCTTCCGCGGCGCTCGCGGCGGCAAGCTCCAGGCTGGGATCATCCAGCGCACGATGCAGCGGATGCGCAGCGCCTTCGGATTGCCGGAAACGGCAACACCGCATGCGCTGCGGCATTCTTTTGCAACCCATCTGCTGGCTGGCGGCGGCGATCTGAGGACGATCCAGGAACTGCTCGGTCACGCAAGTCTGTCCACGACCCAAGTCTATACCGGCGTCGATTCATCGCGTTTGCTGGAAGTTTACGATCGTGCCCATCCGAGGGCGTAATCTTTTGTTAACGCATTCTCTTAAGGCAATATGCGCATGCGAGGCGTAGAGCATGAGCTCTCATACATTGTGACCGGAACATCATCATGACGATCACCGTCGGCCACCGTAGTCTGCGCGTTGCGACACCGGGCAATATGTTGCTCGGGCTGATTGCAGCCTTCCATATGCTGCTTGCCGCCGCGCTTCTCGCCGTGCTCCTTGCGGTGTCTTCGGCGCAGGCTCGCCGACGATACCTGCACCGGCAAGAACCTGATGACCGAGCTGCAGCAGAACGATCCTACCCGCTATGCAGAGGTCGTCAAGGAAGCGGATGCGACGCCGAACGGCAAAGGCATTTTCTGGAAGATCGAAAAGCCCGGCCTGAAGACCTCGTGGCTGCTTGGCAGCATGCATGTTACTGATCCGCGCGTGCTGAACCTGCCGCTCTACGCCCAGGCCGCCCGTGATGGCGCCGATACGATCGTCATCGAATCCGATGAGATCCTGAGTGAGAAAAAGGCGGCCGCCGCTCTCCTCGCCCGGCCGGATCTCACCATGTTCACTGATGGGACGACGATCGAAAAACTCCTGTCGCGCGAGGATTACGCCCGTCTCGGTGCTGGCCTCCAGCAACGCGGCATTCCGATCTCCGCCGTTTCGCGCATGCGACCCTGGATGATTGCGAGCGCCGTCGCGCTCCCCGCCTGCGAGATTTCCCGCAAGGCGAAGGGTATCCCCTTCCTCGATCAGAAGATCGCAACCGACGCAGCCGCCGAAGGCAAGCAGGTGCGCGGGCTCGAAACGCTTGCCGAACAACTGCAGGCAATGGCCGAACTTCCGGTCGAATTCCATCTGAAGTCACTGATCGAGACCCTGGAGCTCGGCTCCAAGATGAACGACGTCGTGGAAACGATGACCGATCTCTATCTCTCCGGCGACATCGGCATGACGATACCGATGCTGAAAACAGTTTCGCCGGACGGCAAGGACGAGGAGAGCGATTACGCCAGCTTCGAGCAGCGCATCATCCTCGACCGCAACAAAATAATGGCCGAGCGCGCAGCTCCGATTCTCGCCAGCGGCAATGTCTTCATGGCTGTAGGCGCCCTGCATCTGCCGGGCGATGGCGGAGTGATCGAACTTCTGCGCAAACAGGGTTTCACCGTCACCCAAGCGAATTGAAGCTACGCGCAAAGCGCGGGTTTATCCTTCATTTCAGTTTTATCCGGTTGCCCGTGCTCGCGGGACCGAAGCCAGACTTAATCGCTCTTCAGACCAGTAAGGTGAAGGCCTTTGGCCGAAGCCCATTAAAAAAGCCGCGGTCCTTGCGAACCGCGGCTTCGGTCTTCGGGATTTACATATGGATCGGCTTGAAGAAGGCAGCGAGTGCCGCTTCCTTCACTGCTTCCGACATTGTCGGATGCGCATGGCAGGTGCGGCCGAGGTCCTCGGCAGAACCGCCGAATTCCATAAGAACGGCAATCTCGTGGATCATCTCGCCGGCACCGAAGCCGACGATATGACCGCCGAGAACGCGGTCCGTTGCCTTGTCCGACAGGATCTTTACGAAGCCGTCTGTCGCGAGCATCGCGCGAGCGCGGCCATTTGCCGTAAACGGGAACTTGCCAGCCTTATAGGCGATGCCTGCAGCCTTCAGTTCTTCCTCGGTCTTGCCGACGGAAGCGACTTCCGGCTGTGTGTAGACGACGCTCGGGATGACGTCGTAATTCACATGACCGGCCTGGCCGGCAAGGATTTCGGCAAGCGCCACGCCTTCGTCTTCCGCCTTGTGCGCCAACATAGGACCCTTCACGACGTCGCCGATTGCATAAATGCCGGCGACATTGGTCTTGAAATGGCCGTCGATCTCGACGCGACCGCGATTGTCGAGTTTGACACCCGCCTCTTCAAGGCCGAGGCCAGCCGTATAGGGCAAGCGGCCAGTGGCGATGAGAACGACTTCCGCTTCGAGCGTCACCTTGTCGCCGCCCTTGACCGGTTCGAAGGTCACCTTGGCACCCGTGCCGTCCTTCTCGACGCCGACGACCTTGGCGCTAAGGTTGAATTCGATGCCCTGCTTGGCGAGCATGCGCTGGAACTGCTTGGCTACATCGCCATCCATGCCGCCGAGGATCGTGTCGAGATATTCGACGACGGTCACCTTCGCACCGAGGCGCGACCAGACAGAGCCCAGTTCGAGACCGATGACGCCGCCACCGACGACGATCATTGTTTCCGGCACCTTCTCCAGCGCAATACCACCGGTCGAGGAGATGATCACCTTTTCATCGAACTCGACTTGAACGCCCGGGATGCCGGCAACATCGGAGCCTGTGGCTATCACGATGTTCTTGCCTTCGATCTCCTGGACCTTGCCGTCGTCGGCGGTCACGGAAACTTTCCCGGCGGAAACGATCTTGCCGGTGCCTTGGAAGGCGTCGATCTTGTTCTTCTTGAAGAGGAAGGCGACGCCGTCGACATTCGACTTCACCGTCGCATCCTTGTGCGCCAGCATCTTTTCGAGATTAAGCTTCGGACGCGGTATTTCGATGCCGAGCGCATCCATGCCGTGACCGGCATGATGGAACATTTCGGAAGCATGCAGCAACGCCTTGGAGGGAATGCATCCGACATTAAGGCAGGTGCCGCCGAAGGTCGCGCGCTTTTCGACGACCGCAACCTTGAGGCCGAGCTGGGCCGCCTTGATCGCGGCGACATAGCCACCGGGGCCGGTTCCGATAATGATCACATCATAGGACATTGTTTCTTTTCCTTTGCTTTAATCGTTTAGTCGGCCGCGCGGGTGAGTGCGAGGCGAACGCCGAAGCCGACCAATGCGGCGCCGGTGATGCGGTTGAACCATTTGCCGCTGGCAATGAAGCGGTCGCGATGGGCTTGACGGTGAAGAAGATCGAGACGCCGGCGAAGAATTTGCATCGTTTACCCTTTGCGACCTACCGCCCACCGCTGACGTTGAGGATCGCACCCGTGACATAGGAGGCCGCAGGAGAAAGAAGATAGAGGACGGCATCGGCCACCTCGTCTGCCGTTCCCGGCCGCTGCATCGGAATATTCGGCGCCATGTCGCGCGCACGGTCTGGCAGTCCGCCGGAGGCGTGAATATCGGTGTCGATAATTCCCGGGCGGATCGCATTCACCCGGATGCCATCCGCAGCGACTTCGCGGGCGAGCCCGATCGTGAAGGTATCGATCGCCGCCTTCGAAGCGGCGTAATCCACATATTGCGACGGTGATCCGATGATCGCCGCCATCGACGAAATGTTGACGATCGTTCCGCCCTTGCCGCCATGCTTGCTCGACATGCGGCGAACGGCCTCCGCCGCGCAGAGAATGGAGCCGGTGACATTGACGCGCATCATCCGCTCGATGCGCTCGACGCTCATTTCGTCGACGCGCTGAGCCGTATCGATGATACCGGCATTGTTCACCAGCCCGTCAAGCCGCCCGAAATAGCGATCAACGGTTTCGAACATCAAGGTGATATCAGCGGCGTTGCCGACATCGCCTTTGACGGCAATCGCCTCGCCGCCGTCCGCCGTGATCGCTTCAATGACGGCATCCGCGGCTGCCTTGTTCGAGACATAATTCACGGCAACCCGCCAGCCTTGCTTGGCAGCAAGCCTTGAGACGGCAGCACCGATACCGCGGCTTGCCCCGGTCACGAGCAGAACAGGCACATCACTCATTTCGCGCATTCCTTGAAGGTCAGGACATCCCAGGGCGCGACCGTCGCCTTGCCTTCGCCCCAAATCGAGGACTCGCGGATCGCCGGACCGAGACCAGGTAGCACGATCCTGTCAGCAGCGCGCTCTGCCTCCGGCTGAAGATTATCCAGCTCGCCCGCGGCACGGACGCTGTAGACCGGCCCTTGCCAGATCGTGCAGGCATCGAGATCCGCACCCGTCACATCACCATCCGGGCAATTGAACATGACGATGCCGATAGCACGATCAGGATCCTCCGACGGCATCACAAAGCCGTCCAGAACGATCGAGGTCTTCAAGACATTGATCTTGAACTGATTGCTTGCCGCAGCGGCTTCGGAACCGAGCGGCGAAAAGCGGAGTTCATAAGCGCCGTCGCGATCGGCATAGACGGCATCAGACTGCTTGCACTCGGCCGAAAGCGCAGCTCCCGTCATTGCGCACAGGAAAAGTGGCGCCGCCAGGGCAGCCGCCAATTTCAGCCTAACGATTAGAAGCGAACGGCCGTCCGCTGCCGGAACTCCACGCGCCATAAGGCACTCCTTGCCGCGAAAAACAGGGCCGCTCGCGCGGCCCCATCATTCTCTTAGAGATCGAGAACCAGACGCTCCGGATCTTCCAGGCTTTCCTTGACGCGGACGAGGAAGGTCACGGCTTCCTTACCGTCGACGATGCGGTGATCGTAGGAGAGTGCCAGATACATCATCGGACGGATGACGATCTGGCCGCCGACAACGACCGGACGCTCCTGGATCTTGTGCATGCCGAGAATGCCCGACTGCGGCGCATTGAGGATCGGCGAGGACATCAGCGAACCATAGACGCCGCCATTGGTGATCGTGAAGGTGCCGCCCTGCATGTCGGCCATCGAGAGCGTGCCGTCGCGTGCGGCCTTGGCAAGACGGCCAAGGTCTTTCTCGATCTCGGCAATCGACATCTGGTCGGCATCGCGGATGATCGGAACGACCAGGCCCTTGTCTGTGCCGACAGCCATGCCGATGTGGCAGTAGTTCTTGTAGATGATGTCGGTGCCATCGATCTCGGCGTTGACGGCCGGCAGTTCCTTCAGGGCGTGCGTCACAGCCTTGGTGAAGAAGCCCATGAAGCCGAGCTTGACGCCATGCTTCTTTTCGAAGACGTCTTTGTACTTGGCGCGCAGGTCCATGACTGCCTTCATGTCCACCTCGTTGTACGTGGTGAGCATGGCTGCGGTGTTCTGCGCATCCTTGAGGCGCTTGGCAATCGTCTGGCGCAGGCGCGTCATCTTCACGCGCTCCTCGCGGCCGGCGTCCTCAACTGTCGATGGGCCACGGACTGCAGCGGGAGCGGCAGGCGCAGCAGCCGGGGCGGAAAGGCCCTTGGCGACGGCAGCGATTACATCGCCCTTCAGCACCTGGCCACGCTTGCCACTGCCTTCGACCTGATCGGCCGAGAGATTGTTCTCAGCGAGCATCTTGGCGGCAGCCGGCGCCGCCGGCATGGTGGAAGCCGGGGCCGGGGCGGAAGCAACCGGTGCCGCAGCGGCTGCAGCCGGAGCAGCAGGTGTTGCCTGGGCAGGAGCAGCGATGGCCGGCTCGGCAGCCTTGGCGGGAGCGGCAGCCGGGGCTGCAGCGCCTGCGGCGATCTGGCCGAGCAGAGCGCCGAGGCCCACGGTTTCGCCGGCCTGGGCAACGATTTCGGACAGCGTGCCGGAGCTCGGTGCCGGTACTTCGATGGTCACCTTGTCGGTTTCAAGCTCGAGAATCGGCTCATCGGCCTTGATGGCGTCGCCAACCTTCTTGAACCAGGTGCCGACGGTTGCCTCGCTGACGGATTCACCGAGAGTTGGAACGCGGATTTCTGTGGCCATTGTTCAAATCCTGATTTGCTTGTTTTCGTTTATTCGTTTCCGGCAGAAGACGGCCGGAGAATGATCGAGGGCATTGGCAAAATTTCGAAGTGGAAACCGAAACTGGAGCGGACGATCGGATCGGCATCGGCAAGCGCCTTTGCGGCCTCCCGATCCTCGACTGAGACGACCGCCATACCCCACGCGCCTTCGCCCTCGAAGACGGGGCCGACAGCAATTGCCGATCCCGCTTCTGCGTTGTGGCGCCAATAGTCGGCATGCCGTTCCATCGCAGCCATTTCCTCCCCGGTCGCGTCGTTCGGAAAGCGGGAACGAGGCGGCACAAGTCTCAAGAAGAAATATGCCATCGCCCCAACTCCTCAGCCGCCCAGCGCATCCTCGAGGAATGCAGCGAGTTGCGACAGATGCTTGGACATAAGGCCCGTTGCCGGCGAAGCGGCAGCCGGACGTCCGGTGTAGCGGACGCGCTGATACTTCGCATCGATATGGGCAAGAACCCACTCGAGATACGGATCGATGAACGACCATGCGCCCATGTTCTTCGGCTCTTCCTGGCACCAGACCATTTCCGCATTGCGGAAGCGGGAGAGCTCGTTGATGAGCGCCTTGGCCGGGAACGGGTAGAGCTGTTCGACGCGCAGCAGATAGACATCGTCGATTCCGCGCTTTTCGCGCTCCTCCAGAAGATCATAATAAACCTTGCCGGAGCACATGACGACGCGGCGGATCTTGTTGTCTTTCTGCAGCTTGATCGGTCCGTCCTTGATGCCCTCTGCATCATCCCAGAGAAGGCGGTGGAAAGAGGATTCGCCGGCCATCTCTGCGAGGCTCGAAACCGCCCGCTTGTGGCGCAGCAACGACTTCGGCGTCATCAGGATCAGCGGCTTGCGGAAGTCGCGCTTCAACTGACGGCGCAGGATATGAAAGTAGTTCGCCGGCGTCGTGACGTTGGCGACCTGCATGTTGTCTTCCGCACAAAGCTGCAGGAAGCGTTCCAGGCGGGCCGAAGAGTGTTCCGGACCCTGACCTTCGTAACCATGCGGCAGCAGGCAGACGAGACCCGACATGCGCAGCCACTTGCGTTCGCCCGACGAAATGAACTGGTCGAAGACGACCTGCGCACCGTTTGCGAAGTCGCCGAACTGCGCTTCCCAGAGCGTGAGCGCGTTCGGGCGCGCCAGCGAATAGCCGTATTCGAAGCCGAGAACCGCCTCTTCGGAGAGCATCGAGTTGATGACCTCGTAGCGGGCCTGCGTCGGCGACAGGTTGGCGAGTGGGATATAACGCGCTTCGGTCTCCTGATCGTAAAGGACCGAATGGCGCTGCGAGAAAGTGCCGCGTTCGCAATCCTGACCCGAAAGGCGGATCTTATGGCCTTCGAGGCAGAGTGCGCCAAAAGCGAGCGCCTCGCCCATTGCCCAGTCGATGCCTTCGCCCGTCTGGATCATGTTGGCCCGGTTTTCCATGAAGCGCTGGATCGTGCGGTGCGCGTTGAAGCCCGCCGGCACTTCCGAGAGCTTGCGGCCGATCTCCTTCAATTGTTTCATCGGCACGGCCGTCTTGCCACGGCGCTGCTCATCGGCGTTGTCGGCCGTGCGCAGACCAGACCATTCGCCGTCCAGCCAGTCGGCCTTGTTCGGCTTGTACGACTGCCCGGCCTCGAACTCCTGCTCGAGATGAGCGCGCCAGTCGGCCTTCATCTTCTCGACTTCGCCTTCGCTCAGCAGGCCCTGCGCAACAAGACGCTCGGCGTAAAGCTGGAACACCGTCTTGTGGCCACGGATAACCTTGTACATCTTCGGCTGGGTGAAGGACGGTTCGTCGCCTTCGTTGTGGCCGTAGCGGCGGTAGCAGAACATGTCTATCACGACCGGCTTGTGGAACTTCATGCGGAACTCGGTCGCGATTTTCGCGGCGTAGACCACAGCTTCCGGATCGTCGCCATTGACGTGGAAGATCGGGGCCTCGATCATCTTCGCAACGTCGGACGGATAGGGCGACGAACGGGAGAAGGCCGGGTTCGTCGTAAAGCCGATCTGGTTGTTGATGATGACATGCATCGTGCCGGCGACACGGTGGCCGCGAAGACCCGAAAGGCCGAGAATTTCAGCAATGACGCCCTGGCCCGCGAAAGCCGCATCGCCGTGGATCAGCAACGGCAAAATCTTGGCGCGCTCGGAGAGCGGAATGACATCGCCTTCCCAGACGGTAGCGCTCATGTCCTGCTTGGCGCGCGCCTTGCCCATGACGACGGGGTCGACGATTTCAAGGTGCGAAGGGTTTGCCGTCAGCGAAACGTGAACCTTGTTGCCGTCGAATTCGCGGTCGGAAGATGCACCGAGATGGTACTTCACGTCGCCTGAACCTTCGACCTCGTCGGGCGCATAGGAACCACCCTTGAACTCATGGAAGATGGCGCGATGCGGCTTTCCCATGACTTGGCTGAGCACGTTCAAGCGGCCGCGATGCGCCATGCCGAACACGGCTTCCTTCAGGCCGAGGTGGCCGCCACGCTTCAGGATCTGCTCAAGTGCCGGGATCAGTGATTCACCGCCATCGAGGCCGAAGCGCTTGGTGCCCTTGAACTTGACGTCGAGGAACTGCTCGTAGCCTTCCGCTTCGACGAGCTTGGCAAGGATCGCCTTCTTGCCTTCCGGCGTGAACGCAACGCCCTTGTCCGGCCCTTCGATGCGTTCCTGAATCCAGGCCTTCTCTTCCGGATTGGACATGTGCATGAACTCGACGCCGAGAGTCGAGCAATAGGTTCGCTCGAGGATCTCGATCATCTGCGGAATGGTCGCGTATTCGAGACCGAGCACGTTGTCGATGAAGATCTTGCGATCATAGTCGGCCGCGCTGAAACCGTAAGCTTCCGGCGACAGTTCCTTGTAGTCTTCGACCGGTACTGCGATGCCTAGCGGATCGAGCTTGGCATGCAGATGGCCGCGCATGCGATAGGCGCGGATCATCATGATGGCACGCACGGAATCGCGCGTAGCCTGGAGGATGTCAGCGCCGTCGGTCGGCTTGCCGGCAGCTTCGGCCTTGGCCTTCACCTTGGTTTCGATGACCTTCTCGACCGTGCCCCAATCACCGTCGAGCGCAGATACAAGATCGCCGCCGGCCTGAATCGGCCAATTCTTCTTGCGCCAGGAAGCGCCCTTGGCCGCCTTCTTCACATCGTTCGGATCGTCTTCCAGCGCCTTGAAGAAGGTCCGCCACTGATCGTCGACCGATGATGGATCCTCTTCGTAGCGCGCATAGAGCTGCTCGATATAGGCAGCATTGGCGCCATCCAGAAACGAGGTGATCTGAAACTGCTCGTTGGCTTCTTGCCGTGCCATGGTTTTACGCGGACGCTTTCCGCCCGCCTCCTGACTTTTGATGAATTTGCCGGCTCTACCCGGCTGCCGCATTTCGAATTTGCCGCCTGTCCGCGGCACACCTGCTGTCGAAACCTGGGGCCGGGCGGAAGCGCAGGTGCTTTCTTCCGCCCGGATATATAAGTTGGCTTAGCCCTTGAGGACTTCAACCAGCGTCTTGCCGAGGCGAGCCGGAGACGGCGACACCGTGATGCCGGCCGCTTCCATAGCCGCGATCTTGTCTTCCGCGCCGCCCTTGCCGCCGGAAATCACGGCGCCGGCATGGCCCATGGTGCGGCCGGGAGGTGCCGTTCGCCCGGCGATGAAGCCGACCATCGGCTTCTTGCGTCCACGTTTGGCTTCGTCCTTGAGGAACTGAGCCGCGTCTTCTTCAGCCGATCCGCCGATTTCGCCGATCATGATGATCGACTTGGTATCGTCGTCGGCCAGGAACATCTCGAGTACGTCGATGAACTCGGTGCCCTTGACCGGGTCGCCGCCGATGCCGACTGCCGTCGTTTGGCCGAGACCTTCATTCGAGGTCTGGAAGACGGCTTCATAGGTCAGCGTGCCGGAGCGCGAGAGAACGCCGACCGAACCCTTTTTGAAGATGGAGCCCGGCATGATGCCGATCTTGCATTCCTCAGGCGTCAGGACACCCGGGCAGTTTGGACCGATCAGGCGCGACTTCGACTTGTCGAGCTTGGACTTGACCTTGATCATGTCCTCGACCGGAATGCCTTCCGTGATGCAGATGATGAGCGAAATTTCCGCCTCGATCGCCTCGATGATCGCCTCGGCGGCGCCGGCCGGCGGCACATAGATCACCGATGCGTCGGCACCGGTCCTTTCCTTGCCCTCGGCGACGGAGGCGAAGATCGGCAGATGTGCTTCGCCTTCGAGCGACCCCCAGGTCTCGCCACCCTTCTTCGGATGGATGCCGCCGACCATCTTGGTGCCGTAATAGGCAAGCGCCTGCTCGGTGTGGAAAGTGCCGGTCTTGCCGGTCAGCCCCTGGACCAGGACCTTGGTGTCTTTATTGACGAGAATGGACATGCCTTAGTTCCCTTTCACAGCAGCGACGATCTTCTTCGCCGCGTCGTCAAGATCGTCGGCAGGGATCACGTTCAGCCCGCTCTCTCGTATGATTTTCTTGCCGAGTTCTACATTGGTGCCTTCGAGACGGACGACGAGCGGCACCTGGAGGCCTACTTCCTTCACCGCCGCGATCACGCCTTCAGCGATGACGTCGCAGCGCATGATGCCGCCGAAGATATTGACCAGGATGCCCTTCACGGCCGGATCGGCGGTGATGATCTTGAAAGCCGCGGTGACCTTTTCCTTCGACGCACCGCCGCCGACATCGAGGAAGTTCGCAGGCTCGGCGCCATAGAGCTTGATGATGTCCATGGTCGCCATGGCAAGGCCCGCACCATTGACCATGCAGCCGATATTGCCGTCGAGGGCAACGTAGGCAAGGTCATATTTGGAGGCTTCGATTTCCTTCTCGTCTTCTTCCGTTTTGTCGCGCAGAGCGACGATGTCGTCGTGACGGAAGAGCGCATTGCCGTCGAAGGATACCTTGGCGTCGAGGACGCGCAGGCGACCGTCCTTCATGACGATCAGCGGATTGACTTCGAGCAGGCTCATGTCCTTTTCGACGAAAGCCTTGTAGAGGATTGGGAACAGCGTGTCGCCATCCTTGCGAGCTTCGCCCTGGAGATTCAGCGCATCCGCAAGCTTCTTGCTGTCTTCAGCCGTTACGCCCTTTGCGGGGTCGATAGCGACGGTGATAATCTTCTCGGGCGTGTCGTGCGCAACGGTCTCGATGTCCATGCCACCTTCCGTCGAAACGACGAAGGCAACCTGGCCGACGGAGCGGTCGACGAGAATTGAGAGATAGAGTTCGCGGTCGATATCGGCGCCGTCTTCGATGTAGAGGCGGTTGACCTGCTTGCCGGCCGGGCCGGTCTGCTTGGTGACCAGCGTATTGCCGAGCATTTCCTTGGCATTGGCGACGACTTCGTCGATCGACTTCGCAAGGCGAACGCCACCTTTGGCTTCCGGCGAGAGTTCCTTGAATTTACCCTTGCCGCGGCCGCCGGCGTGTATCTGGCTTTTCACGACGTAGAGCGGACCCGGCAATTCTTTTGCCGCAGCCTCGGCTTCCTCGGCCTTGAAGACGGCCACACCTTCAGCGACCGGTGCACCATAGCTCTTCAGCAGAGCCTTGGCCTGATATTCATGAATGTTCATGGGTTTATTCCTGTTTTGATTACTTCAGCGCGGGCGCGATGTTGATGCAGGCTTCGCACAGGCCGGCGACAGCGCCGACCGACTTGTCGAAGGCTTCCTTCTCCGCCTTGTTGAGGTCGATCTCGATGACGCGCTCGACGCCGCCGGCACCGATAACTGTCGGAACGCCGACATACATGTCCTTGACGCCGTACTGGCCGGAGAGATGCGCCGCGCAGGGCAGAACGCGCTTCTTGTCCTTGAGGTAGGCCTCGGCCATCTCGATTGCCGAGGCTGCCGGAGCGTAGTAGGCCGAACCGGTCTTCAGGAGGCCGACGATTTCGGCACCGCCGTCACGGGTGCGCTGGATGATTTCCTCGAGCCGTTCCTTGGTGACCCAACCCATGGTGATGAGGTCGGTGAGCGGAATGCCGGCAACGGTGGAGTAGCGAGCAAGCGGCACCATCGTGTCGCCGTGGCCGCCGAGAACGAAAGCAGTGACGTCCTGAACGGAAACGTTGAATTCCTTGGCGAGGAAGAGGCGAAAGCGCGAGCTATCGAGAACGCCCGCCATGCCGACGACCTTGTTGGCCGGAAGGCCGGAAAACTTCTGCAGCGCCCAAACCATGGCGTCGAGCGGATTGGTGATGCAGATGACGAAGGCGTTCGGGGCATATTTCTTGATGCCGGCGCCGACCTGCTCCATGACCTTGAGGTTGATGCCGAGAAGGTCGTCGCGGCTCATGCCTGGCTTGCGCGGCAACGCCGGCGGTGACGATGCAGACGTCTGCGCCTTCGATCGCAGAATAGTCGCTGGCACCCGTCAGATTGGCATCGAAGCCTTCGACCGGGGACGACTGGGCGATATCGAGGCCCTTGCCCTGTGGAATGCCGTCGGCGATGTCGAAGAGGACGATGTCGCCGAGCTCCTTCAAGCCGGCGAGATGCGCCAGCGTGCCACCAATCATGCCAGAACCGATAAGTGCGATCTTGTTACGCGCCATTTCGCTGTTTCCTTTGCGATCAAAATCAGTCGGGCGGCGCGTCCAGGGCGTCGTCCAATGACGCAATCGCATAGCCCTAAAGCCCAAAAATGGCAACGTGTTATTTTTGGATCAGCAATTTCAATCGTTTAGATACAAAATATCTTACGTAAACGTAAGATATTTTGTTGCGAAACTGTTACTCGGCGGCGTGCCTTTTATGGTGCGTCGCGAGATATTCCGCGCTGCGCATCTCAAAAAGGCGCGATGCGGTACGATCGAATTCGAAGCCTTCCGTTCCGCGCCGTTCGATCAGCAAATCTTCCGGCATTGCCGCAGCCGACGCATGAAGGCGAACGCCGTGGTCGTAGAGCGTGTCGACAAGAATGATGAAACGCTTCGCCTGGTTCCGCTTGTCCGGACCGAGCATCGGGATGCGATCGACAAAGATCGTATCGAAACGCTTGGCGATCGCGAGAAAATCAGCAGCACCGAGCGGCTTCTCGCAAAGATCGGCGAAGGAAAAGCGCGCCATGCGATCGACTGCGAGCGGCACATGGATCGACCGACCTTTCATCGGGATATCGAAAGGCTGCGCCTTGCGCCCATCCAGCGCCTGCGCCCAGGACGCGTCCATGGCCATATCCGTCCGCTCGTCGATCGGCGTCAGATAGACCGGCTGGCTGTTCAGCTTCTCCATCCGGTAATCCGTCGGGGAGTCCAGCGTCACGACCTCGACATTCTTCCTCAGGAGACCGATGAAAGGCAGGAAGAGACCGCGATTGAGGCCGTCCTTGTAGAGATTGTCGGGCTCGACATTCGAGGTCGCGATGAGCACGCAGCCACGCGCAAAAAGCTCGGAGAACAGCCGCGAGAGGATCATCGCATCAGCGATGTCCGTCACCGTAAACTCATCGAAGCAGAGGAGTTCGGCCTCCTGGTAAAGTGCGGCCGCCACGGGCGGCACGGGATCGGCCTGCTTTATCTCGCCGTTCTTCAGCTTGAGCCGGTGCGCGGCGATGCGGTTGTGGACATCGGCCATGAATTCGTGGAAGTGCGCACGGCGTTTCTTCGAACAGGGCGCCATGCGGTAGAAGATATCCATCAGCATCGTCTTGCCGCGCCCGACGCTGCCGTGAATATAGAGTCCCTTGATGCCTTCGTTTGCCTTTTTCTTCGAAGCGAAGAGCCAGCCGAGCGAGCTCGATTTAGCAGCCGGGCGGCGGCGCTTCAGTTCAAAAAGCACCCGATCGAGGCTTTTTGCCACATCCATCTGCGCTGAATCGATCTGGAGAGCGCCGGAGGCCGTCAGCGATTTCAAGTGCTCGCTGACGCTCGAAGTGTAGTCGGGGATAGGCTGCATGAGGAGGAGTCCGCCTACGCGTCGTCGGCGGGGTGGCCGCCGGTTGTCTTACCGGCTGAGGGTGATCGGTTGGCCGGTGCTCGTCTGGCCGCTGAAGCTGTTGTCGGCGGTCTTGTAGACGCTGCCGATCTGGTTGCCGCTGCGATCCTTGAGAAGAACCTGCTTGCCGGAGACTTCCCAGGAGCCCATCGCCGTCAGCTCGCCGACGCAGCCGCGCGTGCCGCCGCGTGAGCCGCTGCCGAGATTGGTCAGCGTCAGGAACATGTCGCACCTGCCGTTGACGCGCCAGCTGCCGACCATGGATTCCTTGGAGACGTCAAGCGCATTGGACGCCATGGCACCCGGCTGGCCCGGAACCGCAGGCGCGGCCGTCGGAGCGGCGGGAAACTGCGAGGCGCCTGCCGGTGGCGGAAGCTGTCCGCCCTGGACGGAAGGAACAGGCTGCGCCGGTTAGCGGTGCCGGCGAGCTGTAACTCGCATTGTCATATGCCGTGCGCTGGCAGCCCGCCAATGACAGAACAACCGCCACACCCGTCATCGCATATCGCAACTGCATCATCATGCTCCCGATTGTCCGCTCTTGCAGCACAGAATTGGTCATCAGACTGATTTTCGAATTAGCGTATTTCACTTTGGTTAATCAAGTCGGCACAGCCATAAATTGCTCGCGACAGTGCTTATGCCGGAAATGGAGCAATTCAACTTGCCTGCCGGAGAACTTCCTGCAGATAGAATTTGTCAGCAAGGTGATGATCTGCACAATCCTTCGCCCGATTCAGACCGCTGCCAGCAAAAATTCGGAAGAATCCGGCGCAGCCTCTGTCTGCGCCGGACATTTGGCGAGCATCGGCTATCAGAACCGGCGCTCAACCATCATCTTCTTGATCTCGGCAATGGCCTTGGCCGGGTTGAGACCCTTAGGGCAGGTCTGCGCGCAGTTCATGATCGTGTGGCAGCGGTAAAGCCGGAACGGATCTTCGAGGTCGTCAAGCCGCTCGCCGGTCGCCTCGTCTCTGGCTGTCGATCAGCCAGCGATAGGCCTGCAGCAGGACGGCCGGGCCGAGATAGCGGTCGCCGTTCCACCAGTAGCTCGGACAGGAGGTCGAGCAGCAGGCGCACAGAATGCACTCGTAGAGGCCGTCGAGCTTCTGGCGATCCTCGTGGCTCTGCTTCCATTCCTTGGCAGGCGCCGGAGATACGGTCTTCAGCCAGGGTTCGATCGAGCGGTGCTGCGCATAGAAATTCGTCAGGTCCGGAACGAGATCCTTCACCACCGGCAAATGCGGCAGCGGATAGATCTTAACCGTGCCCTTGATGTCATCCATGCCCTTGGTGCAGGCAAGCGTGTTCGTGCCGTCGATATTCATCGCGCACGAACCGCAGATGCCTTCGCGGCAGGAGCGGCGCAGCGTCAGCGTCGGATCGATCTTGTTCTTGATGTAGAGCAGGCCGTCGAGAACCATCGGGCCGCAGTCGTCGACATCGATATAGAAGGTGTCGATCGACGGGTTCTGGCCGTCATCCGGGCTCCAGCGGTAGACGCGGAATTCGCGGGTGTTCTTCGCACCCGCCGGCTTCGGCCAGACCTTGCCTTCGCGTCATCTGCGAGTTCTTGGGGAGAGCGAGTTCAACCATGATAAAATCCTAGTTTGCCGACAGGAGTTCCGTTTTCACGCAACCCCTACAACCACCGAAAGCAGCGTTGCCGGCTGCGAGCGAAGAGCGAGCACGCTGCGCGGCATTCGCTGTCTTCCACACACCGACCTCGTTGCTGACCGCGGCAGCCAAGCCGCCGGGAGCACGCAATTTGTAGCGCTCCGCCGCCATGACGGGCGAGACGGCCCGCACCGCGGCAATGAACGAAGCTAATCCGAGATACTTTCCCATCGTCAATACACGCGAGCCTTCGGCGCGATCTTGTTGGGATCGATGCCTTCAGAGATGAGCTCGGTGTGAACCGGACGGTAGTCGAGCTTGACCTCGCCGGCATTGCTGACCCAGGCAAGCGTGTGCTTGCGCCAGTTGCCGTCGTCGCGGCCGGCGTATGCGCCTTCGGTGTAATCCTCGCGGGCATGCGAACCACGGCTTTCCTTGCGCGCCTCAGCGCCGTAGATCGTTGTGATCGCATTCGCCATCAGGTTTTGCAGTTCGAGCGTCTCAACGAGATCGGAATTCCAGATCATCGAACGGTCAGTGACCTTGATGTCCGACATTTCCTGCCAGATCGCGGAAATGCGCCCGCAGCCGGATTCCAGCGACTCCTGGGTGCGGAAGACGGCGGCGTCTTCCTGCATGGCGCGCTGCATCTTCTCGCGCAGATGCGCCGTCGGCGTTGCGCCACTGGCGTGACGAAGACCATCGAAGCGATCCATGATCTTGTCACAGGCAGCTATGTTCAGATGCGGTGTCGGCGCAGCGCGGTCAATGACCTCGCTGGCACGGATTGCCGCAGCACGGCCGAAAACGACGAGGTCGATCAGTGAGTTCGACCCGAGGCGGTTCGCGCCATGCACCGAAGCACAGCCCGCTTCGCCGACTGCCATCAACCCGGGGATCACGCGTTCCGGATTGGAGCTGTCGGCGTTGAGCACCTCACCCCAATAGTTCGTCGGAATGCCGCCCATGTTGTAATGGACGGTCGGCAGCACCGGGATCGGCTCGCGCGTCACATCGACGCCGGCAAAAATCTTCGCGCTCTCGGAAATGCCCGGCAGGCGTTCATGCAAAACAGCCGGGTCGAGATGGTCTAGATGCAGGAAGATATGATCCTTGTTCTTGCCGACGCCGCGGCCTTCGCGGATTTCCAACGTCATGCAGCGCGAAACGACGTCGCGCGAGGCAAGATCCTTGGCCGAGGGCGCGTAGCGTTCCATGAAACGCTCACCTTCGGAGTTGACGAGATAGCCGCCCTCCCCGCGCGCGCCTTCGGTAATCAGACAGCCGGACCCGTAGATCCCGGTGGGATGGAACTGCACAAACTCCATGTCCTGCAGCGGAAGCCCCGCGCGCGCCACCATGCCGCCGCCGTCGCCGGTGCAGGTATGGGCGGAGGTCGCGGAAAAATAGGCACGGCCGTAGCCGCCGGTCGCCAGCACCACCATTTTCGCGGCGAAGCGATGGATCGAACCGTCATCGAGGCACCAGGCAACAACGCCGGTACAACGGCTACCGTCTTCCGACATGATGAGGTCGAGCGCGAAATATTCGACGAAGAACTCGGCGTTGTAGCGCAGCGACTGGCCGTAAAGCGTGTGCAGGATGGCGTGGCCGGTGCGGTCGGCAACCGCGCAGGTGCGCTGCACCGGCGGGCCTTCGCCGTAGTTCTGCATATGGCCGCCGAATGGGCGCTGATAGATCTTGCCTTCCTCATTACGCGAGAAGGGCACGCCGTAGTGCTCGAGCTCATAGACCGCCTTCGGCGCTTCCATGGCGAGATACTGCATGGCATCGACGTCGCCCAGCCAGTCGGACCCCTTGACCGTGTCGTAGAGGTGCCATTGCCAGCTGTCCGGCGTCATGTTCTGCAGCGAGGCGGCGATGCCACCCTGGGCCGCGACCGTGTGCGAGCGGGTCGGGAATACTTTGGTGATGCAGGCCGTACGGAAACCCTGTTCGGCCATGCCGAGCGTTGCGCGAAGACCGGCGCCGCCGGCGCCGACGACGATCACGTCATAGGAGTGATCGACATATTTGTAGGCTTTCCCATTCTGAGCGGGTGAAGTCGGTGCCATGATACGGTTATCCTACGAAAGCAATTTTCAGAATGGCAAAGAGACAGAGCCCTGCGACCGCGATTGCGAAAAACGAGTTCAGCATCAGCAAGACGAGCTTGCCGATTTCGCTGTGCACGTAGTCCTCGATGATGGCCTGCATGCCAAGACGCATGTGAATGATGCCTGAAATCACCATCAGTCCCATGATGACAGCCACGAAGGGGTTCGACAGCGCATGCACGACATCGGCATAAGGCGCGCCGGCATAAACGATCATGAAGATGACGAAGAAGACGATGAGCGGGAGGTTGGCGACAGCCGTCAGGCGCTGACGCCAGAAGTGTTCGGTGCCTTCCTTGGCCGAGCCAAGGCCGCGAACTTTACCCAAAGGGGTACGCATATCCATGTGAGCGACCTCAGAAGCGAATGATAAAGCCGATCACCCAGACCAGCACGGTAAGACAGAGCGATCCGATGATGTTGGCGATGGCGAGCTTGGTGGAGAATTCTTTCTCGAAACCATAGCCGAGATCCCACAGCAGGTGGCGCAGACCGCCGAGCATGTGGTGAAGCAGTGCCCAGGTGTAACCAAGCAGGACGGCCTTGCCGATGATGCTGCCGAGCACCCAATTCACCCAGTCGTAATAAGCCTGACCGGTCGCAGCCGCAATCAGCCACCAGGCGATCAGCAGCGTGCCGAAATAAAGAGCAGCCCCCGTGATACGATGGACGATCGACATGACCATGGTAGGAATTAGTTTATAAACTTGCAAATGCGGCGACAGAGGCCGGTTATTTGTCACATTCGCCATCAGAACCTCGCGGCGTCTTGCGCTCCCGGATTTCGGAGCATTTCGAGGCAACCACAGGAATGACAAATTTGTCTGTGTGCATTGCATCAACGGCGACGTTTAATCACCGAAGCCCCCGACGACAAGCACAATTGCTGTCTGTTTTTAATTTAATCGATTCGCGTTACCGGGAAGTTGCCGGAAATCGAAACTGGCCCTTTCGAATCAAATTTTATGCTGATTTTTCATCGCTCAAGTGGACACATAGGTAGTTTTGACGCAAGCTGGCGTTAACGATTTGTTAACGATCGGATTTCCGGAGGTTGCGTCTGATGTTCCAGCGGCTGTCGAAAGTCTTTGCGCTGGTGTTGTGTGCCCTGATTGCGCTTCCTGCCACGGCGGGCGAGCGTGCTGGGCATCATCGTGGCGTGACCCATTGGGCAAACAACGCCAAGTGGGCAAACAGCGCCAAACCCTGGTTCGGCGGTCATCGTCGCCATCATCGCCACCATGGCCACGGCCATAACCGTTATGTTCGCCTCAAGCATTTCTCGCCGTCATCGAACGGCTACCGCATCCGCAGCGCTATCGCCGGATCGCCACAGCGTCTGCGCTATGATTACAATGGCACTTACGCCGGCTCCTATGCTTACGAAACGGAAGGCGGCACCTATTTCGGTGCGGACGGCTATGCACTTTACGGTGCGCCGCAGGCCAAGTCGCTCGCACCCGGGCCCAAAGTGATCGACGTTGCGGTGCAAGCCGATCCTTGCAGCTACGAGGCCAGCGTCTGCGTCATCAGGCCTTGAACCGCCAGACCGTCGTCTTCTTGTTCTCGCTATCTTCGAGCGCCCGCGTTACCGGCACTTCGTAGATGGCACAAAACTCCAGCCGCTCCTTTGGCAAATAGGCCCGCCCCGGATCGCCGACCAGAACTTCCTTGCCTTCGCTGGCCAGCCGGTCGAACCACGGAACGAGGGCGTCCGCAAAGACGCGGTCATAGAACACATCGCCCGCCAGGACGATATCGGCATGGACAGGCTTGCCGACGAAATCGGCGCCGCTAAAATCAACCGAGATCCCATTGGCAGCAGCATTGAGCCGCACGGCCGTTTCAGCCCATGGATCGATATCCGCCGCCTTTACCGCCACCGCACCCGCCATCCTCGCCGCGATCGCGACGATCCCCGAACCTGTCGCGAAGTCGAAAACGCGCTTAGTTCGTACCGTTTCCGGATGATCGAGAACATAACGCGCAAGTCCCTGGCCACCCGCCCAGGCAAAGGCCCAGAACGGCGGCGGCAGGCCGATCTCCGCCAGCTCTTCCTCCGTCTTAAGCCAAAGCTCATGCGCTTCGTTCGCCAGATGCAACCGGATCTCCGGCACATGCGGCGGCGTAATCAGTTTCGTATTGGCGCGGATGAAGATTTCCGGGTCGGTCTTCAATGCGGTCAGCGTGGCGGATTGTCGAGGCCGCCCATGCGGCAGACTTCGAGCCACTCGTCATCTGTCACCGGCTGGACCGAAAGGCGCATCGAGGTCACCAGCGCCATCTTCGAAAGTTTCTCATTCGCCTTGACATCCTTCAGCGTCACGGGCTTGGGCAAATCGCGCACGGCGCGGATATCGACGCAATCCCAGCGATCGTCGCCCTTCGCCGTCGAATCCGGATGCGACAATGCGCAGACCTCGACGATGCCGACGATCTCCAGGCCGTCATTCGAGTGGTAGAAGAAGCCTCTATCGCCGATCTGCATGGCGCGCATGTTGTTGCGGGCGAGATAATTGCGGACGCCCGTCCACTCCGTACCTTTCTCGCCTGCGGCCTTCTGCTGCTCCCAAGACCAGGAGGAAGGTTCGGATTTATAGAGCCAATGGGCCATCCCTTATGCCTCCGGATTGTTGAAGACCCAGTTGAAGGGCTTGATCTCGACACTCTCGAAAAGACCAGCCTTCGCATAGGGATCGGCATCGGCTAGTGCCTTGGCGGCTTGCGCCGTATCGGCCTTTACCATGACCAAGCTGCCGCAGGGCTTGCCTTCACCGTCGAGGAACGGTCCGGCCATGCTGAGCGTGCCTTCGGCATTCAGCTTGTTCAGATATTCCAAATGCGCCGCGCGCGTTTCCATGCGTGTGTTGAGGTGCCCCGGCTTGTCCTTGCAGAGAAGTGCAAATAGCATGTCTGTCTCCTATTCGGTCGTAATCGGACGTGTCATCAATTGTTCGATGGCTTCGGTGATGCTGAGTTTACCTTCGATGATCGCCGAGACGGCGTCCGTGATCGGCATCGCGATGCCGAGTTCTTCCGCCAGCCGCGAAGCGACGGCCGCGGCAAAGGCACCTTCCACCAATTCGCCTTGCAAAGAATCGGCCTTTTCGCCGCGTCCAAGCGCAATGCCGAAGCGCAGGTTGCGCGACTGATGGCTCGTTGCCGTCAGGACAAGATCGCCCAGCCCGGAAAGCCCGCGCACCGTATCTGCCTGCCCGCCCTTGGCAACGACGAGGCGCGACATTTCCGCCAGCCCGCGCGCGATCAGCGCCGCGCGCGCAGAATCGCCGATGCCGCAGCCTTCGACGATACCACAGGCGATCGCCAATACATTCTTCAGCGCACCACCAAGCTGCACGCCGATACGGTCGGACGACGGATAGAGCCGGAAGGTCCTGCCCGAAATCGCCTGCGCCAGCCGCTCGGCAACGGCCACGTCCGATGCCGCAATTACCATAGCGGTCGGCAGTCCTTTGGCGATGTCGGATGCAAAACCCGGCCCCGAAAGCACCGCGACGCGATGCTGCGGCAATTCGCGCTCCAGCATGTCTGTCAACAAGTTGCCGGTCGCCCGCTCGATGCCCTTGGCACAGGTTACGACGATCGCGTCCTTGGCGAGGTAAGGGCCATACTGCCGGGCCGCATCCGCCTGCGCCTGCGACGGCATGGCGAAAAGCACGATATCGGCATCGTCGATCGAATCGGATTCTGCCGAGAATTCCAGTGCTTGCGGCAGCTCAATGCCGGGAAGAACCGCATCGTGCAGCCGTTCGGCTTTCAGGTCGGCCATCAGCGCAGGGTTGCGGCCGACGAGCGTGACCTGGCTGCGGCCGGTGAGCGCAATGACTGCGGCAAGCGCCGTTCCGAAAGCGCCTGCGCCAACGACGGCAATCCGTTCGCTCATGCCTTTGCTCCCCGCTTTCCGTAACTGATCAGCGCTTCCGCATTCGAATCCAACGGCCAGCGCGAGCGCGGCTGCACATCGAGATCATCCGGCGCAACACCTGTCGCCATGCGCTCGAGCCCCGCCCAGGCAATCATCACCGCATTGTCGGTGCACAATCTCAGCGGCGGCGCGATGAAGCGGAAGGCGTATTTATCACAGAGCGCCTGTAGCGTGGCGCGTACTTCGAGGTTGGCGGCGACGCCGCCCGCGACCACCAGGGCCGGCTGCTCGTCCAGATGCGGAAACTCCGCCCTGAATCGCTGTAATCCACGGCCGATGCGATCCTTCAGAGTCCTCGAAATCGCCCTTTGAAATGAAGCGCAGACATCGGCGACATCCTGCTCCGTCAGCGGCGCGATATCCGTCGCGGTCTGCCGGACCGCCGTCTTCAAGCCCGAAAAGGAAAAATCGAGCCGCGTTTCACCGACGAGCGGCCGCGGGAAATCGAAGCGGTCGGGGTTACCCGTCTTCGCTGCCTCCTCCACCTGGGGTCCGCCGGGATAAGGCAGCCCGAGCAGCTTCGCCGTCTTGTCGAACGCCTCGCCCAGCGCATCGTCGATCGTCGTTCCCCAGCGTTCGTATTGGCCAATGCCGCGCACGAGGATGAGCTGCGTATGACCACCCGACACAAGCAGCATCAGATAGGGAAAGGAAAGCCCGTCCGTCAGCCGCGCCGTCAGCGCATGGCCCTCGAGATGGTTCACGGCATAAAGCGGCTTGCCGGCGGCCCTGGCGATCGCCTTGCCGGTCATCAGTCCGACGAGCAGCCCGCCGATCAATCCCGGTCCGGAGGTCACAGCGATCGCATCGACTTCGCAGAGCGACACGTCGGCGCGCTGCAACGCCTCGTCGATCAGCGTATCGAGTGCCTCGACATGGGCACGCGCGGCTATCTCTGGCACCACGCCACCATAGGCGCTATGCTCGTCCAATTGGCTCAAGACGACGTCGGAAAGCACCTTCGAACGCCCGTCCGCATCGCGCTCGACCACAGCCGCGGCAGTCTCGTCGCAGCTTGTTTCGATGCCGAGGATGCGTAGAAAGGGAGCCATGAAGCCTGTCGTTGATTGCGATGGGTGCAAAACCCGGTTACGAGAACTTCCGGTAACAACGGATCGAAGCGGATGCAAACAAAACCTTTCCGGATCGGAACGCGGGGCAGCCCGCTGGCCCTTGCTCAGGCTCGCGAAGCACGCGATCGGCTGATGGCGGCGCACGGAATGGCGGAGGAAATGTTCGAGATCGTTGTGCTGACCACGAAAGGTGACCGCATTACCGACCGTGCGCTTGCCGAGATCGGCGGCAAGGGTCTTTTCACCCAGGAACTGGAAGAAAAGCTTGCAAGCGGCGACCTCGATTTGGCCGTCCATTCCGCAAAGGACATGCCGACGGTGTTGCCGGAAGGGCTTCATCTCTCGGCCTATCTGCCGCGCGAAGACATCCGCGATGCGGTAATCGGCCGCACGGCGCCAAAACTGATCGAGCTGCCGCATGGCGCAACGGTCGGGTCGGCATCGCTGCGCCGCCAGGCTCTGGTCCGCCGCATGCGGCCGGATATCAAAGTGATAACCTTCCGGGGCGCTGTGGAAACCCGCCTGCGCAAGCTGGATGAAGGCCAGGTCGATGCGACGCTATTGGCGCTCGCGGGCCTGAAGCGTCTTGGCAAGGTCGACGTGATTACCGACATCCTCGATCCCGACACCTTCCCGCCGGCTCCCGCGCAAGGCGCGATCTGCATCGAAAGCCGTATTGGCGATCAGCGCACCGACGATCTGCTGGCCACCATCAACGACCCGGCGACCCACGACGCCGTCTCGTGTGAGCGCGCTTTCCTTGCGGCGCTCGACGGCTCCTGCCGCACGCCAATCGGCGGATATGCGATTTGCGAAGGCGATCGGATCAAGTTCTCCGGCCTGATCATCACGCCGGATGGTCGCAACCAGCACTCGGTCACCATCGATGGCAATCGGCGCGATGCCGCAGCGCTTGGCACGCGCGCCGGACAAGACATCCGCGCCCGTGCTGGCAGCAGCTTCTTCGACGACTGGAGCTGACGCCCGATGCGTGTGCTCGTCACCCGGCCGCTGCGTTCGGGGGAGCGAACCGCCAAAAGGTTGCGCGACATGGGGCATGAGCCCGTATTGCTGCCGCTCTCGCAGCCCATGCATGATGGCAAGACCGCTATGGATGCGCTGGCAAGGAGCCACGGCCCTATCGCCATCACGAGCGCGGAAGCTGTCCGTGCGCTCTCCTCGTCAGGAACAGACGTCAAGCCTTATCGCCGCCGGCCGGTGTTCGCCGTTGGCGAAGCGAGCGCAAACGAGGCCAAAGCGGTGGGGTTTGCTTCGGTCTTAGCCTCGGCGGGCGATGGCGCGCGACTGGCGGAGTTGATCGCGGAGCAGACGCAGGAATCCGTCACCTATCTCGCCGGTTCGCCGCGCGCCGAGACGTTCGAGCGCACCGCGCACGCTCTGGGACTGAGGATCGATGTCGTCGAATGTTATCGGATGCATCCGGCAGAACCTGATCCGGTGGCCCTGCAAGAAGCATTGACCCCGCCGCCGGAGGCCATACTCCTTTATTCCCGCCAGACCGCAGAGCGTTTTTTCCGTCTCGCCGAGATCCAATCGGAACCCAGCTGGCTCAATCAGGCCCTCATCCTTTGCCTCAGCACATCCGTTGCCGCGGCAGTCCCGGCTTCACTCGGCAGAAATCTTCGCATCGCAGCATTGCCGAATGAGGGAAGCCTTCTGTCGCTTCTTTGAAGGCCTTACGCGCCCAAATTTGATCTAACCTCTTTCCATAACTGGCATCACTGACTAGTTTCGTTGCGATGCAGGAAAATGAGGTACGCATGGTATCGGGAAATCCGCCACGTCATTCGAAAAACGCCGACGAGCCGGTCACGATCGATCTGGAAGCGCAGGAAATTGCGGCAGCAGCCGATACCGAGAAGAAATTAGAAGCAAACGCCCCTGACGCCGGCACGCCCGACACAGACAATGCGACAACCGGCCTAGAGGCATCCGTCGATCCGGAAAAAGAACCATCGGCTGAGGAGACGGCCGAGCACGCCGCTACCTTTGAGGAGCCCCGTCAGCCGGAAATGGCAACGGACCCCGAGCCGGTCCGGCAAAAGCCGCGCGGCGGAACGACGTCGGGTCTGATCGCCGCCGGTATTTTCGGCGGCCTCGTTGCCCTGCTGGGTGCTGGCGTGATCCAATATGCCGGCTACCTTCCTACGTCTTCCGCGCCTCAGACCGCGCTGGATGAAACGGCCAGCCTTTCGGCTGAAATCGACGGCCTCAAGCAATCGATCGCGAACCTCGCCGCAGCGCCGAACGCCAGCGACGATACGCTCGACAAGCGTGTCGCTGCTCTCGAAACGGCGGCAAAGACGCCTGCCGCGACGGGGCCAGTCGACACCCCGCAGGTCGACGCGCTGAACCAGAAGGTCGCGGATTTGGCCACTCAGCTGGAACAGTTGCGCACATCTCTTTCTCAAACCTCCGAAGAGCGGGCGTCGAGCGGCGCCGACATTATCAAGCGCCTGGAGGAAGCAGAGAAGAAGCTCAACGAACCACGCCAGGATGTTGCCGTTGCGCAGGCGATCGCCGCTGCGGCCCTCAAGGCAGCGATCGACCGCGGCGGACCTTTCATGGCCGAGCTCGATACTTTCGCCGGCGTTTCGCCGGACGACCCCGCCGTCGCCGACCTCCGTAATTTCGCCGAAACCGGCGTACCCTCGCGCGCCGAACTGATCCGCCAGGTTCCCGACGTCGCGACCGCCATCATCCAATCCGTCAACCAAGCGGATCCGAACCAGAGCTGGTCGGACCGGCTGATGGCGAGTGCCAAGTCGCTCGTCACAGTGCGCCCTGTCGGCAACATCGAGGGCGAAAGTGTCGAGGCCATTGCGGCGCGTATGGAAGACAAGGTGAAGAACGGCGACCTGCCGGGCGCTGCCAACGAATGGAACGGCTTGCCCTCGAACGCAAAGCAGGCTTCCGCCGCCTTCAAACAATCATTGAAAGCCCGCATCCGCGTCGAGGAACTGGTGGGTGGTGCGCTCTCCAAGGCCATTTCTGGCGCCGGCAAGGAGGGTTGATCGATGATCCGTCTCGTCCTCTTCGTCATCCTCGTCGTCGTTCTCGGCTACGGCTTCTCCTGGCTTGCCGATCGCCCCGGCGATCTCTCGCTGGTGTGGGAAGGCCGGCTTTATCAGGCAAAGCTGATCGTCGCGGCAAGCGGCCTTATCGCACTGATTGCTGTTGTCATGATCGCCTGGTGGCTGGTCCGCACGGTCTGGACGTCGCCCCATTCCGTGACCCGCTATTTTCGCGCCCGCAAGCGTGATCGCGGCTATCAGTCCCTCTCGACCGGCCTTATCGCCGCCGGCGCCGGCAATGCCCTGCTTGCCCGCAAGATGGCAGCCCGGTCCCGCGGCCTCATCCGCGCCGATCAGGAGCCGCTGATCAACCTGCTCGAAGCACAGGCGGCCCTGATCGAGGGCCGGCATGACGAAGCCCGTGCCAAATTCGAAGCGATGGCCAACGATCCGGAAACGCGTGAACTCGGCCTTCGCGGGCTCTATCTCGAGGCCAAACGCCTCGGCGCCAACGAGGCCGCACGCCAATATGCCGAAAAGGCAGCCGACAACGCACCCTATCTGCCCTGGGCAGCACAGGCGACGCTCGAATACCGCAGCCAGGCCGGCCGCTGGGACGACGCTATCCTGCTTCTTGAGCAACAGAAGGCCGCGCGTGTCGTCGAAAAGCAGGATGCGGAACGCTTGCGCGGTGTTCTGCTGACGGCTCGCGCCGGTGACAAGCTCGAAGGCGATCCGGCCGGTGCGCGCGACGACGCGATGCATGCGCTGAAGCTCATTGCCGATTTCGAACCGGCCGCGATCATTGCCGCCAAGGCGCTTTTCCGTGAGGACAAGCTGCGCAAGGCCGCCTCGATCCTCGAGCAGGCCTGGAAGGCAGGGCCACACCCCGAGATCGGCCGCACCTATGTGCTTGCCCGAAGCGGCGATTCCACCGTCGATCGCCTGAAGCGAGCCGAACGGCTGGAAGCCCTGCGCCCCAACAACGTCGAATCACTGCTCGTGGTCGCACAGGCGGCTCTCGACGCGCAGGATTTCGCCAAGGCCCGGACCAAGGCCGAAGCGGCAGCGCGCATGCAGCCGCGGGAAGCGGCCTTCCTGCTGCTTGCTGATATCGAGGAAGCCGAGACCGGCGACCAGGGCCGTGTACGCCACTGGCTGGCGCAGGCGCTGAAGGCGCCGCGCGATCCGGCCTGGGTGGCCGACGGCTTCGTTTCCGACAAATGGCTTCCCGTCTCACCCGTCACCGGCCGTCTCGACGCCTTCGAATGGAAGGCGCCCTTCGGTCAACTTGAAGGACCGATCGAGGACGGCTCCGCCGTCTCGATCGATACCGCGCTGAAGACCTTGCCGCCCGTTCGCGAGACACGGCCAGAAAGCCCGGCCAACGATCATCGCATCATTGAACTGGAGCGCGCCGCGACGATTGCAGAGGCGGCGCGGCCGGCTCCTGCTGCCGCACCGGAGCCTGGCTTGCCCGCGACGGCCTCCAAACAGCCAGAGCCGGTTGCCGCACAGGCAGAGCCGAAACCCTTTTATGGAATGCCGGACGATCCTGGCGTTCGCAACATGAAGGCGGAACCGGAACCCAAGACACGACTCCGCCTTTTCTGAAATGGAATAAAATCCGCATGTTCGAACGTTTTCAGGCATTCTTCCAAAATCTCACTGCAAACAACCCCAAGAAGGGTTTTAGCCCTGACGATCCCCGCATTGCCGTTGCCGCTCTCTGCATGCAAGTGATGGAAGCGGATGGTAAGATCAAGGACAGCGAAAAGAAGCGGCTCCGCAAACTGCTCAAGGAGCAATACGGCCTTGACGGAAAGCCGCTGGAGGCAGTGATTGCGGCTGGCCAGGAAGCCGAGAGCAGCGCCGTCGACTATTACCGCTTCACCTCCGACCTGAAACGCCATCTCGATACCGAGCAGCGGCTGGAACTCATCGGCATTCTCTGGGACATCGTCTATGCCGACGGCGAACGCAGCGAGATGGAGGACCACGTTATTTGGCGGATCGCCGATCTCTTGGGTGTTTCCTCCCGCGAGCGCATCCAGAAACGTCAGGAGGCAGCCGCACGCGTGACCGATACGGTGGTGGTGCAAGACGATGCCGATTGACCGCCCCATCAAACGCGACAAGCGCCCCATACTGATCATCCTGCACCAGGAACGCTCCAGCCCCGGCCGCGTCGGCCAGCTCCTGGCCGACAAGGGCTATAACCTCGACATCCGCCGCCCGGTTCTGGGCGATAAGCTGCCCACTACGCTGGAGAACCATGCCGGTTCGGTCGTCTTCGGTGGGCCGATGAGTGCAAATGATCCAGACGAATTCATAAAGAGCGAGATCAACTGGCTGGACATTCCACTCAAGGAAAACCGCCCGTTCCTCGGCATCTGCCTTGGAGCGCAGATGCTGGTGCGCCATCTTGGCGGCAAGGTGCAGTCGAATGCCGACGGCTCGACCGAAATCGGCTGGTATCCGCTCCGCCCGACCGAAAAGGGCCGGCTGCTGATGCACTGGCCGAAGATGGTCTACCATTTCCATCGCGAGGGCTTCGATCTGCCACACGGCGCCCATTTGCTTGCGGAAGGCGATACCTATCCCAACCAGGCCTTTCGCTACAACGGCAACGCCTGGGCGCTGCAATTTCACGCAGAGCTCACCCGCGTGATGATGCATCGCTGGGTCGTCCACGGCGCCCACCGCTTCATTCTGCCGAACGCGCAGCAGGGACGGGAACATCTGGAGGGCCGCATGCTCTTCGATGCCCCGCTCAAGGCGTGGCTGACCGAATTTCTCGATATCGTCTTTGAAGGCAAGACGGCAAAGGCCGTACCGGGCTCTATAGCTGCGCTGTCTGCATAGGCGCGCAGCGATCCACTTGAGACCAGGCGCTGCTGCTTCCCCATTGCGCTGCTCGTTATCTGCTGCGAAAAAGCCGGACGCATGAACGGGCGGGTTCGCCAAGCGTGATTCGCCGCGGGTTTTCACGCGGCACTTGCCCGTTTAGCCGCCAATGGATACATGTCTGTCAGCAACGAACTGGAGACCAAGATGATTGCCCTCTTTCAAACCATTGATTTGGCTTTGAATCTTTATACTTGGGTGCTGATTGCGAGTGCCATTTTCTCCTGGCTTTACGCCTTCAACGTCATCAATTCCTCGAACCAGTTCGTCAATTCGGTCGGCATGTTCCTCTATAATGTCACCGAGCCGCTGCTGCGGCCGATTCGCCGGCTGCTGCCGAATCTCGGCGGCATCGACATTTCGCCGATCATTCTGCTGCTGATTATCTTCTTCCTGCGCTCCCTGATGTGGAACACCATCTTCCCGCTGGTGGCGTGAACTCCGCCTGGAAGATATTCGACGATCATATACGCCTCGCCGTTCGGTTGACCCCGAATGGCGGGCGCGACGCGATCGATGGCATCGAGGCCGATGCCGAAGGCGAGTGCCACATTAAGATCCGTGTCGCAGCGATTCCTGAGAAGGGAAAAGCCAACCAGGCGCTGATCGCGCTTCTGTCCAAGGCGCTCGGCATTCCGAAATCCTCGATCCAATTGATGTCAGGCGATGCATCGCGCAAAAAAGTCCTCCGGATCGATGGCGGTCCGGAGGACTTGATGGAAAGGCTCGAAAAGCGTCTGAAGCTATAGCGGCTTACTTCGCCTTCTTGGCACGCTCAACGGCTTCGAGGATCAGCTGACCGGCTTCCTTCGAATCGCCCCAGCCGAAAATCTTCACCCACTTGCCGGGCTCCAGGTCCTTGTAGTGCTCGAAGAAGTGTTCGATCTGCTTCAAGGTAATCTCCGGAAGGTCGGTGTAGTCCCTCACCTTCTCGTAGCGCAGCGTAAGCGCCGGCGACGGGACGGCGATGATCTTCTCGTCCTTGCCCGAATTGTCTTCCATCTTCAAAACGCCGATCGGGCGGACATTGATGACGCAGCCCGGAACCAGCGGACGCGTGCTGGCGATTAGCACATCGATCGGATCGCCGTCTTCCGAAAGCGTATGCGGTACGAACCCGTAGTTGCCCGGATAGGTCATCGGCGTGTAGAGGAAGCGGTCGACGACCAGCGTGCCGGCTTCCTTGTCCATTTCATACTTGATGGGGTGACCGCCGACCGGAACTTCAACGATGACGTTGACATCTTCCGGAGGATTCTTGCCGATGGAAATGGCGTCGATGCGCATACGAAAACTCCCACGAGGTGAATTGTTCGCAGCCAAATAGTCCGTTTCATCCCGCAACGCAACATTGCGTGTTCGCGATGTTGAAGATTCGTCTGCAATATCGAGGAGCAGGGCGCCCATTTTCAGCAGCCGCTTCAAAGCGGTGCAGCGCTGTTTCAAAAGACGGAGGCTGGGCTTTTCAGTTCCAGATGAAGCCGATTTTCTTCAGCTGCCTGTGGTCGAAGCTTTCCATGCCTTCGCAGAAGTCAATGCCGCCATGGCCACGATAGAACTGGCTGGCATTCTCGTTTTCCTCCAGGCACCAGACCACCATTCCCTTGCAGCCGAGTGATTTCAGGAGTTGCCGAGCCTCGCCGAACAGCATGCGCCCAAGACCAATGCCCTGGTACTCAGGACGAAGATAGAGCTCGTAGATCTCGCCTTCCTGCGGCAGCGCTCGGGCCCGATTGAGGCCAAGTGTGGCATAACCTGCGACCGTGCCGGCGACATCGAGAACGAGCAGGGTTGCCGGGCCGCGCGTCGCCTTGCGCCACCAGTTCTCGCCCCGGCGTTCGATCATCTGCGTCAAAGCGCGATGCGGAATGATCCCGGCATAAGTGTGCTGCCAGGCGAGGCGATGCACCTCGGAAATGGCTTGGGCATCATGCGGTTCTGCCCGCCGGACATCGATCGACAACGTCTTCATAACGCTTACTCTGGTCTTCCAGCAGGCAATTAACCATACGCGATGATGCGTTTCGGCCGTTTGCCCACAGACTTAACATGTGGACGATGAGCAAAATTTAACGCTTTTTTAACGATTGTCACAAGACGGAATCAGCGCGCCGCACAACAAAAAACCCCGGCACCAGGCCGGGGTTTGAAATGTCAGCAATTAGAATTGCTTAGGCGTAGCGTGCCTTTTCGAAACGCTTACGCTCGTTCGGGTCGAGATACATCTTGCGCAGACGGATCGACTTCGGCGTCACTTCGACCAGCTCGTCATCCTGGATCCAGGACAGCGCGCGGTCGAGCGTCATGCGGATCGGCGGCGTGAGCTTGACGGCTTCGTCCTTGCCGGCGGCGCGGATGTTCGTCAGCTTCTTGCCCTTCAGCACGTTCACTTCGAGGTCGTTGTCTCTGCTGTGAATGCCGATGATCATACCGGCATAGACCTTTTCGCCGGCATCGATGATCATCGGACCGCGGTCTTCCAGATTGAAGAGAGCATAGGCCACAGCTTCGCCGGAGTCGTTGGCAAGCAACACGCCGTTGACGCGGCCACCGATCTCACCCTTGTACGGCTGATAGTCGTGGAAGAGGCGGTTCATCACGGCCGTGCCGCGCGTATCGGTGAGCAGTTCTGACTGGTAGCCGATCAGGCCGCGGGTCGGTGCGAAGAAGACAAGACGGACGCGGTTGCCGCCCGACGGACGCAGCTCGACCATTTCGGCCTTGCGCTCCGACATCTTCTGCACCACGACGCCCGAATGCTCTTCATCGACGTCGATGACGACTTCTTCGATCGGCTCGAGCATCTCGCCCGTTGCTTCGTCCTTGTGCATGACGACGCGCGGACGCGAAACGGCCAGCTCGAAGCCTTCGCGGCGCATTGTTTCGATCAGAACCGCAAGCTGCAATTCGCCGCGGCCGGATACGAAGAACGAATCCTTTTCGGAGGATTCTTCGATCTTCAGCGCAACGTTGCCTTCAGCTTCCTTGAACAGACGGTCACGGATGACGCGCGAGGTGACCTTGTCGCCTTCTGTGCCGGCATAGGGGCTGTCGTTGACGATGAAGGACATGGTGACCGTCGGCGGATCGATCGGCTGGGCCTGCAGCGGCTCGGTGATCGACGGGTCGCAGAAAGTATCGGCAACCGTGCCCTTAGAGAGGCCGGCAATCGCGATGATATCGCCTGCATGCGCCTCTTCGATCGGCTGACGCTCGATACCGCGGAAAGCGAGGATCTTGGAGATGCGGCCGGTCTCGATCGTCTTGCCGTCGGCATGCAGAACCTTGACCGGCTGGTTCGGCTTGATCGAACCGGAATTGATGCGGCCGGTGATGATACGGCCGAGAAAGGGGTTGGCTTCGAGGATCGTGCCGATCATCGTGAACGGACCTTCGTGAACGGTCGGCTCCGGAACATGCTCGAGCACCAGGTCGAGAAGCGGTGCGAGACCCTGATCCTTCGGACCTTCCGGGTTGACGTTCATCCAGCCGTCACGGCCAGAACCGTAAAGGATCGGGAAGTCGAGCTGTTCGTCGGTCGCGTCGAGGTTTGCAAACAGGTCGAAGACTTCGTTGATCACTTCCTCGTGGCGGCCGTCCGGACGGTCGATCTTGTTGATCGCGACGATGGGACGAAGACCGACCTTCAGCGCCTTGCCGACAACGAACTTCGTCTGCGGCATCGGACCTTCCGAAGCATCGACCAGCACGATCGCGCCGTCCACCATCGAGAGAATGCGCTCAACTTCGCCGCCGAAATCGGCGTGGCCCGGGGTGTCGACGATGTTGATGCGGACACCCTTCCACTCGACCGAGGTCGCCTTGGCGAGAATGGTGATGCCGCGTTCCTTTTCAAGGTCGTTCGAGTCCATCACGCGTTCTGCAACGCGCTGGTTCTCACGAAACGAGCCGGACTGTTTCAAAAGCTCGTCCACCAGGGTCGTTTTGCCATGGTCAACGTGAGCGATAATCGCGATGTTGCGAAGTGCCATATGTTTCAAATCTCTGAGGCTGAGGCGCTACGTTCAAGGGAATGCGCCAATTACGTTTGGCGCGCTCATACAGTGTTTTTCGCGTTTGCGAAAGGGGGAGGGGCGATAGCGGCCACGGGGGGCCTAGCTCACATATTGGGGGTCGATGGCCGTCCGCCAAAGTTCGGTATCGTTTCTGTCCATCAGCCGCACGGTCATCTGCTCGGTCTGCCCGTCGATTTCGACCAGTCCGAAGAACTGAAGGCCCGCAGACGGTGGCAGATTGGAGTCCGCACCGCCAGGCGCGGCCTTGATGAACCGCACGTCTGGGCCGAATGTCATGTCGAGCTCCTGCGCACCGTAGGTCCCGGAATGCAACGGCCCGGAGACGAATTCCCAAAATGGCAAGAAGTCCCGGAATTTCGCCTTGGCCGGATTGTAATAATGCGCCGCAGTGTAGTGGACGTCAGCCGTCAGCCAGACGATGTTCGAAATCGCCGCGTCGCGGATGAAGCGCAGCAGATCAGCAAATTCCAACTCTCGCCCGAGCGGCGCTCCATTGTCGCCGTTAGAGAAGGACTTGCTGCCTCGGCGCTTTCCATAATCATCCCAGATGACGAGTCCGACCGGCATATCGCAGGCAATCACCTTCCATGTTGCCGTCGAGCGAACCAGTTCGCGCTTCAACCATGCGACCTGCCCTTCGCCAAGGATGCGGGACTTCGCCGTCAGGACCTGATCCAGGCCATGGTCGTTCGGCCCCCGATAGGATCGCAGATCGACGAAGAAGATATCGAGCAGCGGACCATATGAGACTTTCCGGTAGACGCGCCCTGGTTCGGCGGCAATGTAGCGGATGGGCGTCATCTCATGGAAGGCGCGGCTTGCCCGAGTTGCCAGCGTCAAAACGGACTTTTCCTTGTACCGATCATTGCCGCGAAGGTCGGTCGAAGGCGACCAGTTGTTTAAAACCTCGTGGTCGTCCCATTGATAGAAGACCGGACAGACTGCATTCAGCTCCTTCACATGTTCGTCGAGCAGATTGTATTTCCACTGTCCGCGAAACTGAGCAAGCGTTTGCGCGATGTCGCGCTTCTCCTCGGTCACGATCCTGTTCTTCCAGAGTCCGCCGTCACGCAACCGGATCTCGTCCGGCATTGGATTGTCGGCATAGATCGTATCGCCGGAATGGATCATGAAATCGGGGCGATGATAGGCGATGGTCTGATAGGTGCGCATACCCTCGTCGTCGATCCCCCATCCCTGCCCCGCCGTATCGCCTGACCATGCAAAGCGGATCGTCCGCCCGTTGGAAGGCGCGGTGCGGAACTGGCCGTGAATTCGTTCGGAGACGCTGTTGACGTCCTGCAGGTCGGCGGCCACAAACCTGTAGAAGATGTCATGGTCCGAGGGCAGATCCCGCAGCAGCAGCTTACCCGCAAGATCGGTCTCCGGTGTGACGTCGATCGGGGCCAACCTGACGGCATTGGCGAATTTGTCGCTCGTCGAATATTCGACGAAGAGCCGCGATGGCCGGTCGACACGCGTCCATATCATGCCTGAGGTTGCGTCTACATCACCGGATTGAACGCCTGACGTGAAGATGGGGCGGCTCGAAGATCCTCGCGCGTAATATGGCATCACGAGGCTGGCTGCCGCAAAGCCGCCGACTGCGCCGATCGAAGAAAGGAAGCGGCGGCGCGTCGTGTCCGTCAGTTTCATGCCATGGCTCATTCGGCTTGCTTCGAGAGCGGGATCGAATCTCTCGCAACAAGCCTAGAGCGGCCGTCATGTCAGTCTCTTGAAGATGACATGACGGTTTTCCGAAACTTCGGCGACAATTTTGTTAAGGACCGCCTTACGCGTCGCTGCCCGAAAGCTCTTCGAACGTGGCAAGGCCCTTCTTGACGAGCATTGCCTCGGGGCTCGGCAACTTGCCGCGGAATCCCTTATAGGCGTCTTCCGGATCGATCGAGCCGCCGCTAGAATAGATGTTGTCCTTGAGCTTTTGCGCCATCTCACTGTTGAAGGCGTCGCCGGTTTCCTCGAAAGCGGCGAAAGCATCTGCATCGAGCACTTCCGACCACATATAGGAATAGTAGCCTGCCGAATAACCGCCGGAGAAGATGTGCTGGAAGTGCGGCGAGGCATGGCGCATCACGAGCGACTTCGGCATCCCGAGTTCGGCGAGCACCTGATTTTGCACCGCCATCGGGTCTTCCACAAAGTCGCGCGTATGAAACTCCATATCGACAATCGCCGAGGAGGTGAACTCGACCGTGTTGAACCCGGCATTGAAGGTGCGGGCCGCAAGCACCTTGTCGAGCAGCTCCTGCGGCATAGGTTCGCCGGTTTCGAAATGCACGGCATATCGCTTGAGAATTGCGGGAACTGTCAGCCAGTGCTCGTAAAGCTGAGATGGCAGTTCCACGAAGTCGCGCGAAACGGCGGTGCCCGACACAGTGGGATAGGTCACGTTCGAAAGCATGCCATGCAGCGCATGGCCGAATTCGTGGAAGAGTGTGCGCGCATCGTCCAGCGAAAGCAGTGCCGGCCTGCCCTCGGCCGGTTTTGCGAAGTTGCACACGTTGTAGATGATCGGCAGTTCGCCCTGATGCCCATTCTTCATTGGGAGTTTATGCTGGGATTGGAACGCGCTCATCCAGGCGCCGGAGCGCTTGGAACTGCGGGCAAAATAATCCCCCAGGAAAAGCGCAACCAGCTTGTCTTCGCGATCGCGAATTTCAAAGACGCGCACATCCGGGTGATAGGCGACAATCTCCTTCTTCTCGACGGCACGAATACCGAAGAGTCGGCCGGCGACGTCAAAGCAGGCATCGATGATTTTTTCGAGCTGCAGATAGGGCTTCAGTTCGGCTTCGGAAAAATTGTACCTCTGCGCCCTGATCTTTTCGGCATAGTAGCGCCAATCCCAGGGCATGACCTCATGGTTCTTGCCGTCCTCGGCAATCAGCCTTGCGATATCCGCCTCTTCGTCAAGCGCCCGTTTGACGGCTCTTGCCCAGACGGCGCGCAGCAGATGGTTTACGGCGGCTGGCGTCTTTGCCATCGTGTTGTCGAGCTTCAGTTCCGCAAAATTGCCATATCCGAGAAGCTTCGCGACTTCGCCGCGAAGGGTCAGCGTCTCGCGGATGATACCGCGATTATCCGTCTCGCCCCCGTTCTCGCCGCGTGCGACCCATGCCTTGAAGGCCTGCTCGCGCAGATCGCGCCGTTCGCAAAAGGTCAGGAACGGTTCGATGATCGAGCGCGACAGGGTGACCGCAAACTTTCCCTCGTCGCCGCGCTCGCGCGCTGCCGCCGCCATGGCCTCCTTCAGGAACTCCGGAAGGCCTGCAAGCTCGGGTCCTTCGCAGAGGATCAGCGACCAGTTCTTTTCGTCGGCCAGCACGTTCTGTCCGAACTGCGTGCTCAAGCCTGCAAGCTTTTCGTCGATTGCCGCAAGCGTCTCCTGCTCGGCCTTCGCCAGCTTGGCGCCGGATTTTACAAAGCTCTTCCAGTGACGCTCCAGCACACGTGTCTGCTCAAGTGTCAGTCCGAGACTTTCCCTATCCTCCCAGAGCATATCGATACGTGCAAAAAGCGCAGCGTTCATTCCGATCTTGGAATAGTGGCGCGACATTTTTGGCGATATATCGCGCTCCAGTGCCTGGATCGTATCGTTCGTGTGGGCCCCCGCCCGGTTCCAGAACAGCGCCGAGACACGCGAAAGCTCATCGCCTGCAATCTCCAGGGCGACGATCGTATTCTCGAATGTGGGCTCTTCCACGTTTGCGGCGATCGCGTCGATCTCCACTTCATGAGATGCGAGAGCGGCATCGAAGGCAGCGGCGAAATCACCGTCGTTCAGCGCCTCGAAGCGAGGCAGGCCATGAAGCCCGTTCCAGTTGACAAGTGCTGGATTGAACTCTTGTGTGGAAGGCATGCTGACGTCCTTTATGCAGAGGCTGGAAACGGCAATATAGGCAAGGCATCGACGCATTGGTATGCCGCTTGCGAGATTCGCTTTTGCCTGCCCTTGCAAGTTTTGACGGGCAAGAATTGATACATAAAAATTAACCAATCGTTAACGATTGACGCGACTCGCGCGCTGACGCTAGTTTCGAGCCACTCTTTCCTTAAGGGGACATGCGCCATGGAAATTTTTTCTGTGCGGTCTTCTCAGAGTTTGCTTTTTAAAAACAGCCAGAACAACGCAAAAAGTTCGAAGACCGAAGATATTGGAATCGACGCCGGAGCGGCAGCTTCAGCGATATTCAAGGTCGAAGACAATCGTGTCGAAGGGCCGGATTTCGCTGCCATGAGCCCGAGCGAGCTGCGCAGCCATGCGCGCCAAAGCTACGACAACGGCGGGATCGACCAGGACACGTTTGCGGCGATTTCCGAGCCGTTGCCGATGCATGCCATCGATGTGCAGGGCAATGTCATCGATCTGACCGGGATCACCGACGGCACGCTGTTCAATTTCCGCGACTATTATGAAAACCAGCTGCAGATCGCCATGTCGATCGGCGATTCCGACAGCGTAAAGACGCTGAAATCGATCGTGAATTTCCTGAATGGGTAGGCGCCGTCAGGCCTTGCGCCATCCAAGCAGGCCGGGCGTTGCGTGCCACAGTGCTTGGGCTGCAAATCCCATGAAGAGCACGCCGGAGCAGCGGACGATCAGCCGCTCATGCGCGCGGTAGAAACGCCGCACGGCGCCTGCGCCTATAATGGCGACAAGAATGAGATCGGCAGTCACGAAGCCTAGGAAGGATACGCTGAGAAGCAGCGGCAAAGCCTCGAAATCGAGCGCGCCGGCCGAACCGGCAACCAATGCCGTGAAGGTCGCTAGCGCCACCGGGTAGCCTTTCGGATTGGTCACGCCGAAAATCAGCCCGCGGCGAAAGGGCCGCTTCACTGTCACCAGGGCCTTCCCGTCGCCTTTCGGCTTGGCCGTTACCGCCCTCCAGCCGATCCAAGCGAGATAGAACCCGCAAAGCAATCCGAGCAGATCGAAGACGAAGGTGCCTATCGTTCTCGCGCCGACGATCGCAACCAGCGCCAGCGCCGACCAGAGAATATCACCGACAAGATGCCCCATCATGAAGAAGGCGCCAGCCTTTCGCCCCTGCCCGGCGCCGATGCCGAGAAGCTGAAGGAACGCAGGGCCTGGAATGAGCACATAAAAGAGAGCCGCCAGAAAGGCGCCGACGAGCAGGGATTGCGTCATGGCAAAAGCTCCGAAGGAACAAAGCCGCAGACTATGCTAACCCGGCAATCCGTCAAGCGTCGCAAAAACCCAAAGAAGAGGCCCGCACGGCCTTGCCGGCGGGCCTCTTCTCAAGCGTATTGTGACACGCTTAACGCTTGAGGTTGCGCTTGGCGAGTGTGCGCAGGCGCAGTGCGTTCAGCTTGATGAAGCCCGCGGCATCCTTCTGGTCGTAGGCACCCTGGTCGTCCTCGAAGGTGACCAGCTTGTCGGAATAAAGCGACTTCGGGCTCTCGCGACCGATGACCATGACATTGCCCTTGTAGAGCTTCAGCGTCACTTCGCCTTCGACATGCTCCTGGCTCTTGTCGATCAGCGCCTGCAGCATTTCCCGCTCCGGCGAGAACCAGAAGCCATAATAGATCAGCTCTGCGTAACGCGGCATCATCTCATCCTTGAGGTGTGCTGCACCGCGGTCGAGCGTGATCGATTCGATCGCGCGATGCGCCGAAAGCAGGATCGTGCCGCCAGGCGTCTCATAGACGCCGCGCGACTTCATGCCGACGAAACGGTTTTCGACAAGGTCCAGACGGCCGATGCCGTTGTCACGGCCATAGCTGTTGAGCGTGGCGAGCAGTGTCGCCGGGCTCATGCTAACGCCGTTGATCGAAACCGCGTCGCCCTTCTCGAACCCGACCTTGATGACGGTTGCCTTGTCGGGCGCGGTTTCCGGAGAGATCGTGCGCATATGCACGTATTCAGGGGCTTCCTGCGCCGGATCCTCAAGAACCTTGCCCTCGGAGGACGAGTGCAGCAGGTTGGCGTCGACGGAGAAGGGCGCTTCGCCCTTCTTGTCCTTGGCAACCGGGATCTGGTGCTGTTCGGCAAATGCCAGCAGCTCGGTGCGACTCTTGAACGCCCAGTCGCGCCACGGCGCGATGATCTTGATATCCGGGTTCAGCGCGTAGGCGGAAAGCTCGAAGCGGACCTGGTCGTTGCCCTTGCCGGTCGCGCCATGGGCAATCGCGTCGGCGCCCGTCTTGCGGGCGATATCGATCAGGTGCTTGGAAATCAGCGGACGGGCGATCGAGGTGCCAAGCAGATAGACGCCCTCATAGACGGCATTGGCGCGGAACATCGGGAAGACGAAGTCCTTTACGAACTCTTCGCGCACGTCCTCGACGTAGATTTCCTTGATGCCGAGCATCTCGGCCTTCTTGCGCGCCGGTTCGAGCTCTTCACCCTGCCCAAGGTCGGCCGTGAAAGTCACGACTTCGGCGCCGAGCTCGGTCTGCAGCCACTTCAGTATGATTGAGGTATCGAGACCGCCGGAATAGGCGAGCACGACTTTTTTCACGTCTTTGTTAGATGCCATGATGATGAGGTCCGTTGCATATGGGCGGCAAAGCCCGGTGTCGCGGGCACTTTTAGCGAGATTGTCGCGTGACGCAAGGGCAAGGATTTTCCGGGCAGAGCACGCCTGATGTTTGACTGCGCGAAACGCGCACCCATATCTGGCTGCGTCCGAATAATGATTGAGGAGGCCGGTCCCGTGACGAATATCCAGGAGATTCTCAAAAAGCCCAATGTTGCGGTGATCACCGGTGGCGCATCCGGCATCGGCCTTGCGGCGGCAAAGCGCTTTGCCAAGGCGGGTATGAGCGTCGTCATCGCCGATCTCGATGGCAACCGGCTGGCAGCGGCTCGTGGCGAACTCGAAGCCATTGCCGGCCAGGAGCGTGTGATGGCAGTCGAGACGGACGTTTCCGACAAGTCTTCGCTGGAGGCGGTCGAACAAGCTGTCGTTCAACGCTTCGGCCGCGTCCATGTGCTGATGAACAACGCCGGCATCGGTCCGGAAACCTCGATCTTCAGCGCTCAGGCAAACTGGGACAGCATCCTCGGCGTCAATCTCCTCGGCGTCATCAATGGCACGCGGGTCTTCGGAGCGAATATGCTGGCACATGGCGAGCCCGGGCTCATCATCAACACCGGCTCCAAGCAGGGCATTACAACTCCTCCGGGCAATCCTGCCTACAATGTGTCGAAAGCAGGCGTGAAGGTTTTCACCGAAGCCCTCGAGCACGAACTGCGCAATACCGAAGGCTCGAAGATATCTGCCCATCTTCTGATCCCGGGCTTTGTCTTCACCGGCCTTACAAAGGGTGACCGCAGCGAAAAACCCGCGGCCGCCTGGACACCGGAACAGACCGTCGATTTCATGATCGAAAGCCTGGAGCGCGGCGATTTCTATATCCTTTGCCCAGACAACGACGTCGCCCGCCCCCTTGACGAGCGCCGCATGGCCTGGGCGATCGGCGACATCATCGAAAACCGCCCGCCGCTTTCGCGCTGGCACAAGGATTATGCCGACAGGTTCAAGGCCTTCCTTGAAGAAAAGCGATAGGCGGATCATCAGGATTGATTGGTAATTTTCTGAAACTTGGATAAGAAAGACCAACGCTTATCAGCTTTCAGAGAGTGCCATGGACTTCCTGCCGAGCATTGCGACCCTTCTCGCCTTTTCCGCGGCCAGCCTGCTTCTTGCGGCCACGCCCGGACCGGACATGACGCTCTCAATCAGCCGCGCTCTGTCTCAGGGCAAGAAGCCGGCACTCTACGTCGTCTTGGGCACCAGCCTCGGCATCGTGGTTCATACGATGCTGGTTGCTTTCGGCATCTCGGCGCTGATCACCGCCTCGCCGACCGCCTTCCTGATCCTCAAAACCGGAGGTGCTGCCTATCTTCTTTGGCTGGCTCTTCAAGCGATCCGTTTCGGTTCGAAGCTTTCCGTCGAGCAGGTCAGCGAAGCCAAGGGCACGCCGCTTTCCAATATTTCCGTTGGCTTTTGGGTCAATCTTCTGAACCCGAAAGTCATCATCTTCTTCATGACCTTCCTGCCGCAATTCGTAAGCGCGGGCGATCCGGCCGTCACGCACAAGCTGCTCTTCCTCGGCTTTTTCTTCATCCTCATCGGCATGCCGGTGAACGCCCTTGTGGTTCTCGCTTCCGACTGGCTTGCGGGCTGGCTGCAGAAGAACAGGAAGATCCTGCGCGGAATGGACTACACGTTCGCGGGGGTCTTTTCGATCTTCGCTGTAAAGATATTTCTCACGCAGGCACGCTGATCGCGCCCGCTCAGCCGATCAGCAGTGCATCATCGTCCAGGGTCTGTCCGCGCATCTTGCGGAACATCGCGATCAGGTCTTCGACTTGCAGATCCTTGCGACTGTCGCCGCTGACATCCAGCACGATTTCGCCGCCATGCAGCATGACCGTGCGGTGTCCGTAGTCCAGCGCCTGGCGCATGGAATGGGTCACCATCAGCGTGGTCAGCTTGCGCTCTGAGACGATCTTTTCCGTGAGGTTCATGACAAATTCCGCCATGCCTGGATCAAGTGCGGCCGTATGTTCGTCGAGCAGCAAGACCTCCGAGCCTGCCAGCGTCGCCATGACCAGGGAAACCGCCTGCCGCTGGCCGCCGGATAGCAGATCCATGCGATCAGCCATACGATTTTCGAGGCCGAGGTTGAGTTCGCTGATCCGGTCGCGGAAAAGATCGCGGCGCTTGAGGCCGAGGGCCGCCACCAATCCGCGCCGCTCGCCGCGCCGAGCGGCAAGAGCAAGATTCTCCTCAATCGACAGGGAGCCGCAGCTTCCCGTCAGCGGATCCTGAAAGACGCGTGCGACAAGCCCCGCCCGCGCAGCCGTCTGCTTGCGCGTCACGTCGATATCGCCGATCAGCACCTTCCCCTCGCTTGCCAGAACGTCGCCGGCGAGAACGCCGAGCAGCGTCGATTTGCCCGCACCGTTGGAGCCGATGACGGTCACGAAGGAGCCCTGCTCGATGGTCAGGCTGACGCCGTTTAGCGCCCGCTTCTCCAGCGGCGTGCCCTTACCGAAAACGACCTTGATATCCTCGATGCTGATCATGATGGGGCTCCTCCGCGGCGAAGTCGGGGAAGAATGAGCGCGATGGTCACGAGAACGGCCGTCACGAAATTGAGGTCCGATGCTTGGAGACCGATCATGTCGGTGGAAAGCGCCAACTGAATGGCTATGCGGTAGATGATCGAGCCGAAGACACAGCCGATGAGCGCAATCAACAACCCGCGGCGGCCCAGCAACGTTTCACCGATGATCACGGCGGCAAGGCCGACCACGATGGTACCGACACCGGACGTCACATCGGCAAAACCGTTCGTCTGCGCAAAGAGCGCGCCGCCGAGCGCGACAAGAGCATTCGACATCGCCATGCCAAGGTAGATCTGCCTGCTGGTGTCGACGCCCTGCGCCCGCGCCATCCGCGCATTTGCACCCGTTGCCCGCATCGCAAGTCCGGCATCGCTTTCGAGGAAGCGCCAGACTACGATCAACGCGATGACGACGAGAACGCCGACGAAGAGCGGCCGGACGTAGAAGTCGCGAAGGCCATGACCGAAGAACGGACTGATCATCGTATCGGCATTGATCAACGCGACATTGGGTTTGCCCATGACGCGCAGATTGACCGAGAAGAGCGCAATCATGGTGAGGATCGAGGCAAGCAGGTTGAGAATCCGAAAGCGCACATTGAGGAGCGCCGTCACTACGCCGGCCGCAGCACCGGCGATCATAGCAACCAGCGCTGCCAGCCAAGGATTGACGCCGGCAATGATCAGAACCGCTGTCACCGCCGCGCCGAGGGGAAAGGAGCCATCCACCGTCAAATCGGGGAAATCGAGGACGCGGAAGGCGAGATAAACGCCAAGAGCAACGAAGGCGTAGACAAGCCCAAGCTCCACGGCACCCCAAAATGCGATCTCACTCAAGGCGGTCGACCCTCTTTTTCTTCGTTTGCCCTTCAATCGTAAGGGCATGAATATCATCAGCCGCTCCCGTTTAGAAACAGGAGCGGCCGAGCGCAATATCGATCATTGCGAAAGCTGGTGGTTATTCGATGACGCGATTGGCGCGTTTGAGAACGCTTTCCGGTAGCTTAACGCCCATCTTCTGAGCCGCGGCGCTGTTGATGATGAGATCGCTGCCGGCGGCAACCTTGACCGGAATATCACCCGGATTTTCGCCCTTCAGGACACGAACCACGACATCGCCGGTCTGCTTGCCAACGTCATAATAGTTGAAACCGAGCGCTGCGATCGAGCCGCGTGAAACGGAATCCGTATCGGCCGTAAAGAGCGGCAGCTTGCTTTCTTCGGCAACGGCTACGGCACCCTCCAACGCCGAGATGATCGTGTTGTCGGTCGGGACGTAGATCGCATCGGCACGGCCGACCAGCGCGCGCGCAGCACCCTGGACTTCCGCAGACTTCGTCGCTGCGGACTCAACAACGCCCATACCGGCCTTCTCCGCCTCAGCCTTCAAGACCGCAAGCAACGACACGGAATTGGCTTCTCCGGAATTGTAAAGGTAACCGATCGTCTTGGCGGCAGGCAGGATCTCCTTGATCAGCGCAACATGTTCGGCAACCGGCGACATATCGGAAAGCCCGGTGACGTTGCCGCCGGGCTTGTCCATATCCTTGACGAGCTGGGCGCCGAGCGGATCGGAAACGGCAGTGAAGACCACTGGAATGTCGCGGGTCGCGGAAACCACAGCCTGCGCCGACGGCGTGGAGATCGGCACGATGACGTTCGGCTCCTCGCCTGCGAACTGGCGGGCGATCTGCGCTGCGGTGGCAGGATTTCCCTGTGCGGATTCAAAGAGGAACGTGAGATTCTCACCTTCCTTATAGCCTGCCGCGGCAAGCGTATCCTGGACGCCCTTGCGCACGGCATCGAGCGCCGGGTGCTCGACGATGGCCGTCACAGCGACCGTGACGCCATCAGCCTTGGCAGGCAAGGTAAGGGCAAGAACCGCCGCGACGGCGAGCGAGATCAAACGCATGAGAGTCCTCCATCGGTCATGAGGGGCTTCTAGGAAAACCCCGCGCCGCAATCAATCGCAAAGAACTGCTGCAAGGATCAAACTTGCTGATCAATCGTCCACGCCGTGATTGGCGATCATCATCGCCTCGAATGCCAGGCGTTCGGTCTTGCGCATGCGCTCGGATTCCGATTTCAGCTGGCCGCAAGCGGCGAGAATGTCGCGGCCGCGCGGCGTACGGATTGGCGAGGCGTAACCTGCCGAATTAATGAAATCGGCAAACTTCTCGATCTGCGCCCAGTCAGAACACTGGTAGTTCGTGCCCGGCCAGGGATTGAACGGGATCAGGTTGATCTTGGCAGGCACGCCTTTCAGGAGCTGGATCAGCCCCTTGGCATCTTCCAAACTGTCGTTGACGTCCTTCAGCATCACATATTCGAAGGTGATGCGGCGTGCATTCGAAAGCCCTGGATAGGCCCGGCAGGCCTCGATCAGCTCCTTCAGCGGATACTTCTTGTTGATCGGTACGAGAATGTCGCGCAGGTCGTCGCGCACGGCATGCAGCGAGATCGCCAGCATGACGCCGATCTCGTCTCCAGTGCGGAAAATCTCGGGCACGACGCCGGAGGTGGAAAGCGTGACGCGGCGCTTCGACAGCGAAAGCCCGTCACCATCCGTGGCGATCAGCAGTGCCTGCTTGACCGCATCGAAATTGTAGAGCGGCTCGCCCATTCCCATCATGACGATGTTGCTCACCTTGCGGCCTTCCGACGGCACCATGGCGCCGAGCGGAATGTCGCGGTCCGGGAAATCGCCAAGCCGGTCGCGGGCAAGCAGGAGCTGCGAGAGGATTTCTTCCGCTGTCAGGTTACGCACCAGCCGCTGCGTACCGGTATGGCAGAAGGAACAGGTGAGGGAACAGCCGACCTGGCTGGAGATGCAGAGCGTGCCACGACCTTCTTCCGGGATATAGACGGTTTCAACTTCGACGGGACGGCCGGCGCCGCGCGGCGGAAAGCGCAGCAGCCACTTGCGGGTGCCGTCATTGGAAACCTGCTCTTCGACAATCTCGGGGCGCGCAATGGTGAAATGCTGCTTCAGCATTTCTCGCATGTCCTTGGCGATATTCACCATCTGATCGAAATCGGAGATGCCGCGCACATAAATCCAGTTCCAGAGCTGGCTGACGCGCATCTTCACCTGTTTGTCAGCAACGCCCCTCTCGCGAAGAGCATGACCCATTTCCTCTCGGCTCAAGCCTATCAGCGAGGGCTTCGGAGAAAGCTCTGTGCGCGGCTGCCCCGCAGGCTTGGTGATGGTCACGGCATCCATGACGGACATGGTCTCTTATCCCGAAATCAAACTGCGCTCATCCCGGTAAGCCGGAGGACTTGGCGGGCGGCATCGGCAGTTGGCAGAAAATTGAATGACGGAGCAGCAGCAGCATATGCCGCGATCTTTCCGCAGTTGCGCGCGGCTTTATCATCATTTTCGCCGCGCGTCACTATAGATGAAAACGCCAAAGGCCGGCGCAAGGCCGGCCCTTTAACTTCAAGACAGAGCAAGGTGGCTTACTTGCAGCTTTCGATCTGCTTCAGCGAAGCGGAGATACCGGAGAGCGAGTAGCTGTAGGATGTGGCAGTGCCTCGGCGCGACGTCGCATTGACCGTCATCGACTTTCCGCCCTTCATGGCTGCCACAAGCGCGGGTTCCTGCGCCGCGTTCTCGACCCAGCCGGCTTTATCCTTGGTGAACATGACGAAGCTCTTGTTGTCGATGACGACTTCGATCTTCGAACCGTCCTTGACCGTGTAGCCCATCATCGCTTGCGGCTCATAGGAGATGTTCTGGCCAGGACGCTGCGAGACGATGAAGAAGTTGTCGCCGTGGTCAATGCCAGCCGGCTTCTTTTCGGTCGGCACGGACAGCACATAGCAAACATTGCCGGTGCCCTGCTTATAGGAATAGGCGCCCCAGGCCTGGAATTGCTGGATGCGTGTCGGCGCAGCAGCAGTCTGCTGTGCTCCTGCAGCTCCGGCCGTGATGAGCAACGAGTGCGAGAGCGGATACGATACTTTTTACAAACATGGATTTCCTGCCGGTTCTAGCGATTCAGCGCCCTGTCGGAGCGAGCGGCGTCTTCGTCACGATCTGCTTTATTTTGACTTAATTCAGGTTACCAAAGCGTCAACGGAGCCTGCGAATTGTCTCCACGTGTATCATTCCGGCCTGAGTGTTAACGTATGACGCGATTGCGCTCCGCGACGACATTCTGCCCTGATGGCGTGATGCCATCCCTTCGAGGAGATTTAAGACATAAAGATTCAGGCAAGAGTTTGACCTTCCAAAATTCCGTTGCAGGGTCATTAAGACATTGGAAATCCGTCAAAGAATTGCCTGCGCAAACGTGCTGGAAGCCGAAACGCCCTAGATCGTTTTCATGCCTTCCGGCTGATCGGCAAGCGCTCGATCCGCCGCCTCGTAGTGTTTCGCTTTCATATGGCTGTTGACCATTGCGAAAGCCGCCGAGAGCACCGCAATATCGTCCGAAAAGCCGATCAGCATAAAGATGTCCGGGACCATGTCGAAAGGCAGGATGAAATAGGCGAGAGCCGCAAGCAGAATGCCGCGCACGCGCGTCGGCGTTTCCGGATCGAGCGCGCAATAGAAGCCTGCGACCAGATCCCGTGAAAACGGAATCTGCCGCACCGCCCGCTTGAAGGTCGGCCAGAACTTTTTGCCGTACAGCCTTCTCCCGCCGGCTCTGGGTATCTTCGTCCCCGGGCAGCAGGATTTCACCGAATTTGACCTCGTCCATTCCCGTGTTCCCTTTGGTGCATGCGAAGATATGGTGATGGCTTTAACAGATTCAATGCAATCTGCCCGCGCCGCCTTGTCCATCGCCTTGGCAAGCTTGAAGTCGAGTTCGGTCAATCCACCTGCATCATGCGTGTTCAGCTTCACCTCGACCCTGGAATAGACATTGAACCATTCCGGATGGTGGTTGAGCTTTTCTGCCACAAGCGCCGCCTTCGTCATGAAGCCGAAGGCTTCGACGAAGCTTGCGAATTTGAAGGTTTTCGAGATCGATGCCCAACCATCATCCAAAGACCAACCCGCCAATCTCGGCAAGCTGGCTGTCGATCGCGCTCCGTTCCAGTTTCTCCTGTTTCATGTCATCGCTGCTCCATCTCTTCAGTCAGGTCTCTTCATGAAACGCGTCAGCATTCTCTTTGTTTGCATGGGCAATATCTGCCGCTCTCCGCTCGCCGAAGGCGTTTTCGCTCATATTGCAAGGCAGAGCGGTCTTGCCGATCGGTTCAAGATTGATTCCAGCAGGTACCGGCGGCTGGCATCAAGGCAAACAGCCCGATAGACGCTCGATCGCAATCGCACGAGCCCACGGCATTGACATTACAGGGCAACGTGCCCGCCGTGTCCGCCTTCAAGATTTCGAAGAGTTCGATCTTGATCCTTGCAATGGACCGCGCCAATATTGCCGAGCTTCGCGCGATGAGCGCCGGGCGCAGGCAACATAATGCTTTTCGGCGATACCGCGCTTCAGACTGGCGAAGATATTCCGGACCCCTACTTATGGTGGCCCGGAAGGCTTCGAATTGATCTATACGAGGCTTTTGACCGGCTGCATCGCATTGGTGGACAAGTTCGGCGCCGACCAAGCCTCGCTGCAGCGGGAACACTTCTTCCGTCGAGATAGGGCCCACCGCCGACCGATTCGCGCGAAGAAAGCAGCACGAAGCGTGGAACGGTGAAGGATGACGTCTGGAAATTGCCTCGGCTGGAAAGGTAGTGGACGACGTCATCGACGCGCGAGGACTTCATCCGCGCCAGCGTCACATGCGGGGTAAATTTTCGGGGATCCGGCGGCAGGCCGATCCGCTGGCAGATGCGCTCGAGTTCAGCCTGTAGCGCATACATTTCCGGCGAGGGCGAAACGCCTGCCCAGACGGAATGCGGCTTCTTCGAGCCGAAAGAGCCGATGCCGTCAAGGCGGATCTGAAATTCGGGCCGATCGATCCGGTCCAGGCGCTCAACGATCTCGTCAGCAGTGCGTCCATCGACATCGCCGATGAAGCGCAGCGTGATGTGGTAGTTCTCCACATCGATCCATCTTGCACCGGGAAGACCACCGCGCAGCAATGAAAGGCTCATCGCCGCATTGCGCGGAATTTCGAGGGCGGTAAACAGTCTCGGCATGACGAGCACTCCCCGAATCTTTTGCAGGTGCTCACACGCGAATCACGCATTCGACACCTGCGCAAGCCCCTATTTCTTCACAGTAGAAATCGTCCCGATGAATTCCGTGACAGCCGGTTCCATCTTCTGAACCATGACATCAATGCCCTTCGCGTTCGGATGCATTCCATCATCCAGCTTCAGACTGCGTGTCCATCACGACACCGTCAAGGAAAGAAGGGTAAAGCGGAACCTGATGTTTTTCCGAGAGTTTTTGGTAGATTGGATTGAAACGCGCAGCATAATCCCCACCCATGTTCGGCGGCGCCATCATGCCCACGAGCAGCACGGCGATGCCGCGATTCCTTTAGCCGGGCAATCATCGCGTCCAAGTTCTTTTCGCTCTCTTCCGGGGCAATACCGCGCAACGCGTCGTTGGCGCCAAGCTCCAAGATGACGCCGTTGGTGCCATCGGGGACCGACCAATCGATTCGCGCCAGCCCACCGGTCGTCGTGTCCCCCGAAACGCCGGCATTGGCGATGGAAACATCGACGCCTTTGGCCTTCAAGGTTGCTTGCAGCTTCTCCGGAAAGCCATCGCCGGGTGGCAATTGGTAGCCTGCCATCAGGCTGTCGCCGAAGCCGACAAGGTTGATCGTCGCAGCATTGGCACTCGTGCCGAAAATCAACGAAGCGGTAATGACAGCGATGTGAAGCGCGGCAACTTTAAATCTCATGCTGCTTTCCCTAGATTGGCAAGGTCTTTGCAATTCATATAGGGCGATTTTCTATTGGCAAAAACCATCATCGAGCTCAAGCAGGCAGATTTGACGCTGGGCAACGCGGCAGCCTCCGTTCATGTCTTGAAGGGTATCGACCTTTCGGTCGCCGCCGGCGAGTCGGTCGGCATCGTCGGTCCGTCCGGCTCGGGAAAGTCCACGCTGCTGATGGTCCTCGCCGGCCTTGAGAGGCTCGATAGCGGCGAGATCAATATAAACGACACGCCGTTGCACGCCCTCAGCGAAGATCAGGTCGCCGATTTCCGTGGCCGCAATATCGGCATCGTCTTCCAGTCGTTTCATCTGATCGCCAATATGACGGCACTTGAAAACGTCGCGGTCCCGCTTGAACTCGCAAACGTGCCGAACCCCTTCGACATCGCCCATCGCGAGTTGAAATCGGTCGGGCTCGGCGAGCGGCTGAGCCACTACCCGGGCCAGCTTTCGGGCGGCGAACAGCAGCGTGTCGCCATCGCGCGCGCTCTTGCGCCCTCGCCAGCCCTCCTGATCGCCGACGAACCGACCGGTAATCTCGACACCGATACCGGCCGCCAGATCGCCGATCTGCTCTTTTCCAAGCAGGCCGAACGCGGCATGACACTGCTGCTCGTCACGCATGACGTCTCGCTTGCCAATCGCTGCTCGCGGCAGATCAAAGTCCGTTCCGGCAAGATCGAAGGCGATAGCGCGGCGCGTCATTCCGAAGCGGCCATCGCATGAAGCTTGTCGCCCCACGCACCGCGCTTGCCTTCCGCCTTGCCCTTCGCGAACTGCGCGGCGGTTTCAGGGGCTTTTACATCTTCCTTGCCTGTATCGCACTCGGCACCGGTGCGATCTGCGCCGTCAATTCCATCTCGCAGTCGATCACCGACTCGATCGCCTCCCAGGGCCAGGAACTGCTCGCCGGTGACGTCCGCTTCGAGCTGAACAACCGTGAAGCAACCCAGCCGGAGATGAATTTCCTGCACGGCCTCGGCCAGGTTTCCATCTCAACCGGTCTTCGTTCCATGGCACGAAAGCCAGACGGGTCGGATCAAGCGCTCGTTGAGGTCAAGTCGGTGGATGATACCTATCCGCTCTATGGCAAATTCACGGCCGAACCGGATTACCCCCTTTCGGCTCTGCTTTCCGATCAGAACGGAACCTATGGCGCCGTTGCAGCGCCCCTCCTGCTGGAGCGGCTCGGTCTTGCAGTCGGCGACGAGATACTGCTCGGCAATGCCACCCTCAGCATCACCGGCACGGTGAAGACCGAACCGGACGCGCTTTCAGAAGGTTTCGGATTTGCGCCACGGCTGGTGGTCAGCCGCCAGGCCCTGGTTGCTTCCGAACTCATCCAGACCGGCAGCCTCGTCGAGCATGTCTACAAGATTAGGCTCGATGCCCCCTCCGAGCGCGGGAGCGTTCGCGACCGCGCCACCAGGGAGTTCCCATCGGCGGGCTGGTCGATCCGAACCAGCGACCGCGCGGCCCCGTCTCTGACCGAAAATATTACCCGCTTCTCGCAATTCCTGACGCTCGTCGGCCTTACCGCACTCATCGTCGGCGGTGTCGGCGTCGCCAACGCCGTGCGGGCCTTTCTGGATGCGAAGCGCACGACGATCGCGACGTTCAAATGCCTGGGGGCCCCTGCTGGCGTCGTCGTCCTCGTTTATCTCTTCCAGATTGCGATCATCGCGTTCGCCGGCATCCTGTTCGGCCTCGTCATCGGCGCCTTGTCGCCGATGCTTGCCGCGCAATTCCTGGCACAATTCCTGCCGGTTTCCACCGAACCGACGCTCTATCCGGACGCGCTGCTGCTAGCTGCACTCTTCGGCATCCTGACGACGCTCGCCTTCGCTATCATGCCGCTCGGCCATGCCCGGGAAGTGCCTGCAACCGCGCTCTTTCGCGAACAGGGTTTCGAGGCACGCCGCCTGCCCTCGTTGCCTTACATTTTGCTGGCCGCGCTCTTCATGGCTGCGCTCGCCGGCCTTGCGATCGTTACCGCCTATGACCGATACATCGCCGTCATCTTCGTCGGCGCGATTGTCTTTGCCTTCGTCATCTTGCGCGCCGTTGCAGCACTGATCGCCTGGCTCGCCAAGCGCAGCCCGCGTGTCAATTCACCAGCGCTCAGGCTTGCAATCGGCAACATCCATCGCCCTGGCGCACTGACGCCATCCGTCGTCCTCTCGCTCGGCCTCGGCCTCGCGCTATTGGTCACCTTGACGCTCATCGACGGCAACCTGCGCCGGCAATTGACCGGCCGAATGGCAAACGGCGCACCGAATTTCTTCTTCGTCGACATTCAGAGCGCCGAGGTCGAAAACTTCCGAAACCTGATCAGCCGGCAGGCGCCGGAAGGCAAGCTCGTGGAAGTGCCGATGCTGAGGGGCCGCATTCTGGCGCTGAACGGCAAGGACGTGACCAAGATCCAGGTGCCGCCCGGCGGCCAATGGGTGCTGCGCGGCGACCGCGGCATCACCTATTCCCAGACGGTACCGGAAAACGCCTCGCTGACAGAGGGAAGCTGGTGGCCGCAGGACTACAGCGGCGAACCGCTTGTCTCCTTCTCCTCGGAAGAAGCCAAGGAACTTGGTCTCAAAATCGGCGATACCGTCACCGTAAATGTGCTCGGCCGTAACCTGACGGCCAGGATCGCAAACCTGCGGAAAGTCGAGTGGGAATCGCTATCGATCAATTTCGTCATGGTCTTCTCGCCGAACACCTTCCGCGGCGCTCCGCATGCTTGGCTTGCAACGCTGACCGATCCCTCGGCGAGCCCGGCCATGGAAGCGGCTATCCTGAAATCCGTGACCAATACATACCCGACGATCACCAGCGTGCGCGTCAAGGACGCAATCGATATTGTCAACACGCTGGTCGCGCAGCTCGCAACCGCGATCCGCGCCGCGGCCTCCGTTGCGCTCATCTCCTCCGTTCTGGTGCTTGCCGGCGCGCTTGCCGCCGGCAACCGGGCCCGGACACACGACGCCGTCGTCCTGAAGACGCTTGGCGCGACGCGGGCAATGCTCATCCGCGCCTTCAGCTACGAATATCTGATCCTGGGGGTTGCAACAGCGGTCTTTGCATTGATCGCCGGCGGCGCTGCGGCCTGGTTCATCGTCAGCCGCATCATGCGGATGCCTTCGACCTTCCTGCCGGATGTCGCCGGCCTCACGCTGGTCACCGCGCTGGTCCTGACAGTCGGCATCGGGCTCATCGGCACCTGGCGCATTCTTGGCCAGAAGGCAGCACCCGTTTTGCGCGAACTATGAATCTGCGGCTGATAAAATCCCTTCACCTTACGGCGATTTAACCCGATCGCGGGTTGCAAGGGCCTTGTTTGCAAAAGGCGAAAGGCTCATATTACCGGTAGGCATGCTGGAGCTCCGCAGCGGCGCCCGGGTCGTATAGCCCGACACCGTATACCCATCGGAGCTTTTAAGAGGAAACTATGGCTGACCTTCGTAACTACCAAAGCCGCGCACAAACTGGCGAGATGATCGATCAGGGCCTGCGCTCCTATATGCTCAAGGTCTACAACCTGATGGCGCTGGGTCTGGCGATCACGGGTGTAGCGGCATTTCTGTCATTCCAGCTCGCTTTTGCCGATGGTCAATTGACCGCCTTCGGCCAGGCGATCTATGTGAGCCCGCTGAAGTGGGTGGTGATCTTCGCTCCGCTGGCTCTGGTGTTTTTCTTAAGCTTCCGGATCGGCCGCATGAGCGTTTCCGCAGCGCAGACGACCTTCTGGGTCTATGCCGCGCTGGTCGGATTGTCGCTCTCGTCGCTGCTGCTGATCTACACGGGCGAGAGCGTCGTTCAGACGTTCTTCATCACGGCAGCCTCCTTCGGCGCACTGTCGCTCTACGGCTACTCGACAAAGCGTGACCTGTCGGCGATGGGCTCGTTCCTGATCATGGGCCTCTTCGGCTTGATCATCGCTTCGCTCGTCAACATTTTCCTGGCCTCCTCCGCGATGCAGTTCGCGATCTCAGTGATCGGCGTCCTGATCTTCGCAGGCCTTACTGCCTACGATACGCAGCGAATCAAGGAAATGTACTTCGAAGCCGATGACGTTGCCGTCGCCGGCCGAAAGGCGATCATAGGCGCGCTGACGCTCTATCTCGACTTCATCAACCTCTTCATGTTCCTGTTGCAGTTCCTCGGCAACCGCAGGTAAGTGAACAGCATCACCGAAAAGGCGGCTCCGGCCGCCTTTTTTATTGCACGTCGAGCGATGGAGTGTTTTTTAAGGGCATTCATCAACGACCGGCCGATCCAATGCCTTTCTTTCTTCGTGACGCCACTCCTTCCGACCTTCCCGCAATCTCGGAAATCTATCGCGAATCAGTCCTCAACGGCGTCGCGAGCTACGAGATCATCCCGCCTTCGCAATCCGAAATGGCCTCTCGCTTCTGCGCAAATACCAGTCTTGGATATCCCTATATCGCGGCGGTTGATGAGAATGGAGCCCTGCTCGGCTATGCTTATGCTTCCGCCTTCCGCACCCGGCCTGCCTATCGCTGGACTGTGGAGGATTCAATCTATCTCGCGCCTGCAGCGCGCGGCCTTGGCATTGGCCGGGCACTGCTAACAGCGCTGATTTCACGCTGCACGGAACTCGGCTTCCGCCAGATGGTAGCCATCATCGGCGGCGCCCATCCGGCCTCGATCGCGCTTCATCGCGCATTGGGTTTCGAAGAGACCGGCCTGCTGAAGGGTACCGGCTACAAACACGGCCGCTGGCTCGACACGATGATCATGCAACGGCCGCTCGGCGATGGCAAAGACAGCGATCCTCATCCATCGGTCTATCCCGGCACGCTGTTTGAGGGCTGACGCCGTCACGTCTCGACGAGTTTGAGAACCTTGTTGAAGATCTTCAACACCTGCTGCAGCTCATGGCCGCGCTTGAGGATCATGCCGTTTGCATTGATCACGCAATAAGCGCCCTGCTTGGCGGCGAGCCTCGGATCTTTCTCGATGCGGAAAAGCGGCATCTCCCCTGAACGTTTGAACACGGCGAAGACCGCCTTCTCCTTCAGGTGGTCGATTGCGTAATCTTTCCACTCGCCTTCGCCAACCATCCTTCCGTAGATCCACAAAATCGCATCCAGCTCGCGACGATGAAAGGTCACCGGCGGCGGGTCCTTGCTTTGCTTGTACTCTTTTAAATCGACGACGACCGAGGAACTACTACTGGCGGAACGGGCGTCGCCATGCCGCAAATCCGGCTGATCTGTCATCAGTCTCCCAAGCCTCCACTTATGACAGGAGAACGACAGTTTGCCCGAGCCACATCAAATTGCAAGTGCAGCTACCATCACATTAAACATATGCTATGCAATCTCCCAAGCGCCGCATTTCAGTCAAAACAGCGCCTCATTTCCGGAGGAAGTTCGCTCACCGATTTGGCGCCAGCGCGCCAAAGGGCCCGGCTGAGCGTATCGACCTTAACCCCAGCCCCGAATACGATCAGCCGGGCCGCCTCATTCCATCCGCCTCGAAGCGGTAACCCGATCAGATATTCTTGCCTGCCATGACGATTGTTGCGCCGACGATCGCAGCCGGATCGCCGTCCGTTGTCGTCGCCTGAAGCAGGATGGCGCACCCCTCCAGTCCTGGCTTCTGCAGAACGCTTGCGGGCAGCGTCAAGCTTGCCGCCTTGCCATCCCACATGCCGACTGTTTCGATATCGCTGACGCTGTTGAGATAGGAAATCTTCTTGCCGCTGTTTTCGCCCTTTTCGACGTCGATCGTCTTTTCCTTGTCGAAATAGACGAGCACGACATTGGCCTTACCCTCGCCGGCGCCGATCTTGATCTCGAGCTCGTCGCCGCGCAGCTGCGCGTCCACGGGCACGGTCAAGCCTTTGCCTTCCGTCGAAAATGCATCGATCTTGCCATAGATGGCGGACAGGTCCGAGCCAGTCAGGTGATCGCGGCCGTTCACCACGACCTGCGGTGTGTAGACGTTGCTGCGGCCCATCATCCGCGCATAACCATACTGGCGCTCAGTGTTTTCCTTCGAACTGAGCGTGTCCGTCCACCCAAGATAATTCCAGTAGTCCACATGATAGGCGAGTGCGATGACATCGCCCTGGCCAACCAGCTTCCGGAAGGCGGCATCGGCGGGAGGACAGGACGAGCATCCCTGCGAGGTGAAGAGTTCAACGACGCCTTTCAGTTTGCCATCTTCGGCATGAAGCGGCGCTGTAAGCACCATACCGGCGACCAGCGAAATCAAAAAACGCGGCGACATTCCAACCTCTTTTTCCAGAGACGCGCAGCAGACCGAAAACCGCAGGCCCTGACTTACGCCCGTAGAGATAATCCTTCCGGCTGCAAACGGGAAGTCACGAAGGGGTGAGACGCCACCCGTCGGCATCGCTGCTAGAACACATCGGCGTGAGATGGAAACCCGCAAAGAAAAACCGCCGGAGATTGCTCTCCGGCGGCCATTATCTGGCATCTTTCTTAACAATCAGGCAGCGAGATCGCGCAGAACCGTCTGCAGAATGCCGCCGTTGTTGAGGTAGATCACTTCGTCGAGCGTATCGACGCGCGACAGGAGGGGAACCTCCTTCACCGTGCCGTCGCTGTAGGTGATCTTGGCGATCTTCTTCTCGCGCGGCTTGATGTTTTCCAGGTCCTCGATGGTAACGGTCTCGTCACCCTTGAGGCCAAGGCTCTGCCAGGTCGTGCCGTCTTCGAAGACGAAGGGGATGACACCCATGCCGACCAGGTTCGAGCGGTGGATACGCTCGAAGGACTGCGCGATAACGGCCTTGACGCCGAGCAGGTTGGTGCCTTTCGCCGCCCAGTCGCGCGACGAACCGTTGCCGTATTCGACACCGGCGAAGATGACGAGCGGAACGCCCTCTGCCTTGTACTTCATGGCGGCGTCGTAGATCGATTCCTCTTCCTTCGACGGATAGTGGATCGTGTAGCCGCCTTCCTTGCCGTTCGGGCCGAGCATGTGGTTGCGGATGCGGATGTTGGCGAAGGTGCCGCGCATCATCACTTCATGGTTACCGCGGCGCGTGCCGTACTGGTTGAAGTCCGCGACCCCGACATTGTGCTCGAGCAGATAAGAACCGGCCGGCGACGCAGCCTTGATCGAACCGGCCGGAGAAATGTGGTCGGTGGTGATCTTGTCGCCGAACAGGCCTAGGACGCGAGCGCCCTTGATGTCCGAGGTGCCGCTGCCCTTCTTGCCCATGCCGACGAAGTAAGGCGGGTTCTGGACGTAGGTCGAGTTGTCGTCCCAGGCGTAGGTCTGCCCCGGAGGAACCTGGACGGCCTGCCAGTTTTCATCACCCTTGAAGACATCCGCATACTTCGTTTCGTAAAGTTCGCGGGTGACGTACTTGAGGATGAACTCCTGAACTTCCTTCGAGGTCGGCCAGATGTCCTTGAGATAGACCGGCTTGCCGTTCTGGTCTTCGCCGATTGGCTCCTTGGTCAGGTCCTTCTGGACAGTGCCGGCGAGCGCGTAGGCAACGACGAGCGGCGGGGATGCCAGATAGTTCGCCTGGACATCCGGCGAGATACGGCCTTCGAAGTTGCGGTTGCCCGAAAGCACGCCCGAAACGATGAGGCCCTTGTCGTTGATCGTCTTCGAGACCGGCGCCGGCAGCGGGCCGGAATTGCCGATGCAGGTCGTGCAGCCAAAGCCGACGAGGTTGAAGCCGAGCTTGTCCAGGTCGGCCTGCAGGCCGGACTTGGCAAGATATTCGCCGACGACCTGCGATCCAGGCGCCAGCGAAGTCTTGACCCAGGGCTTGGTCTTCAGGCCCTTGGCAACGGCGTTGCGGGCGAGCAGGCCGGCAGCAATCAGAACCGACGGGTTGGAGGTATTGGTGCAGGATGTGATGGCGGCAATGGCAACATCGCCATGGCCGAGATCGAAGTCCGTACCTTCGACCGCATAACGGTTCGAAAGCTGGCCGGGCTTCTTGTAGTCAGCGTCCATCGACGTGGCGAAACCGGACGCGATGTCTTCGAGCGCGATGCGGCCCTCAGGACGCTTCGGACCTGCCATCGACGGCACGACGTCGCCGAGGTCGAGTTCCAGCGTGTCGGTGAACACGAGGTCGGAACCATCGCCTTCGCGCCACATGCCTTGCGCCTTCGAATAGGCTTCAACGAGCGCGATCCTGTCATGCGTGCGGCCGGACATGGTGAGGTAGTTGACGGTTTCGCCGTCGACCGGGAAGAAGCCACAGGTCGCGCCGTATTCCGGACCCATGTTACCGATCGTCGCGCGATCGGCGAGCGGCATGTTGTCCATGCCGGGGCCGAAGAACTCGACGAACTTCGAAACGACGCCCTTCTTGCGCAGCATCTGTACGACGGTCAGAACGAGGTCGGTCGCCGTGACGCCTTCCTTGAGCTTGCCGGTGAGCTTGAAGCCGATGACTTCCGGCAGGAGCATCGACACCGGCTGGCCGAGCATGGCGGCTTCTGCTTCGATACCGCCGACCCCCCAGCCCAGAACGCCGAGGCCGTTGATCATCGTCGTGTGCGAGTCGGTACCGACGCAGGTGTCCGGATAGGCGATCGTCTCACCGTCCTCATCCTTCGTCCACACGGTCTGGCCGAGATATTCGAGATTGACCTGGTGACAGATGCCGGTGCCGGGAGGAACGACGCGGAAATTCTTGAATGCCTGCTGGCCCCACTTCAGGAAGCGGTAGCGCTCGCCGTTGCGCTGGTATTCAAGTTCGACGTTCTTGGCGAAGGCCTGTGGCGTGCCGAATTCATCGACGATGACGGAATGGTCGATGACGAGGTCGACGGGCACGAGCGGGTTGATCTTTTCAGGATCGCCGCCGAGCGAGACCATTGCGTCGCGCATCGCAGCAAGATCGACCACCGCCGGAACGCCAGTAAAGTCCTGCATCAGCACGCGCGCCGGGCGATAGGCGATTTCGTTTTCGACGGAGCCCTTGTTGTTCAGCCATTCGGCGACCGCGAGGATGTGCTCCTTGGTGACCGACTGGCCGTCTTCGAAGCGCAGCAGGTTCTCGAGCAGAACCTTCATCGAATAGGGAAGCTTCGACACGCCCTTAAGACCATTCGCTTCAGCCTTCGGTAGGCTGTAATAGACGTAGTCCTTTCCGTTCACGGAAAGCGTGGAGCGACAATTGAAGCTGTCAAGAGATTTAGACACGAGAGACCCCGTTTCTGATAGCCAACACAGTCGTGCGGACGCCTATGCACTAATGCACATCAGGATGCGGGTACGGCCATTTCCGCTGTCCGCACGTGGAGAGGTTTCTCCAAGTTCGGCGCAAGGATGAAATTCACGCCGGCCGCTGGCGTGGTTGCGGGTCTTATAGATAATTTCTAAGAAAGGTGCCAGAGAGGGCTCGGCCCATTTGGGACATTTTTTGCGTCGCGGTGACTAAAAACTTATTGAACGGAAAACCTATGCGTCTCGACGCCTCCAATCTCGCTGCCAGGCGGGGCGAAGACCTGATTTTCGCAGACGTATCCTTTCGCCTTGACGCAGGCGAAGCGCTGGTTTTGACTGGGAAAAACGGATCGGGAAAGTCGACTTTGCTGCGCGTCGTGGCCGGTCTTTTAAGGCCTGAAAGGGGCACAGTTGAATTCACTGATTCGCGTGGTGAAACGGACCGGCATGCGCGCGAGGTCAGCCACTATCTCGGCCACCGCAATGCGATGAAAAGCGAGCTAACCGTTTCCGAAAATCTCGCCTTCTGGCAAAACTTTCTCGGCGACGTCCTCGGCGTCTCGGAACTGTCGATCGAAGACGCCGCTGAGGCCGTCGGCCTTTCGGACATTACGCATCTTCCCTTCGGTTATCTCTCCGCCGGCCAGCAACGCCGCTTTGCCTTCGCCAAGCTGCTCGTTGCCTACCGCCCGGGTCTGGATTCTCGACGAACCGACCGCAGCACTCGATGCCAGCGCCGACCGCTTGTTTGCCGGTCTCATCGACGCCCACCGCAGAAAGGGCGGCATCGTTGTCGCCGCGACCCATCAGCCGCTCGGGCTTGAGAGTGCCCGGGCATTGAAGATGACGGGGTTTGCGGGTGTGGATCGAGGAGTTTGGGGTTGATGAAGTTTGTGGCACACAAGGACACCGTTACAGCTTGCGGAACGGAATGTTTGTAGGCAGCAAACGGCGCCGCACGTTAGCCCCTTTCCTCTTGTGGGGAGGGGTTAGGGAGCGGTCCTTGGCCATCCGCGAAGAGGGACACCTCAAATGACCGCCCTCTTCTTCCGCGATCTGAAACTCTCCATCCGCGCCGGCGGCGGCGCTCTCATCGGCGTGCTGTTTTTCCTCACCGTCGTCGCTGTCATCCCGTTCGGCGTCGGGCCGGACCTGAACCTGCTTTCCAGGATCGGCCCCGCCATCGTCTGGATTGGCGCGCTGCTTGCGGCTTTGCTGGGCCTTGACCGACTTTTCCAAGCCGAACGCGACGACGGTTCGCTGGACTTGATGCTGATGCAGGAAACGCCGCTCGTACTGACGGTTCTTGTCAAATGCTTCGCGCATTGGACGGCGACGAGCCTGCCATTGGTGATTGCCTCCCCGTTCCTTGGTCTCTTCATGAACATGGACGAGGTCGCGATCGGTGCTACGATGCTGACGCTCTTGGCCGGCTCGCCCGCCATCACCTTCATCGGCGCCGTCGGCGCGGCTGTCGCCGTCGCCCTTCCGCGCGGCGGGCTGCTGGTCTCGATCCTTGTTCTGCCATTGACCATTCCGGTGCTGATCTTCGGCGTCAGCGCCACCTATGCGGCAGTGGAAGATCCGGCACCTTTCCTGCCGCCCTTCCTCATTCTGATCGCATTGACGATGTTCTTTGCCGTCATCGGTCCGGCAGGCGCAGCGCTGGCGCTGCGAAACACATCGGATTGATTGGCTCTTTGATCACGATCAATTGCGGGAACACCGCGTTCAAGGTAAAGAACCGTTCATGAGCGAAACAAGCCTTGCCATCAGCAAAATCAGCGATCTCGCCAATCCGACGCGGTTTCTGGCGCTGGCGCAGCGCACCATCCCGTGGATGGCGGCGGCAACGGCGCTCTGTCTCATCATCGGATTGTACCTCAGCTTCTCGACGAAAGGCGACTACCAGCAGGGCGAAACCGTCCGCATCATGTATCTCCATGTGCCTTCGGCCTGGCTTTCGATGATGTGCTACACGGTGATGAGCATTTCGGCGATCGGCACGCTCGTCTGGCGCCATCCGCTGGCCGATGTCTCCGCCAAGGCCGCCGCACCGCTCGGCGCCGCCTTCACGCTGCTTGCATTGGTCACCGGTTCTCTCTGGGGCAAGCCCATGTGGGGCACCTGGTGGGTCTGGGACGCGCGGCTGACGTCCGTCTTCATCCTCTTCCTGATGTATCTCGGCCTAATTGCGCTGAACCGCGCCATCGATGATCCGTCAAGGGCCGCGCGTGTCACCGCGGTTCTGATCCTCGTCGGATTCGTCAATATCCCGATCATCAAGTTCTCGGTCGACTGGTGGAATACACTGCATCAGCCTGCGAGCGTCGTGCGCCTCGCCGGCCCGGCGATCGACCCGGAGTTCCTGCGCCCGCTTTTCGTGATGGCAATCGGCTTCACGCTTCTCTTCTTCACGCTGCACATCATGGCGATGCGCAACGAAATCTGGCGGCGCCGCGTTGCCGCCCAGCGCCGTCTTGCCGCGCGCATGGCAAGCCGTGAGGATTGAGGGATGACGCACGCCTTTTACGTTTACAGTTCCTATGCGTTCGCCGCTTTCGTCACCATCGCCGTGACGCTGTGGATCTGGATGGACGGGCGCGCGCGGCAGAAGGAACTGGCGGCCCTGGAAGCTTCCGGTATCCGCCGCCGTTCGGCGCGTCCGAAGGATAGCGAATGAGCGCGCCGCAAGCAGATCGGCCAAAACCACGCGGCTTTGCCCGTTATGCGCTGGCATTGATCCCGCTTGTCGTTTTCGGCGGCATTGCCGCAACGGCAGCAAAGATGCTTTACGATCAGGATTTCCACGGCAAGAACATTTCCGAGATCCCTTCAGCGCTGATCGGCACCAAAGCTCCGGAATTAAACCTGGCACCCCTGGAAGGGTCCAATCTGCCGCCGCTGACGGATAGCGCGATCAAGGGCAAGCTGACGCTGGTCAATGTCTTTGCCTCCTGGTGCCTTCCTTGCCGGGAAGAGCATCCAATCCTGACGGAACTGGCAAAGGACAACCGGCTCAACATCGTCGCGATCAACTACAAGGACAAGAACGACAGCGCGCTGCGTTTCCTTGGCGAGCTCGGAAACCCCTATGCCGCAATCGGCGTCGATCCCAATGGCAAGGCGGCGATCGACTGGGGCGTCTATGGCATTCCGGAGAGTTACCTGGTCGCCACCGACGGCACGATCCTCTATAAACGCGTCGGCCCCTTCGACGACGTCAGCCTCAAGGAAGGCCTCTATCCGGCAATGGAAAAGGCGCTCGGGAAACCGGTTTCCTAAACCGCACCCTGCCAGGCCTTGACCGCCTCGACCGGAAAGGTCAGCATCAGCACGTTGAGCGTCAGGTTGTCACGGATCATGTAACCCGTGAAAATCTCGAAGAAGATCGCGCTGGCGACTGTGAGCGCGATCGGAGCGCGGGCAGCGAAGAAGAAGCCGGCGACCATGAAGACTGTGTCCATGGCCGAGTTCAGGATACTATCGCCGTAATAATCGAGGGAGATCGTCGCCGCACGGTAGCGGTCGATGATGATCGGCGAGTTCTCGAGCAGTTCCCAGCCGGATTCGACGACGAGCGCCAGAAGCAGGCGGACGGCGATCGGTCTGTTACGCATTACGAGATGCGCCAGCCCATAGAACAGGAAGCCGTGAATGATGTGGGACGGCGTGTACCAGTCCGAAAGGTGCTGGGAATTGCCGCTCGAGTTGACGACGCCTTCCCACAGCTTGACATAGCCGCAGGTGCAGATCGGCGTGCGGCCCATTATGTACTCGGCAGCGATCTGGACGATCAAAACCGCCAGGCAGGCCGCGAACCAGAAATTCTGATGTCTCGTTCTTTGCGCTGCACTGAATGCCGTCACTTCTCGGTCTCTCCTGCAGGAGTTATCGAATGCTTCAGGATGAGCGGCATCTGCGCCATGGTGAAGATGATGGTGATCGGCATCGTCCCCCAGACCTTGAAGGTCACCCAGAAGTCATCGGAAAAATTGCGCCAGACGACTTCGTTCAGCACGGCAAGGAACAGGAAGAAAACGCCCCAACGGACCGTTCAGCTTGCGCCAGCCTTCAGCGTCGAGCTGAAAGGCCGCGTTGAAGACGTAGCCGAGCAGCGACCTGCCAAAGGCAAGCCCGCCCAGCAACGCGACACCGAACAGCGTATTGACAATCGTCGGCTTCATTTTGATGAAGGTTTCGTTCTGCAGGTAGATTGACAGCGAACCGAAGATCAAAACGACGATGCCCGACACGAAGGGCATGATCGGCAGATGGCCAAGGACGAGCTTGGAAACGACGAGCGAGACGATCGTCGCCGCCATGAAAAGCCCCGTCGCCACGAAGAGCGGCCCGCCGAGTTCGGACAATGCAGGGAATCTTTCGACCAGCCACACGCCGCGCAGATTGGCAAAGAAGAAGATCAGCAGCGGCCCGAGTTCCAGCGCCAGCTTCAGCATCGGATGGTGCCGGTCGGCGGCGCTGGGAGTAATATCGCTTTCAGTGGTCATGTATTCGTCAAACCCGTTCGTCGTTCGCGCGCCTTACGCGCTGTTCCGCCTTATCTGTGGCATCATTGCCCAAGGCCGGCAATGGCTTGAGCGAAATCCTCGGCCTCGAACGGCTCCAGATCGTCTACGCCTTCGCCGACGCCGATGAAATAGACCGGTAGCTTGTGCTTGGCGGAGATCGCAACGAGGATGCCGCCCCTTGCCGTACCATCGAGCTTGGTCATGATCAGACCGTTGACGCCCGCAACATTGCGGAAGATTTCGACCTGATTGAGAGCGTTCTGGCCGGTGGTCGCATCCAGTGTCTGCAGCACCGTATGCGGGGCGTCGGGATCGAGCTTGCCGAGCACGCGGACGATTTTTTCAAGCTCCGCCATCAGCTCCGCCTTGTTTTGCAAACGGCCGGCGGTATCGATGATCAGCACGTCGCACTTTTTCGCCTTCGCCTGCTCGAAGGCGTCATAGGCGAGACCTGCGGCATCCGCACCAAGCTTGGTACCGATGAATTCCGACTTCGTGCGATCGGCCCAGATCTTCAACTGCTCGATCGCCGCGGCGCGGAACGTATCGCCCGCCGCCACCATGACCTTCAACCCGGCACCCGAAAGCTTCGACGCCAGCTTGCCGATCGTCGTCGTCTTGCCGGTGCCGTTGACGCCGACGACGAGAATGACATGCGGCTTGTGGGTGAGATCGAGCTGCAAAGGCTTTGCGACCGGCTTCAGCACTTTGGCAATTTCCGACGCCATGATGCGGCTGACATCCTCGCCGGTCACATCCTTGCCATAGCGCTCGGAAGCAAGCGTATCGGTGACACGCATGGCGGTCTCGACGCCGAGGTCGGCTTGTATCAGCAGGTCTTCGAGGTCCTGAAGGGTGTCGTCGTCCAGCTTGCGCTTGGTGAAGAGCGCGGAAATCTGGCCCGTGAGTTGCGACGAAGTACGCGCGAGACCGGCGCGTAGACGCTGGAACCAGCTGAGTTTCGGCGCAGGACCAATCGGCTCCGGTTCGGTGATTTTCGGAGCGGTTGCAAAGCCCTTGGGAAGGACAGGTTCCGTCCTTGAAGCACGCTCGCCCTCCGTTTCAGGATGAGGAGCATCCCCCTCCACCCTGCCGGGCATCTCCCCTACAAGGAGAGAGGTTGGTTGAGCAGGAGCGCTTTGCCCTCCCTCAGCCGTCCCGGAAATCTCCGGACGAATATCCGTGACTTCATCACGAGAAGCATCGGAAAGTGGCGCCTCGTCGGCCAACTGATCTTTCCCCTCGTGGGGGAGATGTCGCGAAGGGACTGAGGGGGGTGTTTCCGCCAAGGGCGCGTCTTGCGCTGACGTCTCTGGCTCGGCTTCAGCCTCAGCCTCCAGCAACGAGAGTGGTATCACTCCAAGATCGCCAATCTGGTAGGCGCCCGGAAGGATCGCCAACTCTTCGGCGTCTTCGGAAGGCTCGACAGCGTCCGCAGCCGGGCCGCCCGCGGTATCCAACTCCTCCGATAAAACGGGATCACTTGCGAGCGGCAAGTGTTCCCTCGCGCGAATGCGTCTCCAGTTCGGCTTCGAGAACTTTTGTCTCTGAAACCTCTGGCGCCTGCTCTTCCGCCGGCTTTTCCTTGCCGAAGGTGAAGACCTTTTTGATGAAACTGAGCGCCATGGGAATTCCGTGAAATCAGGCCGCGTCGGCGGCTGTCAATTGCATGTCAAGATGTTTGCCATTATGGCCGGTGATGGTTGCCTCGACGAACGAACGCGGGCGAAGACCGGGGGCTGCGACAAGCGTGAAGTTCTCGGTATGTGCAAGCCCGTTGTTTTCCACCAGCAGCCATTGCCGCGTTCCAACCATCTGATCCAGATGGGACTGATGAAGCTGATGTCCAGTAGCACGAAGCCGTACCGCACGATCCTTGACGATCGACCGGTCGAGCTGCGGCATGCGGGCTGCCGGCGTGCCTGGACGAGGGCTGTAAGGGAAGACGTGCAGGTGAGCGATCTTCGCTTCTTCCGCCAGGCTGGCGGCATTTTCGAACATCTCTTCGGTCTCGGTCGGGAAACCGGCGATCATGTCCGCGCCGAAGCACATCTCTGGACGCAGACGGCGAACCTGATCGACGAAGGCCAGCGCATCAGCGCGTGAATGCCGCCGTTTCATGCGCTTAAGGATCATGTCGTCGCCATGTTGCAGCGAAAGATGCAGGTGCGGCATCAAACGCGGCTCATCGGCGACCAGATCGAACAAATGCTTGTCCGCCTCGATGCTGTCGATCGATGACAGCCGCAGTCGGCGGATGTCAGGTATCTGCTTCAGAAGCGTCTTGGCAAGCAGCCCAAGCGTCGGTTCGCCGGGCAGGTCGGCGCCGTAACTGGTGGCATCGACGCCTGTCAGCACGATCTCTCGGTAGCCGTTTTCAATGAGGTTACGCGCCTGATCGACCACGGCGCCCATGGGCACGGAGCGGGAATTGCCGCGGCCATAGGGGATGATGCAGAAGGTACAGCGATGGTCGCAGCCGTTCTGCACCTGGATAAAGGCGCGCACATGCCCGTCGATGTGCTTCACCATCTGCGGCGCCGTCTGGCGCACACTCATGATGTCGTTGACGCGCAGCTTCTCTTCCGCGGCCACTCCGAAATCGGGCAAGGCGCTGGCGCGATATGACGCGGTGATCAGCTTCTCCTCGTTGCCGAGAACGGCGTCGACCTCGGCCATTTCTGCGAAGGTCTGCTTTTCGGTCTGGGCTGCGCAGCCCGTCACGATGATACGCGCATGCGGATTCTCGCGTCGTGCGCGGCGGATGGCCTGCCGCGCCTGGCGCACGGCCTCGCTTGTGACCGCGCAAGTGTTCACCAAAATGGCGTTGTTGAGCCCGGCCTTTTCCGCCTCCGTCCGCATCACTTCGGATTCGTAGGTGTTGAGACGGCAGCCGAAGGTAATGACTTCAACGCCGCTCACCGCGCCTCGGCCCCCTGCGCCTGATCGCGCGCCCACGAACCGGTGGAGGGGTCTAACGCACCGGACCATTCCCATTCGGCAGGGCCTGTCATGATCACGTGGTCGTCGCGGTCGCGCCATTCGATCGACAATATGCCGGGCGGCTTGGCGCTGGCGACATGAATCTCGACCTCTGCGGCCCGTGCGGTCCGTGCGGGCAGCGCAAACCGCTGTTGCACAGGCAGCCGAACCGCAAGCAAGCGTCAAACCCGCACTGCGCTCCCATGTCCGGGTCGTAATCGATGCCGGCGAGGTAATTTGCGCCAGCGTGATATTGGCGCGCTCGGGAAACATCGGATGATTCTCAAGCAATGGTCCAAAGCGCGCCAGATCAAAGGACATCACGTCCCTGTCGACCCAGAAGACGGCATGCGGGTTGCCCATCGACATGGTGGAGGGCGAATGCAGGAGGGGGCTGTCGATCGGACCGATTTGGAGTTCAATGCGGCTGGTATCGTGAAATTCTTCCGCAAGCGGGATCTTGTCCCAGTCGAAAACAGGCTTGCCCATGTCGACCGAGATCGTACCGTCGTCATGCTCGACGGCATTGAGGATGCCTGCCACCGTCTGGAAAGTGAAAACCTTGTTGCCGGTTTCCGCGGCAAGAGCCTGCACCACGCAACGCGTGCCATTGCCGCAGGCTTGCGCCTTTGATCCATCGGAATTCAGGATATCGATCCAGGCATCGGTGCCTTGAGCCCTCGGGTCGTGGATCGCCATGATCTGGTCGAAGGCCGTATCTGGATGGGCATTGAGCGCAATTGCCGCAGCAGGCGTCACCTTGTCCGGGCGGCCGCGCATGTCGACGACCAGGATCTTGTTGCCAAGCCCGTTCATCTTCGCGAATTCGACCGTTGCGCTCATAGGATCATCCCGTGTCCATTTCGGCTGTATATGGCGGAAACGCGCGGGAATTACCAGTGGGTGCGGGCAATGACTGGCCAGCGACGCTTCGCTGCTCCGCCCTTCTTCGCCGGTAATCTCGTGGGGAGCCCGGCAAGGCAGACGCCATGCTGCCCAGGCAAAAATGCCTCATGAGGGGACAGGCGCCGCCTCATGCTTGAGAAAAGTCGCAATGGCCTAGCACTTTTCAACGGTTGAAGGCATTCTTGACAATCGGATGCGTGTTCTTGGCAAAGGGAGGATAGCCGATGCGCTGCTTCACGGTACTTGGACCCTCGCAGACGGGAAAGTCGACGCTCGTCGCAAAACTGGCTTCGCTCGAAGGGACACCGAGAAAGTCCGTCTCTCCATACGGATCGAGCCTGACGGAATTCGAATTCGGAAGCGAGGCATGGTGTGCGCTGGATACACCCGGCGCGAACGAGGCGCTGGCGCTTGCCCAGGATTCACTTTTGGCAAGCGATGCTTGCATCCTCTGCGTATCGCCGGCGCCGGACGAGGCGGTGCTGGCAGCACCCTATCTTCGCGCCATCGAAGCTTCGGGAACACCCTGCATTCTTTTTGTGAACCGCATGGACGAGCCGCAGGGGCGCGTGCGCGATGTCATCGCGGCCCTGCAGGCCTATTCCAGCCATCCTCTCGGTCCTGCGGCAGATACCGATCCGCGACGGAGATGTTGTGGTCGGCAGCTGCGACCTGATTTCGGAGCGCGCCTGGCGCTATCGGGAAGGTCAGCCTTCGGCCCTCGTCGAACTTCCCGACAGTGCTGCTGCGCGCGAGCACGAGGCACGTTCCGAATTGCTGGAACAGCTTTCCGAGTACGATGACTGGCTTCTCGAGGAACTGATCGAAGACCGCGAACTACCAAGCGACGCACTCTTTGCCATCGCCTCGCGGATCCTGAAGGAAAACAAGGTCATTCCGGTGCTCTTCGGCGCAGCATCCCACAGCAATGGCATCAAGCGGCTGATGAAGGCGCTGCGCCACGAAGCGCCGCCTGTTGAAGCCTTGAAGAGCCGGCTTGCTGCCACCGCCAACCTGGATGAAACGGCATTGGCTGCGGTGAGCTTCCACGCCTACCACCGGCCGAGCGTTGGAAAGACGATTCTCGTCCGTGCGCTTGCCGACGGACTGAAACAGGGCGCTGCGCTGGGCGGCGCTAGTCTCGGGTCGGTCCAGGAGGGAGGAAACGGCCGTCCCCTTGCCGGCAACTCGGCGCGCGGCAGGATTTTCGCCGCAGTCAAATCAGATCACTTGCCCGCAACCGCCTTGCTGACAGCGGCCGACGCGTTGGCACCACCTGCTTGGACGGCACCGCCGACGCCCATGCTCGAACGCATCCTTGTTCCGGGCACCGAGCGCGACGAAACGAAGCTCTCGGCGACGCTTGCAAAGCTGGCCGAGACCGATCGCGGCCTGAAGGTGATGCAGGAGGAGGGAACAGGCGCACAGCTGATCTGCGCGCAAGGACCGATGCACCTGCGCGATCTGCGCAAGACCCTGTCGGAGGTATTCCGCGTCGAAGTCACGGACCGATCGCCGAACCCGATCTATCGGGAAACGATCTCAAAGCCCTCGAACGTCCACTATCGTCACCGCAAGCAGACCGGTGGCGCAGGCCAGTTCGCAGATGTGCAGCTGAGTGTGCGTCCCAATGAACGGGGGCAGGGCTTCACCTTCGGCGAGACGGTCAAAGGCGGCACCGTTCCCCGGAACTACATTCCGGCGGTTGAGGCCGGCGCCCGTGAAGCTATGGAAAAAGGCCCGCTCGGTTTTCAGGTGATCGATGTCGACGTGAGGCTCACGGACGGTCAGTACCACTCCGTCGACAGCTCCGACTTCGCCTTCCGGGCAGCGGCACGGATGGGGGTGCGGCAGGCATTGTCAGAGGCAGCGGCTGTGCTGATGCAGCCCGGTGGTGCGGGTCGAAATCCACATACCATCCATCTTTTCTGGCAGCATGGTGGCGATCGTCTCGGCCCTCAAGGGCCAGGTGCTTGGCTTCGATCGCGATGAGAGCGCCAAAGGATGGGATGTCTTCCGGGCACTCGTTCCCGGGGCGGCGCTCGACGAACTGGCCCGGACGTTGCGCTCCGCCACGCAAGGAATCGGATACTTCTCCAAAGCCTTCGATCACTTCGAGGAGATCTACGGCAAAGAGGCCGACGCAATCATCAACGCACACGGTTCGGGATCGCACCCGAATTAAAACGCCACGTGGTAAATCTTGCACCGCCCGCCGGCCGCAAGCCTCGCCCGATCGCACCGTCGGTCAGTTGGGATTACACAAGCGGCACGCTGAAGGCTTCAGCAAGCATGCAATGCGGTCATTTGTCCGCATTCTCTTGACTTTGTCCGCACTTTCCTGTTTACCGCCGCTCATTCTGTGACGAGCTTCAAGACTTCGAGCCGCCGACCGGGACCCGATAAGGTATAAAGAGATCCCGGAGGTCCACACCCGACAGCGCGATGCGCCCTCGGGTGCTTTTTTGGCTTTGCGTCTTGTTTTCGTCAAGGAAAAGCACGACGTTTCCGGGCATACCAATCCTGCCCGAAACGTATCAAGGAAGAGCCGATGTTTGAAAACCTCCAGGACCGTCTTGGATCCATTCTGAATGGACTGACAGGCCGTGGCGCGCTTTCGGAAGCCGATGTTTCGGCAGCGCTGCGCGAGGTTCGCCGTGCATTGCTGGAAGCCGACGTTGCACTCGATGTCGTACGCTCCTTCACCGACCGCGTGCGCGAAAAGGCCGTCGGCGCAGAAATTTTGAAGGCGATCAAGCCCGGCCAGATGGTCGTAAAGATCGTTCATGACGAGCTGATCGAGATGCTGGGCGGCGAAGGCGCCGGCGTCGATCTTCACGCTGCCGCCCCCGTCGTGATCATGATGGTCGGCCTACAGGGCTCCGGCAAGACGACGACGACGGCGAAGATCGCCCTCCGCCTGACGACGCGCGAGAAGAAGAGGGTGCTGATGGCATCGCTCGACACACGCCGTCCGGCAGCGCAGGAGCAGCTTCGCCAGCTCGGCGCCCAGACCAATATCGATACGCTTCCGGTCATCGCCGGCCAGTCGCCGACGGATATCGCCGCGCGCGCCGTGCAGGCAGCCAAGCTCGGTGGCCATGACGTCGTCATCCTCGATACCGCCGGCCGTACGCATATCGATGAGCCCTTGATGGTCGAAATGGCCGACATCAAGAAGAAGTCGAACCCGCATGAAATCCTGCTGGTCGCGGACTTGCTGACCGGTCAGGACGCCGTCAATCTGGCCCGCAATTTCGACGAGCGCGTCGGCATCACCGGCCTCGTGCTCACCCGTATGGACGGCGACGGCCGCGGCGGTGCGGCTCTCTCATGCGCGCCGTCACCGGCAAGCCGATCAAGCTGATCGGCGTCGGCGAAAAGATGAGCGAGCTGGAAGAATTCCATCCCCGCCGCATCGCAGACCGTATTCTTGGCATGGGCGACATCATCTCGCTCGTCGAGCGCGCGGCGGAAAATATCGACGCCGAAAAGGCGGCCGCCATGGCCGCCAAGATGGCCAAGGGAAAATTCGACCTCAACGACCTCGCCGATCAGCTGCGCCAGATGCAGAAGATGGGCGGCATGGGCGGCATCATGAGCATGATGCCCGGCATGGCCGGTATGAAGGACAAGATGGCATCCGCCGGCCTGAATGACAGCCTCTTCGGCCGCCAGCTTGCGATCATCTCTTCGATGACGAAGGCTGAGCGCGCCAGCCCGGACATCCTCAAGCATTCCCGCAAGAAGCGGATCGCCGCCGGCTCCGGCACCGACGCTGCCGACATCAACAAGTTGCTCAAGATGCACCGCCAGATGGCGGACATGATGAAGATGATGGGCGGCAAGGGCAAAGGCGGCATGATGAAGCAGCTGATGGGAGGTCTTGCCGGCAAGATGGGCCTTGGCGGCATGGGTGAGATGGGCTCCATGCCCGATCTTTCGAATATCGACCCCAAGCAGCTGGAAGCACTTCAAAAGCAGGCCGAAGCGGCGGGTCTTGGGAAGCCGGGCGGGGGCATGCCCGGTTTAGGTGGCGGTTTGCCGGGCGGCTTGCCGGGTCTTGGCGGGACAAAGCTGCCGGGTCTCGGCGGTGGATTCCCGGGTCTGCCCGGATTGCCGAAGAAGAAGTGAAAGGATCGCCTGCCCCATGATTGATCCAGACGTCAAAGCCCAGCTTTCGAGCTACCGCCAGTCGATCGACAATATCGACGCTGCGCTCGTCCACATCCTGGCCGAACGCTTTCGCTGCACCAAAGAGGTCGGCGTTTTGAAGGCCAAGTACAAGTTGCCGCCGGCCGACCCGGCGCGCGAGGAATACCAGATCGCCCGACTTCGGCAGCTTGCCGAAGATGCGCATCTGGATCCGGATTTCGCCGAGAAGTTCTTGAACTTCGTCATCACGGAAGTCATCCGGCATCATGAGCAGATCGCTGCGGATCACGCTGAACAAGGCGCCGCAGCAAAATGAACCGATACCGCCTCACGAAGCGGTCAAGAAAAGCCTAAGGAGTAAATGACATGGCACTGAAAATTCGTCTCGCCCGCGGTGGTTCCAAGAAGCGCCCGTATTATCACGTTGTTGTTGCCGACGCCCGTTCGCCGCGCGATGGCCGCTTCCTCGAAAAGCTCGGTTCCTGGAATCCGATGCTGGCCAAGGACGACGCAAAGCGCGTTGAACTGAACGCCGAGCGCGTCAAGCACTGGCTCGACAACGGCGCGCAGCCGACCGACCGCGTTCTGCGCTTCCTCGACGAAGCCGGCGTTGCAAAGCGCGAGGCCAAGAACAACCCGGAAAAGGCAAAGCCGGGCAAGAAGGCCCAGGAACGCACTGCCGAGAGGGCACAGAAAGCTGCCGACGCAGCCGAAGCCGCCGCTTCCGCAGAATAATCCCGGGATCATATCCCGATTGGACGGGCGGCATGGCGACATGCCGCCCGTTTTCATTTTCATTCCGGCAGACTTCGTTTATGAGAAGCCAGATTTCCGGCTTCACATGAAGGGCCCCATGACAAAGCTTGAAAACCCCGTACTGATGGCAACGATCGGCGGTGCGCAGGGCATTCGCGGCGAAGTGCGCGCCAAGGCTTATACGGCCGATCCGACGGCACTCGGCGACTATGGCCATTTGCACAGCATGGACGGGCTGGACATTCCGATATCCTGGAAATCCGCGAGATGAAGAATGTCGTCGTCGTTCGCTTCCGTGGCATCAACGACCGCAATGCGGCCGAGGCGCTCAACGGCCTGGAGCTCTACATCGAACGCGGCAACCTGCCGGACGACGAACTGGAGGAAGACGAATTCTTCTATGCCGATCTCGAAGGGCTTGAGGCAGTGGACGACAAGGGCGTCAGCTACGGCACCATTACCGGCGTTTTCGACTTCGGCGCGGGCGACCTGCTGGAGCTTAAGGGGCCGGGCAAGCGCCCCGTGCTCATCCCCTTCTCCGAAGCGTCGGTTCTCGAAATTGATCTCGAAGACGGTACAATCCTGATCGATCCGCTGGCGGCGGGACTTGTCGATGATCCGCAGGAAATCTCCAAGCTTGCCTCCGGCAAGCCGAAGAAAAAGAAGTGAGATTGCCATGGGTTTCCGGGCGACCGTCCTGACACTCTACCCGGAAATGTTTCCGGGGCATCTGAGCTATTCGCTCGCCGGCAAGGCGATGGAGCGAGGGCAATGGTCGTTGGATAGCGTGCAGATCCGGGATTTTGCGACCGATAGACACCGCACCGTCGACGACACGCCGGCAGGCGGTGGCGCCGGCATGGTGCTGAAGCCTGACGTGTTGGCGCGGGCGATCGACAGGACGTGCGAAGATGATGCTCGTCCGCGGCTTTTGATGAGCCCGCGCGGCAAGCCGCTGACGCAGGAACGGGTGCGCGAGCTTGCGGCGGGCCAGGGCGTGATCATCGTCTGCGGCCGTTTCGAAGGTGTCGATCAGCGGGTGATCGATGCGCGGAAGCTTGAAGAGATTTCGATCGGCGATTACGTGCTTTCGGGCGGCGAGCCCGCCGCCCTGGTCGTTCTCGACACGATCGTGCGCATCCTGCCAGGCGTCATGGGCAATGATCTTTCCGGCCTGCATGAGAGTTTCGAAGGCGGGTTGCTGGAGCATCCGCACTACACCCGGCCGCAGGAATGGGAAGGCCGCGAAATTCCAGCGATCCTGACCTCCGGCAATCACGGCGCCATCGAAAAATGGCGACACGAGCAGGCGGTCGCCTTGACAAAGGACAGGCGACCGGACCTTCTGAAGGACTGAAAGCCGGAAAATCCGTGCCTCCGTCTTACAAAAATGCCGTCCAAGGGATGACAAGGCCCAGGCTTTCGTGTAGTAGCAGCCCGCGGAAATGGGGCTAGCCCCGTCTGCCAGCAAACAAAGAATGGCGAATCCGCTCCCGCCCGAAAAGGGCAAAATCCCGAGGCAATCCCAAAGGATCACGTGTCGAGCGCTCTGGCTGTTTCAGAAGAACCAAAGGTTAAGACGATGAACATCATTCAGCAGCTCGAGGCCGAACAGGCCGCCAAGATCGAAGCCAAGCGCACGCTTCCGGAATTCTCCGCCGGGCGACACGCTCCGCGTCAACGTCAAGGTTACGGAAGGCAACCGTACCCGTGTTCAGGCCTATGAAGGCGTCTGCATCGCCCGCTCCGGCGGCGGCCTGCAGGAAAACTTTACGGTCCGCAAGATTTCCTACGGCGAAGGCGTCGAGCGCGTATTCCCGATCTATTCTCCGATGATCGAAAGTGTCGAAGTCGTTCGCCGCGGTAAGGTCCGCCGTGCGAAGCTCTACTACCTGCGCGACCGTCGCGGCAAGTCCGCCCGTATCGTTGAGAACACCGGCACCCGCGCCCGCAAGCTCAACGACGCCGAGCGCGCTGCTGTTGCCGAGGAAAAGGCACGGATCGAAGCCGAAAAGGTCGCAGCAGCTCAGGCTCTTGCAGCCGAAAAGGCAGCAGCCGAAGCCGCAGAGGCAAAGGCAGCAGCTGAAGCTGCAGCAGCCGCTGCAGAGCCCACAGCAGAATAAGCTCTGGGAACGCAAAATTCTTTGCATGAAAAGGCGGTCTTTGGGCCGCCTTTTCTGTTTTGGGCCCGCGGCATCGGGGCCGATGCTCTTGCCATCCGCTTCGCAACTATGACAATTTCCCCAAGCCACATTTCATTGGAGATTTCTGATGCCGTTCCGCCGCACCATTCTTGCAGGCCTCGCCGCTCTCGCTCTTTCGCCATTGGCGGCCCTTGGTGCCGATCTGCCGGATCTTGGCGGCAAGACTGTGGTCGTCGTTACCGAGAATGCCTATCCGCCGCTGCAGTTCGTCGACCCCAAGTCCGGCAAGCAGATCGGTTGGGAATATGACGCGATGAACGAGATCGCCAAGCGGCTGAACTTCAAGGTCGAATATCAGAACACGAGCTGGGACGCGATGATCCAGGCCGTCTCCGACGATCAGTACAACATCGGCATGACCGGCATCACCATTAAGGACGACCGCAAGCAGAAAGTGGATTTCTCCGATCCTTATATGCGCTCGCAGCAATTCATGCTGGTCCGGGGCGATGAGAGCCGCTTCACGGACGCGAAGACCTTCGGTGAGTTCAAGGACGGCCTGGTAGGCGCGCAGCCGGGCACCTCGCCATTCTACACGGCCGTCTATGAAATCCTTGACGGTAACGAGCAGAATCCGCGTATCAAGCTCTTCGAAACCTTCGGCGCGACGGTTCAGGCGCTGAAGGCCGGAGATGTCGATGTGGTGCTGACGGACAGCGTTGCCGCGAAGGGGTATGTCGATGCCTCGAACGGCACGCTCAAGGTGATCGGCGGCCCGCTCGGCACCGAGGATTTCGGCTTCATCTTCCCGAAGGGCTCCGATCTCGTTGCCCCCGTCAACGCCGCGATCGCCGCATTGAAAGCCGACGGCACGCTCGACGCACTGAACAAGAAGTGGTTCCTCGACTACAAGATGGGCGAATGATGCAGGTCAGCCGCTGATGGCCTTGCAGCCTTCTCCTGCCGGAAATCTCAAGGGCGACTATCCGTGGTGGCTGGTCGCCCTTGCTACGATCGGCGTCATCCTTGCGATCGTCATCGTCACCACCGGCATCTATGCGCAGGTCTTCCGCACCGTCGTCAACGGCGTATGGGTCACCGTCTTCGTGACGTTGGTCGCCTTTGCGCTTTCGACATTGCTTGGCCTCGGCATCGCTCTTCTCGGCCTTTCCGATAGCATCGCGCTGCGCCAAGCATCCCGCTTCTATATCGAGATCATCCGCGGCATCCCAATGCTCGTGCTGCTCTTTTACGTGGCCTTTGTCGGCGCTCCGGGCATTGTTGCCGCCTATAATTTCCTGATCACGCCATTTGTGAAAGCCGGATTGGCGGAACCAGTTCTCGTGCGTGACTTATCACTGATGTGGCGTGCGATCATCGCCCTGATGATCGGGTATTCCTCTTTCATTGCCGAGATTTTCCGCGCCGGCATCCAATCGGTCGACCATGGACAGATCGAAGCGGCAAAGGCGCTGGGCCTGTCGCGCTACCACCGCTTCCGGCTGGTTGTCTTTCCGCAGGCGATCCGCGTGATCTTTCCGCCGTTGTCGAACGACTTCGTCTCGATGGTGAAGGACAGCTCCCTCGTTTCCGTGCTCGGCGTTTCCGACATCACGCAGATGGGCAAGGTCTACGCCTCCGGCTCCTTCCGCTTCTTCGAGACCTATTCGATCGTCACCTATATCTATCTGATCCTGACGATCGGTTTGTCGCTCGCACTGCGGCAGATCGAGCAGCGGATGCGCAAAGCTCACAGCCGGTAGGGCTGACATGATTCGAATTGCCGTTTGCGAGAAAAATCGCTATATGCAGGCCCATGGAAAGCAAGTTCAGGTGCATTGGCGCGCATATTTTTGTGCTGCAGGATCATTATCGCCTGCCGGCACGCTTCTTTGCGACCGTTTCCGGTGCGCTCAACAGCCGACTTCGTTGATCGAATGATGGCCGGCGGGCCTTGCCGCCTATTCCTTTTCCCATTGCATCCAAAAACGGACTGAAATGCCATGAGCGCACCGCGTACCCTTTACGACAAGATCTGGGACGACCACCTGGTCGACGAACAGGCAGACGGCACCTGTCTTCTCTACATCGACCGCCATCTGGTCCACGAAGTGACCTCTCCGCAGGCGTTCGAAGGCCTGCGCATGACCGGCCGCAAGGTTCGTGCTCCCGAAAAGACGCTTGCCGTCGTCGATCATAACGTTCCGACCTCGCCTGATCGCCATCTCGGCATCAAGAACGAGGAGAGCCGCATCCAGGTCGAGCAGCTCGCCAAGAACGCGGCCGAGTTCAAAGTCGAATATTACTCCGAGAACGACAAGCGTCAGGGCATCGTGCACATCATCGGGCCGGAACAGGGCTTCACCCTTCCGGGCATGACGATCGTCTGCGGCGACAGCCATACGTCGACGCACGGCGCCTTCGGCTCGCTGGCCCACGGCATCGGCACGTCCGAGGTCGAGCACGTCCTGGCGACACAGACGTTGATCCAGAAGAAGGCGAAGAACATGCTGGTGCAGGTCGACGGCAAGCTTCCGGCCGGCGTCACCGCCAAGGACATCGTTCTCGCCATCATCGGCGAAATCGGCACGGCCGGCGGTACCGGCTACGTCATCGAATATGCCGGCGAAGCGATCCGTGCGCTGTCGATGGAAGGCCGCATGACGATCTGCAACATGTCGATCGAAGGCGGCGCCCGCGCCGGCCTGATTGCGCCCGACGATACGACCTTCGAATACATAAAGGGCAAGCCGCGCGCGCCGAAGGGCGAGGCCCTGGAACAGGCGATTGCCTACTGGAGGACGCTGAAGTCCGACGAAGGCGCACATTTCGACCGCATCGTGAAGCTCAACGCCGCCGAACTGCCGCCCATCGTCTCCTGGGGCTCTTCGCCGGAGGACGTCGTCTCGGTTCAGGGCGTCGTTCCGAACCCGGACGAGATCCAGGACGAAACCAAGCGGGCCTCCAAGTGGCGCGCACTTGACTACATGGGCTTGAGGCCAGGCACGCCGATCACCGAGATCAACATCGATCGCGTCTTCATCGGCTCCTGCACCAACGGCCGTATCGAAGACCTTCGGGCAGTTGCCAAGGTCGTCGAAGGCAGGACCGTTGCTTCGACCGTCGACGCGATGATCGTTCCCGGCTCCGGCCTCGTGAAGGAACAGGCCGAAGCCGAAGGCCTCGACAAGATCTTCAAGGCAGCCGGTTTCGACTGGCGTGAGCCGGGCTGCTCCATGTGTCTCGCCATGAACGACGATCGCCTGAAGCCGGGCGAGCGCTGCGCCTCGACGTCCAACCGCAACTTCGAAGGCCGTCAGGGCTTCAAGGGCCGCACGCACCTCGTTTCACCGGCCATGGCTGCCGCTGCTGCAATCGCTGGCCATTTCGTCGATATCCGCGAGTGGAACTGACGGACATTGCCTCCCTCTCGTTCCGAGAGGGAGGCATGCCATCTTAAGAAGACAAGATGCGCATTTGGTGAGACAATAGTCTCCTGCCCTTTTCAGGTGAGCGGCATGAATGCGTCAAAAAAGTCTTCGCCGAAGTCCCTTCGCCTTTTTCTTCTGCGCCACGCAAAATCCGCTTGGCCGGATGATGTCGCAGACCACGACCGCCCGCTTGCCAAGCGCGGGCGAAAGGCCGCGCCCTTGATCGGCGCCTATATGACGCGCGAAAAGCTCTTCCCGGATCTCGCTTTGGTGTCGACGGCGCGGCGCGCACAGGAAACATGGAAGCGTCTAGCGAAAAAACTTTCCGCCTCGACTGTGGAACGCGATGTGCCGGATTTATACGAAGCCTCGGCAACGCGCATTGTCGGCCTCCTACACAAGATTGAGCCGTCGGTCCGAACGGTCATGCTTGTCGGACACAATCCCGGTTTTCAGGACCTCGCGAACAATCTCGTCGGCAAGGGCGATCCGGAGGCTTGCGCACGCTTGAAGGAGAAATTCGCCACTGCCAGCATGGCGATCATCGCGTTCGAGGAAAATAGCTGGGCGGATATATCGCCCGGAAGCGGACGTCTCGAGCGCTTCGTGACAGCGCGTGAACTCACGTGAGCAAACGTCTCCCCCTCCCTGCAATGGAGGAGGAGATGGAAGGTCTCTTGATCAGAACGTTGCCGTATAGGGCTCGGGTCCCATGCGGGCATTCCTGTCGTCAAGCTTGGCAATCGCTGCCATGTCCCCGGCATCGAGCTTGAAATCGAACACCTTGAAGTTTTCCTCGATGCGCGACGGCGTCACCGACTTGGGGATCACGACAAGACCGCTATCGATATGCCAGCGGATGATGACCTGTGCCGGTGTCTTGCTGTGCTTCTTGGCAATTTCACCGATAACCGGATTGGCGATGAATTTTCCCTGACCGAGCGGACTCCAGGATTCGGTAACGATATTCAGTTTCCGGTGCGCGTCCTGCGCCGCCTTCTGCTGAAAATCCGGGTGGAGTTCGATCTGGTTGATGACCGGAACCACGCCGGTATCGCCAACGATGTGATCCAGATGATCCGGATAGAAGTTGGAGACGCCGATCGAACGAGCACGGCCTTCTTCCCTGATCTTGACGAAGGCCTTCCAGGTTTCGCGATAGAGTCCGCGGTGCGGCGACGGCCAGTGGATCAGGTAGAGATCGACATATTCGGTGCCAAGCTTCTTCAGGCTGCCCTCGAGGGCGCGCAGAGCGCTGTCGTAACCCTGGTCGGTGTTACGAAGCTTTGTCGTGATGAAAACATCCTTGCGGTCGAGACCGGAGGAACGCACGCCCTCGCCGACACCCTCTTCGTTGTCGTAGCCCGAAGCCGTGTCGATATGGCGGTAACCGGTTTCGAGGGCCTTGCGGACTGTCGGAGCCGCGACCTCCTGTGGCGTCTGCCATACGCCGAGGCCGACCTGGGGAATGGAATGTCCGTCATGGAAAGTGATGATGGGTTGATTGGCCACAATCTATCTCCGGAAGTTTGAAGGATTGGAGGGGCATGAAATTGAATCCGCGAGCGGACTTCCCGGCATGGCATTCAGCCTGAGCGCCGGTCAAAACGGATATAGGAGACGGTGCGCAGATTATCACCCCTGATGCCTCAGAGAACGCGTACGACGGTCCCCTTGCGCATGTGCGGCAAAAGCCGGCGCATGTCGCGCGGATGGACGGCGATGCAACCTGCTGTCGGCTCGTAGCCCGGCCTGATGAGATGGAAGAAGATAGCCGATCCCCGATTGCGGGCGCGGGATGTGATATTCCAATCCATGACGAGACATATGTCGTAGAGTCCGTCCTTGCGCTTCAACTCTTCATGGCTTGGACGGAAGGGCGCTCTGACGAGGCGATTATAGTTCGGATCGCCGGGCTGGTCGCACCAGAGCATGTCCTGACGGATGCGGCGGAGCAAGAGCGGTGTTTCGAGGCGGCTCGCACGTTCGCCGCGGCAAAATCCGTAGAGCAGCTTCATTGAAGCAATCGGCGTTGCACCGTCGCCCTCACGCTTCGAGATGGTGCGGCCGGAACGGCCGATTGCGGCGGGAAGGACGAAAGAACCGCATTGAACCAGTGCGCGGCTTTGCCTGCCGGGCGCGGGACGCACAATAATGGTGGATGATACCGTTCTTGCGCTTCGCCTTGTTTTCTCCATTTTTCTCACATGTTTTTGTTTTGCTTGGGACTTCGATTGAAATCACATCGACCCTGGCCCGGCAACAGCACGTCTCCCGGTCTTTGCCAGCGATCGAAATATGGCGTAGGACTTGATGAGACGGAATCTGAGGAACAGAACCGCATGACCGCACGCACCATTCTACTGGTGGATGACGACAACGACCTTCGCGAAACCCTGACGGAGCAGCTTGCGCTCTATGATGAGTTCACGGTGCTGCAGGAGGCGACGGCCGGCAAGGGCATACAAGCTGCGCGCAACACGCCCGTCGATCTGCTCATCATGGATGTCGGGCTGCCGGACACGGACGGACGCGAAGCCGTGAAGCTGCTGCGCAAGGGCGGCTTCAAGGCGCCGATCATCATGCTGACCGGACACGATACGGATTCAGATACGATCCTCGGTTTGGAGGCCGGCGCCAACGACTATGTCACCAAGCCGTTCCGCTTCTCGGTGCTTCTGGCGCGCATCCGCGTCCAGCTTCGGCAGCACGAACAGAGCGAGGACGCGACCTTCACGGTCGGACCCTATCTCTTCAAGCCGAGCCAGAAGCTGTTGACCACCGAAAACGGCCAGAAGATTCGCCTCACGGAGAAGGAAGCGGCGATCATCCGCTATCTCTATCGCGCCGAACAGAAGGTAGTCACCCGGGACGTCCTTCTCGAAGAAGTGTGGGGCTACAATTCCGGCGTGACGACCCATACGCTTGAAACGCACGTCTACCGCCTGCGCCAGAAGATCGAGCGCGATCCCTCGAACGCCGAAATCCTGGTAACGGAAAACGGCGGCTACAAGATCGTACCGTAGGGCAAAGAGCCGCATGGCGCTGACAGACGATATCAACATGCTTTCGCAGCAGCCGCTCTTCAAAGGCATGTCAGCCGACCAGCTGCGGCTGGTCGCCTTCGGCGCCGACCGGCGTTTGATTTCCACCGGCCAGATGCTTTTCCGCGAAGGATCACCGGCGGAAAGCGCTTATGTCGTCGCGAGCGGCGCGCTGGAGCTCAGCACGACAGGCCCAGATGGCCATCCCAAGGTCGAGCGCATCGCAGGCCAAGGGACGTTGCTGTCCGAACTCGCTCTGGTAACGCTGGTGGAGCGCAAATTCACCGCCGTGGCGCGGGAGGATTCCAGCGTCATCCGCATCACACGAGCGCTCTTTTACAGGCTGATCGAGGAGTATCCGGATGCGGCCCGCCTCATAGAAAGCCGCATTCGCGACAACATCGCGGAATTGGCGGCACGGGCGAGCGCACAGCTTCACCGCTTTTCGTAGATCTCAGAGGTTGAAATGTGCGGTCACGGGCACGTGATCGGACGGGCGGTCCCATCCGCGAGCCTCCTTCAGGATGTCGATGCGCTGGAGCAGCGGGCCGAGGTCCGATGACGACCAGATATGATCGAGGCGACGGCCGCGATCGGCAGCCTCCCAGTCCTTGGCGCGGTAACTCCACCAGGTATAGAGCTTCTCGTGCGACGGCACGTGCTGGCGCATGAGATCAAGCCAGGCTCCGCGCTTCATCGCCTCCAGCAGACCCTCGGTTTCGACCGGCGTATGGCTGACGATCTTCAGCATCTGCTTGTGCGACCAGACGTCGTGCTCGAGCGGCGCAATGTTGAGATCGCCGACGAGGATCGCCGAGGTATTCGCTTCGCCGTTGGCCTTCAGCAGCTTCATTTCCTCGACAAAATCCAGCTTATGGGCGAACTTCGGATTGATGGCCGGGTCCGGCTCGTCGCCGCCGGCGGGCACATAGAAATTATGCAGCCGGACGCGGCGCCCTCCACGCTCGAAGACCGCCGAGATATGGCGCGCGTGGCCGACATTTCCGTAGTCCAGGCGATGGTCCTCCTGGAGCGGGATGCGCGAGGCGATAGCGACGCCATGATAGCCCTTCTGGCCATGCACGATGATGTGCTCATAACCCATGGCGCGCAGAGGGGCCGCCGGAAAGAGCTCGTTTGGAACCTTGGTTTCCTGCAGGCAGAGGATATCCGGCCTATGCTTGAGGACGAACTGCTCGACGATCGGCATGCGCAGCCGCACCGAATTGATGTTCCAGGTGGTAATCGAGAAGCTCATGCCATTGCCTTTCAAGGAGACTGGAAAGGCCTTAGAGCAAAGGGGCTGTGGATGGAACGTCCACAAGCAAAAACGCCCGGCTTTCACCGGGCGTTTTTCACAGAAAGTCATATGGCATCAGTCACGGGAAGCGGCAGTACCTGGAATGCTTTCGTACGGCACTCTGAAGACCTTCTGATCAAACTGAACGCCGGTCCTGACATTGAACACCATCACGGACGTGTGCTTGCCCTGATTGTCGGTGATCGTCCACTGACGCAGATCGTAGGTCTTCGGATCGAACATCATCGTGATCGTCGAATTGCCGAAGATCGTCTTATTGCCAAGCGCGATCGTCGTCAGGTCCGATTCTTCCTTTACGCTCTTTACTGAACCATCCGACAGGTTGATCCTCCGTGCAAGCAGCAGGCTGAGCGGCGTCTTGGAAAGCGGATAGAGACTCCAGGTCTTCAGTTTCAGGTTACCGACCGCAACATTCCTGCCGTCCGAGATCACCCGGATCGGCGACGGATCGTCATAGTTGAAGCGCAGCTTGCCGGGACGCTCGATGAAGAATTTGCCGCCCGTCTGCTCGCCGCGCGGTCCGAACTGCACGAATTCGCCTTGCATGGTGGCTACGTTGGAGAAATGGTTGGCAATCGCCTGTGCCGTCGAAGAACCGCCGGCCGCTGCCTGCGCGAAGGCGCCGAAAGGCGCTGCAGCCGAAACAGCCGCTAGAGCCATGGCGCCGAGAAGGTGACGGCGGTTCAGCAGCAAGCCACTGGATTGGAAATCGGAGTTGGTCATCTAGGTCTCCTATGATGCGACCTGCATGCTGCCGAAAGGCGGCGTCTTCATGGCGCAGAAGCATCGCTGCAGAAGGTAACGTTTCCGAGGCGATCAGGTTTCCGTGAAGTCATTGCCCCGGCAGATTTTTTCAGCCTCTAGCGATCGAGGATATCGCCTTCGGTCGGAACCAGGATTTCGCGCTTGCCTGCGTGGTTTGCAGGTCCGATGACGCCTTCCTGCTCCATGCGCTCGATCAATGATGCGGCGCGGTTGTAACCGATGCCGAGACGACGTTGGATATAGGACGTCGAGGCCTTGCCGTCGCGAAGCACGATGGCGACCGCCTGGTCGTAGGGATCGTCGGAATCCGCCAGATTGGACGTCCCCGCCGGACCGCCGTAATCATCGTCCTCGTCGTCATCAGCGGTGATCGCATCGAGATATTGCGGTGCGCCCTGGGTCTTCAGATAGGAAACGATCTCCTCGACTTCCATATCAGCCACGAAGGGACCATGGACGCGCTGAATGCGCCCGCCGCCAGCCATATAGAGCATATCGCCCATGCCGAGCAGTTGCTCGGCGCCCTGTTCCCCAAGGATCGTGCGGCTGTCGATCTTCGACGTGACCTGGAAGGAGATGCGGGTCGGGAAATTTGCCTTGATCGTTCCGGTAATGACGTCGACGGACGGACGCTGGGTCGCCATGATGACGTGAATGCCGGCGGCGCGCGCCATCTGCGCCAGACGCTGGACGGCGCCTTCGATATCCTTGCCGGCCACCATCATGAGGTCAGCCATTTCGTCGATGATGACGACGATGTAGGGCATCGGCTGCAGGTCGAATTCCTCGGTTTCGTACATCGCTTCGCCGGTGTGGCGGTCAAAGCCTGTCTGCACGGTTCGGGAGATGGCTTCACCCTTGGCCAGCGCCTGCTCAACGCGCGCATTGAAGCCATCGATGTTGCGGACGCCGATCTTCGACATCTTCTTGTAGCGCTCTTCCATCTCGCGGACGGTCCATTTGAGCGCGACGACAGCCTTCTTCGGATCGGTGACCACCGGCGACAGCAGATGCGGAATGCCATCATAGACCGAGAGTTCGAGCATCTTCGGGTCGATCATGATCAAGCGGCACTGTTCCGGCGTCAGACGGTAGAGCAGCGAGAGGATCATGGTGTTGATGGCAACCGACTTACCGGAGCCTGTCGTACCGGCAACCAGCAGGTGAGGCATCTTCGCGAGATCGGCGATGACGGCCTCGCCGCCGATCGTCTTGCCGAGTGCCATGGCGAGCTTCGCCTTCGAACCTTCGAAATCACGCGATGCGATCAGTTCGCGCAGGTAAACAGTCTCACGCGTTGAGTTTGGCAATTCGATGCCGATCGCGTTGCGGCCAGGGACCACAGCGACACGGGCGGCGATCGCGCTCATGGAGCGGGCAATGTCGTCGGCAAGGCCGATAACGCGTGAGGACTTGATGCCCGGGGCCGGCTCGAGCTCGTAAAGTGTGACGACTGGGCCAGGGCGGACATGGATGATTTCACCCTTGACGCCGAAGTCTTCCAGGACGCCTTCGAGCATGCGGGCATTCTGCTCCAGCGCATCGGCGGAAAGCGATGAATCACGGATGACATTCTTTGGTTCGGCGAGCAGATGAATCGAGGGAAGCTGGAAACCTTCCGGACGAATGAAGGAAGCCTGCGATTCGCGTTCGATTCGGGCACCGGGCTTCGGACGCGAGATCTGCGGCACGACGCGCGGCTCGGGCTTGCCGCCGGCGGCCTTTGCCGGCGCACGTATCATCCAGTCATCTTCGTCGTCATCCGGCAGAATATCGGCCGGACGCGGAGGCATATCGCTATCGAATGGCGCTTCGCCATCGTCGTCGTCGAGCGAAATCGAGGGCGCAGAGACGACCCGGCGCGGCGAGTTGACGCGCGCTTCCATCGACGGCTCCAGGCGCTCGCTGCGGCCTGCTGGCGCCTTGGCGCGGACGGGCTCGTTCAGGGTACCGAATTCATCATCGTTGAAGTCGTAGGGCGATTCGAAATCGCTCTGGCGACGCTTGCGTGGCGCCATGCCGAGGATGCGGCGCATCCGCGCTTGGCTCATATACCAGGCATGCGTCAGCGCTCCGAACGCAAGCCAGCCGCCGCCTTCGTCGTCCTCGTCCTCGTCGGCATCACCAACCGAGCGGGCCTTGGAAGGCATAGCCACGAGTGCATCACCCTCATCCTCTTCGGCTTCCGTGCGGCCGACGATGCCGGCAGCAAAGAGCATCATCCAGGCGGTGGGCAGCGCGAACACGCAGCCGACAGCCGTCGCGAACGCGCCACTCGGGTAGGCGCCGACGAAGAGAGCCGGAAAACGAAGGATCATATCGCCGATGACGCCGCCGATGCCGTTCGGGATCGGCCATGTCAGCGGCGGCGGGAAGCAGCCGATCACGGCAGACGAAAGGATCGAGCCGAGAGCCCAGGCGCCGGCCCGTTGAGGAATGCGGCTAATGCGGCGGCCTGAAATCAATGCCAAGGCCCAGGCAACGACCGGCAACAGCGCCACGACGCTTGCAAGGCCGAAGAACTGCATCGCGATGTCAGCAAAGGCGGCACCGCCATATCCCAGGACATTTGCCGGCGGATTGCCGGTCGCATAGGAATAGCTCGGATCTGTGACGTTCCATGTCGCGAGTGCCGCGACCGCGAGCGCCAATAGCAGGAAGATTGCAAAGCCCAGGAGAGCCTGTGCCTGCCGGAACACGAACCCTGAGAGGGAGAAACGGTCCGGCCGGCTATCAATCACCGGCGACGTGCTTCTTGCCATATACCCAACCCGTCCAATGCTGAGCGCGCGAATCGCCGAGGGCGTCGCCACGCAAATATGCGTCCGCCCCACCTAATCAAAGGAGGGTTAAAGCGATGTTAACCATGAGAGACTGGACAAGCCGGACCGGCAAATAAAAAAAGGCCCGAACCTAACGTCCGGGCCAAGATGCAGCCTATAGATAGGCCGCGACGGGCTGTTCAGCGGCGCCCTTTGCCGGGCGCCGCTGTCCCTGCGATCAAGAAGAGTGGTAGGCGGCTTCGCCATGGGTCGACAGGTCGAGACCTTCGCGTTCTGCCTCCTGGGTTACGCGCAGGCCGACGATGAGGTCAACGATCTTGTAGAGGATCGCAGAGCCGACGCCCGACCAGACGAGGGTCGTCAGGACGCCCTTTAGCTGAGCCCAGACCTGAGTTGCCGTACCGGCGTAGGATGCAGCAAAGTCCGGCGTCGAGTAGTCGACGATACCTGCGCCGCCGAGGGCCGGGTTGACGAGAATGCCGGTGCCGATGGCGCCGATGATGCCGCCAACGCAATGCACGCCGAAGACGTCAAGGCTGTCGTCGTAGTTGAACTTGTTCTTCACAACGTCGACGAAGAAGTAGCAGGCCGGAGAAACGATCAGGCCGAGAACGATCGAGCCCATCGGACCTGCAAAGCCTGCTGCCGGCGTAACGGCAACGAGACCGGCAACAGCACCCGAAGCGGCACCCAGCATGGAAGCCTTACCGCGGGCGAAGGTTTCGACGATGCACCAGGAAACAGCGGCAGCAGCCGCTGCGACGAAGGTGTTGATCATCGCGAGCGAAGCATAGGAGTTGGCCTCGAGGTTGGAACCGGCGTTGAAGCCGAACCAGCCGACCCACAGAAGCGATGCGCCGACCATCGTGAGCGTCATCGAGTGCGGAGCCATGATTTCCTTCTTATAACCCGTGCGCTTGCCAAGCATGATGGCGCCGACAAGGCCGGCGATACCGGCATTGATGTGAACGACCGTGCCGCCGGCGAAGTCGATTGCACCATAGGAGAAGATCAGGCCGGACGGCGAGCTGTAGGAGCTCGGACCACCCCAGAACCAGACCATGTGCGCCATCGGGAAGTAGATGAAGGTGACCCACAGGACAACGAACAGCATGACGGCGGAGAACTTGATGCGCTCGGCAAACGCACCGACGATGAGGCCGGGCGTGATGCAGGCAAACGTCATCTGGAACACGATGAAGGTGTATTCCGGAATGGCGACGCCCTTCGAGAAGGTCTCGGCGAGCGACGACGTGTTGACGCCGGCAAGGAAGGCCTTGGAGAAACCGCCGATGAAGCTGTTCAGCGACCCGCCGTCGGTGAAGGCCAGCGAGTAGCCGTAGGTGACCCAGATCAGGGACACAACGGCGGTGATCATGAAGACCTGCATCAGCACGGAGAGCATGTTCTTGGCGCGTACGAGGCCGCCATAGAAGAGAGCCAGGCCGGGAATGGTCATCAACAGCACGAGCGCCGAGGAGACGAGCATCCAGGTATTGTCGCCCTTGTCCATGGTGAAGGCCGGAGCCGCTGCAGCCGCGGCATCGGCAGCAGCCGGCGCGGTCTCCTGCGCAAAGGCGACGACCGGCGCTAAGAGCGCGGCAGACGCAGCCCCGAGCCGCGCAAATGTGGAAGAAAACTTCGAAATTGACATTGGAATAAAGCTCCTTGCTCAGCCGTTACAGCGCTTCGATATCGGTTTCGCCCGTGCGGATACGGACGGCATGGTCGATCGAGTAGACGAAAATCTTGCCGTCGCCGATCTGGCCGGTCTTGGCCGAGGACGCGATGGCTTCGACGGCCTTGTCGACGATTTCTGATGCGACTGCGATTTCGATCTTGAGCTTCGGCAGGAAGCTGACCGCATATTCCGTACCGCGATAGATCTCGGTATGTCCCTTCTGGCGTCCGTAGCCCTTCACTTCGGTCACGGTCAGGCCCTGGATGCCGATCGCCGTGAGGGCTTCGCGGACCTCATCGAGCTTGAACGGCTTGATAATGGCCATCACAATTTTCATCTGGTTTTCCCATCCTTCGATTATCCTCGGCGCGGAGCCGACTCTCCTTGCCGCTGACGTTCACGAACAGCGACTGGGGATCTACATTCAAAGGGCGTGCCAGTTTCGAGGCAGATTATAAGTTATTGAAAAGTAAGGAGTATAATGAACGATGCTATTTAAGAGGCAAATGACAGGGCAACAACCGCCCAAATAATGCCCAAATTTGTAAATTTGCACATTTTTTATTCATTTGCCTTTTTCCGAATCAAACCTTCCTGCGCGACTGACGCAATCAGAACACCCGACCGGGTAAAGAGGTTACCGCGCGTGAGACCGCGGGCACCAAAAGCCGATGGGCTATCTTGTGTGTAAAGCAGCCAATCCTCGAGTTTATCAGGACGATGAAACCACATGGAATGGTCAAGGCTCGCAACCTGCAGGCTCTGGTCGAAGATCGACGTCCCATGAGCGTAGAGCGAGGTATCGAGCAGCGTCATGTCGGAGAGATAGGCAAGCACAGCAGCCTGATAGAGCCGGTTATCCGGGACCGGCCCTGTCGCGCGCACCCAGACATCCTGGCGGGGATCGAGCTTCTTGTCGGAAAAATAGTGTGTCAGCGAAACCGGCCGGATTTCGATCGGCCGTTCGCGCTCCCAGTATTTGCGCACAGCCGCCGGCGCATGCGCGAGATACTGCTCCTTGATCTGCTGTTCGCCGAGTAGTCTTTCCGGCATGGGGACATCGGGCATCACGATCTGATGGTCGAAGCCCGCTTCCTCGACCTGGAAGGAGCACGAGAGTGCAAAAATCGCCTTGCCGTGCTGGATTGCCACGACCCGGCGCGTGTTGAAGCTCGATCCGTCACGGATGCGCTCCACCTGATAGACGATCGGTACGGAAGGATCGCCCGGCCGCATGAAATAAGCATGCAGCGAGTGAACGAAGCGCTCTGTCTCTGTCGTCCGCTGGGCAGCCATCAATGCCTGACCGATCACCTGTCCGCCAAAGACGCGCTGCCAGCCGACCTGCGGGCTGCGGCCGCGAAAGATATCGACTTCGATCGGCTCGAGATCGAGCGTCGCGAGCAGCGTTTCCATGGCTGTGGGTTTGGCCGCGTCTTCCATCATTTGTTCAGCTCCCAACGGTAGGAAGTGGGGATGCGATGATCTATATAGATCATCATTGTAATCACAAGGCGCGGAGAGCGGGCGATGCAGGACATGCTGGTTGTTGGCGGAGGTTACGTCGGCCTTTCCGCGGCGGTCGCCGTCAAGCAGGCTGCCCCCCACCTCGATATTGCGGTCGTTGAAGCAGCGCCTGAGCATGTCTGGCAGAAGGATATGCGCGCCTCGGCAATCATCGCCGCGGCAACGAAGATGCTGGAAGTCTTCGGCATCTGGGAGGAAATCCAGCCTGAAGCCCAGCCGATCACCAAGATGATCGTGACCGATTCGAGGACAGCCGACCCGGTCCGCCCGGTTTTCCTGACCTTCGATGGTGAAGTGGAAGATGGCCGCCCTTTTGCGCACATGATCCCGAACGCCGTCCTGGTCGGCGCGTTGCGCGGCGTCTGTGACCGGCTCGGGATCGAAATCCGGCATGGACTGAGCGCCACCGGCCTGAAGACGGAAGAAAACCGGATCTCCGTGACGTTGTCCGATGGCAGCGCACTGGAATCACGCTTGCTGGTCGCCTGCGACGGGGTGCGCTCGAAGCTCCGCGATCTGGCAGGCGATAAAGACGGTCAGCTGGGATTACGGCCAGTCCGGCATCGTGGTGACCGTCGAGCACGAGCGGCCGCACAATGGCTGCGCCGAAGAGCATTTCCTGCCCTCCGGTCCCTTTGCGATCCTGCCGCTCACCAACAACCGGTCTTCCCTTGTCTGGACCGAGCAGGCCCACGATGCCGACCGGCTTGTTGCCGGCGACGACCTGATTTTCGAAGAGGAACTGGAGCGCCGTTTCGGCCACAAGCTCGGCGCGCTCAAGGTGATTGGCGAAAGGCGCGCCTTCCCGCTCGGCCTGACGCTCGCCCGGGCCTTCGTGGCGCCGCGCTTTGCGCTTGCAGGCGATGCAGCCCACGGCATTCACCCGATTTCCGGCCAGGGCCTCAATCTCGGCTTCAAGGACGTGGCAGCATTGGCAGAGACCATCGTCGAGGCCGACCGGCTCGGGCTCGATATCGGCTCGATCAATATACTCGAGCGCTACCAGACTTGGCGCCGCTTCGATACTTTTCGCATGGGGGTGACGACCGACGTGCTGAACCGGTTGTTCTCCAATGACGTGATGCCGGTGCGCATTGCCCGCGACGTCGGCCTGGGCATCGTCGACAGGATCCCGAGCCTCAAGTCCTTCTTCATCGGGCAGGCGGCCGGGACCGCGGCCAGGAACAATCCGCGGCTTTTGGCAGGCGAGACGATCTAATCGTCCAGCCGCCGCGCCTCTGACACCAGCATGATCGGGATGCCGTCACGAATCGGATAGGCAAGGCGCGCCTTTTCCGAGACGAGTTCGTTGTGCTCGCGGTCATAGCGGAGCGTGCCCTTGGTGAGCGGACAAACAAGGAGCTCAAGCAGTTTCGGATCAACACGGCTGAGTTTTTCGTCCATACCCGATGATTTACTGCAAAACCGTATCGGAGTCACCGAAGACCCGCGCGAGCACGATTTCTGTGATTGCGATCAGGGTTTCCGCCCTGGTTTTGAGATCGGGAGCCTCCAGCAGCGCCTGTTTCTCTGCAGGGCCAAAGGGCGACATCATCGCAAGCGAATTCACGAGCGTCAGATTGCTGGCGCGCTCGACACTTTCCCAGTCGGCCTCCAGCTTGTTCGCATCGAGATAGGCCCTGAAAGCGGAAAGCAAAGCGCCACGATCGACGGCATCTTCTTCATCGCGTGCGGAGAGATCGGAAATGAAGGGAGCGATGCGGAAGCTTCTGAACGGCTCATGCGTCATTTTCTCGCCAAGCAGGCGGAAACGGCAAACGCCCGTCAGCGAAACGATATAGCGCCCGTCGCCCGTCTCGGCGAAAGAGGTGATCCGCCCGATGCAGCCGACGGGAGCAAGAGGAGGTTCGCTGCCTTTGTCGCCCGCCGTCGAATCATTGTCGCCAAGCGCCGGCTGGACCATGCCGATCAGCCGGTTGCCAGCCAACGCGGCGTCAAACATCGCGAGATAACGCGGCTCGAAAATATTCAGCGGAAGCTGTCCCGTAGGCAAGAGAAGAGCGCCGGTCAGAGGAAAGACGGCGATCGAATTGGCAGATCGCCGGGCTTTAGATATCTTGCATTCCCGACTTGCATCAAAACTTGTCCCACACCAAGCGGCAGGAGCGAAACGGTGCTCCCTGTCCTGCCTGTGAAATGTGGTGCCCTTGCCCAAAAACGCAAGGGCAAGGTTTTGAAAGTTACGAGAAGAGCATCGCCGAAAGCTTGCGCCGCGCCGACACCGTTGCCGGATCCTTGAAGCCCCAGACTTCGAAGAACTGCAGGAGTTGACGGCGTGCGCCGTCGTCATCGAAGGTCCGGTCCTTGCGCATGATATGGAGCAGATGCTCGGCCGCCTCGTCGCGCTTTCCCTCTACGTTCAGGATCTTTGCAAGCTTCATGCGCGCATCGTGGTTATCCGGATCGGCTGCAAGGTCGTGTTCCAGGGCGATTGGATCACCGAGCTTGCGGGCTTCTTCGATCTGATCGAGCTTCGTGATGACGGCCTGAATCCCGGCGTCCTTGGCAAGCTCTTCCGGCAGATCGGTCAGCGCTTCGCGAGCGCGCTGATGCTGGTTGGCGGCAATCATGCATTCGGCCATCCCGGCAAGCGCCTTGGCATTTTCCGGATCGGCTTGCATGATCGCGCCGTAGAGTTGCGCGGCACCATTAACGTCGCCCGCGGCCAGGAGCCCCGCAGCCTCCTCGAGCACCGCTTCGATCTCCGCAGCCTGATCTGCACCAGCAGGACCGGCGATGCGGTCGATGAACTGGCGAACCTGGCTTTCCGGCACGGCACCCATGAAGCCATCGGCCGGGCGGCCGCCGACGAAAGCGATCACGGCCGGGATTGACTGGATGCCAAGCTGGCCCGCGATCGACGGATGGTCGTCGATATTCATCTTCACGAGCTTGACGCGGCCTTGCGCTTCATTGACCACCTTTTCGAGCACTGGCGTCAATTGTTTGCACGGGCCGCACCAAGGCGCCCAGAAATCAACGAGCACGGGCTGGTTGCGCGATTCCTCGATGACGTCCTTCGTGAAAGTGGCGGTTGTCGTATCCTTGATATGTCCGCCGCCTGCCGCCGGCTGCGGCGCCGAACCGAAGTTCGCCGTTGCCGACATCTGGCTGCCGAAGGAATTGCTGTAAGAATTGTCGCTGCCGCTCATTGGTATCTCCCGCCATGCCGGTTGCCCGGCTTTTTCTAGCGCTAAAATCGTATGTCAGGCCGTCACTTTCAAGACAAGCGGCTTATGGCCGGTCGCTTCCATGAAGCGAATGAGATCTGCGCTTGCAATCGACGTCGTCGCATCGTTGGACAACGGATGGCAATTGACGACCTCCTCCTTCATCAAGTCCGCATCGAGCACGAAGGTCACATTGTTGCCCATGTCGTTGATGGCGCCAAAGGCGGTGACCGCGCCGGGGATCACGCCAAGATATTCCATCAGCTTTTCCGCCTTGCCGAACGAAACCTTGCTGGCGGCGCCGATCAGCGCATGCACGGTCTTGAGATCAACAACGGCATGTTCCTCGACTGTCAGCAGGAAGAACTGATCCTTCTTATCTTTCACGAAAAGGTTTTTTGTATGCCCGCCGGGAATAGCATCGCGCAGCGACACCGATTCGGCCACGGTGAAGACTGGAGCATGCTCATGCGTGCTGTGCGCGATGCCGAGCCCGTCGAGGAAGGCGAAAAGTTCGTTCTTGTTTTTCGGCTTGGTTTCGGTCATCGCGGCATCCGTGCGGAAAGAAGGAGATAAGGTGCCCTGATTAAGTCGGAGGGACGTGTTTTGCAATGTTCGGGATCGACGCTTATCCCTGAATTTGCGGCAGTTTGCGAAAGCGCCTCGGAAGTCGTGGAATTTTTCTTGGGCTTTGCGTGATTTCCCTGTTGCATTTAAAAATCGATTGGGCCATATAGCGCCCGTCGCCGCAAGGTGGCAGCCCACGGTCCACCAACTACCCCGGACCGATGCGGATTGAGCGGGTGTAGCTCAGGGGTAGAGCACAACCTTGCCAAGGTTGGGGTCGAGGGTTCAAATCCCTTCGCCCGCTCCAGTTTCATCTTTTGTCCGACCCGGAGAGATAGGTAACAGATCGTACCTAACACATGGGTGACAACCTCGTGCCGAACGGGTTGTCGATGGTTTGCAAGGTCCTCTGCTCCAGGTCGATATATCCCAGATCATAGTGCATGAAGCTGATGTTGATCTTCTTGCAATCATGCATGAGTGCCGCCCGCAATTTTGACGAGCCCATGTCTGTCGTGGGCAGGGTAGTCGATCCCAACCAGGCCACAGGCCATCGTTCGGAAGAATTCTCTTTTTGCCGGCACGCATCTAAGCGCAACGCTCATTCAGACCGCCAAGATGAACGATGTCGATGACGCAGACCCTCGAGCGCATCGCAGCGGGTGGCCAGCCAGCGAAATCGAAACCCTCATGCCGTGGAATTTTGCAATGCAACGGCCTCGCTTCATCGCTTGCCATGCAAGGCGCCCGGTTTAGGCCACTATGAAATCGTAGCGGCCGAATTTTCCGTCGCTCGTCGCCCTGACATCGAGCAACAAGGCTGCGTTGAATATCCGGTCACGTTCATTGTCCGGCTCACCGGGAAAATAGAGCTGCGTCGTCAGCACGTTTCCGCCGGGCCGTTGGACTTTCAGGTGGTAATGCCGGGTGCGGCCAGGATAGACCCCTGGCACGATCGTCTCAAACCACCATTTGCCTTCAGCATCGGTGAATTGATGTCCGCGGAGTTTGTATCCGCTGTTGTCATAGGCGCCAATCTCATTGGCATGCCATAACTCGATCAACGCTTTTGCCACGGGCTGGCAGTTCTCGGTCAGCACGTAACCGGCAAGCGTCATCCTTTCACCGCCCGGTGCATCGCGCGCGAGGTCCTGTTTTTCAGGGCTCTCTGGGGTGAAATACGGGCCCTCGGTCTGCTCTGGCGTCAGATCGTTGTCACCATCGCAAGTTGGTGTAAGCGACAGCTGCACAGGAGCGCCAGCTGCATGAGCCAAGTCTTGGGAGCACAATCGGCGTGGCAACGAAGCCCATAAGGAAATGTCGCCGGGTCGGCATGGCGTTGTATCTCCCTAACATGGAAACCAAGAATTCTTGCGGCGCCATTGGGCAGAAGTGGGGCGGGTCGCTTGGAATTTGGGTACTCAGTTGTAGCATCGAGCGCTCCGCGACGCAAAAACCGCTCTTTCTAAAACTGGAGCGAATTCTGCAGTAGGGGCACGATTCTACGACGTCGTATTTTTATGCTTGCCAAGGGTTGGGGTCGAGGGTTCAAATTCCTTCGATCTCTCCAGTTATCATAAAAATATCAAATATTTATAATAGCCCACCGTAAGACGATTTAGTGTTTTAAAGCCATGTCGCCACGTCAGCGCCAAAACGACCGATCGCAGCCATTTGCCGCACTATCTGAAAAGAATTTGATTTGCGCGCAACGCATCGCCATGTTGAGCGTGGGCGGGCAACGGTTGGTTTGATGTATGCTGCAACGAATTGACGACACGGATGCCGCCCTAATCGACAGGCTGCAGAAATCCGCATTCGACTATTTTGTGAAATATTCCAATCCCGAAAACGGCCTGATCGCGGACACGTCAGTGCCCGGGGTTCCTTGCAGCATCGCTGCCGTCGGCTTTGCGCTCTCCAGTTATACGGTCGCCGCCGAACGCGGATGGATGGCGCGCGCAGAAGCCGCAGGCAGGTCAGTCACGACGCTGCGTTTCTTTGCCAGGAGCCATCAGGGACGCGAACGCCACGCGACCGGCTATCGCGGCTTCTATTACCACTTCCTGCATATGGATAGCGGCCACCGGGCCTGGAACAGCGAGCTCTCGACAATCGACACGACCTTGCTCGTCGCCGGCATGCTGACGAGCTGCCGCCTATTTCGATCGGACCGATGCGGTGGAGGCGGAAATCCGCGAGCTTGCGAAATTCATCTATGAGCGCATCGACTGGCATTGGGCGTTGAACAAGGGGCAGACCGTCAGTATGGGCTGGAAGCCAGGGCAGCGGCTTTCTGCGCTGGCGCTGGCAGGGATATGACGAAGCGATCCTGCTCTATATGCTGGCGCTTGCTTCGCCGACCCATCCGATCCCGCCATCGAGCTACGATGCCTTCGTCTCAAGCTATTCCTGGATGCTCTTTGGCAAGCAGCCCTATCTCTATGCTGGACCGTTCTTCATTCACCTTTTTTCGCATGCGTGGATCGACTTCCGCGGGATTAAGGACCGAGAGATGGCCGCCCGTGACTGGGACTATTTCCGCAACACACAGGTTTCGATCGCCGTGCAGCGCGATTATGCCGAGCGCAACCCCGGACACTTCGTTGGCTACAATAAGGATGTCTGGGGACTTTCCGCCTCCGACGGCCCGCCGCCAACGCGCAGCATGCGTGGCGGCCGGCGTCCGAAGGTGCTGGGTTACGCCGCCCGCGGTGCACCGCTTGGCCCGGATGACGGGACAATTGCACCCTGGGCGGCGGTTGCGGCATTGCCCTTTGACCGGCAGGCGTCGCTTGATGGCCTAAAGGCGCTGCTTGCCGCCTATCCTGACCTGCTCTGCGAAGGCCGCTTTCCAGGTGGCTTCAACCCGACGGTGAAGACGGCCCGGCCAGAAGGTTGGGTGGACGATCGATGCGTCGCGATCGACCAAGGACTGGTGGTGATGGCGATCGAAAACGACCGGTCGGAGTTCATCTGGGACCTCATGCGGCAGTCGCCGGTCATCCGTCTCGGCCTTGAACGCGCCGGTTTTACGGGCGGCTGGCTGGAGCAGGCGGAAACGGAAAGGGCTTCGCGAAAGACGGCTTAACGGCGGCCGAAGACATGCGCCTTGCCGGCGATATCAAGGCGAACACGATCGCCGCGTTCGGGCAAGGCCACGCTGGATGTCTTGATGAAGATCGGCGGCAGCGCCACACCTTCCAACGACACCGCCACGGTGCAGGTTGCGCCGCCGAACTCGACCTCGACGACGCGACCACCATAGGCGGGCTCGTCGCTCTCATCGGCAACGACGCGAATCTGCTACCGGCCGCAGCATGATCTCGGCCTTGCCTTGATGGCTGCCTTCCACTGCAACGCGGCCGAGCGCGCAATCGGCAAAGCCATTTCGGACAATCGCGGGAAGCATCACCGCATCGCCCAGGAAGAGTGCGGTCTCGCGGTCCTTCGGCTGCAGGTAGAGCGATTGCGGTGAACCCGCTTGGATCAGCTTGCCTTCCCGGAGCACCGCGACCTGATCGGCGAAGGAGAGAGCCTCTGCCTGATCATGGGTTACGAGAATCGTCGTCGATATCCGCCGTCGTGCAGCACGCGCGCGACAGCCTTGCGCATGTGTTCGCGCAGGCCGGTATCGAGCGCCGAGAAGGGCTCGTCGAGCAGCATGAGGCGCGGCTTGCGGCGCGAGGGCTCTCGCCAGTGCCACGCGCTGCTGCTGGCCGCCGGAAAGCTGGTGGGGACGGCGCGTCAGCCATGTTGCGGTCGAGCTCGACCATATCCAGTCAGTTCGACGATCCGCTTGTCGCGATCGGGAGCGCCCTCGGCTCGAAACCGAAGCCGATATTGTCGGCAACGCTCAGATGCGGGAAGAGCGCACCGTCCTGCGAGACGATGCCGATGCCGCGCTTGTGCGCCGGGAACGGCTGCCGAGCCATCCGGCAAGCGCTTCGCCGTTCAGGACGACCTGCCCTTCATCGGGCCGTCTCGAAGCCGGCGACGATGCGCAGCAAACGTCGTTTTGCCGGAGCCGGAGGGGCCGACGATCGGCGGTGCGACTGCCGGCGGCAACGTCCAGCGTCACCTTGTCCAGCGCTGTCACTAGGCCATAGCGACTTGCTGACAGACTGGATCGTAAGCAAGGTCATTGGCCGGCGGTCCGTTTCGATTGGGCATATAGAGAGAAGGGTCAGCGGCAGCGACAGCACTATCATCATCACCGCATAGGGAGCGGCCGACGACATAGTCGATTTCGCTGGTCAGCGACCAGAATTTCGTTGCCAGCGTTTCAACACCGGTTCGGCGACAACATCAGCGTAGCCGTCAGCTCGTTGGTGATGCCAAGCGCCGACAGCGCAATGCTTGCAGCAAAGCCCGGGTGCAGCAAGGCGCATGGTCGTCTGGCGCACGGCCTGCGATGGCGTGCGTCCCAGGCACATGGCAGCCCGTTCCAGCTCCACAGGCGCTTGTGCGATGCTGGCACGAAGGCCGACCATCGCACGCGGCAGGAAGAGCAGGACATAGGCAATGATGAGGGTCGCAAAAGTCTGGTAGAGCGGCAGCGACCAGCCGCACGGTGATCGTCACCAATGCCAGCGCCACGACAACGCCCGGAAGCGACGCCGACATAATAATGGCAGGCTTCGAGCAGGCGCTGCGAATCGGCCGGGTGCGCGGACCGACAGCCAGGCCATGGGCGCGGCCGCGATCGTCGTCAGCACGCCGCCTGCAACCGCAAGGACGATCGTTTGAACGAACGCATTTCCGACACGCATCCAGCCGCCAGATCTCGCCGCCGCCGAGATAGAGCCAGCGGCCGAGCGTCATGAGCGGGACGCCGAGCGTCAGCACCGCAAGCGATGGCCGGCAGCAGAATGGCAGGTACGACAAACCAGCCGAGACGGCGGCGATCGGCGGGCCGTGCGGAACCGGAGCCGACGCGGGCGTAGCGCTCGTTGCCGCGCAGCAGGCATTTCGAGGCCAAGCAGGAACAGGCAGCAGGCGACGAGCACACCGGCCGAGCATATTGGCTGCGGGGCTGTTGATAGGCCGACTGGAACTGATCGACGATCGCGGTCGAAAAGGTGTCGAAGCGGATCATCACGTAAAGCCCGTATTCCGACAGGAGATGCAGGCCCGATCGAACAGCGAGCCTCCGCAGATCGCAAGCCGCAACTGCGGCAGGATCGTACGGAAGAAGACACTGCCAGGGATCGAGGCCAAGCGACGCCGCCGCATCCTCGATCGCCGGATCGAGGCGGCGAAGATGCAGCAGCGACCGGCAGGTAGAGAAACGGATAATAGGCGAGCACGGAAACGAAGACACCGCTCTGCAGGCCGCGCAGTGCCGGGAACCAGGCTGACCCAGGCATAGCTGTGGACGAAGGCCGGAACGGCAAGCGGCGCCACGGCAAGCCAGGACCACAGCCGTGGCACCGGGACAGATCGGTCCGCTCCGTCAGCCAGGCGAGCGTCACGGCAAGAGCAATCGTCAGCGGGAATGGTGCAGCGCTTCGAGGAGCGACCGTGTTGATCGAGCAGCTCGCCGACACGAGGCCGGAAGACCAACGCCTTGACGCGTCTGCCAGCCGGTCATGGATGGTAATCCAGGCGATGAAGCCGAGCGGCACGAGGCTGATGAGCGCGACGAGGCGTTGCAAAGACGACGACCCGGAGGCGTGCGGCATGCCCCCGCGCAGCAAACCTGTTCCGCTGGCTGGCGACTACCATCTGCCGGGCGGCGGAGCCGGAAACAAGCGAATCTGCTGTCGTGCACGCAAGGCCGACTGCCTTTGATACGCTGAAAAAGGACATGCGCAACCGCCTCGTTTCGAAGCGGTTGCCGGATTGGGTCATGCCCGTAAGGTTTTCTTGAGCCAAAAGCAATAGCTTTAACTCGATCGGGCCTGCGGCTAGAGCAGGCCTATCAGAGCAGGCCCGCGGCCGTCATCAGGTCTGACGACTTTCTGCGCTGTCGAGCGTCGGAAGCCTCGACCTTCGGCGCATCGAGATCGGACAATGCGGGCACGAGCCGCTTTCGTTGGCTTCGCCATTGCCGACGGCGTACTCGATAGGACGTGCCGTCGCGCAGGATGTCCTGCCCGGCCTTGCCGGCAACGAACCTCAGGAACGCCTGGGCATTCCTTCCTTGTGCTGGCGTCGACTGCAAGCACGCCGCCGCCGGATACGCTGAGGAAGGCGCCCGGATCCTGGTTCTTGAAGTAATGCAGGCGCGACGTTCTTGCTGTTCTCGCCGGTCTTCGCCTGATCGCCGAACCAATAGTAGTGATAGATGACCGCGCCTTCGACTTCGCCGGCATTGACGGCCTTCATCGCAGTCGACTGTTGCCCTTGTACGGCGGTGAAGTTTTCCTTCATGGACGTCAGCCAGTGAGGCCGTCGCCTCTTCGCCCTTCAGCTGACAGAAGCGCGCTGACGATCGCCTGGAAATCGGCGCCAGCATGGCGACGCGGCCCAGCGGCCCTTCCAGGCTCGGATCGGCAAGATCGAGCATCGACTTCGGCAGCTTGTCTTCGCGTCAGCTTGGTCTTGTCATAGGCAAACACCGTCGAGCGGGCGGCAACGCCGGTCCACATGGCCATCGGCCGGGCGGTACTGCGCCGGGCACCTGCTCAAGCGTTTCTGTGGCGACCGGGGCGAACAGGCCCGCGCCGTCGACGAGCGCCATCGCCGGCGAGTTCTCGGTCAGGAACACGTCGGCCGGGGATGCGTCCCCTTCCTGGACGATCTGGTTGGCGAACTGCATGTCGCTGCCCTTGGCGCATCGTGACCTTGATGCCGGTCTCCTTGGTGAAGGCATCGATCCATTCGACGGCCGAGGCTTTCGTGCTGAGCGTTATAGACGACGATACCTTCGGATTCCTGCGCATCTGCGCTGGATGCCAGCGACGTCGCAGCAAGAAGCGAGGCGGCCAAAGCAAGCGCGGAAAAGCGCGTAAGAGAAATTTTCATGATGCCCTCCATGGCGAGTGTCACCCAAACTCCCCGGGTGATGTGCGCCCCGTATATTTTTCTTGATTTAGTTTTTCAAGTTTCCCCTTGCCGCCGGACTTCACAAATACTTGAACCCACCCATCAACTTTAGATCAATTCTATATAGCCAGGATGGCGTCGATCACATCATCCTCGACTTCGATGCCATGCTCCAGCGCGTATTTTCGCGCATTCTGACCGCGGCGACCGGGCAGGCGGACACCGGGATCGGAGAGAAATTTCAGCGGCAAGTTCGCCCAGACGCGATGCCGCGAAGCTTCCCACCGCTGGCTTCGGGATTGATAACGATCACCATCTGCCCAAGGCCGGGCGCTGCTCCTTGGTCATCGAACAAGGAAGTGATGATACCGAAGGAAAAATTGGCCCCTGCGAGCGGAGCTGCGAGAATCTCTCGACCATCATGGCAAGCGCAGCACCCTTGGCCCCGCCGGATGGCACCATGGTGCCCTCCAGGGCGGCAACCGCATCGGTTGTCGGCTGGCCGTCACGATCAAAGGCCCAATCGGCCGGGATCGACGCGCCCTTTTGCCGGGCGGCCATGATCTTGCCACGCGCAACGCGCGACAAGGCAAGGTCGATGACGATCGGATCATCTGCGGGAACGGGCGCTGCAAAGGCAATGGGATTGGTGCCGAAGACGGGCTTGCGTCCGCCCCAGGCAGCCATGGAAGCCGTGGCATTCGCAACCATCAGCGCCACGAGACCAGCTTCGGCAAAACGTTCGACGGTCAGCGCGAGCACGCCCGCGTGATGCGAACGGCGGATAGCGGCAAGCGCAATGCCCTGTTTGCGCGCCATCTGCGACAGCAACGGCACGGCGAGATCGAAAGCCGGATAAGCGTAGCCGTGGCAGGCGTCGATCTGGATGATGGATGGAAAAGGCTGGAAGACGATCGGCTTGGCTATTCCGTCGACCTTTCCGGACTTTGCCTGGGCCGCATAGGCAACGACGCGGCGCAGCCCGTGGCCACCCTGTCCTGCGGCTTCTGCGGCGACCAGCGCACGCGCGACGGAGCGCGCATTTCCCTCCTCCACTCCGCTGCGCTTCAACGCGTCGATGACCAGCGCTTCGGCTGCGGCAAGTGTCAGATGCATGGAAAAAACCTTGGGCAAAAACAAAGGGACGATGACGGTGTTACGTCATCGTCCCTTCGGATTCAATGCGGCTCTCGATCACTCGACGTCGAACTTGACACCCTGAGCGAGCGGCAGCGTCTTGCCGTAATTGATCGTGTTCGTCGTGCGGCGCATGTAGGCCTTCCAGGCATCCGAGCCGGATTCGCGGCCGCCCCCGGTTTCCTTTTCGCCACCGAAAGCACCGCCGATTTCGGCACCCGACGGGCCGAGATTGACGTTGGCGATGCCGCAATCGGAGCCACGGGCGGAAACAAATGTTTCGGCTTCACGCATGTCATTGGTGAAGATCGAGGAAGACAGGCCCTGCGGCACGGCATTGTGCAGTTTCAGCACCTCGTCGAAATCCGTGTACTTCATGACATAGAGGATCGGCGCGAAGGTCTCGTGTTCGACGGGACCGGTCTGAGACGGCATCTCAACAAGCGCCGGGCGCACATAGAAGGCTTCGGCAGCGCCGTTTTCGACGCGCTCGCCACCCGTGACCTTGCCCCCAGCCGACTTTGCCTCGGATAGAGCCGACTGCATCTTCTCGAAGGCCGCTTTGTCGATCAGCGGACCGACAAGCGTCCCGTTTTCCAACGGATTGCCGATCGTGACCGATCCATAGGCTTTCTGCAGGCGAGGCACGAGTTTGTCGTAGATGCTCTCGTGTACGAAGAGACGGCGAAGCGTCGTGCAGCGCTGGCCGGCGGTTCCCATCGACGAAAAGGCAACGCCGCGCAAAGTGAGATCGAGATCGGCTGTCGGGCAGATGATGGCGGCATTGTTGCCCCCGAGTTCTAGGATCGCACGGGCAAAGCGCTGCGACAGCCGCGGGCCGACGGCGCGGCCCATGGCCGTGGAGCCGGTGGCGGAAACCAGCGGCACCTTCGGGTGATCGACGAGGACTTCACCGACATCGCGGCCGCCAATCAGCAGCGTCGAAAGGTTCGCCGGAGCCTGCCCGCCTTCGGCGACGAAGCGCTTCAGCGCCTTTTCGAACAGCGCCTGTACGGCAAGTGCCGTCAGCGGCGTCTTTTCCGACGGCTTCCAGACGGTGGAATTGCCGCAGACGAGCGCCAGCGCCGCATTCCACGACCAGACCGCGACCGGGAAGTTGAAGGCCGAAATGATGCCGACCACGCCGAGCGGATGCCAGCTTTCCATCATGCGGTGCTCGGAACGCTCGGTTGCAATCGTTAGGCCGTAGAGCTGGCGCGAAGGCCGACCGCGAAATCGCAGATGTCGATCATTTCCTGGACTTCGCCGAGACCTTCGGACGTGATCTTGCCGACTTCGATCGAAACGAGGCGACCGAGCGCCGGCTTCGCCGCGCGAAGCTCTTCGCCAAGCAAACGAACAAGTTCGCCGCGCTTCGGCGCAGGGACTGCGCGCCATTCAGCAAATGCCTTGTGCGCTTCATCGATCGCCTTTTTGGCATCCGCGACGGAATGTTCCTTGAGTAGGCCGATTTCCTTGCCGGTGATCGGCGAAGCCACACGCTGCGAGCCGCCGGTATAGCGGGCCGCATCGACGCCGAGTTCGGAAAGCAGTTTCTTCGTCTCGGCTGCGAGATCGAGGGTAGCGATGGTCATCGTGTTTCCAACCTTGTTGTTCTTGATTGCGAGCTTTTACCAAAAGCGCGCGGCGGCGAAGTGAGCGACCTGGGCGCCGGCTTCGTACCACATTTCCTTGAGCGCGCGGAAACCGGGCACCCGCAGGTCCGTAACCGGCAAGGGCAGGTCCGCCTCCGCGATCCGGCCCAATATATGGTGTGCCAGCGTACGGCCGAATATCGTGCCAGGCGCAATGCCCCGGCCATTATAGCCGGAGAAGCCAACGGCATTCGGCGCGAACTTGTGAAAGCGTGGTAGCGCATTGTCGGTCATGCCGATCTTGCCGTACCATTCGTATTCGAATTCTACGTCGCCGATCTGCGGAAAGAGCCTCTTTAGCGAGCGTTTCGCCCAGCTTTTGTGAACTGCAGCGCCGGTGTTGCGCAACGCTCCGACACTGCCGAAAACGAGGCGCCCGGCACGATCCATCCGGAATGAGGAGAGTATCTCCTTCGTATCCCAACAGCCTTCGCGACCGGGCAGAATCGATTTGCGCAGATTATCGCTGAGCGGCGCCGTCGCGAAATTGAAATAGGGAAGATGCACCTGCTCGCAGCGGACCTGTTCCCATGGCCCGGTGCTATAGGCATCCGTCGCGACGATAATCCAGTCAGTGTTCACCCGGCCGCTCTCAGTCTTCACCGTCCATCGGCTGCCGTCTCGTTCGGTTGCGATAACAGGGCTCGATGTATGGATCGAAACGCCCGCCTTGATAGCCGCATGCGCCAACCCTCGAGCATAGGCGAGCGGCTGCAGTGTTCCCGCACGCATATCGAGCAGCGATCCGGCATAGGCGCCGGCGCCAACGCGACGTGCGGTCTCGGCGGCATCAAGCAGCGTCACTGGCGCCCCGCGCGCGGACCACTGCGCAGCACGCGTCTCGATTTCCTTCAACCCATCCGCGCCGACGGCGCAATGCAACGTACCGTTCTTTTCAAGCTCGCAGGCGATGTCGTGCTTTTCGATCAACTCCATGACAAGGCGAGGCGCCTCGCCGAGCATACCGAGCAGGCGATCGCCGTAGGTCTGCCCGAGAACGCCCGGCAGATCGTCCGGCATCACCCACATGCCGGCATTGATCAGTCCGACATTGCGGCCAGCCCCACCGAAACCGATCTCCTTGGCCTCCAACAGCACGACCTTCGAGCCGGCTTCGGCAAGGTGAAGACCGGACGACAGCCCGGTGTAGCCGCCGCCGACAATCACCACATCGGCCGACAGGGCGCCCTGGAGCGCCGATGTCTCCTGGGGCAGCGGGGCGGTCTTTTCCCAGAGGCCGTGGGAGCGGGGATCATTCAGCATCGGTCAGTCCATTCCAAGCAAGCGCGGCAGCACTCTAGCGCCGTCCACGGCGTTGCGGAAGCAGCCTCGGTCAACGGTTTTCAACTCCAGGCCGACGATCCCCAGCGTCTTCATCACGGCGTCGGGAGAAGCCGACTGGCGCTCGGCATAGAGCTTCAGCTCGTCCTCTACGGTGCTCGGCATCAAGAACTCCGGGTCATTCCGATTTTGGAGGATAGAAGTCTTTACAAAGGCTCCAGCGCCATGAATATCGACGTTTTGGAAACACATCATTCTCAAGTTGGAATGAACCATGCTGCCTTCGCGACGTTTTCTGCCGTCGATTTCATTGCTCGCCGCCTTCGAGGCTGTCGCCCGAACCGGCAGCGTGACGGCGGCAGCACGCCGAACTCGACCTCACCCAGAGCGCCGTCAGCCGCCAGATCAAGGCACTGGAAGTACAGCTTGGCGCTGAACTTTTTCTTCGCGCAACGCCAGACGATGCGCCTCACGCTTGCTGGCGACAGCTACGCCCGCGAGATCCGCGAAGCACTTCGCCGAATTTCCAGCGCATCGCTGAACCTGCGGGCTAATCCGCATGGCGGAACGCTGAACCTCGCCATCCTGCCGACCTTCGGCACCCGCTGGCTGGCACCACGCCTCGGCCGGTTCCTGAACCAGAACCCGGGCGTTACGATCAACCTCGTCACCCGGCTCTCCTCCTTCGATTTCCGGCTCGATTCCATCGACGCCGCTATTCACTTCGGCCATCCGCATTGGCCGGGAGCGGAATTGACCTTCCTGATGTCCGAAAAGACGGTTGCTGCCTGCAGCCCCGCCTTCCTGAGGCAGCACGGCATCACCAAAGCTGAAGACCTGCTGGATGTTCCCCTGTTGCATCTGACGACCCGCCCTGACGCCTGGGAGCGGTGGTTTGCCGATAACGACGTCGCCTTCCAAAACGTACACGGCATGTTGTTCGACCAGTTTGCGACGGCGGCACAGGCAGCGATCGCCGGCCTCGGCGTCGCGCTGCTGCCGACATTTCTCATTCAGGACGAGCTGAAGCGCGGTGATCTTGTCGCGGCGATCGGCCGGGAAATGGAAAGCAGCGAAAGCTATTATCTCGCCTGTCCTCCCGAGCGGGCCGACTATGCGCCGCTTTCAGCCTTTCGCGGCTGGATCATTGCAGAAGCGAAAGCGGGATGACGGAACGGCTTGCATCGCAAGAGCGCTTTCGAGCATTATGCGCCCAATCAGAATATTTCGCAGGAAACGCCCATGAAACCCATTTTCGTCCAGCTCCAATGCGCGCCCGGCAAGACCTACGAGGTTGCCGACGCGATCTACCAGACCGAACGCGTTTCGGAGCTTTACTCGACGAGCGGCGATTACGACCTGCTTCTCAAGGTCTATATCGAGGAGGGTCAGGACATCGGCAAGTTCATCAACGACAACATCGCCAATATCCCCGGCATTGTTCGCTCGCTGACGACGCTGACCTTCAAGGCCTTCTGACAGATACGATTAACCTTCTTCCGCAACAATCGATCCGCCGGTCTCCCCGTAAACCCCGCTTTAACGCCATCCATTATCTGGTCAAAGCCGAGTTACGGCCATGTGGCCGGTAGGTGAACGATGTCAGCAGTGGAAACAGAGACAGTCACATCGGTGCCGCAGGCAGCTGCTGCACCACTGATCGTGCATGTCGTACGCCAGTTTCTGCCCAATCGCGGCGGACTCGAAGATGTTGTCGCCAACCTTGCCTACCAGACGATCAAACACGGCTACCGCGTCCGCGTCATAACGCTCGATTCGCTCTTCACGTCGCGGGACAACAAACTGCCCGCCCATGAGACGATCGACGGTATCGAGGTGGTCCGCATCCCTTGGTCGGGCAGCCAGCGCTATCCGATTGCACCGCACGTCTTTCGCCACCTGGGGGACGCCGCCGTCATTCACGTGCACGCGATCGACTTCTTCTTCGATGCATTGGCCCTGGGACGCTTCCTGCACGGCAAGCCGATGATCGTGACCACCCATGGCGGCTTCTTCCACACTCGAAAATACGCCACGATCAAAAAGCTTTGGTTCCAGACCCTGACACGCATGTCGGCAAGGGGGTACAAACGCATCGTCGGCTGCAGCGTCTCCGATCTGGAACAGTTTCGCAAAATCTCGCCAAGAACGAGCATCCTGATCGAGAACGGCGTGGATATCGGCAAATTCGCCGACAGCGCATCTCAAAAGCCACGACGCCGCATCATCACCATAGGCCGCTTTTCCATCAACAAGCGGCTGGATCATCTGCTGGATGTCATGGTCATCCTGAAAGCACGCAATCTTGAATGGCACCTCGACATCGTCGGCTCTGAATCCGACCTCAAGGAAGCAGACGTGCGGCGAGAAATCCAGGCACGCGCGCTCGACACTGCCGTGACGTTGACTGTTTCACCGGACAACGATTCGATCGCCCGCCTCATTCGCAGCGCGTCGCTTTTCGCTTCCGCCTCTGAATATGAAGGCTTCGGCCTCGTCGCCCTCGAAGCCATGAGTGCTGGCCTTGTGCCGGTACTCAACGGAAATGCAGCCTATTGCAGTCTGGCCGCAAAACACCCGTTGCTACGCCTTGCCGACTTTTCCGATCCGCAAGCCGCGGCTGATATCTTGGAGTCGGCCTATCTTGCTCTTTCAATTGATCCGGCAGGCATTCGCCTGACACTGATGCAGGAAGCCGGCCGGTATTCGTGGCAAACGGTGGCGGGTCGCTATTTCAGCGTCTACGACTCGGTCCTAAGCGACTGATCAACGCCGTTCCATTTCGGCCAAGCCTTGTACCCTTCGACGATCCCCTTGAGCCATGCTCGCTTGAATGCCGCTTCATCCGCATTAAACCGGAAGCGCGCAACAAGCCAGCCGACCGCCGGGCGTGCAATTCTGTAGGTCACGTACGGCAAGGAAAAATCGTGCTTGCGCAGCAGCGCGCCGAAACCGCGGCCATATTTTCGAGCGCGTTCGATCTGCTGGGTACCGATCACGCTCACAACCTGATCGTGATGGACGATGAGTTCCGGGAAGTACATGAGTTTTTGGCCGGCACCGACGAAGCGCAGCAGGAGATCTGCCTCCTCTCCGCTTTGAAACGGCGACGCCGACCCAACGCCCAGATTCTCGTCGAAGCCGCCGATTGCACAAAGCGTTTCACGACGAACGAAGATGCCGTTCGAATTGCCGCAGCGAAGATAAGTCCGGCGGGATATCTCTACGCTGCGATCACCCGTCGGGCTCACGGAAGGCTTGCCATCCGCATCAAGCGTTCGTCCCGTTACGATCGAAAGCGCGGGATTTTCTCGAAAGAGCCGCGCGGCGATTTCCAAGGTAGCGGGCTCGTACCAGCAGTCGTCGTCCGGAAAGCACACATAGGTACCGGATGCTTTCGCAATTCCGTTATTGCGCGCATGCGAAAGCCCGCGCGCGGAGCGTAGATGGTGAATGGGAAAGGAGGAAGCGAAGCGTTCCACCAGATCAGATAGCCGGTCATCTTCATTCTGATCGACCAGAATGATTTCAAAGGTCTTCAGCGTCTGCCTTGCCAAGGATCCAAAAAGACGCGCGAGTTGATCGAAACGATCAACGGTACAGACGATGAGGCTGAACAATCGATACCCCTGAAGGCAGAAGCCGGCAAATTGCGGTGATTTTCATACCGACCACCGGTGCGACGTTTAACTGGACTTTAAGCGGCAAATATTAAGGTATCTGAAATAGACACTTCACAATGCGCTGTGGTCTCCGGGAAAAGGAAAAGCGGTAGTATTCATGGCGAAGAGCATAATGGCAAACTCGGCGCTCAATGCGGCAGCAGGCCTGACCCTGCTTGCGACGGGTTTTGCATGTTCAATCATTGCCGCGCGGCTGCTCGGCCCGGAAGCAAACGGGATTATCGCATTTTCCCTGTGGCTGGTAACGACCGGAGCGCTTGTCGCCGAACTAGGCACTGGCGTCATGCTTCTGCGCATCCTGCCGCAACTGCGGGCTAAGGGAAGATCCTACGAAGAACGCCGTAGCTTTGCCGCCTATCTCGTACGGCCAACGATCGTTGCCTCGCTGATAGTGCTCGCCGTTTATTCGCTGGTCTATTTCGAAGCCGAGCAGCTTCATTGGGCCGTCGGCGCCCCGGCCGTGATTGTCATCACCGGCGTGCTCTTCCTTTTCCAGTCGATCGGCGCTTACACGAAGAACTATCTGATCGGAGAACAGAATCTCGCGCCTTATTTTCTGCTGACGATCGCAAGCTCCGTCGTACAGGTCGTCATCGTGCTTGCAGGTGCGCTGCTGTACGGCGTTAGCGGCGCCTTGGCCGGTTATGCAGCCGGTCAGTTCCTGATGTTCCTCTTTACGCTCAGGATTGCCTCGGCGCGCGCAAGCTCGTGTGGTATCGGCGTGGGTTATCTTGCGAGCTCTTCGTTCATTCTGTCCTTGGAGTACGCGAATACATCGATCTTCCTAAATCGCATCGAGCTTTTCTTCCTGCAGAAGGATTGGGGCGTGGAGGCTGTCGGCTATTATGCCGTCGGCTTGTCGCTGGCCAATCTCGCGCTGCAGCTTCCCGTCCAACTGAGCGGTAGCCTTATTCCCTATTATTCGGAAAAAATTCATTCCAATCCCAACGGCAAACTCCCCGCAAGCATTTTTGAAGGGGTCGTTCGAAGCATTGCATACATCACGCTGCCAATGAGCTTCGGTCTTGCCGCTATCGCCAAGCCGCTCGTCGTTGCAATCTTCGGCCAGCCTTTCGCGCCGGCGGGCGGTACAGTCGCCATCTTGGCGCTGACGGCCATACCTTACGTCTTCACGCAGATTTGCACGCAATATCTGTATTCCGTCGATCGAATTCGCGAACGCCTGATGATCGGAGGCATAGCCAGCCTCGTACTCGCTGTGGGCTGTTTTGCCGCCGTGCCCTGGTACGGCGGAGAAGGTGCCGCGGCAATCCGTTTTCTGGCATTTACGGTCATGTGCATGTTTATGGTCGCGCGGATCGACCTCGACGGCTCGATCTACCAAATGTCGATCCCGATTCTACGCATCGCCGCTGCCGCGGCCCTTTGTGGGGCGACAGCATATGGAGCGATCCATTTTGTTCCAGGAATTGGCGGGCTGGTAGTTGCGGTTATCGCAGCAGCAGGCGCCTATGGGATCGCCCTACGCCTGCTGAACGCCGTTCCGGCTGCTGATATTGCGGTGATGGAACAGATCGTCAATCGCCTGCCGAAGCTGGCGCATCCATTAGCATTTCATGCGCTGGCGCTGCTCACGCCGCGCAGAATATGACAAGGAATGGAAATGAGCACGGGGCTGGATACCAACAACAGCAAGACAACGCGAAAGGCTGCCGCAGCAGCCGAGCGGCGGTGACATTTGCCGGCACAATCGGCCTTTACGCACCTGCCAGTCAAGCCGCGCGCAAATCCACGGCCGTTCTCTTTGTCAGCCCCTGGGGATTTGAGGAAATGTGCACCCGCAAGTTCTTCCGTATGCTGGCGGAAGAACTTGCCGAAGCGGGTGTGGCAAGCCTGCGCTTCGACTACGCAGGAACCGGCGACGCGCTGGAGGTAACGGACCATAGCCGCGGCCTAGCCGTCTGGCTCGAAACGGCGGAGCAGGCTGCAGCGCAGCTGAAATCGCTTTCCGGCTGTGACAGCATCATACTTGTGAGCCAGAGTCTCGGCAGCACGATCGCTGTCGATCTGGCGCAAAGGCTCGGTGGTGTCGAGGGCATTGCATTGTTGGCGCCCGCAATCTCCGGCCGGCTCTATCTGCGTGAACTCTCCGTATGGTCGAAGATGATCGACGACGGAATGGGCGTTGCCGAAAGCCAGCGCGAAACACAGGGCGTATGGATCGCCGGCCTTCGTATGTCGGACGAAATCGCCGCGGAAGTCCGCAAAATCAACCTCATGGAGCTTTCGAAGCTCGACGCAAAGAACTGCTTGGTGCTGACGCGCCCGAACCGTTCGGCCGACGAAGATTTTGCCGCCCATGTCAAGGACCTGCATCCGGCCACGCGGGAAGCTGTCTATCGCGGCTATGACGAACTCGTCTTCAACCCGACGATCGCAACGATGCCGGTAGAGACCGGCAATCACATCGTCGAATGGGTGAAATCGATTTCCGGTTCTCAGATGGGGACATCAACGCGAAGGCAACGCCCGACCGTGGCACCGCTTACAACCGCCGAGTTCACCGAGACGCCGCTGCGGTTTGGAAAAGCTGGCGAACTCTACGGCATTCTTTGCGAGCCCACGGCTCCGCGTCGTGGGGCGACCGCGATCATCTTGACGACGGCTTACGACCGGAATGCGGGCTGGGGCCGCACATCCGTAAAAATGGCGCGCGCGCTTGCCCGCGACGGTATTCCCTCGCTGCGCTTCGACAATGCGAATGTCGCAGATAGCCCGCCCACACCGGGCGCGCCAGAGCAGGTGCTCTATTTCAAAGGACAGAACGATGAGATCACAGCGGCCTTCGATCTTCTGGAATCATCCAAGCTGCTGCCTGCCGTGCTTGTCGGACGCTGCAGCGGCGGTTATCTCGCTTTCCAGGGCAGCCTCTGGGATGAACGCTCCAGCGGCTTGATTGCCGCCAATCCCTATGTCTTCCACTGGTCCGGTAAGCTCACGGTCGACGCATCGCTTCGCCATGTGCCGCGCTCGCTCGAAACATACCGCCTGAAGCTGCTGCAGTTGGAAACCCTAAAGCGGTTGTTGCGCGGTGAAATCGATGTCCCGCGGGCAATCAAAAATTTCATGACCTCTCTGGCGCGACGAGCGATCAGGCTAAGCCGTCCGATGCTGGATTTTCTGCCGGTCCGATCCGAGGAACGGACCGCAATTCTCGATCTTTTCCAGTCCCTGAAAGCCCGCAAGGTTGACGTGTCGCTGATCTATACCGCCCATGATACCGGTCTTGAGCAGTTCAATGATCATTTTGGCAAGAATGGCTCATATCTGAAACGCTACGGCAACGTTCGGCTCAACATTATCCCGGAAGCCGATCATAACCTTACACAGGCACATGCTCAGTCCTTCTACCTTCAGGAGGTCCGCTCCATATCGCTGAAGATCGGGACGCGCCAGGCAACACCGCATGAGCACCGCAGCCACGCCGTCAGATCGCCGAAATACGCGAACCTCCCAACGTCCTGATTTCACCAGAGGGCGCCTCCCCCATCGTCGCGCCCGCAAGCCCATGCAGTGGGACGCGTTTGACCGAACCTGGCGCCAGATGAAACCAATCGTCGGCTGCACGGTAATTCGGGACATCAACGTGTACGGACTGCGCAAAGCGATCGGCCTGCAGCTCAAGGGTCCAGTTCCCGCCATCTTCTACCGCCTTCACATCGATCGCGGCATCGTGAAACGCCTTCGACCGTCCGAGCGGGAAATGGAATGCTTCGGCAAGCAGGCCGCCGTCGGCGGAGCGCAGCCGCGCGACGGTTACGTCATGGGAAGGCGGACCGAAACGGAAAGCATAGGTCGTGTCGAAAAATGCACCGAAGAGCTCGGTCGCGGCGAGCTTTTCGGTGGATCTTGGCGCAAGTAACAGTGCTTGGCTGCCGCCGACGGCTCTCTGCTTGCCGTCTCTTAGGCAAACGACGTCAAGCTCAACCGGCAAGCTTTCGCCGGTTTCGTTGATGACATGCACGTCAAGGCCGTTCGTGCCCTCGTCCGTCAGCAGCACTTGAATCGGGCGGAAGGCGCGGCGCATGGCAAACCAGACCGGTTTCGGCTCACCGGTGGAATCGACAACGCCCCAACCGGGACCAGGCAGAATATCCTGAAGCGTCCAGACAAGAGCACCGTTGCAGTTTGAACCCTTGCGCCGCCATTCGGCGAAGGTTTCCGTCAGAACCTCGCCTGTCACGGCGCGGGACAAATCGAGATAGCGCTCCGGATTTTCCCGGCGCAGCGCCGCTGGGTCGACGTTATAAAGTTCCTTCAGGTAGAAGTCGCGAACATCCTCGAAATCCCAGGAGGCGCCGCGATCCCGCGGAACGCGAGCTTTCCACAGCGGACTATGGACTGCCGGGACATCCAGATGCCGCTGCAATGTTTTTTGTTGCGGTGCATGGGCGAAGGCGAGGGTTTCTGCAGCAAACCGGACGTCGGCTCGGCGAGCATCCTCCAGCGGGCGCATATAGGCACCAATGCCGTAATAGTGCGTGACGCCGGTATTTGGCGAGAAAGGCATGGCCCCACCGTGAGGGGAGTTCGGCACGTAGGGCACGTCGGGGCGCATACGCTCTGCAATCGCCGGGATGACGTCCTCCGTCAGCGGTCCGCGCCAGAATTCCTGCGGCAACCCAAGCATCGCCGCCTGTTGATAAATCTCGCTTCCGCCGCAAAGAACCGCAAGGCAAGGAGAAGCCTGCACTCCGTGGATAAAACCCTCGACTTCGGCATGAACGTGGCCCGTGAAGGCCTTGTCGCTTCGGGGATAGTCGAAATTGGCAAACATGAAGTCCTGCCAGACAAGAATGCCGAGCTCGTCGCAAAGCTCGAAGAACTCTGGCGTCTCGTAAGCCATCGTGCCGCCGATTCGGATCATGTTCATACCGGCGCCGGCAGCAAGGCGCAGAAAGGGCTCGTAGTCCGCGCGGTAACCCGGCAGGCGAACGATATCGGCCGTCGTCCAGACAGCACCGCGGCAGAAGACGGGCTCGCCATTTACGCGAAGGCCGAACCCGTCGCCGTCGACGCCACGATCGATTTCAATCCGCCGGAAGCCGGTCTTTCCGAGCGAATATTCGGTGCCGTCCGAAACGAGCGTCAGTTCGTAAAGATGCGGGGTCCCGTGCGTATGCGGCCACCACGGCGTGACCTCCGGCAGCTTGAGGATCGCCGAATAATGATTTCCGCCGATCTTCTCAAAGCCTTGCTCCACCTCTCCGCAGCGAAGCAGCATCTCGGGATTTTCGGCATCCGCGTGCAAAGAAACGCTGAGGCGGCCGACGCCATTTTCCAGCACAGCCCGGATCGAGACATTATCGATCGACATCACGCTGCGGCGAACAAGCGTAATCGGCCGCCACGGCCCGACAGCATGAATCTCCGGGCACCAGCCAGTCATGTGCCCAAGCAGCGTCGTACGAAAGTTCTTGAGCCCCTGCGGCGCGATCATCTGAGGACGCCAGCGGGCGCGGGCTCCGGGCTCGCTAAGACGGGGACCGAGCGCACGGAAACAAAGGACCAGGTCATCGCCGCCCATAAGCGTGACCGGGATTTCGTGCGCCGTGAACATGCTCTCGGAAGAGAGGATTTCCTGCCCGTTCAGAAAGACATGGCAGAGCGTCGCAAGCCCTGCGAAACGAAGGATAACATCGCCAGGCTGGGCGTCGAAGAGCCGGCAGACGTACCAGGCGTCTTTCGTATTCAGCGGCTCCGGATTTTCGCGATCGAAGAGACCGGCGCGCTCCAGAGCGTCAGCCACAGTGCCGGGAACAGGTGCTGCAATGAACCTCGAAGACGGCGCGATGTCATGCGGCGTCAAGCAAGCTCCCGGTTCCGTCAGAACCAGATTCCAGCCTTCGGAAAGCAGGACCTCTTCCGCACCGACGCTTGCCAACCGCCCCACCATGCTCAAGCTCCCGGTATCAAAGCCGATCGGAAATCGAAGTCATCATGGCATCCCATGCATCTGCCGCCGGATCAAGCGCGGCCTGCAATGGCTCGAACTTCCTGCGCGTGACGGCGCGGGCAAGCTGAAACTGCACCGACTTCGCCACTTCGGAGATGCGCCGGGCATGCTCTTCAGCCTGCGCGAACCTGCCCGGAGAAAGCCACGCGAGGTGATCTGCGGCCAACTCGAAATTGGCGCCGAACTGGCGCAAGGTGTTGAAGGCATATTTGTGGAAGAAGCCGAAAGGGCGCTCGGCGACAACTTCCACCTGCTGCGGAAATTGCTTGGAAAAGGCACGGATCGGGTTTTCGGCAGGCCGGCGTGAGAAATGGACCTTGAAAAGACGGTGCGCCACATCGCCGATATAGTTTGCGCCTGCGAACGCCTCCGGAAGTTTTGCAAATTCCGTATAGGGCAGGAAGGGCGAATCCTCGTCCGCCAGATGCATCTGGAAGAGACCGTCGAAGTCCTCGCCCTCAAGCTGGAAATAGCCGGCATTGTGAAAATACTCGACGCGCTTGGCAGCAACATCCAGCCGGTTGATGGCGACGGTCGTCTTGCCGTGTTCGGAACGATAGGCCGTACCGTGGGTATCCGGCATATAGAAGGAGTCCATTTCGATCAGGCAAAGTCGGCCGCGCCTGATCTGCGTTTCGACGTGATGCTCGACGCGGTCGAAGATCGCGAGTTCGGTGACACGGATGCCATAAAGCGCCTCGAGGTCTTCGAGCGGCACCTTGAAGAAGGTGAATTGATCGCCCTCGAAATCCTGCGTCAGCGTAAAGCCGAGCATCGCTTCAGGCGGCAGCCTGAGCGTGTTCAGCACTTCGATCCAGAGGTCGATATAGCAGTTGGTTTCCGGCCACATGCGCTCGTTGGAATGCAGCGCATGCTGGCGGTAGCCATCTGGACGGATGGCCGGGAAAACGCAGGACATCGAACCGCTCAGCCCCACAGGGTCTTGCGCACATTCGCCGGCCATTCCGTCACGTCGAGCCCGTGATGATGGAACAGCGCAAGCGCGATGCGCTCGAGACCGAAGCCGACGCATGCAGTGTGCGCGACGCTGCCGTCCTCAAGGTTCAGGTCCCACTTCTGGCCGAAGGAGTCCTGATGATAGTTAAAGCTCATGCAGGCTGTCGGCTTGGCAGCCGACGTGATCGGGATCAGCAGCTCGAACTTGAGGTTCTGATCACGCTGGTTGTTAACCATCATCTTGCCGCCGCGGCCGAAAAATGGATCGTTGGCGACGTCGATGACGACTTCGAGGCCGAGCTGATTCATCATCTCGACGCCGCGATCCATCCAGCGCTGACGGAAGTCGGTCACGTGGCTTTCGGTGCCCATGCAGACATATTCGCGCATGCGGAAAAGCTGCTGGCGGGCGGGATCCTTCGACGGTTCATGGCGAAAGCAATAGGACTGCAGGTCGAAGAGGCCGCCCTTCGCAGGCAGATTGCCCCGCTTGGCGATTGTCGGATAAAGCGGATAGCAGGCGGCTGGCGTCAGCACGATATCGGTTGCTTCCTGGCCCTTCGTCCAGTCGTCGCCGACTTCCATGCACTGCAGCAGGTTCATGTGATCGAGTTCACTGCCGCAGAAGCTGTGGACGGTGCCCGCAAGCTGCGGGAAGCTTTTCATGTAGCCGCTCTTTTCGAAAAGCGCGCGGTTCATGCCCGGCGGGAAGCGCATGGCTTCTGCGCCATCCGCACCGCCGAACTTGTCGATCAGGCGCTCGAAGGCGGTGATCACGTCTTCGAACTGGCCGCTACGGCCATAAAGACCGTCGACGCCGGTATCGATCAGTAGACCGGATTCGAAGAGCCGGTCTAGAAACGAGGTCTGCATATCCATGACTGTCACCCCAGTAGGCTAGTGTCCTGCTTGTGGACGAGAAGCATGCTCGACGTGTTGCCGAGGATGCGGTCATTCGAGATCATGAGCTGTGCGGAATGAGCGTCGCGCAAATGCCGGCCAAGGCTGAAGGGCGTCCCGTTCTTGTAGCCCACGATGCCGCAGATCAGCATGGCGTGGTTGACGATCTCCAGGATCGTTTCCGACGAAGCGATCTTCACGTTGTTCATGGCCACCGCAAAGCCCATCGAGGAAAGCTTGTCCGGATCGGACTTGGCATCTTCGTAAGCCTTGAGACCCGCCACGACGTTCGACTTCACCATCTGCAGCAGAGTGGAGACTTCGGCGAGCCGCAGCGCACCGGGGGGCGGAACACCAGGAGATTTACGGGCGGCGGCACGCACGAAGGCCTGCGCGCGGGAGAAGGCGTCGACCGCAATGCCATACCAGACGCCGCTCCAGAGCAGATGCGACGAAGCGAGCATCGACTGTGCGGCGATTTCGGCGAAAGGCTTCGGCAGGATCTGAACGGCAGGCGCTTGCCCCTTGAAGAGAAATCCGTCGGAGCAGGTGCCGCGCATGCCCAGCGTGTTCCAGATATGCGTGCGCTCAAGTGTGTACTGGTCCTTGAGAAACGCCGTCAGGACCTGATCCGAGGGTGCTGCGTCCGGATGGCTGCGAGAGGTTATGAGGATGGCATCGGCATGCGAGCCGTAGGAGATCACGGTCGCGTCCTTTTCGAGACGGCAGCTGTCGCCGCTGACCTCGATGGCGCAGATGCTGTTGCGCAGATTGCCGCCGATCCCGCCTTCGGTCGTCGCCGATGCGATCAAAAGCTGCTTGGCGGCGATGTGCCGCATGAAGCCCGCATGCCATTCACTTTCGGCGCCGTGCTCGACCAAGCTTGAAAGCTTGATGTGGTGCATGGCGAAGACCATCGCACTTGCGGCGCAAGCCTGGCCAAGAGCGGAGCAGAGTTCGGCGACTTCGGTCGTCGAAGCCCCCTCACCACCAAGGTGGCGCGGCACTTGAATGCCGAGCAGGCGCTCGGTTTTCATCGCATCGACGGCCTCGCATGGAAAGCGGCCTTCGGCGTCGACAGCGTCGGCATATTTCGCGGCGATCTCGGCAACCCGCGCCGTTCTGACGGTAAAACTCTGTTCCGTGATCTTGACCGGAAAGTTCATCACGCGACCTTCCGGTTGTCCTTGATGATATCGACGGTCTTTTCGATCGCGGAGATGCTGGCAAAGGACTTGCGATTGAGGAGATTGTCCGGGAATTCGATATCGAACGCTTCTTCGATGCCAAGCATGAGCTGCACGGAAGCAAAGGATGTCAGACCGGCCGCATAGAGATCGGCATCGTCGGCTAGCTGATCGATCGAAACAGGAAGCTTGCCGAATTTGGCGAGCAGTTCGCGGATAGTCTTGTTCATCCTTAGCAACCTCCAAGATTGTCATGATCCCGAGTGGCGATTATCGCCTTCATCATGAGCGTTCTTTTAGGCCGGAAAACAAAACATTCCGCTAACTTGTCTGGTTAAATATGAGGAAGACTCACAGTTAAAATTTTAGGGAGTACCTTGCTTCGATGGCGTTTATCTTTTTCTTGACAGACACTTAGGCGTTACTCCTGCCTCAGGCGCCAAGATTGGTGTCCAGGCTGAAAGTGCAGAAATGATACGCCGCGTGTCTTCACGTCACTCGGAAGGCGGGTAGGAATGCTCTGCGCCACGGTAATCCAACACGGAAAAACAACCCTCCGCCGTCTTCCGGACAGAATTTTCGCCAATCACTGCCTTTCCGTGACCACCGGGGATATCAAGGATATAGGCCGGCTGACAAAGGCCCGAGATGCGGCCGCGCAGCGAAGAAACGATCTTCTGGCCTTCTTCGATCGTCAGCCGGAAATGGCTGGTGCCGGGCGCCAGATCGGGATGATGCAAGTAGTAAGGCTTGATACGCGTCTCGACGAAGGTCTTCATCAGGTCCGCCAGAACGCCGGCATCGTCGTTGACGCCCTTCAAGAGCACGGACTGACTGATCATGACGATCCCGGCATCGATGAGCCGGCCACAGGCCGCACGGGCTTCGATCGTCATTTCGCGCGGATGGTTGGCATGTAGCGCGATATAAGTCGTCTTGCCGCTCGCTTTCAACGCGGCGATCAACGTCGCATCGATCCTCTGCGGATCGACAACAGGCACGCGTGTATGGAACCGGACGATCTTCACGTGGTCGATGGCCGCAAGCTCCTGCATGATCTCTTCCAGCCGTCGCGGCGAAAGGACGAGCGGATCGCCGCCTGTAAGGATCACCTCCCAGATCTCCGGATGGCTGCGGATATAGTCGAAAGCAACCATCATCGCCGCCGGATCGAGCGTACCGAGACCTTGAGGACCGACCATCTCCCGCCTGAAGCAGAAGCGGCAATAAACCGGACAGACATGCACGGCCTTCAGCAGCACGCGATCCGGATAGCGATGCACAATGCCTTCAACCGGGCTGTGCGCATGATCACCGATCGGGTCGGCGCGCTCTTCAGGTGTGACGACAAGCTCGGCCGCATCCGGCACGAACTGACGCGCGATCGGATCGTCGACGTCGGCTCGATCGATCAGCTTGGCGACGGTCGGCGTCAGGGCGATCGCATATCGTGCGGCGACCTCTTCCAGTGCCAGCCGGTCGCGATCGGCCAACAACCTGGCTTTCGACAGGTCATCGACGCTTTTGATCGGCCGGACGATATTCATCAGCGATACTCCGCAACCGGCGCCCAGAGCACCTGGTCGATGCGCGAGGCTCCTGTCGCCAGCATGACCAGCCGGTCGAAGCCGAGCGCGATGCCGCTTGCCTCTGGCATGATCGAAAGCGCATCGAGGAAATCCTCGTCGATCGGGTAGCGTTCGCCATAGACGCGCGCTTTTTCTGCCATCTCGAGCTCAAAGCGGCGGCGTTGTTCTGTCGCATTGGTGAGTTCGCCGAAGCCGTTCGCCAGTTCAACGCCGCAGGCATAGAGCTCGAAACGCTCCGCAACCCGCGGATCGCGTGCCGAGGGACGGGCGAGTGCCGCTTCGGAAACCGGGTACTCATCCAGAATGGTCACGCGGCCGAAACCGAGGTGGGGTTCTATCTTTTCAACCAGGACGCGGCTGAAGAGGTCCGCCCAGCCGTCGTCGGCCGAGACGCGCATGCCGTTCCGGCGTAGTTCGGAAGCCAGAACTTCTCGATCCGTCGAACCATCGGCGGCGACCGACGCCAACAGGTCGATGCCCGCATAGCGCTCGAACGCCTCTGCGACGCTGATGCGTTCAGGTCCGGCGAAGGGGTCGGTTTCGGCGCCCCGATAGGCCAGCTTCGGCGTCTTGACGGTTTCGGCGGCCAGCGCCAGAATCCGCACGCAGTCCATCATCAGCGTTTCATAGCTTTCGCCGGCGCGATACCATTCCAGCATCGTGAATTCGGGATGATGGACTGGGCCGCGTTCGCGGTTGCGATAGACATGCGCGAAGCAGGCGATGCGCTGCTCACCGGCCGCGAGCAGCTTCTTGCAGGCAAATTCCGGTGAGGTGTGCAGGTAGAAGGATGTCGCCTGCCCGTCCGTCGTCAGCGCCTCGGTTGCAAAAGCGTGCAGATGTGCCTCGTTGCCGGGCGAAACCTGCAGCGTGGCCGTATCTACCTCGATGAAATCCTCGCGCGCGAAGTAGCCGCGCAGCGCCACCTGGATCGCGTTCCGTCCAATCAGGAAGGGGCGGCGGTCCGCGTGGACGCTGGGGGTCCACCAAGGAGACGCTTTGGCGCTGGTAAGGTTCATTCTCAGCTTTCATCACCAGGCCCGCCAACGCGAGGGCTGGCGTTTTGCCGGATTTTAGGTTAGTTGCGCCCCAACGAAAAACAATTGGCGTCATCGGGACCATCCAGACAATCCCTCTACGACGCCAAAAGCCGAGTTACAAGGAAGTCTTATGGTCAAGGTCATCGCCTCTTCGGTCCGCAAGGGCAACGTTCTCGACGTAGACGGCAAACTTTACGTCGTTCTCACCGCGCAGAACTTTCACCCCGGCAAGGGTACGCCGGTCACCCAGGTCGACATGCGCCGCATCGTCGACGGCGTAAAGGTTTCCGAGCGCTGGCGCACGACCGAGCAGGTCGAGCGCGCCTTCGTTGAGGATGTGAACTTCCAGTATCTCTATGAAGACGGCGAAGGTTTCCACTTCATGAACCCGGCGACCTACGATCAGGTTGTCGTCGACAACGAAACGATGGGCGACCAGAAGGCCTACCTCCAGGAAGGCATGACCTGCATTCTGTCGATGCATGAAGGCATTCCGCTGGCACTCGAGCTGCCGCGTCACGTCACGCTCGAGATCACCGAGACGGAACCGGTCGTCAAGGGCCAGACGGCGTCGTCCTCCTATAAGCCAGCGATGCTTTCGAACGGCGTGCGCACCCTGGTGCCGCCGCATATCAACGCGGGCACGCGCGTCGTTATCGCAACGGAAGACAACTCCTACGTCGAACGCGCCAAGGATTGATCCTTCGGACATATCAGACAGATAGGCCGGCCTAACGCCGGCCTTTCTGTTTTGATTACAGATGCGGGTTACGCGGCCGGTATTTTTTCACCAGCCGCTGATTGACCTCCGCAGCTCCCGGCATGTTGGCGCTGAGATAGACTGGTGCGTCGCCGGACTTCGAAAGTACTGAGGCAACTTCAGCGAAGATTGCGTTCAGCACTGTTGCTCCGACAGCCGTCGACACTGGGCCCACCTTGAGATCGCTTCCAGCCAGATCGAGCACGGCATCGCCGGGCGGCAAGCCGTTATCTAGCACGACATCGGCGATATCCACGAGCCGGCGGCGGCCATTGGCAATCGCGCTCGAATAGGCAACCGAGGTAACAGCGATCACCTTGGCGCCGATCTCGCGGCCATAGTCCGCAGCCTCGATTGGTGCGGCATTCACACCCGAGTTCGAAGCAATGATGATGACGTCGCCTGGCTGCATGCCGTAGCGCTCCAGCACCGGCCGAACGAGGCCTTGCGTGCGTTCATAGACCGAGCTGATGACCGCCCCCTCATGCAGCATCGCGGAGCCGATGAGAACCGGCACGGTGAACGCAAGACCGCCGGCGCGATAATGCACCTCCTCGGCCAGCATATGCGAATGGCCCGTGCCGAAGACGTAAACGCGCTTGTCATGACGCGCCGCATCGAGAATGACTGCTGCGGCCTTCTCCATGGGTTCGGCAAGGCTTTTCTTCAAAGCCTCAAGACGGCCGATCAGATTGGAGAAATAGGCATCCGTAACCGCCGTCATGGCATTTCCTTTGCTTCAGGCCGCTTCGCCGTCGATCCACGTGGCGGTGACTTCGACCGCATCCGTCAGATGCACGAGGTCGGCGCGCGCTCCCGGCGAAAGATGGCCATAACCATCGAGCCGGAGAAACCGGGCCGGATAGAGCGTTGCCATGCGCAGCGCCTCGGCAAGCGTCAGATCAAGATAGGCGACGCCATAGCGGATGGTCGACGCCATATCGACATCCGATCCGGCAAGCGTGCCGTCCGAAAGCACCAGCTTCGAGCAGAAGCCCCCCTTCTCACGCCGCACGGTGCGACCGTTCAGCATGAAGCTATCCTTTTGGGAGCCAACCAGAGACATGGCATCCGTCACGAAGAAGAGCTTGCCCTCCCCGCGCTTGGCGCGAAGTGCAGTGCGCAGCGCTTTTGGATCAACATGATGGCCGTCGGCGATGATGCCGCACCACGTCGACGGATGGTCGATTGCCGCGCCAACCAGACCGGGTGCGCGGTGACCCAACTGGCTCATGGCGTTGAAAAGATGGGTGACGCCGCGCACACCAGCATCGAAACGCTCTTCTGCAGCTTCGCTCGAACAATCCGAATGGCCGATGCTGACGATGATGCCAGCCTCGCTCAGTTCGCGAACTTGAGCGACCGTCACCTGTTCGGCCGCCATCGTCACGAGCAGCGTACCGATCGCCTCACGGGCGCGGATGAAAGCTTTGACATCCTTGTCTTCGACCGGGCGCATCAGTTCGGCCAGGTGCGCGCCTTTGCGGGCAGGCGCCAGATGCGGACCTTCCAGATGAAGACCGGCCACGCCGCGATGGGTCTTAATCGCATCCTTTGCGGCCTCGATCGCAGCCGCCGTCGCATCCGCCGTATCGGTGATCAGCGTTGGAAGCAGCGCCGTCGTGCCGTAGCGCCGGTGACCTTCGGCAATGATACACATCGAAGCTGCCGACGGCTCATCGTTCAGCATACGCCCGCCACCGCCATTCACCTGCGCATCGACGAAACCTGCCGAAAGCACACCGCCGTCAAGCAAGATCGTCTCGCCTTCGGGCAAGCCGTTGCACGAGACAATAGCCTCGACCCGGCCATTGGCAACGATCAGCGCCTTTTCGTCGTGGAACCTCTCGCCGTCGAAGATCCGGGCACCGGTGAAGATCTTGCGGGGTATCATATCGTCTCCGTGACTTTGAGCAGATTCGCCGGCTTGTCTGGATCGAAACCCTTGCGGCGTGTAACTGACTCGATCAGGCGATAGTAGACGAGAAGCGACACGAGCGGATCGAGTAGGCCGTTGCCGGTCGTCGGCACGAGCAGATTGACGCCGGAAAGCGGCCGCGCCGAGAACGGTACGGTCGTTGCGCCGAGCTTCTGTAATCGCCCGAGTGCCTGAACGTTGTTGGCATAGGCCGCATCGTCGGGCATGAAGGCGACGATCGGGAAACCCGGCTGAACGAGGCGCATCGGGCCATGCATTAGCTCTGCCAGCGAGAAGGCTTCCGCGTGAAGGCCGGACGTTTCCTTGGCTTTGAGCGCGGCCTCGAGCGCGATCGCAAAAGCTGGCCCGCGGCCTGCCGTATAAAGCGAGGTTGCATTGAAGAGCACGTCTTCTGCGGCAGCCGTATCGATACCAGCAGTCGCCGACAGAGCCTCGGGCAACCTCTCCAATGAGGCTTGCAGATCGGCCGTACCGCCAATCGCAGCAGTGACACCGGCGAGCGCGGCAACCGAGGCGATGAAGGACTTGGTCGCAGCAACACTCTTTTCCGCACCTGCATTGAGGTCCAGAACGATATCTGCCTGCTTTGCAAGCGGACTGTCGGTGACGTTCACAACGGCGATCGTCGTCGCGCCGCCACGCTTGGCAGCATCCTGAAGGGCAACGATATCTGGGCTGGCGCCGGATTGCGAAACCGTGAAGTGAACACCATCCTTCAACTGTAGAGCCGCACCATAGACGGAAGCGATCGACGGGCCGACGGAAGCAACGGGAATACCGGCAGTGATCTCGAAAAGATATTTGAAGAAGGTTGCGGCATGGTCTGAAGAGCCGCGCGCTGCCGTCGTCACCACGCTCGGGCGAACCGAGGAAAACAGCTTGGCGATTTCGGCGAAAACCGGCTTCTCCTTTTGAAGGAGCGTCGCGACCACGTCCGGCGACTGGCCCGCCTCCTGCAGCATCAGCGACTGGTTCTCACTCATAGGTCATCTCCAATTTTCAGTTCGGCCACGAAATCATAGGCATCGCCGCGGTAGTGCGAACGGGTGTATTCAACGACGCGCTGGTCTTCCAGGCGCGAAATCCGTTCGATCAAGAGTGCTGGCGCACCGGTCTTTACATTCAGCATCGAGGCTGATGAAGGATCGAGCGTCACGGCGGTTAGCCGCTGCAAAGCACGCACCGGCTTGTGGCCGTTTGCGGCCAGCGCATCATAAAGCGATCCCTCGCCACCGGCATTGCCGCCGAGGAACTTGACCGGCACAACCGCCCGCTCGATCGCCAGCGGCAAACCATCCGCAAGGCGCAGACGATCCAGGCGCAGAACGGCCTCATCCTGCCCAAGTCCGAGAAGGAAGGATTCTTCCGGCGATGGCGAATTGATCGTGCGGGACAATATCCTTGCCGCCGGCGAACGGCCGCGTGAGCGCATATCGGCCGAGAAAGACGAAAGACGCCAGAGCGGCTGCTCCATGCGCTCCACCTTACTGGAAACGAAGGTACCGCTGCCGTGACGCGACTCCAATGCGCCGGAGGCCATCAGATCACGATAGGCGGTTCGCACCGTCACGCGGCCGACCTTCAGAGCTTCTGCGAGATCGCGCTCTCCGGGAAGGGCTGCACCCGGCTTGAGAAGGCCTTCCTGAATGAGGCCAGTCAACGCCAGTGCGAGCCGCTTGTAGAGCGGTCCCGTCATCGTTTCGTCGCGCAGACCGCGGGCATTGAGCTCCGCTATCAGACTGGTTCTATCCATGGAATAACCATAGAACCTATTTAGAACCACTTTTCAAGCTGAATCTCTGCCGCAAAGATGAAAACCCTCGTGGCGGCACGAAGGTTGATAAGTGATCGAATGTCCGCGAAGATCAGCTTTTCGTGAAGATGTAATCCGTTTCCTGCCGCAGCACCTCGCCTGGGCGTAGCACCGCATTCGGAAAGCCCTCGTGATTGATCGCATCCGGCCAAACCTGCGTTTCGAGGCAGAAGCCGGCGAAGGGCCCGTATTTCCGCCCTCCGATGCCTGCGACCGCAACGTCGAGCTTGAAACCGGCATAGAACTGGATGCCCGGTTCGGTGGTTCTAACCTCCAGCGAGACACCGGAGTTGACGCTGCGTGCCAGTACGACGGAGCGCTTGGCCGTGCGTTCCGTCGAAAGGCAGAAATTGTGGTCGTAAAACGCCTGCTCGCCGTCTTCAAACCGCTTCATCGGGGCCATTTCGCGAAAGTCGAAAACCGTGCCTTCGACCTGTCGGATCTCGCCGGTCGGGATTTGTTTCTCGTCAGTCGGTAGATAATGATCGGCAGCGATCATGATATCGTGGCCGAGCGCATCTTCGCGGCCGTCGAGATTGAAGTACGCGTGCTGGCAAAGATTGGCGAGCGTCGGCTGGTCAGTGGTCGTCTCGTAGACGACCGAGAATTCGCCATGGCCATGCACACGGTAAGTCGCCTGGACCGTGCAGTTGCCTGGATAGCCTGCGCGACCGTCCGGGTCGACGATCTTCAAGACGACACGGTCGGCATCGTGCTCGACAATCGTCCAGTTGCGCTTGGCGATATTATCGCTGCCGCCGTGCAGATGCGAAACGCCCTTTTCATTGAGCTCGAGCTGATGGGCCTTGCCGTCGAGGGTAAACTTGCCACCGCCGATGCGGTTGGCGCAGCGGCCGGGCGTTGCACCAAAATAGGAGGAATGGGAGGGGTAGCTGGCAAAGTCGTCGAAGCCGAGCAGGAGAGGCGCATCATGGCCGTCGAGCCGGAGATCCTGGATGACTGCCCCCCAAGTCATGATCTTGGCTGTAAGGCCGCCGCCCTTGATCTCGACGCGATAGACGGTTTCGCCGTCTTTCGTCGTCCCGAAAACGTCCCGTTCGAGCTTTTCCGACATAGTTCGCCATCCCAAATCTGTGTTGGTTTCAGGCCCGCGAACCTGCCTCCATTTGTTGATGACCGCAACCGTCAAACACAAAAAAGAAACGCCGCCGCAACGAGATCAGCGGCGGCTGCAGTTCAGATTTTTGTACCGATTTCGTCGAGATTATAGGGCGTCGTCTGGTAAATTTCGTTGATCCAATTGCCAAAGAGCAGATGCGCATGGCTGCGCCAGCGGTTCTGCGGTGCGAGCGAGGGATCGTTATGCGGGAAATAATTATGCGGCATCTTGATCGGCACGCCGGCATTCACGTCGCGGAAATATTCGTCGGAAAGCGATGTGGAATCGTATTCCACATGATTGAACATGTAGAGCCGCTTGCCTTTTTTCTCGTGCACGAGACACACACCCATCTCGTCGGATTCCATGAGGACTTCGAGGCTTGAGGACTTGTCGATATCGGCGCGCCGGACCTCGGTCCAGCGCGAAACCGGCACTTCGAAATTATCGGAAAATCCATTGAGGTAGACGGATGAAGGCTTGAGGTTCTTATGGCGATAGACGCCGAACGCCTTTTCCTTCAGCTCGTATTTCGGAACCTTGTGGAAATGGTAGATCGCCGCCATTGCGCCCCAGCAGACATTCATGCTCGAATGAACGTTCGTCTCGGTCCAATCCAAGATCTTCTTCATCTCCGCCCAATAGGTCACGTCCTCGTAAGGCAGAGTTTCGATCGGTGCGCCAGTAATGATGAAGCCGTCGAACTTGCGATGCCTTACCTCCTCCCAGGTCTGGTAGAAAGCAAGCAGGTGGTCTTCGGATGTGTTCTTGGCCCTATGGTTGCCAATGCGGATCAGCGAGAGCTCCACCTGAAGCGGCGAAGCGCCCACAAGGCGCGCCATCTGCAACTCCGTCTTGACCTTGTTCGGCATGAGATTGAGAAGCCCGATCTGCAAAGGGCGGATATCCTGACGGATCGCCGCCGTTTCGGTCATCACCCGCACGCCCTCATGAACGAGGGTCTCGAAAGCGGGCAGAGTATCGGGGATCTTGATGGGCATTGCGGTCACTCAACAAAGCAAAAGGTACCGGCAAATAAAAAACCGGCGGCGAAAGAATCGCTACCGGTCCGCACGCGGCCCTTTAGCGACTTATTTAACGTGGCTGCAAGCCGGCCGGCCAAATCACCACGGAGAACACTAAATAGCGCCGGAGCCCACGCGAATCAATCGCAATTCTGAAGGGCGCGCGTTGAACCAAGGTAACTCACGCGTTAATGACTGGTAGAATCTGTTGATGGACAGGGCGCGTCACCATGTTAATCAAGCATCATCATGGTCCGCATGGAAGGACATAATGGCAGACGACGTCGAAGGCAGGCCGAGCATTCAAGGGCAGGATAGAGTAGGTTACGATCTGAGCCTCGGATACCGCCTGAAACTGATGTTTGCGGCATTCTGGGATTCCAAGGTCCGCGGAAAGATTCTGCTTCTCGCCTCGATCTTGCTCGCGGTGATCCTGGCGACGGCCTATGGCCAGGTCATTCTGAACCGCTGGAACGCACCGTTCTACGATTCCCTGCAGCGCCGCGACGTCGGCGAATTCTTCCATCAGCTCCAGGTCTTCGCGTTGATTGCCGGTTCGCTATTGCTCATGAACGTCGGCCAGGCGTGGCTCAACCAGATGACCGCGCTTTATATGCGCGAAGGGCTGACCCGCGACCTCGTGGATCACTGGCTGAAGCGCAAGCGTGCGCTGCGTCTCGCCTCAACCGGCCTCATCGGGGTCAACCCGGATCAGCGGCTGCATGAAGACGCCCGCAACCTTGCAGAAAGCACGACCGGCCTCACGCTCGGCCTCATCCAGTCGACAATCCTGCTCGTCAGTTTCATCGGCGTTCTCTGGGAGCTTTCGAGCGGCTTCGTCTTCCATTTTCGCACCTACGCCTTTGCCATTCCGGGCTATATGGTCTGGGCCGCGATCTTCTATGCGGCATCCGCCTCGATCCTCAGCCAGATCGTCGGCCGCAAGCTGGTGATCTTGAATGCCGACCGCTTCTCCAAGGAAGCGGAGCTGCGCTTTTCGCTGATGCATGCCAACGAGAACATGCCGGCGATTACCGTGGCCCGCGGCGAGGAAAACGAACGCCGGCGGATCAATGAGGATATCACTTCGGTACTTGCCATCCTGAAGCGGCTGACCATGGCTAGCACCAACCTCACCTGGGTTTCGGCCGGTTACGGCTGGCTGGTCATCGTCGTCCCGATCATCGTCGCGGCTCCCGCCTATTTTTCAGGCAGCCTGACCTTCGGCGAACTGATGATGTCCGTCGGCGCCTTCAACCAGGTGAATACCGCCCTGCGCTGGTATGTTGCCAATTTCACCGCGATCGCCGAGTGGCGCGCCACGCTGATGCGCGTGACCGATTTCCGCCATGCTTTGCACGGCATGGACGAACCCATCAATCCGAAGAATGCGATCACCTACGAGGATAACGCCGATACGCTGACCCTCAAGAATCTCATGATCGCCGCCAAGCTCGGCGAAGAGATCGATCTGTGCGGCGGCTTTGCCGTCCGCGAGACGGATGTCACGATCAGAGCCGGCGAGAAGGTGATGATCAACGGCGATCATAATGTGAACCGCAAGCTGCTGTTCCAGGCGCTTGCAGGCCTCTGGCCCTGCGGCAGCGGCAAGATAGGGCTGCCGCCCGCCGACGGCATGGTTTTCGTTCCAGAAGTGGCCTATGTGCCCGGTGGTACGCTGCGCGAAGCGCTGTCCTTCCCCGAACCGGTGGACACCTACAAGAGCGAGGACGTCGAAACAGCGCTCCAGAAAGCCGGCCTTAGCCACCTCATTGCGCGTCTCGATACGCGGGCCCGCTGGGATAAGATGCTCGACTCCGACGAGCAGAAGGGGATCGGCTTTGCCCGCTTGCTGCTGGCCCGGCCGCGCTGGATCATCTTCGACGAAGTGCTGGAAGGCCTTGAGCCGGAATGGCAATCGACCCTGATGGCGCTGCTGGCGACACTATCCGATTCCACCATGATTTATATCGGACGGTCCGAGACCTACCTCGAAACCTTCAATCCGCGCGAGTTGCATTTGCATCCACTGGCGGCGCAGATCGAGCAGTCGGCCTCCCCGGCAGCGGGAACTGGCACGGCACACGCACCTGCACCGGTCATTTGAACAGTCGCAGTACCATGCGTTCGAACCAAGGACGGAAAAGACCTGTGCGATCTGACATAGGGCGGAAGCCTTTCCTCGTCAGGACGGAACCTCAGCCCTCCAGCTCCTCGCGCAGCATTTCAAGCTCCAACCATTCTTCTTCCATTTTCGTCAGGTTGTCGCGCAGCTTTTCCATCTCCGCCGCAAGCCGGTTGAAGGTGGCGGTATCTTTGCTGAAGAGATCGGGATCGGCCATCTTTTCTTCGCGCCTGGCGATTTCAGCTTCTGCCTTGGCCATTTCCTTGGGCAGGGTTTCGAGCGCGAATTTCTGCTTGTAGGAGAGCTTGCCTTTGCCCTTGGAGGCATCTGCCACGGATGCAGCGGACTGAGCTTTCGGCTTCTCCGCGGCCTTTTCGACCTTCTTCCGCTCCTCCATTGCGCCCTTGCGCTGGGCAAGCATATCGGAATAGCCGCCGGCATATTCGATCCAGCGCCCATCAGGCGCGTCGGGGACGGCGGGCGCGATTGTCGAGGTCACCGTGCGATCGAGGAAGTCGCGGTCGTGGCTCACGAGGACAACTGTGCCCGGGAAGCCGGCGACGATTTCCTGCAGCAGGTCCAGCGTCTCGAGATCGAGGTCGTTGGTTGGTTCATCGAGGATCAGAAGGTTGGTTGGGCGCGCGAGGATGCGCGCCAGCATCAGCCGCGCGCGCTCGCCGCCTGACAGGTTCCTGATCGGCGTGCGCGACTGCTTCCGGCTGGAAGAGGAACTCCTTCATGTAGCCGGTGACGTGCCGTTGCTCCCCGTTCACCAGCAGATTCTCGCCGCGCCCGTCGGTCAGGTAGTGCGCGAGCGTATCCTCCAGATTGAGATCTTCGCGCTTCTGATCGAGCGTTGCAATCTCGAGATTGGTCCCGAGCTTCACCGTGCCGCCGTCCGGCGAAAGCTGTCCCGTCAGCATCTTCAGAATCGTCGTCTTGCCCGCGCCGTTTGGTCCGACCAGACCGATGCAATCGCCGCGATGGACGCGGATTGAGAACGGCGCAACAATTTGACGGTCATCGAAAGTCTTGGTGATCTTTTCCGCCTCGATCACCAGCTTGCCCGATTCCTGCGCATCGGACACCGCAGCCTGCACGGTCCCCTGCGGCCCCTTGTGGCCGCGATGCTGCGAGCGCATGGTCTGCAACTCGCCGAGGCGGCGCATGTTGCGCTTGCGCCGAGCGGTTACGCCATAGCGCAGCCAGTGCTCCTCGCGTTCAATCGCCTTGCCGAGCTTGTGCTGCTCCAGTTCTTCCGCCTCGAGTACCTGATCGCGCCAGGCTTCGAAATGGGCAAAGCCACGGTCGAGCCGCCGCGACATTCCCCGGTCGAGCCAGACGGTCGCCGTGGAGACCTTTTCGAGGAAACGGCGGTCGTGGGAAATCAGGACCAGCGCGCTGCGGCTCTTCTGGAGTTCGCCTTCCAGCCATTCAATGGTCGGAAGGTCGAGATGGTTCGTCGGCTCATCAAGTAGGAGAATATCCGGTTCAGGGGCCAGCACGCGGGCAAGCGCTGCGCGTCGCGCTTCGCCGCCGGAGAGGTTCTTCGGGTCCTCTTCGCCAGTGAGGCCGAGATGCGAGAGGAGGTAGGTCACGCGATAAGGGTCATCGCCCGGCCCAAGACCGGCTTCCGCATAAGCCTGCACCGTCTTGAAACCGGCGAAATCCGGCGCCTGCTCCAAATAGCGCACCGTCGAGGATGGATGGCGGAAAACCTCGCCCGATTGCGCTTCAACGATCCCGGCCGCAATCTTCAGCAGGGTCGATTTGCCCGACCCGTTACGGCCGACCAGACAGATCTTATCGCCCGGCTCGACCTGCAGGGCCGCGCCGGCCAAGAGAGGCGTTCCGCCGAAGCTTAGGAAGATATCGTCGAGTTTCAGGATGGGAGGGGCCAAAAATCAGACTCCGGAAAAATCATGAGGGCGGGCAAGGACGATCGCCCGGCCGCTGCCGAGCGTAAAACGAACCTTGCCTTCCGCGACATTGGAAATGGTACGCGAGGAGCCGAAGGGCAAATGAAAATTGATGAGCGGATACCGGGCATTCTCGATGTAAAGGCCATGCAGTTCGCTGAAGCCGGACACCGAAAACAGGCTGTTCCTTGGCAAATCGAGCTCAATTTTGCCAGCGAGAAGCGGCACGGCCTCCTCCGTTCCGGAGGTCAACAGAATGTCGAAATCCCTGTTCGGCAAGGCTGACGGCGTAAAGCAGGAGCTGCAGCGCGTGGTCCGAGCGCTCGCCACCGAGCGCACCGGCAAGGACAAGTCGCCGTGCGCCGCGCGCAATCGCCTCCGACACGGCGATTTCGCCATCCGTTGCGGCCTTGGCGGCTGGGTAGGGCTGTTTCGGGACATGCGGAAATGCGCCCTCCAGATCCGGCGGCGTGGAATCGAAGTCCCCGACCCAGAGCTCCGGCACCACGCCTAGCGCTGCTGCATGCCGCATACCGCCGTCGGCTGCGATGAAGCGGCTGCCTGAAACGGCAGAACGCAGGCGCTCGGTCAGGGCGAGTTCGCCGCCGAGCAGGATCGTGAAAGTGGATTGGCTCATGGCATTGCCCATAGCGCAAAGCAGGGGCCAAGGGAAAGGGGCTACAGTCAGCGCGCTTCGCCCTTGTCATAAAGCCTTCATGGCGATACATCTGCCAACGCTCTAACGGGGTGCCTGGATGTCCGCAAGGATGCCGGCTGAGAGGCATCGAGCCAACCCGCGGAACCTGATCCGGTTAACACCGGCGGAGGGATTAGACGCGTGACATTCGGCAACGCCCTTTTCCCAATCAAAAGAAACTCAAGGAGGAGGCGCGCCATGTCCGGCCGCACATCGATCATCTCTTCGCTGACCGCAGCATTTTTTGCCGCGACGCTCGGCTTGTCTGCCGCGCACGGCGCGGAAAAGACGCTCACCATATACACTTACGAAAGCTTCACGTCCGAATGGGGGCCTGGGCCGAAGGTCAAGGACGCTTTCGAGAAGACATGCGGCTGCACGGTCAATTTCGTCAGCGTCGCCGATGGCGTCGCCCTGCTTTCGCGCTTGAAGCTCGAGGGAGCTTCGACCAAGGCCGACGTCGTCCTCGGCATCGACACGAACCTCGTCACCGAAGCCAAGGAGACCGGCCTGTTCGACGCAAGTGGCGTCGATGTCGGCGCGCTGAAGGTGCCGGGCGGCTTCGTGGACGATGTCTTCGTTCCCTACGACTACGGTCACTTCGCGATCATCTACGATACACAAACGATCAAGGACCCGCCTCAGAGCATGAAGGATCTGGTCGAAGGTGATCCTTCGCAGAAGATCGTCATCGAAGATCCGCGAACCTCGACGCCGGGCCTCGGCCTGCTGCTCTGGGTCAAATCCATTTACGGCGACAAGGCGCCGGAAGCCTGGGGCAAACTCAAGAACCGCATCCTGACGGTCACGCCCGGCTGGTCCGAGGCCTATGGCCTGTTCACCAAGGGCGAGGCGCCGATGGTGCTGTCCTATACCACATCCCCTGCCTATCACATGGTGGCTGAGAATACCGATCGCTACCAGGCCGCAGCCTTCTCGGAAGGCCACTATATCCAGATCGAAGTCGCGGGCCTTTTGAAGAATGCGCCGGACAAGGATCTTGCCCGCGACTTCCTGAAGTTCATGATGACGCCCGGCTTCCAGGATACCATCCCGACGAACAACTGGATGATGCCCGTTTCCGCAACCTCAAAGCCGCTGCCGGATGCCTTTAGCAAGCTCGTCAATCCTGCCAAGACCTTTCTGATGAGCTCCGACGAGGTCGCCAGGAGCCGCAAGGCCTGGATCGACGAGTGGCTTGCGGCGATGAGCATGAACTGATGCTGCAGACCGCAGCCGAACGGCAGCGTGCATTGACCGGCGGGGCGATCAGCCTCGCCGCCGTCACGTTGTTTGTCGGCCTTGCAGCGGTCTCGTTGCTTTTTGCCGGAGGCGGCGCGGCCATCGCCGGCATTCTTTTCGATCCTTATATTCTGCGTGTGCTGCGCTTCACGCTGCTGCAGGCGCTGCTTTCGACCGCGCTTTCCATCGTCTTCGCGATTCCGGTCGCACGCGCGCTCGCTCGCCAGCCGCATTTTCTAGGGCGCATCTGGATCATCCGCCTGATGGCGGTTCCTATGGGGCCTGCCGGTTCTGATCGGCGCACTGGGCTTGATCGGGATATGGGGCAGGCAGGGGTTGTTGAACTCGCTTATGATGAAGATCGGGCTTGACGAACCGGTGAGCATCTATGGGTTGACCGGCATCCTTCTCGCCCATGTCTTCTTCAACCTGCCGCTTGCCTGCCGCCTGATGCTTGCAGGTCTCGAACGCGTGCCCGCCGAATACTGGCTGATGGCAAGCGGGCTGGGCATGCGGCCCCGCTCGGTCTTCCGCTTCATTGAGTGGCCGGCGATCCGCCCGCTCATTCCCGGGATAGCCGGATTGATCTTCATGCTCTGCGCCACCAGCTTCACGTTGGTGCTAACCCTCGGTGGCGGCCCGGCAGCAACCACGATCGAGGTCGCGATCTACCAGTCGCTCCGTTTCGATTTCGACCCAGGCCGCGCAATCGCGTTGTCGCTCCTGCAGATCGCGCTGACGGTGATGATCCTAGGCGCGATGGCACTTTTTCCGCCTGCCAGAGATGAGGGCCTGACCGAAGGCCAAGACATCAAGCGGCTTGATGGCAAAGGGCAATGTGCCAGATTGGCCGACAGTCTGCTCTTGCTGATCGCCGTGCTCTTCCTCGGCCTCCCGCTTGTGTCCATCATCGCCGCCGGGTTGCGCGCCGATCTCTTAAAGCTGCTGCAGCAGCCGATCTTCTGGCAGTCAGCCGGGATGAGCTTGGCGATCTCGCTTTCGGCCGCCCTGCTCTCGATCGTCCTTTCGATGGCCATGATTCGTGCCCGACATGCAATCTTATCGAAGCGGCGGCGCGGCGTTGCCGACAGGTCCTTTTTCACAGCCATGGGCGGTGCTTCATCGATGGTCCTGCTCGTGCCTCCAATCGTACTCGCAACCGGCTGGTTCATGGCACTGCGGCCTTTCGGCGATGCGACGCGCTTTGCAGCCGTGCTCGTCGTTCTCATCAATATGCTCATGGCACTTCCCTTTGTCATGCGCGTACTGGAGCCGGCCTATATTGTACATCAGCGCCGGACGCAGAAACTGGCCGCAAGCCTGGGTATTGCGCGCGCGGCTCGATTGAGATTGATCGATTGGCCGGGCCTGAAGAAGCCGCTGCTCACCGCCTTGTCGTTCGCCATGGCGCTCTCGCTCGGCGATCTCGGCGCCGTTGCTCTCTTCGGCTCTGAAGGTTTTGTCACATTGCCATGGCTCGTCTACAGCCGCATGGGCAGCTATCGGACGAACGATGCCGACGGCCTTGCGCTGATCCTCGGCATCATTTGCCTGCTGCTGACAATCGCCGGAACAGCGGGCCAGCCGAGACGGGAGAATGGCGATGGCGATCGCTGATCAAGACGAGATCGAAATGCAGGACGTGCGCTTGATGCTCGGCACGCACGCTTTCCATTTCGATTGCCGTGTGCCGGCCGGCCGGATAGTCGCGGTAAGCGGCCCTTCCGGCGCCGGGAAGTCAACATTTCTCAATCTGCTTGCCGGTTTTGAAAGACCCGACAGAGGCCGCATTCTGATGCACGGCGCCGATGTGACGGCCGCCTATCCGGCGGAACGTCCGGTCTCTGTCGTCTTCCAGGACAACAATCTTTTTGCCCATCTTGATATCTTCACCAATGTCGGCCTGGGGATCGATCCGGCGTTGAAGCTTGCCGCCGAAGACCGGAGAAAAATTTCCCACGCGCTTGAGAAGGTCGGCCTCGCCAATTTCGAACGGCGTATGCCCGCAACGCTTTCCGGTGGAGAGCGGCAGCGAGCCGCATTTGCGCGGGCGCTCGTGCGAAAGCGCGCCGTTCTGCTGCTGGATGAACCTTTTGCAGCGCTTGACCCAGGCTTGCGCGCAGGCATGGCCGAACTGCTGCTTGGTTTGCATAGGGAAACCGAAAACACGGTGATCATCGTTTCGCACGATCCCGACGAGGTGCGCCGGATCGCCGATTACGGTGTCTTTATCGATAAACGCGCGATCGTTCTTGCTGCGCCACTCACCGAGTATCTCGCGCGGGAAGATATGCCCGCGCTAAGGCGATTTCTGCACGGTTGACGAATCTCATACTGGCGATGGCACTTTCGCCACAATTTCATCCGAGCGAAAGATCGCCCTAACGACGCCACGCTTGCTAAAATACAACGGCGCTACAATTAAACAGAGTCTCGCTATGCAACCGATGCGGAAATCAGTTACAGCAATGACTTGTGTCTTCCCGCTGTGCAGTGCGAGAACCGGGATGGACGACTGTTGAACCCCGTTGGAAGCGGCCGGATCGGACATGCGGCAAACCGGCCGAAAAGCAAGATGACTCGGAGAGCCAGACTGGACAGCATGACGACGTGGAAACGCCCCGCGCCCTCCAGTAACGTGCTTTCTGCGCCATACCGGTGGAGCCGCCATGCGCTGCTTGTGTCTGCGGCCGCAGTCGCGCTCAATGGCTGCCAGTCGATTCTCGAGCAATCCTATCAGCCGACGGTCTCGCCCTCTGCCAGCCCGCAGATCGTCGATGAAGTGCAGAAGAACGATCCGCGTGCCGCCATGGGCGCGCGCGAACATCCGCGTATCGTTGCAAGCTACGGCGGCGAATACAAGGACGCCAAGACTGAACGCCTCGTTGCGCGCATTGCCGGTGCGCTAACGGCGGTTTCGGAAAATCCGAGCCAGTCCTACCGAATCACGATTTTGAATTCGCCGGCAATCAACGCTTTCGCGCTGCCGGGCGGCTATCTCTATGTGACCCGTGGTCTGCTGGCGCTTGCCAACGACGCTTCCGAAGTCGCGGCTGTTCTTTCGCATGAAATGGGTCACGTTACGGCCAACCACGGCATCGAACGCCAGAAGCGCGAAGAGGCGGAGGTCATCGCGAGCCGCGTCGTCGCCGAGGTTTTGTCGAGCGACATCGCCGGCAAGCAGGCGCTTGCCCGCGGCAAGCTGCGTCTCGCCGCCTTCTCGCGCCAGCAGGAACTGCAGGCCGATGTGATCGGCGTGCGCATGCTCGGTGAAGCGGGCTACGATCCTTACGCCGCCACTCGCTTCCTCGATTCCATGGCGGCCTATAGTCGCTTCATGTCCGCCGATCCCGAGGCCGACCAAAGCCTGGACTTCCTTTCGAGCCACCCGAACTCGGTGCAGCGTATCGAGCTTGCGCGCGATCACGCCCGCGCCTTCGGCCAGGAAGGGACGGTCGGAGACAAGGGTCGGGGCTATTATCTCGATGGGATCGACGGTCTTCTCTATGGTGACAGTCCGGAGGAAGGTTATGTTCGTGGCCAGACCTTTCTGCACGGTGGTCTCGGCATTCGCTTCGACGTGCCGCCGGATTTCAGCATCGACAATAAAGTCGAAGCCGTCATGGCAACCGGTCCGGGAGACGTGGCGATCCGCTTCGACGGGGTTGCCGACAACAACAACCAAAGCTTGACGAACTACATATCGAGCGGCTGGGTCACCGGCCTCGATCCTTCGACGATCCGGCCGATCACCGTCAACGGCATGGAAGCGGCAACGGCCCGTGCAACCGCGGATCGCTGGGATTTCGACGTGACCGTGGTGCGCAACAATTCGCAGATCTTCCGCTTCCTGACCGCCGTTCCAAAGGGCAGTGCCGTCCTGCAGCCGACAGCAGACGTGCTGCGCGCCAGCTTCCGCCGCATGACACCGCAGGAGGCGGCAACGCTGAAGCCTCTGAGGATCCGCGTCATCAGCGTCCGTCCCGGCGAAAACGTCGCAACGCTGGCGGCCCGCATGCTGGGCACGGATCGTAAGCTCGACCTCTTCAAACTGATCAATGCGCTGCCAACCGGCGGCACGGTCTCGCCCGGCGACCGCGTGAAAATCATTTCCGAATAAAAAGAACCCGGCTTTCGCCGGGCCAGTTTGTGCTGCTGGAAGTAAGAGCTTTAGGCGTGAGCCGCCATATGGGGATCCGCGCTGACAAGCGCGCTGCGCAACTTTTCCATGGCGCGGCTTTCGATCTGGCGAACGCGTTCCTTCGAAATTCCGAGATCGGCGCCGAGTTCCTCGAGCGTCGCACCTTCTTCGGCAAGGCGGCGTGCCGCAATGATCTTCATTTCGCGCTCATTGAGATGTTTCAGTGCCGATGTCAGCCAGATTCGGCGACGTTCGCCATCGATCATGTTGGAAACCTGCTCGTCCGGCAACGGATCGTCGCTGACAAGGAAATCCATCTTCTCCGCGCTGTCGGCATCGCCCGAAACCGAAGGCGCCTGTAGCGAGGCGTCATTGCCGGAAAGGCGCGCATCCATCGTCTGGACGTCGGCGAGGCTGACACCCAGGGCAGCCGCAATCTCCTGATGGATGGATTGAAGGGTGAGATGCGAGTCGCCTCTGGCAAGTTTGGCGCGCAGGCGACGCAGATTGAAGAAGAGAGCCTTTTGGGCGGAGCTCGTACCGCCGCGGACAATCGACCAGTTGCGCAGGATGTAATCCTGGATCGACGCACGAATCCACCAGCTTGCGTAGGTAGAGAAGCGCACCTCGCGCTCCGGCTCAAAGCGGGCGGCCGCTTCGAGGAGTCCGACATATCCTTCCTGGACAAGATCGCTCATCGGCAGACCGAAATTGCGAAACTTGCCCGCCATCGAGATGACGAGACGCATGTGAGCCATCGCGATCTGGTTGCGGGCACCGCGATCCTCATTGTCCTTCCAGCGAATAGCGAGATCATGTTCTTCTTCGCGAGCAAGATAGGGAGCCGCCATGGCGATTTTGATCATGCGCCGGTCTGCAGACATGTTCTTCATAATCGGTCTCCTAAAAATCAGGCCTCGTGCCCTTGAAAGAAACAATCAGGTTACTCCCGGACCAAAGCTGCCCGGATCAATCCAGCGTGTGAATGCATAAAGGCCCCGCTCCTGGATTTTTCAGGAGGAGGCCCTATCTCTTTGTCATATGCAGGTAAGGTTGGACCCGTTTCTTCAAGTTGCCGGCCTGGCAAATTGTGGAAGGCATGATCCGCTCCTCATCGAACGTTGACAGGAATGCGAACGTTCGATCAGGCAGATATTTCCCGATGCAATCCGCACGTACAGTGTCTAAACGCGGCTGACCGGAAAAAGTTCCACAAAAAAACCCGGCTCGCAGGCCGGGCTTTTTGTTAAGGAAAACAATGCAGTATTAAGCGGCTTCGTCCTGCGATTCGTCTTCTTCGATTGCCTTGCCGCGCTTCGGACCCTTGTTGAGATTCATCTCGACGAGACGGACAGCTTCGGTTTCCGACATCTTGTTCACTGCGGCGATTTCGCGCGCCATGCGATCGAGCGCCGCTTCATAGAGCTGACGCTCGGAATAGGATTGCTCGGGCTGATTTTCAGCGCGATAGAGGTCGCGAACGACTTCTGCGATGGAAATCAGGTCACCTGAGTTGATCTTGGCATCATATTCCTGCGCACGGCGGGACCACATGGTACGCTTGACACGTGCCTTACCCTGCACGACCTTCAGGGCGCGCTCGACGAAATCGGTTTCTGAGAGCTTGCGCATGCCGATGCTCATTGCCTTGGCAACCGGAACTTTCAAGCGCATCTTGTCCTTCTCGAAATCGATAACGAAAAGCTCGAGCTTCATGCCGGCGACTTCTTGCTCTTCGATAGCCGTGATGTTACCGACGCCGTGAGCGGGGTATACGATCGATTCACCGGTCTTGAAGCCATGGCGTGCTGCTGAAGGTTTTTTCTGCTGGGTCGTCATACTAATCAAAAACTCCCTGTTACGCGTCCGGCAGCGGCCGGCGCCGGGTCAGTCAGGCCCGGTTGAGACGGATCAGCTCCGTCGGGTGACTTCACTCTGGTCCCACCAGACAGAAGCAAAAGATTTCCTTGCGCGCGATCAATGATCGAACAGCTCAAGGCGTTGATATCTCACGGGGAACCGCGTACGGATTTCTTTTGCTTTCGTGATGGTTTTGGGCACGCTTCGTGCCTCAAATGGATCAGTGTGGCAAACCTATCATAAAAATATGAGGAAATCAATAATTTGCTTAACGTGAGTCATGTGGGCAACACATGGCACCCATATGAGTAGAGCATCTTATAAACGTTTACGCCCGCCTTCGACTCCGATTTCAGGGCCAGGCCGGCAAAATAATCATCAATCGCCGGAACCGGGTTTTTCGCTGAAGTACTTCTCGAACTTGCCGGCCTCTCCGTCCATTTCCTTGGCTTCCGCCATCGGTTCTTTTTTGACGGTGATGTTGGGCCAGCTGCTGGCATATTCCGCATTGATCTTGAGCCACTTGTCGAGCCCAGGCTCGGTATCCGGCTTGATGGCCTCGGCGGGACATTCCGGTTCGCAGACACCGCAGTCGATGCACTCATCCGGGTGGATGACGAGGAAATTTTCGCCCTCATAGAAGCAGTCGACAGGGCATACTTCCACGCAGTCGGTATATTTGCAGCGAATGCAATTGTCGGTCACGACATAGGTCATGAAGAACTCCAGGATTTTCACGCAAGCGGGGCCGGGCAACCTGGAACGTCGCGCCTTTCCCCTGGCCGGAGGACAGCGTGGACAGGCTTGGGAGGCAAGCACACTGTCCGGCAAGTTGACTGTCACGTATCGGCTTTGTGGTCGAATTTCAAGGATAAACGATCTGCCGATCAGGGCCGGATGGACAGAGTTTTCTAATCCTCGTCCGACATCAGCCTGTCGACTGCGCGCCGCTCCTTTTTCGTCGGCCGGCCGGCGCCCGCCGAACGGATGGCCTGCTCGTAGGGCGTGAGACGTTTTGTCTCACCCTGGGGCGGCGTGAGATCCTCGTAAAGTAGTTTTGCCTCTTCGAAGGGCCCGCGCCTCTCGCCTGATGCCTTCACGATCAGAACCACATCCCGGCGATCCCGCGTAAGCTCGACGCGGTCACCCGCCTTCACGGTCTGGCTGGGTTGTTGGACGCGCTCGCCATTGATGCGAACGTGGCCTGACTGGATGTGGCCTTGCGCCAGAGAGCGAGATTTCACCATGCGCGTGAAAAACAGCCACTTGTCGATGCGCTGACGCGAACCGCTTCCTGGCTGTGTCTCCCCGCTCATCGGCTACTTCTTCATCTGCTCCTTCAAGGCAGCGAGCTTTGCGAAAGGAGAATCCGGATCGATCGGCTTTTCCTTGCGCGGCGCCTTTGCCTCGAAGCGCAACGGCTGCGAGCCGTTGCGATTGTTGTTGCGGTCGTTGCGATCCTTGCGGTCGCCGCGATCCTGACGATCGCCCCGCTGCTCGTTGCGATCGCCCCGAGCCTGGTGCGGCTTGCCGCCGTCGCGGCTGCGTTCGTGGCGTTTGCCGTCGCGGCCTTCGCCACGATTGCCTTCTTGGCCTTCACCTCCGCCGTGGCGGCGGTTGCCCTGCTGCTGACGGTCACCGCCGCGGCGTTCCCCGGGACCGCGTGCTTGGCGATGGTTGTCGTTGCGTCCGCCAAGACGCCACAAAAGGACAGGTTTAGGTTCGACAGGTTCAGCGGCGTCAGCAGATTCAGCCGCGGATGCTTCGCTCGCCGCGGCCTCGACAGCAGGTTTTTCTTCTGCAGCCGGCGCCACGGAAGCAGCGTCTTCCGATGTGCTGTCGGCATCGTCATGATCGGCTTTCTCGGCGGCCTCTTCCCCAGAGGTTTCGGCTGCCGGGGCAGCGGAAGCATCGTGGGCAGCAAGATGAGTTGCTGCATCCTCGGCCGTCACTGCATCGGCGCGATAGCCGAGGCCCTTGAGGATCTCTTCCATGTCCTCCAGCGTCGCACCGAGGATCGAAAGCATCGCAGTGGTGGTCGTGAAGCGGCGGCCATCATAAGCGCCTTCCGGCCGGTTCGCCTGACCGGGCTTCCACTGCAGCAACGGACGGATGATATCCGCAAGCCGCTCGAGAATATCGATGCGAACGGCACGCTTGCCGAGAAAACGGAAGCCGGCGAGCTTATAGAACGTGCGCTCGAAGCCCGGATCGGTCACGACGGACGTGCGGCCGGCAGCCAGCACCGGAATGAGGTCGCCGTAGCCCGGTTTTTCGAGGCCGTCATTTTTCAAGGCCCAGAGCAGCGTGATGAGTTCAGCCGGAGCCGGCTTCAAAAGCGCAGGGACGAAAATGTGGTAGGCGCCGAAGCGAACACCATAACGGCGCATGGAAGCGCGCGCGTCCTGATCCAGCGACTTCACCTCTTCCGTCACATCGCGGCGGAAGAGCACGCCGAGATTTTCGACGAGCTGGAAGGCGAGGCCCTTGGCAAGGCCCTGTAGGTCTTCAGCACGCGAAAGATCATCGAGCGGCTTCAAAACCGTGCTGATATGGTGATTGACGAAGCGTTCGACGCGGGCTGCAACGTGCTCGCGCGCGTTGCCCGTCAGCTGTTCGTCGGCAAGCAGGATGACGCGAGGACGCATGACGTGCTCGCTGCCCGCAAGGCGCGCAACCGGATCGCCGATCCACCGGATGAGGCCGTCGGCGCTGATCGCCAGATCGCTGTTGCCTGCAGCATGGAGGCGCGCGGCGCGTGCCTCGAATTCCAGGGCAAGCGCCTTTTGCGATGCCGTTTGGATCGCCTTGGCGTCCGATCCGTCGGCACCCGAAATTGGGGTAAACCGGAACCCGGACAACTGCCCCACATGATGTCCTTCAACAAAGACATCGCCATTCACACTGATTTCAGCTTCCAGCATCGCATTCTCTCTCAGGCGCTTCATGAGCACAGATGTCCTGCGATCAACAAAGCGTTTCGTCAACCTTTCATGTAACGCATCGGACAATCGATCCTCGATTTCCCGCGTCTTTTCCTGCCAGTGTGTCGGATCGGCAAGCCATCCGGGCCGATTCGACACATAAGTCCATGTTCTTATCTGCGCGATTCGCGCCGAAAGCGTGTCAATTTCGCCATCCGTGCGATCGGCTCTCTGCACCTGCTCTGCAAGAAACTGCTCGTTCACCGTGCCATAGCGCACAAGATCGGAAAAGAGCGTCGAGATCAGGTCAGCATGCTGTGCAGGGGTGATACGCCGATAATCAGGCAGCGCGCAAGTTTCCCAAAGCTTCTCCACGCGCTGCGGATTTGTGGCCAGATCTATGATTTCCGGATAGCGCGTCAGATGTTCAAGCGCTTGCTGGTCGACGGCGGGCAAAGCCCGCGTCAAACCTTCAGCGCTCGGCGGACGTTCGAGACTCGCCCGCAATGATTGTATCGACGAGAAATCAAGCTCTTTCGTGCGCCACTGCAAGACCCTGACATTGTCGAATTCGTGCGCTTCTATCCGCTGCGCCAATTCCTCATCGAACGGCTGCACTTGGCCGGTTACCCCGAATGTACCGTCACGCACGTGGCGGCCGGCACGTCCGGCAACCTGGCCGAGTTCGGCAGGATTGAGATTGCGGAACTGATAGCCGTCGAACTTGCGGTCCTGCGCGAACGCCACGTGATCGACATCGAGATTGAGGCCCATGCCGATCGCATCGGTTGCGACGAGATATTCAACATCGCCGGCCTGATAGAGCGCAACTTGAGAATTTCGGGTGCGGGGACTGAGGGCACCGAGAACAACCGCAGCACCCCCTCGCTGGCGGCGGATCAATTCGGCAATGGCGTAGACCTCATCTGCCGAAAAGGCGACGATCACCGAGCGCTGAGGAAGACGGGTGATCTTCTTTTGACCCGCGTAGAAGAGGTGCGAAAGCCGCGGCCTCTCAACGACCGTGATGCCCGGCAGGAGTTGCTGCAGGATCGGCCGCATCGTGTCGGCGCCTAGAAGCAACGTTTCGTCGCGACCTCGCAAATGTAAAATACGGTCGGTGAAGATGTGGCCGCGCTCAAGGTCGCCTGCAAGCTGGACCTCATCGATCGCGACAAAGGCGGCCTTGGTTTCGCGCGGCATGGCTTCGACCGTGCAAACCGAAAAGCGCGCAGTCGGCGGCGAGATCTTCTCCTCGCCGGTCACGAGGGCGACATTCTGCACTCCCACCTTTTCGACGACGCGCGTATAGACTTCACGTGCCAGCAAACGCAGCGGCAGGCCGATCACGCCGGTGCCGTGGGCTACCATACGCTCGATGGCGTAATGGGTCTTGCCCGTATTGGTGGGGCCGAGCACCGCGGTCACGCCGCGCCCGCTCAGTATCATGGGCTGCGATGTCAGTGTCATTGTCCATGCAAGTGAGGCCGGGAGCCTCGAGGTCAAGTGCGCTCCGTTCCCGAAGCAGACAACACATGGACAGCCGGCCGGCTAAACGCAAGAGCCGTCTTCTAGAATCAGCTGCAAACTTGATTCAGGAAATGCCGCTAAGTGACTGTTTTAAGATTCGGAACAGCGTGAGAACGAATCAGCGACGAATTGGTGACTCGCGGTGATTCAGCTTTTGTTCACGGCTAAGTATTGGTTTTGAATCAGTTTTTCCTACTAGATGCTGAATCGGCATCAGGCGCTGGATAGCTCGAAATGCCGCTCGGGTTAACGTTGTTTGCCGAGAGCGAACATGGACGAGAAACAGCTGGAAAAACTGCCCGGAATTGATGCTGCGACCGAAGCCGGTCCGATCGGCGGCGAATCGCAACCGCAACGTTTGCGTCCGGTTTCGGAAGCCGGATTCATGTTCGACTAACGCTCCACGCGATCGCATTAACATTTCGATCAAATCCGGAACGAATCGCTGACGAATCAGCGACATCGCGATTTTCCCGGTTCGTTCACCGCAACATATTGTATTGAAATCAAATTTTAACCATAGAACCACCACGAAGCGTTGGTCGCTCGGCACTGACATCGGCGGTCCTTTTAACGATTGTCGCTTCTCTTGATCACCGTTCTCGATCCGTCCTTAAGCAGAAAACCCGCGCCGTTTGCATATTGCGGAGCTTAGCCGGGAACAAAAATCGCGGATGCGTGTTTATTGTCCATTCGGACTCACGATGAGTTGAAGGAATCGCAACATGCTCGGAACGATACTTCTCATTATCCTTATTCTGCTTTTGATTGGTGCTCTCCCGAATTGGGGATACAGCCGTGGTTGGGGCTATGGACCTTCGGGGGGGTTGGGGCTAGTTCTCATCATCATAATTATCCTTGTCTTAATGGGCCGGATTTAACAATGGGCCGGATTTAACGGCTAGTTAACTGGGAGTGAAAGCCATGATGAAAAAAATTGCGATTGTAGCCGCCCTTGTAGGCGCCCTTGTATCCTGCACGCCGACGGAAAGAGGCACGGCCATCGGCGCTGGTACCGGCGCAATCATTGGCGGTGCTGTTAGCGACAGCTGGGGCGGCGCTGCAGTCGGTGCAGTTGCTGGCGGCCTTGCAGGTGCTCTTATCGGCCAGTCTGTGGAACGCCGCGGCTACTGCGTCTATCGCGACCGCTACGGCCGCCGCTACGAAGCACGCTGCCCGCGCCGTTACTAAGTATTGCCGTTCAAATGAATGCAAACGGGCGCTCGGCGCCCGTTTTTTGTTGCGTGTCGTCAACCCCATGTTGACGATCGGTCGCGAAATTCAAATCTACTCCACCATAGGGATGAGGCGCATAATCCTTCCTAACACGGCAACGATTGCCGTTCAGGCAAGGAATGCTTCCATGGTTCAGATCATTTTGAATGCCGCTGCCGCCGTCCTTGTTGCGGCAGCGCTTCTCACGACAGCCTCTGCTGCGCTTTGCGGCGGCGACAGCCGTACGCAAAGAGTACCAGTCAGGGCAAATATCAGGCGTCCGCGCGGCGACTAAACGAAGAACTGCCCGCCGTTCGCCGAAAGCGTCGAGCCGGTGATAAAGCCGGCATCGTCGGAGATGAGAAAGGCAACGCAGCGCGCGACTTCCTCCGGCTCGCCAAGGCGCCCGACCGGAATCTGGGGAATGATCCGCTCGTTGAGCACTTTCTCCGGAACGGCAAGGACCATTTCCGTGCCGATATAGCCAGGGCAGACGGCGTTCACCGTAATGTTCTTCGCTGCCCCCTCCTGGGCAAGTGCTTTCGTAAAGCCGAGATCACCCGCCTTGGCAGCCGAATAGTTCACCTGCCCCATCTGACCCTTTTGGCCATTGATGGAAGAGATGTTGACGATGCGTCCGAAGCTGCGGTCGCGCATCCCGCCCCAGACGTGGTGCGTCATGTTGAAGAGGCCGGTAAGGTTTGTATTGATGACCTCATGCCATTGCTGCGGCGTCATCTTGTGAAACATTGCGTCGCGCGTAATGCCGGCATTGTTGACCAGCACCTCGATGCCGCCGAGCTCTGCCTCCACCTTTGCGACCCCTTCGCCGCAAGCGACGTAATCGGAAACATCCCACTTGAAGACCGGGATGCCGGTCACGTCATGGAAGGCCCTCGCCTTCTCGTCATTGCCGGCATAACTGGCGGCGACCTTATAGCCCGCATTCCTAAGTGCCATCGAAATGGCGGCACCGATGCCGCGCGTGCCACCGGTGACCAAAACCACTCTGCTCATGCTTCGCTCCCCTCTCGGTCATTCGCCTTTGATCAGGCGCTCTCGAATCATCAATCGCATACTATTCAAAGTGCCTCGAAGCACATGGCGACACCCATGCCGCCACCGATGCAAAGTGTCGCAAGACCCTTCTTGGCACTGCGCCGCTTCATTTCGAACAGCAGCGTGTTGAGAACCCGCGCTCCGGACGCACCGATCGGATGACCGATCGCGATTGCGCCGCCATTGACGTTGACGATCGCCGGATCCCAGCCAAGATCCTTGTTCACAGCGCAAGCTTGAGCGGCAAAGGCCTCGTTCGCCTCGACCAGGTCGAGATCGCCGACGGACCAGCCAGCCTTCTCGAGCGCCCTGCGCGACGCAGGGATCGGGCCAGTACCCATGACTTGAGGATCCACACCAGCCGTCGCCCAGGAAACGATGCGTGCCAGCGGCTGGATGCCGCGCCTGGCGGCCTCCGCTTCCGTCATCAGGATCGCGGCTGCTGCGCCGTCATTGAGGCCTGACGCATTGCCAGCCGTCACCGTGCCCTCTTTGTCGAAAGCCGGACGAAGCTTGCCCATTGCATCGAGTGTTAGCACCGTGACGGATATACTCGTCCGCATCCACCGTCACATCGCCCTTGCGTGTCTGGATGACGAAGGGAACGATCTCATCCTTGAAGCGGCCTTCCTTCTGGGCCGCTTCCGCCTTGTTCTGAGAGGAGACCGCAAACTGATCCTGGTCGTCGCGGGAAAGTTGCCACTGGCGGGCGACGTTCTCGGCGGTGATGCCCATGTGGTAGCCGTAAAAAGCGTCTGTCAGGCCGTCCTTGATCATGGTGTCGACCATCTTCATGTCGCCCATCTTCGTACCGCCACGCAGATGCGCGGCATGCGGGGCCATCGACATGGATTCCTGGCCGCCGGCGACGATGATTTTCGCATCCCCGAGCGCGATCTGCTGCATTCCGAGAGCGACCGCCCGAAGGCCCGACCCGCAAAGCTGGTTGACGCTCCAGGCGGTAGCCTCGTTCGGAACGCCCGCTTTTATAGCCGCCTGGCGCGCTGGATTTTGGCCCTCGCCTGCTTGCAGCACCTGGCCAAGGATAACCTCGTCGACCTCGGCTGCGTCGACGCCTGCGCGTTCGAGCGCAGCTTTGAGGGCGGCAGCCCCAAGCTCATGTGCCGGAACCGTGGCGAATGCACCATTGAAAGAGCCGACCGCTGTGCGGGCCGCGCTGGCGATGACGATGGATGAACTGCTCATAAAGGCCTCCTCGTTTTCCTTCAGCATACATAGGTCGAAACTGGCAAAGCTTCAGCCCTAAGTCAAACGAGAAGGCGATTGCGGCAATTTTCGCTGCGGCTTGCGAATATGCGAATTATCCCTTTTCTCAAAGGGGTTGCCGCATCGCACAAAGAGATTGTCACCAGGCTTCTTTTGCGTCTACAGTCTGTTACGGAGGAATATCCATGACAATCAGACGGGGTTCAGGAGACTGATATGGCGAAGAACGAGGGTCAAATAGTCATCAAGAAATACGCCAACCGCCGCCTATACAATACAGGCACCAGCACCTATGTGACGCTGGAAGATCTGGCGGAGATGGTGAAGAAGGGAGAGGATTTTACGGTACAGGACGCAAAGAGCGGTGATGACATCACACATTCCGTTTTGACCCAGATCATTTTCGAGCAGGAATCAAAAACCGGAAATACGCTGCTGCCGATTTCCTTCCTGCGCCAGCTCATCACCTATTACGGCGATCAGATGCAGATGGTCGTTCCGAGCTTCCTCGAACATTCCATGCGCGCCTTCACCGAACAGCAGGCGCAGATGCGCGAACAGGTGAACCGCGCCTTCGGCGAGTCACCGCTCGGCAAGAACCTGCAGCTGCCGATACAGATGGTCGAGGACCAGGTCCGCCGCAACACCGAGATGTTTCAGAAGGCCATGCAGATGTTCTCTCCCTTCATGACCCCTCCCGCCAAGGAAACGAAGAAGGCCGAGGCGAAGGATATCGACGAGTTGAAGGAACAGCTGCGCGCCCTGCAGAACAAGCTCGACAATCTCTAAGGTTCAAAGCCCGATCGAAACATCGCGGCCGGCACTGCGGATCGAGACTGCAAACCCGCCGATCACGTCGATCAGTGCAATCGTCATCAAGATGAAGAAGACCTGTGTTGCCGCATCCTGGACGAGAAGGAACTCGACCAGGAAGGCGATGAAGACCAGCATCGACAGCATGTGATTGACAAGGCTGCCGGATCCATTGCGGGTGGCCTTCAATATCTCGAAGAACAGGATGACCAGCGCCACGACGATGAAGAGATCGCCGAGCGCCATGCTCCAGATCGCACCGGAGATCATCGAAAGCACCATGATGTCATGCTGGAGCGCGGGAATGCCTCCGCCACCCATCAAACCGGCCATCGTCATGTTGTAAAGAATAAACGGGATTACCATCAGCGGCATTACAGCGATCATTGAGCCATGTCCCCCTATTTCGACGGGAATACTGCAGCAGATCACAGCACCACTTCAAGGCATTGGAAATACAATAGTGCTCAAAAGCAAAAAAGGCCGGCGTTTGAAGCCGGCCTTTTCAATCCTGGCTGTGCCAGATTTTGGAAGCTTATGCGCTTTCCTTCGGCGTCAGAACCTGGCGGCCACGATACATACCGGTCTTCAGATCGATATGGTGCGGGCGGCGCAGTTCGCCGGAATTCTTGTCTTCCACGTAGGTCGGAGCCTTCAGGGCGTCTGCAGAACGGCGCATACCGCGCTTGGACGGGCTCGTTTTTCTCTTCGGTACAGCCATTTTACGTACTCCAATTCACAGGCAATACATTCCCGGCCAAGCTGGCGGCCGAAACGGACGTATCGCGATTTCGGAAATTTTGCGCGCTTATACATGCCTTGAAGGTGGTTGACCAGTCCCCAAACAGATTTTTTGCGACTTCTCGTGAATTCAAGCTCAGACCTCGTCTTTCGGTACGATCCAGGGTTCGGCCCGGGCCGCAGCTTCCCACTTCAGCCAGGCAGGATGCGCCTTTAGCGCCGACATATAACTCAACGTATCGCTGGCAGTTACAAGGTCATAGGTATCGAAGCGGCTGACGACCGGCGCAAACATCGCGTCGGCTGCCGAAAATCCGCCAAAGAGAAACGGTCCGCCCGAGCGGTTGCGCACCTCGCGGAAAATGGTTTCGATCCGCAGGACATCAGCCATTACGCCATCTGCAAGTGCGATCTTGCCTCGCTCGCGCCGGATATCCATCGGACAGGCGCCTCTGAGCGCTTGGAAACCCGAAAGCATCTCCATCGAGACCGAACGCGCCACCGCGCGCTGTGCGCGATCCTTGGGCCAAAGCCCCGCCTCGGGATAAAGTTCGGAGACGTAGTCGATGATCGAGAGTGATTCCCATACCTGCAGGCTGCCATGGAGTAGAACCGGCACCCTGCCCGTGGGAGAGATTTCCCTGATGCGCGGATTGCCTGCGGGAAAATCAAAGGGGATCAGAATTTCTTCGAACGGAATGCCCGTTGCTTCCATCGCAATCCATGGCCGGAACGACCATGAGGAGTAGTTCTTGTTTCCGATATAGAGGGTAAGGCTATCCATGAAGCATCCGCAAATTGATTTCGGGGCCGAATTTAGCGGCGCCCGGCTAAAGCGACCAATGAATAATTCATGCCTCAATCATAAAGGCATCTGATGTAATCGCCGGAACCTTGAGCCCGGCGCTCGATGACCGAGGCAAGCGTGCGAAGGCCGCGGCGGGGTTTTCCGGCGTTCCGGTCGATCGGGTTCGGAAGAGAAACGGCCAAAAGCGCTGCTTGGCGTCGCGAGAGCTTGGAAGCCGATACCTTGAAATGATAGCGCGCCGCCGCCTCGATGCCGTAGATACCCGGTCCCCACTCGGCGATGTTGAGATAGATCTCCATCAGCCGGCGCTTGGTCCAGACGAGGTCAGAGGCGACCGCCAGCGGCAGTTCAAGTGCCTTGCGCACAAACGAGCGGCCATTCCACAGAAACAGGTTCTTGGCCGTCTGCATGGGGATTGTGCTGCCGCCGCGCGTCGCTTCGCCGTCGAGGGTCTCTGCGACCAGCTCCTGCATTTCACCCCAGTCGACGCCGCCGTGAAAACAGTATTGACCATCCTCGGACATCATCACGGACTGAACGAGAATCGGCGAGATGTCGTCCAAAGGGACCCATTGCCGGTCGTAGCCGCGCAGGAGCACGATGTCGCGCAGCATCAGCGTCGAGACGGGATGAATAAAAGGGATCAGATAAACAAAGATCAGAACATAAGGCAGGATCAGAAATCCAGCGGTCGCAAGGACGATGCGCGTCATGATCGACCGGCTGCGCAGCCAAGCGAACAAACGGCGATGAGCCGGCATCGCAATGCTGTCCTCTCTTTCCGGCGATATGTCCAATATGTGTAAGCCCAACACCTGTTCCCTTCGCTCTCATAGCGTTTGCAGGTCGTGAAGGCCAGATGCAAAGGAAATCTTGCTGTGATCATTGACAATTCCGTTGCAACGGCGCCACTGCTCATGCCAAAGAGCGCGCATGGTCGCGAGCTCCGAAGCCTTCGATATCCGTTTGAAGACCAACGCCCAAGAGATCGAGGCGTTGCTGGACGCGCTGCTTTCCGATGACATGCGAGAGGATGAGATAGCCCGTCCTGGAAGCCTGAGGGCGGCGATGCACTATGCGGTGCTGAACGGTGGCAAGCGGCTTCGCCCGTTTCTCGTCGTGGAGAGCGCGCTGCTCCTCGGTGGAGACAAAGAGGCGGCCTTGAGAGTGGCGGCAGCGCTTGAATGCATTCACTGCTATTCGCTCGTTCATGACGATCTTCCAGCGATGGACGATGACAAGCTGCGCCGCGGCAAACCGACGGTCCACATAGCCTTCGACGAGGCGACCGCGATCCTTGCAGGCGACAGCCTTCTGACCTACGCCTTCGACATTATCGCCGCCGACGAGACGGGACTTCCAGAGCAAAGCAAGGTGGCGCTGATCCTTGCGCTTGCGCGCAGCGCTGGCCTGGGCGGAATGGCTGGCGGACAGGCACTCGATCTCGCTGCGGAAAAAAACCCGCCGGATGAACGCGGCATCGTTACATTGCAGGCTATGAAGACGGGAGCGTTAATCCGCTTTGCTTGCGAAGCAGGCGCAATGATCGCCGGCGCCTCGAGCGATGATCGCAAGCGCCTGCGCGCTTTCGGCGAAAAGATCGGTCTTGCCTTCCAGCTCGCCGACGATCTTCTTGATGTCACATCAGACGCCGCCACCATGGGCAAGGCAACCGGCAAGGACGTGGGCCGCGGCAAAGGTACCCTCGTCTCTTTGCGTGGTATCGAATGGGCAGAAGCCGAACTCCGGCGCCACGTCGAGGATGCGACACAGCTGTTGGAGCCTTACGGCGATGCCGCTGCGACGCTCGCCGCGACCGCGCATTTTGTTGCCGCTCGAAAAAGCTGACGCAGCAGCGGCAGGCGAGATACTTCTTGGCATCTAGCGGCTGAGCTTATTCAGCAGCGGTCTTTTGACCGAAGCGCCTTTCGATATAGTCGATGACAAGCGCCTCGAAATCCGCAGCAATGTTCGGCCCGCGCAACGTCAGCGCCTTCTTGCCATCAATGAAAACGGGAGCGGCCGGCGTCTCGCCGGTGCCAGGCAGCGAAATGCCGATATCGGCATGCTTGCTTTCGCCCGGCCCGTTGACGATGCAGCCCATCACCGCGACGTTCAGGGCTTCCACGCCCGGATATTTCTCCCGCCAGACCGGCATGTTCTTGCGGATATCGTTCTGGATATTCTGCGCCAGTTCCTGGAAAACCGTCGATGTCGTGCGGCCGCAGCCGGGACAGGCGGCGACCACCGGCACGAACTGTCGGAAACCCATAACCTGCAGCAGTTCCTGTGCCACCTGCACTTCGCGTGTACGATCGCCATTCGGCTCCGGCGTCAGCGAAACGCGGATCGTATCGCCGATGCCGTGCTGCAGAACGTAGCCCATGGCAGCCGACGAGGCGACGATGCCCTTGGTGCCCATTCCGGCTTCGGTGAGCCCGAGATGCAGCGCATGGTCCGAGCGCTCGGAAAGCATGGAATAGACAGCGATCAGATCCTGGACCTGGCTGACCTTGGCCGACAGGATGATGCGGTTTCGCGGCAGGCCGATTTCTTCGGCAAGGGTGGCCGAGATCAATGCCGATTGCACGATCGCCTCGCGCGTCACCTGACGTGCCGAAAGCGGCGAACCCGCCTCGGCATTCTTGTCCATCAGCGCCGTCAGCAGGTCCTGGTCGAGCGAACCCCAGTTGACGCCAATACGCACCGGCTTGTCATAGCGGACCGCTGTCTCGATGATTTCGGCGAACTGCTTGTCCTTCTTGTCCTTGAAACCGACATTGCCAGGATTGATGCGGTATTTCGCCAATGCTTCGGCGCAGGCCGGATGATCGGCAAGCAGCTTGTGGCCGATATAGTGGAAATCGCCGATAAGCGGTACATCCATGCCGAGGCGCAGGAGCCGCTCGCGAATCTTCGGAACGGCAGCAGCGCTTTCGTCACGATCGACGGTGATCCGCACGAGCTCCGACCCCGCCTTGAAGAGGGCGGCAACCTGCGCAACCGTGGAATCGATATCCGCCGTATCCGTATTTGTCATCGACTGCACGACAACAGGCGCACCGCCGCCGACGACGACGCCGCCCACATCGACCGCGACGGAAGCGCGGCGCGGTTTCGGATCAAAATCGGTAGGTGAAGACATAGACAGAGCTCTTGAACCCTTGAATTCGTGCCTTTCAGGTGGATCATACCCGCTTTCTTGTCAACGCCCAAAGCATCACTTTTGCTTGGCTGACCTAGTGGCCGCCGCCGGAGATGCCGTCCGCGTAGCGGGCAAGCTTCGAAAAGATCAGCACCACGACCAGCAGGACGGGCAGCGCCATGAAGACGGCGCTAAAGCCGACATGCTCGGCTGCAAAGCCGATTGCAGAGGGTGCAACCAGCATGCCGGAATAGCCCATGGTCGTGACGACCGAAAGGCCGATCCCGGCCCTCAGGCCAGGGACATTGCCTGCCGCGGAAAAGGCGATCGGCACCATGTTCGAAATGCCGATGCCGCAGAACGCAAAGCCGACAATGGCAAGCTCGGCATTCGGCGCAAGGGCTGCGATCAGCATGCCGGCGATGGCAAAGAGGGTGCAGACGCGCAGCGTCTTGACGCCGCCGAGCTTGTCGCGCACCAGATCGCCGGCGAAACGCATGATTGCCATCGTCAGCGAGAAGGCCGCGAACCCGAAACCGGAAAGAGCCACGGATGCATTCATTTCCTGGCGGAGATAGAGCGCACCCCAGTCGAGCACAGCACCTTCCGGAACCATCGAAAAGAGCGCCATAAGCCCAAGCAACCATGGCAGAGGCGTCATCGGCAGGCGTGTTTTTTCTTTCTTCTCATCCGGATGCGGCGGATCGGCAAGGATCATCGGCCAGGCGATCACGAGGAAAAACAACGTGAGCACGGTGGCGAGCTGCGCATGGCCAAGAACACCGAGCTTGGCGATGACGAAGCCGCCAAGGCCCGAACCGATCAGGCCACCAAGGCTCCAGAAGGCATGGCAGGACGACATGATCGCCCGGCGCATCGACTTTTCGACGGCAACCGCGTTGGCGTTCATTGCAACGTCCATTGCGCCGATGAACCCACCAAACAGGAAGAGCGCGATTGCGCCGGTCGTAATATTCGGCGCCAGCGTCAGCGCCAGAAGAATTGGCACTACGCAGGCCGCGGTTGCCCGCGACACTACGTGCGAGCCATGCTTGGCGATCTGCGCCCCGGCAATCGGCATCAATGTCAATGACCCAAGGCCGAACACCAGGATCATCAGCCCGAGCTGGAATTTCGTCAGTTCCAGACGCTCGGCGAAATCCGGAATCTTCGGAGCCCAGCAACCGACGACAAAGCCGTTCATCAAGAAGAGCAGCGACACCGCAACCCTGCTCTTTGGCAAGAAGCCACGCCGGACCCCCTGGGCCACATTCATCGGATTATCCATTGTATTCCCGTCTCCTCCTGCAGTCGGCCGCTTAAGGATCCGACTCAAAGATTATTCATCGCGCCTTGCGCGCCTTGACAGTGCGGCAGCCCCGCTCGCGATAGGCCGCAAGCAGCGCCTCGTTTGCGTCGTGCTCCACGACGAGGCATTCGCAATGCGCGACGGGCAGGACGCCGTGAGGCGCCGCTGTACCGAATTTATCCGAGGTCACCGCAACCAGCACCTTCCGGCTTCGCGACGTCGCGAACCGCTTGAACTCGGCGTCCTCGAAACCGAATGTCGTGACGCCCGCTTCCAGATCGATGCCGCAGGCGCCGAGAATGCAAAGGTCTGGCGAGATCTGCTCCATGTCCCGCATTGCCTTGGCGCCGAGCGCGCCACCCACCTGCCGGTCGACCATTCCGCCGATCAGGATGACATCGACGCCGCCGTTGTCTATCAGCGCTGCGGCAATTGCCGGAGCATTCGTCGCAGCCGTCAGCGCCATGTCTGATGGAAGGGCTTTGGCAATCGCCAGATTGGTGCTTCCGGCATCAAAAAATACCGTCGACCCCGGCGCAATCTGCGAGACGGCGGCTTGGGCCAGCAATTGTTTGCGATCGAGGGCAATGCCCATTCGCTGCTTGAGGCTCCCGCCGGCAGGCGAAACTGGCAGCGCACCGCCATAGACCCGCTCACAGAGCCCGGCAGCTGCCATCTCGCGCAGATCGCGACGGATCGTATCTTCGGAAACTCCGAATTCCAGCGCGAGTTCAGCCGCAAGCACACGCCCGTTCGCCTGAAGCTTGCCAGATATGATGTTCTGCCGCTCCTTCAACAGCATCTCGGTCGTATTCATGCCTGTTTAGCTCACAATTGGCGCCAGATTTTGAGAACGTGCATAAACGTATATGAACGTGCACACAATGGGCATTGACCACACATTTCCTGACACCCTGAAACAAGCCGCGTCAAAAGCCAGATAAATGAGAAAAATATTCGCAGTTGCCCAATTTCTTTGCAGTTTTCTACGCTTCGCCACGCCCTATTTTCTGCAATCTATCTGTCATCGAATTCCTCCTACATGGACCCGCAAAACATGAAACTCCTCAAGACCATCGCTGCCGCGGCCTTTGTCTCGGCCGCTGCCTTCCTCTCCGCCCAGGCCGGCGAAAATCTCAACGCCGTCAAGTCCGCAGGCATTTTCAAGATCGGTACGGAAGGCACCTATGCGCCGTTCACCTACCATGACGAAAGCGGCAAGCTCGTGGGCTTCGACGTCGAGATCGGCGAAGCGGTTGCCGCCAAGCTCGGCGTCAAGGCCGAGTTCGTTGAAGGCAAGTGGGACGGCCTGATTGCCGGCCTCGACGCCAAGCGCTACGACACCGTCATCAACCAGGTCGGCATCACCGAAGCCCGCAAGCAGAAGTACGACTTCTCCGAGCCCTATATCGCCTCCAAGGCGGTGCTCATCGCCCGTGCAGACGACGACAGCATCAAGAGCTTCGCCGACCTGAAGGGCAAGAAATCTGCCCAGTCGTTGACGAGCAACTTCGGCAAGCTCGCCGAGCAGTCCGGCGCAGAGCTCGTCGGTACCGAAGGCTTCGACCAATCGATCCAGCTCGTGCTGACCGGCCGCGCCGATGCAACGATCAATGACAGCCTCTCTTTCCTGGACTTCAAGAAGCACAAGCCGGACGCAAATGTGAAGATTGCGGCCGAGCAGGAAAACGCCGACTACTCCGGGATCATCATCCGCAAGGGAGAGCCGGAACTGCTCGAGGCGATCAACAAGGCACTGGCAGACATCAAGGCAGACGGCACCTATAAGAAGATCGCCGATAAATATTTCGGCCAGGACGTATCGAAGTAAGCGCTTCGAAAGGGCGGTTTCCTGCCGCTGGCACATCCTCTATATCTGCTGAAGAGCGTCCAGCGAAAACCCGCTGGACGCCCTTTCATTAAGGAAACACACCCGTGCCGCACTGGCTTCAACTGATGGCGGAATCGCTCCCCACGCTTTTGTGGGCCGGACTGATCTTTACCATACCGCTGACCCTGCTCTCCTTCGTCTTCGGCCTGGCGCTCGGGCTGGTGACTGCCGTGGCACGCCTCTTCGGCCCGGCTCCCATCGCCTCAATCGCGCGGTTCTACGTGTGGGTCATCCGCGGCACGCCGCTGCTCGTGCAGCTCTTCGTCATCTTCTACGGCCTGCCGAGCCTTGGCATCCTGCTCGATGCTTTTCCGGCGGCCCTGATCGGCTTCACGCTGAACATCGGCGCCTACAGCTCCGAAATCATCCGGGCGGTCATCTCCTCCGTTTCGAAGGGACAATGGGAAGCTGCCTATTCGATCGGCATGAACTGGCGTCAGGCGATGAGCCGCACGATCTTGCCGCAGGCCGGTCGTGTCGCCGTGCCGCCGCTTTCAAATACCTTCATTTCATTGGTCAAGGATACGTCGCTGGCGGCAGCAATCACCGTGCCGGAGCTTTTCCAGGCTGCACAGCGCATCGTTGCGACAACCTATGAGCCGCTGATCCTTTATATCGAGGCAGCGCTGATCTACCTCGTTTTGAGCTCCGTTCTCTCAGCGTTGCAGGTACGGCTCGAGCGCCGCTTCGCGCGCTACGGCGGCATGCTGGAGGCAAATGCATGATCGAGCTTTCCAACATCGAAAAGCGCTTCGGCGATGCCATCATCCTAAAGGATATCAGCATCCGCATCCCGGAAGGCACCGTCACTGCTCTCGTGGGTCCCTCCGGCGGCGGCAAGAGCACGCTGCTTCGCTGCATCAACCTGCTGGAGATTCCAACAGCGGGATCGATCCGGATTGGCGAAGAGACGCTGGATTTTGTGCCGGAAAGGAGGGTTGGTTGGCAAGCGATCCAGAAGATCCGCCGCCAGACGGGCATGGTCTTCCAGAATTTCCAGCTCTTCCCACATCAAACCGCGATCGAAAACGTCATGGAAGGCCTGGTGACGGTCCTGAAATGGCCGAAGGAAAGGGCGCACGCCCGCGCTATGGAACTGCTGACCAAGGTCGATATGGCGCATAAGGCGGATGCCTGGCCCTCGACCCTTTCCGGCGGTCAGCAGCAGCGCGTCGCGATCGCCCGAGCATTGGCTCCGTCGCCGCGCGTCCTTCTCTGCGACGAGCCGACTTCGGCACTCGATCCCGAACTTTCGGCGGAAGTCGTCGATGTTCTCGGCCGGCTTGCCAGCGAAGGCACGACCATGGTCATGGCGACACATGATCTGCGGCTCGCCTCGAAGATCGCCCACAACGTCGTGTTCCTGGAAGCAGGAAATGTCGTCGAAACCGGCACGGCGAAGTCCATCTTCACGGCGCCGGAACGCGAGCGCACCAAACGCTTCATCTCGACGATCAACGCCGCGCATACCTACGACATCTAGACTCAATATTCGCCTAGGACCGGGTGACCCGTCTCAGAATATGCAGGTATCGAGGGGGTGCTTTCATCAAGCGTGTGAGCAAATCGACTCGCGGCCTTGGCATTGCTGCGGCCTCCGTCTCCGGTGCAGGACCAGGGCCGAAAGCAGGCTAATTCTCGCGAAGGCCTCGCCGTCCGCTGTTGAGTATCGGTGCAAGGAGGTATGTAAACAGACTTTGTTCGCCATCCATGAGCATCACCTCGGCAGGCATGCCTGGGAGAAGTTGCACTCTTCCGCCCAACGCTGCGAGCTCTTCGGGAAGGACCTCAACCTTGGCGAGGAAGTAGGTTGTTCCTGTTCGTTCGTCAGCCAGTGCGTCCGCCGAGATCGAACGCAGCCTTCCATGAATTTCGCGGCGAGATTCCGTTGCCGATAGGCCGTCAGGACCACGCGGGCAGGCATGCCTGGCCTGACACGCTCGATGTCGGTCGGCCTAACCCTGGCGTCGATGATGAGTTTGTTAGCGTCCGGCACAATGTCGAGAAGTGGCTGGCCGGGACTTACGACGCCGCTTTCGGTCGTCACCCGGATGTCCATCACTCTGCCGGCGATCGGCGCGCGAACCACGGTGCGCGCAAGAATGTCCTCGCGCGATGGCAATTGCCCCTTGAGCTCGCCCAGCGCCCGGCGAACGTCGGCCAACTCTGCGGCGACCTTTTCCTGGCGTTCTTCGGCCATCGTCAGCAGTTGCAACCGCGTTTCTCCGATTGCCTGCTCGTTTTCGGCGATTTTCGCGCGGCCGGTCGCCTTCGTGGCGGCGGCATCGGCGCGCCAGCGCTTCAAGGCCAAGACCCGCGGCTTGCGTTCGAGGCCCTTCTCGAGAAGCTCCTGCGCGGATAATAATTCCTCCTCGATAAGCGTGAGTTGATCGTCACCTGCAGCGATCACCTCTTTCAGGCCGGTATTTTGCTCTTCGAGCTGGCGAATGCGGGCCTGGAGGACTTGCGCCCGACCTTCATGCGCGGCGCGCCGGATGGAAAATAATTGCCGCTGACCTTGCGTGATCTGTTGCGGCTCCTTCGAGCCTTCCAGCAGAAGGATCTCCGGGAAGCTGATCTCGGCGGCATCGCCACGCTCGGCCTCGAGGCGCGCCTCTGTTGCCAAGAAATGCAAGAACCGCTGACGGACCTCGGCATCGAGGGCCTTGGCTTTCGTGTCCACGAGCGTAATTAGCGGGTCACCTGGCTTGATCGCATCCCCCTCTCGCACGTGGATCGTTCGGATGATGCCGCCTTCGAGATGCTGGATGGTCTTGCGGCGTCCATCCAGGCTGATCACCCCCGGCGCAAGCGCCGCGCTTGCCAAAGGGGCAAGAACGGACCAGCCGCCGAAAACCAGAATGAACATTGTTATTGCCAAAAGCCCCAGGCGGCGCGGATTCCTAACGGCAGTCGCAAGCCCGTCTGTTGATTTTTCGGCGCTGCGTCGGATGTTGATGCGAAACATCCACGCAAGCGCAAATACGGTGACCGCTGCAGTCGCCAAAACGATTAATGCAACGGTTGTTTCGCTCAATTCGATGCCGGCAAGCGCCAATTGATCACGGATTGAAGCGATCATCGCAGCGCTACCTGACCGCAGTCCTTCCATGGCGCGGGAAAACTGCGTTTCGACCCAGTTAACGGCAAAATCCATCAGATCCAACCTGTCAGCCATGCTTCATTCCCCTGCGGAAAGGCGTGTCTCACGACCAGGGACCTGCGATGGCTCCTTCGGAGGACAAGCAGGTAAGGGTGGTCTCGCGACCGTCGGTCCGGTCGGCTGTACCGGCCGCACCATTTGCTCGCGCGGACCGAAGGCTGCAACGGCGCCGCCGTGCAGTGCCAGCACCTTATCGGCGCATTTCAGAACCGAGGCTCGATGAGTGACGATCAACACGGTCGTTTGAAGCTGCTTGAGCGTTGTTAGCGCCTCGATCAGAGCTCGGTCTCCCGCCTCGTCCATATTTGCATTCGGTTCGTCCAATACGACGAAGGCCGGATCGCCATAGAGCGCGCGTGCGAGACCGAGGCGCTGCCGCTGGCCCAGCGAGATACGCTGCGAATGCAGCGCGATCTCGGTTTCGTAGCCGTTCGGCAGTGAGAGGATCAGTTCATGAACGCCGGCGATCTGCGCTGCCCGGATCAACGCGTTACTGTTTGCCTTTCCAAAACGTGCGATGTTCTGAGCCACCGTACCAGGCAGGAGCTCGACCTGCTGCGGCAGATAGCCGATATGCGGGCCGAGATCCTCCGGATCCCAGTCGAAAACGTCCGCTGCGTCGAGCCGGACATGGCCCTTGGTCGGTTTCCAGGCACCCACGGCGAGACGGCAGAGGGTCGATTTGCCGGCGCCGGATGGACCGACTACGACACAGTTTTCGCCCGGTTCAAGCGCGAAGCTGATCGCATTGAGGAGCGGCTCCTGACTGCCGGGAGGAAGATAGAGGACGTTATCGAAGACAAGCCCGCCTTTCGGGCGGGGAAGCGAGACGCGGTCGCGTTCATCGCGTGACGTGCCGGCGAAGAGCTCAGTCAGGTTCGCAAGCGCGCTTCTGGCTGCGACCAAGGAACGCCAGGCGCTGGTCGCGCGCTCGATCGGGGCGAGCGCGCGGCCCATGACAATTGAGCCTGCAATCATGGCGCCCGCGGTTATCTCCCCGAGAAGAACGAAGTAGGCGCCGACAGTCAGGATGGCAATTTGCAGGATCATCCGAAGGCTGCGCGAAATCGAAAGGATCGTGGTCGTCCGATCGGCCAATAGCTGCTGCTCGGCCACCACCTCGGCCTGACGGCGGCGCCAGCGCTCGAAGACTGCCCGTGCCATGCCGAGAGGCGCGATCGTCTCGCCGGCATCGACATAGCGCATGGCATTCTCCTGATGGGTTTTGGTGACGGCTGCGACGCGCTTCTGCCGGTTCCGGGTCAGCGCGTCGTTTGCCAATGCGAGCGCCAGCAGGATGACGGCACCGGCCGTGGCGACCATACCCAGTGCCGGGTGCAGAGCCCAGATAAAGGCGAGAAAGATCACGCTCCAGGGCATATCGAAAAAGGCGAGGGCAGCATCGCCCCCGTAGAAGGCCCGCAGATCGGCCACGTCTCGGGTGCCGGCGGGACCATCCTTGCCCGCGAGCCGCACTTCCATCGCGCGCTTCAGCATCGGCGCGTTGAGCTCGGTGTCGAGCCAGCCGGCCGCGCGGCCGAGCACCATCCGCCTCGCCTGCTCGAGCATGCCGTAAACGGCAACGGCAAATACCGCGATCAGCGTCAGCCACAGAAGCGTGTCCAGCGACCCGCTCGACAGCACCCTGTCATAAACCTGCAGCATGTAGATGCTGGTGACGAGGAGCAGCAGGTTGAGAAGGCAGCTCAGCACGATCAGCAGCGGGAACTGCCTGCGTATAGCGCCCATGACCTCCGCAAGACGGGTGGTGCTGACCTGAGGAAGCATCGACTACGCACCGTGACTGGAACAGCATTGTTGGCAAGGGTGCAGGCCCGCCCAGGTGGGCGAGCCCGCTGTGCGTTCAGACCGTAGCATCGGCCAGATCGATCGCGAAGGCGTCCACATCGCTATCGCCATCGCCATCGAACAGCGACGCCGTGAAGTCGAGGTGGAGGGGCTCCGGATTGAACTCCTGCTCGATGGTCCACTGGATCACCGGGATCTTGACGGTGCCTGCGCCCATTGTCAGCTGGATCGCATCGATCTGCTTGGTGCCGCCATCGATCTCGAAGAACTTCCCACCCTCGGCCACGTCGGGAACGGTAGGATCCTTGCGGGGGGAATTTTGCAGATCGCCCGCCGAGACCAGGTTATTGCTGCTGATGGTCCCGTCGGTATAATAGATCGTATAGTACAGTTGCTCTGTTGGCGGGCTATAGCCGCCGACGGAATTGTCGATATAGACCGTCACCTTGTCGACGACTTCCTCGGGGTTAAAGACGAAACTCTCGTCGCCCGCCTGGATCCCCGCTCCGCTGCCGTCAAGGTTGTTGTTGTTGATCCCTATCCCCGAAGTCGACACGTTCATCTTTGTATCGGCGTTGATCAGCGTCGGGATCTGGTTCGTCGGCGACAGAAATGCCTGGATCTGGTCCTCCGTGAGGTCCGCCGCACCGCTCACGATCAGATCGAGAAGGTCGTTGGGGGGCGGGTCGCCCGCTACGCCCGATTGGGGTGCAGTCGCGACAGTCCCGAAGAAGACGACATCGTCAGCTCCCGTCTCGCTGCCGCCAAACAGCAACGTCTGCACCGGATCAGGACCGCCGGCTTTGAGCGCACCCTGCGTGCTGTCCCTTTGGATGATCGTCGTCGGCGGGTTCTCCATCTGGAACGTGTACTCGCCGGTCAGCGGATCGAAGATCAGCGTGAATGGCACCGTTTCATCGTTGCCATCGCCGTTGAAGTCGTCCGTGATCGATCCGTCGAAGGTGTAATCGCCCGTCTTCGTCAGCGCGCTGCCGGCGACGGGACCATTGTCGTCGATCTCGTAGCTATCGAAGCGCACGTTCAGCGACTCGAAGTCGTCTTCGCCGGGAGCGTGAGCCCACGTACCGGTCTGGGCAGCATTGGTGAAGATTCCGGTGATGTCGTTCACAGTCACAGTCGGGCCGTCATCCTCGAACTTGACCTTCGAGCCGACCTCTTCGACGTCGCTCGAGACCTGAGTGATGGTGAAGCCGCCGAGATCGAAGGACACGTTGCTGCCAGCGCCCTGTGCCGGCTGGTCGTTCCGGACCAGCACACGATTGTGGTCGTCATCGGTTGTATACTGGATGACGTCGTCGTCCTTCACGCCCGTGATTATGGCCGTGTTGCCCGAGTAATCCACGGTCAAGGTGTTGGTGACATCGACCCCTGCGCGGATAACGTTCACGTCCGTGATATTGATTTGGGTGTCGCCGGTCACGAGCGGATTATTGTCGATATAATTGTCCCCCGTCCCGTCTGTCGTGAAATAGGCCACGAGCTCCATGGTCGCGGACGTGTTGGCATTGCCTGGGGTCATCTGCGAGATGGTGATCTCGGCGCCCCGAACATTCTGAGCATAGCCGGTGAAAGCGATGCTGGTCTCGTCGGTTGCCTCGCCGGGGGTAAGGTCCGGAACGAGGAACTGCGAATTAGCGCCCGTGACGAAGGTGACGACCATCGCCTTTTGGGCCTTGATCTGCTGACCTTCGGTGCCGAGCGTGGTGGCACCGCCGCCTTGGCCCGTATTGACGGTGTCGCCGTCATTCGAAACCTGCTGGCCGGCCAACTCGTTGGCCGGATCCTCGCCCGTCACGAGGATCGCCAGCGACGTGGTTCCGAACATCATGAACAGGTTCTGGCCCGAAGGCGCGTTTGCGAAGGAGAAGTCGTTCTCCGCCACGGCGGCGACGTAAAGCTTGTTCGTCAGGTCGAGGGAATCGTCATGATCAGCAACGGTTGTGCCATCCGTATTATGTGCCAGCGTGTAGCCGTCCGCGAGCGCAGTCCACAGCTTGGTGCCGGTCGTGATGCCGGACGCCTTAACCTCGTCGAGATAGACCGCAAACACGATGGGATCGTCGCCGCTGTCGCCGGCTACGCCGTAGACGATGTTATTGTTGGTCGGATCGGTAAAGAGAAAGATTTCCGTGGTACTCCCGGTTGCGTCGTCGAGCGCGAACAGACCGCTGCTGGAGGTGGATGTCGCGCCTGTCTCGTAATCCGGGAACGCGGCTCCACCCTCACCGGTGAGCGCAAAATCGCTCGTCGCGGTGGCGCCGGTGACGTTGAGGACGTTGTCGCCGGTGTCGGCGGCAGCGCCGCTGTAGCCACTCAGCGCCGACTCATCGAGCGTCAGCCCATAGAAGGTCAGCCGGCTCGACAATGCCGTCGGCAGGCTGCCACTCAAGATATCGTTGTCGTCGGCGTCGCCGGCTGGGGACGCTGTTGCGGTTGCGTTCTGCAGGCCGTCTGTCTCGTCGAGGACGACAAGTTCGCCTGTCGGTGTGATCGTGATAGCCATTGTTCCAGCTCCCTGATTGCCGGCCCTAACGGCCGGCGGTTGCGGCCTACCTGCGGACTAACCAGACAAGAGCCCCTCAGGAGACCTCAGGAGAAGAGTAGGACAAGCATGACGGGGCGATTTCGAGGGAGCGCGATGCGCTCGTAAGCAACAATCCAGAATCTCACCGGGAACAAGAATTCCCCGCGCGTGCTTTCCGCACCCCTGCGACTGGCTTACCAGCCCAGGGCTTCTCCGACTTTTCGGATCGCAGTTCGTCACCGCGCAAGTGAACCGTGACAGCGCTGGAGTGCCGCCTCCACGGCACTCTCTGAACTCAGGGTGCGTAACGCGTGTCGGAATTTTTCGTTGACCGCGTCCGCTCCTCTTCATGGTTGTCGGTGCAATTACTGCTAGCTTAGCAAGGCGCCGCTTCCTTTTGTTCTGCAAGCTAATCTTTGGTCTACTCGTTACTCTTAAAGAGGTATGGAGGGAGAGGCGTTTTTCTGCCGTGGGTCTCGCAGGGCTTGAGAAGGCTTGGACCAGAGCCGATCTGTTAGCTCCGCCCCTCCTGCAGGCTTCCTGGCAATGACAGACGATAATACAATGAGCGGTGTCACGGGCGAGAGCTTCCGGCTACGAACGAAAAAGGTCGGAGAGTGATCTGTGCAGTTGGGAGGACGCGATGACAGTTCCAACAATGGATCGTGTGTTTGGCCGTGTGGCTTTCGGGGCCGATCCGTCCAACTATCATGCTGCCCGCCCGCGCTATCCTGAAGAAACATGGCAGCTGTTGCGCGAGCGTTCTGAACTTGGACCCGGCATTGCTATTGTGGAGATCGGCGCTGGTACCGGGCTTGCAACGGCAGAATTGCTGGCGCACAAGCCGCGGCGGTTGGTAGCGGTTGAACCTGACATGAGGCTGGCAGACTTCCTGCGAACCTCGATCGCGGTTGACTGCTTGCAGGTGCTCGCGCTGCCCTTTGAAGACGCAAACCTGGAGCCTGCCTCGTTCGACCTGGTCGCAAGTGCGACGGCGTTTCACTGGCTGGACGCTGCGCCTGCTCTGAAACGAATTCATGGATTGCTGCCACCAAACGGCGCCGCCGCCCTTTGGTGGAACGTCTTTGGCGATGAAAGTCGGCCCGATCCCTTTCATGATGCCACCACGCATTTGTTCGTTGGCCATCGTGCCAGCCTGTCAGCGGGTGGGCCCGACAGTCCTCCTTACGCGCTTGATGCGGATGCACGAATTCGGGAGATGACGGATGCTGGGTTCAGACCCGATCCTCCTGAATTTATCCGCTGGACATTGAGGCTTGATGCGTCCGGCGTGCGCAGCCTTTATGCCACGTACTCTAATGTTTCGGCCCTTGCGCCTACAGAGCGGACCTATTTGCTCGATACTTTGGCCGAAATTGTAACTGGGCAGTTTGCGGGCCGCGTAGATCGCAACATGACAACTGCAATCTATACCGCCCGGCGCGCGTAGCTCCAGGCAGCGCTGCCGGTTTGGACCGCATTTCGGGAAAAGATGGGATTTCGTGCGCGATCCAGCTCCGACAGCTCAAACGGTTGTTCGCGAGAGGGCCTCGAAATGGTTTTTCGGCTCCGGTTCCAAGCGTCAGATTTTCTCCACTCGGCCTCGCGCCGCAGCGCTCGTTTATTTCGAGCGCGCCGCTTTCAGCGCATTGCCCCACCAGGCCAGCTGATCGAGCTGCTTGCCGGCGGCATCGATAAGGTGCTGGTAGTCGTTGAGGCTTTTACCTTCCCTGGCAACGCCGATATATTCGGGCAGAGAAATATGGACGCCCGTCTTTACCGAAGCCGCGCCCATTTCTACGAAGATCACGCGAAGCTGTTCGACGGCACGCGCAGCACCGACACCGCCATACCCGACGAAGGCAACCGGTTTGTGGATGAATTCACCGAGGTCGATGGCATTCTTGAGCACGGCCGTCGGGCCGTGATTGTATTCGGCAACGGTGAAGATAAAGGCGTCAAACTCGCGCAGCTTCTTCTTCCAGCGCTCCGCCGCCTCGCTCTCAGCTTCCAGCGCACGTGCTTCACCGAAGAAAGCCATGGGGTAGTCGAGGAGATCGAGCACCTCGACTTCAAATTCCGGCCGCTGCCGGGCAATCTCGGCAATCCACTTCGCCGGATGATCGGCAAAGCGGCCGATGCGTGTGCTTCCGACGATTACTGCAATCTTGAGGTTGTTCATTTTCGGCCTTTCCTATCCATTACACGCAAGGGCGGCCCAGGGGCCACCCTAGCCCTACGGCTTGCGGTTAGCCGGCATAGCTCACCAGCAGGTCCTTGGCGTCGATCTGGTCACCGGCCTTGACGAGCACTTCGACGATCGTGCCGTCTTTCTCCGCGTGGATCGCCGTCTCCATCTTCATGGCCTCGATCGAGACAAGCACGTCGCCGGCGCTGACTGCCTGGCCCGGCGAAACAAAGACGCGAGATATAACGCCCGGCATCGGCGCGCCGACATGGGCGGCGTTTCCAGGCTCGGCCTTCCGGCGGGCAGCGGCTCCGGAAGCGCCATGCGCACGATCCGGCACCTTGATGCGGCGCGGCTGCCCGTTGAGCTCGAAGAACACCGTCACCATTCCCTGGCTGTCCGTGCCGCTCATCGCCTGATTGACGATGACCAGCGTCTTGCCCTTTTCGATATCGGCAAAGAGTTCCTCGCCGTCCGCCAGACCGTAGAAATAGGCGGGCGTCGGCAGGACCGAGACCGGGCCGTAGGTGTCGGAAGCCAGTGCGAAGTCGGTGAAGACCTTGGGATACATGAGGTAGGAGGCAAATTCGAAATCATTCACCGCGCGTTCGAGTTTGGTCTCGATCTCCCGGCGCTCGGCATCGAGATCCGCGTCCTCGAGCAATGAGCCCGGACGAACCGTATAGGGCTTCTCGCCCTTCAGCGCCTTCTTCTGCAGCGCTTCGGGCCAGCCGGACGGCGGCTGGCCGAGATCGCCCTTCAGCATCGAAACGACCGATTCCGGAAACGACACCTCCTTCTCCGGGCTGACGACATCGGCAACCGTGAGGTCCTGCGAAACCATCATCAGCGCCATATCGCCGACGACCTTGGAAGACGGCGTCACCTTGACGATGTCGCCGAACATCTGGTTGGCGTCGGCATAGGCCTGCGCCACTTTGTGCCACTTCGTCTCCAGCCCAAGCGAGCGGGCCTGCTCCTTGAGATTGGTGAACTGACCACCCGGCATTTCATGCAGATAGACTTCCGATGCCGGCCCCTTGAGGTCGCTTTCGAAGGCTGCGTACTGGTTGCGCACCGCTTCCCAGTAGAAGGAGATGCGTCGGATCCATTCCGGATCGAGCCCCGGATCGCGCTCGGAACCGCGCAGCGCTTCGACGATCGAACCGAGACAGGGCTGCGAGGTGTTGCCGGAAAGCGCATCCATGGCGGCATCGACCGCGTCGACGCCGGCGTCAACGGCTGCAAGCACGGTCGCAGCCGCAATGCCGGACGTATCGTGCGTATGGAAATGGATCGGCAGGCTTGTCGCGTCGCGCAGGGCCTTGAAGAGCACCTTTGCAGCAGCGGGCTTCAGCAGACCCGCCATATCCTTCAGTGCAATGATGTGAGCCCCGGCCTTTTCGAGCTGAACGGCAAGGTCGGTGTAGTATTTCAGATCATATTTCGGGCGCGCCGAGTTCAGGATATCGCCGGTATAGCAGATCGCCGCTTCGCAGAGCTTGTTCTCTTCAGCGACCGCATCCATCGACACGCGCATGTTTTCGACCCAGTTCAGGCAATCGAAGACGCGGAAGAGGTCGATGCCGCCCTTTGCGGCCTGCCGGACGAAGTATTTGACGACATTGTCCGGATAGTTCTTGTATCCGACGCCGTTGGCGCCGCGCAGCAGCATCTGCAGAAGCAGGTTCGGTGCGCCTTCACGGATCAGCGCCAGACGCTCCCATGGATCTTCCGTCAGGAAGCGCATGGAAACGTCGAAAGTCGCACCACCCCAGCATTCGAGCGACAGCAGATTCGGTAGCGCATGGGCATAGGTTCCGGCGACGCGGGCGATGTCGTAGGTGCGCATGCGCGTCGCCAGCAGCGACTGATGGCCATCGCGCATCGTCGTATCGGTTATCAGCACGCGCTTTTCGCCTCGCATCCACTCGCCGAACTTCTTCGGGCCGAGCTTGTCGAGACGCTGTTTGGTGCCGTCCTGGACCTTGCTGCCGTTGGCATAGGGAACGACCGGTTCTGCAGCGTTTTCCAGCGGCCGCGGCCTGTCCTTGGCTTCGGGATGGCCATTGACGGTCACGTCGGCAAGATAGGTCAGAAGCTTCGTCGCGCGGTCCTGACGCTTAACCTGCTGGAAAAGCTCCGGCGTCGAATCGATAAACCGGGTTGTATAGCTGTTGTCCTTGAACTTCGGGTGCCCGATGATCGCTTCAAGGAAGGTGAGGTTGGTTGCCACGCCGCGAATGCGGAATTCACGCAACGCCCGGTCCATGCGAGAGATCGCCTCGAGCGGGATTCGGCGCCCAGGCCGTCACCTTGACGAGCAGCGGATCGTAATAGCGGGTAATGATCGCTCCAGAATAGGACGTGCCGCCATCAAGACGGATGCCGAAACCCGAGGCCGAGCGATAGGCCGTGATGCGGCCGTAGTCCGGGATGAAGTTATGTTCCGGATCTTCCGTCGTGATGCGGCACTGCAGCGCGTGGCCGTTGAGCTTGATATCCTGCTGCTTGGGAACGCCCGATTCCGGTGTACCGATCGCATAGCCATCGAGGATATGGATCTGTGCTTTGACGATATCGATGCCGGTCACGACTTCGGTGACCGTGTGCTCGACCTGGATACGCGGATTGACTTCGATGAAGTAGAATTTTCCTGTATCGGAATCCATCAGATATTCGACGGTGCCGGCGCCGATATAGTTCGTCGCCTTGGCGATCTTCAGCGAATAGGCGGCGAGCTCCTGGCGCTGCGCTTCCGAAAGATACGGTGCCGGCGCACGCTCGACGACCTTCTGGTTTCGGCGCTGGATCGAGCAGTCGCGCTCGAAGAGGTGCACGACATTGCCGTGCGTATCGCCAAGCACCTGGCTTTCGACGTGGCGGGCACGCTCGACGAGCTTTTCGAGATAGACTTCATCCTTGCCGAAGGCGGCCATCGCCTCGCGCTTGGCTTCAGTCACCTCACGGGCAAGATCCTTCGGGTCGCGAATGGCGCGCATGCCGCGCCCGCCGCCGCCCCAGGAAGCTTTTAGCATGACCGGATAGCCAATCTCCTCTGCCATGCGGGCGACTTCCTTCATGTCGTCCGGGAGCGGATCGGTTGCCGGAACCACTGGCACGCCGACCGAGATCGCCAGATTGCGCGCGGCGACCTTGTTGCCGAGCTGGCGCATCGTATCGGCCTTCGGGCCGATAAAAGTGATGCCCGCCTTGTTGCAGGCATCCACGAATTCAGGGCTCTCCGAGAGCAGGCCATAACCCGGATGGATGGCATCGGCGCCGGATAGCTTGGCAACGCGGATCACTTCATCGATCGAAAGGTAGCTTTCGATCGGCCCGAGATCGCGGTCAAGATGCGGCCCGCGGCCCACCTGATAGCTTTCGTCCGCCTTGAAGCGGTGCAGCGCCAGTTTGTCCTCTTCCGCCCATATCGCGACCGTTTTTATTCCCAGCTCATTGGCCGCGCGGAACACGCGGATGGCAATTTCGGAACGATTGGCAACGAGTATCTTGGATATGGGCAATGCGCTCTCCTCACGGCATCGAAACGGGCAATGCTGCACCCGCGAAGAAAATTCTTAACGCGCCGTTACAGAAAGTTCAATTTCCCTTGCGAAATAGAATTTCCCAAATGCGAGGGTCGGACGCCAATTTAGGTAACGAGCCCGTGCCGGAAAGCCAGCGCCACCGCCTGCTGGCGGTTCTTGGCCTTCAGCTTGTCCTGCAATCCATTCATATACCAATCGACCGTGTGGTTCGAGATGCTGAGCACCTTGCTGATCTCCATCGAGGTCAGGCCGTCGGCCAAATAGTGCAGGATTTCGAGCTCGCGGCGCGTCAGCGGCATCTTGAGCAATGAAGTGCTTTCGAGTGCCTTCGCTTCGCCCTTGAGATCAAGCAGCCGCCAGAACGCTTTGCGGGCGACAGTTTCGAACAATGACATCTCCACCGGCGACAATTCGACAGGCCCACCGCCGACGCTCAAGTTTCCGAGCACGCCGCTCTTGCCGTGAATGGGGAAGATGTAACCGTCGCGGAGGCCGTGGGCATGGGCATCCGCCATCATCTGTTCCATTCGCCGCTGGTGCGGATCGCGGCGATAGGCGGCAAGGCTTTCCTTCCATCGAAATGGCCTTTGCGCCTGCGCCAGATACCGGACTGTTGGATCTATGAGGACATATTTTTTTGCAACATATTTTTGCGGCCACTTCTCGGGCCAATGCCCGGCAAGTACGAGACCCCAGGAATTCTTGGCTCTGCTTCAAGTGACGCAGCAATCCATAATATTCGAAGCCATAGGAATGAACGGCCCGCCGAAGTTCCTCAACGACGGTTTCGGGCTTCGTGCATTCCTCTATGACGACGAGCAATTGAACCAAAGAATGAATATTCACAAAAGGCCCCTTGCCCGGCAATGGGCGATCGGTGAAGTCCGTCGGTCGGATCACCTGAAACGCGGCAACGACGGTCTTCAATTAAAAAGCTGGCTTCATATAAGGTTTATGGATTGCTAAAGCTTGGTTTAAATACAAGTGGAAATTGTTGCACTCCCGATCGGTTGAGCAGCTTTGCGCTGCGGTTATCCAGTCGCATCTTGCAAAAACACCTCACCTGAATGCGCCGTTAATCGTCGGTTCAGGTGTTGTTTCATAGCATCGCGCCATCCCGTTTTTTGCAGATGCACACAAGAGGTACCGCCGTGTCATTATTCAAGGTCTATGCAAGAGCTTTGCGCTACCTTGGCGCCTACAAGCTCCGCGTATCCCTGGTGGTCGTAGCGAACATTGTTCTGGCTGCGATCACGATTGCGGAGCCTGTTCTGTTTGGTCGCATCATCGACGCCATTTCAGGCAATGGCGAGGTCAAGCCCATTCTGTTCATGTGGGCCGGATTTGCCGTCTTCAATACGATCGCCTTCGTTCTTGTCGCCCGCGAGGCGGACAGGCTGGCCCATGGCCGGCGCGCGACTTTGCTGACGGAAGCATTTGGCCGCATCATCTCGATGCCGCTCTCCTGGCATCACCAGCGCGGCACGTCGAACGCGTTGCATACGCTGCTGCGCGCTTGCGAAACGCTCTTCGGCCTCTGGCTCGAATTCATGCGTAATCACCTCTCGACCGCCGTCGCCATTACGCTCCTGGTGCCGACCGCCATGGCCATGGACCTGAGATTGTCCGGCGTGCTGGTCGTGCTTGGTCTTGCCTACTGGCTGATCGGCCGTCTGGTCATGAGCCGCACGAAGGACGGACAGGCTTCGGTCGAGAACCACTATCACACCGTTTTCTCGCATGTGAGCGACTCGATCAGCAACGTTTCGGTGCTGCACAGCTACAACCGCATCGAAGCTGAAACGAAGGCGCTCAAGGGCTTTGCCGACCGTCTGCTGCAGGCTCAGTACCCGGTCCTCGACTGGTGGGCCCTTGCCGGTGCTCTGAACCGAATGGCATCGACCATCGCCATGATGATCATCCTTGTGATCGGCACGCTTCTGGTGCAGGCCGGCGAACTGCGGATCGGTGACGTCATCGCCTTCATCGGCTTTGCAAACCTTTTGATCTCGCGCCTCGACCAGATGCGCCAGTTCGCCACGCAGATTTTCGAAGCCCGCGCGAAGCTTGAAGACTTCTATACGCTCGAAGACTCCGTTCGCGAGCGCGAAGAACCGGCGGGCAACGCCGACATCAAGGATGTCAAGGGCGAAGTCGAATTCCGCGACGTATCCTTCGGCTTCGGCAACTCGTCGCAGGGCCTGCACAATGTCTCCTTCTCGGTGAAGGCTGGCCAGACAGTCGCGATCGTAGGCCCGACAGGTGCGGGTAAGACGACGCTCGTCAATCTGCTGCAGCGCGTCTACGATCCGGACAGCGGCCAGATCCTGGTGGATAGCCACGACATCACCAAGGTCACCCGCAGGTCGCTGCGCCGTTATATCGCCACCGTGTTCCAGGATGCGGGTCTGCTGAACCGTTCGATCAGCGACAATATCCGCCTTGGCCGCGAAGGTGCCAGCGAAGAAGAGATGCGCCGTGCTGCCGAAGCGGCAGCCGCGGCGGACTTCATCGAGACGCGCGAGGAACAGTATGACACGCATGTCGGCGAGCGTGGCAACAGGCTCTCGGGCGGGGAGCGCCAGCGCGTGGCCATCGCCCGCGCCATCCTCAAGGACGCACCGATCCTGGTTCTCGACGAGGCGACCAGCGCGCTGGACGTGGAGACCGAGAACCGCGTGAAGGCTGCGATCGACAACCTTCGCCAGAACCGCACCACCTTTATCATCGCGCACCGCCTCTCGACGGTTCGTGAGGCAGACAAGGTGCTTTTCCTCGACAATGGCCGGATCGTCGAACAGGGTAGTTTCGATGAACTCAGCCACAGCAACGGCCGCTTTGCAGCGCTGCTTCGCGCCAGCGGTATCCTGACGGACGAGGAAGTCCGCAAGGCTCATACGACCGAAGCTGCTTAACCAGGTTCGAAAAACGAAATTGCAAGGCCGGTGGGAAAACCTTCCGGCCTTTTTTATCGGGTAGAAACTCGGGACGCGCTGCAAGTGAGATCGTAGCCGGAATGCACCCAAGCACCCTTTCTTCCGCCGCGAAGTGGAATTCGGTGCTAAAACAACGCTATGGCTTGCGGGGTACTGAGCTCCTGTTCGCTATTGCTCCAGGCCTTTTGGTAACAATCGCGGATCGTCCTGAGCCAATGAACGAAATGGGGAAAGCCGAGCGGCGCGCTTCCCAGGATTGGATCGTATTCGAGCCGCCATTCGCCTTCGAAAGTCACCTGTGCGACGGGGAAGGTTTCGTAGAAGATCTTTGTCATCGACTATCACCGAAGTTCGGCAGGAAGCCGAGGTCATCTTCGGATGCTGCTGGGGACGCTTGGGCTGTCGTCGGGTCGCCGAGCTCAATGCCGACCGTGCGCGCGACGATCAGCGCCTTTTCGAGTTGGCAGCTCGGCTTGCCGGATTTGAGTTCGACAATGAAACGCTCGCCCGTTCCGGAACGGGTGGCAAGCTCGGTCTGGGTCTAGCCGAGGCCTTTGCGTTTTTCTCTGACGGCAGTGCCGAAATCACGTGTAGACTTGATCATCCAGCATCTCCTGTGTCGGCTTATCGTACAGGAAGGCTCTTAATTTCAATGCGCGTCTTACCGATCGGGAATTCATTCGGCAGTATGCGATAAAAACGTACCGATCGGGGAGTTTTGACGGCTGACGAACTATAGATCGATACGGGCTGAGTAACCTCAGACGGGTCTCGAGGCCGTGACAGCTGCGGCAGCGGTTTATCGCGTCAGAGGCGACGTCGACTTCTGCCTTGCCTCGCGCGGCTTTCGGATAAAGCGCGCAACTGATGTCTCTCTACCAGAGCGGCCTGAACCGCGGCCTGGAAGGACAAGACGCGCTCCCGAATCTTCTCCTCGCGCAAGCCACATCGTGAAAGCTCGTCCGCCAGCAAACGGCACTCGGCTTTCCAGAACGCGACCGCCGGTTCTCCGTGCAGATCATCAAGCGTCGCGGCGCAGCGCTCGATATCGCCGGGCTGGGGGATGGTTGGAAATATCACGATTTCGCTTGCGGTCAGCGCGGCGAGAGGGGTGTCGAAAGAAGATGCCATCGAATCAATCCATGTTTCCATCAGACTGTTAGGCTGGTGTTGGTTAACGTTTACCTTCTCTCGCGGAATAATGCCGTTGCTGACCGACTAACGCCAAAGCCCCAGCAGCCGATACTTCTGCTGGGACTTCGGCTTGGCATTGTTAGGATTGCGCGCGCTGTTGCACAGTTGTGCTCTCTACGGCGGGAATCTGCGTACGCGACATCACGCGTCCGACCACGAGCACCAGCAGCGCGGCGGCAGCCAGGCACGCGGCAAGGAAGAACATCGGCGCAATTGTGCTTCCCGTACTGTCCTTGATCCAGGGCACGACGTTCTGGGCGACAAAGCCGCCGAGATTGCCGACGGAGTTGATTGCGGCGAGCCCGGCCGCCGCACCAGCGCCTCTCAGAAAGCGTGACGGCAGGCTCCAGAAAACCGGCTGGCCGGCGAAGATGCCCGCTGCAGCGATGCAGAGAAATGCGAACTGGACGCCATGGTCCGGAATAACAGCAGAAAGGACAAGGCATATGGCGCCCAGCAGTGCCGGAATGACGATATAAGGCGTCTTCGAAGCTGCCCTGTCTGCCATCGACGGGACGATGTAAAGCGCCACCGCCACGAGGACCCAGGGTATGATGTTCAGAAAGCCGTTGGCCGTGTTGCTGACGCCGAATTCCTTGACGATGGTCGGGAGCCAATAGCTCAGACCGTAGGCTGCAAGAGGAAAGCCGACATAGCACAATGCCATGAGAAGTACCTTCGGATTGATGAGCGCCTTGAAGCCATTCTCCGCGTTCTTGTCCATGTCTGCATTTTCCGCCTCAATCCTGCGTTTGAGCCAGCTCTTCTCCGCATCGCTCAGGAAGTTCGCATTCTCTGGGCGATCCGAGAGATAAAACAGCGTGACCACACCTGCCACGACGGCTGGAATACCCGTCGCGATAAACACCCATTGCCAGCCGGCGATGCCATAAAGCCCGTCGAGATCGAGCAGCATGCCGCCCAGCGGCGCGCCGACGGCATTGGCAAGGGCGCTGAAGATCATGAACAGTCCGACCATCGTACCGCGATAGGCGGACGGATACCAAAGTGTCAGCAGATAAAGGACGCCCGGAAAGAACCCGGCTTCGCAGGCGCCAAGAAGAAAGCGGAGAATGTAGAACATCGTCGCATTCTGCGTGTAGGCCAAGGCGATCGTAACTGCGCCCCACGAGAGCAAAATACGCGCAAACCATTTGCTGGCGCCGTACCGCTCGAGCAGCAGGTTGCTCGGGACTTCAAACAGGAAATAACCGATGAAGAAGAGCGAGGCGCCGAGGCCGTAGGCATATTCGCTCATGCCAAGCGCCCCGACCATTTCCAGCTTGGCGAAGCTGACATTTTGGCGATCGATGTAGGCGATGAGATAAAGAATGCCTAAGAACGGCATGAGTCGCCACGTGATTTTGGCAATCAGTTGCTTTTCGTCGACCATGAATTTCTCCTTGGGCAATTGCATTTGGGCGGGGAAAAGATACGGCGAGTTCGCCATCATCAATTGTCGGCCGGTGGCCGAACTGCAGGCCAAGGCCGATTGATCAAAACCGGCTGGCGGTTTCGCCAGCCGGTTTTGATATCGCAAAAAGAGAGAGCTATTTGTCGCGATAGAGCTTTCGGCCATCACCGACGCGGACGGCGACGGGAACGGAAGCACCACGCCCCATCGACCTGGCCTTCGCGGTACCGTCGATGCGTTTACGCTCGAGGTGGTAGGCATAAGCAAACTGACCCGAGATGCCTGCGACGACAAAGAGCGCACCGATCATCTGGTCATGATTGGTAATGTAGAGCAGTACTTGGCCCGCCATCGCAAGGATTGTCCCTGCGACGAAGATATTGAGCGAGTGACGGCCAATGATGGTCAGCGGATGATCCGACGGACGGCGCAGGATACGAGACAGCACGGGAATATTGATAACGAGGTAGCTGAGCGCCAAAACATGCAGCAGCCGCGGCAGGGACAGGAAAGTCTTGTCGAAACCGGTAAGGACAGCCGGCAAGCCAAGCGCTGCCAGTACATTGCCGAGGTCCCAGAGGTGACCGACAACCCAAGCAAAGGACAGCGCTACGTAGCCGGAAGCCAACACGAACAAAATCGGGTGCTCCGGCAGCTTGCCGCCACGCTTGACATGCATGATGCCGACGGCGCCGATCGTGAACAAGAACTGCCACGAGAGTGGATTGAGGAACCAGTAGTCGGCGATGAGCATGTTGTGCGGCGCGATCTGATAGATGCCCGCAAACAGCCACACAGCACCCGAAACACCAAGCGCCAGAAGCGGATGTGCCGAGTAAAGAAGCAAGATGACCGGTACCATGAGCATCAGCGCGCCGTACATCGGCAATATGTTGTTGTAGCCGATCTGGTGGCCGAGCAGAAGCAGGGCGGGTATTCCCTCCGTCAAGTTCATCAAGACGGCGAGGATATTGATTTCGACCAGCAATCCCGGCCGGTGGAACAGCCAGGCGCCGCAAATGAACAGCGCGAGCGTTATGAACGTCGTGATCATATGGGCGAGATAGAGCGTGAAGGCGCGCTTGATCGCCTTCTTCGCCATGTCTAGTCGCCCGCCGACCTTGAAGCCGGAGCCATAGGCCAGTCCGACCGCAATCCCCGAGATCAGCACGAATGCTTCCGCGGCATCCGAGAAGCCGAAATTCTTCGTCGTCGCATACTCGAATATCTGGCCGGGAACGTGATTGATGAAAATCGTGATGAGGGCAAGGCCACGCAGAACATCAAGCCTCGTATCGCGCGCCGGTCGCACTGCTGATTGAGGCAAGCGCTCAGCGCCGATGGCGTTTTCCGGCGTAGCCGCCATGATGTTTCTCCTGTTTCGATCTGCAAACGCGGTTGCAGCCAAAAAGTTTCACCTTTTGGCTGCAACGAATCGCCGGAGTGTGAGCGTCGAAAATGCTGCTATCCGACCGAATATCCCTCATGGGGATGGGCGACTTCGCTGCCGTTGATGACCACAGTGTAGCCGTCCGGATGGGACGATTTTGAGACCGAAATGCGATATTTCACACCTGAATGTTCGATCTCTGCCGAAAAGCCGTCCCAACCGCTCGGCAGTGCTGGACGAACAAAAATCCGTCCGTTTTTCAAACGGATACCGAGAATCCCTTCGACTGCGGCACGATAGAGCCAGCCCGCAGAACCCGTATACCACGTCCAGCCGCCGCGGCCCTTGAGCGCACCTTCGCCGTAGACGTCGGCAGCCACCGTATAGGGCTCGACTCGATAGTGCTCGGCCGAAGCTTTGTCGCGCGCATGGGTGATCGGGTTCAGGAGTTCGAAGCAGGCCATTGCATCATCGCCCCGGTTGAGCTCAGCAAGCGCCATAACCACCCAGGTGGCCGCATGCGTGTACTGGCCGCCATTTTCGCGAACACCTGGAGGATAGGCTTTGATATAACCCGGATCCCTGACCGACGTGGCAAAAGGCGGGGTAAACAGGCGGATGATTCGCGCTTCTTTGTCCACAAGGCGGTTCAAAACCGCGTCCATGGCCTTGACTGCGTGATCCGGATTGCCTTCGCCGGAAAGCACGCTCCAGGATTGCGCGATCGAATCGATCTGGCATTCCAGGCTTTCCTTCGAACCGAGCAGGCTGCCGTCGTCGAATGTGCCTCGGCGATAATAGCCGCCATCCCAACCTTCACTTTCGAGCGCGGCCTTCAATTCACCGAGATGTTTCGTCCAGCGCTCGACGCGAGCAGCGTCGCGCCGCTCTTGCGCATAGGGAATGAAGGAGCGCAGCGCGCCTGCCAGGAACCAGCCGAGCCAGACGCTTGTGCCCTGGCCTTGGATGCCGACGCGGTTCATGCCGTCATTCCAGTCGCCGCCCATGATCAGCGGCAGGCCGTTTGAGCCCTTGCGCTTGATCGCGAGATCAAGTGCCAGGGCAGCATGCTCGTAGATACTGGCCTTGTCATCCGAGACTTCCGGACGATAGAAGGAGTCGTGCTGGCCTTCGAGCAACGCCGGGCCCTCGAGGAACGGCAATTCCTCGTCAAGCACGCTCTTGTCGCCCGTTGCGCTGCAATAGTGATGGATCGCATAGGCGAGCCAGACCACGTCGTCCGAAATCAATGTACGGACACCCGCGCCGGTTCCCGGCAGCCACCAATGCTGGACATCGCCCTCGCGGAACTGCCTCGAGGCAGCGTTGACGATCTGGTTGCGCGCGAGCGATGGCTCCTGAAGCACGAAAGCCAGCGTATCCTGCAACTGATCGCGGAAGCCAAAGGCGCCACTTGCCTGATAGAAGGCCGACCGTGCCATGATGCGGCAGCCAAGGCTCTGATAGGGCAGCCAGGCATTGACGAGATTGTTCATGGCCTGGTTCGGCGTCGAAATCTGAACCTTGCCCGTAAAGCTCTGCCAGAAATCGCGGTTTGCCTGAACAGTGTCCTCGACAGAGGTCTTGCGGATCTCGGCGATCAAGGTTTGGGCCTCTTGCCTCGAGGCCGTGTCGCCCAGGAAGAACGTGACGTCACGCTCTTCTCCAGCACCGATTTCGATATCGATTGCGAGAGCCGCTGCCGGGTCGCCGTCAAGTTCCGTGGCGCCGGAAAGCGCAACGGGTGGCTTGAGCGCCTGCGGAGCCCGGATCGTGCCGGCCTTGCCGATGAACTCGCGCCTGCTTGTAGTGAAGCTCGACGGCTTCACGCTGGCGGCAAAGAAGGATACCCGGTTCGAGAAGTCGATGCTGTACTGGTTGGCGGCAAGGAGTGCGCCGGTTTCCTCGTCACGGGATGAGAGGATGAAGGGCACCGAGCGCTGTGCGTTGTTGCCGAGAACCCACTCGACATAGCCATAGAGCCGCAGCTTGCGCGCCGTGGTGCCTATGTTGCGCAACCGGACGCGCTGCAGCTTGACCGGCCTTAGACGATCGACCGTCTGTGTCACTTCGAGCGCGATATCGTTCTGCTCGCTGGAGAAGACGGAGTAACCGAGACCATGGCGTGCCTCAAAGCGGACATCGCTCCGCTGCGAAAGCCCAGCAAAGGGCGTCATCAGCGCGCCACTTTCAAGGTCGGTGACGTAAATCGCCTCGCCTGAGCGATTGACGACGGCATCGTTCGACCAGGAGGTCAGCTGATAGTCGCGCGAGTTGACGCTCCAGGTGAAACCCGCGCCCTCCGCAGACACATGGAAGCCGAACTTCTCGTTCGAGATCACGTTGATCCAGGGCTGCGGTGTTGCCGTGCCGCCAGCAAGACGAACGACATATTCGCGGCCGTCGCGGGCAAAACCACCGAAGCCGTTCCAGAAGTCGAGATCGCCTTCCTCCTCGATCACAAGCGCCGACGGCCTGGGCTGCACGACACGCGCCACGCGCTTGACCGGGGTCTTGCGCTGCTCGCGTTCCATTTCCGGCAGGTCGTCCTTGGAAGGCGCAGAAAGGGCGATGGCGCGGTTGATCTGATCGACAACCTTGCCGTTCTTCGCATGGAAGGTGACGCGCGAAGCGGCGATCAGGGCATGATAGGTCGCCTCCTCCATCAAATCCTTCCGGACGGCAAAGATATGTTGCCGAAGGCCATCGGCCTGGCCAATGCGGCGCACGTTTTCGCACATCTGGTCCACGGCATGCTGCATGTCCTGCGCATAGGAGGATGCACGCTCGTTCATGATGACAAGATCGGCCGTCACGCCACGCGAGCGCAGATATTCCTCCGCCAGCAAAGCCTCGCGAACAATATCGAGATCCATGTCGTCATCGATGCGCAGCATGAAGATCGGGAAGTCGCCGGAGATCGCAAGCGGCCACAGCGACGATTGTGACTGCATGCCGGCTCGAACTGCCGCAGCATCGGCGCGCAAGTCCATGTCCGGATAGACCAAATGCCGGCCAAGATACTGGAAGGCGGCAGCCTGCTGCGACGTCACGCCGACATGGCGCATCTGCACCTGCGTGCGTGTCCAGGCCTGAACAAGCTCATGGTTGAAGGCATCGGCGTGCCGGTAGCGCTCGACAGCCTTGTCCACCTCGTCGCGGCCAGGAGCGGCGATCGTCCAGAAGATCACGCTGACTTTCTTGCCGGCCGGCACACGAACCGTGCGGCGCAACGAAAGGATCGGATCGAGCGTGAAGCCGTCGGTGCCCGAAAGCGTCGCACCAGGATCGAAGGCTGCGGCATCCGCAAGACTACGGCCGCGGCCAAGGAATTTGCGGCGATCGGTCTCAAATTCCGTTTGCCGGGAAGGACCGGCACTGTCGACGATCAGATGGGCGATGCTCATGTTCGGTTCGCCCGGATCGCGTCTGTTGCGTTCGGCACGGATGACGTCGCCGCGCCTGCCGAATTCCGTCTTCACGAACATGCGGGCGAAAGCCGGATGCGCATTGTCCGTGTCATCCAATGTGATCACCGGTTCCAGATAGGAGGTGACTTCGATGAAGCGGTCTTCCGATCCCATGTTGAGAAGCGTCAGCCTTCGGCCTTCCGCATCATGCTCGGTTGCAACGATGCATTCCAGTTCACTGCTGAGGTCGCCCACAACCTTAGTGAATTCCGCCTTTTCGTCGGCGAAGAGCACATTGACCTTTTCGCCCTCGACACTTTTTGGTTCGGCGGTGGCCGACCACCATTCGTTGGTCGCCGTGTCGCGCAGGAAGATGAAGCTTCCCCAGCGGTCTTCCGTCGGGTCGGCTTTCCAGCGGGTAACGGCCTGGCCGTTCCAGTGTGCGTAGCCGGCACCGGTCGCCGTCAACATCATCGAATAGTGACCGTTGGACAGGAACATGAGTTCGCGATCGCGCGAAAGCGGATCGGCGATCTTGCGAAGCTCCGGCCGCAGTAGATCTTCCTGGATGCTGGCGGGCGTATCCGATTCGTGCTTGCCGCTCATGACGGGGATGTCGCGCGGCGCCTTTTCCTGCAGCAGCAGTTCGGCTGCTTCGATCACCGGATCGGAGTGGAAGAGCTCACGCAGATGCCCATTGAAAGCGACATTGGCAACCGCCGCGATCGACATGCCGTGATGGTGCGCATAGTAGTTATAGACAACCGCGCATTTCTTGCCTTCCGGCACGCGGGTCGGGGTGAAGTCGACGGCATCATGGAAACCGAATTTGCCGAGCGCACCGAGCTTGCGCAGGCGCTGCAGATTTTCGAGTGCTCCTTGCGGGTCGTATTGGCTGGCGAGGATCGAGGCATAAGGCGCGATGACGGCATTGTGGCCGAGGCCGCGCTTGAGGCCAAGCGTAGGCACGCCGAAGTTCGTGTACTGATAGTTGAGGTTATGGTCGCGAGCATTGAAGGCCGCTTCCGAAATGCCCCACGGAATACCGAGCTTGCGTCCGTAGTTCATCTGCTCGACCACGACCAGATTGTTGGTTTGATTGAGAATACCCCCGCCGCGCTCCTGCATGACGAGCGGCGGCATCAGATATTCGAACATCGAGCCGGACCAAGAGACGAGAGCGCCGCGCGAACCGACCGGCACGACCTGGCGGCCGAGGCGATACCAATGCTCCGTCGGCAAGTCGCCCTTTGCGATGCCGAAGAGACTGGTCAGCCGGCATTCCGACGCCAGAAGGTCGTAGCAGGCCTGGTCGAGTTCGCCGCTTTCGACGCGATAGCCGATCGAAAGAAGGCGGCGTTCCGGACGGAACAGGAAGCTGAAATCCATCGAGAAGGCGAGATCGCGGGCCTTGTCGCGAAGGGCGATCAGCCGCGGCCGCAAAGCATCGATATTTGAAAGGTCGAATGTGCTGTCGGAAATATGCGCTTCGCAAATCTTGACGAGTGCTTCGGCCCAACGGGTAAGTTCGCCGCTGAGTGCCGACTTCACTTCGTGATCGAGATTTGCCGCAAGCTTCTGGATATCACGCGCAAGAACCGCAAGGTTGATGACGCGGATCGAGGCGAACTCGTGCTCGCGCTTAACGGCGGCGAGTGCGTTCTGGAAGCCGACGATCCGTTCTTCCAGGCGGCGCCGGAGCGGACGGACCGTCTTGCGATCGTCCGGAAGGTCGGCCAGTACTTCGCCGAGGATGCCGGCAGTGTCGCCGACGCCGTCGAGATTGCCCTGCATATGCGCCGACGGGGCCTCGGCCCAATTGCGGCAAGCCGACGAAATGGCAATCAGGTGACCGGCGAGATTGCCGCTGTCGACAGCCGAAACGTATCGCGGCCCAAGGGTCTGAAGCGTATCGGTGTGGTACCAGTTAAAGAGGTGGCCGCGATACTTCTCCATCTTGTCGATGGTGGCGATCGTCTGCTCCAGCCGCTCGATCGTTTCCTCGAAGGAAAACCAGCCGAACTGGCGCCCGGAAACGACCGAGAGCAGATACACGCCGATATTGGTCGGCGAGGTGCGGCTCGCGACGATGACGTGCGGCGTCTCCTGAATGTTATCCGGCGGCAGGTAATTCTGTTCCGCCGTGGTGAACGTATCGAAGTAACGCCAGGTGCGGCGCGCGATCTTTCTGAGCTCGCTTGAGACCGAATCGGCGACTTCCAGGCGGTCTTCGGTTTCTGCCGACTGGCTGACATACCAGGCAACGAGCGGAGACAGGGTCCACAGCAGGGCAAACGGAATGCCGACGAGGAATGCGTTGTCGCCGGGAAGTGCTGCAAAGCCGAGTGCGAGCAGCGCCAGCACCGGGGCGTGCCACATCGCGCCGTAGTAGGAGAGAATCGTTCCCTGCCCGCCCGCTTGGACGCTGGCAGCAGTGCGCCATTGCAACATCAATTTATGGCTGACGAGAAGACGGTAGAGCGAGCGGCCGATCGCATCGACCATCATGCAAGCCGTATCGGCAATGAAAACGATACGAAGCGCCACCTGGGCGTTCGCAGCGCGGATATCCGACCACACGGTATAAAGATGTGCCCGTGCAACGATATCGCTGGTGCGCGGAATGATGCCGTGGATGAGCGACAGCGTCGGCGCAACGAAGAGGCAGAAGATCAGGAGGATCTGCCATACGAGTGCGCCAAGCGGGCCCATAAAATACCAGCCGAGCACGGAAGCGAAGAACCAGGCGATCGGCGTCAGCGAGCGGCGCAGGTTATCGAACATCTTCCAGCGCCCGAGAGCGGTGACGCCGTATTTTGGATTGAACATGATATGGCAGAAGCTGCCAGTCGCCACGCGCCCAGCGATGCTGGCGCGAGGCCTCGACTTCGTAGCGGATCGGGAAGTCTTCGACGAGCTCGAGGTCGGTGACGAGTGCGCAGCGCGCCATCGAACCTTCGAGAAGATCGTGGCTCAGCACCGAATTCTCATCGATGCGGTCCCTCAGCGAAGCTTCGAAGGCATCGACATGATAAAGGCCCTTGCCGGTAAACGTGCCTTCGCCGGCGAGGTCCTGATAGACATCGGAAACCGTGAAGACGTAAGGGTCGAGGCCGCGGTTGATCGAGAAGACGCGCTGGAAGACCGAAGCGTCCTTGCCGGTCGTCAGCGACGGGGTCACGCGCGGCTGCAGCACGCCATAGCCGCTTTCGACGCGGCCGGTCTTCGGGTTTATCACCGGACGGTTGATCGGATGATAGAGTTTGCCGACAAGCTTGGTCACGGCATCGCGCATCAGGCGCGTGTCGGAATCGAGCGTCATGATATACTGAACGCCAGCCGGCACAATATTGGCGCCCGGCAGATAGGTCGTGTCGCTGTCGCCGCGCAAAAGCATGTTCAGCTCGTGCAGCTTGCCGCGCTTGCGCTCCCAGCCCATCCAGACGCCCTCTGATGGGTTGTAGAGGCGGCGGCGATGCAGGAGATAGAAGCGCGTTTTGCCGTCATAGGCGTAACGCGCCGAAAGATTGGCGATTTCACGCCGGGCGTAATCCAGCACTTCCAGATCGTTCGGCGTCTCCTCGACGTCGCTGTCGGGCCAGTCGCTCAGCAGCGCGAAATAGATTTCGCCGCGCGGATTGGCGAGATAGTGAACCTCGAGATTGCGAACCAGGTCGTCGACGCTGTCGCGGTTCGAAATCAGGCATGGCACGACAAGCAGCGTGCGTGCATCTTCCGGAATGCCTTCCTTGAACTCGTAGCCGACAAGCCGCGACGGCGTCACGAAGAAGGACAGCAAGGTATTGAAAAGACCTGTCGCGCCCTCCGATGCCGGAAGAGAGAACATGATCAGCAATACGGCGATTTCCAACGTGCCCATGCCGGCATTGGCCATGAAGCGCCCGACGATCGCCATCGCAATGACGGTAAGCAGCATGACGGGGACGGCAATCGACAGCCAGTTGAACTTGCGGACTGTTCGAACAAAATGCTGGACAAGGGTCGGACGATAATTGGCACGTTCTTCAAGCTTCGGCCGGTGCATGCCGGCAAGAAAGCCGCCGACATTCGGCTCATGCGGTTGCGGCTCCTCGGAGGCTCTGGCTTCGCTGGTCATGTCGAGCGCCAACTGGGCGACTTCCATTTCCGTCAGCGGCGAGCGCTTGGCGAGCTTTTCGATCTGTTTGCGGTATTTGTTGCGTGATCCCGAATCGAGGATGCCGTAATCGGAATTCTCCCAGAGCAGCTTGTCGACATGGCTGACCTGCTCGACCCAGACCGACCATTCCGCATCATCGATCTCGCGAAGGCTCCGGATGATGTTGCCCATCGTGACATTGCCGGAGGAGAGGCGGCTATGCTCCGCCATCGTCGCTTCTTCGGTATCACGGCCGAGCATTTCCAGGCGCTCGTCGAGCCAGGCGATCGCAAGGCTAGACGCCTGCGAACCGTCGCGCATGCGATAGAGGAACTGCGTCGAGAAGGTATTGTCCTCGGCAAGCGGTTCGAGCGTCCTCAGATACTCCGCAGCCTTCGCCGGATCGTCCAAACGCACGAGTTCATCGGCCGCCTCGTTCGCACGGCGGCGTATGCGCCGGCTGCGTTCAACGCGGCTGGAAATGCGACGGAGGTTTTCGACGAGTACATAACGCACGAGTGAGGGAACCGCCCAAAGCTCACCGATGCGCAACGTCTCACCCAGCTGGAAGCCATCGACAAGCGCCGTCAGACTTTCCTGTGAAACGGTGCTGTGGGTGTGAGCGACATAGAGCCAGGCGAGCACCAGCGTGCGCGGTACCTGCACGCCATCGACATCGATGGTCGGCAGCTCGCGATAGAAGCGCCGCGGGAAGTCGCGGCGGACCTCCTGAATTGCCTCTTCGACGATATAGTGGTTGTCGAGAAGCCATTCGGCGGCAGGCGTGATTGTCTCGCCCGCTTCCACGTCGGCCGCGGTCGTGCGGTAAACGCGCAGGATTTCCTTCTCGTTCTCCTTATGTCGTGCAAAAAAATCGAAGGCAGTAAAAGCCGGCAGCGAATTGACGCCTTTGCGGGCAATCGATTCACCCATCGCCTTGATGTCTTCAATCGACAGGTAGGTCGAGCGGACCGAGTTGTTGTGATCGATGTGCTTGACTTCGGATTCTGCGTGACGGGTTTGGAGACGGAATGGAAATGGTCATGGGTTCGGTTCTGGGTCCAAACTAAGGTTATGGTAATTTTGCCTAGCCTTTTGCACCGGCAATTATGACTGCGACATGAACGGCCAAAGGGCTTTGCAGGAAGATGCGAAAGCCACAGATTTCCGATACGAAACGGTTTAGGCCTGATTTATGGCACGATTCTGCCGGTCAGAGCTGCATTTTGCCTCCACCCCCGAAGAACCATCCGGGAAAGTTGGACACCCTCCCGATAATTCAAGTCAGGAGGCACGGAATTGCCCAGCTTTGCTTACCTCAATTTTGGCAGTTCTTCGCAATTCAAAAGAAAAATCCGGCACCCATCGGGCACCGGATTTTCAAACGTGATTGGACCGCTGTTGTTGGCCGAAAATTCCCGGTTCACGCAGAAGAATGTCCCAGCCAGCGATTTGAAGTAAATTAAGGTGCCGGCAACATGCCGGCACGACAGCTCGATCAGCCGATAACGCCGCAGACCAAGCCTGCAACGAAAGCGAACGCCGCGGTAAACAGCGTGGCATTGAGCGCAAAATGAAGCTTCTGGCGCATTGAAGCCGGCTTCTTGGCCGGTACGGAACCATAATAGTTCGCTTGAGTATGCGAAATACCCAGGTCTGCCATGTGTTGCCTCCGTCTCTTATTATTGGCGCGGCGGTCTGCCGGCACTGATATTCCTATATACTCTATAAGCTAGGTAGAGATAAATTTCCTTCCATAGCGCGAGGGATAGAAAATCTGACCCGGCTCAGCAAAGAGTGCGCCATGCCCATATCAACGAACGCTCGATTGCGTTTTCTTCTCTTTGGGCACCCGAGGAAGCCTCGATCAATCGGCGATCTTTTTCAGCGGGAATGGAAACGCTTGTCTGCTCGCTCCGTTCGACCTTGGCCGGAGGATCGAGATATCCCATGGTCATTCCGCCGAGAAAGAACATGCCTCACCTCCACGATCACGAAAGCTAACACTCGTTAACAGGATCATGACAGATGAAAATCGACTGTCAATAGTCTAGTCGAATAGTCGTCTTTTAACGGCTGCTTAACCTTGAACGACCAGTGCCCGAAAGGATTTCAAATATTTGAAAAATCTGCGGTTATAGTTTTGACGAAGCCTTTGCTCGCAATCATCAAATTTCTCGTGTAATCCTCATGAACGTCCCCGCTGGCCAGTTGGCCGGAGGTCAGCCGTTCGACGACGGCGCCGTTGCGCATCACGGCAAGCCTTTCACACATATGGGTAACGACACCAAGGTCGTGGCTCACCATGACAAAGGTCAGTTTGCGGTCACGTCTAATCTGTTCCAGCAGATTGAGCACCTCCGCCTGCACGGAAGCGTCGAGCGCCGACGTCGGTTCATCGAGCAGCAGGATCGACGGCTCGACGATCAGGGCGCGCGCAATCGCCACACGCTGCCGCTGGCCGCCGGAAAGCTGGTGCGGATAGCGGAAGCGGAAGCCGTTTCCAAGGCCGACTTCGTCCAATGCTCGCGCGATGCGCTTCTCGCTATCGGCAATCCCGTGAATTGCCAATGGCTCGAGCAGCAGCCGGTCGATCGTCTGCCGTGGGTGAAGCGACCCATAAGGGTCCTGGAACACCATCTGGACATTTCGATAGAAAGCCTTGCTGCGTTTTGCACCCTGCAGCAGCTGATCATGAACGCGAATTGCGCCACCCTTGAGCGGCGCAAGGCCCGCTACCGCACGCAGCAGCGTCGACTTGCCGGAACCGGATTCGCCAACCAGCCCGAAGGAGCCGCCGGATGCGACCGCGATGCTGACATCTTGAAGCGCATGAAAATCGTCATAGACGACGCTAAGATTTTCGACCGAGAGCGCCGCACTCGTGCAGCCCACTCCGGCTTGCGGTCGAGCACTGGCAGCGGATGGCGATCTTCTCCGATTTGCGGCATGCAGTTCAAAAGTCCCTGCGTATAGGGATGCTGTGCATTTTTGAGGTCAGAAGCCCTAAGCTCTTCAACGATCTTACCGGCATACATCACGATGACGCGGTCGCAGAACGAGGAAACAAGACGCAGATCATGCGACACGAAGATAAGCCCCATGCCGCGCTCGGAAACCAGCCTTGTCCAGGATCTTCAACACGTCGAGCTGCACGGTGACGTCGAGCGCCGAGGTGGGCTCGTCAGCGATCAGCAGTTCCGGTCCGGCAATTAGCATCATGGCGATCATTGCACGTTGGCCCATGCCGCCCGAGACCTCATGCGGGTAGAGATCGAAGACACGCTTCGGATCGCGAATCTGCACCGCCTCCAGCATGGCAAGCGCCCGTTCGGTCGCCTCGGCCTTGCTGACTTTCTCATGCGTTCTCAGCGTCTCGCAGATCTGCCGGCCGATCGACATCACCGGATCAAGCGAATATTTCGGATCCTGCAACACCATGGCGATGCGCTTGCCGCGCAGGAGCCGCCGTTCTTTCGCTGAAGCCTGGATGAGATCGATGCCATTGAAGTCGAGCTTGTCGGCCGTGACGATGCCGTGCTTCGGCGTGAGCCCCATGATCGCCGCGGCCGGTCTGCGACTTGCCGGATCCGGACTTCCCGACAATGCCGAGGCGTTCCCTGTCCAGTGTGAAGGAAACGCCGCGAACAGCTTCGATCACGCCGGTGCGCGTCGGGTAGCTGACCTTGAGATTGTCGACCGCCAGCAAAGCCGTCATTGGCCGCTCTCCTTGGGATCGAGCGCGTCGCGCAGGCCGTCGCCAAGCAGGTTGAAACCGAGGCTGACGATGAGGATCGCAATACCCGGCATGGCTGCGACCCACCATTGATCGAGAATGAAACGGCGACCCGAGGCGATCATCGCACCCCATTCCGGCAGTGGCGGCTGCGCGCCGAGACCGAGAAAGCCGAGACCGGCAGCCGTCAAGATGATACCCGCCATGTCGAGCGTTACGCGAACGATCAGCGACGAGAGGCAGAGCGGCATGACATGGCGGACGATGATGCGGACCGGCGATGCGCCCATCAGCTTGACCGCCGAGATGTAATCCGAGCGCCGCACCGTCAGCGTTTCCGCCCGCGCAATGCGGGCGTAAGGAGGCCAGGACGTGATTGCAATCGCGATGATCGCGTTTTGGATGCCCGGCCCGAGTGCCGCGACGAAGGCAAGCGCCAGCACCAGCTTCGGGAACGCCAGGAAGATATCGGTGATACGCATCAGCACTGCATCCACCCATCCGCCGGCATAGCCGGAGACTGTGCCGACAATCAGTCCAATCGGCGCCGAGATGATCGCAACCAGCACGACGACGAAGAGCGTCAGCCGCGACCCGTAGATCAGGCGCGAAAGGATATCGCGACCCTGGTCGTCCGTGCCGAGCAGATACTCGCCGGTACCTGGCGGCAGAAGTCGCGCATTCTTTAGATCGCCGACGACCGGCGAATGCGTGGCCAAGAGATCAGCGAAGGCGGCAACGAAGAGCAGCGCGATAATGATAATGAGACCAAGGACGGCAAGCTTGTTCGCACTGAATTGCCGCCAGGTCACATAGGCGCGCCCGAGGCGGGCCTGCACGCGTGATTGCGGGCGATCGGAAAGCAGCCACTCGCGGCGGCTCATCGGCGCTGGCTGGCTGGCTGGAACCGTCATCGACTTCGCGTCCTTGGATCGAGCGTCCGGTAGAGAAGATCGGACAGGAGGTTGATGCCGATGAACACCGTGCCGATGACGATCGTGCCGCCGAGAACAGCGTTCATATCGGCATTTTGTAAGGAGTTGGTGATGTAGAGGCCAATGCCCGGCCAGGAGAACACCGTCTCCGTCAGCACCGAGCCTTCGAGAAGTCCGGCGTAGGAGAGCGCAATCACCGTCACAAGCGGCACCGCGGCATTGCGCAATGCGTGGCCCCAAATTACCCGGGTTTCCGAAAGCCCCTTGGCGCGCGCAGCCACGATATATTCCTGACTGAGCTCGTTCAGCATGAAGCTGCGCGTCATCCGGCTGATATAGGCGAGCGAGAAATAGCCGAGCAGCGATGCCGGCAAGATAATGTGCCGAAAGACGTCGTAGAAGACGTCCCACTGCCCCTGCCAGAGGCTGTCGATCAGATAAAAGCCGGTAATTGGCGTGAACGTATATTCAAAAACGATATCGATGCGCCCCGGGAAGGCCACCCAGCGCAGCTGCGCATAGAATACGACAAGCGAGATCAGGGCCAGCCAGAAGATCGGCACGGAATAGCCGACAAGCCCGACGACACGCACAATCTGGTCGGCAAGGCTGCCGCGCCGCACAGCCGCAAGCACGCCAAGCGGAATGCCAATCAGGGCGCCAATAATGGTGCCGAGGGTCGCAAGCTCGATTGTTGCCGGAAATACGCGGCGGATATCGGTCATCACCGGATTGGTGGTCAGAACCGAATTGCCGAAATCACCGGAAAGGATACCTTTGATATAGATGAAGAATTGCTGATAGAGCGGCAGATTGAAGCCGAGCTCTTCACGCACGCGCTCCACGACATGCGTCGGCGCGCGGTCGCCAAGGATTGCAAGAACCGGATCGATCGGCACGACACGGCCGATGAAAAAAGTGACGGCCAGAAGTCCAAGATAGGTCGTCACGGCAGCGATCAGGAAACGCCCGATTGCTTTCGCGAGAGGAACGGCACGACCCTTGGCGGGCCGCGCCTCCATTTTTGTTTCGATAATGCTCAACGAACGAATCCTGCCGGATTATTCCTTGGCGATTGGGCCAACGAAGTTCGTATCGAAGCTCGGTCCGAGTTTGAAGTCCTTCAGGTTCTTGCGATAGCCGGCGACTTCGATTTGCTGGAAGATGAAAATGAAGGGGCTGTTCTCCAGATACTTCTTCTGGATATCCTGGTACATCGCGGCACGCTTGGCACCATCGCGCTCAAGCAGTGCCGCCTTGGCCTGCTTGTCGAGTTCCGGCGTTTCGAAGGTATTGCGCCATGCGAGCGTCTTGTTCGTGCCCGCATCCGAATTGTCCGGGTTCGCCGTGAAGGTATCGGCATTCGAGTTCGGGTCGAAATAGTCGGAACCCCATTGGCCGATATACATGTCGTGCGTGCGTGCGCGGTATTTCGTCAGCGTCTGCTTGCCGTCGCCCGGAATGATCTCGAGTTTTACACCGGCTTGTGCCAGCGTCTGCTGCATGGATTCGGCAATGCCGGTGACAGGCTGAGTGTTCCGCACGTCCATCGTCACCGAGAAGCCATCCGCAAGACCGGCCTTTGCCAGCAGTTCCTTCGCCTTGGCGACGTCGAGCTTGAACGGATTTTCGTCAAGCGCGCCGAGCTGGCCCTCCGGCAGGAATGTCTGGTGAATTTCGCCGATGCCCTTGATAAGCGTCGAGCTGATCGCATCGTAATCGACGAGATACTTGAAGGCCTGCTGTACCTCCGGCTTCTTCAGGTTCTCGTTCTTGAGGTTGAGGCTGACATAATAGATCGTGCTTTTCGGTGCGCTCGTCGCCGCAAGGTCGGCGTTCTTCGAAACAGCGTCGAGATCGCCCGGCTCGAGATTGCGCGCGATATCGATGTCGCCTGCCTCCAGCGCCAGACGTTGCGCGGCACTTTCCTTCATGTTGCGGTAGATGACGCGGTTCAGCTTCGGCTTGTCGCCGTAGTAATTGTCGTTGCGCTCCAGCACGACGACTTCGTTGGCGCGCCATTCACGAAGCTTGTAGGCGCCGGAGCCGGCATAGCCCGTCTTCAGCCATTCATTGCCGAAGTCGTTGTCATACTTGTATTCCGCGCTCGGCGTCATCGGCTTGATGTGATCCATCACCAGCTTCTTGTCGACCACGGAGGCAACCGTCGCCGTCAGGCAGTTCAGCACGAAGCTCGGCGCATAGGCCTTGTCGACCGTGAAGACGAACGTGTTTTCGTCCGCAGCCTTGGCCTTTTCAGTCACGTTGTCTCCGGTCAGGCCGAACTGCGTCAGGATGAATGCCGGGCTCTTGTCGAGTTTGACGGCGCGCTCGAAGGACCAGGCGACATCTTCAGCGGTGACCGGGTTACCGGAGGCGAACTTCAGACCGGGCTTCAGCTTGAACGTATAGGTCAGGCCGTCATCGGAGACGCTCCAGCTCTCGGCAAGATCACCCTTGACCTTCGTCGTGTCGTTGAGGTCGAGGCGGACCAGCAGGCTATAGGAGTTGGTTGTCATTTCCGCCGTTGAAAGCTCGAAGGCCTCGCCTGGGTCCATCGTAATGATGTCATCGATGGCGAAACCTTCGACGAGCGTATCCTTCGGCGTCTCGGCAAAAGCGGCAGGCGCCGTCAGCATGAGCAGCGAAAGCGCGGCACCCGCAGAAAGGGCACGAAAGTTGCGGCCGAGTTTAGTAATCATCATTGATTTGATCCCCTGTTATTGATTGATTACAAAGCAGTATTTTGGCTCAGGCGTTCTTCTCCCCCCACGCCGAAGCCAGGATGCGAAGCCAGTTCTCGCTGGCGAGTTTCCGTCGATCCTCCTCACCATATCCAACGTCCCGGAGAGCAGCAATCAGCTTCTGGTTGCCAGCCGCGTCGCCTATTTCGTCCGGAATGGTCGCGCCGTCGAAATCGGATCCGAGCGCAACGCAATCGATCCCGACGCGGTCGACGAGATAGTTGATATGGCGGATCATGTCCCTGATCGGTGTGTCGCCCTCGGAGCGGCCATCCGCCCTCAGCATCGCAGTCGCGTAATTGAGACCGATAAGCCCCTTGCTCTCCCTGATCGCATCAAGCTGCTTATCCGTCAGATTGCGCGCCACCGGCGTCAGCGCATGCACGTTCGAATGCGTAGCGACCAGCGGTTGATCTGTTGTCTTCGCGACGTCCCAGAAGCCCTTTTCCGTTATGTGGGACAGATCGATCATGATGCCCAGGCGATTGCATTCGCGCACCAGCTCAATGCCGGCGCCGGTCAGCCCCGGCGCAGTATCTGGCGACATCGGGAAGGCGAAGGGCACGCCGTGTCCGAAGACGTTATGCCTGCTCCAGACAGGTCCCAGAGAGCGCAAGCCCGCCGCATGAAAGACCTCGAGCGCGGAAAGGTCGGGCCCGATCGCCTCGCAGCCTTCCATATGCATGACCGCGGCGAAAACACCGCTTGCCATGGCGTTGCGGATGTCCTTCACCGTCCGGCAGAGGCGCCAGGCGCCCGCCTTGTCGAGACGCAGTGCAATCGCCGCCATCTCGGTCGCGACGCCAAGTGACGGCAGCCGGTCGAGAGGTGCGGCCAGCGGCGTTTCGTAATGTCCGTTTTGATCGGGATCGGCGAAGACGAGATCGCCCGAGGGCACGTAGATGGCGCAAAGGCCGCCGGCGAGACCACCCTGCCGGGCACGCGGTCCATCGATGTGGCCTGATGTCGTCCCGTTCAGAAATTCGGCAACCGGGTCGCTACCGTCCCTTTCATGTGTCCAAAGCCTGAGGAGAACGTCATTATGGCCATCAAATACAAGCTGCATCTGTTTTCCTGCTCTGCCCTGCCGAGCAATGACAAGCGTGCAGAATAGAAAAGCTGGCAGAATTGGCCAGCCCCCTTCTCAGAAATTTATAGCGGATGGGTAAACGCGCCTTGGCTTGAAATGAAAACGGGGCCCGAAGGCCCCATTCCCGATCAGTGCTTTGTCCGCTTCTTCTGTCGGTAGACGTCCACGATGACGGCTGCCACGATGATCACGCCTTTGACGATCTCCTGGTAATAGGCATCCACCCGCAGGAAGGTGAAGCCCGACGTCATCACGCCGAGAATGACCGTGCCGATCACCGTACCAGTAATGCGGCCGACGCCGCCCGTCAGCGACGTGCCCCCGATAACGGCAGCGGCGATCGCATCGAGTTCGTACATCACCCCCATGCCGGCCTGTGCCGTTTGAGCGCGAGCCGCCGTGACGACGCCGGCAAGACCTGCCAGAAGGCCGGCGATCGCATAGACCTTGATCAGGTGTGCTTCGACATTGATACCGGAAACACGCGCCGCCTGCACATTCGCACCGATCGCATAGGTGAACTTGCCGTAGCGCGTATAGCGAAGGGCGATGTGGAAGATCAGCGCAACGACAAGGAAAACGACGACCGGCCAGATGCCCGTGCCGATGAAATTGAACTGATCTGTAAGCCCTGATACCGGCTGGCCCTTCGTGTACCATTTGGAAAGACCGCGCGCCGAGACCATCATCCCGAGCGTAGCGATGAAGGGCGGAATCTTTGTCTTGGCGATCAACTGTCCGTTAATGTAGCCGGCCAGGAGGCCGATCAGAAGGCCGACGCCGATAGGCACGAAAAACGGCATGTCGGTCAGGCCTGGATAAAGCGCCCGCGGCCAGGTCGACGCTTGGGCGAAACTCGCCGCGATCATGGCCGTCATGCCGACGACGGAGCCGGAGGAGAGGTCGATGCCGCCGGTGATGATCACTTGTGTAACACCAACCGAAATAATGCCGATCACCGACACCTGCAGGATCATGATCGTCAGGCGTTGCGGGTTCATCAAGAAACTCTGGCCGACGAAAATCCAGCCGAGAATTTCGTAAACAAGCGCAATACCGATCAGCACCAGGAAGATGGTGAGTTCCGGCGGCACGCGGTGCCGCCTCGTCCGTGTTGCGAGCGGGGCCTGGCTTTCGGCTGCCTCAGTATTCATGTTAACCTCCCTCCGGCGATTGATTGGGCCGCAATCACTGCGCGGCGAGCTCCATCACCTTGACTTGCGTTGCTTCGTCGCGATTGAGAAAACCAGTCACGCGTCCTTCATGCATGACCATGATGCGGTCGCTCATGCCGAGCACCTCCGGCATCTCCGACGAGATCATGATGACCGCGACGCCGTTTCGGGCCATCTCCGTCACGAGTTTGTGGATTTCCGCCTTGGCGCCGACATCGATACCGCGCGTCGGCTCATCGAGAATGAGGATCCGCGGGTTGGTCAGCAGCCAGCGCCCAATCAGCACCTTTTGCTGGTTGCCTCCCGACAAGTTCTCGACGCGTTCATCGAGGTTCGGCGTCTTGACGCGCAGCCTGCGCGCCATGTCCTCGCATGTCGCTTCTATCGCGCCTTCCTGCACGAAGCCGCCCTTGACGAATTTGTCCTGCAGCACGGCAATCTGCATGTTCTCGAGCACGTTGAGGATCAGCAGGCAGCCTGTATCTTTCCGGTCCTCCGTGAGGAACGCCATGTGATTCCTGATCGCCACCGTCGGCGAGCTGATATCGATCTTCTTGCCGAAAAGCTCGATCGTGCCTGAGCTTGCCGGCGTCACGCCGAACAGCGTCTCGGCAACGTTCGAACGGCCAGAGCCCACGAGGCCTGCAACACCGAGGATTTCCCCCGCGCGTACGTCGAAGGAAACCTCATGGAAGACATTGTCGAGACTGAAGATTCTTGACCGACAGCACCACATCGCCGATCGGAACTACTTCCTTCGGGAACATCTGCGTGATCTCGCGGCCGACCATCATCCGGATGATGTCGTTGCGCGACACATCGGTCGATGCGTGCGTGCCGATATATTTGCCGTCACGAAATACCGAAAACTCATCGGCAATCTCGAACAGCTCGTTCATCTTGTGGGTGATGTAGACGATCCCGATACCCTGCACCTTCAGACCGCGGATGATCTCGAAGAGATGCGCCACTTCGCGCTCGGTGAGCGCCGAAGTCGGTTCGTCCATGATGAGCACGTCGGAATCATAGGATACCGCCTTGGCGATCTCGACCATCTGACGGCTTGCGACCGAGAGGTGCCGAACCTCGATGTCGGGATCGATGGTTATATTGAGCCTATGGAAAAGCTCTTCGGTCATCCGGTACATTTCGCCATGGTCGACGAAGCCGAACCGGTTCTTGGGCTCGCGGCGGATCCAGATGTTTTCAGCAACCGTCATGAAAGGCATCAGGTTCAGTTCCTGATGGATCATGGCGATGCCGTTTTCCAGCGCATCGAGTGGCGATTTGAGCTGGATCTCCATGCCCTTCAGGTGCACGTCGCCCTTGTCCGGCGTATAGATGCCGGCCAATATCTTCATCAGTGTCGACTTGCCGGCGCCGTTCTCCCCCATCAGCGCGTGCACGGAGCCGCGCTTCAGCCGGAACTGCACATCATCGAGTGCGACAACACCGGGAAATTCCTTGCGGATGCCTTCGGCGCTCAGGAGATATTCCGCGTTCGGAATCGCTCCGCTTGCACGAACAGCGGCCATAGTGGAAGGGCTGACAGCCATCTCATCTCCTCTCCGGATGTCCGACGACGGACGAAGCGGATGCGAGCCGGCTAGGCCCGCATCCGCAATTTCTTCGCCTCAGTTCTTGGCAACGAAGTCCTTGACGTTTTCCGGCGTGACGAGCTGGAAGGGAATATAGACCTTCTTCTCGACCTTTTCGTCCTTGGCGAGCTTCAGAGCCGCATCAAGCGAGCCCTTGCCCTGACCTGCAGCGTCCTGGAACACCGTCACGTCGAGGTCGCCGGCCTGCATGGCGGCGAGCGCATCCTGTGTGGCATCGACGCCGCCGATGACGATCTTGCTCAGATCCTTGCCGGCAGCCTTGAGCGCCTGGATCGCACCGATTGCCATTTCGTCGTTGTTCGAAATGACGGCATCGAATTCTATGCCGCTGGAGAGCCAGTTGGTCATCAGATCGGAACCCTGGGTGCGGGACCAGTTGGCCGTCTGCTCTTCGACGATCTCGATGCCTTTGCATTCGTCGGTCGCGACGACGTCATGGACGTCCTTGGTACGCATGCGGGCAGCCTGGTTGGAAAGCTCGCCCATCATGACGACAGCCTTGCCCTTGCCACCGAGAAGGCGGCAGACTTCCTTCGTTTCCAGCGTGCCGGACTCCTGTTCGTTGGAAGCGACGAAGGCCTGCTTGTCCGGAAGCGTATCAACATTCACCGGCTCGCGGTTCACGTAGACGAGCGGAATTCCGGCATCGGCAGCAATTTTCGACATGGCGGTGGTGGCATCGGTATCGACCGGATTAACGATAATGGCGTCGACCTTTGATGCGATGAAATTCTGGATCTGGCTCTGCTGCTTGGCGACGTCGTTCTGTGCGTCTTCTACCTGCAGCGTCACGCCATCCAGCGTCTTGGCGTAATCCTGCATTCCGTTGCGCAAAACGGTCAGGAAATTGTCATCGAAAAGCGCCATGGAAACGCCAACAGTTTCCGCGTGAGCCGCCGTCGACATGACGAGCGCCATCGCAGTGCCCAGAATAAACTTTCTCATTTTATTTCCTCCACAAAGCGGTGTCCGGCTGCACCCTCCTCACGCCGGAACTTTGGGCGCTGCCCAAAAGCCGTATTACCTCGCGCTGCCACTCCCGTTCCGCAGCTTCCGTCAAAACGGAACAAACAAACCGTATCGTTTGTTTCGCGGAATATTCATTCCATTTTCCGCACACGGCGTCAACTCTTTTTAAAAAGTGAAGACCGAAAGCCGCACTGGAAATAGGAATCTATGGGCGGGCAGGCCGATGAAATCGTCACAGCGCGCGCCTAAATGTGCGGACGTAACGATCAAAAACGCTGCGCCGACGAAAAATCCCCAAGGAGAAGCCATGTCCATTTCCATGTACCGCCTGACCGTTCCGATGTTTCAACGCGGGCTTACGACACTCAAAAATTATCTTGAAAAGGCCGAGGCTTATGCAAAGGAAAGGGGGATCGATCCGAATGAACTGGTCGCTGCCAGGCTTGCGCCCGATATGCTGCCGCTATCGGGCCGAATATCAACGTGCGAGCGACAGCGCCAAGCTGGCAGTTGCCCGCCTAACCGCCACCGAAGCGCCGAAATTCGAGGACAGCGAAACGACGATCGCCGAGCTGCGCGAGCGTATCGCCAAGACCGAAGCCTATCTCGCGACGATCGCGCCGGAAGCGCTCGAAGGCACAGAAACGAATGAAGTGACGATCGCGCCCGGGGGCAACAAGATGACCTTCCGCGGCGACGAATATGTCGCGACCTTCGCACTGCCGAACTTCTATTTTCACGTTGCGACGGCACACGCGATCCTGCGCAATCAGGGCGTGCCGGTCGGCAAGATTGATTATCTTGGCCGCCTCTCGTGAGTAATCAGGGCCGGCGCGTGACCGGCCCGTCTTTCGTCAGCTCCGTATAGGCGAGCGTCTGATCGAGATGCTGCGCCCGGAGCGATAACAGTCTTTCGGCGCACTCCAGGCGCCTCACCGCGTAGGCTGGATCGGGAGCGAGATTGTTGAGCTCCATCGGATCGGTCTTGAGATCGAAGAGCAGCGGGGGCAGGGCAGCAAAATGCACATATTTGAACCGTTCGTCCCGGATGACCGCGAGATTGCACTGGTTCGATTTCAGGCCGAAGTGGCGCTCCGCTTCGCCATTGGCGATGTCGCGGAAATCAAATTCCCAGAATGCCGCCTCCCGCCAGTCGATTGCATCTTTATGATCGATGAACGAGCGCAATGAGCGGCCGTCGACATGGTTGGCCGTCTCGACGCCCAAGCTGACGCAAAGCGTGGGAAAGATATCCGCCGCACTCGTGAAGCGCTCGACCACGTGACCTCTCGCCGCCGCTTTTGGGTCCCGAATGACCAGGGGAATGTGATAGCTGCCATCAAAAAAGCCGCCTTTTCCAAGCATCCAGTGATCGCCCATCATCTCTGCATGGTCGGAGGTGAAGATGACGATCGTATCGTCCCACACGCCGGCATCCTTCAGCGCCTGCCAGATCCGGCCGAGTTGCGCATCCACCTCGGCAATCATCCCGTAATAGATCGCCCGGATCGCCGCGAAATCCTGGGCTCCCCAGTCGCTGACCGACCCCTCGGCGCCATATATGAAGCTGCCCTTGTCGTTCTTCGGCATCGAATAGCTAAGATAAGGATGCAGCGTCTCTTCGATCTCACGGCTTTTCCCTCGAGAAAATTCCGGTCCGTCGTCCGGTTTGAACATCCTGCCGAAGGGCTCAGGCACCGAAAATGGCGGATGCGGCCGCAGGAAGGAAACGTGGGCAAACCACGGCGCATCCTGTTCGCCGAGCCAGCGAATGAATTCGCCGGCAAGAAACGCAGTTTGCGTTTCCTGCATGGAGTAAGCGGTCGGTTCCGACGAAATTTCGCCGCGGGCGGCACCTGGCGGAACATGGATGTCCCGGCTGACTGCATCGCGATGCCCGCGTGAGCGCAACCACGAAAGCCACTGCTTCTCATGCTCGGGCAGGAGCTGGCGCGCGGTAAACCCTGGCAGCAGACCTTCGTATGTCTCAAGGTGCGGGTCGTTCCGATCATGTTCGCGTGGGTCAGGCGCAGTATCCGTATAGCCGAACAACGTCGGGTCATAGCCGGCGCGCCTTGCCGCCAGCGCCAAGTTGTCGAAGCGGCGGTCGAGCGGCGAGCCGTTCCGGCAAACCCGGTGGTTCATCTGGTAAAGGCCGGTATAAAGCGTCGCCCGCGCCGGCGAACAGGGTGCCGCGCCGGCGAAGTGATTGCGAAAAAGCACGCCCTCTCTCGCCAGCGTATCGACATTCGGCGTCCTGACACAGGCGTGGCCGGTGGCCGAAAGGCAATCACCGCGCCATTGATCCGCGGTGATGAGAAGGACGTTCGGCCGCTTCATGAAAGCCGCCTCAGTGATTGGATCTGGAATGCCAGTTCCAGGCCGACTGGATGATCTGCGAAAGATCATATTGGGGTGCCCAGCCAAGCACATCGCGAGCCTTGTCGTTATTGGCAACCAGCGTGTGCGAATCGCCTTCCCGGCGCCCGATATATTCGACCGGGAACGGCCGCTTCGACACGTCTTCGATCGCCCCGAGCAGTTCCTTGACCGTCGTGCCCGTCCCCGTCCCGAGGTTTAGCGCAACGGAATCGCCGCCCTTCAACAGATATTCGACAGCGCGCACATGCGCATCCGCCAGATCGAGCACGTGGATATAGTCGCGCACGCAGGTGCCATCGCGTGTCTCGTAGTCGCTACCGAAGACCTTGAAACCCTGCCGGCGGCCGAGTGCCGCATCGATTGCAAGCGGAATGGCATGGGTTTCGGGCTGATGCCACTCGCCTATCCGTCCTTCGAAATCCGCGCCCGCCGCATTGAAATACCGCAGGATCACGGATCGGAGACCCTTGTACTGGTCGTAATCGGCGAGTGCCTGCTCGACGATATACTTCGTCCGTCCGTAGGGATTGATCGGCACCTGCCGGTGCGTCTCGTCAAGCGGCACGCTCTGCGGCAGCCCGTATGTCGCGCAGGTGGATGAGAAGACGAAGGCCTTGATGCCTGCGGCCTGCGCGGCCGAAAGCAGGGTCAGCGTCCCGATAACATTGTTCTCGTAGAAGGAAACAGGATCCTTCACCGATTCGCCGACTTCGATCAGCGCTGCAAAATGCAAGATCGCCGACGGCTTGTGCTTGGCCAGCACCTCCTCGAGCCGGGCGCGATCGCGAATATCGCCCTCCTCGGCGGGCCCCCACCTGACGAATTCGCGATGACCATTCGAGAAATTGTCGAAGACGACGGGTTTGTAACCCTTGTTCGCCAGATCAAGGCACGTATGAGAGCCGATATAGCCGGCTCCGCCGACCACGAGAACAGTTTCACCTGCCATATATATCACCTTTGTTGCCACATCGGATATGAGAGACTTAGAGGAGATCGACGGCAAGAAAAAGAAGGAATCCGCAAAACGTGCTGCAGCGCAGCATGCCGATGTCCGCAAAAGCTTTACGGCACCGGCCAAACGGCGGCGGAATTTTTCTCGGGCAGCGCTACCCAAGCCCGGTCGGAGAGGGGTCGAACCCCCGATCCCCTTGCAGGCATGCCGCGTTTCGAGCGCGGCGCATTTCAACCACTCTGCCGCACCAACCGTCCGGTCACCCGTTCAGACGCTCCTTGCAGATCATCTCCACAAGCGCCTGCAGGTCCTTCACGCGCGCAACAAGCCATTGCAGCTCATCATTGCTGATCGTGTAATTCGACGAGTAGCGCGCCTCGACATAAGCCCGCGACAACAGCTCGAAGCAGCGGCGGGCAAAGCGGGTGTCGCGCGGCCAGGCGGAAACCTGCCGCGCATCCGCGCTTTCGGCTTGCGAGCGCAGTACCTTGATGCGGTGAGACTTTGGACTGTAAAGGGTTCGGACTAGGAGCACACAGTGATAGAACGCCTCGCATGATTGATGTAGCAGGAAAGCCGCTTTGTTCGTGCTGCCCCGACCCAAGTAGAATTCAGCACCGTCGAGAAACTCGACAGCACTTACAAACCACTGGTCATAATGCCGCTGCGCTTCGGCTCTGGCGACTTCTGGGGAAAGAAGTTTCGGCTGGGCGAGCGGATGGCCGGGCTCCTCGTAGAGCACGATCCCGTCTTTGGCGATGTCGGTGAAGAACGGCCGGCCGCGCGCCAAGCTGGCCGTTGACGTCGGCCAGGCAGTGCACGATCGGGATCACCGGCGTTTCGATCCGGTGGCTGATCTGCTCCTGCAGCAACCGTTCCTCCAGCGCCTCCCACAGCGCGTGCTCCTCGGCAAAGCTCTTGGTGTTGACGACGATCAGAAGGTCATAGTCGGAACGGTAGCCGCTTGAGCGATCCTCGACCCAGTCGCCGCGGGCATAGGAGCCGTAAAGAACCACCTTGAGCACCTTGCCGGCGGCCTTCTTGCCGGACAGCTTGGTGGACGCGGAACTGCTCGACCTCGAAAAACAGGATTTGCAGAATACGGGCGAGCTCCCGGCGCTTCTTGTCGGGCAGATGGTCGAGATGGTCTGTCAGGGTCACTGCCGCGTCGAAGCCTTCGGTGGGAATCATATCCATCGTAGCGGCTCATCGGTTGTTGCGCATCTAAACTCTCTACGCGCATGTTTCGAAAATTACAACCAAGTTTCGAATCCGGAGAAGTGTATAGGCGCCACCGCGATCAGCCGCAAAACAGCTAAGCTCGCCGCCCAAGAGCGATGCCGCGCAGTGAGCTGACGCACCGCCTTGCGCTCTTCGGCTGTCTGGCCGTTGATCTGATTGGATGGCTAGCCAGAAGCCGACGCCCTCGCGCGAGAAGGCCATGGCGGCAAGCTAACAGACGCGATTGACGCGAGCCGGAGGGTTAACCCGGTCACAAGCTGCAATCTGTGAAAACCCTGTTTCGGTCCGACGCACCCGACTATTTCGACCACTGAAACGTCAAATAATCTCTGCATCGCCAGGCTCTGGGTGCTACCGTATAGTTGTGCCCTTCCATTCAGGGCAAGTCCGCCGCGCGGTTCCGCTTCATTCGGGAACGGAATGGCTTTGCCGGAAGAGGTTCTGGACATTCGACGGACCTACGTTTGGAAATATTGTCGTGAGCGTCACCAAACTCGTGCTGATCTTGCCGCTGATGGCGGCCTTCGCGTATGTGTCGCTTGTCGGCCTGATGTATCTTTCACAGCGCGCCCTCCTCTATCCGGGCGCCAGCCCTACACTTGCTCCAGAGCACGCGCGCTGGGGCGAGAGCATCTTTATCAGGACGCCCGACGGAGAGACGCTTCATGGACTCTACCGCCGGGGCGAGTCCGGCAAGCCGTCTGTGCTCTTCTTTCTCGGAAATGCTGATCGGGCCAGCAACTACGGCTTCCTCGCCCAGGCGTTGGCGGCGCGGGGCATTGGCCTGCTGGCGATTTCCTATCGCGGCTATCCGGGATCGACCGGCTCGCCGAGCGAGGACGGGCTTCTGACCGACGGCATCGCCGCGTTCGATTGGCTTTTTATGCGCACTGAAGGCAAGATCGTTGTGCTGGGCCAGTCTTTGGGCAGCGGCGTCGCCGTCAACACGGCGGCACAAAGGCCGGCTGCGGCTATCATCCTGGTGTCCGCCTACCTGTCGGTCCTGTCGCTCGCACAGACGTACTACCCGTTCGTTCCGGTTGCGCTTCTTGTCAAGGATCCCTTCCGCTCGGACCTCAGAATCGCGAAGCTGAGGCAACCGAAGCTGTTCATCCACGGCCGGCGTGACGACATCATCCCGCTGTCTTCGGGCGAAGCGCTATATCGCATCGCTCCCGAGCCAAAGCAGATGCGGATTTATGACGGTTCTGGTCACAATGATATTTGGTTCGACGACACGATTGGCCAGGTCATCCGCTTCGTGGAGGCGCTGAAAAGAGACATCACCAGGGCCGCCCCATGACGGCTTTAGCTGCCATTTCGCCGTTGTGTCTAGGTCGGCACGGATGTTCTTGCGGCGACGGTTGCGGAAACCAGACATCCCCCGCATAGCCGGCCAGCTGACAGCTTGCCAATGCTCTGGCAACAGCGTTGCGATCGCAGATCTTGCCCGCGCGGTGTTCACCAGATAGGCGCCGCGTTTTCACTGGTCGCATCTGCTATGGCTGTATTCCTCCTGTTGAGCCATACCAACCTCGCGAGCAGCAACAGGTTGCTCGCGAGGTTCTGGCTCAAGCCTCGTGCCCAATCATATGGACGAGTCCCTCGATGCCGCGGGATTGGATGCCCAGTTCTTCCAGGCCCGGAAGATCGTTTGCCGCGACATTGTCACGCCGCATGAGATCGACTTGGTTGCGCGTTAGGGACACAGCGGGAAGAAACTCCGCAGCAGTCGCCACTATGCTCCATACCGCGAATGGCACGGGCACAAGCCTGCTTCGCACGTTGAGTTGAGTGGCGATTTCCTGGACGAGTTCCCGATACGCATAAATGCGCGGACCGGCGCACTCGAAGATCGAAGCATCCGTGGAATATTGCCCTGAGGCCAAGCGGCTCACGGCTTCCGCCACGTCCTCGACATAAACCGGCTGCAACCGAGTGCGGCCTTCTCCAAACAGCGGATAGATCGGGAGGATGCGCACCAGCCTCGCGATCGTTGTGATGAACGTGTCGTCGGGTCCCGCCATTACAGAGGGACGGACGATCACCGCGCCTGGAAACGCCGCCTTCACCACCTCCTCGCCGCGGCCCCGGGCCCGGATGTAATTCGAACGGGATTTCGGATCCGATCCAATGCCCGAAATCTGGACGAACATCTCGACGCCGGCATCCCGCGAAGCGTTCGCCAGATCGGCCGCAGCTTCTACATGGACGCGCTCGAAGGTCTGCTCACCGCGCTCCACATAAAGGCTGACCGCATTCACAACCGCGCGAGATCCAGCCACGGCAGCGGCGATCGAGGATGAATTCGAGTATGTCCGCCTCGATCTCCTGAGATGGCTTCTTACCGGACACGTTGTCCAACTTATATTTGTGCGGATGGCGCGAGATGGCACGTACATCAACAGCCTTGTCCAGAAGGCTGGTCACGATCCGCCGCCCGAGGAAGCCCGTTCCGCCGAACACTGCCACAATGTTTTCGCCGGCTAAATCATTTCGACCAGGTTGGTTAGTCATCTTGCTCTCTAAGACCATCACCTAGCGACGCATCGTCGCGTTCTCCGAGTTTACCGCAATACCCGCCTCTGCTCTTGATCCCGCTCGGCGGGATGAGAGTTTCTCGTTCCGCGAGTCCTCGCTGGCTGCCGAACCATACGGCAGCATTCTACGGCCGATCGCAGGCAGGCATTCGAGGTAGAGGCGAGGAAACGTTTCCAATTGGCATCCGTTCCGCGAACGTTCCCAATCGCAATGAAAGGGATCGATGGAGGTCGGCTCAGGGTCATGGCGTCACGTGGATGACCGTGCGACAAACGGACCCTTCGGGTCGAGAGGTGACCTTCGCGGCATCCCCAGCACGGTCCGGATGCGGGGCGCGAAGCTGCAGCTCCGCTTCGAACCTGACGGCCTGGCAGATGACGGGTCGCATGCGAGCGTGCCCGAGATGCGCCTTTACGGACTTCGTTTCGCTATCTCCGCCTGGATCGCGAGGACCAGTTCACTTATCACTAGCTGCTGCACGGTCCTCATGGACCCTAGGCCACCCAGTGGCGGTTCATCCATTCCGAAGTCGGCCTGCGAGACAGATCGCAAGGCTTCCAAAGATTTACCATCCAATTCCGAATGACATACAAAGTTACGCTTAAATTGACATTTGGAGCAAGTTAAGCCCAAGCACCGTGCACTTGCCACCGCCTCTTAGCCTACCGATGGTCGCCATGTGATCTCCAACGGGTTGTTGGGATTGCGCAGGACGCCCTAGGAAGTAGCTGTGGGCTATATCGACCACTATGGGCCACCGTCGCGCTGGCGAAGACGTGGAGATTTCGATCTTTTGTGCGTTAGACGCTCGCGGCTGTGGGTCTGCTAGACGGCCGCGCGGTCTTGCTTTTCATCGCACCGGCTGATCCCAAGTGTTTTTCCTGAATAGACGATGCCAAGGCCACCTGGTTGCGCCCGGCAAGTTTCGCGAGATAGAGGGCTCGATCAGCTCGATCGATTGCGGCATCCACTGAGAAGTCGGAAAGATCCAACTCTGCGACACCAAAGCTTGCTGTGACTTTGCGATCGAAACCTAAGTCGACCCAGCGTCGGGTCGCAATCTTTTCTCTCAACGTCTCTGCAATCTGAGCAACTTCTATTTCGGATGCGTCCAAAACAAAAATTACAAACTCTTCTCCGCCAAAGCGCGCGATATGCGTCTTTTGATTTTGGATTTTTGACAGCTCTTTCGAAACTTCAACAATGACGTGATCGCCGGTTGTATGGCCGAAGCTATCGTTGATTTTCTTGAAATGATCTATGTCGCAAACAATGATCGCGCCGGTGAGCAGGGTTCCCCCGCTCGATCTTTGAATGGCCTGCTCGAAACCTCGACGGTTCAAGAGACTGGTCAGCGGATCCTGCTCCGCGGCATTACGGTGTCTGTTGACGGCAGCAGCGGTCATTGCTGCGATTGCCGAGAACGGAAAGAGCATGCAGACGGTTATCGTCGAAACGTGGACAGAAAGATTGTAGGCAGAGTGCAGGAAGTCAGCCATCTCGTCGCTGGTCTGGATGAGAAAGGTGAAAACTACGCCTCTAACGAGACAATCGATCACCACAAGTGAGCTCGCGATAATGAACGCAACGTCTGCTGCGAACTTTGCCCTACTTGAGGCAAGCCAGATGGTCGATCCGAGTAGGCAGGCAAACACGATCTCAATCAGAAACAGGTCCCAGCGCAGACTAGGGATGATCAAGACGAGATAGGTATGCGGTGCCAAAAAGCCTATTGCCAGCGCGCGCCGCGTCCATTGCCACAACGGTTGTTCAAAATGAATAAGGATCGCGCTGCCATAAGAGTAAGCCGCGCCAATGTATAAAATGCCTGAGGTAAATTGGTCGAAGGTCGGTTCAATCGGAAACGACGAGAGAGCAAAGCCGCTCGCGGTCTGCGCGAAGCCCGCTCCCCACTGCCATGACGAAGAAAGTCCAATACGCCATAGGAGAAGAAAGACGAAAGCCATGATAAGGAAAAGGCTCGACGGGAGGTAAAAGATAATGTTTTGCATTTCCATTGCGTATAATGTTCCGTCCGGCACACCTGCAACGTGGCCAGGAGCGCTCAAAATCAATAGACAAGGCGGATCATCCACTAGAAAGGCGGTGATATTAATCTGGACGCAACTCGTTAACAGAGGGTTGTTCGTTTTGGGCAAGCCGCCCCTCGACAGATTACCCTAACCGCCGGAGACCTAGTTGCGAGTCCGCGAGATCAACCTCGTTTACGAGGACTATCGGTTTGCGATGTTTGAGTTCAGAAGGGCTCGCCATCGATTGCGACCTGGAAACGGCAAAGAAGGCCAGCGCAATGGCTAAGCGTGTCGAGTGCTTCAATTCATCATTATGCCTGAGCTTGCCAGCGTCCTGTGAATTTTCGATCGTCTTCATACGATCTCCAATGAATATTGAGGAACCAAGGATTACCCGGCACTCATCGATCTCAACTAAGGGAGAGGCGCCGTCGAGAGGTGGAACCCTCTGTTGGCCCGGATACCAGCGACCTGTATGATTCCTCGCTCTTGATACCTTGGAAAGATGGATGGCACCGAAAACGACGCTGAACGCCAAAAACCTGGAAGTGCTGGGCGCCGAGAGGCTGGCCGAGTTGCTGATCGAGATCAGCACGGGCAGCGCCGCGACCAAACGCCGGCTGCGGATCGAGCTCGCCGGAACGCAGAGCAGCACTGAAGTTGCAAGGGAAGTAACAAAGCGGCTTTCATCGATCGAACGCTCCCGCTCCATGATCAATTGGCGCCGGGTGAAGGCCTTGAAGAACGATCTGGAGACGCAGCGGCACGTGATCGTTGATACGATCGCCAGCAGCGATCCGGACGAGGCGCTGGAGGTGATGTGGCGCTTCATGGGCCTGGCGCGTTCGATTTTCGAGCGATGCGACGATGGCAACGGCACGATCATGGATGTCTTTCATCAGGCCTGCGTTGATCTGGGCACAATAGCGAGCGCGGCAAGACCGGACCCGCGCCTGCTCGGCGAACAAACTTTCCGCGCGCTGCAGGACAATGACTACGGACAGTATGATCTTCTGATCGAGAATCTGTCGCCGGCGCTGGGTGCGGAAGGCCTCGACCGGCTGAAGTCGTTGTTCGACGATTTGGCAAGCACGCCAGTCGATACGCCAACTGAGGCAGGCCTTGTCGCGATCGGTTGGGCAAGCAGTGGCCCGGTTTACGAAGACGAAATCAATCTCCGCCATCGCGACAGAACCATCAGGTCAGCATTGGAGCAGATCGCCGATGCCCAGGGCGACGTTGATGCCTTCATCGCGCAGCAGAGCGAGCAGGCGAGATCCGCGCCGATGATTGCGGCAGAAATCGCCCAGCGACTGCTGAAGGCGGGCCGGGCCGGAGAGGCATGGGATGCCATCAATCGCGTTGAGATGAAGGGCCGACAATCCCCGTTCGAGTGGGAAAAAGCCCGCCTCGATGTGCTTGAAGCTCTGGGGCGGACGGACGAAGCGCAGGCCTTTCGCTGGCAGTGCTTCGAACAATCGCTGAACGAGCGGCACCTGCGCGCTTTTCTGAAGCGCCTACCGGATTTCGATGATCTCGAAGCAGAGGAAAACGCCTTCGATTGTGTGAGCCACTTCTCGGATGTCCACCAGGCGCTCGCCTTCCTGCTGTCATGGCCGGCGCTCGACAGGGCTGCGACGCTCGTTCGCGCGCGTGCAGCCGAACTTGATGGCGATCACTACGAACTTTTGACACCGGCGTCCGAGCATTTGCAGGAGAAGTATCCGTTGGCAGCGACCATCGTCCTGCGGGCTATGATTGACTTTACGCTCGATCGAGCGAAATCCAGTCGCTATCGCTTTGCCGCGCGACATCTCGTTGAATGTGAGCGACTGTCGACGAAGATTTTCGACTTCGACACTTTTGCCTCACATCCCGGCTATGTTGCAGATCTGAGGGGCAAGCACGCGAAGAAGGCCGGATTCTGGACGGCCGCAGGACACTGACGAAGGATCATCTGCAACGGCACCAGCCAGACGCCCTCATAGTTTTCTGATTGTCGCCATGGGGTTTCCAGCGGATGTTGAGATCGCGCGTAGGAAGCCCCCGGGAGCTGAGCCAAAGGATTATCCCGGCATCCTCACCTATTAAATCTCGCATGCCTTTATTCACTGCTCGGCGAGCCGGATCGACTTTTGAACTCCTGGAACTGGTTTTCTCCTCGGCAACCATCAGACCAAATTGCACTTAGTTAATCAGGCTTCCGAGCCGCAGGACCAGTCTCCTGTCGAAGAGATGTCCCCTATCGAACATCCACTTCAGCGCTTCCGTGCTGGTCCATGCGCGCTTGTAGGGGCGGACGCTCGTAAGGGCGTCAAACACGTCGCACACGGTGCATATGCGAACAGGTAAACTCAGTCGATCAGCTCGAAGGCCAAGCGGGTAGCCGCTTCCGTCAAGGGCTTCGTGGTGAAATCGGCAGATTTCGAGAATCAGGTCAGATACCTCCGGATGCTGCTTAAGGCGGAGGTAGCCACGCTCAGGATGGGTGCGCATTACATGCCGCTCGGCCTCTGTCAGCTGTCCGCTCTTGTTGAGGATAGCGTTGGGTATCAGCAACTTGCCAAGATCATGCAACAGCCCGGCTATGGTTAATTCCCTTGTCGTTTCCTCTCCCAGGTCCGACAGGTGGCCGAGCCCCGTCATGAGCCCGCTGACCGCGAGCGAGTGGATATAAGTTCCCTCATCCTTGGTCTTTAGCCGCGTGACCTCGACCAAGACATCGGGCGAGGCGATTAAGGAAGCGGTGATGTTCATGGCGGCGGGGGCGAACCGATCGATATCGAACTTGCCTGATTTGATCTCGTCAAAACCGTCCCGCAAAGTTGCGGTTACTTGAGATACCGCATGCTGGATCCGTGTGCGCTGGTCTGATTCACGCAGAGACTTGGGCTGGACGTGTTCGTCCGGCTGGCGGCAAACAGGCAAGCCGCAATCGACATTGCTTTTTGCACGGTTGATCAGAACGTATTCCGCCGAAGAGGTGAGTATGGAATGCAGGGCGGAATCCGTTTCAAGCAGGAAGCGTCGTCCGGAGAACTCCAAGTCAGCGCATTCTACCGCTTCAATATACATTCCTTTTCGAAGCAAGGATTTTCGAATACGCAGAACCACGATTAGCGACTCCTCACGTCTGCTAATACTTCTCCTTGTAAGCGTATATCTAATATCTAATAAAAGCGTTACGTGCTTCGAACTGCTACTGCGTTCTTGGATGACAAGTGCGTCCCACTGTGTCCCAGATCAGCGCCCGAGGCAAATCGCGGTTGATTGAGAACGGGAGGATTTCTGGTTCAACGTAGCCGACAGCGAGGCTTCATACTGCGCCGGCGCACTTGTGCTTGCCATCGGCCTCTGAGCTATGGAGGCGGCAGAAATCCCGAACGCAAGTTAGAAAATCCAAATCTCCGAGATTCCAATGCGTATGGAATAAGGGAGCGTGCGCTAATTATTATCGAGGCGCTAGCCTTTGTAGAATTCCAGATGGCTGCTTCGCATAATGAGTGATGGTATCCAGAGCCGCCAAAGAGAAGGATCCCTTTTTCTCGGCAAAATCCCAGGTAACGAAACACGCTAGGATAAAAGCAGCGATGACGTATCTCATCCCATTCTTATATACGGAGATGCTTAAAGCAGCGTAAGGCACGGCCTCCTCGACCCGCTCGTCGGGCATGAGGCGTCGCTGAACGCCACATATGCAGGAAAACGGAGAATAGAAATGCGAATGATGCTCAAAGTTTCGCTTCCCGTTGACAAGGGAAACGCAGCAATCAAAGACGGCAGCCTCGTCACCAAGATTCAATCCATCCTTGCTGATCTCAAACCCGAAGCGGCCTACTTCACTGAATTCGACGGGAAAAGAACGGGCCTGATTTTCTTCGACATGACGGACACCTCGGAGATGCCGGCCGTTGCTGAGCCATGGTTCCTTGCGTTTGATGCCAGTGTTGAGATCAAGGCGGTCATGAACCGCGATGACCTGGCGAAGGCCCGGCCCGGGATTGAGAGGGCAGTCGAGAGCTTCGGCTGAATCACATCGCAACGGCTTGAATAGAGCCCAACTACAACGGACGCGCCGTCAGCGTGGCCTGCGATGATTTGTGATCGAAGCCACTCAACGGCAAAGGCTCTCGGCAGATGCCGAGGCTTCACAACCATTTGATTTCAAAAAAATCTGGCGGAGAGGGGGGGATTCGAACCCCCGATGCCCTTGCAGGCATGCCGCATTTCGAGTGCGGTGCATTCAACCACTCTGCCACCTCTCCGCGGTGCTGGTTGGCGCTTGTTTCGCGCGGGCTGTCTCATAGCGATCAAAAGGCGGACTGGCAAGACGAAATTGTAAAGCTTTTCATCCTTTTGCCTTGACAGCTTTTTGACACTCGCGTATCTCGCTCACGCAATAGGCATGGAGAAGTCCGTGCCTTGCCAGCCTCGCGCCCGCGCGGGGTTTCACCGGCAGACAGAGTTCCGGGCGAACGCCCTGAAATCCCTGCTTAACTTCGACTGATAAGAAGACAGCCACCTGCGGTTTGCGGGGAGAGCTGGATCGAACATGAAAGGATCAAAAAATGTTCGCAGTCATCAAGACCGGCGGTAAGCAGTACCGTGTGGCAGCCAACGACGTGCTGACCATCGAAAAGCTTGAAGCAACCGCTGGCGACTCCATCGAATTCACCGAAGTCCTCGTAATCGGCGAAGGCGCCGACGCTGCGATTGGTGCTCCCTTCGTCACGGGCGCTTCCGTCAAGGCCGAAGTGGTCGAGCACAACCGCGGCAAGAAGGTCATCGCCTTCAAGAAGCGCCGCCGTCAGAACTCGAAGCGTTCGCGCGGCCATCGCCAGCATCATACGGTCGTCCGCATCACGGACATCGTGGCTGCCAAGTAAGATCACGGGACTAAAGGTTTAAAGGAGAACTCCAATGGCACACAAAAAAGCTGGCGGTTCGTCGCGTAACGGTCGTGATTCCGAATCCAAGCGCCTTGGCGTGAAGAAGTTCGGCGGCGAAGCCGTCATCGCAGGCAACATTATCGTGCGTCAGCGCGGTACGCAGTGGCATCCGGGCGCCAATGTCGGCCTCGGTAAGGACCACACCATTTTTGCGCTTACGGCAGGCAATGTGGACTACCGAACGAAGGCCAATGGTCGCGTGTACGTGTCTGTAATGCCGAAAGCGGAAGCAGCGGAATAAGCCGGTAGCGCTCAAAAACAGCCGGCGTCTCATCGACCCGGCTGGCCGTACCAGGTTCAGTCCAGAAAACAGGGGAGATGGGGCGCCATCTCCCCTTTTTCTTTGTCCATAAGGAGGACTGAACATGCAAGGCGAACTGATAAGGGTTGACCAATCACGGTCACCCCAAGAACGGCTGAGGCCGGAGCGGTTAAGGACCGATTGCCCTGTCTTGTTATCGGAAAGGCTCGTCATGCGCGCGCCCCACGAGGAAGACATTGACGCCCTTTCCCATCTCGCCAACAACGCCAAAGTCGCCACAATGGTATCGCGTATGCCGCACCCATATACCGCCAATGATGCAGCCGACTTCGTGCGTCGGACGAAGAATGGCGAGATTGGTAAGTGCGTCTATGCCATCACCAAAGCTGAAAACGGCGCCTTCATGGGGTGCTGCGGAGTCGAGCCGCATGCAGACGGGCGTACCGTCGAGATCGGCTATTGGCTCGGTGAACCCTATTGGAACCAAGGCTATACGACCGAAGCATGCCACGCTCTGGTCGATATGGTCTTTCGCACGCGCGAAAACGTCGATCAGATCGACGCCCGTTGCCGGGTGATGAACATCGCATCGCGGCGGGTCATCCAGAAGTGCGGCTTCCAGTTCCAGGGCTCAGGCCTTGCCGCGTCTCTGGCGCTCGGCAGCAACGTGCCCGTGGAATGGTACCGGCTCGACCGGAAGACCTGGATGTCGCTGAGAAGTTGGGGGAGCCTGTGATGAGCGCCGCCATCTTGCAGCGACCCAAGAGCGAGCAAGTGACGCCCGGCCCCGCGCCGGTCGTCACCACGCCTCGGCTGACGCTCCGCCCGCACAGGCTGGCCGATGCGAATGCGATTGCCGAATTGCTGTCCGACTTCGCAATCACCCGCATGCTTGCCCGCGTGCCCGCGCCCTATGACAGGCAGGACGCGCTTGATTGGCTGGTTCCCGTGACGTCCGGCAGTCTGCCGGATTGGCACTTGGCGGTCACCGATGGCGACGACACGCATATCGGCGTCGTCTCCGTCGAGCTCCGCCACGGCCGCTGGCACCTTGGCTACTGGCTGAACCGTTACTTTTGGCGGCGCGGCTATATGAGCGAGGCTGTCGCAGCCGTGCTGGAGCGCTTTTCCCGGCGGATGCCGGAAAGCGCTGTTCATTCGGGCGTGTTCGCGGATAATCCAGCCTCGCTGAGATTGCAGGAGAAGCTCGGTTTCCGGATGACGGGATGCGCGGAGATCTACAGCTTCGCCCGCAACACCATGGTATCGCACGTCGAAACCGTGCTTCAGCCCGGCGCTCTGCAGATCACGAAGGCTGCCTGACCAGACAAGAACACCGCAGCCGGCGCTGCGGTGCTTTTCTATCCGCCGATCTCAATCCAGACAGGGAAATGGTCGGAGCCCACCGAAGCTGTGTCCACATGAGCAGATTTCAAGCGGCCATGCAGGCCGCAACTGACAAAGCAGTAATCGAGATGCATTCGCTTGCCGTGATTCTTCGGGTCCATCCAGCTATAGCTTGCGGGCGCGTAGGCTTCGAGAGCGGCCAGCGCATCGACAGGTGTTCCGATGCGCGGCACGCGGCCGTAATATCCGTCCCTCGTCCCGGCAAACGAGCAATATTCCGGCGATTCCGGCACCATGTTGAAATCACCCAGGATGACGTAGTCTTCCGGAAGCGGCAGATCCGCAATCTCGAATTCGCTGGCACCCGTCAGGCAACCGCCCTCGAACGGAAACGCATTGATGCGCTCGTTCAAATAGGCGAGCTGGCGGATACGCTCGTCGGGCGAAACGTGATCGAGATGAACGGAATAGACGCGAAACGCGCCTTCCGGCGTATCGATGACGGCCTCGCTCGCCCCACGCTGCAAATTGATTTTCGAAACTGTGCGGCTGCGCGGCAAAAGCAGAGTGCGCGCCGACAGGATCGGCCAACGCGAAAGGATCATGTTGCCGAACTGGAAGCGCGTGCCGCGCGGCGGAAAGCCCTCTTCACCGGCGTCGACATGCAGATCGCAGGCCGGGCCATAGACCCAGAAATGGTTGGGAAAGAAGGCCGCGAGATCGGCCGCCATGTCGGAAAAATCGTTTCGCGAGAACCCTCTGGTCACCTCCTGAAGCCCGATGATATCCGCGCCATCGAGGCTGTCCGCAATACGGCCAAGATCATAAATCCCATCAAGACCGAAGCCGTACTGTATGTTATAGCTCGCAAACTTCACGATAATCTTTGACCTTAGCTTGAACCGCCTATATCGAAAGCGGCAGGATGGGGCGCGTAAAAAGCCACCGATGATGGAAGTAAAATGAAATTTCTCGACGAAGCAAAGGTCTATATCCGGTCCGGTGACGGCGGCGCAGGCAGCGTCTCGTTCCGGCGCGAGAAGTTCATCGAGTTCGGCGGGCCGGACGGCGGCGACGGCGGACGCGGAGGCGATGTCTGGGTTGAAGCCGTCAACGGGCTTAACACGCTGATCGACTTCCGCTACCAGCAGCATTTCAAGGCCAAGATCGGCATGCACGGCATGGGCAAGAACCGCACCGGCGCCAATGGCGACGACGTGACGCTCAAGGTCCCGGTCGGAACACAGGTGCTCGAAGAAGACCAGGAAACGCTGATCTGCGACCTGACGGAAGAAGGACAGCGTTTCCGGCTTGCCGCCGGCGGCAACGGCGGCTTTGGGAATGCGCATTTCAAGTCCTCGGTCAATCAGGCACCGGATTGGGCAAATCCGGGCCTTGCTGGCGAGGAAAAGACGATCTGGCTGCATCTGAAGCTGATTGCGGACGCCGGGCTCGTCGGTCTGCCCAATGCCGGAAAGTCGACGTTCCTGGCGGCAGTCACCCGCGCGCGGCCGAAGATCGCCAATTATCCCTTCACCACGCTGCATCCGAATCTCGGGGTGGCAACCATCGACGGACAGGAATTCATTCTCGCCGACATCCCGGGGCTGATCGAAGGCGCGCACGAGGGCGTCGGCATCGGCGACCGGTTCCTCGGCCATGTCGAGCGTACTCGCGTGCTGCTGCATCTGGTCTCGGCGCAGGAGGAAAAGGTTGGCAAAGCCTATACGACTGTGAAGAACGAGCTTGAGGCCTACGGCAACGAACTGACCGACAAAGCGGAAATCGTTGCGCTCTCACAAATCGACGTGCTCGACGACGCGACGCTGAAGAAGAAGACGAAGGAGCTCGCCAAGGCTTGCGGCAAGACGCCGTTCCAGATTTCGGCCGTGACCGGCAAGGGCATGACCGAGGTTCTGCGAGCTTTGCGCGACATCATTGTCGAAGCGAATGCGGGCGGCGAGAAGCCGGCCAAAGCGCCGAAGCTGCGGCATCGCGACATGATCGCTGCCGACGAGGACAGAACGGATGACGACGCGTAAGCCGCTCGATCGCTACCGCCGCATCGTCATCAAGATCGGCTCAGCACTCCTTGTTGACCGCAAGACCGGGCTCAGAAGCGCGTGGCTGGATAAAATGTGCGCCGATATCGCCGCACTGAAGGCAAGAGGCGCGGATGTGCTTGTCGTTTCCTCGGGCGCAATCGCGCTCGGCCGCTCTGTGCTGGATCTGCCTTCTGGTGCGCTGAAACTGGAGGAAAGCCAGGCGGCCGCAGCCGTCGGCCAGATTTCGCTCGCGCGTGCCTGGTCGGAAAGCCTTTCGCGCGATGAGATCGTGGCGGGCCAAATCCTGCTGACGCTCGGTGATACCGAAGAACGCCGCCGCTATTTGAACGCCCGTGCCACGATCAACCAGTTGCTGAAGATCGGCGCCGTTCCGATCATCAATGAGAACGACACCGTCGCGACCAGCGAAATCCGGTACGGCGACAATGATCGCCTCGCGGCCCGTGTCGCAACGATGACGGGCGCCGACCTGCTGATCCTTCTATCCGATATCGATGGGCTTTATACGGCGCCGCCGCACCTCGATCCAGGGGCGGAATTCCTTGAGACGATCGCCGAGATCACTCCGGAGATCGAAGCCATGGCAGGCGGCGCCGCTTCCGAGCTTTCGCGCGGCGGCATGCGCACGAAGATCGACGCCGGCAAGATCGCGACGACGTCGGGCTGCGCAATGATCATTGCTTCCGGCAAAACGGATAGCCCGCTATCGGCGATTTCGAACGGCGCACGTTCCTCCTGGTTTGCACCCTCCGGCACCCCCGTGACCGCCCGCAAGACCTGGATCGCAGGTCAGTTGCAGCCAGCCGGAGAACTGCATGTCGATGACGGCGCCGTGGCGGCGCTGGGTGCGGGCAAGAGCCTGCTTCCCGCCGGCGTTCGCAAGGTGATCGGGCTTTTTAGCCGGGGGGACACCGTGGCAATCATCGGCCCTTCGGGGCGCGAGATCGCCCGCGGCCTCGTCAGCTACGACGCAGAAGACGCCCGCCGGATCGTTGGCCGCAAATCAACGGAGATCGAAGCGATCCTCGGTTATCCCGGCCGTACCGCCATGATCCATCGCGACGATATGGTGATGACGTCACAGGTAAATTCGAAATCGGAAAGACAGAAGAAGGACACGGCCCATGCTTGAGACCGTTGTGCAAAGCCCTGACATTGACGCGCTGATGAACGACATCGGCCGCAAGGCCAAGGCTGCGGCACGACCGTTAGGCTTTGCGTCCACCGAGGCCAAGAACAAGGCGCTGAATGCGATGGCCGACGCGATCCTCGCAGGCAAGGAGCACATCCTTGCTGAAAACGCCAAGGATCTGAAGGATGTCGCTGGCACCGATATGCTTGCCTCCTTCATCGACCGCCTGACATTGAATGACCAGCGCATCACCGAAATGGCCGAAGGCATCCGCGCCATTGCTGCGCTGAGAGATCCGGTCGGCGAAGTGATTGCCGCCTGGGATCGGCCGAACGAACTGAAGATCGAGCGGGTCCGCACACCTCTCGGCGTCATCGGCGTGATCTTCGAAAGCCGGCCGAATGTGACGGCAGATGCCGGTGCGCTTTGCCTAAAGGCAGGCAATGCTGTGATCCTGCGATGCGGTTCGGATTCGCGCCGTTCATCGCAGGCGATCCATGCCTGCCTCGTTGAAGGGCTGAAGGCAGCCGATCTTCCGGAGCATGCCATACAGCTCGTTCCGGTTTCGGACCGTGCCGCCGTTGGCGCCATGCTGCGGGGCTTGGACGGTGCAATCGACGTCATCGTGCCGCGCGGCGGCAAGAGCCTCGTCGCCCGCGTGCAGAACGAAGCCCGCGTGCCGGTTTTTGCCCATCTCGAGGGTCTTTGCCACATCTATGTAGACAAGTCTGCCGATATCGAAATGGCAAAGAGGATCATCGTCAACGCCAAGATGCGCCGCACAGGCATCTGCGGGGCCGTGGAAACCCTGCTTGTCGACGGCGCTGCAATCGGCACGCATCTGACACCGCTTCTTAAAGTGCTGGCCGAGGCCGGCTGTGAAATCCGCGCATCCGCCACAGTGTTGAAGGTTGCCCCGGGCATGAAGCCGGCGACCGAGGAGGATTGGTCGACCGAATATCTCGATGCGGTCATTTCCGTTGCCGTCGTGGACGGCATTTCCGGCGCGATCGCACATATCCAAAAGTATTCCTCGAACCATACGGAAGCGGTGATCGCGGAAGATCCGGCCGTCGTCGAGCGATTCTTCACCGAGATCGATTCGGCCATCCTGCTGCATAACGCTTCCACGCAATTTGCCGACGGCGGCGAGTTTGGCATGGGTGCGGAAATCGGTATTGCGACGGGCAAGATGCATGCCCGCGGTCCTGTTGGTGTCGAGCAGCTGACTTCCTTCAAATACCGCGTGCGCGGCACCGGACAAACGCGGCCCTGACGTGACGACAGACGAAATAGACCGTCGCTACCTTCGCATGCCGCACACCGAGCGCGGCATGGTCGTCGGTCTTTTCGGCGGATCCTTTAATCCACCGCACCAGGGGCATGCGCTGGTTGCGGAGATCGCCATACGGCGCCTCGGCCTCGACCAACTCTGGTGGATGGTGACGCCTGGCAATCCGCTGAAAAATCGCAACCATCTTGCGCCGCTTGCCGAGCGGATCGCACTCAGCGAAGCGATCACAACCGATCCGCATATCAAGGTGACTGCATTCGAACAGGCATTCGGCGTCAGTTACACGGCAAACACACTCGCCAGGGTAAAGGCGCGCAATCCGAACATCCATTTCATCTGGATCATGGGTGCCGACAGCCTGCAAACCTTCCACAAATGGCAAAAGTGGCAAGAGATCGCGCGCACCTTCCCGATCGCCGTCATCGATCGCCCCGGGGCGACGCTTTCCTATCTCTCGTCGAAAATGGCAAAGACTTTCGATTTCGCCCGTATCGACGAGGACGATGCCCGCGTGCTCTGGAAAAAATCCGCCCCTGCCTGGACCTTTATTCATGGCCCGCGCTCGGCATTGAGTTCGACCGCTATTCGCAAAGCGGCTGAGTAGCGGCAATTTCAGGAAGGCTGACAAATGAAAAGCCCGACGGGGGAGGATCCGTCGGGCTTTATAAACTTGATCGACAGCTGGGAGGAGGAGTGCTGCCGACCCATATCTAACGGCTTTGGGAGGAGGAGATCGCCGTTTCGATAAGTATGTTTTACCATAATTTCGGTAAACTGGAATATCGTATATTGCATTGCAGCAATGCGATGTGCGCAAAGCTCCTCGAATCCATATCTCAGTGTTGCCGCTTTTTGCGGCATGGGAAATTTGCTCTATCCCGTTCGCACAGTCTAATAGCATATCCACGTGAGCGGAATTCTAGTCCAAAAGCGAGGGCGGAGCGGTCCTCAAGCTGGAGAGGGCGCAAAACTGACGAAGTTAGGACCAGGCCAGATTCGCCAAGCTATGACGCGTCGGGCCGTAGCGGCTGCCGACTGTTTCAGTAGCAAACGCGACCACGCAGGGGCAGCATCTCGCCCGACCCTGCCTCCGATGCCGGAGCAATTGGGTCTGGACTGGCTCCCGAGCCGCCTACGAACCGTCTCCGCCTCAGTAACTGATCGACCTCAAGCAACTGATCGACCTCGGCCACCTTGGCCCTCGTAGCTCGGCACGTACCCGGCGTTTTCCGCGTGACTGCTACTTGCCGAACAGATTGATGACCTGGCGCATGAGCGCTTGCGCTGGACAGGTCCATCTATTCCCGGAATGCGCAAAAGCGGGCGTTTTGGCACACGGGTAGGATTTGTATTCTTTGGGATACGTACAATTCGAATGAAATAAGCAATCAATCGTATATTGCTAACATCTAATACTTCAGCTTGGGTACTCGGAACTGGGGGCATACTCATGCGTGAAGTTCTCAAACGGCATGTCGATCGATTTATTCGCGACGAGGTCGGCAACTTTGCAATCCTGACTGCGGTTGCAATCGTTCCCTTACTGGGGGCGGCCTCCGTCGCGATCGACTTCGTTAATGCCAGTTTCGAGGCTGACAAATTGCAGGAGGCGTTGGACAGCGCCACGCTTGCGGCGGTGCGCCTTTACGGCGAGGGCTACAGCGAGGCGGAAGCCACTCAATTGGCGAACGAAATGTTCTTCGGCAATTATCAAGAGGTGGCTGCCGTCTCCCAGGGCAACGATGCAATCACCCCGGCAGCAGAACCTCCATCCCTGCATATCGTCTATTCCCTGGCGGGACAGCAGGTAACGGCGACGGCTGACTATGCAGCCAACTACCAGCCGGTATTTCTCACTCGATTATCATTCCCTATCTCGCGCCGCAGCAGCACCACTTACCAAGCGGGCAGCGAAGCCTGCATTCTGGCGCTCAGCCGGACGGCAGACCGCGCCTTCGAGGTTGCGGGTAGTTCGAAGGTCGACACGTCGAATTGTACGATCACCGCGAACTCGCGCAGCAACGAAGCCATCTATGTCGGTGGATCAGGAAGCCTAAAGGCGGAATGTCTTTATACGCCAGGCAAGGTCTCCGCCTCGCCGTACAAAATCGATCTCGAATGCGACAAGCCGTACGAAGGAACGGCAGCGGCCCTTGACCCGTTCAAACTCAAAACGATGCCGAAAGCAGGGACGTTGGCCAAGAACAACGGCTCCGGCGAACTGGTGCCCGGGACGTACAAGGGTCTCCAGGTCAAGGGCGATGTGAAGCTGCAACCCGGTGACTACATCATTGACGGGGGCAAGCTGAGTTTCGGGAGCCAGTCGGTCATCACTGGCGAAGGGGTCACATTCTTCCTGCTCAATGGCGCTGAAGTCGACATTCATGGCGGTTCGACCGTTAACGTCAATGCCCCGACATCGGGGCCATGGGCGGGTTTCGTTATCGTCGCCGACCGCAATAACACGGCCTCCGCAGTGATCAATGGCAACAGCAACTCGAACATCAGCGGCATCATCTACATGCCAGCAGCCGAAGAAGTCGAGTATTCCGGCAATGGTACGACGTCTGGCGAGTGCGTCCAAATCATCGCCCAGGAAATTACCATGACCGGCAACAGTACTTTCAAGCTCGATTGCAAGTCGGAACTGGCGAGCAACGAAATCAATAATCTCGGCGCCGTCCGGCTTGTCCAATAACGATGTGACACCCGGCGACGGACAGGAAATTGGCGGGGAATTCGCCCGTTTCGCGCTGCTTGCGGAATTTCGTGGAGATCGTTTGAAGCTTTTCCACGAGCGTGTAACCGGCATGGTAACAGGCGATGCCGGGCGCGCGGTTGTCGAGGATGTCCACCTTGCTGGCAGCATAGCCGCAAGCCCAAGGACTGATATCGACCGCCCGATTCGGCGTGACATCATCAAATCCTAGCTCCAGCAGAACGCCTTACTTAAGGTCCGTTTCATCAGAGGTTGCGGCGGGATAGTGCAAACGGATGCCGCCGCTTCGAAACTTTTCGTCATCAAACAATTTAAAAGACGATATATTCTTCAAAACATATCCATAGCCAATTCTATCGATATCGATATATTCCTCTGAATATTTCGAAGGGGAAGTGAAGATATGCATAATCGCCGGCAATGGATGAAACGCGTCGTCGGGATGTTTTCCGTGGCCTGGATTGGCGCTGCAGGGCTGCTGCCCCAGCCCGCAGGCGCCGCAGATAGAATTACCGTCTTTGCGGCGGCGAGCCTCAAGAATGCGCTTGACGCCGCAAATGCAGCCTGGGCAAAGGAAAGCGGCAAGGAAGCCGTCGTTTCCTATGCAGCGAGCTCCGCACTCGCCAAGCAGATCGAAAATGGCGCACCAGCCGATATCTTCATCCCCGCCGATCTCGACTGGATGGACTACGTCGCCAAGAGGGGCCTAATCCGGGAAGACACCCGCGCAGACTTCCTTGGCAACCGCATCGTGCTAGTGACTGCCAGCGATCAGGCGAAGCAAGTCGATATCAAGCCGGGTTTCGATCTTTCCGGTCTTCTTGGCGATGGCAGGCTCGCCATGGGAGAAGTGACATCCGTCCCCGCCGGCAAATACGGCAAGGCCGCGCTCGACAAGCTCGGCGTCTGGACATCGGTGGAGCCGAAGATTGCCGGTGCCCAAAGCGTGCGTGCCGCTCTTGCGCTCGTCTCCCGCGGCGAAGCGCCTTATGGCATTGTCTATCAGACAGATGCGGCGGCAGACGAAGGCGTCGCAATCGTCGGCATGTTTCCAGCCGATTCGCATCCGCCGATCATTTACCCTATCGCTCTGCTTGCCGCCAGCAAGAACCCCGACGCCGTTGCCTATCTAAAGTTTCTAAAGTCGGAGAACGCCGCTCGCTTCTTTACTGCGCAGGGCTTTACGATCCTGAAGTGAATAGGGATTTTATCCTGCAGCTTCAAACCGATCTATCGGAGATACCAACTTGGATTTTGGCCTGAGCAATGATGAGTGGACGGCGATCTTGCTCAGCCTGCGGGTTTCCGTTGTCGCCATGTTCGCGAGCCTGCCGTTCGGCATTGCGGTTGCGCTGCTTCTTGCCCGCGGCCGCTTCTATGGCAAGGCTGTTGTCAATGGCATCGTTCATCTGCCGCTGAATTCTTCCGCCGGTCGTCACCGGCTTCATTCTTCTGATCCTCTTCGGCCGCAGGGGACCGATCGGCACCTTGCTGGATCAATATTTCGGGATTGTCTTTTCCTTCCGTTGGACAGGCGCAGCTCTCGCCTGTGCGGTCATGGGGTTCCCGCTGATGGTCCGAAGCATACGGCTTTCGATCGAGGCAATCGACCGCAGGATCGAGGAAGCGGCAGGCACCCTCGGCGCGAGCCCGCTATGGGTGTTCCTCACCGTCACGCTGCCGCTGACGACGCCAGGAATCATCGTCGGGATGATCCTGTCCTTTGCCAAGGCCATGGGCGAATTTGGCGCAACTATCACTTTCGTATCGAACATCCCGGGCGAGACGCAGACGCTGTCTTCGGCCATCTACACATTCACCCAGGTCCCAGGTGGCGATGCCGGCGCTATGCGCCTTACCCTGGTTGCTATCGTCATCTCCATGGCAGCGCTGCTGGCGTCTGAATTCATGGCGCATCTCGCGGGCCGGAGGATAGACCCGGAATGACGCTCACCATCGAAACCAGGCACCGCTTCGGCGCCTTCACCCTTGATGCAGCCTTTACCTCCGAAGTCGGCGTGACGGCCCTCTTCGGCCGGTCCGGTTCGGGCAAGACCTCGATGATCCGCATCATTGCCGGCCTCGTCCGGCCGGATGAAGGCCGTGTTCTCCTCGACGGTACGCCGCTCACCGACACGGCCAAAGGCATCTTCGTTCCCCGCCATCGCCGCCGTTTCGGCTATGTCTTCCAGGATGGCAGGCTCTTCCCGCACTTGAGCGTTCGAAAGAACCTCTCCTATGGAAGCTGGTTCGCGCCGAAGGTTTCGCCAACCGGCAACTTTGACCACATCGTCGACCTGCTCGGTATCGAAAGCCTGCTCGATCGGAGCCCTTCCAATCTCTCAGGCGGAGAAAAGCAACGGGTGGCGATCGGCCGTGCGCTGCTTTCCTCTCCGCGTCTTTTGCTGATGGACGAACCGCTCGCAGCGCTTGACGAGGCCCGCAAAGCCGAGATCCTGCCCTATCTCGAACGCCTGCGTGACGAGACGCAGATTCCGATCGTCTATGTCAGCCATTCGATCTTCGAAGTGGCGCGCCTCGCCAATCAGGTCGTCGTGATGCGCGATGGCAAGGTTGAGGCGGCGGGTAGCGCGACGGATGTGCTGAGCCGTCCTTCGGCGGCCGAAGACCGGCGCGAAGCAGGTGCCCTTCTGGAAGGCACCGTCGAAAGCTTCGATGAAAAACATCGCCTTGCGACGCTCGCGTTGAAGGCGTCCCGCCTCTATGTGCCGGGTGCCACGGTGCCGCCGGGCAAGCGCGTTCGCGTCCACATTCCTTCCCGCGATGTCATGCTGGCGACCGTCAGGCCGGAAGGTTTAAGCGCATTGAATATTATCGACGGCATCGTCCGACAGATATCGCCTGCGGAAGACGGAACGGTCGAGGTGCAGATCGACTGCGGCGGCGATATCATCCTGTCGCGTATCACCGCCCTGTCCGTTGGGAGGCTCGATCTTGTGCCCAACAAGCCTGTCTTCGCTGTCATCAAGACAGTCGCGCTGCAGCCTTGACTATTTTCTTGCCGCCTCGGCCTGACGGCGGTTGCCTTCCAGCCAGGCAAGATCACCCGCAAGGGCTGCTCGCATGGCGTCCTCCATATGCCGAAACCGCGATAGCAACTCCTCGCCAAACGGCGTCAACGCAGCGCCGCCACCCTTCTGGCCGCCGCGCTGGGATTCGACTACCGGCGCGTTGAACATGCGGTTCATGTCGCTGACGAGCAACCAGGCGCGCCGGTAGGACATGTCCATCGCCCTGCCGGCTGCCGAGATCGAGCCGGTTTGGCGGATGTGCTCCAGGAGTTCCATCTTGCCGTGGCCTAGGCGATCCTCGTGTGGAAAGCTGATGCGCAGGATGGGAACGAGTTGATTTCTGGCGGTAGTGTCCATTCGGTTCTGCACTTACGGAAAATCGCAGCCACTTTACGCTTGGCCGTTGGCGCTGTACACAGCCGCCTTGCTGCCGGTAACGACATAAATCTTGAACGCGAATTTAAGTCTTCGCGAAATGAAAACCGGCTCGTGTCTTGAAAGATTAGCAGTTTGATGCCTATCTTAACCATGATTTGGTTCGCCCAAATCAGTGATGCGCATGTTCTGTTATTGCAGGAAAGGAAAAGCACTGACAACAGTACACGCCAAGGGAAGAACGCTCGCCGTTGTCCCGAAGAGCCTGGAACGTGGCGCCGATGCCGCCGCCCGCGCTCTGCAAGCTGTCCTCACGAGCCTTGAGGACTCCAAAGCTGAAGATATCGTCACCATCGACATTGCTGGGAAATCTGCGCTGGGGGACTATATGGTCGTCGTCTCCGGCCGATCGAACCGCCATGTCCTGGCGATCGCGGATCATCTGCTCACCGACTTGAAAGACGAGGGCTTTGGCGCAGCCCGCGTTGAGGGCAAGGACGGCGGTGATTGGGTCCTGATCGACACCGGCGATATCATCGTGCACGTCTTCCGCCCCGAAATCCGCGAGTTCTACAACATCGAAAAGATGTGGGCAGCGCCGGATATGGACGAAGAAACGCGGCACTGATAGGCGGGCCGGCTTGTCCGGTGCCTGAGCGCGGCAGTCAAGGCCGGAAACATGAGAACCGGCCCAAGGCCGGTATTGTGCCTTCGCGGCGCATGACAGGAGCGGATGGATGCGGGTTGGTCTTTTTGCGGTGGGACGGCTGAAGTCCGGCCCCGAGAAGGATCTTGCGGCCCGCTATTTCGACCGTTTTGCCAAGGCTGGTCCTGCGATCGGTCTCGAATTCTCTCGCGTTGCCGAGGTTGCTGAAAGTCGCGCCGCCAATGCAGAAACGCGCAAGCGCGAAGAGGCAACCATGCTGCAAAAGACGCTGGCTGAAGGCAGCATTCTCATTCTCCTCGACGAACGCGGCAAGGCGTTGGACAGCGAAGCTTTTGCAAAGGTCCTCGGCAACTATCGCGACCAGGGAAAACGGGATCTGATGATTGCCATCGGCGGAGCCGACGGCCTTGACCCTGCGCTTTACGACCGTGCCGACATGACCCTATGCCTCGGCAAGATGACCTGGCCGCATCAGTTGGTGAGGACGCTCATTGCCGAACAGCTCTACCGTGCCGTCACTATCCTTTCCGGTCACCCCTATCACCGCGTTTGATCGGTCACGCAGCCGTGTTTTGCCAAGTGTAGCCTTGTTCGCCAATCTTTCTGGCAAATGACGGCAAATCGGCATAGTCTCCGCGCGATTTGAAAGTTGCCCCTGAACACGCATGACGAGAACTGCCCGCAAGCGAACGCGACTGATCCTGCCCGCATTCGCGGCTGGCCTCGGCGCGACAGTCATTTTCGTCCAGTTCGATTTTGGTGGAGCGGGCGCGTTCGCCCAGGATGCACCAGTCGCAGCGCCTGTGGCTGGAACATCTCAACAGGCCGATGAGACGTTGCCGGACCCGGCCGCCGAGCTCAAAAAAAAACGCGACGAGACCCGCACTGAGCTCGAGGCCCTGTCAAAAACGATCAATCTTTCGTCAGATAGAGTGATGGCGCTGCAAAAAAGCATCGCCGATCTGGACAAAAGCAGCACGAACATCCGCCAGGCGCTGATCGATTCCGCCGCGCGGCGCAAGACGCTCGAAAAACAGATCCTCGAAAGCGAAAAGAAGCTTGCCGATCTTGGCATCAAGGAGGACGCCATCCGCCGCTCGCTTCATGAGCGGCGCGGGCTGCTGGCCGAAGTGCTCGCCGCCCTTCAGCGGATGGGCCGCAATCCGCCGCCCGCTCTCCTTGTGACACCGGACGATGCGCTTGCGTCGGTGCGTAGCGCCATCCTGCTGGGTGCTGTCGTGCCCGGCATGCGCAAGGAGACCGATAAGCTTGCCGCAGATCTCGCCAACCTCGCGGCCTTGCAGGCGGCGAGCGTGGTGGAGAAGGCAAATCTTACCGCCACCATGACGAATGGTATCGAAGAGGAGCGGCGCATGGACCTGCTTCTTGCCGAAAACGATAAGCTAAGCCGCAGCAACGCGGCCGATCTCGAAGCCGAAAAGAAACGCTCTGAGGAATTGGCAGGCAAAGCGACAACGCTCGAGGGCCTCGTGGCTTCGATGGAATCGGAGATCGCCTCCGTGCGCGAAGCCGCTGAAGCGGCCAGGCGCGAGGAAGAGAACCGGAAGCTGCTTACGGACGAGCAGCGGGCACAGGCCAGGGCACTTGCCGATAGCGGTGTGCCCGATAAAAACCGCATTGCGCCCGCATATCCGTTCGGAGAATTGAAGGCGAAATTGGAGCTGCCCGTGGCGGGCGATATTCTGCGCCACTTCGGCGACGCCGACGGCACTGGACACGAGGCCATGGGAATGACGCTAGCCACCAATCCGGATACGGTGGTGACTGCGCCAGCGGATGGACTGGTGGTTTTCGCCGGCGCCTTCCGCAGCTACGGCCAGATGATCATCCTCGATGCAGGCGAGGGATATCACTTGGTCCTCTCCGGAATGGACATAATCAGCACGCGCCAAGGAAAATTCGTTTTCGCAGGCGAGCCGCTTGCGGTGATGGGTGCAAAAAGAGTCGCGAGCGCAACAGCATTGGCGCTGGAAACCAACCGGCCAACGCTTTACATTGAATTTCGAAAGGACGGAAAACCGGTCGATTCCCGACCGTGGTGGTCCGCCAAAGACACTGGAAAGGCACGCAATGATTCGTAGGGCTTCTCTTGTTCTGGTCGGCGCATTGATGGGTGCGACTGCCATGAGCGTAATTTATGCGGCAGGAGTGCCGGCCGAAGCGGCCGGGGCATCCACCTACAAGGAACTCTCCGTGTTTGGGGACGTCTTCGAGCGCGTCCGCGCCCAGTACGTCACGCCGCCGGCAGAAGACAAACTGATCGAAAATGCCATCAATGGCATGCTTTCGTCCCTCGATCCGCATTCGAGCTATATGAATGCCAAGGATGCCGAGGATATGAGCACCCAGACGAAGGGTGAATTCGGCGGTCTCGGCATTGAAGTCACGATGGAAGACGAACTCGTCAAGGTCATCACGCCGATCGACGATACGCCCGCGTCCAAGGCAGGCGTTCTTGCCGGCGATTATATTTCCGAGATCGACGGCCAGTCCGTCCGCGGATTGAAGCTCGAAGAAGCTGTCGAAAAGATGCGCGGCGCCGTCAACACGCCGATCAAGCTTACACTCATCCGCAAAGGTGCGGATAAGCCGATCGAGTTGACGATCGTTCGCGACATCGTCGCCGTACAGGCCGTCAAGTCTCGCGTCGAGGATGATGTCGGCTATCTCCGGGTCATCTCCTTCACCGAAAAGACCTATCCGGACCTCGAAAAGGCGATCGCCAAGATCAAGGCGACGGTTCCGGCCGACAAGCTCAAGGGCTATGTGCTCGATCTGCGTCTCAATCCCGGCGGTCTGCTCGATCAGGCAATCAAGGTTTCTGACGCTCTGCTGCAGCGCGGCGAAGTGGTCTCGACCCGCGGCCGCAATCCGGACGAGACCCGCCGCTTCAATGCCGGCCCGGGCGACCTCACGGATGGCAAGCCGGTGATTGTGCTCGTCAACGGCGGCTCGGCCTCCGCTTCGGAAATCGTCGCCGGTGCCCTGCAGGATCTACGCCGCGCGACTGTTCTCGGCACGAGGTCCTTCGGCAAGGGCTCCGTCCAGACGATCATTCCGCTTGGCGAAAACGGCGCACTCCGCTTGACGACCGCGCTTTACTACACGCCGTCGGGCCGCTCGATTCAGGGCACCGGCATTACGCCGGACATCAAGGTCGAAGAGCCGCTGCCGGACGATCTGAAGGACAAGATGGCAACCGAGGGCGAATCCAGCCTGCGCGGCCATATCAAGGGTCAGAGCGAGACCGATGAAGGCTCAGGTTCCGTTGCCTATGTTCCCCCGGATCCGAAGGACGACGTGCAGTTGAATTATGCGTTCGACCTGCTTCGCGGCAAGAAGACCGACCCGGCCTTTCCCCCGAATCCGGACAAGGCGGTTTCCGCCAAATAACTATCATGGGTCGTCAGGCCGGGTTTTTGATCCGGCCTGATTTTTTGCTGTTTCCCGGTTTTGGAGCGGGCGAGGAAATTGGGAACGGATTTGCATGCACCATTGGGCCAGAACCGCAAGGGTGGCCGAAAGCGGCCGAATATCCTGCGGATCGGCCGGATTGCCGCCAGCCTCTGCCTGATCGCCATCGGCGGCTTTTCTCTCTACACAATGCTCAGTGACGATGGCCTTCAGCGGACACAGCCCCCTGTGGCAGATCCAGCGGCGTCACCACCAACAGATACCGTCCAGCCCTCCCCGACGCAGAGCCAGGCCGCAAATGGCATGCCTCGCTCCGATGCCGCATTCCGGTGCGAATGTCGAGCGGATGGTGACCGGGGACGGCTCGGTTGTGACCAAATACAGCCCGCGGCCACGCGATGATAACGGCCCGGCGCTAGTAGACGCCATGCAAGTCGGCCAGGATCCGCGCATGGCAGCGATGCCGAATGAGAACCTTCTGGAAGACAGCCAATTTGGCCGCCTACCCGTCATCGGGCCGGATGGCCGTCGCCCGATGGATCAGTATGCGCGTCCATGGTCGGGCGCGCGCGGCACCCGTGTGGCGATCGTGGTCAGCGGTCTCGGCCTCAGTCAGACGGGTACACAGCGCGCCATCAAGGAACTTCCGGAGGAAGTCACCCTCGCATTCGCCGCGAGCGGCAACAGCCTGCAGCGTTGGATGCAGGAAGCGCGCCGCAGCGGCCATGAGATCCTCCTGCAGGTTCCACTGGAGCCCTTCGATTATCCGGCAAACGATCCCGGCCCCGAGACGCTGCTGACCTCGAAGTCGCCCGCAAGGAATATAGAAAACCTGCACCGCGCGATGGGCGAAATCACCAATTATACGGGCATCATGAACTATCTGGGAGGGCGTTTCCTCTCCAATCCCGATGCCATGGAGCCGGTGATGCGCGATATCGGCAAGCGCGGATTGCTGTTTCTCGACGACGGTTCGTCTGCGCAGTCAAAGACGGAAGCTGTGGCGAAGGGAACAGAGCTTCCTCATGCTTTTGCAGACCTGCAGCTCGATGGTCAGGTCGATGTCAACGCTATCTTGCAGAGGCTTGACGAGCTCGAGCGCATTGCCAAGCGCAACGGCCAGGCAATTGGTGTTGCGGCGGCTTTCGACGAGAGTATTGAGGCAATATCCAAATGGAGCGAAGAGGCGGGCATGCGCGGCATTGAGATCGTCGGTGTTGCTGCTCTTGCTGCAGATCCTAAAAATCCTTGAGGAGCACCCCGTGAATCAGGCGACAATCAAAGCCGAAGACCTTCCTTACCGTCCCTGCGTCGGCGTGATGATCCTCAACCGCGACGGGCTTGTATGGGCAGGCCGGCGTGTCCCGGTTGGCAATTCCGAATATGATGGCTCACCACAACTGTGGCAAATGCCGCAAGGTGGTATCGACAAGGGCGAGGATCCGCTCGAAGCGGCATACCGCGAACTCTACGAAGAAACCGGTATCAGAACCGTGACCTTGCTCGCGGAGGCGAGAGATTGGATCAACTATGATCTGCCGCCGCAGCTGATCGGCATCGGCCTCAAGGGAAAGTTTCGCGGCCAGACGCAACGCTGGTTCGCCTTTCGCTTCGAAGGCGATGAAAGCGAAATCGCCATCAACCCGCCGCCCGGCGGCCACGAGCCAGAGTTTGATGCCTGGGAGTGGAAATCCATGCATGAGCTGCCTGGACTGATCGTGCCTTTCAAACGCGCCGTCTACGATCGGGTCGTATCGGAATTCAGCCACTTGGCCGGCCTGCGAGCGGCGGACTGACGGCGGCAGCAGGCTCTCGATCCAAGTCCAATTTGTCGGTCCCCGAACAACCGAAGACGCCGGGGCTTACACATGGATGATTTTCGCCTTTCCTGTTCAAGCTTCGAAGTTTGAAGGAAAGCAGGATAGCTGCCGGCGAGCCTCCTGCCTTTTCCAATCCTGTTCGACATGGAAAATCTTTGATTTCAAGGGGCTGAAAAGTTCTGCAATTCATCGAGGGTCGGCGGCCCCAGTAGGCGCAGCCACTTTCCGTCAGCCAGGTCGCTTTTGTTGTGAAGTCTCAAGCCGGAAAGCGGCTGAGAGCCAAGCGAACCCTGTTCAAACTTGCCCCCGCAGCCACTATACTCTCTGCATTGGACGGGAGAGAGTTCATGCGTCCACTAGCCCAGTGCCAAACGTTATTGGCCGCGGTTCTGGCGGGCGCTGCCGCTGTGGCTTCGACATCTGCGTCCGCTCAGGATCGCCTCGCAGAGCGTACGGCGATGATCGAAACAATCAATTTGCACGCCCGCTCAGCGCCGTCAGCCGTCGAGGGCCAGGGCATCGATCCGGTGGTGCTGAAGACGATGGGGAAGGTGCCGCGCCACTTCTTCGTGCCCGAGGAGCTGCGCGGGGCGGCCTATCGAGATCGACCGCTGCCGATCGGATACGGTCAGACGATCTCGCAGCCCTTCATCGTCGCGCTGATGACCGACCTGATCAATGTCGGCCCTGGTGACGTTGTCCTCGAGATCGGAACTGGCTCGGGCTATCAGGCAGCCGTCTTGTCGCCACTCGCGGCAAAGGTTTACTCCATTGAGATCATCCCGAAACTGGGCGAAAGGGCAGCCGCCCGGCTCGCTGAGCTCCACTTCGGCAATGTCGAGGTGAAGGTAGGCGACGGTTACTATGGTTGGCCTGCGCACGCGCCATTCGACGGGATCGTGGTGACTGCCGCTGCCAGCCACATCCCCCCGCCACTGGTCGAACAGCTCGCAAGGGGCGGCCGGATGGTCGTCCCCGTCGGAGGTCCCTTCGCGACCCAGTTTCTCATGCTGGTCGAGAAGCGAGTGGACGGAAGCATCACGACCCGGCAGCTGCTGCCGGTGAGCTTTGTGCCGCTGAGGGGAGGTCAGGCCCGATGAGAGTGGGTCGCGTGCTGCCGGTCGGTCTCATATCGGCGGCGACCCTTGCCCACGAAGTGCTACTGATGCGGCTCTTCTCGATCATTCAGTGGCATCATTTCGCCTATATGATCATAAGCATCGCGCTCCTGGGCTTCGGCGCGAGCGGTACATTCCTTGCGTTCGCCCGCCGCCCCCTGGTGGAGCGCTATCCCGCCGCGTTCGCAGCGTCGGCAGCCCTGTTCGGCATTACTGCGGTTGCCAGTGTCGCCGGTGCCGAACGGCTTCCGTTCAACGCGCTCGAGATTATCTGGAATCCGGGGCAGCTCGGTTGGCTCGCGGCCAGCTATGCTCTTCTGGTTCTGCCGTTCTTTTTCGGTGCAACCTGTATCGGCCTTGCCTTCATCCGCGACCCTGGCCAGATTGGGCGCGTCTATGCCTTCGACCTGGTCGGCGCAGGGATCGGTGCGCTGGGGACCGTCGGGCTCTTGTTCCTTGTCCCTCCCCCTGCAGCACTGTACTTGGTCGCAGCGCTGGGATTCGCTGCGGCTGCCCTCGCCGCGACGGACATGGCTCGTCATCGGTGGCTCGCCCTGGGCAGTTTGGGGCTTGCAGCCTTGCTCATCGCGGTATGGCTACCACCGTCCTGGACGGACCCCGGCCCGCACATGTCGCAGTACAAGGGCCTGCGCATGGCTCTCGAAGTGCCGAACGCGCGAGTGGTCGAGGAGCGATCAAGCCCGTTGGGACTGCTGACGATCGTCGAGAGCCCGACCGTGCCTTTCCGGTACGCGCCGGGCCTCAGCCTCGTCAACACCCAAGAGCCGCCCGCGCAACTCGCCGTCTTCACCGATGGGGACAGTATTACGACGATCACCGCCTATGGCGGCGATCCGGCGACAGTTGCATATCTCGACCGGACAACGGCGGCGCTCCCGTACCGCATCCTTAAGCGGCCGCGAATGCTGATCCTTGGTGCCGGCGGCGGCGAGCAGGTGCTGCTCGCGCTGCGCGCCGGAGCCGACACCGTGGATGCCGTAGAGCTCAACCCGCAGATGATCGACCTTGCTCGCAATCGCTTTGCGGATTTCGCCGGCGGCATCTTTAGCCGCCCGAACGTGCATCTGCATTTGGCCGAGGCGCGCGCCTTCGCTGCGGCTACGGGCGAGCGTTACGACCTGATCCAGATGCCGCTCCTTGACTCTTTCAGTGCGACCGCGGCCGGCGTACAGACCATGCATGAGAACTACACCTACACACTGGAGGCGCTGCGGGATTACCTCGCAGTGCTGAGACCGGGTGGTATCATCGCCATCACGCGATGGCTGCGGGTGCCGCCACGCGACATCCTCAAGCTGTTCGCCACCGCTACCGCAGCGCTTGAAGCTGATGGCGTGACCGAGGCAGGCCGGCACCTCGCGCTGATCCGCAGCTGGAACACCGCAACCCTTCTCGTCGCCAAGTCGGCGTTCACCGGCGAAGACGTCGCAGCCATCCGCGGCTTCGCGGCCGAGAATTTCTTTGACGTCTCCTGGGCGCCTGGCATCTCGTCGGCCGACGTGAACCGCTACAACCAGCTCGACCAGGAATATCTCTACGAGGGAGCCCTCGACCTCCTCGGCCCCGAGCGGGCCGACTTCATCGAGCGCTACAAGTTCGATATTGCACCGGCCACTGACAATCGGCCTTATTTCTTCGACTTTTTCCGCTGGCGCGCCCTGCCCGAACTCCTAACGCTGCGCACCCAAGGCGGGGCAGCGATGCTCGACTGGGGCTACCTGATCCTGGCGACGACGCTCGTCCAGGCCGCGATCCTCAGCGCAGTCCTGATTCTGCTGCCGCTCTGGCTTCGCCGGCAGGCGCTCGGGAGAGGAGTACATCGACTGCGCTTCGGGCTCTATTTCCTTGCCTTGGGCCTGGCCTTCCTCTTCATCGAGATCGCCTTCATTCAGCGCTTCGTGCTGTTCCTCGGCCATCCGCTTTACGCTGTCGCCGTCGTGCTTGCGGGATTCCTTGCCTTCGCGGGTCTCGGTAGCGCCATAGCCGCACGCTGGATGGCGGTCGTGGGACGCGGATCAGCGGTGCGCGGCATTGCACTCGCCGTCGTGGTGATCGCATGCCTGGCTACCACCTACCTGCTCGCGCTGCCTTTGGTATTCGAACGGCTGCTGGCACTCCCGGATGCCGCGAAGATCGCGATCGCACTCCTCCTCATAGCGCCGCTCGCCGTCTTCATGGGCATGCCCTTCCCCCTCGGCCTCGGTCACGTTGGCGCCTGCTCGGAGGCGTTTATTCCCTGGGCGTGGGGGATCAATGGCTGTGCATCGGTGCTGAGCGCAATCCTCGCCGTACTGCTTGCCATGCATATCGGGTTCACTGGCGTCGTGGTGATCGCCACCATTCTCTATCTTGTCGCTCCGGCCTTGCTCGCCGGGTCGTGGGACCGATACGACCGGCAGACGCCGCAAGACTTTGTTCCAGATCGGAACCGTGCGCGAGTTAAACCAACGCCTGAAAATCCGATCCGGTCAGCGAATGCGTCAATCGAATCCGGGAGCGGATTATGTCCGTAGCCCTCGTCGCACATTGCGACTGGAGCATCGATCGACAGAAGCGCTGGAAGTGCGTCGCTGTTTGCGACGGTGGCCGTTGGATAATATCGGCGCCGGAGCCCGTCAGTGATACGGCGACACTAACGCCCCGGCTACGGCAGCGAGCCAAAGTCGATGGTGCGACGCTGGTGGGCTTCGACTTTCCAATCGGACTGCCAGAGGCTTATGGCAGGGCGATCGGGCTTTTTTCTTTCCGCGAGGCCTTGCAGACCTTCGGCACGGGTTCCTTTGCCGAGTGGTTCATGGTCGCCGAGCATCGCAGCCAGATCTCGTTGCACCGGCCGTTCTATCCAATGCGCCCGGGCGGCACGCAACGCCAGCATCTGTTTGACGCGCTGGGAGTCGCGACAGGTAACGATCTTCTTCGGCATTGCGAGCGTGCCACTGGCGAGCGGGGAAATGCCTGCATGATCTTCTGGACATTGGGCGGCAATCAGGTGGGTAAGGCCGCGATAGCCGGTTGGCGCGAGATCATCGTCCCCAACCTTGCTGAGATCGCCCTCTGGCCTTTCGACGGTGGGATCGACGCCCTCGCGAACCCTGACGTCACCATCGTCGCCGAGACCTATCCCGGCGACGTCTATGGCCAGCTCGGCATCCCCCGCCGACCCATCTGGAGCAAACGACAGCAATCAGGCCGCCAATCCATCGGCCGCCATCTCATCCGGTGGCTGGCTGCACGCCCGCAGGTCGACGGGACGGCGATACGCAAAGCCATTTCCGACGGATTTGGGTCAGACAAGACCGGCGAGGATCGTTTCGACGCAACGGTCGGCCTGTTCGGTATGCTCGATGTGGTGGATGGCTATCGTGATGACGGTGTCCCGGATGACAAGGTTATTGGTCAGTGGGAAGGTTGGATCCTCGGCCAAGCAGGCGCACGGGGCCGTGGTTCTCAACGGCGTGGGGGAGGACCGCCATGAATGCCCTTGTTCGCCACCGGCGACGGGAAGAGCACCGTTCCCGCGAAATACGAGGAGACTTGGATCGAAGATCCCGACCCTCCCTCCGGCATTATCGAGGCGCCACCGGCACTCGCAATGGAAATGGCCGACCTCGTGCGTGCGTCAGGTCGCGGGTGACGCCAAAACGGGACCCGGCAGGTCCAACAAAACAAGGAACTGAGAGAAATTAACCGGAATTAGCTGGGGGACCTGGATGCGGCGCTCGACGGAACGCAATTCCATCCGTGCGCAACACGCGTCCTCGACGTGGAAAGCCAACCGGCCGCATATTTGCGGCCGGTTGGCCTTGAAGGTTCAGTCACTCGGCCTCGTTGGCAGAATCGGCGTTCAGCTGGCCATACTTGGCTTCGCCGATCTTCTCGAGCAAGTCGAGCTGCGTTTCGAGGAAGTCGATATGGCCTTCCTCATCGGCAAGGAGCTCCTCGAAGAGCTTCATGGAGACATAGTCACCGGCGTCATGACAGATGTCACGCGACTTCTTGTAAGCTGTGCGGGCATCATACTCGCCGGCAAGATCGGCCTCCAGAACTTCCCTGACGTTCTGGCCGATGCGCAGCGGAGCAAGCGTCTGCAGGTTTGGATGCCCCTCAAGGAAGATGATGCGCGCGACAAGACGGTCGGCATGATGCATCTCTTCAATGGATTCGGCGCGCTCCTTCTTGGCAAGCTTGGTATAGCCCCAGTCTTCCAACAGGCGGTAGTGAACCCAATATTGGTTGACTGCGCCGAGTTCGAGGAAAAGTGCCTCGTTAAGCCGCTCGATGACCTTTTTGTCGCCTTTCAATGTCCGCTCTCCTGTTTTCTTCATGGAACTGTTTCAGGCGGGACATGAAATCAAATATCTCGTCATCCGTCGAGTCGCGACGGGCATGATATTCCTCGGTGGTCTGGATGATGAGGTTGACGACGTTGGGGAAACAGCCACAGCAACGACCGCGCTTTTCCATCGCATGATAGACCTTCGCAGGCACGATAAGCTGCCAACAGTCTTCATCGAGGAGGTCGTTGATGACCTCCCGGATTTCCTTGTCGGTTATATAGTTGCAACTGCAGACGAGCACGTCTTCATTTCCAAACATGACACTGACTATCGTGTTTTCTGCAAAAGAAGATGGTGCCTGTCAAGAAAAAAATCGAGGTAGAAGGCGCGGCGAGCGAAACTGGTGTCCTATCCGGCCTACGCCAAATCGGTTTTGGCGAAGTCGTCGCCCTTATAGACAAGCTTGAGGCGATAAGCCTTGGCGCAAGCATAGGCGTAGCAATCCCCGAAATTGAGGTCGGCCGGGTGGCTGATGGCCTTGCCGTAGGTCATGGCCGCATCGATCGCAATCCGGCCGATGTCGCTCGATATCGCGATCTCGCGCGCCTCCAGGTCCTGAACGAAATAGTCGACTGCCTCACGGGCGATCGCGACCATTTCGGGAGTTGGAGCGGTGTTCTTCTTGATCTGCTGCGCTTGAGCGCGGGCAAGAGACATTGTCGCCTCGTATCGAACGAGCGGTGAGACAAAGAAAGGGCCTCCGGCCTTCTCGAGCCGATCCATTAGATCGTCTGCGTCCGGTTCCGGCCTGAGTATGGCGACGATCGCGGAAGCGTCGATGAAGATCACATGTCGCCCCACATTTCATCGGTGTACTTCTTCATGTCGAAATTCGGATCGCCGGGACCGATCTCCTGCGCCTTTGCGCGCGCCCTTGCCAAACGCTCGCGAATGGGCATGCTTTTGCGCGTGCGCTCGATCTCATGGCGTAGCGCGGTCCTGACAGCCTCCGTCTTGCTCGGCGCTTTCATGAGCTTCTGCAGCTCGGCGGCCATCGCCAGCACATCATCATCGCGGACATAGAGTGGCATTGGATATCTCCCTTATGGATATTCGAATATCATTAAAATGAATATCCTGCCAGAAACTTTTTAGGACCTGTGCCAAGTGAGTGCGGTAAGGGCTTGAGGGCACCGCTCGCAACGACGGCGTGCCCGCGCGACAAAGTTACGTGACGGGGCAATCACTAGGCGCCTGGGGATCAGGGCTGGGGCACGCTGACGTGGGCAACATCTATCGCTAACCATCAATGAAAGTTGCGCCCCTTCGGCATGACCTTTGCGGTCTCCCCAGCATTCGTTTCAATGCTTGTTGATATCCCTCGCCTTTCGATGGCTGCCTTTTCGAGGATACGCGCCATCTTTTTTCCACGCGGATCTGCCGTCGGCCGCATAGCCTCGTCGGCGCGTTCGCAAAGACCAAAGCGCTGCGCCTCCTTCTGCAGAAGGCCGAGAGCGGGCGTCATATCTTCGATATGCTCGACCACAGTGTGAATGACGCCGCTCTGACTTTGCAATTTTCCATGGATTTTCACGAGCCGCGCCCCCATGACAACCGAGCGGTATTTCTCGAAGGCGCTTTTCCAAACGATGGCATTGGCAACACCCGTTTCATCCTCAAGCGTCATGAAGATCACGCCCTTGGCCGAGCCGGGGCGCTGGCGTACCAGCACCAGCCCGGCAATCGTCACTCTCTTTCCGTTCGGCACGGCCAGAAGATCGACATTGCGCGTAATCCCTGCTCTTTGGAAATCCTCTCGCAGGAAGGAGATAGGATGCCCCTTCAGTGACAGCGAGAGATAGCGATAATCCTCGATCACCTGTTCGCCCGGCAGCATTTCGGGCAGTGTCACCCTCGGTTCGACTTGGAGATCGACATGGGACACCCGATCGAACAAAGGCAGCCTCTCTGCGGCACTTTTCACATCCAGCGCCCGCGCCGCCCAGAGCGCCTCTCGCCGCGACAAGCCGATGGAACCGAACGCATCTGCATCTGCCAGCCGTTCGATATCCGATTTTTCGAGGCCCGAGCGCAGCCATAGATCGCGGATCGATCTATAGCCGGCACCTCGATTTGCGATCAATTTCGCCTTTATCATGTCGCCGGAAAGGCCCTTCACCTGCCGGAAACCGAGGCGAACCGCCCTCTTCGTCCGGATGATCTTGTGCATGTCCCTGTGCCGGAAGTCGATCTTTGACTTGTCGAAATGCGCATCCTCCAAGAGGCAATCCCAATCCGAACGATTGATATCCACCGCACGAATTTCGACGCCGTGCTCCCTGGCATCCCGGACCAATTGCGCCGGCGCATAAAATCCCATCGGCTGCGAGTTCAGCATCGCCGCACAGAAGACATCGGGATAGTAGGCCTTCATCCAAGATGAAGCATAGACGAGCAACGCGAAGGAGGCCGCATGGCTTTCCGGAAAGCCGTATTCGCCGAAGCCTTTGATTTGATTGAAACACTGCCGCGCAAATTCAGACGAATAGTTTCTCGAAACCATTCCTTCGATGAATCGCTTCTCGAAATTGCCGATCGTGCCGGTTCTCTTGAACGTCGCCATCGCGCGCCGAAGCCGATCGGCTTCGGCCGGCTTGAAGCCTGCAGCGGTGATCGCAATCTGCATTGCCTGCTCCTGAAACAGGGGAACGCCGAGGGTTCTTTCCAGCACCGCCTTCAATTCCTTGCTGGGATATTCGATGGGTGTTTTCTGCTCCCGTCTCTTGAGGTAGGGGTGCACCATGTCGCCCTGTATCGGTCCCGGCCGGACGATTGCCACCTCGATGACGAGATCGTAGAATTCCCTTGGCTTCAGTCGTGGCAGCATGCTCATCTGCGCCCGGCTTTCGATCTGGAAGACGCCCAGCGTATCGGCCCGGCACATCATCTCGTAAACCGGTTTGCCCTCTTCCCCATGCTCCTTGTTGCCGAGATCGGCGAGCGTTTTCTTCACATCGTAGTGCAGCTGAAGAAGTTCGAAGGCCTTGCGAAGACAGGTCAGCATCCCAAGCGCCAGAACATCAACCTTGAGAATCTTGACATTGTCGAGATCGTCCTTGTCCCACTCGATCATGTAGCGGTCCGGCATCGCCGTCTTCATGATGGGCACGACTTCGTCGAGCCGGTCCCGGGTGATGACAAATCCGCCGACATGCTGGGTAAGGTGGCGCGGAAAGCCGAGAAGCTCGGACGCATATCTGAGGACGTTCTTCGTCACCGGATCGCCAATGTCGAGACCGGCCGCCTTTGCATCGCGCTCCGACAGATTGTCTTCCGACCAGCCCCAGACGAGGCTGCTGATCGCCGATTGGACATCTTCCGAAAGCCCGAAGGCCTTGGCGACCTCGCGGCCAGCAGAGCGGGTGCGATAGGTGGTCACCCCCGCTGTCAGCCCGGCATGCTCTATACCGTATCTTTTATAGATGTACTGGATGACTTCTTCGCGCCTGTCGTGCTCGAAATCGACATCGATATCTGGCGGTTCATCCCGGTCCATCGAGATGAACCGATCGAAAAGCAAGGTGGCCTTGTTCGGATCGACTTCCGTTATTTCAAGGCAATAGCAGATGACCGAATTCGCAGCCGATCCGCGGCCCTGGCACAGAACCCCGAGCTTATAGCGGGCGTGTTGAATGATCTTGTCAACTGTCAGGAAATAGGAAGCGTAGTTTTTCTGCCTGATGAGATCCAGTTCGTAATCGATCTGTGTCACGATTTTCTGCGGAACAGGCTGCGGGTGGTAGCGCTTTGCAGCTCCGGCCCAAGTCAACCGTTCGAGCGTTTCATACGGCGTTTCGCCAGGATCGTTTTCAGGCGGATAATTGTGCTCCAGCTCCTTGAGCGAAAAGGTCAAGCTGGAGAAGAATGCACGTGTATTGTCGATCGCGTCGGGATAGTCCTTGAAGAGACGCACCATTTCCCGCGTTCCCTTGAGATAGCGCTCTGCATTCGGCGCCAGAAGGAAACCGGCTTCGGCAATCGGAACATGCTTGCGGATCGCAATCACGATATCGGAAAGGGGCCGCCGGTCAGGATGATGATAAAGAGGCTGATTGGTCACGATCAGCGGAATGCGGTTGCGGGCGGCAAGCATGGAAAGGATTGCAAAAGCCTGTTTGTCGCGGCCGTCGTAGGCCGGCGCCAGCGCCATATGGAATGTCTTCCGAAAGCGTTTTCGAAAACGCTGCAGGCAATTCTCAAATGCTTGTTCGCCAAGGGCATCATTCACAACGAGCCGGTCAGGAACAAGGGCGAGCATCATCTCGTCTCCCCATTCCATGATCTCCGCCTCGGTGAGAATGCAGGAGCCTTTCTCCGCCTCCGGCTTTAGATTCCCGTCGCTCAGAAGACGGCAGAGATGTGCCCATCCTCGCCTGTTCCGTGGATAGGCAAGAACATCCGGAGTTCCATCCGAAAAGACGAGACGCGCACCTGGCTGGATGCGGATTGGATCGGGAATGATCTGCTGCTTCTCGTCCTCTTCCAGAAGGCCGGCTTCCTTCCTCTCGAATTTTTTCCTGATCTCCTCCGCCTGAGCATGCGCCCGCACGACCCCGGCAACCGAATTCTTGTCAGCAATCCCGAGTCCGCCGAGCTTCATGCAAGCTGCCTGCACCACCATCTCCTCGGGACTGGAGGCTCCTTCAAGAAACGAGAAGTTCGTTCTCGCACCAATCTCGAAAAATGCGGGCGTCGTGCTCATGCAAAGAGCCCATGCATGAACCAGCGAGGAGGGAGTTCATGCCCGTAAAAACCTTCGCGATAGATCCAGAAGCGGTGACCGGCATCATCCTCTATTCGGAAATAATCGCGTGCCTCGGCATCCGCGCCATCGAACCACCATTCCATGGCAAGCCGCTCCGGTCCCTCGCTCCTTGCCACGCGATGCTGCATGCGTCGCCAGCGAAAGATCTGCGGCGGACCGTCGGGCACTTCGGCAAGTAGGGCCTCCACTTGCTCCGGCCTGGCAAAAAGCCGCAGGGGACGCTCACTTCTGGAGGGAAAAGGATTTCCTTCCTCCGCCTTGCGGCGTGCCTGAAGGCCTTCCATGGCGGGAATTGCAATCGCCGCCCGCTCCGGCACATGGCTCTCGCGCAGTTGAAATCTCTGCAGGCAATCCGCGCCGAGGCGGGCTGCGATTTTATCGATGAACGCCGCAAGCGATGTCTCCCTCTGTCGGCCTCCTTCGAAATCCCCCTGCGTCGCATTGAAGGGATCATGGCGCAGCACATTCAGCCGCAGGATTTCAAAGCCGTAGCCGGCATCGAGATCGTCGTGGATTGCCTGCAGACGCTCGCAGAAAAGCGAAGCGATATGCTTCGGATCCCTGAGCGGCTGCGAGGCGCCGACGGGAATCCTGAAGACCCTGCCGTCGACGCGAAACAGCACGAGTTCGAATACACGGCCGCCGGCGCCGCGTGCCTCAAGCGAGGCTTTCAGTGATTGGGCGATCTGGCCGGTGACGGCGAGAATATCTTCTTCCGTACCGATCGGCTCGATGAGGCGTCGTTCGGCGGAAAGACTGGCAACGGGCCGCCGCGGGGAAACCGGCTCCTCTTCCACTCCAAGCGCCTGGTCGAGCCTGAGCAGAAGTTTCGCGCCGAAACGGCGGGCCAACGGTGCGCGTGGGGCAGAAAGAAGGTCGACGATATATTTGAGGCCGAGCTTCTTCAGCGCCTCGACAGTCCCTTCCTCCAGTCGAAGGGCTGCGACCGGCAGTGGTGCCAGCACGTGTTCCATTTGATCGGTTTCGATGACACCACCATCCCCGAATCGGGAAACGGCCCAGGAAAGGCCCGGCGACGAAGAGATCGCGCCGCGGACATCGAACCCCATATGGAAGAGCCGGGAAAGGATATCCTTGAGCATGGCCCTTTCGCCGCCAAAGAGATGGGCGCAGCCGGTAATATCCAGGAACAGCCCGTCCTTGTCGTCGAATGCCACCAGCGGCGTATAACGGTCGCACCAATCAGCGATGCCCTCGAGAAGCCGACGATCGGCCGCCGGGTCTTCCTCGATGACATCCAGAAGCGGGTATATGGCACGCGCTTCGGCCACTCCCTGGTTTCTTTTCAGTTTGATCCGTTCCGCCACCTCATCAAGCGCCGTTAGGCGCATGGCATTGTTGAGCCGTCCAGAACAGACGATCGGCGGCGCATCAGGGCGTCCGGCCGAACGCCAGGACAGACCCCACCTCTTGCGGGCGATCCTGTCGGTTGGAAGATGGGGAAAGCTGAGCGACAGAATGCGCTGATTGCTCGCCTGGAGAACGAGTGCGCTCTGGTTGGCTAACGGGGAAAAACCGGCGGTCATGAGGGTTCCACTCCAGAAGAAAGGAGAGGGGAGCCGGGTTGCGGCTCTTCTCCAGGATGAGACGAAAAACCGGATTGCCGATGCCGCCGTCCAACATCGAACCATCCGGCAAAGGCCGTGCGCTGGCTGGCGCAGGTTCGGCACAGAATCGGAAAAAGGCGCTGCTCGCCTCCTCCTCGCCGCCCTGCCGCAACAGAAAAAGTGGGCGGCCGGAAGCCCTTGCCCGCATGCTCAATCGCCGGCTTTCCGTAAGACCGAATTGGACCGGATTGCCGCGCACCTCCAGGATCGTGGCTGGGAAGACGCCGCTTTCCACAGCCGTTTCGGCAAGCCACAGCGCCTCTTCCAGCTTGTGTGGCGAGGCCATGAGAAAGCGTTCCGGCTCCAACCCGAAATCCTTGAGGCCAACAGCGTAGGGATGCCCTGCTTCCATTGTGCATATTCTGTCACCAATCCAAAAAACCGGCATGCCATTCGCCGTCTCCTGCCGCTGCAGCCAGGCCGCCAGCGCCAGCACGAAACCGCTGGCGCCGGCTGCATCCCGCAGCATCAGAGACCGGACTTCGCTAATGCCGTTAAGCGGCAGACCGCCTTCGAGCGCTTCATCGAGAATTGGAATGTCAAAGGACAGACGCAGCGGCGTGTTTGCAGGTCTCGAAAAGGTTTCATCACCAGTCGCAAAAGCTTCTTGCGCCGCCGCCGCAAGCGCCGGTGCCGGCTTGCCTTCGAGTTTCGCAATGGTTTCGCGGAGCGCACAAAGCTGCTCGCGCGCCACGGCCGTCTGCGCCATGACGTTCACTCCTAAGCCAGATTGTTCCTGTTATGTTCTTATGGATTCCAGAGCTTTCTAAAAGAGTCAACAACCAATTCTTATGAATTTATTCCTGCCTTTGATTCCACACTCGAAAATCCTCCGCAAAGGTTCTATATGGGCGCCAAAGGAAGGGAATTTTCATGGCCCGCATAGACCAGAGCGAGGATTGGCGGGACCGCCATGCCCCAACGCTCAGCACATTCGAGTCCCTGGCGATGGACGCCTATAGCCACTTGCCGGATGAATTCCGCTCGCTCACCGACAATCTAACGATCGAAATCGAAGATTTTCCCGACGACGATGTTTTCGAGGATATGGCGCTAGAAACGCCGTTCGACCTGCTTGGCCTCTTCGAAGGCCGGGGTATTTCCGAGCGCTTCACGGTCGAGACCGGCGAGATGCCCAATCGCATCCGCCTCTACCGGCGTCCCATTTTGGATTATTGGGCGGAAAACGATGAAACGCTCGGAGACATCATCACCCACGTCCTCATCCATGAGATCGGCCACCATTTCGGCCTGAGCGATGACGACATGGAGCGGATCGAAGCGAGCGTCGAGGAGGCCGTCGAGCGCTGAGCTATTGCTCGGAGAGCTTCATCTCCGGATGATAATCCTTGCCTTCTACCTCCTTGACGATCGCCTGGCCGGCAATCACCTGGCCGGTCTGGATATTGTAGGTCAGCGACGGTGCACCGTGAAGCGACCAGCCCTTGTTGAGCGCGTCGGTTACGCGATGGCAGAACGCGGCGTCGTCCTGGCCGGTCAGAAGGCGATAGAGCTTCATGATAAAGGCTTTCGTTCAGTAGTCTGGCGTTCGGCAATCAGGCGGGCTTTATGGACCAGGCTTTCCGCCTGGACAAGATGCAGCCGCTCGATCATCCGGCCGTTCAAAGTGATGACGTTGAGACCTTCGGCCGAAGGGTCGGCGAAAGCGGCGACGATTTCTTCCGCCTCCCGGATGGCAGCCTCATCGGGCGCGAAGTGCCGGTTGGCAGCCTCGATCTGCATCGGATGGATCAGCATTTTGCCATCGTAGCCCATGGCCCGGGCATGCGCGCATTCGGCCTCGAAGGCATCTAATTCCTTAAAATCATTGAAAACGCTATCGATCGCATCGAGACCATAGGCGCGCACGGCGAGGATGACCTGCATCAACCACGGCACGAGAAAGGTTCGCCCCGGTTGAGGCAGAACGCCGGTCTCCTTGCGCAGATCGTTCAGCCCGACGACGAAGCAATCGAGTCTCGAGCCGAGGGTGCGGCCAGCCTCTGCGATTGCCGCCGCGTTCAGGATACCGCGCGGCGTCTCGATCATCGCCCAGATACGCAAGGTCTCTGGTGCATCCGCATCAGCAAGAAGGTCGCTCACGGCCATGACATCCTGCGGTTCGTCCACCTTCGGCAAAAGCACCGCATCCGGCCGCAGCGCCAGTACTAGCTCCATATCGGCATGGCCGAAACCCGACGAAAGTGCATTGATGCGGATGATCTTTTCCTTGTTCGTAAGCGGCTTGCCCGAAAAGAAGGTTTTCAGGTTTTCGCGGGCCGCCTCCTTCTTCTCCAACGCCACGGAATCTTCGAGATCGAAAATGACGGCATCGCAATCGAGCGCATGGGTCTTTTCGAGCGCGCGGAGATTGATTGCGGGAACGCTCAGCACAGAGCGGTGCAAACTGAAGGAACGGATGGGCGAATTCTGGCTCATCACGAATGTGTGCCAAGCTTTGTGAAGAGTGACAAGACAACAAAAAGCCATGCTTGACTTGCAGAAATAAAAAACAAGGACCACATTCCTTTCGAAGAAAGGTCTAAACTCATGCAGAATATACGCTCCATCTTCCTCATGCTGGCAGGGATCACTGTATTCGTGGCGCTCGCTGCTCTCACCTTTTCGGTGACGCTCGCCGTTGGCGCTATCCTGACCGTGCTCATGGCTGGCCGCGCGCTTTCGATGAAGATGAAGCCGGCGCCCGTCCGCGCCAAGGCTGAGCCAAAGCGCGAAATGCGCATCTGGAACGACGGCCGCGGCACGATCATCGATCTCTAAACGCGCCCCAAGATTCTCCTTCATTTTTACGGCGTTTTGCTCTATTGCCGGAGCAATCGTTGAAAAACGGCATACAAAGGCAGGTTTCCATGGAAAAGTTCGTGAAGCTCACGGGCGTTGCAGCACCCCTCCCGGTCGTCAATATCGACACGGACATGATCATTCCCAAGGATTACCTGAAGACCATCAAGCGCACCGGCCTCGGCAAAGGCCTCTTCGCGGAAGCCCGCTACAACGAAGACGGCACGCCGAACCCGGATTTCGTGCTCAACAAGCCGGCTTATCAGAATGCCAAGATTCTCGTTGCCGGCGACAATTTCGGCTGCGGCTCCTCGCGCGAGCATGCCCCGTGGGCGCTTCTCGATTTCGGCATCCGCTGCGTCATCTCCACAAGCTTCGCGGACATCTTCTACAACAACTGTTTCAAGAACGGCATTCTCCCGATCAGGGTCGGCCAGGAAGACCTCGACAAACTGATGGACGACGCTTCGCGCGGTTCCAACGCCATCCTGACGGTTGATCTCGAAAACCTCGAAATCACCGGCCCGGACGGTGGTTCGATCAAGTTTGACCTCGACGAATTCAAGCGCCACTGCCTGCTGAACGGTCTCGACGATATCGGCCTGACGCTGGAAAAGGCCTCTGCGATCGACAAGTTCGAAAAGTCAAACGCCGCGTCGCGTCCCTGGGCAGCTTAATCGCCCAAACACGGCATGCGATCAAGCCGGGCTTCCTCCCGGCTTTTTCTTTGCTTCCAAGCCAGGATGCACATCACCATCGTGCGGCAGCAAACCGTACCGATTCAGCCGTTCTGTTCCTTGAAATGGTGTCCGGCGGGGTCTAAGAAGCCGCAGCTTGTTTTTCCGCGGAGGGTTTCATGACAGCGCGCAATCTTTTCCTGCTGCCGGGCGACGGCATCGGTCCCGAGGCAATGGACGAGGTCCGCAAGATCATTGCTTACATGAATGAGGCGATGAACGCCGGCTTCGTCATCGGTGAAGGCCTTGTCGGCGGCAGTGCCTACGATGCGCATGGCGCGGCCATCTCCGAAGACGACATGAAAAAGGCGCTGGCGGCAGATGCCGTTCTCTTTGGTGCAGTCGGCGGTCCGAAATGGGACAGCGTGCCTTATGAAGTGCGCCCGGAAGCGGGCCTTCTGCGCCTGCGCAAGGACCTGGAACTCTTCGCAAACCTGCGCCCGGCAATCTGCTATCCGGCGCTTGCCTCCGCCTCCTCCCTGAAGCCGGAACTTGTCGAAGGTCTCGACATTCTCATCATCCGCGAACTGACGGGCGGCGTCTATTTCGGCGAGCCGAAGGAGATTGTCGATCTTGGCAACGGCCAGAAACGCGGCATCGATACGCAGATCTACGACACTTACGAAATCGAACGCATCGCCGGCGTCGCCTTCGAAATGGCCCGAACCCGTCAAAACCGTGTCTGCTCCATGGAAAAGCGCAACGTCATGAAGTCCGGCGTGCTCTGGAACCAGGTCGTGACCGAGACGCACAAGGCAAAATATTTAGACGTCCAGCTGGAGCATATGCTGGCCGATGCCGGCGGCATGCAGCTGGTACGTCAGCCCAAACAGTTCGATGTCATCGTCACCGACAACCTCTTCGGCGACATGCTTTCCGACGTCGCGGCGATGCTGACCGGCTCGCTTGGCATGCTGCCGTCTGCTTCTCTCGGTGCGCCGGATGGCAAGACAGGCAAACGCAAGGCGCTCTACGAACCGGTCCACGGCTCCGCTCCCGACATCGCCGGCAAGGGCATCGCCAACCCGATTGCGATGATCGCCTCCTTCGCCATGTGCCTGCGTTATTCCTTCAACCTCGTGAAGGAAGCCGACAATCTTGAGAAGGCGATCGCCAACGTTCTCGACAAGGGTATCCGCACGGCCGACATCATGGCCGAAGGCGCCAAGAAGGTTGGAACTGTCGAAATGGGCCAGGCGATCCTTGCCGAGTTCAAGACGCTTTCTGCCTGATATTTCACGTGAAACGCTTTTCCGCCCTTCGTATCTATCGATACGGAGGGCTTTTGTTGAAGGTATCAGCTCCGGTTCCTATGTCCTGCAAACCGACGAAGGGCAAAACGACGAAGGAATGGAATGAGCAATACCGCCGATCACAAACCAGGCTGCCGATCCTATCTGGGCAGGCGCTACGACGCCCGCCGCACGATCCATCGCAGAGTTCCCTGGAAGGCGTTCACGCTTTCCGCGATCAATGTGGTCGTCATTGCCTTTTTTGTCTTCGACAGGCCGCTCGGACAGGCAGCCAAAAGCCTCTCGCCTCCCTTGGTATCGATCGCCGGCGACGTAACGGATATCGGCCGCCTTGCTTGGATCCTTGCGGGGCTTTGCACCGTTCTTGCCACCGGTTACGCCGTTCGCCGGCGACTTTGGAAGGTCCGCCGTCAATTCCGCATGGCCTATTTCGTCCAGATGACGGCCTATGTCGGGCTCTCCGTCATCCTGGCCAGTGTCTGTGCCAACGCCTTGAAATTCCTGATCGGGCGGGCGCGTCCGCTTATCTATGAGCAGGAGGGCATTTTCAGTTTCTCGCCCTTGAACATGGATTTCCTGCATCAGAGCTTCCCATCAGGTCATTCGGCCAATATCGGCGCGCTCTTTGTGGCACTCGTCCTCCTTTTTCCGCACGTCAGGCTCATTTTCATCGGTATCGGGCTCTGGCTCGGTGCAACCCGCATCATCATCGGCGTCCACTATCCGAGCGATGTCGTAGCAGGACTGGCACTCGGTGCCTGGCTCGCATTTGCCGTCTCAATCCTCTTTGCCCGCTTCGGTCTGGTCTTTGCTGTCAGTCGCGAAGGCTGGCCTGTGCCACGGCTCAGCAGGCTTATTTGAGCTCTGCTCAAAAAACTGTCGTTACCGTCTGCTGCCGTTGTGCTGTTCCTAAGACACTTTTCGAACGGATGATTTTTCGAAGCAGCCATGGATGACCGCGATCGTCTATTCGCGCTACGGGCTGCGCTTCAACCCGGGTCCTGACGGACGGCCGCCGCCGAAAGGGCTTCTGCGGGTATAAAAAACCCGGCGCCGTTGGAGGCGCCGGGTCCCGTTTCTCAATTCTGATGGTTTGCCTCAGTCCATCGTGCGGATATCGCGGTCCTTGGTTTCCGGCAGGAAAATCATGCCGATGACCAGGGTGATGCCCGCAAAGATGATCGGGTACCAGAGACCGTAATAGATGTCGCCCTTGAAGGCGCTCATCGCGAAGGCGGTTGCCGGAAGCAGACCACCGAACCAGCCGTTGCCGATATGATAGGGCAGCGACATCCCGGTATAGCGGATACGGGTCGGGAAGAGCTCGACCAAAAGGGCAGCGATCGGCCCGTAGACCATCGTCACGTAGATGACGAGGACCGTCAGAACAGCGACGACGCCCACCCAGTTCAGCCTTGCCGGATCGGCAACCATGGTGAAAGTACCACCGTTGGCGATCGTGTAGACAGCCATGTCGGTGACGCCCTTGGCCTCGTCGGCTGTCAGCAGCTTGTCGGTCACGAGCTTGGAGGCTGGGACCGTCTCCTTCTGACCTGCCCGAAGCGCATCAGCGTTGAGAGCGAGCTCCGGATTGGCGGCGATAAAGGCATCGAGCTTGGATTCCGGAACCTTCGCCGCACCGCGAACCAGGGGGTAGCCAGCATCGCGAAGCGCGATGTTGATGCCCTTTTCGAAAGCGCCGTTCATGGCTTTCGCCTTGTCGCCAGCGGCAGCGGCATCATAGCTGGTAATCGTGTCGTCGGCGATTTTAACCGTGGCGGCTGAACCGGCGGCACCGCTGACGACATCATAGGGCACCGAATTCTTCGTCAGGAATGAAGTGGCGATATCGCACGAGGTGGTAAACTTCGCGGTGCCGGTCGGGTTGAACTGGAACTTGCAATCGCCCGGTGCCGCAGTGACCGTTGCGCGGATCGTGGCCTGCGCCTCTGCAAGCGCCGGATTGGCGAAATTGGTCAGAGCCTTGAACAGCGGGAAGTAAGTCACCATGGCGAGCAGGAGGCCGGCCATGATGATCGGCTTGCGACCGATCTTGTCGGAAAGCCAGCCGAAGAAAACGAAGAAGCCGGTGCCGAGCAACAACGATGCAGCGACCATCAGGTTGGTCGACTGCGCGTCGACTTTCAGGATGTTCTGCAGGAAGAACAGCGCGTAGAACTGACCGCAATACCAGACGACGGCCTGCCCCATGACGGCCCCAAAGAGCGCAAGCAGCGCCACCTTAGCGTTGCGCCACTGGCCGAAGGCTTCCGTCAGCGGCGCCTTCGAACCCTTGCCCTCGGCCTTCATCTTCTGGAAAGCCGGTGACTCGTTCATCTTCAGACGGATCCAGACGGAAACGCCAAGCAGGACGACCGAGACGAGGAACGGAATACGCCAGCCCCAGGCGGCGAAATCGGCGGCGCCGAGCATGGACTGGACGAAGAGAATGATCAGCAGCGAAAGGAACAGGCCGAGTGTTGCCGTCGTCTGGATCCATGACGTGAAGAAGCCGCGCCGGCCATGCGGCGCATGTTCGGCCACATAGGTCGCTGCACCACCGTATTCGCCGCCGAGCGCCAGGCCCTGCAGCAGGCGCAGAGCCGACCAGGATGATCGGAGCTGCAATACCGATTGACGCCGCACCTGGAAGGATACCGACGAGGAAGGTCGACAGACCCATGATCAGAATCGTGATCAGGAACGTATATTTGCGGCCGACCAGATCGCCGAGGCGGCCGAAGACCAATGCGCCGAACGGGCGCACCAGGAAACCCGCTGCAAAGGCGAGCAGCGCGAAGATGTTTCGCGTCGTTTCCGGATACTGGCTGAAAAAGGTAGCGCCGATATAGGTGGCGAGTGAACCGTAAAGATAGAAGTCATACCATTCGAAAACAGTCCCGAGCGACGAGGCGAAGATGACCTTCTTCTCCTCGCCTGTCATCGGGCCGACTCTCGCGTCTCCGACGCTTGCGACATTTGCCATTGTCTGTCCTCCACAGAGTGATAAGCAACGAGACGCGCCCCAAGCTCTCCTCAAAGCATCCTTGGACGCAACTCGCCTGACGAGAGTGTGACAGAAAAGGATTCGGAGAAAGAGAGCGGCTTTGGGATTATGACTTTAGTCTAATGCCTATGCACAGATTGTCGCAGGCAAGGCTTCTTCCGATTTGGGCCGCAACCTCTGCCCGAGTGCTCGACAGGGAGCAAGGTTGCAAAAACCTTGACTCCTGTGGAAAACCTTTTATGAGCAACGGCGGAAAGGAATATCCATGGTTCGCGCCGAACACGCCATTGCTGCACGCAATGATCTGGCACCAAGTGCCGGGATGGATATTGCTGTTCCGGTTTCTTCCAAAACCAAGGCCAAAACGACGACGAAAACCGTCTGACGTCTCTGGCCTGCCGCTCTCTCCCCGGCCCGGCTGGGGACAGGAAGCCGCGATCGTTTCGCGCCTTCCCCCTCACCGGACAAGAGGAGAGAGAGAAAGAGAGCTTGAAATGGGTTTCAAAGTTGCAGTTGCGGGAGCGACCGGAAATGTGGGCCGGGAAATGCTCAACATCCTCTCGGAGCGCGGCTTCCCCGCCGACGAAGTCGTGGCGCTCGCCTCCGCGCGTTCGCAGGGTACGGAAGTTTCCTACGGTGACCGGACACTGAAGGTTTCCAATCTGGAGAACTACGATTTCTCCGACACCGACATCTGCCTGATGTCTGCTGGTGGCGAGGTGTCCAAGAAGTTCTCGCCGAAGATCGGCCAGCAGGGATGCGTCGTGATCGACAACTCCTCGGCCTGGCGCTACGACGCCGACGTGCCGCTGATCGTTCCGGAAGTGAACCCGGATGCCGTGACGCAGTTCACCAAGCGCAACATCATAGCCAACCCGAATTGCTCGACCGCACAGCTCGTGGTGGCTTTGAAGCCCCTGCATGACTTCGCCAAGATCAAGCGCGTTGTCGTCTCGACCTACCAATCGGTTTCCGGCGCAGGCAAGGACGGCATGGACGAGCTCTTCAACCAGACACGCGCCGTCTTCGTTGCCGATCCAATCGAAAACAAGAAGTTCACGAAGCGCATCGCCTTCAATGTCATTCCCCATATCGACGTCTTCATGGAGGATGGCTACACGAAGGAAGAATGGAAGGTTCTAGCCGAGACCAAGAAGATGCTCGACCCGAAAATCAAGGTCACGTGCACGGCGGTACGCGTTCCGGTTTTCATCGGCCATTCGGAATCGGTCAATATCGAGTTCGAAAACGAGATCACCGCCGATCAGGCGCGCGATATCCTGCGTGACGCTCCAGGCTGCCTCGTCATCGATAAGCACGAAAACGGCGGCTATATCACGCCTTACGAATCTGCCGGCGAAGACGCGACCTATATTTCGCGCATCCGCGAAGATGCGACGGTCGAGAATGGCCTGAACATATGGGTGGTCTCAGACAACCTACGCAAGGGCGCTGCTCTGAATGCAATCCAGATTGCCGAGCTCCTCGTCAACCGCGGCCTCATCAAGCCACGCAAGAAGGCCGCCTGATACCAAAAATTAACCATAATTTACTATCAGCCCCGCATATCGCCTGATCATGCGGGGCTTCCTACGAAAACTGGCCGACGGCCATCAGGTTGCAAGGGCCCACCGAAAGGTGATCGTGACAAAATTATCTGCTGCTGGCATTCTTGCGCGGCGCCAAGCTTGTGCAGATGGAGATCGGGGTTTCTGATGAGCATGACAAAATTCTTTGTGGCGGTCGTCGCAGCGGCGAGCGTACTCCAAGCTCTTCCGGCAGCAGCAAAGGCTGCCCAGTGCGGCAACAATAGCGCGGGTTTTCAAGCCTGGGTTGCCGACTTTAAGCAGGAAGCGGCCGCCAGCGGCGTCAGCCCATCGGTGCTGAGCCGGGCCTTCGCCAATGTAAGCTATAATAAATCGACAATCGCAGCCGACCGTGGCCAAAAGAGCTTCAAGCTATCCTTCGACGCATTCATGAAGAAGCGGGGCGGCGCAACGATCATCTCCCGCGGCAGAAGCATGAAACGCGCCAATCAAGGACTCTTTGCCTCGATCGAGGGCCGCTACGGCGTTCCGGCCGGTCCGCTGATCGCGATCTGGGGAATGGAGACCGGCTTCGGCAGTTACATGGGCAATCAGCATACCCTGTCTGCCGTTTCGACGCTCGCTTACGACTGCCGCCGCTCGGATTATTTCACCGATCAGCTTTACGCCGCCCTGCAACTAGTTTCCGAAGGCTATCTGAACCCGCAGGCTCGGGGCGCCGCGCATGGCGAAATCGGCCAGACGCAGTTCCTGCCGCGCAATGTGGTCCGTTTCGGAGCCGACGGCGACGGCAACGGCCGCGTCGACATGGTTGGCTCGCGCGCTGATGCCCTGGCTTCGACGGCAAACTTCCTCAGAGGCCACGGCTGGCAGCCGGGCGCCGGTTATCAGCCAGGCGAGGCGAACTTTGCAGCAATCGCAGGCTGGAACGCCGCAACGGTCTACCAACAGGCAATCGCTTATATCGGCCAGCAGATCGACGGCCAGTGAGCTTCCCGCCCGCGAAGGTTATACTTCCGGGCGGATAAAATCGCGCGTTTCCGCGTCCATCACCCATAATTCGCCGGTCGAGATATCGAACCAGGCCCCATGCAGGGCGATCTTCCCTGCCTCTTCAAGCGCCTTGATATCCGGAAAACTTCTGAGGTTATTGAGCGAGTTGCGGATCGAGACGCGCTCGAGCGCCGTCTGGCGCTCAGCGGCAGTCATCACGTCATTGCTTTGGATCTGCTCGGCAGCGGGCCGGACAAGCGACATCCAGCGTCCAATGAAATCACCAGGCGACAGCGGTTCGGAATTGGGATCAAGCGCTGCGCGAATACCGCCGCAGCGGCCATGGCCCATGACGACGATGTCGGAAACCTTCAAGACCTGTACGGCGAATTCCAAAGCAGCAGATGTCGAGTGAAAATGGCCATCCGGCTCGTAAGGAGGCACCATGTTGGCGACGTTACGGATGACGAAAAGCTCACCGGGGCCGGCGTCGAAGATGAGTTCCGGTGCTGCGCGCGAGTCCGAACAGGCAATAACCAGCGTATTCGGACTCTGACCGTTTTCAGCCAGCATCCTATAGCGGTCGCGGGCGTCGGCGTAACGCCCGTTCATGAAGTTGCGATAGCCGTCCAGAAGTGAAGTTGGAAAACACTGCATGACTGTCGATTAGCGCGCAGGCGCCGCAAGATCAACTGCTGCGCATGCGAAATGCGCAAACGGGCGCCGCTAACTCTTCTTCCGTTGGGCGGGATGCATGAGGCGGCGCATCTGCACCATGGCCATCGGTGTCGACAGGCTTGATGCATCGCTTGCGAGCGTAAGCTCGTCGCTGCCGCGTTTGACCGCACGCACCAGCACTTCATAGACGCTGGCTGTTGCAAGCTGCAGCGCCTTTTCGTCGTCCATCCCGGAAAGAAGCCGCGAGAGGAAGACGGCCGCCAGCAGGTCGCCCAGTCCATTCGGCGCCTTGTCGACGACACGATGCTCGGCAAGCAGAGCATGGCGGCCGGAAAGATAGAGATTTCCGGTGCCGCCAGCCATCATCGGAACAGCGGAGGTGACAAGCATGCGGGAGGGACCGAGTGACAAAGCAGCCTCCATAACAGCTGTATTGTCCTTCAACTGGTGCGCCCACCATCCAGGCCAGCTCATAGCGGTTGGGTGTCGCCAAAGACGCAAGCGGGATCAGATGGTCGCGGATCGCCTCCGCCGTCGCTTCAGGCACATAGAGGCCTCCCAGATCGCCCATCACCGGATCGCAGACATAAAGCAGCTCGGGGTTCTTTTCACGCAATGCACTGACGAGACGGGCAACAGAACCAGCCTGGGCAGCGTTTCCGAAATAACCAGACAAGACCGCCTTCACTTCTCCCACCCACGGTGCACGGATGAGATCATCGATGGCGGCATCGAAATCGGCCTCCGCAAAAGTGAGCCGGGTCGAACGGCCATGACCGGGATGCCAGGGCAGAATGATCGTCGGCAGTGCCCAGACCTGATGGCCGAGCGTCTCAAGCGCGAACACGGCGGCACGATTGCCGACCGAACCGCGAACGACATGGCTGGAGATGACGATCACCGTTCCTGCAGCACTATTATCCGGCATAGTAATTTTAAACCCCGAATTCGATGCGCTGTTGATCGTCCTTTTGCCGCGTCGCTGTCAACCATTCTTCATCCATGCGTGGAAATCTCGGCGAGCTGAAGAAATCCAAGACCGGCCTAGGTTTCCTATAATCGGAGAATCCTCTGAAATTTTACTGAAACAAGGGCAAAAACGCACAAAAACTGCCAAGGTGGAGCCTCTTTTAGGGGTTTTTTCGATAATTCTTCTGCTAACTTGCGGCAAATCACACAAATTGGGGGAATGTCTCAATGGCTGCCAAAAACCATCCGCGACGGGAAAAGCTGATCGAAAGCGCAAAGAAGATCGCTGCTGCAGCCAAAGAGCCGCATCTCGATCCGGAAATCCTCTTCGGCCGGGCGAGTGGAGACGACCTCGATCGCTACACACCGGAGATGCTGGCGCTTTCGGCCGCTCATTCCGCTAAGGAGCTTGCTGGCTGGGACGGCAAGGTCCCGCGCGTTACGATCGAAACGGTGGCCGATGTCGAACCCAGTGGCGTTGCAGTCTCTGTCTTGACGGTTACCGATCAGAATAAGCCGTTCCTCTACGAGTTGGTTATGAGCGAGATCACAAGCACCTATCGCGATCTCTATATGGCGGTGCATCCGATCCTGGTGATGGAGCATGGCAAAACGCCGGTACTTTATTCAGCCGAGGAGCCGAGCGATCCGGTAAGACGTGTCAGCCATATCCAGATTTCACATTTCGCCGTTGACTACGGCGCAATCCGGCGATCTTCGAAAGCGCATCATGATCGTGCTGGAGCAGGTCCGCCAGGCTGTTTCCGACTGGAAGCCTATGCTTTCCAAGCTCGACACCGTGATTGCCGAATTGGGCAGCTACAGCGCCAGCCGCAAGAAGGCCGATCGGGACGAAGCACTGGCTTTCCTCACCTGGCTACGCGATGAAAACTTCACCTTCCTTGGCATGCGTGAATATGTCTATTCCAGCAAGGGGAGCGAAGCGAAGGTCGAGCGTGACAAAGGCGCTGGCCTCGGCATTCTTTCCGATCCGGATGTCTTGGTGCTGCGCACCGGCAAGGATGCCGTAACGACGACGCCGGAAATCCTCGCCTTTCTCGATGGTCCGGATTTCCTGATCGTCACCAAGGCGAATGTGAAATCGGTCGTCCATCGCCGCGCCTATATGGATTATGTCGGCGTCAAGCGATTCGACAAGGACGGCAACGTCACCGGTGAATTGCGCATCGTCGGCCTCTTTACCTCTACGGCCTATACGTCTTCGGCTTCGGAAATTCCGCTCATCCGTTCCAAAGTTGCCAAAGTGACAGATCATTTCGGCTTCGATCCCATGAGCCATTCCGGCCGAATGTTGTACAACACGCTGGAATCTTATCCACGCGACGATCTTTTCCAGATCGACACGACGCTGCTCGCGAATTTCGCGGAACAGATCAATGATCTTGTCGAGCGTCCGCGCGTCCGCGTTCTGCCGCGCATCGATCATTTCGACCGTTTTGTCTCGGTCATCGTCTATGTACCACGCGAGGAATACGATTCCATCGTTCGCGAAAAGATCGGCACCTATCTGAAGACCGTCTATGACGGCCGGGTGTCTGCCTATTACCCGGCCTTCCCGGAAGGGCGGGTTGCGCGCGTACACTTCATCATCGGCCGGTCCGGCGGCAAAACGCCGCGCATTCCGCAATCGAAGCTCGAGGAAGCGATCCGCGCCATCACCGCCCGCTGGGACGATCGCTTCGAAGCGCTGGCTGGGCCGAAGGCGCCGAAGATCGCCGTCAGCAATGCCTTCCAGGATTCCTTCACCGCTGAAGAAACGGTTGCCGATCTCCCGGACATCACCGATTGCGCCTCTGGCGAGCCGATACGCATCGAGTTCTATTATCGCAATGATGCGGAACGCGGCCGGGTCTTCTCGCTCAAGATTTTCCATGCTCGCGAGCAGCTTCCGCTCTCACGCCGCGTGCCGCTTCTCGAAAATCTCGGTTTCAACGTGCTGAGCGAGCGAACCTTCGACATCGAAGTTCCAACCGCAGACGGCACGGTCAACATCGTCGTACTGCACGATATGGAGCTTGAAGCCCGCAGTGGCGCCGAGATTGACCTCAGCCGTCATGGTGCGGCGCTGGAAGAGGCCTTCATTTCTGCTTTCGACGGCACGATCGACAATGACAGTTTCAACAGGCTGATCCTTTCAGCCGGGCTTTCCGCACGCGAGACGAATGTCCTGCGGGCCTATGCGCGTTATCTTCGTCAGGCAGGTATAGCCTATTCGCAAGACTACATCGCAACGACCCTCGACAAATACCCAGGGATCGCCGCTTCGATCTTCCGCCTCTTTTTCGATGCGCTCGATCCGCAGCTTAGCGAGAAGGCGCGCATGAAAAAGCTCGCCGACCTGCATCGGTCGATCGAGGCGGCGCTCGCCAATGTGCCGAGCCTCGACGATGACCGCATCCTGCGCCGATACATCAATGTCGTCGACGCGACGCTGCGGACCAACTACTTCCAGCGCAGTGCCGATGGCTCGCCGAAGGCGATGCTTGCCTTCAAGCTCGATCCGAATCTCGTCGATGGCCTGCCGGACCCAAAGCCTTTCCGGGAAATCTTTGTCTATGGCGTCGAGGTAGAGGGCGTGCACCTGCGTTTCGGCAAGGTTGCCCGCGGCGGCCTGCGCTGGTCGGATCGCGCCGAGGACTATCGCACGGAAGTCCTAGGCCTCGTAAAGGCGCAGCAGGTGAAGAACGCCGTTATCGTTCCAGTCGGCGCCAAGGGCGGTTTTTATCCGAAGAAACTGCCCGCTGGCGGCAGCCGCGATGAGATCTTCAATGCCGGCCGCGAAGCCTACAAGACCTATATCCGCACCCTGCTTTCGATCACCGACAACATTTCAGGCACCGAAATCGTGCCTCCGGCAGATACAGTACGGCTCGATGGCGACGATCCCTATTTCGTCGTCGCCGCCGATAAGGGAACGGCAACCTTCTCCGACACCGCCAACGCACTGGCGCAGGAAGCTGGTTTCTGGCTCGACGACGCCTTTGCGTCAGGCGGCTCGGCCGGCTACGACCACAAGAAAATGGGCATCACCGCGCGTGGCGCCTGGGAAACCGTAAAGCGTCATTTCCGCGAGATGGATATCGACATCCAGACGACACCGTTTACGGTGGCCGGTGTCGGCGACATGTCCGGCGACGTTTTCGGCAACGGCATGCTGCTTTCTCCGAAGATCAAGCTGGTTTCCGCTTTCGACCACCGTGACATCTTCATCGATCCCGATCCGGACATGGAAAAGACGCTCGTCGAACGGCAGCGACTTTTTAACCTGCCGCGTACAAGTTGGCAGGACTTCGACAAGTCGGTTCTTTCGAAAGGCGCGATGATCATTTCACGCGCGGCGAAATCCGTCACGCTGACCCCGGAAGCGGTTGCCGCGATCGGCATCGACAAAGCGGTGGCAACCCCCTTCGAGATCATCACAGCAATCCTGAAGAGCCCGGTAGATCTTCTGTGGTTCGGCGGCATCGGCACCTATGTGAAGGCGCAGACGGAAACCGATACGGAAGTGGGCGATCGTTCCAACGATCCGATCCGCATCACGGCTGATGAGGTGCGGGCGAAGGTGATCGGCGAGGGCGCCAACCTCGGCGTCACGCAAAAGGGCCGCATCACTTATGGCCTGAAGGCGGACGCGAGCAATTCCGACGCGATTGACAATTCAGCCGGCGTCAACACCTCGGACGTCGAGGTGAACATCAAGATCGCGCTCGCCAATGCGATGCATGACGGGCAGCTCACACGGGCAAAACGCGATCAGCTGCTGTCCTCGATGACGGACGAAGTCGCGACACTCGTGCTGCGCAACAACTATCTGCAATCGCTGGCGATTTCGCTGACCGAACGTAAGGGAACCGCTAACGGCCTTGAGCTCGCACGCTTCATGAGCGTGCTGGAAGGGGCCAAGCAGCTCAACCGGAAGGTGGAAACGCTTCCCGATGAGGCGACTCTTGCCGAGCGCTATGCTGCCGGCAAGCCGCTCACGCGGCCGGAAATCGGCGTGTTGCTCTCTTACGCCAAGATCGTGCTTTTCGATGCCATTGCCGCAAGCGACCTTCCCGATGATCCTTATTTTGCGTCGACCCTTTCAAACTACTTCCCGGCTAAGATGCAAAAAACCAATGCCTCCGACATCGCAACTCACCGGCTGAAACGCGAAATCATCGCGACGGTGCTTGCCAACGAGGCAATCAATCGTGGCGGCCCTGGCTTTGTGGTGAGCATGATGGATGCGACAGCGGCGTCAGCGCCGGAAGTCGTCCGTGCCGCGATCATCGCCCGCGATGGCTTCGACCTGACCAGGCTTTGGACCGAGACCGATGCGCTGGACGGCAATATTTCCGGACAGATGCAAAACCGTGTCTATGAAGAGATCGGCCATAGCTTCACCGTTTTGACTCGCTTGCTCCTGAAGACCGGCATGGCAAAAGGCGGTATAGCAGAAACCATTAGTCGGCTTCAGACTGCGTTGAAGAAACTGAAACCCTCCTTCGCCGCGCAGGCTCCCGCAGAGTTCGAGGCGCGTGCCATGGAGTATCGCGAAGCCGGGCTGCCAGAAAGATTGGCCGCCGTCATTGCGGGGCTGCCGGGCTTTGTTCTGGTGCCGGAGATCATGCAGATCGCCGAACGCACAGGCGAGGCGCTCGGACGTGCTGCGGAAAGCTATTTTGCGGTATCGCAGACCTTCCGCGTCGGAAGGCTGCTCGCAGCCGGCGCCCGCATTCTCACCTCGGATCACTACGAAAGCCTGGCCTTGGCGCGCAGCATCGACCAAATTGCCAGTGCCCGCCGCGATATCGTCATCTCGGCGCTGTCCGAGCATGGCAAGGAAAAGCTGCCGGTTCAGGCGTGGCACGGAGTCGATCGCATCAGGATCAACCGCATTGCCGAAGAGCTGTCAAACCTCAGCGACAGCGGCGATCCAACTCTTGCACGAATTACAGTGGCCGCAGGTCTTTTAACCGATCTTGCGCGCGACCGGGCGAGGTGACACAGTCCGCCGCGAATGCGGGAGTGTAGGCGTGAGTAGAATAGACTGGACCGGAACAGGAACGCCGGCGCCGCAGAAGGCGTCGGAAAAGGGCATCTGGAGCTGGATGCTTTTCGATTGGGCCGCGCAACCGTTTTTCACGGTCGTGACCACGTTCATTTTCGGACCCTACTTCGTCTCACGCCTGACGGACGATCCGGTTTCGGCACAAGCGATGTGGAGCAATACCGCGACGATCTCTTCGGTGATCATAGCCCTGCTCTCTCCGATCCTCGGCTCCATCGCCGATCAGTCCGGCGCCCGCAAACCGTGGATAGCCTTTTTCGCTATCATCAAGGTTGTCAGCCTCTTCGGCCTTTGGTTTGCCGCGCCGGGTTCGCCGCTTGTCTATCCGGTAATCTTGATGATCCTCGCCTCGATCGCCGCGGAATTCTCGATCGTCTTCAACGATTCCATGATGCCGCGCCTTGTGGGCAAGGATGAAGTCGGCAGGCTGTCCAATACGGCCTGGGGGCTTGGCTATCTCGGCGGCATGATCGTGCTCATCAGTGTTGTGACGCTTCTTGCGGGAAACCTGGAAACGGGAACGACGCTGTTGGGGCTCGACCCGTTGTTCGGGCTTGATCCTCATACCGGCGAGGACGCGCGCATTACAGGGCCGATTTCCGCGGTCTGGTATCTCATCTTCATCATTCCGATGTTCCTCTTCACGCCCGATGCGGCGAAGGGATTGCCGCTCGCTGCTGCCGTCCGGTCCGGCCTCAGGCAGGTCGCAAACACAATCAGCGAATTGAAGATCCGAAGAGGCATCCTGAAATTCCTGACTGCCCGCATGATCTATCAAGACGGGGTCAACGGGTTGCTGATCCTGGGTGGCGCCTTCGCCGCCGGCATGTTTGGCTGGGCGACGATCGAAATCGGACTTTATGGGATCATACTCAATGTCGTCGCGATTTTCGGCTGCGTCATCGCCGGGCGCGTTGATCACCGGATCGGATCAAAAGCAACGATCCTGATCAGCCTGACGCTGCTTTTGCTCGCCACCCTCGGGATCATTTCGACGGGGCCGGGTTATACGCTTTTCGGCCTGCTGCCGATGTCAACGGCGGACGCCGGAGGGCTTTTCGGCACGGCGGCGGAAAAAGCCTATATTCTTTACGGGCTGTTGATCGGCCTCGCCTTCGGTCCCGTCCAGGCTTCGTCGCGCTCTTATCTGGCGCGCAGCGTCAGCCCGCAGGAGGCAGGGCGCTATTTCGGCATTTATGCGCTATCCGGCCGCGCCACGAGCTTCATGGCAACGCTCTTCTTCTCGCTGATAACCTATGCCAGCGGATCAGCGCGTCTCGGCATGGCAACGCTGATCCTTTTCCTCGCAGGCGGACTGATCCTGCTGATCGCGACCCCTTATCCGGCGGACAGGAAGCAAGACTGAAATGAACCCCGGCTGAGCGCTAACGTTCTGTCCGCTCAATGGCGGAAATGGCGCATGCCGGTGAATACCATCGCGACGTCGTGATCGTTGGCAGCGTCGATCACCTCTTGGTCGCGCATCGAACCACCCGGCTGGATGACTGCCGTCGCACCCGCTGCAATCATCGACAGGAGACCGTCGGCGAACGGCAGGAAGGCTTCCGAAGCAACTGCGGAGCCGCGTGTCATCGGAGTAGGCAAACCCAGCGCCTTGGCGGCTTCCTCGGCTTTCAGGGCAGCGATACGGGCGGAATTGACACGGCTCATCTGGCCGGCGCCAATGCCGGCCGTCTGGCCATCTTTGGCGTAAACGACGGCATTCGATTTCACGTGCTTGCCGACCTTGAAGGCAAACTTCATGTCTTCCAGTTCCTGTTGCGTCGGCGCGCGCTTGGTCACGACCTTCAGCTCCAGATCTTCGATCATGCCGTTGTCACGGCTTTGGACCAGCAGGCCACCGGAGACTGTTTTCGCCGTCAGGCCAGCGACACGCGGATCGGGCAGATCGCCGGCAGAAAGCAGGCGGCAGATTCGGCTTCCTCGCAACGATCGCCTTGGCTTCTTCGGTTACATCCGGAGCGATGATCACTTCGGTGAAGAGCTTGATGATCTCTTCCGCGGTCTCCGCATCGAGCGTGCTGTTGAACGCAATGATGCCGCCGAACGCAGAAACGGAATCGCAGGCGAGCGCCCGTTTGTAGGCTTCGACAAGGCTTGGCCCCGTGGCAACGCCGCAAGGATTGGCGTGCTTGATGATGGCGCAGGCGGGTGCCTTTTCAGGCAGGAATTCCGCGACGAGTTCGTAGGCCGCATCGGTGTCGTTGATGTTGTTATAGGAGAGCTGCTTGCCCTGCAGCAGCATCGCCGTCGAAACACCCGGTCGCTTTTCACCGGTAACGTAGAAAGCCGCCTTCTGATGTGGATTTTCACCGTAGCGCATCTCTTCCTTCAGAACGCCGCCGATCACCCGATGGCGCGGCGTATCGATGGAAAGCGCTTCAGCGAACCAGTTGGAGATCATCGCGTCATAGGCAGCGGTGCGGGCATACGCCTTGGCTGCCATACGCTGGCGGAACGCGTAGTTCGTCTGGCCGGCATCGGCCGAAAGCTGTTCGAGCAGTTCCGGGTAATCTGCAGGATCGGTGAGGATCGTAACGTAAGCATGGTTCTTCGCCGAGGCACGGATCATTGCCGGACCACCGATATCGATATTCTCGACCGTCGTGGGGTAATCACCACCGGCGGCACGCACATCTTCGAATGGATAGAGATTTATGACGGCAAGATCGATACCTTCGATACCATGCGCCTTCATGGCTTCCTGATGCGCGCTATCATCTCGAATTGCCAGGAGACCGCCGTGGACCGTCGGATGCAGCGTCTTCACACGGCCGTCCATGATTTCCGGAAAACCGGTGACTTGGGAAACGTCGGTGACAGCCAAACCCGCGGCTGTGATGGCCTTGTGCGTCCCACCTGTCGAAAGCAGGCGGATGCCCTTTTCGGAAAGCACGCGGGCCAGCTCGACAATACCCGCCTTATCGGAGACGGAGAGTAGCGCGGTTTTGACCTTGACCTTATCAGGGGCGGGGATTTTCTTGGAAGTGACGGCCATGAACCTTCTCCGTTCGGGCTTCGGGAGACATCCGGCAAGGGACGTATAGGATAATGGCGCCGCGTTAGCACGAGCTATGCCGCTGCGCAAACGGCGACTAGCTCTTGCGGGACAAAAACCAGCGAATTTCCGGCTTCTCGGCAAAAACGAAGTCGATCTCGATCTGGTCAGAACCGCAGATGCCGGAGGCGTCAGCAAAAAAGATATCCTCAGTGATCAGAACTTCGTTCCCCGGCGACGAAAAGAGCCAACTTTCGCCATCCGGCGCTGTCAGCAACACGGACTCGCGATCATTCTGCTTCACATTTATGGCCGGATGGATATGGAAGCGCGCGGCAGCACGAAGAGGCTCGTCAATGACGCGCTCGCCTTGCGGCACCAGCCGATCACGGCCAGTGACGATGGAGCCTGCAGCATTCAGCGTCAGTTCGCGCTCATGGAGCATGCCGAAATTATTCAGATAGCCGTCGTGACTGACCTTGATGCCATCGCGTCCGTCGTCGGTTTCAGCGCGCTCGACGCTAACGGTCTTCACCGAATCCGTCATGACATAACCGAGAAATTCCGAGGCCGAGAAGCGGCTGGATGAGGTGTCGTTCAGTGTCACGGTCGAATGCGTCGCAGTCGTGCGCGCCATCTGCACATAGCGGCGGCCAGCGAATTTCGGTGATCCGGAGTTGACGATAAAGCGATGCCGACCCGACGACATTTCGAAGGAAAGGCAGCCCGCATGCGCCGTTCGCGATAGGGGGCCTGCTGCGGGAGGGCCGGTATCGGCGATCAAAATGGTATTTCCCGCCGCAAGACGTTGATAGCGCGAATGCGGCATTGCCTTGAACGGTGGGCCGGCCGTTTCGTCATAGCGCAGAACCGACATCAGCTCGTTGGCAAGCGTCGATGTCGCGCCGTTAAAGAGCGCGAGGTCTCCATTGTGGTGGCGGAAAAAGCGCAACGCCGGATACATGCGATCGATGCCTGAAATCAGCTTCTGCGGCAGATCGTGACCGAGATTCACATAGGTCTGCCGGAGCGGTAGGAGATCGAGAAGCAATTCTAGGCCTGTGCGTGGATTGCGGGAGATATGCCCGCCGTCGGGTAGAATCTGGCTATCGAATTCATTATCCAGCGCCTGGGCGGCCTTGCGCAGCACACCTTGTCGCGCTGGCATTGCAATCGAAGCCATGGCGAGGGCGATCCGCAGGCGGAAAAGAACTTCCCCCGCCGGCGCGAAAGCCGCCATACGCCGCAGGTAGCGAACCTGAAACGCCAGAGACTTCATAAAACGGCGGTAAAAGCCGCGATCAGCATTCTGCAGCACGACCGGCGAATGCGAGAGCCAGGCAATCACTCGCTGTGAAGTGACATCGATTTCCCAGGCAATGCCTTCCATGCGGCCAGCATGCAACGAGAGCCAGCTATCGACGATCGCCCGGGCAACCGCGGAAGCTAGGTCGCTTTTGTAGGCACGCATATGGCGAAGCCAGCCGAAGCCATGCAAACGGCTGGCAAAAGCGCGTGAGGGAAGCGTAAAGCCGAAGGGCGACTTGCCGTTCGTCTCCAGCAGGCGGCCTGCCAGAGCAAAGCGGCCATTCATGATCTCCTCGGCGATATGAGGATCGATGGCGCGAAGATCGGTCGGCGCAACGATAAGCCTCTCGGGCACTTGGATTGTATGGCGCAAAAGGCGAAGGCGCAGGGATGCGATGCGCCGCGACATGCGGCGCCAAGCCTCCCGAACATACAAACTCGAAAACCGCCGGCCGGACTGCATATTCTATTGTCTATTGACCCTCATGATTAAGAATAGGTGAATGAGGGCCGGTTTCAGCGGTAAGACTGCATTAATTGTGACAGAAACGAAATCTAGGGACGGTCCATGCCAATCAGGCAACACGCCGCAGCACTGCAGCGTAAAAACCGTCAAGACCTGAAGCGACCGTTGCGGGCATGCGCAGCATGGCGGGGGTCGTACGGAATTCGCCAAGCGGACTGATCGCCATTTCCAAACCGGGCCATCGAGCAGCGTCGATCCGGACGCGCTCGACATTCGGTGTATCCGCCAAGATGCGGCTGACGACATCCTCGCCTTCGACGGGATCCAGCGAGCAATTTGAAAAGACGAGAGTACCGCCAGGCTTCAGGAACGTCAGCGCATGGCGAAGCAGGCGTTCTTGCACGCCAGCAAGCTTTGCGATGTCCTCGGCCCCCTTCGTCCAGAGAACATCCGGATGACGGCGCGTCGTGCCCGTCGAGGAGCAGGGGGCGTCGAGCAGGATGGCATCAAACGGCTCGCCCGGCTGGTATTTCACAAGATCCGTCGCGAGCGTTTCAGCCTTGAGGGCGAGGCGATCGAGATTGGAGCGTAGGCGCTTCAATCGGCTTTCGGATTGGTCAATCGCAGTGACGCAACCCCCGGCGAGAATGAGTTGTGCGGTCTTGCCGCCGGGTGCGGCGCAAAGATCGACGACGCGTTTGCCAGACAGGTCGCCAAGGAGCTTGGCCGGAATGCTTGCCGCGGCGTCCTGCACCCACCATTCGCCTTGATCGAAACCGTCCAGGGAGGGGATAGTGCCATCAAAGGCTGCAAGACGCACACCACCGGTCGGCAGGACTTCCCCATTCAACCTTGCTGCCCAGCCTGCCGCATCCGACTTCACGGTGAGATCGATTGCCGCCGGCTCGAGCTGAGCTTCGGCGATCGCGGCGGCGGCCTCTTTCCCGTAAGCCTTTTCAAGACGGTCGATAAACCAAGCCGGCATCGGCGAAATCCTCGCGATGTCTTCGAGGACCTTCTCCTTCTCGCGGCCAAGACGTCGCAGGATCGCATTCACCAGTTTTGCGAAGCGGCGATTGCGAGGATCCTGATTTGCCTGCTCGACGGCAAGATCGACTGCCGAATGGTCGGGGACGTCGAGATAAAGGATCTGCGCCGCTCCAACCGCAAGCACATGATGAAGTGCGCGCGCGCCTTCCGGCAATGGCGAGTCTAATAGAGAAGCAATCGCCGCATCGATGCGAGGCAGGTGACGGAGCGCAGTGTTGAGAATAGCGCGAACCAATGCGCGATCGCTCTCCCCGAGTGCCTTATATGCGGGATTTCCGTGTTCATGATCCAATGCACCATCTAGCGGCAGTTTGCGGTCAATCACGGCAGCGAGAATCTTCGCTGCTGCCGCACGCGCCTCTAGGCCCGGCTTGACCGCGAGGCGTTTGGCAGGCGGTTTCATTTTGTTGAATGGCTTGTTTCTGCCGTCTGAATTCAAGACCAGGGCCCTTTTGGCGGTTGGGAACCACCGCGGCCAATACCCGTATTCGGAACCGAGCGCGATCTGCGCGACGGATTACCAGTGCGAACCGTCGCCGTCGAGCCATTCATACCGTTTCCTGCCATTTCCTGAAGGGCTGCAATACGGTTTTCCGTATTCGGGTGCGTCGAAAACAGATTGTCCATCCGTTCCCCGGAGAGGGGATTGATGATGAACATATGCGCCGTCGCAGGATTGCGCTCGGCATCATAATTCGGGATATGCGCCGCGCCACGGGCAATCTTGCCGAGCGCGGAAGCGAGCCAGAGCGGGTCGCCGCAGATTTCAGCGCCGCGACGGTCGGCAGAATATTCGCGCGTCCGGCTGATCGCCATCTGCACAAGCATGGCGGCGAGCGGCGCTACGATCATCGCCAGAAGCACGCCGACGAAACCGAGGGGGTTGTTGTTGTTCTCGCGATTGCCGCCGAAAAAGAAGGCGAAGTTACCGAGCATCGAGATTGCGCCGGCAAGCGTCGCCGTGATCGTCATCGTCAGCGTGTCGCGGTTCTGGATATGCGCCAGTTCATGCGCCATCACAGCCGCCACCTCTTCAGGCGAGAGCGCGCTGAGCAGCCCCGTCGAGGCCGCGACGGCGGCATTCTCCGGATTGCGGCCCGTGGCAAAGGCATTCGGCTGCGGATTGTCGTAAAGATAGACTTTCGGCATGGGCAGGCCGGCATTTCGCGCAAGATCGCGAACGATGCGGAAGAAATCCGGCGCGTTGCGCTCATCGACCTCCTGCGCCCGGTAGGCCGAAAGCACCATCCGGTCCGAATTCCAGTAAGAAAAGAAATTCATGCCCGCAGCGATCAGGAAGGCGATCATCATGCCGCCGCGGCCACCGATCAGGAATCCGACGAACATGAACAGGGCCGTCATGAAGGCAAGCAACATGGCAGTACGAACGAGGTTCATCGAGGTCTCCATCTCCCATCTGCGGCAATGGGTTTCAATCAAGCCGCCGGCGCACTATGATTTGGTTATTCGCCAGCCATTTTCAATATTTCCGGCGGGAGACGCAATTGCAGCCAGCGGACAACGACAATGTAGATAGCACTGTGGCAGAAGGAGCAGCACTCCCGCGCAAGGTTCTGTCACCCGCTGCCAAACGCGCGCTTGCCGAAGCCGAAGAACGACGTAGGAACCAGAAACCCCTGGAACTGCCACCGGAGATCGGTGGACGCGGAGGAGCCGAGCCAGCGCGCTTCGGCGATTACGAAATCAACGGCCGCGCGATCGATTTTTAAGTAACTATTCCTGTTCTTCGCCCCTTGAATTCCTCGCGATTCTCCTTCGCCGGGCTGGCGTCGACGCACGGCAAGAATTGACGGCGGGTTCACCGCGCATGCGGTTATGGAGGGCGACAAATATTTTGGCCGGATTGTCGCCAATGTGGTTCGTTCAGAGGGTTGGAACCCGGCCGAAGATGTGCTGTTGGAAGGCCATGCCCGCGAGTACGATGGCGCACGCAAGCTGCGCGCCGTCTGTGCCAGCACGACCGAAAAGCGGCTCCCGGGTTTCAGGGAGCCGCTCTGATTTCAGGCGGTTACCTTGTTTTGCCTGTTGGCGATGAGGTCATCGACGACCGCGGGATCGGCAAGCGTGGACGTATCTCCGAGCGCGCCGAAATCGTCCTCGGCAATCTTGCGCAGGATACGGCGCATGATCTTGCCGGAACGGGTCTTCGGCAAGCCGGGCGCAAACTGGATCTTGTCCGGAGATGCGATCGGGCCGATTTCCGTGCGAACATGCTTCACCAACTGTTGGCGCAACTCATCGGATCCTTCGTTGCCGGCCATCAGCGTGACGTAGCAATAGATGCCCTGTCCCTTGATCGAATGCGGGTAGCCAACGACCGCGGCTTCCGAAACCAGATTATGCGAGACGAGCGCGGACTCCACCTCGGCCGTGCCGAGGCGGTGGCCGGAGACGTTGAGCACATCGTCGACACGACCGGTGATCCAGTAGTAGCCGTCTTCATCGCGGCGGCAGCCGTCGCCGGTAAAATACTTGCCCTTGTAGGTGGAAAAGTAGGTCTGGATGAAGCGCTCATGGTCGCCATAGACCGTGCGCATCTGCCCGGGCCAGCTGTCGGTAATGCACAGGTTGCCGTCGGCAGTGCCTTCCAGCACCTTGCCGTCATTGTCGACCAGCTGCGGTTTCACACCGAAGAACGGGACGGTCGCTGAACCCGGCTTCAGGTCGATCGCACCAGGCAACGGCGTGATCAGGATGCCGCCGGTCTCTGTTTGCCACCAGGTATCGACGATCGGGCAACGGCCATCGCCGACGACATTGTAGTACCACTCCCAGGCTTCCGGGTTGATCGGCTCGCCGACCGTCCCGAGCAGGCGCAAGGACGAGCGGGACGAGCGGGTGACAAAATCGTCGCCGGCGCCCATCAACGAACGGATCGCTGTCGGAGCGGTATAGAAGATGTTGACCTTGTGCTTGTCGATGATCTCCCAGAAGCGGCCCTGGTCGGGAAAGTTCGGCACGCCTTCGAACATCAGCGTCGTCGCGCAATTCGCAAGCGGACCGTAGACGATGTAGGAATGGCCGGTCACCCAGCCGACATCGGCCGTGCACCAATAGATATCGCCATGGTGATAGTCGAAGACGTATTCATGCGTCATCGACGCATAGACAAGATATCCGCCCGTCGTGTGCAAGACGCCCTTCGGCTTACCGGTGGAGCCGGAGGTATAGAGGATGAACAGTGGATCCTCCGCTTTCATCTTCACAGGCGGGCACTCGGCTTTCACCGTCGCCGCTTCCTGGTGGTACCAAAGGTCGCGGCCGGGAGCCCAGCCCGTCTTGCCGCCGGTCCGGCGCACGACGAGGACCTTGCCGACCGTCACATGCTGGCGGGCCGCGATGTGGATCGCGGTATCGGCATTGTCCTTCAGCGGCACCGGCTTGCCGCCGCGAACGCCCTCGTCGCAGGTGATGATGAACGTCGAACCACAGTCGACGATACGGCCGGCAAGCGCTTCCGGCGAGAACCCGCCGAAGACGACAGAATGCACGGCGCCGATGCGGGCACAGGCGAGCATGGCATAGGCCGCTTCGGGTATCATCGGCATATAGATGGTGACGCGCTCACCCTTCTTGACACCATGCTTCTTCAACACGTTCGCCATGCGGCAGACATGCTCGTAGAGCTCGTTGTAGGTGATCTTCTTGTCGATATAGGGATTGTCGCCTTCGAAGATGATGGCGACCTGGTTGCCGTGCGTTTTCAGGTGGCGGTCGATGCAGTTGTAGGAAACGTTCGTCTGGCCGTCTTCGAACCACTTGATCGAGACCTTCCCGGTAAAGGACGTGTTCTTGACCTTCGTATAGGGCTTGAACCAGTCAATCCGCTTGCCGTGCTTACCCCAGAATTTGTCCGGGTTCTCGATGCTCTCCTCGTACCATTTCTCATACTTGGCCTTATCGATCAGGGCATGGCTCTTCACCAGTTTCGTAACCGGATGGATCTTTTCCGACATGTGGTTCCTCCTCAACACAGGCACCGGCTAACTGCGCAAGGCGATCACCGGAACTCGATTTAGGCATTCATAGCAGGTCAAAAGCACCCGGCAATTAGACAAAGGTCATTTCATTCCTGATCAATTGCAATTCTGCGTCACTCCAGTTATATAGCGCCATATTTCCCGGATATTATGGTGATATCCACGGACCGCGACACCGGCGCGGACGACAGAAGGACTATATCCATGGCTCAACAATTGCTCATGCCGAAGGCGACCGCCATCTGGCTCGTCGACAATACGGCGCTGTCTTTCGATCAGATCGCCCAGTTCTGCAAGCTGCATCCGCTCGAGGTGAAAGCAATTGCCGACGGCGAGGCAGCGCAGGGCATCAAGGGCCTGGACCCGATCTCGACCGGCCAGCTTTCACGCGATGAAATCGCCCGCGCCGAAGCAAACCCGAACCACAAGCTGAAACTCTCGGAGCCGAAGGTTCGCGTTCCCGAATCCAAGCGCCGTGGTCCGCGTTACACGCCTGTTTCCAAGCGCCAGGACCGTCCGAATGCCATTCTCTGGCTCGTTCGCAATCACCCGGAGCTGAAGGATGCTCAGATTTCACGCCTCGTCGGCACGACGAAATCGACGATCGAGCAGATTCGTGAACGCACGCATTGGAACTCGGCGAACCTGACGCCGATGGATCCGGTCACGCTCGGCCTCTGCAGCCAGATCGACCTCGATATGGAAGTGGAAAAGGCATCCAGGGGCCGGCCACTGCCGACCGCTGCCGAACTCGGCGCCACGCTGCAGTCCGCCCAGGAAACTGAGCGCATGAGCCCGAATTTCGAACGCGAAGAAGAGCGCGAAATCGACGCCGATGCCGTCTTTGCCAAGCTCAAGTCTCTGAAGTCTTCCTCCAAGGATAAGGATGAAGACGAAGACGATCGCTTCTGACCTGTTTGCATAAAGTGGAAAGACCCGCCGGATCGCTCTGAACTGACCCCATTAAGTTGGACGGTTTAAAGGCAAGGCAGATTTAAGGGCTGGGTTCTGTATTGTACAGGACTCAGCCCTTTGAGTTTCATTTTGATCCTGTCGTGATTGTAGTAGTTGATATAGTCGGTGATGGCGGACTGCAGGCTTTGAATGCTGGCGAATTTGGTCGGGTAGAACAGCTCTGATTTCAGCACCGCGAAGAAGCTTTCCATTGCCGCGTTGTCGAGGCAGTTGCCTTTGCGTGACATGCTTTGCATGACGTCGTGTTTTTCAAGCGTGCGCTGATAGGCGGTCATCTGATAGTGCCATCCCTGATCGGAATGCAGGATCGGCTTTTCGCCGCCCCCCAGCCGGTCCAGCGCCTTGCTGAGCATGGTTTCCACGAGTTTGAAGACGGGACGGCGGGCTGTCTCGAAGGCGATGATCTCGCCATTGAAAAGGTCCATGACCGGTGAGAGATAGAGCTTTTCGCCCGCAACGTTGAACTCGGTCACATCCGTCACCCATTTCTGGTTTGCATCCTCAGCCGTGAACTTGCGCTGGATGAGATCGGGAGCGGTGCGGCCGGTAGCGCCCTTGTAGGACCGATACTTCTTCGGCCGCACCAGCGATTTCAAACCCATTTGCCCCATCAGCCGCTGAACTGTCTTGTGATTGACGCGCCGTCCCAGTCGGCAGATGGCAGCCGTGATGCGGCGATAGCCATAGCGCCCCTTGTGAAGGGCGAAGATGGCTTTGATGCTGTCTTTGAGCGCGGCATGGCGGTCGGCCAGCGATGCTGCCGTTTGCTGGTAGTAGAACGTGCTGCGGGCCAGGCCTGCCAATTGCAGAAGACCGGCAAACGAATCGGAGCGGCCTTAACGCGTGAACGGCTTGCGCTTTTTGAGCCGCTGTTGTTCCTGCGTTAAGGCCTCCAGTTTTTTTAGGAAAGCGTTCTCCATGCGCAGATAGGCCAGTTCCGAAAGCAACTCCTCGCGGCTCTTCGTGTCATCGCTCGCCAAGGCTTGCGGTTCATCGGTGGTAGGCGGTTTGGGCATCAATCGGGGCCTTCCTCTGCACCGCGGGGCCAACGCCTCTATCCCGCCGCGCTCGTAACACGTCTCCCAATCGACAAGGCTACTCTTGTTGCGGATGTTGAAAATCGCAGCCGCCTGCCGATAGGAAAGCCCATCGTCCCACATCCGCTGCAATACCGAAAGCTTGAAAGACGCGTCAAAGGAGCCGTATTTCTTTACCAACCCTGACACGCCATGCGCCGCATGAGCCGCAGCCCATTTGCGCACCGTCGAATGATCAACGTCAAACCGAGCCGCTACTGCGCGTGCCCCTTCCGTGCCGCTCTCATAAGCGGCGATGACGGACTGCTTGAACGCTAAGCTGTACTTGGACATGCAAAACCCCCGAAGGTAGGTGTCCAACTTTCGGGGGTCAGTTCACTCCGGCGGGTCTTTTGTTTTCTGCTGTTGCCGCGTTTAGCTGCGGAAGAGCGACAGGATGTTCTGAGATGCCGAGTTCGCAATCGACAGAGATTGGATTGCAAGCTGCTGCTGCGTCTGAAGAGCGGTCAGCTTGGACGATTCTTCTTCCATGTCGGCGTCGACGAGGCGGCCGATGCCGGAGTCGATCGAGTCGCTCAAAGTCGAGACGAAATCCTCCTGCAGTTGGATGCGAGTGGAGATCGAGCCGAGCTGTGCACCGGCGCTGGTCATCGCCTTCAGGGCGGATTCGACAGCCGTCAGCGCAAGACCGACGTCTTCTGTGGTGAAATTGGTGATGTCCATCTTATAGACGGAGCCGATCGTACCGTTCGAGGTGCCGATAATACCCGTGGACGTTTCGATCAGGCCTCCGCTCATGCCGAACAGGACGTTGCCGACCGAGGTATCGTCGAGGATATATTCGGTCTGCTTGACGGATACAGCGTTGGAGCCATCGCGAACGAAGGTCGAAACGACGCTCTTCGTACCCTCGCCGGCGACCCAGTTCTCACCGGAGAAGGAAGCAGACTGAGCAATGCTCAGCAGCTGAGCCTGAAGCTGGGAAATCTCTTCCTGGACCTTCGCCTTGTCGACGCCCTTCTCGGTTGCGGCAACGAGCTTGGCCTTGATTTCAGAAACTATATCGATGGCGCTGTCCATCGCGGCATAGGCCGTGTCGACCTTGGCGGCACCGAGGCCGAGAGCGTCGGAAACAGCCGAAAGCGCCTTGTTGTCCGAACGCATGGTCGTTGCGATCGACCAGTAAGCGGCATTGTCAGCGGCCTTGCCGACGCGCAGGCCGGACGAAACGTGGTCCTGGGTTTCCTTGAGGCTCTGGTTTACACCGCGAAGGGTCTGCAGTGCCGCCATTGCGGCAGTGTTCGTTAGAATGCTTGACATCGCTTTTTGTCCAATTCGCTTGGGTGAAAGGGCATTCCGGCCGAGGCCGAGAGCGGCGGTGCTTCATGCTCACCTGCAACAGGTGTCCGTGCGCCGAACCTAGCGAAAACATGGTTAACAACTCGTCAACGCTGGTTACATCTCGTCAACGAATCTTACCGAAGGGGTAATTTCCTACATTGGAAGCGAGCCAAACCCCTTGCTGCGCAAGGCCTCCGCGATTTCATGCAGAATGGCCGGATCGTCGATGGTCGCCGGCATTTTCCATGGTTCGCCGTCCGCGATCTTCTGCATTGTGCCACGCAGGATCTTGCCCGAACGGGTCTTCGGCAGACGTTCGACAACAATCGCCGTTTTGAATGCGGCCACCGGACCGATCTGGTCGCGAATCAGTTTGACGACCTCTGCTTCGATCGTCGCCTTCGCCCTCGTGACGTTCTTCTTGAGCACAAGGAAGCCGCAAGGCACCTGCCCCTTGAGCGGATCCGCAATACCGACGACGGCGCATTCCGCAACATCCGGATGCTTTGCGCAGACCTCTTCCATTGCTCCTGTCGAAAGCCTATGGCCCGCACAATTGATGATGTCGTCCGTGCGCGACATGATGAACAGATAGCCGTCGTCATCCACATATCCGGCGTCCGCTGTCTTGTAGTATCCCGGAAATTCCTCGAGATATGCCGAGCGAAAACGCTCGTCTGCCTTCCAGAGTGTCGGCAGGCAGCCCGGCGGCAAGGGCAGCTTGGCGACGATGTTGCCGAGCGTGCCGGGTGGCACCTGATGTCCTGCGTCGTCGAGAACCTGGATCTCGTAACCAGGCACCGGCACGGACGCTGATCCGTGCTTTACTGGAAGCCCACCGAGCCCGAGTGGATTTGCAGCGACCGGCCAGCCGGTTTCCGTCTGCCACCAATGATCGACGACGGGAACCTTAAGCATCTTTTCCGCCCATTTGAGAGTTTCGGGATCGGCTCGCTCACCCGCAAGAAAAAGAGCCCGGAAATGCGGGTTCGAATAGTGGCGCACGAACTCGCCATCGGCATCTTCCCGGCGAATTGCGCGGAAGGCTGTCGGAGCGGTAAAGAGAACACGCACATCGTATTCGCAAATCACGCGCCAGAACGCGCCGGCGTCGGGTGTGCCGACGGGTTTGCCCTCAAAGATTACAGTCGCCACACCCGCAAGCAACGGCGCATAGACGATGTAGGAATGACCAACCACCCAGCCTATATCGGAGGCCGCCCAGAAAACTTCGCCGGGTTTCATTGCGTAGATGTTCGCCATCGACCAGTGCAGCGCGACCATATGCCCGCCATTGTCACGGACGACGCCTTTCGGCTGACCGGTGGTGCCGGATGTGTAAAGGATATAGAGCGGATCGATCGCTTTGACGGCCACGCAAGGAATGCTCCTGCCATGGTTAAGCGCTACGGCCTCTTGGAAATCATGATCACGCCCAGGCACAAGTTCGGCCGTCAGTTGCGGCCTTTGCAGAACGAGGCAATGTGCGGGCTTTGATTTCGCCGCAGCGATGGCCTGATCGACAAGCGGCTTGTAAGCCACGACACGGCCGGGCTCCAATCCGCAGCTGGCAGTGACCACGAGCTTTGCGCCTGAATCATCGATGCGGGCCGCAAGTTCGTTGGCAGCGAACCCTCCAAAAACCACGGAGTGGATGGCGCCGATGCGAGCGCAGGCAAGCATGGAGAAAATGGCTTCAGGCACCATCGGCATGTAGATGATGACACGATCGCCTTTGCCGATGCCGAACGCTTGAAAGGTCGCCGCGATAGCCTGCACTTCGCCAAGCGCTTCCTCGTAACTAAAACGTGCCTTGGCGCCACTCATGGCACTGTCGAAGATGATGGCTGTTTCGGTGCCGCGGCCTGCCAACACATGACGGTCCAGACAATTGTAACAGGTGTTGGTCTCACCGTCTGTGAACCAGCGGCCGTAAACGCCCTGTGATGGCGAGAAGACCTGCTGCGGCTCCTTGAACCAGGTGATCGCTCTTGAAGCATCGCGCCAGAATGCTTCCGGATCGCTCTTCCAGCTCGCATAGACCTGATGATAGCTGCTCTGCATTTGCTCCTCCCCAGGACATACGCGCCGTGTGGCGAGTTTAGGCGAGGGGAGGCTGGACCGGAAGCCCGACGAAAGCAGAAGGACTAACGCGCGCCGAAAATAGCGGATCCGACGCGCACGCTCGTCGCACCGAAGGCCACGGCCGTTTCGTAGTCCCCGGACATGCCCATGGAGAGTTTTTCTACACCGCATTTTCCTGCGATCTTAGCCAGCAGAGCAAAATGCGGACCGGGATTTTCCTCGGCTGGGGGAATGCACATCAGGCCTTCGATCGAAAGGCCGAGCTCATTCCGGCAGAAAGCGACGAATGCGGGTGTATCGGCGGGCGCAATACCGGCCTTTTGCGGTTCTAAACCGCTATTAACCTGGACATAGAGCCGAACGATCTTGCCTTGCCGTTTCATTTCCCCGGCGATCGCGCGGGCAATCTTTTCACGGTCGACGGTTTCTATGACATCAAAGAGCGCAACGGCATCCGCTGCCTTATTCGATTGCAGCGGCCCGATAAGGTGCAGCTCGATGCCGGGCGACTCGGTCTTGAGTTCCGGCCATTTGCCTTGGCTTTCCTGAACGCGGTTCTCGCCGAAAATGCGCTGACCAGCCGCAATCGCGGGGCGGATGGCCTCCGCATCGAAGGTCTTCGACACGGCAACGAGTTGAACCGATCCGGCAGGACGCAGGGACTGACGCTCTGCTGCCGAAATGCGCGCGCGAACATCGTTCAACCGCTCTTGAAGTTCCATTATCTTATCCCGACATGTCCGCATAAGGAGGATGGCATGCACTAACCGCGCCTGACATTCTTGCCAAGGCCCTGTCTGCCAAAAAGCAGTTTGCTTCGAGGGAGGGACGCTTGCATTACCTGCAAAACTTGACGCTACAGCGGTTTCATGGTGAAGGTCACCACCAACCTCCCCTGATTTTCCGGAAATTCGAATACCATGGCTACCGAACGTTATAATCCGCGCGATGCCGAGCCCCGCTGGCAGCAAAAATGGAACGAGGCGAAGGTCTTTGAGACCGACAACGCCGATCCGCGCGAAAAATACTACGTACTTGAAATGTTTCCCTATCCGTCGGGCCGAATTCACATGGGCCATGTGCGCAACTACGCGATGGGTGACGTCGTGGCCCGTTACAAGCGGGCCCGGGGTTTCAATGTCCTTCACCCGATGGGCTGGGATGCCTTCGGGATGCCGGCGGAAAACGCTGCCATGGAGCGCGGCGTACATCCGGCGTCGTGGACCTACCAGAATATCGACTCGATGAAATCGCAGTTGAAGGCCATGGGGCTTTCGCTCGATTGGAGCCGGGAATTTGCCACCTGCGACGTGGAATACTACCAGCATCAGCAGCATCTTTTCCTGGATTTCCTGGAGAAGGGCCTGGTCTATCGGAAGCAGTCGAAAGTCAATTGGGACCCGGTCGACAATACCGTTCTTGCCAATGAACAGGTTATCGACGGCCGCGGCTGGCGTTCGGGTGCGCTGGTCGAGCAGCGGGAACTCACGCAGTGGTTCTTCAAGATAACCGACTTCAGCCAGGATCTGCTTGACGCTCTGGATACACTCGACCAGTGGCCGGAGAAAGTTCGTCTGATGCAGAAGAACTGGATCGGCCGCTCCGAGGGTCTGATGATCCGCTGGGAAATCGTGCCGCAGACGGCGCCTGCCGGCGAAACCGAGGTGACGGTTTACACCACACGTCCCGACACGCTGTTTGGCGCCTCCTTCCTTGCGATCGCAGCTGACCACCCCCTGGCAAAGGATGCTGCCGCGTCAAATCCAGCTCTCGAAGCCTTCTGCGAAGAATGCCGCCGGGCCGGCACCTCGCTGGCAGCCCTTGAGACGGCCGAGAAGAAAGGCATGGATACCGGTATCCGGGTCAAGCATCCGCTTGATTCATCGTGGGAACTTCCGGTCTATATCGCCAATTTCGTGCTGATGGACTATGGCACGGGCGCTATTTTCGGCTGCCCGTCCGGCGACCAGCGAGACCTCGATTTCGCGCGTAAATATGGTTTGCCCGTTGTTCCGGTCGTCATGCCGAAGGACGGCGATGCCGCAACCTTCACGATCGGTGACACCGCCTACGACGGCGACGGCGTGATGATCAACTCCCGCTTCCTTGACGGCAAACCGACGGACGAAGCCTTCAGCATCGTTGCCGACCGCCTGTCGGGCACGATGCTCGGCAATGTGCCACAGGGCGAACGCAAGGTGAATTTCCGCCTGCGCGACTGGGGCATTTCGCGCCAGCGCTATTGGGGCTGCCCGATCCCGGTCATCCATTGCGATGCCTGCGGTGTCGTGCCGGTGCCGAAGACGGATCTGCCCGTGAAGCTGCCCGCGGACGTAACCTTCGATCAGCCGGGCAATCCGCTTGACCGCCACCCGACCTGGCGGCATGTCGCATGCCCAACCTGCGGCAATGAGGCCCGGCGCGAAACGGACACGATGGACACCTTCGTCGATTCGAGTTGGTACTTCACGCGCTTTACGGCACCTTGGGAAGGTGTCCCCACCGATCCGGCCGTCGCAAACCGTTGGCTTCCCGTCGATCAGTATATCGGCGGCATCGAACATGCCATTCTGCATCTGCTCTATTCGCGTTTCTTCACGCGTGCGATGCGCGAGACCGGCCATGTTGACGTCAAGGAGCCATTCAAGGGCCTCTTTACCCAGGGGATGGTCGTCCATGAGACATACAGCCGCGGTTCGGGCATGAGCCGCGACTGGGTGGCGCCTGCAGATATCCGTATCGAAGAGATCGAGGGCAAACGTCGCGCCTTCCTTCTGGAAGGGGGCGAGGAGGTCTCAATTGGATCGATCGAGAAAATGTCGAAGTCCAAGAAGAACGTCGTCGATCCAGATGACATCATAGCTTCCTACGGCGCTGACACGGCGCGGTTCTTCGTCCTCTCTGATTCACCGCCCGAGCGTGATGTGATCTGGTCGGAAGCAGGTGTCGAAGGGGCACATCGCTTCACGCAACGCCTGTGGCGCTTGATTTCCGAAGCATCCCAAGCCTTGGCTTCCATATCGCCGAATCCGGCTAAGGATGGAGATGCGCTTTCGATCTCCCAGGCAGCCCATAAAACCTTGAAGGCTGTCCAGAACGACTACGACAAGCTATGGTTCAACAAGGCCGTCGCGCGCATCTATGAACTCGTGAATATTTTGTCGGGCCCGCTGGCGAAAGTAGCGGCAGGCGAGGGCGACGTCGCCTATTGCGCCGCTGTTCGTAACGCTGCGGAAATTCTGGTTCAGCTCGTTGCGCCCATGACGCCGCACCTGGCCGAAGAATGCTGGGCGGCGCTTGGCAACAGCGAGATGCTCGCCCGCACCCCTTGGCCCGTCTATGACGAAGCTCTGGTCGTGGAGAGTGACGTCGTGTTGCCGGTCCAGATCAATGGCAAGAAACGCGCTGAATTGACAATTTCTAAAGACGCAGATCAGAATGCCGTGACACTGGCGGTCTTGAAACTCGACGCCGTCATCAATGCGATGAACGGTCAGGCGCCGAAGAAAATTATTGTGGTTCCGCAAAGGATTGTGAACATTGTCGTTTGATATCGCTCCCAGGCTCGCACGCGGCGCCGCAATCACCGCCGTCCTTGCATTTGCAGCCTTGCTTTCCGCCTGCCAGGTTCGTCCCCTTTACTCGGAAACGTCAGGAGTTGCCGGCAAGCTCGCTTCCGTCGGCTTCTCGGACGCAACGACGCGTGTCGAACAGGAAGTTCGCAACCGACTGATTTTCCTTGCTACGCGCGGCGCCGGCGAGCCGGTCAAGCCGGCCTACGAGGTAGAGCTTCATGTGCGGTCTGATGTCGTTGATGCACTTCTTGTCGAATCTTCCGACACGTCGCGCGCCGGTCGCGTGACCGTCAGCGTGGATTACACGCTGCAGGCGACGGCGGACGGCCAGGTCATCAAGTCGGGTAACCGCTACGCCACGGCGCTTGTCGATTTCCCGACCCAACAGTTTGCCAAGCAGCGCGCAATCCGCGATGCCGAGAACCGCGCGGCACGCGAGGCTGCCGAGTTTGTCGGCTTGGATATTGCCGGCGCGCTCGGGCGCTGAGGAAAAAGGGCGTGGCGGAAATTAAATCTCACGAATTTGAAGGCTTTCTTCAACGTTCGGTTTCCGCCTACCGCATCTTCGTCATCTACGGGCCGGATCGTGGCCTGGTTTCCGAACGGGCGGGGCAAATAGCCGGTAAAAGCAGCGTTGCTCTGGATGATCCTTTTTCGCTTATCAAGCTCGACATCGGCGACCTACAGAAGGATCCCGGGCGCCTGCTGGATGAGGCGGGTACTATCGGACTTTTCGGAGGAGAAAAACTCCTTTGGGTACGGGGCGCGGCGAATGAAAAATCTCTGGTCGACGCCCTCGACCTCCTTTCCCAAAAGCCGCTCGACGCAACGTCCATCATCGTCGAAGCCGGAGATCTGAAGAAGGGCTCTCTTCTTCGCAAGCTTGCCGAAGGCACGCGCAGCATCGTTGCGATCCCCTGCTATTCGGATGATGCACGCGCCTTGAATGGCTTGATCGACAGTGAGTTGGCATCGGAAGGCCTGCGCATCACGCCTGCCGCACGTCAGGCATTGATCGGACTAATCGGCGGTGATCGCATCGCTTCACGCAATGAGGTCAGAAAACTCGCCCTCTACTGCCGCGGCATGGAGACGATCGAGGAACATCACGTGACCGAGATTATCGGCGACGCCAGCGCCATTTCGGTCGACGACGCCGTGGACGCCATTTTAAGCGGAAACACCGGCAATTTCCTGCATGCCATGCAGAAGATCACGACATCCAAGACGGCTGTTTTCCTGGTCATCCAAGCTTGCCTGAAACAGTTTCAGCTTCTGGACGCGATGCGCGCAGAAATGGACGAAAAGCGGATTCAGACAGCTCAGGTTATGCAGACCCATGGTCGTCATCTGCATTTCCGACGCAAACCAATTATCGAACAGGCGCTGCGCACCTGGAATGCCGAGGCCATCAGCCGTGAAACAAGCAGGCTGCAGTCGGCGATCCTGCAGACAAGAAGGCGTCAGAGCCTGGAGGACAGTATCGCGCTGCAAACATTGCTGTCCACAACGCTTCAAAGCGGGCGAAAAGGGTAAGGCTTACCGCCGCTCAAGGAGCCGGCAGATTTCTTCAAGCTGCTCCAGCGATTTATAGGCAATGCGGATCTGGCCGCCGGTGGACTTGTGATTGATGGTAACATCAAGGCCAAGTGTATCGGAAAGCGTGCGCTCGAGCGCCAGTGTATCAGAATCCTTCTGATCACGGGGAGCAGCCGTACGCTGCGGCTCGGATTGCGCCTTGATATCGTTCTGCGCGAGCTTTTCGGCATCGCGGACGGACATTCCCTTCGAGACGATCGTGCGGGCAAGCGCCGTCGGGTCCGATGTTGGAACCAGTGCACGTGCATGCCCCGCCGACAGACTGCCGGCCGCAAGAAACTCACGGACAGGCTCTGGAAGCTTGAGCAGGCGCAGAGAATTTGCGACATGGCTTCGGCTTTTGCCGATGATCTCGCCCAGGTCGTTCTGAGTATAGCCGTATTCGGCGATAAGCTGCTCGTAACCCAGCGCCTCTTCGAGGGGGTTGAGGTCCGATCGCTGAACATTCTCGACGATCGCAATCTCGAGCGCCGTCTTGTCGTCGACATCGCGGATGATCACCGGAATTTCGACAAGGCCTGCGAGCTGAGCGGCGCGCCATCTTCTTTCGCCGGCTATTATTTCATACTGGTTCGTTGCAAGCGTACGAACAACGATTGGCTGCACGATGCCGTGCTGGCGAATAGAGCTGGCAAGATCGTGCAACTCGCTATCATCAAAAAAACGCCGCGGATTGCGCGGGTTCCGGCTGACAAACTCGATCGGGATGAGACGGTCTGCACTTACACCGCTCTTTTCGCCATCGACAGGCACCGGCTGATCCATTTCTCCGATCAGCGCAGCAAGGCCGCGACCTAAACGTCTCTTCGATACATCGTCATTCATTGGAATACTCACTTGAAGCTTAAGCGGCGAGACGCTGGCGTTCACGCTGGATGACCTCGGAGGCCAGCTGTAGATATGCCTGGCTACCGGCGCATTTCAAATCATAAAGGATCGCAGGCTTTCCATATGAGGGCGCTTCGGAAACACGCACATTGCGCGGGATGAGCGTGTGATAAACTTTCTCGCCGAGATGGGTCCGAACGTCGCTCACCACCTGCTGGGCAAGATTGTTTCGCGCATCGAACATCGTCAGCACGATACCCTGAATATCCAAACGCGGATTGACCGTTCGCCGAACCTGATCAACCGTCTCCAAGAGCTGACTTAACCCCTCCAATGCGAAGAATTCGCATTGTAACGGCACCAAAACGGAATGTGCCGCAGCCATTGCGTTCATCGTCAACAGGTTGAAAGAAGGCGGGCAATCCAACAAAATATAAGTAAATTCAAAGGCTTGAGGAGTTGAAAGCGCCTTGCGCAGCTTGAATACCCGATCGCTCTGCTGAGCGATTTCCATTTCGATACCGAGCAAATCCATTGTCGATGGCACGATCGAAAGATTTGGGACAGCGGTGGGCAAAGACGCCTCCGTCACCCCGGCCTCGCCAATCAGCAAATCATACGAAGAGAGTTTGCGATCTTTTCGATCGATGCCGAGACCAGTGCTTGCGTTACCCTGGGGGTCGAGGTCGACGATCAGGACTCGTTCGCCGATGGCAGCCAATGCGGTCGCCAGGTTAATGGCAGTGGTTGTCTTGCCAACACCACCTTTTTGATTTGCTATTGTAATAATCCGGTTTCGTTCAAAGGCCATGGCCGCATCATCCGAACTGTTAAACCAAGCGCTGGAGATTGAAGATCTCGAGAATGACCGAATCTCGCTCGACAACGCTTCGATGTTCTAGCAGATCAAATCGCCATCGACCACGTGCCTTGGCAATTTCAGCAGCGTAATCCCGGCCTTTATGAAAAAATGCGCGGGTATTTCTATTGCGAAGCATCCAAGGCTCCGCAAAGTCGCATAGTTTATCGAGATCCGCGAGGGCCCGTGCGGAGATAGCCTCGCAGGACGGGACAATAGCCGGTCCGTCCTCAATGCGGACAGAATGCACGGAACCGCGTGCACCCGTCTCGCGGAGGGCCAACCTGAGGAAGGACGCTTTCTTGTTGTTGCTCTCAATAAGATGAGCCCACCCATCACCGAGTTCGGCCAGAAAGATAGCGGTGATCACGCCGGGAAATCCGCCGCCGCTCCCCATATCCACCCACCGTTTTGGGCCGGGACTCAGTTGAAAGATCTGGGCGCTATCGGCGACGTGTCTTTGCCATGCGTTACTCAACGTCGAGGGAGCGGCGAGATTGATGGATTTGGACCACTTGCTAAAGAGAGCAACAAAATGCTCAAGTCTGCCTTGTGTTTCACGTGAAACACTTTGACCGTTCAACTCCATGGAAGACTCTCAAAACGTGTGTTAAGCGACCGACCGCTGTGCAGCCTCTATCTTTCGCAAATGAACGAGCAGAAGAGAGATGGCCGCGGGCGTCATACCATCTATCTGTGCGGCTTGAGCGACATTGAACGGTCGCTGCCTGCCAAGCTTCTGCTTGAGCTCATTCGAAAGGCCAGCCAGAGTGGAATAGTCGAAATCGTCTGGGATGAGGCGATTCTCGTCACGTTGGATATCAACAATATCCGAAGACTGCCGGCGCATATAGACGGCATATGAAGCTTCGATCTCCACGGCCTGAGCGATCGGCTTGCCCAACGCTTGAAGTTCGGGCCATACATTTGACAGCAGCCCCATGTCGAAATCGGGGTAGGCGAGTAGCTCGTAGGCCGAACGCCTCTGCCCATCCAGATTTATCTTCAGGCCATACCGCCGGGCATCATTCGGCGTGATATGCAACGCCTTCAGCTGTTCTCGCGCACCATCAAGAGCACATTTGTATTCGTGGAATCTGGCACGACGAGCCTCTCCCAGGCATCCGACCTCGTCCGCAATCGGAGTGAGCCGTATGTCTGCGTTATCCGCACGCAGTGAAAGACGGTATTCCGCGCGTGAGGTGAACATGCGATAGGGCTCGGCAACGCCCCTCGACGTCAGATCGTCAATCATGACGCCGATGTAGGAGTTTGTGCGGCTCAGATAGACCGGTGTTTGGTTGCCTGCCCGGCGCGCGGCATTAAGACCCGCCACGAGCCCTTGGGCCGCTGCCTCCTCGTAACCAGTCGTTCCGTTGATCTGCCCTGCGAGGTAAAGCCCCGGCATTCGCTTCGCTTCCAGAGCAGGTGTCAGCTCACGCGGATCGACGTGATCGTATTCGATCGCATAGCCAGGTTGGATGATGGAAACCTTTTCAAGGCCCGGTATGGTTCGGATGAAGGCATCCTGCACCTCTGCCGGCAGCGACGTCGAAATGCCATTGGGATAGACGATATCGTCGTCCAAGCCTTCTGGTTCGAGGAAAATTTGATGCCCGTCCCGCTCGCCGAACTTCACGATCTTGTCTTCGATTGACGGACAATAGCGTGGTCCAACGCCCTCGATCTGCCCGGAATACATTGCCGAACGATGCAGGTTGTCCTGAATGAGTTTATGTGTTGCAGCCGTCGTGCGCGTTACCCCACATTCAATCTGGGGATTCGTAATTGCATCGGTCATGAATGAGAACGGCGTTACCTCCTCGTCTGCGCCCTGTCGGCCGACAGATGCCCAATCAATCGTTTTCCCGTCAAGACGCGCTGGCGTGCCTGTCTTTAGGCGGCCCAGCCGAAGCCCGAGGCGAGACAGCGTTCCAGACAAACCGAGAGACGGATCTTCGCCGACACGGCCCGCCGGAATCTTCTTGTCCCCGATATGAATAAGGCCGCGCAAGAAGGTTCCTGTCGTAAGGACGACGGCGCCGCAGCTTAGAATCCGGCTATCTTTCATGACGACGCCCGTGATGTGGCCGTCTGATATATCAAGATCAAAGGCATCACCTTCGATAACCTCAATATTATCAATAGCTTCGATTGCTGCTTGCATTGCGGCCCGATAAAGCTTTCGATCGGCTTGGGTGCGCGGTCCGCGAACTGCCGGGCCTTTCTTGCGATTCAGCATCCGGAACTGGATACCGGCTGCATCGGCCATATGTCCCATGAGACCGTCCAGCGCATCTACCTCCCGCACCAGGTGGCCTTTACCAAGACCGCCAATCGCAGGATTGCAGGACATGACCCCGATCGTGTCGCGCCGATGCGTCACCAGGGCCGTGCGAGCGCCGAGACGGGCTGCTGCGCTGGCCGCTTCGCAACCTGCGTGACCACCTCCGATCACAACGACGTCGTATTGATAGACACTCATTTCGCCTTCTCGCGCGCTTCCAGGTGTTTCACGTGAATCATTTTCCGATGCAAAACTCTGAAAAGATCACGTCGAGTAAATTTTCAACATCGACGCGCCCTGTAACCCTGCCCAAAGCGTTGCCTGCGATACGAAGGTTCTCGGCTCTAATATCGAGCTCTTCCGACGGATCCGCCAAAGCTGCCTCGATCGCCTTCAGGCATTCCGCAAGCGAATCCTTTTGCCGCTTGCGGCTTGGGATCGCTAGGCTATGGCTGCCGACCTGCCGCTCCAGCCGCTCGGCGATGGCGGCGCGAAGCGCGACCAATCCCGCATCGGTGACGGCAGATATCGTCAGATCGTAGGCGTCCGGACCATTGCCCGCGGATATATCGGCCTTTGTCCCGACCCGCAAGACTTCCGTATTGGCGATTGGCTGAATCCCATTCCTACCTTCGGCCATATCCTCGAGGTAGAGTACCAGGCTCGCTTCAGAGATGACCTGCTCCGCGCGCCGGATGCCCTCTTGCTCGACGAGTTCATTTGCTTCCCGCAAACCTGCCGTGTCATAAAGCTTTACGAGGAACCCACTGATATCGAGATCTACGTGAAGAACATCACGCGTCGTTCCCGCGACGTCCGTCACGATGGCAACCTCTCGCCGTGCAAGGGCATTCATCAGGGTCGATTTTCCGGCATTCGGCGCCCCCGCGATAACGACCTTGAAGCCATCGCGAATAATCTCGCCGGCCTGCGCATGGGCGAGATGGCTTTCTATCTCCGCCTTCAGTCGACCAACATCATCCCAGACCAGATCCGATACCGAACCGGGTACGTCATCTTCATCGGCAAAGTCGAGCTCGGCTTCGATCAGGGCGCGAGCCCGTGTCAATCGTTCCGCCCACGAATCGTATAATCGGGAGAGTTTTCCCTGGCTATGCTCGACCGCCAGACGTCTTTGCATCTCCGTGTCTGCGGCTATGAGATCCGCCAGACCCTCGATCTCGACGAGGTCGAGTTTGCCGTTTTCAAAAGCCCGACGCGAGAATTCACCTTCGACCGCCATCCGCACGCCGTCGATCGTCTCCAGTTCCTCGAATAGTGCATTAATGACGGCCCGGCTGCCATGCAGCTGGAGCTCGGCGCAGTCTTCGCCTGTAAAAGACGCCGGAGATGGAAAGAAGAGCACTAAACCGCTATCGATGATTAAACCGTTACGCAAACGAATCGTTCGCAGCGACGCCCTGCGCGGCGAGGGAACGTCGCCTGTCAGCAATTGCACAGCATCGCGCGTCTTCGCACCACTGAGGCGGATTACCGCAACGCCAGAGGGGACTGCTCCGCTCGACAGTGCATAGATGGTTTCGTTCGACATCCTCGGTTTACTCTGGCCGCGCGGATTCCTCAAAAACGAAAGCCGGCCACAGAAAATGACCGGCTTTATTATCAGACATCCGGCTATCTATTATGTGTTCATCGACTCGAAGAAATCCGGATTACTCTTCGTCTGCTTCAGCTTGTCGATGAGAAACTCGATCGCGTCGGTCGTTCCCATGGGGGCAAGAATACGTCGTAGCACGAAGATCTTCTGCAGGTCCTGACGCGGGACAAGAAGGTCCTCCTTGCGCGTGCCGGACTTCAGGATATCCATCGCCGGGAAGATGCGCTTGTCCGCTACCTTACGATCGAGAACGATTTCCGAGTTACCGGTGCCCTTGAATTCTTCGAAGATGACTTCATCCATACGGCTGCCGGTATCAATGAGTGCCGTCGCGATAATCGTCAGGGAGCCGCCTTCTTCGATGTTACGGGCAGCGCCGAAGAAGCGCTTCGGCCGTTGCAGAGCGTTTGCATCGACACCACCGGTCAGAACCTTACCGGAGGAGGGCACCACGGTGTTGTAGGCGCGTCCGAGGCGCGTGATCGAATCAAGCAGGATGACGACATCGCGGCCGTGTTCGACAAGCCGCTTTGCCTTTTCGATCACCATCTCGGCGACCTGCACGTGACGCACAGCTGGCTCGTCGAATGTGGAAGAAATCACCTCACCGCGGACCGAACGCTGCATGTCCGTCACTTCCTCAGGACGTTCATCGATCAGCAGAACGATCAGGTAGCATTCCGGATGATTTGCGGTGATCGAGTGCGCAATATTCTGCAGAAGAACGGTCTTACCGGTTCTGGGCGGCGCGACGATGAGACCACGCTGGCCCTTACCAAGCGGCGCCACGAGATCGATGACGCGCGAAGACAGATCCTTCGATGTCGGAACGTCGAGTTCCATCTTGAATCGTTCATTCGGATAAAGCGGCGTCAGATTGTCGAAGTGAACCTTATGACGGATCTTTTCCGGATCGTCGAAATTGATCGTATTCACCTTGAGCAGAGCAAAATAGCGCTCGCCTTCCTTCGGACCGCGGATCGGTCCTTCGACCGTATCGCCAGTTTTCAGCGAGAATCGGCGGATCTGCGAAGGGGAAATATAGATATCGTCCGGACCCGGCAGATAGTTTGCGTTTGGCGAACGCAGGAAGCCGAAACCATCCTGCAGGACCTCCACGACGCCTTCGCCGATGATCTCGACATCCTGGCTCGCGAGAACCTTCAGGATCGCAAACATCAGTTCCTGTTTGCGCATGGTGCTTGCATTTTCGACCTCGAGCGATTCGGCGAACGCCAGAAGATCGGTCGGGGATTTACTCTTAAGTTCCTGAAGCTTCATTTCAGCCATGAAGTGACCATTACTCTATATTTCGAAGGGGGGAAGGCTATGTTGCGTCGTTTCGGTGTTGCGAAAGGGCTCGCAGACGACTGAACTCAAAACACATGCCACGAAGATGAGATGCGCGGAAAATAGCGACTAAGATAAGACCCCGCAAGGGGGCTTCTAAAAATGAAGTAAATTTAAGCATCGCCTGTTCACGTCAAAACGGCTTAACGACGACAAGGATGACAATCAGGATCATCAGCAGCGTCGGCGCTTCGTTCATGAATCTCCAATACCGCGCCGAGCGTCGGTTTTCGTCACGGGCAAATGCATCAACCGCTCGACTGAAAAACATGTGAACGGCCGTCAGGAGCACGACCAGCGAAAGCTTGGCATGCAGCCAGCCGCCCTGAAAACCGTAGACAGACCAAGCCAGATACAAGCCGAAGACCCAAGTCAGCATCATCGCCGGGTTCATGATGACCTTCAGCAGACGTCGCTCCATGATCTTGAAGGTCTCCGACTGCAAGGAACCTGGCTCCGCATCCGTATGGTAGATGAAGAGCCGCGGCATATAGAACAGCCCGGCCATCCAGGAGATCACCGCGATGATGTGCAGCGCCTTGATCCAAAGGTAGAGGTCGTCCGGGTTCCATACGAACAGCCCAGCAGAAAGCAGCAGAAGGAGGGCGAGAGCGAAATGCGCTCGTCGCCGCGCGTAGCTACCGGGTCGCTGATCCGTCTGCCTTTCCATCATTCAATTCCCGCCGCGGCGAACGCGCTCGACAAGCAGGCGAACATTTTCCGGATCGGCCTGCGGCGTGATTCCATGACCGAGGTTGAAGATCAGCGGTCCGCCACCGAGATGCGCCAAGATTTCGTCGATACCCTCCTCAAGCGCCCGCCCGCCGGCAACAACCCTCATCGGATCAAGGTTACCTTGAACCGCTCCCTCCTTTTGAAGCTCAGCAGCAAATTCAAGCGGTACCGACCAATCAAGGCCAATCGCGTCAGCACCGGTCTTCTGCCTGTAGGTCTTCAAAAGATAGCCCGCACCCTTGGCAAACGAGATGACCCGCGCATTCGGACGCCGTGCCTTGATAGCGGCAATCATCCGAGCAACTGGCTTGACTGCAAAAGCCTCGAATTCCTTTTCCCCAAGAACACCGGCCCAAGAATCGAAAATCTGCACGGCATCAGCGCCGGCATCTATTTGCGTCACCAGATACTCGGCGGAGATATCCGCAAGCAGCATCAACAGCCGTTCAAACGCTTTTGGATACTGGTAGGCGAAAAGCCTCGCAGGCGCTTGGTCAGGTGTGCCGTGACCCGCAATCATGTAGGTTGCCACCGTCCAGGGCGCACCACAAAAGCCGAGAAGCGTCGTTTCTTCCGGGAGCTCTGCGCGCAACCGCCGCACTGTCTCGAACACCGGCTTCAGATAGTCGACAACTCCTTCCGCATCCAAACGTGAAATTCCAGCCTCGTCGATCGGGTCCATCTCTGGACCATGGCCTTCGGTAAAACGCACATTGCGCTTCATCGCATCGGGAATGACGAGAATGTCAGAGAAGAGGATCGCCGCGTCGAAGCCGTAGCGGCGGATGGGCTGCAGCGTCACTTCGACAGCGTGTTCCGGTGAATAACAAAGATCGAGGAAGCTGCCGGCCTTTGCACGCGTTTCCCGGTATTCCGGAAGATAACGACCTGCCTGTCTCATAAGCCAGACCGGCGGAGGGGAGAGAGTTTCGCCGTCGAGAACTCTCATGATTTTCCGGCGTGTTTCGCTCAAGCGCTTCGTCCCTATAAAAATCTAAAGATATTTAAAAAGGTTTCTATTTCTTAGAGTCGGTGTCTATCAAGGATTAAAATCCATCCACTGGTGATGCCAAATGTCACGCGCATCAAGGATATCAGGACAACGTCGAGAGCCTTCCACCGCAGTTTCTTGGAGAAGCTCGAATCTAAAAGTGATTCCAAAAGCTTGTCTCGAAGGCTAAGGCGTTTCTTTCTGTGGATATCTTGTGTACTCTAGATGAGCTCTCCAAGGCGGACCACAAATCCACAGGCCGCCCTGCAGTACCCTCCAGAAAATCCGAAATGTGGATAAGGGGTCACGTTTTCCCTTGCCTCAAGCCATGCCGGTCCCTTAGCTCTTTCCCATCCAGTCTTTTCAACAGGCAGCAGAAAATAGCGTGGAGAACCGCACGAACTTCTTCCATCTGCATCTGATTTCTGACTCGACCGGTGAGACTCTGATCTCAGCCGGCCGCGCTGCATCCGCCCAGTTCAAATCTGCCCAAGCGGTCGAACACGTCTATCCGTTGATCCGCAACCGCAAGCAGCTGCTTGCGGTTCTCGATTCGATCGACAACGAGCCAGGCATTGTTCTTTACACCGTCGTCGATCGGGAACTCGCTGCGCTGATCGATGAAAGGTGCGTCGAGATGGGCGTTGCCTCAGTCAATGTGCTTGAGCCTGTGATGGCCGCTTTCCAGCTTTATCTCGGGGCCCCGCTGCGGCGTCGTGTCGGCGCTCAACATGTTATGAACGCCGGCTATTTCGCGCGCATCGAGGCGCTCAACTTCACCATGGATCACGACGACGGGCAAATGCCCGAGGACTACAACGACGCCGACGTCGTCATCATCGGTATCAGCCGTACGTCCAAAACGCCGACGAGCATCTATCTCGCCAATCGCGGCATCAAGACAGCGAACATTCCGATCGTCTATGATGTTCCTTTGCCGGAAGCGCTTTTCACTGCAACGAGGCCGTTGATCGTCTGCCTCATAGCAACCACGGATCGGATATCGCAAGTGCGTGAGAACCGGGTGCTCGGTGCGACGCCCGGCTTCGATCGTGGCCTATATACGGATCGAGCCGCGATCTCCGAAGAACTGAAATATGCCCGCTCGCTCTGCGCACGGCATAATTGGCCGTTGATCGATGTGACCCGTCGCTCCATCGAAGAGACAGCGGCCGCGATCGTTGCCCTGCGCCCCAAGCTGCGCTAAGCGCTGACATTATGAACCACGAGCTATGAGACGCATGACATCGAAACTGATTCTTGCCTCGTCCAGTCCATTCCGGCGGATGCTGCTTAAAAATGCCGGCCTGGAGTTTGAAGCGCATGCGGCAAAGATAGACGAGCGCGCAATCGAAGCACCGCTCGAAAGAGAGGGCGCATCTCCAGATACTGTAGCCTTGGTGCTTGCAAGGGCTAAAGCAGACGAGGTGAGCGGCCGGTTTCCGGACGCGCTCATCATTGGCTCGGACCAGACCATGTCGCTTGGCGATCGTGTGTTTCACAAGCCGCACGACATGGCTGACGCCGCCAATCATCTGAGATTACTCTCGGGACAAACACATCGCCTGAACAGTGCGATCGCCATCATCCGAAATGGTGCACTTTTATGGGAGCATGTGTCACACGCGTCGCTGACGATGCGCGTTCTGTCGGCGGATTTCATATCGCTCCATCTTGCACGCGTTGGCAACACAGCGCTTGGCAGCGTTGGCGCCTATCAGCTGGAGGGCGAGGGAATTCAACTCTTCAGCAAGGTCGACGGCGACTACTTCACGATCCTTGGCCTGCCGATGCTGCCGCTGCTCGCGAAACTAAGGGAATTGGGTGCGATTGATGGATGATTCACGTGAAACATTCGGCCCGAATGCCTTCGTCACCGGCTTCCCGGTGCGGCACTCACGTTCGCCTTTGATCCACGGATATTGGCTGAAAAAGCTTGGGCTTCGCGGAAGCTACCGCGCATACGAGGTTGCTCCCGCCGATTTTTCAGCATTCATTGGATCGCTCAAGGATCAAAGCTCGGGCTTTATCGGCGGCAATGTCACTATCCCGCACAAGGAGTTGGCCTGTCAGCTCGCGGACAAGCCGGACGAACTCTCCCAGGAACTCGGCGCATCCAACACGTTATGGCTGGAGGAAGGAAAACTCCATTCGACCAATACCGACGGTCACGGATTTACCGCCAACCTGGACGCGCGCCACCCTGGCTGGGATAAGCACGAGACCGCAATAATACTCGGTGCAGGCGGCGCCAGCCGGGCGGTCATACAGGCCGCGCGCGACCGCGGCTTCCGGGAGATCCATGTCGTCAACCGAACCGCGGCTCGCGCGCAGGAACTTGCCGATCGTTTCGGGGAAAAAGTCTATGCGCATCCGATGGGAGCGCTCGCGGAGGTCATGAAAGGTGCGGGTCTTTTCGTCAATACGACATCGCTCGGTATGGACGGCGAAACAGCGCCGGCAATCGATTTTTCCCCGCTCGACGGTAACGCAGTCGTCACAGATATCGTCTATGTGCCGTTGAAGACACCCTTGCTGAAACAAGCCGAGGAGCAGGGTTTCGCGATCGTGGATGGACTTGGTATGCTGCTTCATCAGGCTGTGCCGGGCTTCGAGAAATGGTTCAGCAAGCGGCCGGTGGTCGATGAGGAGCTTCGTGCACTCGTCGTCGCAGATATGGAAAAACACAGATGATCCGGATCGGTCTCACGGGTTCCATAGGGATGGGGAAATCAACTGCGGCAAAGCTCTTTGCCGGAGCCGGTATTCCCGTCAATGATTCCGATGCTGTGGTTCACGAGCTTTATGCCGGCGAGGCAGCGCAGTTGATCGAAGCTGAGTTCCCGGGCACCGTTCGGAACGGCGTCGTCGACCGTCAGGAACTTGGCCGTCAGCTTTCGCGCCGACCAGATGGCTTCAAAACGCTCGAAGCAATCGTTCATCCGCTGGTTCGCCAGCGCGAAACGGAATTCGTGGAACGCGAAAAAGCGCGAGGATCGGAGATAATCCTGCTCGATATCCCGTTGCTTTTCGAAACTGGTGCCGAGACCCGAGTCGACATAGTCGTGGTCGTGAGCTGCGATCCACAGATTCAGCGCGATCGGGTGCTTGCGCGACCGGGCATGACCGAGGAAAAATTCAATATGATTCGCTCGCGGCAGACCCCGGACGCCGAAAAGCGGGAGCGTGCCGATTATGTCATCGACACGGGGCACGCCATCGAAATTACGCGGGCGAGGGTGATTGAAATCATCGCGGTCTTGAAAGCGCGGATCGCGAAGGGAGATTTCCGGAATGCGTGAAATCATTTTCGATACGGAAACCACCGGTCTCGACAGCCGCATGGATCGCATCATCGAAATCGGCGGCGTCGAGCTTTTGAACCATTTCCCGACCGGCCGCACGATCCATATCTATATTAATCCGGGAGCTCAGAAAGTTCATCCCGATGCGCTCGCCGTTCACGGTATTACCGACGAGTTTTTGAAGGACAAGAAGCCTTTCTCCGCAGTGGTTGAAGAGATCATCGAGTTCTTCGGCGACGCAAGGTGGATCGCGCACAACGCGACCTTCGATATGGGTTTTGTCAATGCCGAACTCGCTCGCCTTGGCATACCGCCGGTCCTGCCGGAGAGGGTCGTCGATACGCTTTCTCTCGCTCGGCGCAAACATCCGATGGGACCGAATTCGCTCGATGCCCTCTGCCGCCGCTACGGAATAGACAACTCCCACCGCACAAAACACGGTGCACTTCTCGACTCCGAACTGCTTGCCGAGGTCTATATAGAGATGATCGGCGGGCGTCAGACCGCTCTCGGTTTGAGCGTTGCGGCAACAAGCGCGGGAGGCGACGCCGAGATTGTTCTGGAGGAGGCCGTTGACATCGGTTTGGAGCGGCCCCGGCCACTCGCACCGCGCCTTAGCGAAGCGGAAGCTCAGGCTCACGATGCGTTGATTGCCGCGCTCGGCAGTAAAGGCATCTGGGCCAGATACGATCGCCCAAATTAAATATGCCCGGGCTTTGACCCGGGCACCGCAGTCAAAATCACGTGCTTCGAATCAATTTGTCTGCACCTTTGCGCGCGTCTGCTCTTCGGCGACGCGTTGCGCAAACATCTGTGCGAAGTCGATCGGGTCGATCATCAGCGGGGGGAAGCCGCCATTGCGCGTAACATCGGCAATGATCTGGCGGGCAAACGGGAAGAGCATGCGCGGGCATTCGATGAAGAGAACCGGCAGCATGTGTTCTTGCGGGAAGCCGGCAACGCGGAAGACGCCGCCGTAAACGAGTTCGGCATGAAAGACCGTCTTGTCGCCATCCTTGGCCTCGGCGTTGAGCGACAGCACAACGTCGAAATCCGTATCCGAAAGCGGATTGGCATTGACGTTGACGTTGATATTGATCGCCGGCGCCTTGTCGCGTGCTTGAAGCGAACGCGGCGCACCCGGATTTTCGAAGGAAAGGTCCTTCGTGTATTGAGCGAGAATGGTGAGGCTCGGGCTTGTCGTGCCGCTGCCGTTGTTTTCATCAGCCATTGGATTTTCCTCGAGGGGCATTGGATGTTGCCGCCATCTAACATTTCGGGAAAAGGCTTACAACCCTGGGCGAATCGGTCTCTACTCGCCGAGCCGCTTGCCTGACCAGGGAGACTTCTTGTTAGGCTCGCGGCGATAATCGTCCTCATCAAGATCAACAACTTTTGAATCCGACTTGGATTGGTTGCTGAATCCGGACGATCGCGACGCGGTAGAGCCTCTCGTCGTCTCAACGATAACGAATCGCTTGCGGATGTAGTTCCAGGCAAGATCACGAACGGCCGGGATGAAAAGCGCGATGGCGATGATGTCTGAAATAAATCCCGGAACGATGAGAAGCAGCGACGCGATGACGAGCATGGCTGGCCGCAGAAGCTCCCGCCCAGGTATTACGCCGTTTCGCCCCTCGCTCGACATACGCTGCAGGATGCCGATCCCCTGGCGACGAAGCAGAGCCATGCCGATCACAACACTCAGCACGACGAGACCAAGGGTCGCCAGTAGGCCGACTGCGCGCCCGACGATTACGAAGCCCGCTATCTCCGCCAGCGGCAGCAGCAGCACAAAACCTGGAAGCATTGCAAGTCGCATCGTCTCTCCAACCGGCGCTCGCCGGGCCTCAATGGCAATCGCAAGATTGCGGCTATTTGAATCATCTGTCTATGCGGACTATATGGGAGTACAAATCATAGATGTTAACGGTGGCTGCGGCACGATATGAGTTCAAACGACTTCATCACTTTGTTTTTCCTTGTGGCGGCGGTGCTGATTTTTTTCCAGCTCCGCAGTGTTCTGGGACGCCGCACGGGAAATGAGAAGCCGCCGCGCGATCTCTTTACGCCGCGCGATGCCGCCGGTCCTGAGCATTCCGATGCCGGCAAGGTCGTGACGCTTCCGCGCCGCGATACGCCTGCAGAAGAAGAAGGCCGCTTTGCAGTGGTCGACGCTTTTGCGCCCCCCGGTACGCCGCTCAATGAGCCTCTCCGTGCGCTCAGTAAAGCCGACCCATCCTTCGCACCTAAGGAATTTTTGAACGGCGCGAAGATGGCTTACGAAATGATCGTCATGGCTTATGCCGACGGTGACAGAAAGACGTTGAAGAATCTTTTGTCCCGCGAGGTCTATGAAGGTTTTGATGCGGCCATCGCAGATCGCGAGGCCAAGGGCGAGAAAGTGAAATCCACCTTTGTCGGCATCGATAAGGCGGACATCACCCAGGTGGAAGTCAAAGGCAGCGAGGCACAGATTACGATCCGTATCGCCAGCCAGCTGATCTCCGCGACCTACGACAAAGCTGACAAGCTGATAGAAGGCGATGTCGAGAACGTTGCCGAAGTCAACGACATCTGGACCTTTGCCCGCGATACGCGATCGCGCGATCCCAATTGGAAACTCGTGGCAACCGAATCGGAAACATGAGTGACTATAAAGCGGGCTTCGTTCTGCAAGCTGTCGGTTTCGATGAACTCAAGGGCTGGAGGGATGATGATCCCTCCAGCCTTTTTGAAGTCATGGCAGCGTGCCGCCGCCAAATTACCGGCACGAAACCCTACCGCACCGGATCGCTCGGCCTGAGCACCGACGATCTTTTGCCTCTGCTCGACGCAGCCCGAAATGCGAAACCCGCATCTGCTTCTGAAGCCCGATCCTTCTTCGAGCAGAACTGTCGGCCGTTTTTTGTCAGAAAACTGGACGGCAGCCGGGGTTTCGTTACCGCTTTTTACGAACCGGAAATCGCCGTTTCCGACAAGCTCGATTCTACTTATCGCTTCCCGTTCTACCGGCGACCCGATGATCTGATCGACCTCGACAATAGCAACCGCCCCGTAGGCCTCGATTCATCCTATGCCTTTGGTCGCCTCCGGGATGGAGAGATAAGCGCCTATCCCGACCGGCAGGCCATCGACCAAGGCTTCCTCGACGGTCGAGGCCTTGAAATCGCCTGGGCGAAATCCAAGGTCGATGTCTTCTTCGTGCATGTGCAGGGCGCGGCGCGACTGCGCTACCCGGATGGACGGACGGCGCGTATCACATATACGGCAAAGGCCGGGCATCCTTTCTCCGCCATCGGCAAGCTGTTGGTCGATCGCGGCGAAATCGACCGTGCGAACATTTCCATGCAGTCGATTCGCGCCTGGCTCGCAGCGCATCCAGAGCAGGTCGATGATGTTCTCTGGCACAATCGATCCTATATTTTCTTCCGCGAGGCGCCGGTTGCCGCTTCTAAAGCTGGACCAGTTGCTGCAGCGAAAGTGCCGTTATTCGCCGGACGGTCGCTTGCCGTCGACCGCCTGATACATACCTTCGGTTTTCCCTTCTTCATCCGTTCCGAAAGCCTGACCCATCTTGATAAGGGTAGGCCGTTCCAGCGTTTGATGCTTGCCTTGGACACTGGCTCCGCGATCGTCGGTCCTGCGCGTGGCGATATTTTTACGGGTTCCGGCGATGAAGCGGGCGAATTGGCGGGTACGGTGCGCAACGACGCGGACTTTGCCATCCTCATTCCGAACGCTGCGGCTGGAAGGTTCGGCTGATGACGAGAGACCGCAAGCTCAGCACGGACGAGCGAATTCTATGGGGCAAGGTTGCGCGCAGTACGCGGCCGCTCGCCGGCAAGAAGGGCGAGTTTACTGAACTCGATGCCTTTCTTGTGGAAACCGAAGCCGAGGTCGGGAATGCCGTACAGAAATCGTCTGCGGACACGGAAATGCAAGCTGCAGCGCTGCCCGCGGCAGCGAAGCAGCCTTCCGGCACCCACCATCCACTGGAGCGGCCGGTCAAACGCAAGATCGCCAAAGGCAGGCTGGCACTAGAGGCGCGTATCGATCTCCACGGCCTCGTGCAAAGCCAAGCCCATGTCATGCTTCTCGATTTCCTCATCCGCGCGCATGAGCGTGGCATGCGGCATGTGCTGGTGATCACCGGCAAGGGCAGTTCGATGGGGAGCGAAGGTGCGTTGAAACGGGCTGTACCGCTCTGGTTTTCGAAGCCGGAATTCCGCTATCTGATCTCGTCTTACGAAGCGGCTGCGCACCACCACGGCGGCGAGGGCGCGCTTTATATCCGGCTCTCCCGGCGGCAGGGGGACAGGTCATGACGCCGTTCGGCGAAGCTGTTCGAAGGCTTCGGGCGCGCAAAGGCGTGTCGCAGAAGCAGATGGCAGCGGCGCTCAACGTCTCGCCTGCCTATCTCTCCGCACTCGAACATGGAAAACGCGGCTTGCCGACCTTCGACCTGCTTCAGCGGATCGCCGGCTATTTCAACATCATCTGGGATGAAGCTGAGGAACTCTTCCTGCTCGCCCGCGCATCGGACCCACGCGTGGTGATTGATACCGCAGGTCTCCCCCCCGAATATACGGCTTTTGCCAATCGTTTGGCGGGCCGGATTCGCCACCTTGACAGTGCAGCTTTGGCCGAGCTCGCGGCTACGCTTGAAAATCTCGGCAAAGCTGACGGAAAAGCGTCATAATCCCCTGCTTTATGCCGGATTCCCAGGCTCTGCCATTGGGAATGGCGTCCAAAAACCCTATATTCCGAAATGAAAAAGGCCGGTGATTCGCAAGGCTCTCCGGGCTCCTGCAACAGGGAAATTCAAAGACAGCATGACCGATATACCAGCGACGGAAAACGGCGTTAACACCGAATATGGCGCGGATTCCATCAAGGTCCTCAAGGGACTTGATGCCGTGCGTAAGCGCCCCGGCATGTATATCGGTGACACCGACGACGGTTCCGGCCTGCATCACATGGTTTATGAAGTCGTCGACAACGCAATTGACGAGGCGTTGGCCGGTCATGCCGACATCGTCACAGTCACGCTCAACCCCGACGGCTCGGTCACCGTGACCGACAACGGCCGCGGAATTCCAACGGATATACACACCGGCGAAGGTGTGTCCGCAGCCGAAGTCATCATGACGCAGCTTCATGCGGGCGGTAAGTTCGACCAGAATTCCTACAAAGTATCCGGCGGCTTGCATGGCGTCGGCGTCTCGGTCGTCAACGCGCTTTCGGTCTGGCTGAAACTGAAGATCCGCCGGCAGGGTAAGATTCATGAAATGAGCTTCACGCATGGCGTTGCCGATGCGCCGCTCAAGGTGACGGGTGACGCGGGCAGTGACACAGGCACGGAAGTCAGCTTCATGCCGAGCACCGGAACCTTCACGATGACGGACTTCGATTACGGCACGCTGGAGCACCGTCTTCGCGAGCTTGCCTTCTTGAATTCCGGTGTCCGCATTTTGCTGACAGACAAGCGACATTCGGACATCAAGCAGGAAGAAATGCGTTATGACGGCGGCCTAGAGGCCTTCGTTTCCTATCTCGATCGTGCCAAGAAACCTCTGGTCGACAAGCCAGTCTCTATCCGCGGCGAAAAGGATGGAATTACCGTCGAAGTCGCAATGTGGTGGAACGACAGCTATCATGAAAATGTGCTCTGCTTTACCAACAATATTCCACAACGCGACGGCGGCACGCATATGGCCGGCTTCCGCGCCGCGCTGACGCGCCAAGTTGTGTCCTATGCCGATAGCTCCGGTATTACCAAGAAGGAGAAAGTCACACTCCAGGGCGAAGACTGCCGCGAGGGCCTGACGGCTGTCCTTTCGGTGAAGGTGCCGGATCCGAAGTTCTCGTCGCAGACGAAGGACAAGCTGGTTTCCTCGGAAGTTCGTCCGGTCGTCGAAAGCCTCGTCAATGAGGCGCTCAGCACATGGTTTGAAGAGCATCCGAGCGAGGCCAAGGTGCTCGTCGGCAAGGTCGTAGAAGCCGCCGCGGCCCGCGAAGCGGCTCGTAAGGCCCGCGAACTGACGCGCCGCAAAGGTGCGCTCGATATCGCCTCGCTGCCCGGCAAGCTCGCCGATTGCTCCGAGCGTGACCCTGCGAAGTCTGAAGTCTTCCTCGTCGAGGGTGACTCCGCGGGCGGCTCTGCAAAACAGGGACGTTCCCGTGAAAACCAGGCGATCCTGCCTCTGCGAGGCAAGATTCTCAATGTCGAGCGTGCCCGCTTCGACAAGATGCTCTCCAGCCAGGAAATCGGCACGTTGATTACCGCGCTCGGCACGGGCATCGGCAAGGACGAGTTCAGCGCCGACAAGCTTCGCTACCACAAGATCATCATCATGACGGATGCCGACGTCGACGGTGCCCACATCCGCACGCTTCTGCTGACATTCTTCTTCCGTCAGATGCCGGAGCTGATCGAGCGCGGCCATCTCTACATCGCCCAGCCGCCGCTCTACAAGGTTTCGCGCGGCAAGTCCGTTCAGTACGTGAAAGACGAAAAGGCGCTAGAAGATTATCTGATCGGCCAGGGCCTTGAGGATGCGGCGCTGAGGCTGGCAAGCGGCGAAGTCCGCACCGGTCAGGATCTGCGCGAAGTTATCCTCGATGCATTGCGCCTGCGTGCGTTGCTCGAAAACCTGCATTCCCGTTACAATCGCGCTGTCGTTGAGCAGGCGGCAATCGCCGGGGCACTCAACGCCGAAGCGGTTAGCGATCGTGCCAGGGCCGAACAGCTCGCCACTGATGTCGCCAAGCGACTAGACATCATCGCCGAGGAAACCGAGCGCGGCTGGGAAGGCGGCCTGACCAGCGAAGGCGGGTTGCGGCTTGAGCGAATGGTGCGCGGCGTCAAGGAAGTCGTCGTGCTCGACATGGCGCTGATTGGATCGCAGGATTCGCGACACATCGATCAGCTCTCGTCGCGCCTCAAAGAAATCTACCAGAGCCCACCGGCGCTTTCGCGCCGCGACGGAGATACCGAGATTTCCGGTCCCCGCGCTCTGCTAGATGCAATTTTTGCCAGCGGCCGCAAGGGACTGACGATGCAGCGCTACAAGGGCCTTGGCGAAATGAATGCCGAGCAGCTCTGGGAGACGACGCTGGACCCGAACGCCCGTTCGCTGCTACAGGTCAAGGTAAACGACGCGACGGATGCCGATGGCCTTTTCGCCCGGCTGATGGGCGACGAAGTCGAGCCGCGCCGCGAGTTCATACAGGATAACGCGCTCAGCGTTGCTAATCTCGATATCTGATTGATTTCTTGTACAAAAAGGCGCGTTCATGGCGCCTTTTTCTTTCCACAGAATCAATTAGCAATGAATTTTCCGTTGAAAGCCACCTCCGCAAGCGGCATGCGCTGGCTTGGCACTTCGCGTGCCTGGTTGCGCTCTGACAGAACGCTCTTGTCGCCAAGGCGGCCGATGGCTATTCCGGCCTCGACGCGATAGCCTTCCGGAATGGCGAAGGCTAGCCTGATTTCATCGTGTTTGATTCCGCCCATGCCATGGGCGTAGAAGCCTGAAAAGCGTGCCTGCAAGGCGAGATGCCCCCACGAGGCACCAGCGTCGAACGAATGCGTATAGCGCGGTTTGTTCTCCGAGAAAGCGCCACTGAAACTGCGTGAGACAACAAAGATCAGCGCGCAAGAATTCTTTGCCCATTCCTGGTTCGATTCGACGAGCAGGCTAAGATGCTTCTCGAAATGTTCCGTGCCCTTAAGGGCGTAGATGAAGCGCCAAGGCTGCTGGTTGCCGGAAGATGGCGCCCAATGAGCTGCGTCAAGGATCGTCAGCAATTGCTCTTCGGCTATGATTTCGCCGGTGAAGGCACGCGGCGACCAGCGATCGAGAAACATCGCATCGATCGGATATTCGGATGTGCGGCTATTGGCTTCGGTCATCTTGTTTCCGGATAGTGGTTGAGGGGCTGGAGCGAATGATATTGCCTGCCAATAGAACTTTGCAAGCAAACCCGTTGCCGCAGATGCTTCTCCCTTCATTCAATCCGGCGCGCCAATTCAGTCCGACGAAATTTTTAACAATGCGTACCGCTTCAGCAAAAAGCCGTAATGACACGCTTAGTCGACTGGTCCATAGGTGATGGTAGTCCGTTTTCGATGAGGAGGAGATTTTATGAAGCTGATGCGCGTTGGCGAACCGGGTCGTGAAAAACCGGCGCTACTCGATTCCGATGGCAAGATCCGCGACCTTTCGGCGCATGTTTCCGACGTCGCTGGCGAGGCGATTTCGCCGGCCGGCCTGGCAAAAATCGCAGCGCTCGACGCGAAAAGCCTCCCGGAATTGGCTCCGGGCCGCATTGGTGCCTGTGTTGCAGGCACGGGCAAATTCATCTGTATTGGCCTGAATTTCTCTGATCACGCTGCCGAAACTGGCGCAACAGTTCCGCCGGAACCAATCATTTTCATGAAGGCCACCTCCGCGATCGTCGGTCCCAACGATAACGTCGTCATCCCGCGTGGTTCCGAAAAGACTGATTGGGAGGTCGAGCTCGGCGTTGTGATCGGAAAGACCGCCAAATATGTCACCGAGGCCGAAGCGCTGGACTACGTTGCCGGCTATTGCGTCTCCAATGATGTCTCGGAGCGCGCATTCCAGACGGAACGCTCCGGGCAGTGGACGAAGGGCAAATCCTGCGACACCTTTGGCCCAATTGGGCCATGGCTCGTTACCAAGGACGAGATCGCCGACCCGCAGAATCTCGGCATGTGGCTGAAGGTCAACGGCCAGACGATGCAGAACGGCTCGTCGAGGACGATGGTCTATGGGGTCGCTTATCTGGTCTCTTATCTCAGCCAGTTCATGTCGCTGCAGCCTGGCGATGTTATTTCCACCGGTACGCCGCCGGGCGTGGGCATGGGTTTGAAGCCGCCGCGTTACCTGAAGGCCGGCGATGTCGTCGAACTTGGAATCGAGGGCCTCGGCACGCAGAAGCAGACCTTTGTCGCGGATCGCTGAAGCTGTCCGACATTTAATAATTGTGAGTGTATCGTTTGCCGGGGATCACTTTTCCCGGCATTTCTTTTTTGCGATGCGGATGCCTGTGTTGCTATGCAACAAACAAGCCTGTTACTCTCAATTGAAGTGCCCGCAAACGATGGAAAGAAGTAGATGGCCTGCCTGACGGCGCTGTCCTTTCCGGCAAAAGAAAGGTGGCGCAACTCATGTTTTATCAGCTCTACGAATTGAACCACGCAGCGATGGCGCCGTTCCGCGCTGCCGCTGATGCGATGCGGCTTGTTTATGCCAATCCGCTTAATCCTTTTTCGCAGACGCCGTTTGGCCGCACGATCGCCGCAAGTCTCGAGATGTTCGAGCGGACGACGCGCCGCTACGGCAAGCCGGAGTTCGGACTGAAGGAAACGGTCGTCGGCGACAGCAAGGTCGCAGTGCGTGAAGAGATCGTCTGGTCGCGTGCTTTCTGCAATCTTCTGCATTTTGCGCGCAACACGCCTTCCGGCCACCGCGATCCCCGAATCTTAATCGTTGCACCGATGTCCGGTCACTATGCAACGCTGCTTCGCGGTACGGTCGAAGCGCTGCTTCCGAGCGCCGATATCTACATCACCGACTGGGTCGATGCCCGCATGGTGCCGATGACGGACGGCACCTTCGATTTCGATGACTATGTCGATTATGTCATCGAGATGCTGCATTTTCTCGGCCCCGACACACACGTCATTGCCGTATGTCAGCCCTCCGTGCCCGTGCTGGCCGCCGCCGCCGTCATGGAAGAGGCAAACGACCCGTTGTCACCATCGTCGATGACACTGATGGGCGGACCGATCGATACTCGCATCAATCCGACAGCGGTCAATAAACTCGCAGAAGAGAGACCGCTGACGTGGTTTGCCGAAAACGTCATCATGAATGTGCCATGGCCACAACCAGGCTTCATGCGCCCGGTCTATCCGGGTTTCCTGCAGCTCTCGGGTTTCATGTCGATGAACCTCGACCGGCACGTGGTCGCACACAAGGAGTTCTTCATGCATCTCGTGAAGAACGACGGTGAGCCTGAAAAGCACCGTGATTTCTACGACGAGTATCTTGCCGTGATGGACCTGACCGCGGAATTCTACCTGCAAACGGTCGATCAGGTGTTCATGAAGCACTCCCTGCCGAAGGGCGAGTTGATTCATCGTGGCAGGCGCGTCGATCCGGCCGCAATCCGCAATGTCGCGCTCCTGACAGTGGAGGGCGAGAACGACGACATCTCCGGTGTGGGCCAGACGAAGGCGGCGCAGACGATCTGTGTCAACATCCCCGACGACATGCGCATGCACTACCTTCAGCCCGACGTCGGCCACTACGGCGTCTTCAACGGATCACGCTTCCGCCGCGAGATCGCGCCGCGTATCGTCAACTTCGTCCGCGAGCACTCTCGATCTGGAAAACTCAGCGTAAAGCGCGTCATCAGGGGCGGCAAATCCGCCTGAGTTAGAGGATGCTGATTTAATCCTGCCTGTTCAAGGTCTTGTCCGATTTCGCGGGCAATCGTCTTGAAGGGTTGGCTGGCGGTAACCACATCGATTTTCAGCGTTCGGTATTCTGCCGGGCGCAGAAAGCGAGGATACCGCACGATGAACCAGTCAGCATTGCTTCGCCCGGATTGGACTCCGGCTACCGTTGCGTTGATGGTGCTCGGCTTCGTGGTCTTCTGGCCTCTGGGCCTGGCCATGCTTGCCTATATCATCTTCGGCGAGCGCCTTCGCGGTTTCAAGCGCGAAGCGAATAACGCGACTGACGGCTTTTTTGCCGGCTGCCGCCGTTCGCATGGCCGCTACCGCCCGCATTTTTCGACCGGCAACGTCGCCTTTGACGATTGGCGGAAGGCCGAGCTTGACCGCCTCGAGGAAGAGCGCCGTAAGCTCGATGAAATGCGCGAGGAATTCGATACCTATATGCGCGAGCTTCGTCGCGCCAAGGATCAGGAAGAATTCGACCGTTTCATGCGCGACCGAAAGAATGCAAAGCGCGATGACAATGGCCCGGTTGCCGAATTTCAGACGCCTTAACGTGTCAGTAGATGATCAGCAGACCGGCATCAGCGATGCCGGTTTTTCTTTGCCCGGATTTGTTGCGAATCGTATAGAAAAAGCGCTTATGTTTCCGCTCCTCTCCAAGCCGCGACGAACTGCGGCACGAAAACCTGCCCCGCCCGAAACGCGGACGCTGGACGTCGCAGGCAGGCTGATGCCGCTCACGATCAAGCAGCATGATCGCGCAACCCGTATTACGCTGCGCATCGAGCCCGGCGGCAGGGCGCTGAAAATGACGGTTCCGAAGGGCCTTGCGCAGCGCGAGGTCAACGCCTTCCTCGACCGTCATCAGGGATGGCTGTTGACGAAACTGGCAAAGTTCTCCGTCGACAATACCCTTCACGATGGCGGCGAGATCCTAGTGCGCGGCATCAAGCACCGGATCGAACATACCGGCAGTCTGCGCGGCCTCACCGAGGCTGTCATGGTCGGCGACCGGCATGTGCTGAAGGTCAGTGGTCTACCGGAACATCTTGGCCGCCGGATCGCAACCTTTCTGAAGAAGGAGGCGCGCTCTGACCTCGTGCGGCTCGCGCACTTCCACGCGCGTTCGATCAAGGCGCCGATCAAGTCGATTTCCATGAAAGACACGCGCAGCCGTTGGGGTTCATGCTCGTCGGAGGGAAATTTGAGCTTTTCCTGGCGCGTCGTCATGGCGCCGGCCTCGGTGATCGATTATCTCGCGGCCCACGAAGTGGCGCATCTGAGGGAAATGAATCACGGCCCGCATTTCTGGGCGCTTTGCCAAAAGCTCTGCCCGCATATGGAAGATGCGAAATCCTGGTTGAAACGCTACGGAAGCCAGCTTCACGCAATCGACTTTGATTGAGCGTTTAGCCGCGGTAAATTAAGCCTTAGTCGCAAATTGGCTCGACTCTTTTGCCTTTTCGTGTCACTTCGCTGCCATGAAACCCGATATCAAAATCTGCGGCCTGAAGAGCGCTGAAGCGATCGAGCGCGCGGTGTATCGCGGCGCGAACCATATCGGTTTTATCTTCTTCGAGAAAAGTCCTCGTTATATCGAGCCGGACGTTGCCGGAAAGCTTGCCGATGCTGTCCGCGGCAAAGCCAAGATCGTCGCCGTCACGGTCGATCCGACTAATGACGAACTCGATGAAATCGTTGCGCTTTTGAAGCCGGACATGATCCAGCTTCACGGCAACGAGAGCCCGGAACGCGTCTTGACGATAAAGGCTGTCTATGGTCTCGCGATCATGAAGGTCTTCTCTGTTCGCAGCGCCGATGATCTGAAGCGGGTTGAGGCTTATATTGGGATAGCCGACCGGTTTCTCTTCGACGCCAAGGCGCCGAAGGGGTCGGAATTGCCGGGCGGCAACGGGGTTTCCTTCGATTGGAGCCTGCTCGGCCAGCTTGACGATAGCGTGGATTACATGCTTTCCGGTGGGCTGAACAAGGACAACATCGCCGAAGCGCTGACGATCACCAAGGCGCCGGGCATAGACGTATCCTCCGGCGTCGAAAGTGCACCCGGCGTGAAGAGCGTTGCCATGATCGATGATTTTTTCGATGCGGTCGAGAAGGCTTGCGAGCCTGAAACGGTCTCAGGGAGTTGAGAGTGAACCAGACGCTAAAACCGAATTCCTTCCGTTCCGGTCCCGATGAGGATGGTCGTTTCGGCATCTATGGTGGCCGTTTCGTCGCCGAAACGCTGATGCCGCTGATCCTCGATTTGCAGGAGGAATGGAACAAGGCGAAGGACGATCTCGAATTCCAGGCGGAATTGAAACATCTTGGCAGCCACTACATCGGCCGCCCGAGTCCGCTTTATTTCGCTGAGCGCCTGACTGCCGAGCTTGGCGGCGCGAAGATCTATTTCAAGCGCGAAGAGCTGAACCACACGGGTTCGCACAAGATCAACAACTGCATCGGCCAGATCCTGCTTGCCAAGCGCATGGGCAAAACGCGCATCATCGCTGAGACCGGTGCGGGCCAGCATGGGGTTGCCTCTGCAACGGTCGCCGCCCGCTTTGGCCTTCCCTGCGTCGTCTATATGGGCGCGACGGATGTCGAGCGCCAGGCGCCGAACGTTTTCCGCATGAAGCTGCTTGGTGCCGAGGTGAAGCCGGTAACGGCAGGTCACGGCACGCTGAAGGATGCGATGAACGAAGCCCTGCGCGACTGGGTCACCAATGTCGATGACACCTACTATCTGATCGGCACCGCAGCTGGCCCGCATCCCTATCCGGAAATGGTTCGCGATTTTCAGGCGGTCATCGGCACGGAAGCCAAGGAGCAGATGCTGGAAGCCGAAGGACGACTGCCGGATCTTGTCATCGCTGCGGTTGGCGGCGGTTCGAATGCAATCGGCATCTTCCATCCGTTCCTGGATGACGAAGGCGTAAAGATCGTCGGCGTCGAAGCCGGCGGCAAGGGTCTGCAAGGCGATGAGCATTGCGCTTCGATCACGGCCGGCTCGCCGGGCGTTCTTCACGGCAATCGCACGTATCTGCTCCAGGACGGCGATGGTCAGATCAAGGAGGGCCATTCTATTTCGGCCGGCCTCGATTATCCCGGCATCGGCCCCGAGCATTCCTATCTGAACGATATTGGCCGCGTCGAATACGTGCCGATCATGGATCACGAGGCGCTCGATGCCTTCCAGACGCTGACCCGCCTCGAGGGCATCATTCCGGCGCTTGAGCCGTCGCATGCGCTGGCCGAAGTCATCAAGCGCGCGCCGAAAATGGGCAAGGACGAGATTATCCTGATGAACCTCTCCGGCCGCGGCGACAAGGACATCTTCACCGTCGGCAAGATTCTGGGAATGGGTGTGTAAGTCATGACCGCACGTATGGATAAACGCTTTGCCGATCTGAAGGCTGAAGGCCGCCCGGCGCTCGTGACCTATTTCATGGGCGGCGACCCCGACTACGAGACCTCGCTCGGCATCATGAAGGCCTTGCCGGAAGCCGGTTCTGATGTCATCGAACTCGGCATGCCGTTCTCCGATCCGATGGCCGATGGCCCGGCAATCCAGATGGCTGGCCAGCGCGCGCTAAAGGGCGGACAGACGCTTAAGAAGACGCTGCAGCTGGCAGCCGATTTCCGTAAGAGTGACAACGCGACGCCGATCGTGATGATGGGCTATTACAATCCCATCTACATCTACGGCGTCGAGAAGTTCCTGGACGATGCGCTCGCATCAGGCATCGATGGCTTGATCGTCGTCGATCTTCCGCCGGAAATGGATGACGAGCTTTGCATTCCAGCGATCAGGAAGGGCATCAATTTCATCCGTCTGGCAACGCCGACGACCGATGACAAGCGCCTTCCGACAGTGTTGAAGAACACGTCTGGCTTTGTCTACTACGTTTCGATGAACGGCATCACCGGTTCGGCTCTGCCTGATCCATCGCTGGTCTCCGGGGCCGTGAAGCGCATCAAGCAGCATACAAATCTGCCCGTTTGCGTCGGTTTTGGCGTCAAGACTGCCGATCACGCCAAGGTCATCGGCAGCTCCGCCGATGGCGTCGTGGTTGGTACGGCCATCGTCAATCAGGTGGCGACAAGCCTGAGCAGCGAAGGAAAGGCCACAGCAGATACAGTCCAGGCCGTGGCCACCCTCGTTCGCGGTCTTTCATCCGGAACGCGTTCGGCGCGCCTTGTTGCTGCCGAATAGTGTCCCCACATTGGCTGTAGTCAATCAGGAGTTTTCGACTTGAACTGGATCACCAACTACGTTCGCCCGCGCATCAATTCCATGCTGGGCCGTCGCGAAGTGCCGGAGAACCTCTGGATCAAGTGCCCGGAAACGGGCGAGATGGTCTTCCACAAGGATTTGGAAGACAACAAGTGGGTCATTCCGGCTTCGGGCTATCACATGAAGATGCCGGCAAAGGCACGCCTTGCCGACCTTTTCGACAACGGTGAATACGAGTCGCTGCCGCAGCCGAAGGTCGCGCAGGATCCGCTGAAATTCCGTGATTCCAAGAAATACACGGATCGCCTGAAGGACAGCCGCCTCAAGACAGAACAGGAAGACACGATCCTCGCTGGCGTTGGCAAGGTTCGCGGCCTGAAGCTCGTCGCCGTCGTGCACGAGTTCAACTTCATGGGAGGCTCGCTCGGCATTGCTGCCGGTGAGGCGATCGTCAGAGCCTTCGAGCGTGCGATTTCCGAAAAGTGCCCGCTCGTCATGTTCCCGGCTTCCGGCGGCGCGCGCATGCAGGAAGGCATCCTTTCGCTGATGCAACTGCCGCGCACCACCGTTGCCGTTGATATGCTGAAGGAAGCTGGCCAGCCCTATATCGTCGTTCTCACTAACCCGACCACGGGCGGCGTTACGGCCTCCTACGCTATGCTGGGCGATCTTCATCTGGCAGAGCCGGGCGCTGAAATCTGCTTCGCCGGCAAGCGCGTCATCGAGCAGACGATCCGCGAGAAGCTGCCGGAAGGTTTCCAGACCTCGGAATACCTGCTCGAGCACGGCATGGTCGACATGGTCGTCAAACGGCACGATATTCCGGAAACGCTTGCGCGTGTCCTGAGCATCCTGACCCGGAAGCCCGCCAACTCGGTTACGGTGAATGGCGGCACGATCGCAATCGCAGCGAGCGCCTGATTGACACAAACCTGCTTGGGCGGGGTGCTGAATGATACCCAGAGGCCAGACCGCAGTGAGTGAAGCAGCGCAGGAGATCGACAAACTCATGGGATTGCATCCCAAGGGTTTCGATCTTTCGCTCGATCGCATCACCCGCCTTCTCGAAGTTCTCGGCAATCCGCAGAATCGGCTGCCGCGGGTCATTCATGTTGCCGGAACAAATGGCAAGGGTTCGGTTACAGCCTTTTGCCGCGCATTGCTGGAAGCCGGTGGCTACGGCGTCCATGTCCATACCTCGCCACATCTGGTCAACTGGCATGAGCGCTATCGGATCGGTCTTAAGGGCGGCCGGGGTCAGTTTGTCGACGATGCGGTTTTTGCAGAAGCGCTTCGGCGCGTTGCTGAAGCGAATGCCGGCCAGAAAATCACGGTCTTTGAAATCCTGACGGCGGTGACTTTTCTTCTCTTTTCCGAGCACCCGGCCGATGCGGCAATCATCGAGGTCGGTCTCGGCGGACGGTTTGATGCGACAAACGTCATCTCCGATCCGGCCGTTTCGGTTATCATGCCGATCTCGCTCGATCATCAGCCCTATCTCGGCGACCGCGTCGAACTGATCGCGGCTGAAAAGGCCGGCATCATGAAGCCCGGCCATCCCGTGGTGATCGGCCATCAGGAATATGACGCAGTCCTGGATGTCTTAATGTCGACTGCCGAGCGCTTGCATTGCCCGACCGCTGTCTTCGGCCAGGATTACATGGCGCATGAGGAATATGGCCGCCTCGTCTATCAGGACGAATTCGGTCTCGCCGATCTGCCGTTGCCGCGCCTTCCCGGCCGCCATCAATATGCCAACGCCGCAGCAGCAATCCGCGCCGTCAAGGCAGCAGGTTTCGTCGTCACCGAAGCGATGATGGAAAAGGCTATGAATTGCGTGGAATGGCCCGGCCGCCTTCAGCGGCTGACCGAGGGCCGCCTTATCGCACACGCCCCGGCCGGTGCCGAAATCTGGGTCGATGGGGGCCATAATCCCGGTGCTGGCGAAGTTATCGCCGAGGCCATGGCGAATTTCGAGGAAAAGCAGCCGCGGCCGCTCTACCTCATAACCGGCATGATCAATACCAAGGACCCGGTCGGCTATTTCAGGGCCTTCGTCGGGCTTGCAGAAAAGGTCTTCTGCGTGCCGATCCGTGGCAGCGATGCGATGATCGATCCGGTGATCCTGTCAAATTCTGCCTATGATGCAGGCCTTGTCGCAGAGCCGAAGGCCGCAGTCGGCGAAGCGTTGGACGCGATCAAGGAGATCCTTGATCCGCAAGCTCCGGCGCCCAGAATCCTGATCGGCGGGTCGCTCTATCTTGTCGGCGATGTTCTTGCTGAAAACGAAACACCCCCGAAATGAAAGAAGCCCTGTCGAAGCCCAGCCTCCAACCGAAATGCGGGAGCATTCTGCAGACTCAACTGTCGCAGAATGCCTAATTTGTGACGTCGAAAACTATGGCCGCCTCGTCCATCAGAACGAATTCGGTCGCGCCGATCTGCCGTTGCCGCGCCTTCCCGGCCGCCATCAATATGCCGACGCCGCGGCAGCAATCCGCGCCGTCAAGGCAGCACCGAAGCGATGATGGAAAAGGCTATGAATTCCGTCGAATGGCCCGGCCGCCTTCAGCGGCCTTCCGAGGGTCGCCTTTATCGCACACGCCCCGGCCGGTGCCGAAATCTGGGTCGATGGGGGCCAGTCGGTGAAGCGTTGGACACGATCGAGGAGATCCTTAATCCGCAGGCTCCGGTCGGCGATGTTCTTGCTGACAACGAAAACCCCGAAATGAAAAAAGCCCGGTCAGAGCCGGGCTTTTCTCTCAATGTGCAATGAAATTAAGCGGCGTTCGCAATCCAGCTCGAAAGAGCGGTCTTCGGAGCAGCGCCGACCTTGATATCGGCAACTTCACCGGCCTTGAAAATGGCAAGCGTGGGAATCGAGCGGACGCCGAACTGGGCTGCCAGTTCCGGGTTTTCATCGATATTAAGCTTAGCGACCTTAACCTTGCCTGCGAGTTCGGTTGCAATTTCCTCAAGGCTCGGAGCGATCATCTTGCACGGACCGCACCACTCGGCCCAAAAATCAACGACGACGGGTTCTGCAGATTCCAGAACTTCCGACTGGAAGTTGTTGATATCGACTTTCACGATAGCCATAGGCTGCTCCTTTAGCGGAATTGACTGTTGATCCACATGTGATGGTGCGGTGCCGAACTTTCAATGTCCGGTATTTCACTTTGTTTTGAGTCCTGCAAGCGCCATTTCGAGCTCGCGCTCGGTCAAGGTATAAACATTGGCGTTCTCGGTATAGACCAGCACGCAATCAATGTGCTTGCCGGGATAGAGCGGCGCCAGGATTTCGCGGTAGATCGCAAGCTGCGCCTGATGCGCAAAGGGAATGTCCTTTTGGGTCGCGGGCGGCACGCGATTGGTTTTATAGTCGAGAACGACGACGCGATCGTGGAATACGGCCAGGCGATCGACGCGGCCGGAAACGGCATAGTGGCCTCCCTTCAAGGTGAGCGTCCCCATGATCGAGACTTCCGGCTGCGTGTGCACTGCAAAAATCGTCTGAAGGCTGTCCTCCGCCAATAGTTTCAGCACCGAATCGATCAGTCGCTGCCGTTCGGTCTCGGGCCAGAAACGCGCAGCGCGGCTTGCGTAACGCGCCGCCGCGTCCGCTCTCTCGGCTGGAGCGATGTCCGGTAGAGTCTGCAGCATGCGATGGATCAGACGCCCCTTTTCCAACGACCGGTCGGAGCGTGTTTTTTCCGCAAAGAGCGGCGAATTGATCAACAGGTCATCCGCCTCCTCATCGATGATGGTTCCGGCGCCGGATGGGCTGAGAGGTCTCGGCAACTGCCTTTGCGGCGGAAGCGGCTCGAGAATGCCGGAGGGCAAGGCCTCGCGTTCGTTCCGGTCTTCCAGCTTCTCGGAGCGCTCGAACGTGCGGCCCACTTGCGGCACGCGCCATTTCACGCCCTGCCATTCACCGTCCGGTCCTTCGAAGGTTGCCGGTGTAACATGCGGGTGACTGTCTGCCATCGCTGATGAAATCATCATGTGCCAAGTATCGCTGTTTGCCCTGACACCGCGATAACCGCAAACAATCAACCGGTCGGCGGCGCGTGTCATCGCTACATAGAGCAGCCGCCGGTATTCCTCTTCCGCCAATTTCTGAAGTCGTGCCGCATCGGCTTGCGTCATCGAATTGGCAAGGTCGCTGACCGGAACCCAGACAGGTATTGGAGGGGTTTCTGCATTTGTTTCGAGCAGGCGCAGTTTCGGCATGTGGGTATGCGTGAAAGCCTTGGAGCCGCCGTCGACAAGAAAAACGATCGGTGCTTCCAACCCCTTAGAAGCATGCACGGTCATGATCCGAACCTCGTTGCGGCCCTTGTCCTGCTCACGCTTCACTTCGGGCGCTTCGAGTTCCAGCGTTGAGATGAAGGATTGCAGGCCGGGCAACCCCGAGCTTTCGTGATCAAACGTGAATGTGAGGAACTCGTCCAGAATATCGCTGACCTCGGTGCCGAGACGCGCGAGAAACTGCCGCCGGCCGCCGTGAACGCCAAGCAGACGCGAGTAAAAGTCGTGGACGGAGAGGTTTCGCGATTGATGAAGAAGTAGCGTGAGCTTTTCTGTCACGGTCGCATATCGCTCGTGACCGTCGAGTGCGAATTGCTGCAGGTGAGCCCACACGCTTGCATTGTCGCTACGCAGCGCAGCGAGTGCGAAGATATCGTCTTCCGAAAGGTCGAACAGCGGGCTCTTGAGCACCGCCGCCAGTGAAAGATCATCCTGCGGCAACAAGAGGAAGCGGCCAAGCGCCAGCAAGTCCTGAACAGCGATATGGCTGGTCAGCCTGAGGCGGTCTGCGCCCGCGACCGGAATATTGTTGCGCCGTTTCAGTGCGCGGGTCAGGGCATTGACGAAGGCATCGCGCTTGCGGACCAGCACAAGGATATCACCCGCCCGAATAAGACGCTCCTTGCCCTTCTCGACGATCGTCTCGTGGCCGACAAGCCGTTCGATCGTATGGGCCATACGCCGGGCAAGAATAGCAGCTGGCGCGCTTTCGGGCGTCGCGTCAAAGGGCGCTGTCCAGTCTTCGTCCTTAACGGCGGCTTCGGGGGCGATCATCTCCCAGAGATCGACGGCACCTGGGTGACCGATGCGGCTGGAGCGATGAACGACCGGTTCTTCAACGGCGCTGAGGCCTCGCGCGTTTTCGGATGATGTGAAGATATGGTCGACCGCAGCGAGAACGTCGGATGTCGAGCGAAAGGAAAGGGGCAGACGCACGGACGAAAACATTTGACCGCTTGCCGAGACCCGCCTCCTTGTACGTTCGCTCTCCTCGGAGAAACGTTCCGGGCGCGCGCCCTGGAAGGAATAGATCGATTGCTTCTCGTCGCCGACGGCAAACAGCGTCCGCACGACCGGCCGCGCACTTTCGCCGGAAAAGAAATCTTCCGCCAGCGACTGGATCACGCTCCATTGGATTGGGCTCGTATCCTGCGCTTCATCGACCAGAATGTGATCGATACCCTGGTCGAGCTTATAGTGAATCCAAGGCCCGACGCCGCTTTTCGTCAGCAGATCCGCGGTGCGCGTGATGAGATCTTCGAAATCCAGCTGACTGCGCTGCTTTTTCAGGTCGTCATAGTCCCGGTTCAGCCGGTCAGCGAGGATAATCGTTGCATGCGTGGCATTGAACATCCGCATGATCTTGAGGCGGTCGCGGCAGGCGACGATATGCGCGCGCGCTTCAGCGATCGCATCTGCAAGCTCAGGGGCATCGGAGAGCATGGCTTTAACGGTGAATTGCGAATCCGACTTAGGTTCGCCCTTCGCCGTCAGGAATATCTTTTCCAGCAATTCGGCGCGCTTTGTCGCATTCCGCTCATTGGAAGCCTGCCGCAAGCCATAGGCGACTTCCTGCGCTTTCGCGCCGCCCTTTTGGGCTGTCAAGGTCAGGTAAAGATCGAACGTCAGGCCGAAGAGACCCGGCAGCGGCCAGTATCGCGAGGTGATCTGGGCCTCTGTTTCGTCGGCGGATAGTTGCAGTTCCCTGCGCAGCGTGGCCGCAATCCCGCCTCGTTGCTCGGCCGCGGAAATGAAGCGGCGAATGGCGTTACGGCTGGCGACGATCTCGCCAAGTAGTGTCTCCAACCCGGTCTCGTCACCGAGATTGAGAATATAGGAGAAGGCATCGGCAAGCTCGGAATCCCGCTCGGGTGTCGTCGCGGTCAACAGCGAGCGGCGGGCATCGGCGAGCAATGTCGCTGCGGCGCGATCGTCGAGAACCGAGAAGTGTCCGGCGACATTGGCTTCCAGTGGAAACTGATGCAGCAATGCCTCGCAAAAGGCATGGATGGTCTGGATTTTCAGCCCGCCCGGCGTTTCCAGCGCCTTGGCAAAAAGCCGTCTCGCTTCGGCAAGCTTGAGCCGATCCGGCGTTTCGCCTTCGATCTGCGTTATCCGGTTTTTGAGTTCCTCGTCCGGCAGCACCGCCCACTCGGCCAAACGTGCGAAGACACGATTCGACATTTCGGATGCGGCGGCCTTGGTATAAGTGAGGCAGAGGATGGCCGAGGGCCGCGCACCGGAAAGCAGAAGGCGGATGACGCGCTGCGTCAGCACGTGCGTCTTGCCGGAACCGGCATTGGCCGAAACCCAGGCTGACCGCGACGGGTCGGAGGCAATCGACTGCTGGATCGTCGTCCAGCTTATCCACATGCCCGGATCGTCGCCTTCCGGAAGTGCGGTCGGATCACTCATCGCCGCCCCCTTCTTCGTTTTCGGCCGTCGACCATTCGGAAACGCGCGCAAGGTGATCGTAATCACCACCGAAATCGAACTGCTGCGCCGGAATTAACCGTGAAGTGAAGCCACGTTCGCCGGATTGCAGAAGAGACACGAACTTGACCAATTGATCGATCAATTCCTCTGCCAGATCGAGGGCCGATTTTGCCTTGTCGCTTCGGGTGGAAGTTTCATTGTTGACGACATCGGTGTCGAAACGGCTGCCGGGCCGAAGGCGCACATAGATGAGATCCTGCGGTGTCAGACTTCCGACATCGCGAAAGGCGCCGGCATTGAGCGCCGCGGCCTCGAGCGCCAACTGCGGGTCGAGAAGCGCGCGCGCCTGTGCGGGCGATGGATTGTAGCCGGTCTTGTAGTCGATGATGTCGGCAGCGTTTGGCCCCGTCACATCGATGCGATCCGCAACGCCTGTCAACCGGATATTAATCGGTTCGAGTTCCACGCCGCCGCGCACTTCCGTATAAGTCTTGCGGATCGCCGGTCGGCGTTCGGCTTCCCATTCGAGGAATGCGCGCGCCACCTCCCTGAAACGCGGACGCCACACTGCATCAATGTGCGACGGCAGGCGCTCCATGTCGAAGAGCTCCATCAGAATGGTTTCCATTGCTTGCGCGGCTTCCGGCGTACCTGCAGCATGTCCTTCACGGACAAAGCGGTCGATGATCGTGTGATAGAGCGTCCCGCGTTCCGCAGCACCTGGATCGCGATTGAAGGGATCCACGGGGTCAAGCCGCAAGATGCGCCGGGCATAGATGGCATAAGGATCGCGGCGCAGGCGGCCAACTTCGCTGAAGGAATAGGATTTCGGCTGCAATTCAAGGGGCGGTGTAGGCGAGGGGCGTTGCGCGGGTGTTTGGCTCTTGCTCTCGTCCAGCAGGCTTACCCAATGCACGAAGCGGTCGCCGCGTGCTTTCAGTTCCCTTTCGAAAGCCTCGCCGCCCAGCGCCAAAAGCCGCTGAAGCCAGCGCGAAGCGACCGTCGGCGTCGAGCCTTGCCGCAGCGAGCGCGAATAGATCAGATGCCGTGTTCCGCTCGCCATTGCGAAGTCATGGGCCAGTTGGCCGATGCGCCGCTCCGGCGGCTCGAGGCCGATTTCCGTCTTCATCGTGCGCGAGATGAAGGGATTGTTGGCCGTTTGGCCGGGCCAGGAGCCTTCATTCAATCCACCCAGGATCAGCGTGTCGACGCTTTGCAGACGCGCCTCCAACGTGCCGAAAATGAAGACTCTTGGATGGCTGAGCGCGCGCGGCTTGACCGCCTGGCCGGCCGAAAGCGCCGCCATGATATCGATCCATTGCGGTCCATCGGCTTCGATCTGGCCCTCCGTCTCGATCACCTCTCCGAGCAGGCTTGCAAGTGAATCCCCCGCTTCACCAGCCCAGAGATTGGCGAGGTTGCCGCGTTCGTCGACTGCCACAGCTTCGAGTGCACGTCCGGTCCGCTCCGCCCAGTCGGAAAGAGTGAAGCTGGCCGTCAGTTCACGGCCATCTGGCCGGTGCGGGACCAGCGCGGATGCCAGCGGTTCGGTCGCATTCGACATCCGCCGTGCAAGATTGCGCGCTTGCTCGACCGCTTCCGGTGGCAGCGACCTGCGCCAATTCGGCGCGTGTCTGTCCCTTGCCTGCTCTGACAGTTGATGCTCCAGCAAAGGCTCCAACGCGCTGATATCAACCGCGGCAACACCGCCACGCAGGGCGAGCAGTTCGAGTGCTTCGACGGCTTGGGTGAGCGCGCCGCGTTCGAGGCCGAAGCGGGCCAGCGGATGCTTGAGCAATGCTACGATTGTGACTGGATCGCCGGGCCGGAGTGTTGCCTCGAGGAGCAGTTGAAGGAGTGTTCCCTGCAGCATAGCCGCAAGTGGCGTACCTGCCGAGTCGTCGGCCAGGATGCCGAAACGGGAGAGCTCTGCCATCACGCGCCGGGCCAGATTGCGGTCCGGTGTGATAAGGGCTGTCTGGCTGTCGCCGTTTCGTCCCGGCTGCTCCAGTGCCAGCCGCAAGGCTATGGCGATCGCTGTCGCTTCTTCACGTTCGTTTGTGGCTTCGATCAGCGAGACATCGGCAAAGGCCGCCGCCAATGCATCGTCCGGGAGTTCTTTCTTCCATTCGCCCCAACTGCTCGTCGCTTCTGCTGGAGCGAGCGCACGGGAAAGAATTTCGGCGCGGCGATGCAGATCTTGTTCCGCCTCCTCGATCGCAACGACGTCGCCGCGCGTGAGGTTCAGCCGTGTGAGGAGGGACGAAAGGCCATATTGCGGGTGGCTCCGGCTCGCGGGGTTGGTCCGCTCCCCAGCGGTAATCTCTGGCGCAACCATCTTCCAATGCGCATCCGGCATGGATAGATCGAGGCCCGGAAGGACGATCACGCCCTCGGGCAGATTGGCGACGGCAGCGATGAGGTCGGCCGTTGCCGGCATCGAGCCAGTGGACCCGGCAATAATAATCGGTCCGGCAGGTTCTGCCGTTGCGAGCCGGTGGGCTTCCGCACGCAGGATTGCATTGCGATGCCGTGCCGGTGACGATTTTCCGAGTTCGGCAAGCCGTTCCGGCCAGAAAGCGATGGCGATCTGCAGAAATTCGGCCGTCAACTGCCACCACAGAGCGAAATCTTCGGCGTCGAGTTTCGTGAGTTCCGACCACTCGCGATCCTCGGTCTCGATGGAATCGATCAGTTCGGCAAGATTGCGTGCGAGCCAGATCGCGTCTGCCGGGCTCGCCGGCGCGGCCAAGGGCGAATCGGCGTGGATACGCCGCACGATCTCTGGCAGCCTGTTGCGCCAGGCGAGGATGAGGCGGGCAAGCTCCAGCAGGCGCGCCGTATTCGAAAGCGGCTGCGCGAGATCGAGCGTTGCAGGCAGCGCCTCCTCGAAATAGCCGCTGTCGTCATCCGTCTCGCCGAGCGGCCGGATAACCGGCAGGATCGCCGAACGGCCGCCGAGAAGATCGACGAACTGCGAACGCAGCACGCGGGCGGCGCGACGCGTTGGCAGGTAGATCGTTACTTTGGAGAGCGAAAGCGGATCATCCGGATCGTGCCTGAAGAGCGGCGTCAGTCCCCCGTCGCAGAGCGTCGCGGCAAGCGTCTTCAGGAAAGGCAGACCTGCCGGGATCGTTAAGACGCGAGGCTGGTGCCGTTCGGCCATCCGTTACACAAACGTCCGGAAGCGCCGGATCGTTTCCTCCGCTTCGCCGATCGCCTCGGGCGTGCCGACCGTCAGCCAATGGCCTTCGAGCATCATGCCAAAAAGCCGTCCGCGCTCGATCGCCTTGTCGAAATAGATATTGATATTGAACGGGTCATCGGCGGGAGCATCGTCCAGAAACGATGTGTCCATGACGATTGAACCGGCGTAGACGACGGGGTTCGGACCCCTTTCACGATAGCGGGTAAGCCTGCCATCCGGGGCGAGGTTGAAATCATTCTTGCCATTGTGGCCGGTCGTATCCGCGAGTTTGACGCAAAGCATGGCCATATCCATGCGATTTGCATCGAAGAATCCGGCTAAACGACGAAGGTTGCTCGGCCGGTCGGGCCGTTCACCGATCCAGAAAAGATCGGCATTGGTGACGAAAACCGTGCCGCGACCAAGGAGCTTGAGGCCCCTTGCCAGACCGCCGCCATTGTTCATCAGTCGGTCGCGCTCGTCGGAAATGATGATATCGAGCGCTTTGTAAGAATTCAAATGTGCGAGCATCTGATCGGCGAGATGATGGACGTTGACGACCGCCTTCTCAACGCCGGCCTCCGCAAGCGAATCCAGTGCATAGTCGATCATCGGCTTGCCGTCGATTTTCACCAGCGGCTTCGGGATTGTATCGGTGATCGGGCGCATGCGGGTGCCAAGGCCGGCAGCCAGCACCATGGCTTGTTTGATGGTCATCTGATCCGGAACTTATGATTCGCTCTAACCTATTCCAGCCCTTGCGCACCAATCGCGCAAGGGGGCAAGCGCTTCATGTTCAAGTGCCACTTGGAGATAGGAGAGCGTGCGGGGCATGTGTTTCGTATAGCCGGGCTTTCCGTCGCGCTGCAACAGCCGCACCCAGAGACCGGCAAGCTTGCAGTTACGCTGAGCCGACATGATCGCCCAGCTTTTCAGGAAGCCGGTTTCGTCAAAATGGCCCTGTGCGCGGCGAAAAGCCAAATAGTCGTCCATGAGCTGCCTGAATAGGGCAGGTTCGATGGTGACGCGCGCATCCTGCACGATGGATGCAAGATCATAGGCGGTCGGGCCAATCATGGCGTCCTGAAAATCGATGAGGCCGATCTTCTGAACGCCTTTTTGTCCTTCGCGCCAGATGATGTTTGGGGAATGGAAGTCCCGGAGCAACAGATTTATTTCTGCCGATGCGAGTTCATCGATGAGCTTATCCCAGATTGCCAGATATTCCTCACGCTCGGCATCGCTGGCAGCTGTACCGCGCTTCCAGGGGAGATACCAGTCGAGAACAAGGCGCACTTCCATCTTCATGGCGGTGCGGTCAAAATCGGGAATGTGGTGGATGTGGCTATCGGTGACGCGGATATCCTGCGGAATCTTCATCCCGTGCAAATGGGCAAGACAGGCGACACTTTGTCGGTAACGCGAGGCGATGGGCTTGCCGCCCTCGTCAAGCACGCCATCGCTGCCGAGATCTTCGATCAGCAGAAAGCCCTCAGCATAGTCGACCTCATAGATCTCTGGCGTTGCAAAGCCTTTTTCGCGCAGCACATTGGCAATTGCAACGAAGGGATAGGCATTCTCGGCAATATGGGCAACCTGCGGATAAGGCTTTCCGTCGAGTACCGCCGGTCCCTCGGGAAGCGGCGGCCAATCCATCAGTATCTTGCGGCCCTGGCGATCCGGATAGACCGCTTCGTAGGCGCGCAGCGACGCATCACCCGTCAGGAAGCGGCGTTTTGCGATCGGGTGCCCGGCTTTCGCGAGAAAAGCACGGATTGCAAGAACGCGGCGGATTCTCTGCATCTGTGCGGGCGGTGCGCAAATCGTTGCGCGCCGGCCCCTGCCTTCGTGCTCAAGTCTCATCACGATACGATCGGCGGGCAATTCGTCTTCTGCCATTTCCGGCCATTCGACAAGGCAGATACCGTTTTGAAGCGCTTCGTCGAAGCCGAGTTCCTCCAACTCCGCACCGTCAGCGAGGCGGTAGAGATCGAAATGCGAAACCGGAAACCGCAAATCGTAGGATTGGACCAGCGTAAATGTCGGGCTCGGGACCTCAAGCCGCTCGTCATCCGCCATGGCACGCAGAAACGCACGGGCAAGGGATGATTTTCCGGCGCCGAGATCTCCCGAAAGTGCCAGGCAATCACCAGCCTTCAACGCGAGCGCCAAATCTTCCCCAAGGCGGATTGTTGCCGCCTCGTCTTCCAGGAAAAGGGAGATTGTGCCGTCCTTCGTGATCATTCTGCTGCTGCGACGGAATGCGGCAGGTTGACCGAGGGAATCCGGCAAATAACCTTCGTGCCTTTGCCCGGCTGGCTATCGATCGAAACCCTGCCGTTATGTAGGCTGACGAAACTGTCAACAATCGAAAGGCCAAGGCCTGCACCGCCGCGCTTGCCGCTTTTTGCGCCCGTGGCAAAACGATCGAAGACTGTCGCGATCATGTCCTGCGGAATACCGGGGCCACGGTCGCTGACGGAGAAGACGAAATCCGTGCCCTCGCGATGGCATTCGAGAGCGATTGCCGCACCTTCCGGTGAGAAATTCGCAGCATTGGAAAGCAGCTTCAATAGGATTTGTTTCAAGCGCTGGGGATCGGCGACGATCGAGCCAAGATAGGCAGGCGCTGTGATCTCCAGCGCCACGCCGCTTTCCTGCAGCCGGTCGGCAATCTGCATGGAGACATCATCGAGAAGATCGTTAAGGTCGATTTCCGAATAGTTGAGCCTCATAATACCGGCATCGACGGTGGCAAGATCGAGAATATCATTGACCAGCGTCAGCAGCACGGACGAGGAGGTCGAAATGTGGTCGATATATTCGGCCTGACGCTCGTTCAGCGGTCCGACACTCGGGGTGCGCAGCAGGTCGGCAAAACCGATGATATTGGTCAGTGGTGAGCGTAGCTCATAGGAGACATGCTGGACGAAATCGTTCTTCAGCTCGTCGGCCTTGCGCAGCGCCTCGTTCTTCTCAGTCAGCGCACGCTCAGCGCGGACGCTGTCGGTCATGTTGACGAAAGTCAGCATCGTCTGGGCGTTGGGCAGCGGAATGATGGCGTAATCCAGCACAAGGCCAGAGAGCAATTCCAGTGTTCCCTGACTGGAACGGCGTTCGTCATCGAAGCTGGTAATCAGCTCCGCAAAGGTTTTCCAGCCGTCCGGCCGGTCATAGGACGGTAAGCACGATTCGCCGACCGCACGAATATGCGTTCCCGGCTTGGCGTCGGCTTCGGTAATGCCCCAGAGCATACGGAAGGCCGGGTTCGAAAGGCGAATACGGCCGTCGGCTCCGAAAACGGCGACGCCTTCGGAGAGATGGTCGATTGTTTCGCCTTGGACCTTCACCAGTGTGTTGTATCTCGTTTCGAGAGCGACCTGTTCGGTTAAATTCTCGAAAACCCAGGTTGCGCCGCCTTGTGGATGTGCGGTCGCAAAGACCCGCAGCGTCTGACCGTTCGGCAGATGCCAGAGGTCCGTTTGCGTATCGAGTGCCCGATAGACGGAAAGTGCGGTTTCTTTCCAGCTTTTCCAGTTGAGCTGATCGGGAAGCTTCTTTGCGGCGCGCAATCGCTCCAGCAACTCGGCGTTGTCGGGCTTAGTTTCGAGGAAAGCGATATCGAGTTCCCAGAGCGCGACGAAGGCCTGATTATAAAACTGCAAACGGCGCTCACCATCGAAGATCGCTACAGGCGTCGCAAGGTGGTCAAGTGTCTCGGCATGGCTCTTCAGCGTCCGCTCAAGCTCGGCGCGGACGGATGCGGCTTCAGAAACGTCGATCGCGATTCCCGCCGAACCGCTTGGCAACTTCACGTCAACGACGTCAAAAAAGGTGCGATTGCCGCGGACGACCGTCGAAATCTTGTCGTGGAAGGGTGATTCGGGCGTCGCCGCAACGCGGATGTGTTCGCGGGCGACCGTCGTCAGGAATTCCCGCCCTTCATTGATCGCGTGCTGGGGCGACGTCGCCTCGACCGCATCGCCATAGGCCTGATTGACCCAGGTGAGTCGCCCTTCGGTATCGCGTTGCCAGGCGGGAAGGTCGATCGCATCGAGCAGGTTCTGGAAGGCCGAGATCGAGGACATCAGCCGGTCGCGCTCAATCTTCAATTCGGCAAGCTCGGCGCGGAGATTGTTGAGCGCCACGAAACGCACGAAGGCGCGGCCACCGGAAACCCGGCCCTGCGCCTCGAGGATTTCTTCGCGACCGGTTTCGACAACCATATCGAAGCTCTGTGCAACACCACGTAGACGATCAATCGCTCTTTCGAGCTCTGTAGCGGAACGGGGTTTCAGCCAGAGGCCGAACGCCAGGAATTCGCTGTCCTGCGGCGCACCGGTTTCGGCTGGAAGCTGGCCAAGCAGTTCTGGCCGCTCATTGCCGTCCCAGACGACGATGCGGCGATTTTTGTCGGCGATCAGCGCCTGGTATTGCGAAATGCGCTGATGTGCATCGGAAAGGGCGGACCGGATTTCACGGCTTTCGTTTTCAAGATTACCGCGCTGGCGCACGAGCCAGAGAGTCGAAAGCAGGGCTGCGGAAATGACGCCGATCACGACGGAAAAGCCGACGACCTGCGAAGACGTGAAAAGATGGGCGGATGCTGCTGCTTCGGATTCGACTTGGGCCAGCACCGGCCGCGCCAATGCTGCGATTGCCGTTCCGCCTGCGCAAATCCTCGCGAGCCGCGTCAGTGACCCCGAGCTTTGCTTCACGGCTTTTCTGGCCGTATGTTTTTGGCCTGCCTCGTGTGAACGGATCTCAGGCCAAGCGCCCTCGTCCGCCTGTCCCGGCAGGCTGTGATTCATTTCCGACATCAGCGGTATGTCTCCGTCCTTCAATGTGCCGCATCACGACAAGACATCCCATTTTCGGGCAAACCGGATACCTCCGCGCCACGAATCGAGTTCTAGAACAATACTTCGGAAGGGAATCGGCGGGAAGGTGGGACCCAAAAAATAGGGATGCCGCATTTGTCAATGCGGCATCCCCAAGATGTTGTGGATATTGTTGCCGAGGTTAATATCTGTAGTGGTCGGACTTGAAAGGACCCTTCGGCGACACGCCGATATAGGCGGCCTGTTCTTCAGAAAGCTGCGTCAGTTTCACGCCAAGCTTGTCGAGGTGCAGGCGGGCAACCTTCTCGTCGAGATGCTTCGGCAGAATATAGACCTTGTTTTCATACTGACCGGGCTTGGTGAAGAGCTCGATCTGCGCCAGCGTCTGGTTGGTGAAGGAGGCCGACATCACGAAGGACGGATGGCCTGTCGCGTTGCCGAGATTGAGCAGGCGGCCTTCCGAGAGAAGGATAATGCGATTGCCCTTCGGGAACTCGATCAGATCGACCTGCGGCTTTACATTCGTCCACTTGAGGTTACGGAGTGCCGCGACTTCGATTTCATTGTCGAAGTGGCCGATATTGCCGACGATCGCCATGTCCTTCATCTGGCGCATATGGTCGATGCGGATGACATCCTTGTTTCCGGTCGTGGTGACGAAGATATCAGCCGAGGACACGACGTCCTCGAGCAGCACGACTTCGTAACCGTCCATCGCTGCCTGCAGCGCGCAGATCGGATCGGCTTCCGTGACCTTGACGCGGGCGCCGGCGCCGGAAAGCGATGCCGCTGAACCCTTGCCGACGTCGCCATAGCCGCAGACGACGGCAACCTTGCCGGCCATCATGACGTCGGTGGCGCGGCGGATGCCGTCAACCAGCGATTCCTTGCAGCCATACTTGTTGTCGAATTTCGACTTGGTGACCGAGTCGTTGACGTTGATCGCCGGGAAAGGCAGCAGACCCTTCTGGCTGAGCTGGTAGAGGCGGTTGACGCCGGTGGTGGTTTCTTCCGTGACGCCCTTGATCGCATCACGCTGTTTCGTGAACCAGCCCGGTGAAGCGGCAAGGCGCTTCTTGATTTGTGCGAAGAGGATCTCTTCTTCTTCGGAATGCGGGTGCGAGAGTACATCTTCGCCGGCTTCGGCACGCGCGCCGAGCAGGATGTACATGGTGGCATCGCCACCATCGTCGAGGATCATGTTGGAGAGGCCACCATCGGCCCACTGGAAGATCTTGTCGGTGTAGACCCAGTAATCTTCAAGCGACTCGCCCTTGACGGCAAAAACCGGTACGCCGGATGCGGCGATTGCGGCAGCGGCATGGTCCTGGGTCGAAAAGATGTTGCAGGAAGCCCAGCGGACTTCTGCGCCGAGCGCGGCGAGCGTTTCGATCAGAACGGCCGTCTGGATCGTCATGTGCAGCGAGCCGGTGATGCGCGCGCCCTTCAGCGGCTTTGACGGGCCGAACTCGGCGCGACAAGACATGAGGCCCGGCATTTCAGTTTCGGCGATCGAAATTTCCTTGCGGCCGAAATCCGCCAGACCGATATCGGCGACGACATAATCTTTTTCAGTGCTCATCGAGGTCTCCAGCTGAAAAGCGTCTCATAATCAAGCGCGCAGTTGACGGCGCGATAGCTCGAACGCGTGCATTGACGCACGGCCATGCTCGCCGTGTAGCAGGCTTCGCAACCGATGGCAATAAGGATATAAAGAAGTCTTTATATGTTTATATGAAGCTCGAAAAGGCTTACATTTCTTCGCCGAACTTGTTCTGGACCAATTGATCCAATGCGTTCAGCGCTTCGGCGGCCTGGTTGCCGCTCGCGGAAACGAGAACGGTCGTGCCCGGACTCGCGGCAAGCATCATCAAGCCCATGATCGAGGTGCCGCCGACCGTCATTCCGTCCTTAGAGACAGTAACGGCAGCGTCGAATGTTTCGACCATTTGGACAAATTTGGCGGAGGCGCGCGCGTGAAGGCCGCGCTTGTTGACGATGAGCAGTTCCCGGGAAAACGAGGTCATGGCGGGACTTGTTTTCATCATTTGCCACTCAGAACGCGGCTGGCGACGTTGATGTATTTCCGCCCGGCCTCCGACGCTTCGATGAGCGCCTTTTCCATGTTGTTTTCGCCACGCACGCCAGCAAGCTTGATCAGCATCGGCAAGTTCATGCCGGCAATCACTTCGGTATGACCGCTGCTCATGACCGAAATAGCGAGATTGGAAGGAGTACCCCCGAACATATCGGTCAGGATGACGACGCCGTGGCCATCGTCCGCGCTAGAGACCGCCTGCAGGATATCCTGCCGTCTCTGATCCATATCGTCTTCGGGGCCGATGCAGACCGTCTCGATAAATTTCTGAGGACCGACGACATGCTCTACAGCATGACGAAACTCTTCAGCCAGCTTGCCATGAGTGACAAGCACAAGTCCGATCATGATTTCAACTGCTCCCAATGGCATATAAACGGTGGCCCCAATATCGCAACGCAGCAATCGCGTCCACCGGTGGGGGCACATCTTGGCCATCAAAAGCCGAAGTGCAAGATAAAAATGCAGCCATATGCGGCGAATGCGCCTATGCAGCAGGCATTATCGGCCGATGTCCGGTGCCATTGCCATCAAAATCGCGAGAGGTACTGGAGCGTTTGGCAGCAAGCGCAGAGCCGGCAGCGAAAGGCCTTCCGCGAATTGCGCGACGTCGTTGTCAGGCGGCAGACGATTTTCGCCCGACGTACTGCCGGGCAGCACGGCATAATGCATCGGGGCGAGCGGAACGCTTTCGCACTTGACGATGCCGGTACCGCGCAGCTCGATCAAACCAGAGATTGCGGAAGGTCGTTCAGCGATCATCTGTCCATCGCGTTTCGACAGAAACACCTGATCGTCGGCGACCAGTGAGGCGGGCAGCCCCATCCGTTTGGCTTCCGTGATGCACGTGAATGCCAGCATGGATTTACCCCAGCCGGAGGGGCCAACAAAGAGCAAGCCGGTCTTGTTGACGACGATCGCCGTGGCGTTGATGTTGAAAGTTGCGCCCGTCATGATGACACCGAGACTGCGGGCAGGGCGAGAATGAAGCGGGCGCCAAGCACTTCTGCCTTTTCTGCATCGATGATGTTTTCGGCACGCAACGAGCCGCCATGGGCCTCCGCGATCTGACGGCTGATCGACAGGCCAAGACCGGAATTTTGCCCGAACCCTTCTGACTCGGGCCGGTCGGTGTAGAAGCGCTCAAAGATGCGGTCGATATTTTCAGCCTGGATGCCCGGACCATTGTCTTCGATATAGACAATGCAGCGCGACCGGGTGCGGAACAGCCGGACGGTGATCTTGCCGCCTTCATCCGGAACGAAGGAGCGGGCATTCTCGATGAGGTTGGTAATGATCTGGCCGATACGGAGATCATGACCATTGACGACGAAACGCGTCTTGACGCCGGGTTTGCGTTCGATCGCGAGCTCGATCTGTACCTCTTTGTTCTTGTGGCGAATTTGCCTTGAAACCTCCACCAGATCGCTGAGGAATACCTCGAGATCGACGGATCGGGCATCGACACGGGCAAGTTCGGCATCGAGGCGCGAGGCGTCGGAGATATCGCTGATGAGACGATCGAGGCGGCGGACGTCGTGCTGGATCACATCCATCAACCGCTTCTTGGAATCGTCCGACTTGGCTAGCGGCAGCGTTTCCACGGCGCTGCGAAGCGACGTCAGTGGGTTCTTGAGCTCGTGGCTGACATCGGCGGCAAAGCTCTCGATCGCATCGATACGGTCATAAAGTGCGGTGGTCATCTCGCGGAGCGCGATCGAAAGGTTGCCGATCTCGTCCTGGCGGGCTGAGAAATCCGGGATTTCCTCGCGCTCCTTTGCGCCGCGCCGGACGCGGATCGCCGCAGCCGAGAGACGGCGAAGCGGATTGGCGATGGTCGATGAAAGAACCAGCGACAACAGAACGTTGACGAGTGTCGCCACACCGAAGACGCGCATGATCGCCAAGCGTTCGGCATGAACGATGTTGTCGATGTCACCGGCCTGCGTCGAAAGCAGCAGAACGCCGAGAACGGCGCGAAAACGCTGGATCGGGACAGCTACCGAGACGATGAGTGCGCCCTTGTCAGTGGTGCGTACAACGGCGCCGCGCACTCCCGTCAACGCATTCATCACTTCCGGATAGATCGACCCGTCGCCACCCGGCGCTTCCTTGTAGACCGGCAGATTCCCAGGCTGGAGCGCCTTGTTGAAAAGCGTTGTAAGCCATTCAGCCCAAGTCTGCTTCTCTTCCTCCACCGGCGGCAGGTCGAAGCGCAAGACCTGACCTCGCGAATAGAGATGGCGCGAATTGAGAAGCAAGTTGGCATCGGCATCAAAGATGCGGGCACGCGTCCGCGTGGGCGAAATCAGCCGTGTGAGAACCGGTGCGACCTTTTCCGGATCGATCGGGAATTCAAGATCCTCATCATTCGGGACGGGCGTAATGCTCTGCCCGGCCTGCAGTTCGAGAAGCTTCTGCGGATCGATAGTGATCGAGTTCGTATCGACGGAGGCCGATGCCGAAACCGCACCGGCGATGATTTCGCCCTGCGTGAGCAAGCTCTCGACGCGGGCGTCGATCAGGCCCTCGCGAAACTGGTTGAGGTAAAGAATACCGCCGACAAGGACGAGCAGTGCTGCGAGATTAAAGAAGAGGATGCGGCGCGTCAGGCTCGAAAAGACCGCATTGCCGAAGATGCGGCGAATGATGGTGAAGGGATGCGACCAGCGCCTTCCCCTGACACGGCGGCCGCTCAAGCCTTCCGCATCATCCAAATCCCTTTCCTGCACCAACTGTGCCAACGACAGGCCCTTTCGGAGGGCGTGGCGGTCTCCCGCCTCCAGCCCTCGACAATACTCATGCGCCGCGCCGACGGGCGTCAGGCTGCTTCGCGGAAGCGGTATCCCACTCCGTAAAGCGTTTCAATCATATCAAAGTCGGTATCGACCATCTTGAATTTCTTGCGAAGCCGCTTGATGTGGCTGTCGATGGTACGGTCGTCGACATAGACCTGTTCGTCATAGGCCGCGTCCATCAGCGCGTCGCGGCTTTTCACCACGCCCGGCCGCTGTGCGAGCGAGTGAAGGATCAGGAACTCGGTTACCGTCAGCGTCACCGGTTCGCTCTTCCATGTGCAGGTATGGCGTTCCTGGTCCATGACGAGCTGGCCGCGTTCGAGTGAGCGCGCGAGCTGGGCAGCGCCTGTTTTTGGCGCGGCGCCAGCGCCAGCAACCGTCGTTGTTTCCCGGCTGGAAGCGCGGCGAAGCACGGCGCGGACCCGTTCCACGAGCAGTCGCTGGGAGAATGGCTTGGTGATGAAGTCATCGGCGCCCATCTTCAGGCCGAACAGTTCGTCGATCTCCTCATCCTTGGATGTGAGGAAAATCACCGGCATATCGGATTTCTGCCGCAACCGCCGCAAGAGCTCCATTCCATCCATGCGCGGCATCTTGATATCGAAGATAGCGAGTTGCGGAGGGCGCGCGATAAGGCCATCGAGGGCCGAGGCGCCATCCGTATAGGTTTCGACCTTGTATCCTTCGGCTTCCAGTGCGATCGACACGGAAGTCAGGATGTTGCGGTCGTCGTCAACGAGCGCGATTGTCGCCATGGTGTTCGTCTCCGTCATCTATGCGCATCTCCCGGAATTTCTGATGTCCCCAGGCCGGCCCAACGACCGGATGCGCTTATGGAGGATAAAGGTGGAACAAATTGTGGCAAAGATAAAGGGCAGGCATTGCTGCAATGTGCAAATGGTGGACGCAGGTGGCGCGGCAAAAACCAATCCAAAACGCTTAATTCAAACGATTTAAAATACACGAACGAAATTTAAATCGATTAATTATTTGATATCATTATATTTTCGCCATTTTGCACTATTGCTTTTTAAAATTGGCCACCTTAGTTTTCCTCTTAGTTTTAACGGCGGGAGCCTTGGACGAAAGGAAAAGCCATGGAGACGTTCGGAATTCACAACCCGGCGATAACGCTGGCGACGATTGGTTTGGGCCGCGCAAAAAGCGTCCACTATAACCTCACCGCCGCCTCCCTTTATGAAGAAGCGATTCGCCGCGGTGAAGCCGAACTGACGGCCCAAGGCGCCCTTCGTGCATTGACGGGACAACATACCGGCCGCTCGCCACGCGACAAATTCGTCGTTCGCGATGCCAATACGGACGGCGAAATCTGGTGGGACAACAACAAGCCGATGTCGCCGGAGCATTTTGCCTTGCTGCATCAGGATATGCTGGCGCATGCCGCCGGCAAGGAGCTTTTCGCCGAGGACCTGATCGGCGGCGCCGACAAGAACTACTCGCTGCCGACGCGTGTCGTGACGGAATTTGCCTGGCACTCGCTTTTCATCCGCAACCTTCTGATCCGTCCGGAGCTTTCTGCCCTTGCATCCTTCGTGCCGAAACTGACGATCATCGATCTGCCGAGCTTCAAGGCCGATCCGAAGCGTCACGGCTGCCGCAGCGAGACGGTAATTGCATGCGACCTCACGAACGGTCTCGTGCTGATCGGCGGCACATCCTATGCTGGAGAGATGAAGAAATCCGTCTTCACCGTACTCAACTACCTCTTGCCGGCAAAAGGTGTCATGCCGATGCATTGCTCGGCGAATGTCGGCCCGGATGACGATTCTGCGGTTTTCTTCGGCCTCTCCGGCACCGGCAAGACAACGCTGTCGGCTGATCCGTCGCGCACCCTGATCGGAGACGACGAGCATGGCTGGGGTGAAAACGGCATCTTCAACTTCGAAGGCGGCTGCTATGCCAAGACGATCCGTCTTTCGGCGGAGGCGGAGCCGGAAATCTACGCGACAACGCAGCGTTTCGGCACTGTACTGGAAAACGTCGTGCTCAACGACCTGCGCGAGCCCGATTTCGACGATAGCTCGTTGACGGAAAATACGCGCTGCGCCTATCCGCTTAATTTCATTCCCAATGCCTCGAAGACGGGCCTTGCCGCGCATCCTAAGACGATCATCATGCTGACGGCGGATGCTTTCGGCGTCATGCCGCCTATCGCGCGTCTGACGCCGGATCAGGCCATGTATCACTTCCTTTCCGGCTACACCGCAAAGGTCGCCGGCACGGAAAAGGGAGTGACGGAACCGGAAGCGACATTCTCGACCTGCTTCGGTGCGCCGTTCATGCCGCGTCATCCCACCGAATATGGCAATCTGCTGAAAGAACTCATCCATCGCCACGGTGTTGAATGCTGGCTTGTCAATACCGGTTGGACGGGTGGTGCTTATGGTACCGGCAAGCGCATGCCGATCAAGGCCACGCGTGCTTTGCTGTCGGCAGCGCTCTCCGGCGAACTGGCCAAGGCAGATTTCCGCATTGATCCGAATTTCGGTTTCGCGGTGCCCGTTACTGTCGCTGGCGTCGAAAGCGGTATTCTCGATCCGCGCTCTACGTGGGCCAACGTTGCAGCCTATGACATTCAGGCAGAGAAGCTCGTTTCCATGTTCATTTCGAACTTCGCGAAGTTTGAGGCACATGTCGACGGCGGCGTGCGCGATGCGGCGCCCGGGATCAAGGCTGCGGCCGAATAGGTTCTAAAATATTGATGATTTCACGTGAAACCCGGCCCATTCCGCCGGGTTTTTCTTTGCGTGTTTTAAAATTCCCGCGGATATGAGATAGAAGCCGCATGGCCAGCGACGCGCTCTATATCAACGCCGGGATCACCATCGCTGGATGGGAGCTGACGGAACAATTCGTTCTGGCTGGCGGTCCCGGCGGCCAAAATGTCAACAAGGTTTCGACGGCCGTCCAACTGTTCTTCAATATCCCGAATTCACCTTCGCTTCCCGATCGCGTCAAGGCCAATGCCATCAAGCTTGCCGGCAAGCGCATGTCGAAAGAGGGCGTGCTGATGATCGAGGCAAGCCGCTTTCGCAGCCAGGATCGCAATCGCGAGGATGCGCGAGAACGCCTCAAGGAACTGATCCTTGGGGCCGCCAAGCCCCCACCGCCGCCGCGCAAGAAAACGAAACCGACCAAAGGCTCGATCGAACGCCGCCTGAAGGAAAAATCCGGCCGCGCCGAAGTGAAGAAGATGCGCGGCCGTCCCGGTGGAGAATGATATGACGGAGCTTTCGACCGGCATCCGTCACTTCCCGGAATATCTGGACCGCGCCCGGCAGGAAGCGCTCGTCGAAATGGTCCGCGGCATGGTCGCTGAGGCTCCGCTTTTCGTGCCCGTGATGCCGCGCACGGGCAAACCGATGTCGGTCCGGATGAGCAATTGCGGTCCACTGGGCTGGGTCACCGATAAGGAGCGCGGCTACCGCTATCAATCGACGCATCCTGTCACCGGCAAGCCGTGGCCGGCGATGCCGGACGTCTTGGTCGACATCTGGAACGATGTTTCCGACTGCGAAAAACCGCCGCAGGCTTGCCTGATTAATTTCTATTCAGACGACGCAAGAATGGGTCTGCATCAAGACAGGGACGAGCAGGATTTGAAGGCGCCTGTCGTTTCGATCTCTCTCGGCAACAGTTGTCTTTTCCGCATCGGCGGCCTTTCCCGCACAGACCGCACGCAGTCGGTCAAACTCGCCAGCGGCGATATCGTGGTGCTTGGGGGCGAAGGGCGTCTATGCTTTCACGGCGTCGACCGCATCTATCCGGCAACTTCGACGCTGCTCAAGAATGGCGGGCGGATCAATCTGACGTTAAGGCGTGTGGATCCGTGAATCCGGCTAAAGCTTCCTTAGCGCGACCTGCTCGATGAGGTGGTTTTCGCCCTTGCGCAGGATCAGATCAGCCCGTGGGCGGGTCGGCAGGATGTTCTGCCGGAGATTCTTCAGGTTGATGTTGGCCCAAAGCCCTTCGGCGATGGAAAGCGCTTCTTTTTCGCTGATCGAGGCATAGCGATGGAAATAGGAATTCGGATCGCGGAAGGCGGTTTCGCGCAGACGCATGAAGCGTGTGACATACCAGTTGTGGATCAGTTCTTCTTCGGCATCGATGTAGATCGAGAAATCGAAGAAGTCGGAGACCATCGGCACGATCTTGCCGTCGGCCGGAAGGTCGCGTGACTGCAGAACGTTGATGCCTTCGAAAACCAGGATGTCGGGCCGGTCGATGATCGTGTATTCGTTCGGAACGACGTCATAGACCAGATGAGAATAGACGGGCGCCTTCACATTCGGCTGTCCGGCCTTGATCGCGGAGAGAAATTTCAGGATGGCGCCTGTGTCGTAGCTTTCGGGAAAGCCCTTGCGCTGCATCAGGTTTTCCCGCTCGAGCACTGCGTTTTGATGCAGAAAGCCGTCGGTCGTGATCAGGTCGACCTTTGGACTCGACGGCCAGCGCCGCAGGAGTTCCTTCAAGATACGCGCGGTCGTTGATTTACCGACGGCGACGGAGCCGGCGATGCCGATGACGAATGGCGTTTTCGTCACGTCGGACAAGCTCAGGAACCGGTTGCGCTGCTCAAAGAGCAATTGCGATGATTCGACATGTGAGGAGAGCAGACGCGACAGCGAGAGGTAGATGCGCCGGACTTCGTCGAGATCGACGGGATCGCCCATGGAGCGCAGCCTCGCGACCTCCTCGGCCGTGAGCGTGAGCGGCGTGTCGGCGCGGAACTTCGCCCATTCCTCGGAAGAAAAGAAATTATACGGCGAATAGGAATTCGCCTGGAAGTGATCGAGCGTTTCTGGCGCCCCAAGAATTTGCGTCGCGATACTCATGAACTCTGCCGGCTGGCCTTTTCCTTGACGCCGGATTGAGCCGTACGCCGCTCAAGCTCCGCCATCACATCCTGCAACGGAATGCCTGCTATCTTCAATACGACCAAAAGGTGATAGAGGAGGTCGGCCGCCTCGTAGGTAAGATTGGCGCGATCCGCCGCTACAGCAGCCATGACGGCTTCAATCGCTTCTTCGCCGAGTTTCTTTGCTGCCTTCTGCTGCCCGGCGGCAACGAGCTTCGCCGTCCAGGATTCATCCGGTGAGGCCTTCGACCGCTCGTCGACGATCTTTTCCAGATCGGAAAGGGAAAATCCGGTCATACTGTCGCTTTCAATCAGTCGAGGCGCATCGCGATGCCATGCGACGACATATAGTGCTTCGCTTCGCCGACGGAATAGGTGCCGAAATGGAAGATGGAGGCAGCAAGCACGGCATTGGCATGCCCGTCCTTCACGCCTGCGACCAGATCGTCGAGATCGCCGACGCCGCCCGACGCAATGACGGGCACGCGGACGCAATCGGCGATCGCCCGGGTGAGCTCAAGATCGTAGCCGACTTTCGTGCCGTCGCGATCCATCGAGGTGACAAGCAGCTCGCCGGCGCCGCGGGCAACCATCTTCTGTGCAAACTCCACGGCATCGATGCCGGTCGCGTTGCGGCCGCCGTGGGTATAGATCTCCCAGGCGCTCAAGTTGTCCTGGCCAACAGCCTGCGTGCGCCGCCGCTTGGCGTCGATCGAAACGACGATGCATTGGTCGCCGAACTTGTCGGCAGCTTCAGCGACGAAGTCCGGATTGTTCACGGCCGCCGAATTGATCGAGACCTTGTCGGCACCGCACAGCAGCAGTTTGCGGATATCGCCGATGCTGCGCACGCCGCCGCCGACAGTCAGCGGCATGAAGCACTGTTCGGCGGTGCGGGAAACGACATCGAAGATCGTTTCGCGATTGTCCGATGAGGCCGTGATGTCGAGGAAGCAGAGCTCGTCTGCGCCGGCAGCATCGTAGGCTTTCGCAGCCTCGACCGGATCACCGGCATCGATCAGGTTGACGAAGTTGACGCCCTTGACGACACGGCCGTCTTTGACGTCGAGGCAAGGGATGACGCGGGCTTTCAGGGTCATTGTGTGTCTTCCTTTTCCCGCGCCGCCTTGATCAGCGCCAAGGCTTCCTGAGGATCAATACGTCCATCATACAGCGCACGGCCGGAGATGGCACCTTCCAGCTTGCGGGCGTCGGGCTGCAGCATGCGCTTCACATCCTCGATCGAAGCGAGCCCGCCCGAGGCAATCACCGGGATCGAAACGGCATCGGCAAGCTCCAGTGTCGAGGTCCAGTTGATGCCGGTCAAGATCCCATCGCGATCGATGTCGGTGTAGATGATTGCCGCGACGCCGGCACCTTCGAATTTCCTGGCAAGTTCGACGACGCCAAGCTCGGAGGCTTCCGCCCAGCCCTCCACGGCCACCTTGCCGCCCTTCGCATCGATGCCGACGGCGACGCTGCCCGGAAACTGCTTGCAGGCCTCGATGACCAGCGCCGGATCGCGAACGGCAACCGTACCGAGGATCACACGTTTCAGGCCGCGGGAGAGCCAGTTTTCGATATGCGACAGCGTTCGGATGCCGCCGCCGAGCTGCACCGGGTTCTTCGTTGCCTTGAGGATCGTGTCGACGGCCGCGCCATTGACGCTTTCGCCGATAAAGGCGCCGTTGAGGTCAACAACGTGCAGCCATTCGAAGCCCTGGTCTTCGAACGTTTTGGCCTGTGCGGCAGGGTCGGGGTTGTAAACCGTTGCCTGCTCCATATCGCCGAGCTTCAGGCGAACGCATTGGCCGTCCTTGAGGTCGATGGCGGGAAATAGGATCATGTTGGTTCAGTCCTTGCGATCTGCGCGAGCCTAAGGCTTCCAGCGCAGGAAATTGGTGATCAGGGCGAGACCGAGCTTCTGGCTCTTCTCCGGATGGAATTGCGAACCTGCCATGTTGTCGCGTCCGACGAAGGCCGTCATCGCTCTGCCATACTCCGTCGTGGCGATGACATCGCCGGCGGTTTCGGCGGCCAGATAGTAGGAATGCACGAAATAGGCATGCAGGCCATCAGGCCCTGTCGGAATGCCTTCGAAGAGTGGATGCGGATGCCGAAGGTCGAGCGTGTTCCAGCCGATCTGCGGAATCTTGAGATTGGGATCGTCCGGTGTCATTTCAACGACGTCGCCAGGAATCCAGCCGAAACCTTCCGTCACCGTTTTTTCTAGGCCGCGCGACGACATCAGCTGCATACCGACGCAGATACCGAGGAACGGCCTTGCCTTCCTCTCAACCGCTTCGATCAGCGCTTCGGCCATGCCGGGAACGGCATCGAGCCCGTGGCGGCAATCGGCATAGGCACCGACACCCGGCAGCACGACCCGGTCGGCCGACGCGACATTCTCGGCCTTGTCCGTCAAATCGATATGGGCGTCGATGCCTGCCTCGCGCGCGGCGCGTTCGAAGGCCTTCGTTGCCGAGCGCAGATTGCCCGAGCCGTAGTCGATAATTGCGACGCGCATCAGCGTCCTCCGTTAAATCCAAAGAGACCAAGCGAAGTCGTATTGCCGTGGCGGCCGGGGGAATGCGGGTGTCGCTCCCACTCCGGCGCCGGCATGCGGTCGCCATCGGCATTGGTCTCGATATTCGAAAAATAGATCTCTTCCGCTGTCGCAAGCGAATCTGCCGTAATCACGGCTTCCTCGTTCCAGCCTTTGGAAGCGAGATTTCGAATTCGCAGGTTCTGGCCCTCGAAGCCGGCTAGGATGCAAGTGCCGAGCGTGATCGCAAAGCCTGCCGGCCAGAGTCCGGGCCGATCCATTAAAACGCCGCCGAGCGCCTGAAGCAGGAACGCTGCAATCGCATAGAGCCAAAGCCGGTGTATAAGAAGCCATAGCCAGGGAAAGAGAAAGCCGAGCAGCGTGAAGCCGTCGCGGATGACGCGCGTCTTCTCATGGGTGACATCTGTTCCGCCCGGAGCCGTCAAAACCAGATAGCTGGAAGTCATATCGTTCAAGCTCCCTGAAGGGGCTCAGACGAGCGTGCCCTTCGTCGAGGGAACACGGCCCGCCTGTCTTGGATCGATCTCTGTCGCCATGCGCAACGCGCGGGCAACGGCCTTGAAGCAGGTCTCTGCAATATGGTGGTTGTTGGCACCATAATGGTTCAAGATATGCAAGGTGATGCCGGCGTTCTGCGCAAGTGCCTGGAAGAATTCGCGGACAAGTTCCGTATCGAAGGTGCCGATCTTTGGCGCGTTGAAGGCGACGTTCCAGACAAGGAACGGCCGGCCGGAAAGATCGACGGCGGCTTTCGTCATCGTCTCGTCCATGGCAAGGTCGATCGAAGCATAGCGGGTGATGCCACGGCGGTCGCTGAGCGCTTGTGCAATCGCCTGGCCTATCGCAATCCCGGTATCTTCGACCGTGTGGTGATCGTCCACATGCAGGTCACCCTTCGTCTCGATCTCCATATCGATCAGGGAATGTCGCGAAAGCTGATCGAGCATGTGGTCGAAGAAGCCGATGCCCGTCGAGATCTTGGCTTTGCCGCTACCATCGAGATTGACGGAAACGGAAACCGAAGTCTCGTTCGTCTTGCGGGAAACATTGCCCATGCGGCTTGCTGCAGTCTCGGCCATATGGCTGCTCCATCAGGAATGACGGCCGTTCCTTATCAGGCGTTCCCTAAAATATCCAGAAGCGCACCGGCAGAAAAACCGGCCCATTTGCAATCGGCATCGGCCAACTTACATAGGGCTCACAGGGCCGGAGAGCGGCTCGGCGTAACGCCCGCTGATCCGGGCAAGGATGTTTTGATGACAACGATTATTACAATTCGAAAGGGCGGCAAGGTGGTGATGGCCGGTGACGGCCAGGTCAGCCTCGGTCAGACCGTCATGAAGGGCAATGCGCGCAAGGTGCGCCGTATTGGTAAGGGCGAGGTCATTGCCGGCTTTGCTGGTGCGACCGCGGACGCATTTACGCTGCTCGAGCGTCTTGAAAAGAAGCTCGAGCAGTATCCGGGCCAGTTAATGCGCGCAGCCGTTGAGCTCGCCAAGGACTGGCGCACGGACAAATATCTTCGCAATCTCGAGGCCATGATGCTGGTCGCCGACAAATCGATAACACTGGCAGTCACCGGCAACGGCGATGTTTTAGAGCCCGAGCATGGCGTCACGGCGATCGGATCTGGCGGCAACTACGCATTGGCGGCGGCGCGTGCCCTGATGGATACGGACAAGTCTGCCGAGGAGGTCGCCCGCCGCGCGCTGGATATCGCAGCCGATATCTGCGTCTATACGAACCACAACATGGTGGTGGAAACACTGGATGCTGAAAACTAAGCCTGCCTCCCGATACCGTTTCCGCGACGTCTGCCGTGAGGATTTCCCTCTTCTGGCGCAATGGCTTGCGGAGCCGCATGTCGCGAGATGGTGGGGCGAACCTTCAACGGAGCTTGGTTCGATCGAAGAGGCAATGACGAGCGAAGAAACCCGGCCAATGATCGTGGAACTGGACGGAAAGCCTATAGGTTATCTGCAAAGTTACGATCCTCATCTTGAGGAGGGCCATCCTTATCAGGATCAGCCGAAGGGTACGCTCGGCATCGACATCTCGATCGGTATCCCGGAACTGACGGACGAAGGCCACGGTGCTGCGATCATCCGCCAGTTTACGTCCGAGCTTTTTGCAGACGGCGCCAAGCGCATCGTGATCGATCCGGATCCTGAAAACCTTCGGGCGATCAGGGCATACGAGAAGGCGGGCTTTCGCTACGTCGATACAAGAACTTCCATTTACGGTCCGGCCCATTTCATGGCGCTGGACGCACCCGGAGAAACGGATTTACCATGACCACCTTTTCCCCCCGCGAGATCGTTTCCGAACTCGACCGCTACATTATCGGTCAGCATGAGGCCAAGCGCGCCGTTGCGATTGCGCTCCGCAACCGCTGGCGCCGTCAGCAGCTCGATCCGAGCCTGCGTGACGAAGTGATGCCCAAGAATATCCTGATGATCGGCCCGACCGGCGTCGGCAAAACGGAGATTTCCCGCCGTCTTGCCAAGCTTGCCGGTGCGCCATTTATCAAGGTCGAGGCAACCAAGTTCACTGAGGTCGGTTATGTCGGCCGCGATGTCGAACAAATCATCCGCGACCTCGTCGAAATCGGCATCGGGCTCGCGCGCGACAAGAAGCGCGCCGAGGTCGAAATCTAAGGCTCATATGAGCGCCGAGGAACGCGTCCTTGATGCCCTTGTCGGTGCGACCGCCTCTCCTGCTACCCGTGACAGCTTTCGCAAGAAGCTGCGCAACGGTGAACTCGACGACAAGGAAATCGATATCGAGGTTGCCGATACCGGCGCGGGCATGGGCGGCTTTGAAATCCCCGGCATGCCCGGTGCCAATATCGGTGTTCTCAACATCTCGGAAATGTTCGGCAAGGCGCTGGGCGGACGCACCAAGAAGGTCCGCACGACGGTGAAAGCCTCCTATACCGATCTCATCCGGGACGAGTCCGACAAGCTGATCGACAATGATATCATCCAGCGCGAAGCTGTGCGCGCGGTCGAAAATGATGGCATTGTCTTCCTCGACGAGATCGACAAGATTGCGGCGCGGGACGGCGGCATGGGGGCCGGCGTGTCGCGCGAAGGCGTGCAGCGCGATCTTCTGCCGCTCGTCGAAGGAACGACCGTCTCCACGAAGTATGGACCGGTGAAGACGGACCATGTCCTCTTCATCGCCTCGGGCGCCTTCCATGTGTCAAAGCCTTCCGATCTCCTGCCGGAACTGCAGGGCCGCCTGCCGATCCGTGTCGAACTTCGGCCGCTGACCAAGGAAGACTTCCGCCGCATCCTGACCGAAACCGAAGCCAGCCTAATCCGGCAGTATCGCGCTCTCATGGAAACGGAGAACCTGAACCTAGAATTCACCGACGATGCGATCGATGCCCTGGCTGATGTCGCAGTCCATCTGAACTCTTCGGTCGAAAACATCGGTGCTCGCCGGCTGCAGACGGTGATGGAACGTGTCCTGGACGACATTTCCTTCAACGCGCCGGATCGCGGTGGTTCGGCGATAAAGATTGACTCGGCCTATGTGCGTGAGCACGTCGGCGATCTGGCGCAGAACACGGATCTCTCGCGCTTCATCCTGTGATATTGCCGCACCGGCTGCAACCTTTGCAGTTTCCGCAGCGGATTTCGACAGTCTGAACTCTCGACAGCGGGCCTTTTACTTCTTAGTGAAGGCCCGCTTGTTTGTGAACGCGGCTTTATTCGGCCAAGATTCTGGTCCAGTCAGCGCGCTTCGCCATGAAGACGATATAACCAGACGGAATAGCTGATCGTGCGACGCCTTTTGACATGCCTCCTGATCGCCATTGCGGCGCTCACATCCGTGCCAGCCTATGCCGTTGAGGTCGTGCCACCCGGCAATCGCAACATCGAGCAGCCGGCGGTCCCCGGCGCATCCGTCCGCCGCACCAAAGGCACCAAGTCGACCTTCGACCGGAAGTACGAGAAAGTTTACGAACTGCTGTCCACCGATCGCGAACTGATGGGCAAAATCAGGAAGACGGCCGCCGCCTACAGCATCGATCCCATCCACATCATCGGCGCCATCGTCGGCGAGCACACTTATAACGTCGATGCTTATGACCGCCTTCAGTCCTACTACGTGAAGGCCGCCTCCTATGCCGGCGAGAGCTTCCGCTTTGCCTACGAGGGCGAGGATGTCGACACCTTCGTCGATCGTCCGCAGTTTGCAGAGTGCAACGGCAAGCGGGATTCCTATCTGCTCTGGAGCTGCCGTGAGGATGTTTGGGAACGCGACTTCCGTGGGAAGGCTGTGGACGGCAAGAGCTTCCCGAACAATCGCTTCAGCGCCGTGTTCTTCCAACCGTTTTATGCCGGTCAGACCTTTGGTCTCGGCCAGGTGAACCCGCTGACGGCATTGATGCTCTCGGATCTGGTCAGCCGTGTTTCCGGCTATCCGAGATTGAACGAAAAGGACGCCGGCGCCGTTTACCGCGCCATCATGGAGCCGGATATCTCGCTCGCCTTCGTTGCGGCCTCGATCCGCGAGTCGATCGAAGATTACAAGCAGATCGCCGGCATGGATATTTCGAAGAATCCTGGTCTGACTGCGACGCTTTACAATGTCGGCAATTCGCGCCAGCGCGCTTTGGCTCTCGCCGCGAAGAACCGGGCCGCAGGTGCGCTAGTGTGGCCAGAGGAGAATTATTACGGCTGGCTGATCAACGACAAGCTGGACGAGCTTGAGGGCCTGCTCTAACCTTCGCCTTGGCGGGAGGTTATAATCCTCCGCGAAAGGCCACTTCCATGGATATGCGACCGGAACCGTTTGTTCCACCCGCACCGCTGCCGCGCTCTGTGCCGCCGTCGCGGCTGGAGATCATCCGCACGATCCTTCGCAATCCGCTGGAGCTCTGGGGCGAGCCGTCCTACACGCTTCCCTGGATCAAGACGCGCTTCTTCCACGATAGCACGATCATCGTCAACGATCCGGGCCTCATCAAACATGTGCTGGTCGACAACGTCGCGAACTACCGCATGGCGGATATCCGCCAGCTCGTATTGCGCCCCATATTGCGCGACGGATTGCTGACAGCCGAAGGGGAGGTCTGGAAGCGATCGCGCAAGGCGGTTGCTCCCGTTTTCACGCCGCGCCACGCCAACGGTTTCGCAGGGCAAATGCTGCGGCAATCCGAGGTCTATGCACGAAAATACGAAGCGGTCGGAGGCGAGAGCCAAGTATTCGAAATCGCCAGCGATATGACCGAGCTCACTTTTGCGATCCTCGCCGATACGCTGTTTTCCGGTGAGATCGTCACCTCATCAGACAGCTTTGCTGAGGATGTGAACGCGCTTTTGCACCGTATGGGCCGCGTCGATCCCATGGATCTCCTGCGAGCGCCGTCCTGGGTGCCGCGGGTGACACGCATTGGTGGCCAGAAGGTTCTCGACAAGTTCCGCAACATCGTGCGCGAGACGATGGACGCCAGGCTCCGGCGCATGGCTGCCGATCGCGGCTCGGCGCCGGAAGATTTTCTGACTCTGCTGCTCGACCGGGCAGCAACGGGCGGCCTCACCAATGAAGAAATCGAAGACAATATTCTGACCTTCATCGGCGCGGGTCACGAAACGACGGCGCGAGCGCTCGCATGGACGCTCTATTGCGTGGCGAACAGTCCGCATATCCGCGACGCGATGGAGGAAGAGATCGGCCGCGTTCTCGCAAGCGGCGCCGAGCCCGTCGAATGGCTCGATCTGATGCCCTTCACCCGCGCCGCCTTCGAAGAGGCCCTACGGCTCTATCCGCCGGCGCCGTCGATTGACCGCGCGGCGATCGCTGACGACAGCTGGACAGATTCCAGGGGCGAGAAGGTCGATATCCATGCCGGCATGACTGTGCTCGTCATGCCCTGGACGCTTCACCGGCATGAGCTCTATTGGGAGAAGCCGCGTGCCTATATGCCCGAGCGGTTTTTCCCGGAAAACCGCGGCAAGATCGGCCGGTTCCAGTTCCTGCCATTCGGTGCCGGTCCGCGCGTCTGCATCGGTGCCACCTTCGCCATGCAGGAGGCGGTCATCGCGCTAGCCGTATTGATGAGCCGTTTCCGCTTCGATGTGACGGAAAAGACCAATCCCTGGCCGGTGCAAAAGCTGACGACCCAACCTCAGAACGGTCTGCCGATGCGCGTCACGGAGCGTACTATTTCCTAATCGGCATAAATCTTTCGAACTATTGCAGAATTGACTATGAATGAAAGCGGCGCAAATTGACAGCATGTGAAAACGCCGCCTTCCGCGGGAGGAGAATTGCATGAGCTGCATCGAAAAGAACGGTCTTGCCATCGAAACTGTCCTTCATGACTTCATCGTCAACGAAGTGCTTCCCGGCCTTCCGGTTGACGCGGATGCATTTTTCGCCGGCTTTTCCGCAATCGTTCATGACCTTGCGCCGAAGAATCGCGAACTGCTTCTGAAACGCGATCACCTGCAGGCGCGTATTGACGAATGGTACCGCCAGAACGGTGCGCCGGCGGAAATGGAAAGCTATCAAGCCTTTCTGCGCCAAATCGGCTACCTGCTGCCGGAAGGCTCGGATTTCCAAGTTTCGACCGAGAATGTCGATCCCGAGATCGCTTCGATTGCAGGGCCTCAGCTCGTCGTTCCCGTCATGAATGCGCGTTACGCGCTGAACGCCGCAAATGCTCGCTGGGGTTCACTCTATGATGCGCTTTACGGCACCGATGCCATTCCCGAAAGCGATGGAGCGGAAAAAGGCAAGGGATACAATCCGAAGCGCGGCGAAAAGGTCATTGCCTGGGTTCGCGATTTTCTGGACAGCGCCGCGCCGCTCGAAGGCGCGAGCTGGAAGGATGCGGCTGCCTTCAAGGCCGACGGCGGAATTCTCGCGGTCACCTCGACGGACGGCGAGAAACTGGCCCTCACGGATAATCGGCATTTCGCCGGCTATCGAGGCGATGCGGACACGCCGACACATCTTCTCTTGAAAAACAACGGTATTCACATCGAGATTATCATCGATGGCTCGACACCAATCGGAAAGGGCGATCCGGCGCAGATCTCCGATGTCTGGCTCGAATCTGCGATCACGACGATCATGGACTGCGAGGATTCGATCGCCGCCGTCGATGCCGAGGACAAGGTCGTCGTCTATCGCAACTGGCTTGGTCTCATGAAGGGTGACCTGCAGGAGGAGGTGAGCAAAGGCGGCACGACTTTCGTCCGCAGGCTCAATCCCGACATCACCTATCAGGCGCCGGACGGTTCCGCCTTTGACTTGCACCGCCGCTCGCTGATGCTCGTCCGCAATGTCGGCCACCTTATGGGCAATCCGGCTATACTCGACCGCGACGGCCGGGAAGTTCCTGAAGGCATCATGGATGCCGCCATTACGGGCCTGATCGCGCTTTACGATATCGGTCCCAACGGCCTCCACAAGAACTCGCGCACCGGCTCGATGTATGTCGTCAAGCCGAAGATGCATGGGCCTGAGGAAGTGGCCTTCGCCGTCGAGATTTTCTCCCGCGTCGAAGAACTGCTCGGCATGCCGAAGAACACGATGAAGATGGGGATCATGGATGAGGAGCGCCGCACGACGGTAAATCTCAAGGAATGCATTCGTGCTGCCCGCGAGCGTGTCGTCTTCATCAATACGGGCTTCCTCGACCGTACCGGAGACGAAATCCATACCTCGATGGAAGCCGGCCCGATGATCCGCAAGGGCGATATGAAGCAGGCGGCCTGGATTTCCGCCTACGAGAACTGGAACGTCGATATCGGCCTCGAATGCGGCCTGTCCGGTCACGCGCAGATCGGTAAGGGCATGTGGGCGATGCCCGACCTGATGGCAGCCATGCTGGAGCAGAAGATCGCTCACCCGAAGGCCGGCGCCAACACCGCCTGGGTTCCCTCGCCAACCGCAGCAACACTGCATGCGACGCATTATCACCGGATCAACGTGGCCGATGTGCAGCGCGGACTGAAGGATCGTGCCCGCGCCAAGCTCTCCGATATCCTTTCCGTTCCTGTCGCCACCCGGCCGAACTGGACAGCGGAAGAAATCCAGCGAGAACTCGACAATAATGCGCAAGGCATCCTCGGCTACGTCGTCCGTTGGGTCGATCAAGGTGTCGGCTGCTCAAAGGTGCCCGACATCAACAATGTCGGGCTGATGGAAGACCGCGCAACGCTTCGCATTTCCGCTCAGCACATGGCCAACTGGCTGCACCACAAGGTCGTCAGCGAAGCGCAGATCATCGAAACGATGAAGCGCATGGCCGCAGTCGTCGATCAGCAGAATGCCGGCGATCCTGCCTATATGCCGATGGCGGAGAATTTCGAGCGCTCGGTCGCCTTCCAGGCTGCCGTCGATCTTGTCTTGAAGGGCAGGGAGCAGCCGAGCGGCTACACGGAACCGGTTCTTCATCGCCGCCGTCTTGAGCTCAAAGGCAAGCAGGCTGCACAAGGCTCATGATCTAACAAAAAGGCCACCGGAAGAAAATTCCGGCGGCCTTTTTTATACCGAATTCGCTTTTTAGCTTACTGGATAACGATGACCTTGGTCGCCTTGCCCGGACGGACACGGCTGTAGAGGTCGATAACGTCCTGGTTCATGAGGCGGATGCAGCCGGACGAAGCCGCGGTGCCGATGGAGGCCCATTCGGGCGTGCCGTGAAGACGGAAAAGGGTATCTTGACCCTTTTCGTTGAAGAGATACATGGCGCGTGCGCCGAGCGGATTCGTGAGACCTGGGCCCATGCCGTCTTCGACGTATTTTGCAATGTCGGGCTTGCGGACAGCCATTTCCTTCGGCGGATGCCAGGTCGGCCATTCCTGCTTCCAGGCGACATAAGCCGTGCCGGCCCATGCGAAGCCCTGCTTGCCGACGCCGATGCCGTAGCGCATCGCCTTGCCGCCCGGAAGGACGTAGTAAAGGTGGCGTTCGCGGGTGTTGACGATGATCGTGCCCGGACGCTCGGTCGTCTCGTAGGAAACGATCTGTCGGCGGAACTCCGGCTTGACGCGCTGGATCGGGATGGCGGGCAGAGCGTATCCGGCATCAGTCCTCACGCCGTAGGCGTCGTCGAAGATCTGCGCTGTCTGGACAGTCGGGCCGGCGGCCTTGTCTTCGAGGGAAGCGCGATCGGAATTGGTGGAGCAGCCGGCCAGAGCGAGGGTCGCAATCAGGCCGAACACAGGGAATGCATTGCGGATGCGCATGAATATCTCTTAGGATTGGCAGTGAGGAAACGGTCTTGGAACCATCTTTGATTATGGTTTATTTTCGATTAACTTCGTCTTTGCAAGATGTTGCAGTGCGACGAGAGTTGCCCGCAGCGGCAAAGTAGAACCGCATGGTTTTTTTGCAACAGAGCGCAGTGTTCCCAAACGGTTATCCATGACGATTTTGAGCGTTTACAATAACAATCCGTTAATAGATGGGCGGCAATCGGACAGAGCTATGCTCGTGCGCCGAGGGACTCAGATATTACTTCACGACATGCGTCATGCGGTTCTGCCTGAACTGCCGTTGGCGAGCGGCCGGCGCGCCGATCTGATCACCATGTCGGAAAAGGGCGAGATCTGGATTATCGAGATCAAAACCTCAATCGAGGATTTTCGCGTTGATCGCAAATGGCCCGAATACCGGCTGCATTGCGACCGGCTTTTCTTTGCGACGCACAAGGATGTCCCGCTTGATATCTTCCCGGCGGAATGCGGACTGTTCCTGTCGGACGGCTATGGCGCGCATATGATCCGCGAAGCGCCGGAACACCGCCTGGCGCCGGCAACCCGCAAGTCGGTCATGCTGAATTTCTCCCGTGCCGCCGCGCAAAGACTGATGCTGGCCGAATGGGCGAATGGCAAGCAGCTTGCCACCGACGATATTTAACAGCGTCTATTTCGGAGCGCGTTTGGCGAGAATTCGCTGCAGCGTGCGGCGGTGCATGTTGAGCCGCCGCGCTGTTTCGGAGACGTTGCGCTCGCACATTTCGTAGACACGCTGGATATGTTCCCAACGAACCCGGTCGGCCGACATCGGGTTTTCGGGAAGTTCCGCCTTTTCGCCCGGCCGCTGAGTCAAGGCTGCGAACACGTCGTCCGCATCGGCAGGCTTCGCGAGGTAGTCGACAGCTCCCAGCTTCACGGCCGTCACCGCCGTTGCGATATTGCCGTAGCCCGTCAGCACGATGATCCGCGTATCGTCCCGGCGCTGGCGGATCGCCTCGATGACGTCGAGGCCGTTACCATCGCCGAGCCGTAGGTCGACCACCGCATATTTCGGCGGATGGCTCTTCGACTTCGCAACTCCTTCCGCAACCGATTCGGCCGTTTCGACCTGGAAGCCGCGTGTCTCCATCGCGCGTGCCAGGCGTCGCAGGAAGGGACCGTCATCGTCAACGATCAAGAGGCTCGCATCGGGGCCGATGTCGTGTTCGCCGACGGTAAGGGTTTCGTGGCTTTGTTCGGTCATGGTCTTCGATCCTGGCGGTTTGCAACCCGCCCTATATTTGCCAACTGCACATATCTTCATTATGCCGATAAAGTCATTTTGTCGAATTTGCATCGATGAGCATGCGCGGCCATTCGACACGGATACGCGCTCCTTCACTTTCCGGATCGCGGTTCTCGAAAACCAGCGTCGCACCAGAACGTTCAAGCAGCGTCTTGGCGATGAAAAGTCCAAGCCCCAGCCCGCCTGCAGTATCCTCCTTCTGCCTTTTGGTGACGTAAGGCTCTCCGATACGGGTGAGTATATCCGGTGCGTAGCCGTTGCCGTCGTCCTCGATGACGATCAGCACCTTGTTGTGGTCATGTTCGACCGTGACCGTTACCTTCTCGCGAGCATAATCGACAGCATTTTCGATGAGATTGCCAAGCCCATAGATGATCCCGGCATTGCGCTCCGTCACCGGTTCACCCTTGCGCGGGCTTTTCTCGATCAGCTCGACTTCGATCGGAAATTCGCGATAGGGCGCAATGATCTCCTCGATCATCGAAGACAGCGGCAGCCGCCGCATATGCGCATCGCCCTCTGCCGAAAGGCTCGTCAGTCGCTTCAAGATATCGCGGCAACGTTCGCTCTGGCTGCGCAGCAGTTGCACGTCCTCGCGGAACCGGTCGTCGTCCTTCAGTTCGCGCTCCATCTCCTTTGCGACGACGCTGATCGTCGCAAGCGGCGTTCCGAGCTCATGTGCCGCCGCCGCGGCCAGGCCGTCGAGTTGCGAGAGGTGCTTTTCCCTCTGTAGCACGAGTTCGGTCGCGGCCAGTGCATCCGCCAGCTGGCTCGCTTCCATCGAAACGCGATAGGCATAAAAAGCTGCAAAGACCATGGTCGAAGCAATCGAGCACCAGACACCGAACTGCATGACGTTGTGCACATTGATCTCCGCACCGTTGAACCATGGAAGCGGGAAGGGCGAGAAGGCGAGGATCGTGATGCAGACCATTGCAAAGACGATGAGTGCAACGCTGTAGCGGATCGGCTGGGAGGCAAAGGAAATGATGACCGGCACGCAGACGAGCGCTGCAAACGGGTTCGCCAGGCCGCCGGTGATAAACAGCAGCGCGCAGAGCTGCAACAGATCCAGCCCAAGCAGCGCGAGGGCAGCCGGCGGTTTCAGGCGATGTGTCGGCGGATAGCGGATCGTCAAAAAGAAATTGACCCAGGCAAGCGCTGCGATCAGCAAGCTGCTGGCGAGCAGCGGCAACGGAAATTTCAGCCAGAAGGCAACGATGAAAACCGTCGCCGCCTGTCCGCCGACCGCGAGCCAGCGCAAACGTACGAGCGTCTGCAGGCGCAGCCTGCGGCTGCTATGCCGGTCGTTCTGAGGTGTGTTGTTGACGTCATCGGCCATGCTCGGCTCCTCGCCCAGGCTTATGTACCACGCGGCTTGGCGCGTGTCGTCGGCAAGGCTTCCTCTGGCCGCTCCGGCCAGGAATGCCGCGGGTAGCGGCCTCGCATTTCGGCACGTACGTCCTTCCAGGAACCTGCCCAGAACCCTGGCAGGTCGCGCGTCGTCTGGATCGGCCGGTGCGCGGGCGAGGTCAGTTCGAGAAGAAGCGGCAGCCGTCCGCCGCCGATCGCCGGATGCTGCTTCAATCCGAAAAGCTCCTGTACCCGGATCGTCAGCAGCGGCTCCTCGCCGTCATACTGGATCGGATGCCGCTGGCCCGTTGGCGCTTCGAAATGCGTCGGTGCAAGCCGACTGAGGTCACGTTGCAGTTCGTGCGACACAAGCGCCATCAGCCCGCTGGTCAGCGATCCGGCGGAAATATCTGAAAGCCCGCGCGCATCGCTCTGGTAGGGCGTGAACCAGTCGTCCAGCCGTTCCAATAACGCAGCGTCGCTCAGATCCGGCCATGGCGCGCCGATCGTTCGATGCAGAAAGCCGATCCGTTCGCGCAGCTGGATTGCTTCCTTGGAAAAGGGCAGGGCGTTGACTCCCAATTGCCGTATGCCATCGGCTAGTGCTGCGGCAACAGGCTCGCCGGCTGGCCGGGGCAACGGCGTTTCGTCAAAAACGATCGCCCCGAGCCTTGTCGCGCGCCGGGCGCGGACTTGCCTGCTCGGCAGGTCGAAATAGGTCTGCTCGCCGGTCTTGATCACGTCTGGCAGCTGGGTTTCGACATCGCCGCGCGAAATCTCCGCCGCAGCGAGGATGCGTGCCTGCGTCGCGCGTCCGGTCAGATCGGCGATCACCAGCATCTGGCTGCCCGCCAGACGTTCCGTCTCCGACAATTCGGCGCCACGGCCGTTTGCCATCACGTACCGTCCCCGCCCGCCGCGCTGCAGGGCAATCCGATCGGGAAAGGCATGCAGCAGGAGCTGTCCGGCAAGCGGTGGCGCGCTTGAGGAAGTCTTGTCGAGCCCGCGCGCCAGCCGTCCGGCAAGGCGCCGCGAAGCATCCGCCCTTTCGCCCTTCTCCACCTTGAAGCGCCGCAAACGTTCCTCGATGTCGATGCTCGTGCCGCCGAGGCCCTGTTCCGTGAGAAGAACGGCAAGCATTGCAGCCTCTTTTGCGTGGCCGCTTTCCCCGGCCGAAACCACCATGGCTGCCAGCCGCGGCGGCAGTGCAAGCTCGCGCATCGTCCGTCCGCGCGCAGTCAAGGTTCCATCCTTGTCCAGGGCGCCGAGTTCCTGCAGCAGCGAACGCGCCTCCCTCAGTGTCGTCGCTGGGGGCTGATCGACGAAGGCAAGCGATGCCGGATCCTGAACGCCCCAATGCGCCAGATCGAGCACGAGACCGGAAAGATCACTCGACAGGATCTGCGGCGGTGTGAAAGCAGGCAGGGCGGCCGTCTGCCCCGGGTGCCAGAGGCGGATCGCGATACCGGGTTCCGTTCTGCCTGCGCGCCCGGCGCGCTGGTCGGCCGAAGCCCGCGACACCCTCACCGTCTCCAGCCGTGTGATACCTGTCGAAGCCTCGAACACCGGCAGCCGTTGCAGCCCGCTGTCGATTACGATGCGCACGCCGTCGATGGTGATCGACGTCTCGGCGATCGAGGTCGCAAGCACGATCTTGCGCGTGCCCTTCGCCGCCGGACGGATTGCCGCATCCTGCTCTTTCTGGCCGAGATTGCCGTAGAGAGGGGCGATCAGCGTATCCGACCCGAACCGCCCTTCGAGCCTTTCCGCCGTTCGGGTGATCTCGGCCTGCCCAGGCAGGAAAGCGAGGATCGATCCCGTCTCACCCGCATGGGCCTCGATGATTGCCCGTATAGCGGCGTCCTCTATACGCTCGCCGCTCGGGCGATCCCGATAGCGGACGTCGATCGGAAAGCTCCGGCCCCTGCTTTCGATCACCGGCGGATGGTCGAGGAGTGCTGCGACACGCTCGACGTCGAGCGTTGCCGACATCACCAGAAGCCGCAGATCATTACGGAGCGCCGTGCGCACGTCGAGCGCCAATGCCAGTCCGAAATCCGCATCGAGCGAACGCTCGTGAAATTCGTCGAAAATGACCGAAGAAACCCCCGAAAGTTCCGGATCATCGAGGATCATGCGCGCAAAGACCCCTTCGGTGACCACTTCGATCCGCGTCTTGCCGGAAATGCGGTTGTCGAGGCGCATGCGGTAGCCGACTGTTTCGCCCACCTGTTCGCCGAGCAGAACGGCCATGCGGCTCGCCGCAGCCCGCGCTGCCAGCCGCCGTGGCTCCAGCAGAATGATCCTGCCGTCGTTGCGCCATGGTTGATCCAGCAGATAAAGCGGCACAAGCGTGGTCTTCCCTGCGCCGGGTGGCGCTGAAAGAACGGCCCGTCCGCTTTCGGCAAGTGCGGTTCCGATCTCGGGCAGAACGTGAGAAACCGGAAGTTCCGGCAGAACGGGCATTGCGCTTATTTCCCGCCGGTGACGGTTTCATAGGCGAGAATCGCTCCGGCGAGATCCTCGAGCGCAGCGCCCACCGATTTGAAAAGCGTGATTTCGCCTGCCGCGCTGCGGCCGCCTCGGGTTCCGCGAACGAGTTCGGCAAGTTCAGCCTTGATCGCACCCTCGTTGAGCACGCCGCTTTCGAGTGGCTGAACGATATCACCCGCTTCCTTCATCGCACCGGCCCGCGTATCGACGAAGACGGACGCACGGCGGATCGCCTCGTCGTCGGTCTCGCGCATGCTAGGCTTGAAGCCGCCGACGAGATCGAGATGCGCGCCGGGTTTCAGCCAT